>NZ_BAABBN010000001.1:0-827 GCF_039537985.1 Litoribacillus peritrichatus
AAACCACTTCGTCGATCAAAACACGTGCTTTAAGATCGATAGACACACCAGACTGACCGGTCATGTCTGACAGTACTGAATCATCCAAAGACTCAAGTGCGTGAGCGGAAGTTAATGGGGCAGCGATTGCAGCTACTAGAGCCAGCTTTTTGAAACCTTTCATGGAAGAACTCCTGATTATTATTTTTAATTTTTATTTAACAGAGCCGTTTTAACTCATAGATCCACTATAACGAACTATTCGTTCCAGAATACCCAACAATAAGCAAAGAAACCGCGCTCATGCCACACATCCAAAACCCACCTTTAGTTTAGGTTACCCTGAAACAGACCACCCACACCCACTAACACTCAAAAAAAGACAAAAAACCGTAACAAAAACACTCAATCAACCTCAAAAAGTAACACCCACAAAAAAACCGCCCGAAGGCGGTTTTTTAACTCGGAGAGTCTTAGGTATTAGTGACCGTATACAGTCAAAGTTGTACCAGACACGTCCAAGTTCTCTAGATGTACGTTACCGATTGAGCTAGTCACCAATCCAGCAAGTGCACCCGTTGCAGTTGAAGTACCGATCGCTACGTCCATATCGATATCAACGTTGAAGCTGTTCACTGACAAGCTCAATGCATCAGACACAGCTACAGTCGTTGCTGTACCAGCGATGTCTGCTGGGCTTGCAAGGTTATACGCTGTATCCACGGTATCAACCGTTACGTCGAAATAGGCAAAGCCACCCTGCGCAACACCTGCTGCACCCAATGCACCCGCATTTGCGTTTTGATAAATCTTCAAGTTAGAGATACCAACGCCCGCGACTGGAATAT
>NZ_BAABBN010000002.1:0-155410 GCF_039537985.1 Litoribacillus peritrichatus
CCACCTGATCCCATTCCGAACTCAGAAGTGAAACCGGTCCGCGCCGATGGTAGTGTGGGGTCTCCCCATGTGAGAGTAGGTCATCGTCAAGCGCCTTATTTAAAAACCCTGATGCTAACGCATCGGGGTTTTTTATTGCCAGTCTGTTTTATGATCAATGATGACCCTCTGGTTTTTGTTACTTTCAGATAATGATCTACTGCTTTTCAGAATATATATTGGCCTCAAGAAACTCTTTGTCAAAGCCATAGCTGATTTGTTTGTTGATGACCATCATAGGTGTTCCCCTGCCGTTAATTTTTTGGAACGCAGACAGCGCTTGCGGGTTTGTTTCGATGTCTAATTCGATGAAATCTATATTTTGTTCGGTCATATATTTTTTAGCGTAGATGCATGAAGGGCAAAATGTTTGAGTGAAGAGGTAAACCTTGTTGGTCTGAACTTTGTTTGTTGATGTTGTATTAGGTGGTGTCGCCAGAGATATCTGGACAACACTAAACAAAATAATAAAAAGACTGCATTTTAAAAGGTTCATACGGATCTCAATTCTTAAATTAAGAATGAGTTTAGAAAGAGAGTTGTGTTATTAGTTCCACAACGCTTATCTTGTGCTTTATAATTGTTCGTTACCTTGCCTTATTTAGGGTAAGTTTTTTTCGTCTTTAATAATTTTGTATTAATAACAACAGTGAGTTCGTGATGAGCAATGATCGTGTAATTATTTTCGATACCACCTTGCGTGATGGGGAGCAAAGCCCTGGTGCTTCTATGACAAAGTCAGAGAAATTAAGCATCGCGAAGTCACTGGAAAAAATGAAGGTTGATGTTATTGAAGCGGGTTTTGCTATTGCAAGCCCTGGTGATTTTGAATCAGTTAAAAGCATTGCTGATTCGGTAAAAGACAGTACTATTTGTAGTTTATCTAGGGCTCTTGATAAAGATATCGATCGTGCTGCAGAGGCACTTAAAGGCGCAAACTCAGGGCGTATCCATACGTTTATTGCGACTTCACCTATTCATATGGAGCATAAGCTGCGTATGCAGCCTGATGCAGTCATTGAGCAGGCGGTGGCTGCCGTTAAACGAGCTCGTAATCATGTGGCTGATGTAGAGTTTTCCTGTGAAGATGCAGGTCGATCTGAAATTGATTTTCTATGTCGGATTATCGAAGCGGCGATTGATGCTGGGGCATCGACCATTAATATTCCTGATACAGTTGGGTATGCGATTCCGGAGCAGTTCGGCGAAACCATCAAAACGTTGATAGAGCGTATTCCGAACTCAGATAAAGCTATTTTCTCTGTCCATTGCCACAACGATTTGGGTCTGGCTGTCGCAAATTCATTGTCAGCAGTGCAAAACGGTGCACGACAGGTCGAATGTACGATTAATGGTTTAGGTGAGCGAGCAGGTAACGCCTCACTTGAAGAAATTGTAATGGCGATTCGTACCCGAAAAGATTTGTTCAATATAGAAACGAACATTGATCCTCAATTTATTGTTCCGACCTCGAAACTGGTTTCTTCGGTGACGGGTTTTGCTGTTCAACCGAACAAAGCAATTGTTGGGGCGAATGCATTTGCTCATGAATCGGGTATTCACCAGGACGGTGTTTTAAAGCATCGAGAGACGTATGAGATTATGTCGGCTCAGGACGTTGGATGGAATACCAACAGAATGGTTTTGGGCAAGCACTCAGGTCGAAATGCATTTAAGACTCGCTTGGAAGAGCTGGGGCATACTTTCGAAACAGAAACAGAATTGAATCATGCTTTTGCTAACTTTAAAGATTTAGCTGATAAAAAACATGAAATCTACGATGAAGATTTACACTTGTTGGTCAGCGATAATAACTCTGGGCAATTTGAAGATAAGTATGAATTGGTGAGTTTGAAAGTAATGTCTTGTACGGGCGAAACACCTGAAGCAGAAATTGTTATTTCTGTTGATGGTAAAGAGTTCAAAGGTGTTTCTCAGGGAAGTGGCCCTGTCGATGCTTCCTTTAAAGCTATCGAAACGATCGTCCATTCTGAAACCGAACTTACTCTTTATTCAGTAAACGCGATTACCTCAGGAACGGACTCTCAGGGTGAGGTAACGGTTCGTCTGGATCATGGCGGCAAGATTGTAAACGGCCTTGGTGCGGATACAGATATCGTTATTGCTTCGGCAAAAGCATATCTTCATGCGCTTAACTTGTTAGGGGCTAACGTCGTGAGAGCGCACCCTCAAGCGGGCGAAGGCGTATAATTCCTTTCTAGGCCATTACTATGGATCAGCAAATCCAGGAAAGTTATTTAAGCGTCATGGGGGTATCTCAGTGGTACCCTAAATTTGTTTTACCTAACGCTCCTGAACTAAGTTGGCCTGAGCCAGAGCCAGCAATGGAGAGATCTCCTGTTGCGATTGCTCCTGGCTCTGATTCAATGGGGTCACCTCCAGCCACCTCTGTCGCCGCTCCTTTAGATCAGCTGCGCTCTTTGATGGGGGCGGAAGATGCATCCCCGCCAACAATAACCGAAACAGCTGAGGTTAAGCTGACCTCACATGGTTCTGAGAGTAAAAGCAAAGAGCTTGTGGCCCCTTTCAGTTTCTTGTATATCAGGTACCCGTTGGGCGTGAGTGTTTGTGTTCTTCGTCAGACAGATGATCCTTTGTCATCCATGGAGCAGCGTTTCTTAGACGCAGTAGTAAAGTACATTGGTGCATCAGCCTCCATTGAATTTCTGCATAAAGTTGATTGGCCTATAGTTAAGGCAGCCACTGAGTTTCAGTCTCGACCGTTTTTTGAAGAAAGTATGAAGGCATTTTTTCAAAAACAGGGTTATGACTTGGGTGTAAATACATTTTTTTTATTAGGAAAGCGCTTGTCTACTGAATTACCTTCCATTCTCGATGCTTCATCCAACGTTATCACTTCCGATGAACTTCATGAACTCATGATGTCTGCCTCAGCTAAGCGGGAACTATGGAAACATCTTCTAGTATTAAAAAACGGCCAATAGACTGTACTGTTCGTTTTGCTCAGAAGTCGGACTTAAACGATATCCTTAGAGTTGAACAGACAGGCTATCCTTTTCCTTGGTCGCAAGGCGTTTTTCAGGATTGCTTTAAACCTAATTATTACTTTCTGGTATTAGAAAGCTCTGCTATTGGTCTCATGGGGTACAGTGTTGTATCCAATATTGTTGGCGAAGCCCATTTATTAAATATATGCATTGATGATAAGTTTCGAGAGCAGGGTTTTGGTCAGTATCTTCTTGAGCAAACCATAGCCCACTGCATCAGTGATGCTTGTGAGCTTATGTTGTTGGAGGTTCGGGTTTCGAACGGCAGCGCTATACATTTATATCAGAAGCTGGGCTTTACTGAATTAGGCATTCGTAAAAATTATTATCCGGGTGAAGGCGGGAGGGAGGACGCGTTGGTGCTTCAGCTGCCATTAATTCAAACGAAAATTGATGAGCGGGTCTGACGATGTACCTGGATATTGATGATGTACCTCTCGTTATTAATATCATTTTAGTGTTACTTATTTTTCTTCAGTTTTTGCTTGCGATTAAAAGCATTGATTGGCCTGCCTTTTTTGTATTTCGTCTCAGGCAGCATTTGGTGTTTGGCTCTTTTGCTGTAGTAGTGTGTTTGTGGCAGTTAAGGGGGTGGTTAGACGACAGTGCCTCTATCTATATGTTGGGGGTTAATCTGATGACCCTAATTCTTGGTTGGGCTTTCTCATCTATTATTGTATTGATGGCCTCCGTTGCTCTGGTTCTTTTGGGTGTAAATTCTCTGGATGGCTGGCCGCTGAACACATTTTTCTGGGGAATGTTACCCGTTGTTATTTCTTTATTGATCTATCGGTTGGTTGTTTACTGGTTGGACAATCCGTTTGCTTATATTTATTTGTGCGGTTTTTTTGCGACGGTGTTAACGTTAGTCATTCCTGCAGCTGGGCTTTGGTTGTTGCTCATTATGATGGGCCACTCTGGGAGTGGAGTACTTGCTACTTACCTTACCTATGCGCCTGTGATTTGTATTTCTGAAGGTGTGTTGAGCGGAATGCTATTGGTCAGTTTTGTTATTTTTTTACCTGATTGGGTGAAGACTTATGATGAGTTACGCTATGAACGGAACGCGAAAGATAAATACAAATGACTGATTCGTCGACAAAAGGTAAAAATATGGCGTTTGCCCCTAATGTTCCAGATTGTAACGGTTTTATAATTGTTTTGAGCATTGGCACAAGGTAATTCATCTTGGTGTCCGTCACATAGAGCCTCAGTTTCCATCCTCGCTTTGGTTCTTTAAGCCGATACACAGGTATCGGCTTTTTTTATCATTCCGTTTTAACTTTTGAATGAATCTAACACCGGATAAAAGTTGCTGTATAATGTCGGCAATTTTTTAATGTTGGATGCTACTGATGTCAAAGCACGCTGTCGAGATTGATAACCGCAGGACGTTTGCGATCATTTCTCACCCGGATGCGGGTAAAACCACTATTACTGAAAAGTTACTGTTATTCGGAAATGCCATTCAAGTTGCTGGTACTGTTAAAGGTAAGAAAGGCACTAAGATGGCCACTTCAGACTGGATGGCCATGGAGCAGCAGCGTGGTATTTCGATCACGACTTCAGTGATGCAGTTTCCTTATTTGGGTCGGACGGTCAATCTTCTTGATACACCGGGTCACGAGGATTTTTCTGAAGATACGTATCGAGTATTAACCGCTGTCGATTCGGCATTGATGGTGATTGATGGCGCAAAAGGGGTTGAGGATCGAACCATCAAATTGATGGAGGTGTGTCGTTTACGTGATACGCCAATATTTACATTCGTCAATAAAATGGATCGGGAAGTTCGTGACCAGATTGAGGTGATGGATGAAATTGAAGAAATCCTGAAAATTCAATGCGCGCCTATTACCTGGCCAATCGGTATGGGGAAGGCCTTTAAAGGCATATATAATCTGTATACGGATACCATTTACGTGTTCGAGTCGGGAAAAGGGTTAACGATTCCTGAAGATGTACGGATTGAAGGGTTGGAGTCAGAAGAGGCCAAAACGCACCTAGGGGGTCTGTATGAAGACTTCCTTGAGGAAATTGAGCTAGTGCGGGGTGCCAGTCATGAGTTTGATCTGGAATTGTATCAAGAAGGTAAAATGACACCGGTTTTCTTTGGTACGGCACTTTCAAATTTCGGTGTTCGGGAAATGCTGAACGATTTTGTTCAGTGGGCACCGAAGCCTCAGGCGAGAAATACTGAGACTCGTGAAGTTGATCCCCACGAGGAAAAACTGAGTGGCTTTATCTTTAAAATTCAGGCCAATATGGACCCTAAGCATCGCGATAGAATTGCGTTTATGAGGATTTGCTCAGGTCAATATACCAAAGGTATGAAGATGAAACATGTTCGTACCGGAAAGGATGTGAAGATTGCTGATGCGGTAACTTTTTTAGCCGGAGATCGCTCCAATGTTGAAAGCGCTTTATCCGGTGACATCATTGGGTTGCATAATCATGGCACAATTCAAATTGGTGACACCTTCACCGAGGGTGAAGAACTGAAATTTTCAGGAATTCCTCACTTTGCGCCTGAGTTGTTCAGGCGAGTTCGCCTGGCAGACCCATTAAAAACTAAGCAATTGCAAAAGGGTCTGCAGCAGTTGTGTGAAGAAGGGGCAACTCAGCTATTTATGCCGACCAGAAACAACGACCTTGTGGTGGGTGCTGTTGGTGTGCTGCAGTTTGATGTGGTGGCTCAGCGATTGAGGGATGAGTACAAAGTGGAATGCATTTATGAGCCTGTAAATGTATTTACTGCGCGTTGGGTGGAGTGTGATGATCCTAAGATGCTTGAAGACTTCAAAAAGAAAGCTTCAGATGGGCTAGCGGTTGATGGCGGTGGTCATTTAACCTATTTGGCTTCTACCCGAGTTAATTTGACTATGATGGAGGAGCGTTGGCCTGACGTACGCTTCAGATCAACCAGAGAGCATTAGTGAATCAATATTTTGATACGCATTGTCATTTGGACTTTGACTGCTTTGATGGGGATCGGGCGGGCTTACTTTCCCGATGTAAGGCGCTGGGTATTCAGCGCTTTCTGATTCCTGCGACTAGGTTTTCAGTGATGGAGAAACTGGAAACTCTGGTAAGTTGTCATCAAGGGGTGTATATCGCAGCAGGTATACACCCTTTTTTTGTGGACAAAACCAGCCTTAGCGATCTTAGTTTGTTAAGTGAATACTTAAAAACTTCTAATCTTATTGGCTCAAAGCTGATTGCTTTGGGGGAGATGGGGTTGGATAAATTTTGCTCAAATGATTTTGGTCTACAAAAAGAGGTTTTTTCCAGGCAGCTTGAAATGGCTTCACGTCTGTCATTGCCGGTGATTATACATAACCGTAAGTGTGATCAGGCAGTTTTGGATCTATTGGATTACTTCAACGTAAATAAAGGGGTTGTTCATGGCTTTTCGGGGAGTTATGAAATAGCCAATGAGTTTCGAAAAAGAGGTTTTTACATTGGGTTAGGCGGTGTTATCAGTTGGGAAAACGCCAATAAGGTCAGACAAATGGTTACTCGCTTAGGCTTAACGCAAGTGGTGATCGAAACTGATGCCCCGGATATGTCGCCAGAGTGGCTTAAAGGAAAAAGGAATACACCTGAGACGGTAATTAAGGTTGTGGCTCTGTTGGCAGAATTACTTCAGTTGCCGGTAACAACTGTTGCGGATACAGTTTATCGCAACAGTTGTAATTTATTTGGGCTAGACGGTTTGGGCCAAGATGTTTAGATTTTATCCGCCGCTTCTGCAAATTTAGTCACGATGGTATCGCAATACTTTGTTACCAAGTAAGGTACCGTGTTTTGATTGTATTTCTCGAATGATGGCTTAATAAAACGCCATTTTCTGTCGATGTTTCGAATCAGGGCGCCAATGTTTGGATCATTTTTTGTGGTTTTCATTAGGGTAGAAAGTAATTCTGTAAATTGCTGAGCCATCACATCTGGTGTTTCCAGGTTTTCCTCGTTCGCAACATAAACGCCTGCACCGCCAGTGGAATTGGCTCTGCGAACGTATTGTGATGTCATCTTTTGCATTAATGTAGCGGCTTTATATAGCTCGTATTTGCTCGACTCACCTATTACTTCTAATTCTTTCTCAATGATTTTGTTGAGAGTTGTTATCAGGTTTAAGCGTGTTTTGTGTAGATCGTTGATCGCGTACTGAGATGTGTAACCTTCGGAAGCCATTTCGTTGCTCAGTGCAAAGTGGGCATAATCTTCTGAAATGGCAATGGTTTCTTTAATGGCTTCTTTGCTTTCTGGTGCATCTTGCGTTTCGAGTAGGGAGCGGTTGGCTCTCAATGCTTCTATGTCTTCTTCCAGCTTGGATTGAATTGCTGTATCACCTTCATGAAGCGTAAGTTGATGAAAGCGGGTTGATATTTGGAATGTATTCAGTTTTAGCTGAGTTGCAGTAATCAGGGTTTTCTCACCTGCGGTTGCAAGGCTGACGGATGAAAAAGCTGTGCTGAGGATGATGCCTAGTTTCGCAATCAGGGAGATAGACGGATGGCGGATTGTTGTTTTTATCATCTCTTAACCTTGTCTTATTATTAGAATTACCTACTTTCTATATTTATATAGAATCGGGGAGTCTGTTACAACCTTTGGGGCTTACATTAATTGTATTTTGTTGTATAATTCGCCGCTCAGTTTCCCACGCTGAAAGAGTCCGCTTTAAAGTTTGGTTTGCAGATGTATTTCTATTTGTGTAGAATGCGCTGCTTTTTATAATTTGCCGTTTATAGGCTGGAAAGAATGAAAACTTTTAGCGCAAAACCAGAAACAGTTAAACGCGATTGGTATGTTGTAGATGCTCAAGGTAAAACTTTGGGTCGTCTGGCTACTGAAGTGGCATCACGCCTTCGTGGTAAGCATAAACCTGAGTACACTCCTCATGTTGACACTGGCGATTATATCGTTGTTGTTAATGCAGAGCAGATTCAGGTAACAGGCAAGAAGTCTGCAGATAAAATGTACTACCGTCACACTGGATATCCAGGTGGTATGCGTTCAATGAACTTTGCTGAGTTAATTGATCGTAAGCCTGAGATGGTAATTGAGAAAGCGGTTAAAGGTATGTTGCCTAAGAATCCGCTAGGCCGAGCAATGTTTTCTAAGTTGAAAGTATATGCTGGTGCTGAACATCCACATGCTGCACAGCAGCCTCAAGAACTAGATATCTAACGGAAGTCATTATGTCTGTAACACAATACTACGGTACAGGTCGCCGCAAGAGTTCCGCTGCACGTGTCTTCCTAAGACCAGGTAGTGGTTCAATTACTGTAAATCGTCGTTCTTTGGACGAGTATTTTGGTCGTGAAACGGCTCGTATGGTTGTTCGTCAGCCTCTAGAGCTAACTGAAAACTTAGAGAAGTTTGATGTTATCGTTACTGTAAGCGGTGGCGGTGGTTCAGGTCAGGCGGGTGCTATCCGTCACGGAATTACTCGTGCATTGATGGCTTATGATGAGACTTTACGTCCGGTTCTTCGTCAAGCGGGTTATGTAACTCGTGATGCTCGTGTTGTTGAGCGTAAGAAAGTTGGTCTACGTAAAGCGCGTAAGCGTCCACAGTTCTCGAAGCGTTAATTCGATTTCTGTTTGGAAAAAGGCACTTCTTTGGAAGTGCCTTTTTTTTGCCTTATATCAATCTATATCAGGCTCTATTCGTCTTTAGTCGCTTGTATTGTAGGGTTATTTTCTATAGTATTCCGCGACTAAAATGACATAACGAGAGTGTGCTGGAATTCGTTGCATTTTATTGTTAGCGGATTCTGTTCGGTTGGCTGATGGGAGATAACCTAGCATGAATCAAGAAGGCGTAAATAAAGGGCGCCGCCGCCTCCTTATTGGAGCCACATCTGCAGTTGGTGCAGTTGGCGCAGTAGGAGTTGCGGTCCCGTTTGTAGCGTCCTGGAACCCAAGTGCAAAAGCGAAAGCTGCAGGGGCTCCGGTTAAAGCGGATATTAGTAAGCTGGAACCAGGTCAGCAAATGATTGTTGAATGGCGTGGTAAGCCAGTTTGGATTGTTCGTCGAACTAAAGAAACTCTGGATAATCTAGAGAAACTTAATGGTTCAGTAAGAGATCCTAACTCAGAAGTTCCTCAGCAGCCAGCGTATGTAAAGGGCATTAATCGATCTATTAAGCCTGAATTCCTAGTGTTGGTTGGTATTTGTACGCACTTGGGTTGTTCACCAAAATATCGTCCAGAGATTGCACCTGCTGATTTGGGTGATGATTGGCTGGGTGGTTTCTTTTGTCCGTGTCACGGTTCTCGTTTCGATTTGGCTGGTCGTGTATTCCAGGGTGTTCCGGCGCCAACGAACTTGGAAGTGCCGCCTCATTCTTATTTGAGTGACAACGTGATTCTTGTCGGTGTCGATCAGGAGGGCGCATAATGAGTAGTGATAAAAAAGGGTTGATGGCGTGGGTTGATGATCGCCTGCCAGTCACAGAAGCTTATGAAAAACACATGAGCAAATACTACGCACCAAAGAACTTTAATGTTTGGTATGTGTTTGGTGTGTTGTCTATGTTGGTTTTGGTTAACCAGCTGTTAACCGGTATTTGGTTGACGATGAGCTTTGTTCCTTCTCAGGAAGGGGCTTTTGCTTCTGTTGAGTACATTATGCGTGATGTTGAGTGGGGTTGGTTGTTGCGATATATGCACTCCACTGGTGCTTCAGCGTTTTTTGTCGTGGTCTATCTGCATATGTTCCGTGGAATCATCTATGGCTCATATCAAAAGCCTCGTGAGTTGATCTGGATCTTTGGTATGTGTATCTACCTTGCTTTGTGTGCTGAAGCATTTATGGGATACGTACTGCCTTGGGGTCAGATGTCTTACTGGGGTGCTCAGGTAATTATTTCTCTGTTTGGTGCAATTCCGTACATCGGTGAAGACCTGACGACTTGGGTTCGTGGTGACTATCTGATTTCAGAAATTACGTTGAACCGTTTCTTCGCTCTTCATGTTATTGCTTTGCCATTGGTGATTGTTGCGCTGGTAGTTATGCATCTTTTAGCGCTTCATGAAGTTGGCTCTAACAACCCTGACGGCGTAGACATTAAGAAAAATCTTGATGAAAACGGTGTACCGAAAGACGGTATCCCTTTCCACCCTTTCTATACGGTTCATGATTTGGTGGGTATTGTTGTTTTCTTGTTTGTGTTCTGCGGAATTATTTTCTTCATGCCAGAAATGGGCGGCTACTTCTTAGAGCATGCTAACTTTGAAGAGGCTAACCCGTTCAAGACACCGGATCACATTGCGCCAGTTTGGTACTTCACTCCGTTCTACGCAGTACTGCGTGCGGTTCCTGATAAGTTACTGGGTGTAATTGCGATGGCGGCAGCGATTGCTATTCTGTTTGTGCTACCTTGGTTGGATCGCAGCCCGGTTCGCTCTATTCGTTATAAGGGAATGCTGAGTAAGATTGCAATTGCACTGTTTGTTGTTTCATTCGTTGTGCTTGGTGTTTGTGGTGCTCTGCCTGCATACGCTCAGCCACCATGGTTAGCGCCAGTGATGACAGTTGTGTATTTCGCATTCTTTATTTTAATGCCTTGGTACACAAAGGCAGAAAAGACTAAACCGGTACCAGAGAGGGTGACAGGCTAATGAAAAAACTACTTTCTGTATTTTTGTTAAGCATTGTTGCTCCTGTTTTGGCAGTGGCAGCAGGTGGCGGATATCCTTTGGATGATATGAAGCCAAATGTTTCGAACAAGGCTTCGTTGCAAAACGGTGCTCAGACGTTCGTGAACTACTGCCAGGGTTGTCATGAAATGGCATACTCTCGCTATGAGCGAGTCGCAGACGATTTGAACATTCCTCATGATCTGGTGACTGAAAACCTGATCTTTGATGGTGCTAAAATCGGTCAGCACATGACAAACGCAATGACTGTGGATGCAGCAAAGCGTTGGTTTGGTACTGCGCCACCGGATTTGACGTTGGTTGCTCGTGTACGTGGTGAAGACTGGCTGTATACTTATTTGCAAACGTTCTATGAAGATACAACTCGTCCGTTCGGTGTGAACAACGAAGTGTTCCCTAATGTAGGTATGCCGCATGTTTTGGCTGAACTGCAAGGGCTTCAAAAGAAAGGTTGTGCACAGGTACCGGTTGAAGTGGATGTACTTACTGGTCAGGACATTACTGAAGAAAAATGTGATGTGCTTTATCTGGCTGAAGAAGGCAAGCTAACACCAGCTGAATACGAAGAGACGGTTTATGACCTTGTAAACTTTTTAGTTTACACTGCAGAACCAATGCAGGAAAAACGTATTCGCATTGGTATTTATGTCATGCTGTTCTTGTCTGTCTTCTTTATCTTTGCGTATTTACTGAATCGTGAATACTGGAAAGATCTCCACTAATACAGTGGTATAGTAAAAATGACAAATGGGTGTACGGTTTAACCGCACACCCTATTTTTGGTTTTAATTTGGGGTGAATTATGGGCGTAGTTGCCAAACGATCTTCTATGACGTTTTATTCTGACGGCGAGAGTCATTACAGCCATCGAGTTCGTATTGTACTGGCTGAGAAGGGTGTAGCGGTTGATGTTCTGGATATTAACCCAGATAGCAAGCCAGAAGATTTAGCTACATTGAATCCATATAACGAATTACCAACTTTGGTTGATCGTGAGTTGGTGTTGTACCAGCCAGAGATCATGATGGAGTACTTGGATGAGCGTTTTCCGCATCCTCCTCTGTTGCCTGTTTATCCGGTAGCGCGTGCGCAAAGCCGTCTTTGGATGTATCGTATCGAACGAGACTGGAGTCCATTGGTTGATCAGATCCTAGCGGGTAAGGGTGATGTGGAAGCCGCTCGTAAGCGTTTAACAGATAGTATTGTTGCTGTTGCGGGCATTTTCGAAGAAAAACCTTACTTTATGAGCGATGACTTTACGGTTGTTGATTGCTTGGTGGGTCCAATATTGTGGCGTTTAAAAAGACTGGGTATTCAATTGCCGGAGTCCACGCCTAAAGGGCTTGAGAACTACATGACTCGTTTATTTGATCGTGAATCTTTCCAGGCGAGCTTGTCTGAAGCTGAAAGAGAAATGTGTCTTTAATGAAATCTCGGAGTTAGGATAATGACGCCAAGTAGGCCTTATTTAATTCGAGCACTGCAGGAGTGGATGGTTGATAACAACTTCACTCCGTACATCGTTGTTGATGCCGGTGTTCGGGATGTGCAGGTGCCTCAGGATTTTGTATCAGATGGACAAATTATTCTAAACATTGCACCCTCTGCTGTGCGTGGCTTAATTGTGAGTAATGACGCAATTGATTTTAATGCCCGGTTTGGTGGTGTGCCAATGCGAGTTTACGTACCTATCGTAGCTGTCTTGGCGATTTATGCTCGGGAAAACGGTCAAGGTATGGTCTTTGGTGCAGAGCCAGGTGCTCCTCAGCCGGATGATGAGCCGCCTTTGAAGGTGGTTGATGATCCAAGTGCGGATGAAAAGCCAGCTGAAAAATCTAAGCCAAGTTTGAAAGTTGTAAAATAAAAAAGAGCCGCATGGCTCTTTTTTATTGTCTAGCTTATGGGGCTAGATGTATTCAAATAGTTTTACAATGCGCTCTACGCCATAAATTTTTTGAGTGATGGCAACGGCGTGTTCCGCTTCCGTTTTGGTGACCAGGCCCATTAAGTAGACGGTACCTTGTTCCGTGACTACCTTGATTCTAGAGCTGGGTAGGTTTTTCTCAAATGTCATTTGGGTCGATACTTTGGTGGTGAGCCAGCTGTCGTTAACGCGCGACAACCAAGTGCTGACACCGGAAACCTTTAATTCGTTATAGACTTTACGGACAGCTCGCGTTTTGGAGGCCACTTCGCCTGCTAATGTCTTGCTCTCGTCATCAGGAACTTCGCCCACTAATAACACGGTGCCGTTGAAGCTGATGGTGTCTATGTTGGAATTTTTCAGATATTCAGAGGCTTTTCGTAGGTTAACACTGATTTTGGTTTCGATGTTGGAGTCTTCGACAACGGCGCCAAGGGTTCGGGTGCCTTTGTGTTCTTCGATCGGGGTGTCGGACGTAGCATCCAGTAAGCTTACGCATCCCGACATAAAAGTTACTATGAAGAGAACGCCTAAAGCCTTGATGGGGGTCATTGAGATTCCTCAAACAGTTGGTGATCAATAAGGTCGCACAGGCAGTGAATGATGCTCATGTGTGCTTCGTGAATGATGGGTTTGATGTCGCTCGGCACGCGAAGTTCAATATCGTGCTCTGTTAATAGGCTGGCAACCCCGCCGCCATCGCCACCCGTAAGGGCGATGACTGCAATTTCACGGTCGTGAGCGGCCTGAATGGCTTGAATGATGTTAGGGGAGTTTCCGCCGGTGCTGATGATGACTAGGATGTCACCAGGCTGGCCTAAAGCTTTTATTTGTCTGGCGTAGACCTCGGCGAAACTGAACGAGTTGGAAATGCCGTTGGTTGCGCAGCTGTCTGTCCCGATGGTGAGGGATGGAAGGCCGGGTCTGTCTTGGTCAAACTTATTCAGCAGCGAAGTTGAGAGCAGTTGAGCTACAGCGAGCGATGCACCGTTACCGCAGGTGATGATTTTGTTGTCACTCACCAGGCAGCCGATCAGCCATTGGCTAACGAGGCATATGTCGTCGGTTAATAATTCGGCCGTATGCATTTTTGTTTCTACGGATTGGCCGATGTGCATTTGTATGCGATCTTGCAGACTCATTTGGTTCTCATCAGGGCAATTTAGAAGGCATTTCGAATCCAGTTGATTTGGTGATGATCGTTATTGAAAATGATACTGATCACATCAAATCGGCAAAAACTGTTTTTGAGTCGAGGCGTATTGATTAAAAAGTGATTCGCGGCTCGATGAATTCGTTGCTGTTTGTTTGAGTCAACTGTCTCTTCTGGCTGGCCAAAATACGTATTGGATTTTGATCTGACTTCACAGAAGACCACAATGTCATTATGGAGAGCGATAATATCAATTTCTCCAAGCTTACATAAGTAATTTTTCTTAAGGATTTTGAGCCCATTGGTTTCTAAATGAGCCCTTGCAATGCTTTCATACTTATCGCCAATTTGTTTAGTTGATAGTAATTGGCGGAGTGGCCGTCTCATATGGCTTTCCATAGCGAACATGACTGACAGGGAATTCTCGGATGAATTGATGCTTTCCGTCGAAATAGATGTTTGAGCTGTATGCTTCAATTTGCTGATTGTTCATGGCCAGTAGGCTTGGAAGGTTAAAGGCTGTGGCAAAGATATCTGCTCCCCAGCTATAGAGTTTGGCTCTGGGTTGATCTTTGGTGGGTAGCAGGCTTGCAGCGCTGTAACTTGACGGATTCCACTTTGAATCCGCAAAAATGACTTTGTTTAGGTCTTTATCTGTTTTACCGGAGTGTAATTTGCTGGCGATATCGGAATTGCTGTACACCTGAATAGAATCGGCGAAATAAAATGCCATCAACGGGTTGGTCTGACGAAGGTCTTTATATTTGAGTGGGCTGTAGATGAACTCGACATCGTCTCGTCGGCGAGCAGTAAATTCGATGGGGGATCTAAGTAACCGGCTGAGTTGTTGTGCCCTTTGGTTGCTTTTATCAATTTCAAGGAGTTTTTTAAGACTGTTGGCCCAAGTCCCTTCGTAGGCTTGAATATGGCTGATTTTACCGCCCATGTTGTTAAATGCCTGGCTGAACGCTGAGGCGAGTTTCATGCCTTTGTTGGAATCGTAGGTGAGAATCGCCCCGGTTTTTTTATTTTCTTTGATGGCGAATTTTGCCATGGTGCGGGCTTCGTCTTCTGCTTGCAGTTCCATGAAGAATAAATTGGTCGGCAGTTGCGTTGTTTCTGGAGAGTTCAGGGCAATGGTCGGGTGTTTCAATTGAGGAAGTGTTAACAGTTGCTTGACGTTCTTATTGCTGAGCGGGCCTAAAATCAAATCGGACTCAATTGCATTGTATGTATCGAGAAAATTGTCGGTGTTGCTGTTGATGATTTGAATTTCTGGTCGGATATCTTCAGGGAGCTGATAGTTGGCCATTAAAATGCCTTGTACCAGGCTTTTGCTGACGCTGGCAAATTTTCCTTCTAGAGGAAGTAATACCGCAATGGAGCGGATGTTGACGTTGCTGGATTGAGGGATGTTTTTTACTTCTGTTGGCAGGTTGCTCAATGCAGGGTGGTCTGGATGTTTTGACTGCCACCGGGCCAGCGCGATGCCTTTGAATTGAATTGCTGTTTGGCTGTTGGTGATCATCGCAAGTTCAATCCAGCCATTGACGACGTCTGAATGCGATTCTTTGATGTTCTCAGAAAGCAAAGAGGCTGGTTTGTCAGTAAGGACTTGCCAGATGGTTTGGTTGAATTCTGCTGTCTGGGTGGTGTTTAAAATCGGCTCTAAATGCGAGAGTAGGTCTATCGCTAACGTCAGTTGTTCAGAAGTAGCCAGTTGTAATGCATAGTGTTTTTGCCAAGACCACTGATCGTCTTCCGGTAAAGAGGCGAGAAGGTCGGATGTCATTTTGTCGAACCAGGATAATGCTTGATCACTTTTAGTGAAGAAAAGTGTCAGTGATTTCAGGTAGATATATTTAGCTTGGTGTTGCTGGTTTAAGTTGTCGTACTTTGGTACTAAATTCAGTGCTGATAAGCTTTTGTCGTATTCTTTTACGTTGAAGTATTCGTTGGCCGCTTCAATTCTGAACTGTGAAGAAAAAGGCTCTTGTGATGACAGTGCTTTATTTAAAAAGGCATCCGCGTTAGAAAATGATGACGTGCTTGCCTGGTGATGTTGTTCCGGTGTTGAAGCACAGGCAGACAGGAGAATGAGTAACCCATATACTAACGTTTTTCTAATGACTGAAGCGGATTGAAATTTAACTATGTCCACAGGACCCTCTGAACCTATTTTATATATCGTACCTACGCCAATTGGGAATTTAGATGATATTACCCAGCGAAGTTTAAAGGTGTTGAATGAAGCTGATTTAATTGCTTGTGAGGATACCAGACACAGTGGCAGATTGCTTGATCATTATGCAATAAAAACCGCCTTAACTGCCCTTCATGATCACAATGAGCGAGGAAAATCTGACTGGATTGTCCAGCAGCTTCAGGAGGGTAATACTGTTGCCTTAATTAGTGATGCGGGTACGCCTTTGATCTCTGATCCTGGTTATCATTTGGTGAATAAAGTGAGGGAGGCCGGTTTTCGTGTGTCGCCGTTACCGGGAGCTTGTGCAGCGGTTGCCGCACTGAGTGCCAGCGGCTTACCGACGGATTACTTTAGTTTTATTGGTTTTTTACCGGCCAAGAGCAGCCAAAGGAAAAATAAACTCAATGAGCACCTGTCTGATACATCGACGTTAATTTTCTATGAATCTCCGCACCGTATACTGCCTTGTTTGGTGGATATGAATGAGGTGTTTGGTGAGCGAAAAGTTGTCTTGGCTAGGGAGGTTACAAAAACATATGAAACCTTTTTGTCTGGCACTTTTGAAAAGCTCATTGAAACGCTTGAGGAGGATTCTAATCAGCAACGGGGCGAAATGGTGGTGATGGTTCAAGGGGCGGATAAGCGAGAGGTGTCTGCCAGCTTGGCAGGTCTGGACTCAATGATTAAATCTTCGCTTAAATACCTTGGTGTGAAACAAACTTCGGCACTGCTGTCTGAGATTACGGGGTTGAGAAAGAAAGAAATTTATCAGCGGGCGCTTGAGTTATCGGAATAGTTTCTCGGAAAGCGCTTGAGGGCTGAGGGTATATACAGTACTATGCGTTTTCCAAGTCAGCTGGATAATCGCTGCCTGGTTGCTCTTGAGTAATCAGGGGGAGGAAAGTCCGGGCTCCACAGGGCAGGGTGCCAGGTAACGCCTGGGCGGCGAAAGCCGACGGCCAGTGCAACAGAGAGTATACCGCCTAAGCTCGTTAGAGCCGGTAAGGGTGAAATGGTGCGGTAAGAGCGCACCGCGTAACTGGTAACAGTTTACGGCGATGGTAAACCCCACTCGGAGCAAGACCAAATAGGAATCCGTTTGCTGCTGCCCGCAGTGGATTCGGGTAGGTTGCTTGAGCTTTTTGGCAACAAAAAGCCTAGATGAATGATTATCCTCGACAAAACCCGGCTTACAGGCTGGCTTGGAACTTTTCTTTAGATATTCCTTTTTTGCATTCCTAGTACTCTTCTAATGATACCTTAGTCTTAAACTTAATGTGGATTATTAGGTTTTGTCTCTACTCGTCTGTTTTTTATGCTTATTTTTCTCAGTTTGTCTTGAGCTTTTGTTTTTATCTTCTTGATTTAAAAGGGTTTTGCCTTTTTTTCTAAATAATGTATTTGCTTGCAAAAAGTCAAGAGTCTTCTTATAGTGTCGAAATGTGGAGGAAAGTGGATAAAAGTGGCTCTTTTTGGAAAAAAGGGTCGCAAGGTGGGGAATAGTGTTCAGAGGTGTAAGCTCAATCAATATGGATGGCAAGGGACGCATGGCGTTTCCTACGCGCTATCGTGAGCGATTGATGGAGCAGTTTGGTGGTAATTTGGTAATTACTATCGATACCGAGGAACGTTGTTTACTGATTTATCCGCTTTCTGAGTGGGAAGTGATTGAGAAAAAAATTGAAGCGCTTCCTAGTTTTAATCGTGCTGCTCGCAGAATTCAACGTTTATTGATAGGACATGCAACGGATTTAGAACTGGATGGAAGTGGACGCGTGTTATTGCCTGCACCGTTAAGAGAATATGCCAGTTTAGATAAGAAGTTGATGTTGATTGGTCAGGGTAAGAAATTTGAGCTTTGGAGTGAAGAGCTCTGGGAGCGGTGTAGAGATGAATATCTGGATGATGACTCTGATGATGATTCATTGCCAGAAGAGATGATGAATCTATCGCTTTGATGACCGAAAAAAAATTTAAACATGAAACTGTGTTATTGGATGAGGCTGTATTTTTACTGCTTCAACGGCCAGATGGTCTATACGTAGATGGCACGTTCGGTAGGGGCGGGCACAGTCGTTTGATCCTGAATGGCTTGAAGGACGAAGGGCGGCTAATCGGATTTGATAAAGACCCGCAGGCGGTTGAGGTTGGAAATCAGCTGGCTGAGGAAGATGGGCGATTTGAAATCGAACATGACAGTTTTGCTTCCCTGGGGGAGGTGATGAAAAGGCGCGATGAAGTAGGAAAGGTTTCCGGCGTACTGGTTGACTTGGGGGTTTCCTCACCTCAACTGGATGATGCGGATCGTGGCTTTAGCTTTTTAAAAAGTGGACCATTGGATATGCGTATGAACCCGTCGGCGGGCCAATCGGCCGCCGACTGGGTGAATACTGCTGAAGAATCTGAAATTGCGCGTGTTCTGTGGGAATACGGCGAAGAGCGATTCTCCAGAAGAATTGCGCGTGCCATCATAAATCGCCGTGAAGAGCAGCCGCTTTCGGATACGTTGGAGTTGGCTAATCTGATCAGTGGCGCTGTGCCTAAAAAAGACAAATTTAAGCACCCGGCAACGCGTTCATTTCAGGCAATTCGGATACACATTAATAATGAACTGGGTGACCTGAAAGACTTGTTAGAACAGTCTCTTGAGGTGTTGGAACCCGGTGGAAGCCTGGTCGTGATCAGTTTTCATTCACTTGAAGACCGAATTGTTAAGCGGTTCATGAAAGAGCAGGCCAAAGGTAAGCAGCTTCCGAAAGGCTTGCCTGTGACCGATGATCAAATTGCCCGGACGATGAAGCTTAGTTGCAAAGCGTCCAAACCTGGTGATGAAGAAATTAAGCAAAACCCTCGCGCACGAAGCGCAGTGCTTAGAGCCGCAGTTAAACTTTAAAAATGGCTAAAAACCCTCAGGACTCAGCACCAGTACGCCTCTCTTGGATTCATCGGATTCAAGAGAAGACTCGTCGGGTCTGGCAAATAGAACTGGATTTTCCCAGGCATGTTTTAACGCGTTACTCCCTGTTTTTTATTTTCTTATTAAGTCTGATTGTCGGCTCTTCTTTATCTGTTGTGTATTCCGCGCATTACAGTCGCGGCTTATTTCATGAGCTGAAAATGAAAAAACAAGAACGAGATGCACTGGAAACCGAATGGGGGCAATTGCTTTTAGAGCAAAGCGCATTATCTGCGCACACCCGGGTTGAGCAGGTTGCTGTTAAGTATTTGAATTTGGCTTTGCCTAAGGCCAAGGATGTTGAGCTGGTGATGTCGAATGGGCGCTAGCTATAAGAAAATAATAGAAAAGGAGAGTTCAGGTGAAGGCGTGAGCTCTTTTATGCCGTTATGGCGAACACGTCTTGTTCTGCTGGTTATTTTGTTGCTGCTGTTTGGGTTGGGCTATCGTCTTATTTATCTTCAGTTATCCGAACAGGCGTTCTTAAAAAATCAGGGTGATCTCAGAATGGTACGTACGGAAACTGATCCGGCGCATCGTGGGATGATTTTAGATCGAAACGGAGAGCCTTTGGCGGTCAGTACGCCTGTTGAATCTATTTGGATTAACCCTTCGTTTTTTCCTGAACTATCGAATGAGCAGGTCACTGCGTTGTCAGCCTTGCTGGATCTGAGGGAGCCTGCATTACGGAAGAAGCTCAGTGCTTCAAAAGGGCGGAAATTTGTTTACCTGAAACGTCAGCTTCCTCCGGAGCAGGCCCAAAAAGTACTCGAACTTGGTTTGAAAGGTCTGTACAGCAAAAGGGAGTACAAACGCTTTTACCCGGCAGGTGAGGTAGCAGCGCATGTAATTGGATTTACCAATACTGATGATGAGGGGCAAGAGGGCGTAGAGCTGGCTTTTAATGACTGGCTAAAAGGTTCGTCAGGTGAGCGAAAAGTTATTAAGGATCTTCAGGGGCGAGTGATTCGTCATATTAAACAAGTGTCTGAATCTGAAGACGGTAAAGACCTGGTATTGTCCATTGACTTGAGGCTTCAATATTTGGCCTATAAAGCGCTTAAAGAGTCGGTCATTAAACACCGGGCTGAATCGGGCAGTGCGGTGGTGGTAGATGTGAATACCGGAGAGGTGTTGGCGATGGTTAACCAACCGTCTTATAACCCGAATGATCGGTCTCGATTGAAAGTCAGTGATTTAAGAAATAGAGCCATCACCGATACGTTTGAGCCGGGTTCAACGATTAAAGCTTTTACCATTGCGACTGCATTGGAATCGGGTCGTTACGCCGCTTCGACGAAAGTAAATACTTCTCCGGGTTATATTCGGGTGGGCCGTAAAACAATTCGAGATCATTCGAACTACGGTAAGCTGGATCTCACCGGAATCATAAAAAAGTCGAGCAACGTGGGTACCACTAAGCTGGCTCAAAATTTAGGAAGTGACTTAATTTGGCTGACGCTTTTTAAAGCAGGGTTTGGCCAGGCGCCGGGTACAGGTTTTCCTGGTGAGGGAAATGGCATGTTGCCGATGCAAAGAAAATTTAGGCCCATTGAGTTAGCAACTTTATCTTACGGTTACGGTCTATCTGCTACCCCATTGCAGTTAGCCGGTGCTTACACTGCGTTTGGAAATAACGGAGAGCGGCCGGAGTTGACGCTGATGTCTCGTTCAGAAGTGAGTAAAATTGAAGGCATTCGGAGTGAATCGGTGATGTCTGAACGGGTTGCGTCACAAGTGTTATTGATGCTGGAGACAGTGACGGAAAAAGGCGGCACCGCCACTCGTGCAGCAGTACCCTATTATCGCGTGGGAGGAAAAACCGGAACCGTGCATAAAGTGGGACAAGGCGGTTATCAGGATGATGCTTACATCGCATATTTTGCAGGCATTGCGCCTATTTCGAAGCCAAGGTATTCGGTTGTGGTGACGATTAACGGCCCTTCCGGAGACAGGTATTATGGCGGAGAGGTTGCGGCACCGGTATTTTCAGGAATCATCAGTGCTGCGATGCGTTTAAATAATATCCCGCCTGATTCTTTTGATGGATTGAAGTAGTGAGTTTTCAGTATGCAAGTTAGAACCGTCAAATTGCGTGATTGCCTTGAGTGGCTGGCGTCATCTGAAATTGCCGATGTAGTTGTCGACGGCATTACGCTGGACAGTCGAACCATTACTGGTGGTGAGCTCTTTGTTGCAGTGCAAGGTTTGCAGGTGGACGGGCGTCAGTTTGTTACTCAGGCGATAGAAAAGGGTGCAAGAGCTGTATTTCGGCAAGCAGATCAGCAGGGCATACATAAAGTAGGTTCAAGTTGGATTGTAGATGTACCAGGCCTTGAGCAGCAGTTGAGCGGCTTGGCTGCTAAGTTTTATGGTCGGCCATCGGAGGCGATGACGCTGGTGGGCGTTACTGGAACCAACGGCAAAACTACCGTGAGCCAATTGGTTGCACAGGCGTTTCATTTACTTGATAAACCGTCAGCGGTGATAGGAACGGCCGGAAATGGTGTGTGGCCCGCTTTAGAGGTGGCATCTCATACCACGCCAGACCCAATTAGTTTGCAGAAACTAATTTCAGACTTTAAAAGTGAGGGGGCTGAGCTGGTGGCGATGGAGGTTTCTTCTCATGGTTTGGATCAAGGGCGCGTTTCTGAAGTGGCATTTGATGTGGCCGTGTTTACAAACTTAACCCGTGATCACTTGGACTATCATGGCTCAATGGATGCTTACGGAGAGGCCAAGTCGCAGTTGTTTAAAAAGCCGGGCATTAAAGCTTCAGTCATTAATCTGGATGATGTGTTTGGTGAAAAACTTTTGAAAACACTATCAAACACAATCAGTTACAGCGTATTGAATCCAACAGCGGATGTGTATTGTCGGTCTTATCAATTATCGACGGATGGTATCAATTTATCGGTCGCATCGCCTTGGGGGGATGTCACGCTTAAATGCCCGTTGATAGGTTTATTTAATGTGTCCAACGTTTTGGCTGTGGTGTCAGTATTAGGGGCATTAAATGTGGCGCTTGCAGACGTCGCCAGGGTAGTTGCTGATTTTCAGTCGGTTTCAGGGCGAATGGAACTGCTCGGAGACGAAAACACGCCGTCTGTTATTGTGGATTATGCGCACACTGGCGATGCACTTGAAAAGGCGTTAATTGCGATAAAAGAACACTGTTCTGGTCAGCTATATTGTGTCTTTGGCTGTGGAGGGGATCGAGATCGTGGCAAACGTGCAGAAATGGCTGAAATTGCCGAACGTTTGGCAGACGTGGTGGTTGCAACCAACGATAATCCGCGCACCGAAAATCCTGAGCAGATAATGAAAGACATTGTGAGTGGTTTTAAAACTCCGGCAGAGATCAAAATTGAGCTGGATCGTGAGCAGGCAATTAATTGGGCAGTTCAGCAGGCGAGGCCAGACGATTGGATCTTGGTAGCGGGCAAAGGCCATGAGGACTATCAAGAAATTGATGGTGTGAAACACCCTTTTTCTGATGTGTTGAAGGCCAAGGCTGCATTAGCGGAGTACGTATCTAAATGAAATTGAGTGAAATCGCAAAGGTCACATCAGGAGGTCTTTATGGCTCTGATCTTGAATTTCAGTCCATTTCAACCGACTCGCGTTCAATCGAAGAGCATGAGCTCTTTGTTGCTTTAGTCGGCGAGAAGTTCGACGGCCACGAATACATTGATGCAGTGATTGCTCGTGGGGCTTGTGCGATGATCGTGAGTCGTCCATTGGCGCAGGATATTCCACACATTGTGGTTGAAGATACTTTAACTGCTTTGGGGAAAATAGGATCAGCGTTTGCAAATGCAACAACGGCCAGACTGGTTGCTCTCACCGGAAGTTGTGGTAAAACCACGACGAAGGAAATGATTCGCTTATGTTTGGCTGAACATGGCGAGGTTCATGCTACCCGAGGGAATTTAAACAACCATATCGGGGTGCCTTTGACGTTAGCTGAGTTAACGGCTGAACATCAGTTTGGTGTCATTGAGATGGGTGCCAGCGGTGTGGGTGAAATTGATTACACCGTGTCATTGACTCAACCAGAGGTGGTGCTGATTACGAATGCTTCCGCCGCCCATTTAGAAGGCTTTGGCTCATTTGAAAATATTGTAAAAACCAAAGGTGAAATAATCCGCGCGTCTCAGTCTGACAGTGTTGTGGTGCTGAACAAAGACGATGCAAGCTTTGATTCGTGGTTGGCGATGTTAAACGGCAGGAAATTAGTGACATTCTCCGGTTCATTGACCTCGCAAGCGGATGTCTGCCTTAAAAGCAAAACCGCCATAGAGCCTTTAGGTTACCAGCTGTTGGTTCAGGTGGGTGATCAGGATTACGAATTTGATTTTCATGCGTTGGGCGATCATATGATCCAGAATGCATTGGCTTCCCTGGCGGTGGTCCATGCAATGGGTCTGGATGTGAAGGTTGCTTTGCAAGGTCTAACTAAATTTCACCCGGTGAAAGGGCGTTTATCCCCGGTTAAATATGAAGATGTTACCGTGTGGGATGATACATATAACGCGAACCCGCGTTCTGTTGAGGCAGCGATTCAAACGGTGGGCGAGTGTGAAGGTGAAAAGTGGTTGGTGCTGGGTGAGATGGCTGAACTTGGGGGCGGAGCGGCGAACGCTCATGCTCAGTTAGGTCGGAAAGCGCTGAATCACAAATTCAGTCGGGTTTTTGCTATTGGCTCTTACGCACATTGTGTCATTGAGTGCGGTGGTTTTCTAGGTACTGCCTATAAAAAGACTGACATGGACGTCCTTATTTCTGATCTCCTGAACAGTATTCAGGGGGGCGTTCATATTTTGGTGAAAGGTTCTAGAAGTGCGGGGATGGAACGAGTCATCGAAGCGCTTAAAAATGATTTTGTTCAACACAAAAATAACTTCAAAAAATAGGTATTTGTCATGTTGTTATGGCTGACTCAATGGTTATCGGAATACGCCAGTGGTTTTGGTGTCTTTCAGTATCTGACACTAAGAGCGATTTTAGGTGTTTTAACGGCGCTGGCAATTTCGTTGGTTCTTGGTCCGGGATTCATTAAAAAACTTCGTTATCACCAGATTGGTCAAGCCATTCGAACGGATGGGCCTCAGTCTCATTTGAGTAAAGCCGGTACCCCAACAATGGGTGGCGCGCTTATTCTGATTGCGATTATGGTGAGCACCTTTCTTTGGGCGGATCTGTCCAACTTTTACGTCTGGATTGTGTTGCTGGTAACCGGTGTGTTTGGTGCTGTTGGCTGGGTGGATGACTACCGTAAAGTGGTTGAAAAGGACTCCAGAGGTTTACCGGCGCGTTGGAAGTATTTCTGGCAATCTGCTGCAGGTCTGGTTGCGGCTATTGCTCTGTATGCAGCAGCGGACTCGCCTGCTGAAACGCAATTGATTATTCCATTCTTTAAGGACTTTGCTTTAGAGCTCGGGGTAGGTTTTATTCTTTTGACATACCTTGTGGTGGTGGGCAGCAGTAATGCGGTGAACCTGACAGACGGCCTTGATGGGTTAGCGATTCTTCCGACCGTATTGGTCGCAGGTGCCTTGGCGGTCTTTGCGTACGTTTCCGGCCATGCTCATTTTGCCGATTATTTAAATATTCCCTACGTGCCGGGCAGTGGAGAGCTGGTGGTTATTTGTTGCGCCATGGTAGGGGCAGGGCTCGGTTTCCTATGGTTTAACACTTATCCGGCTCAGGTCTTTATGGGGGACGTGGGTGCTTTGGCTCTGGGTGCCGCATTGGGCATTATTGCTGTCATCATTCGTCAGGAAATTGTTTTGTTCATCATGGGTGGTGTATTTGTGATGGAGACGTTGTCCGTTATTTTACAGGTTGCTTCTTTCAAATTGACGGGTAAACGAATTTTCAGGATGGCGCCTATTCATCATCATTTTGAGCTGAAAGGCTGGCCGGAGCCGAAAGTCATTGTGCGTTTCTGGATCATTACAGTGATTCTTGTGCTTTGTGGTCTGGCAACGTTAAAAATTCGATAGATAGTCATTAATGGATCAGGGTGAGTTGAGTGAGTTTAATAACGACGGATAAGTATTCAGTCATTGTTGGGTTAGGCCTTTCAGGTCTCTCGTGTGCTCGTTATTTAACTCGCCTTGGCCAGCGCTTTGTGGTGATGGATACACGTAATGAACCGCCTTTGTTGAATAAGCTCAAGGAGTCTTGTCCTGGCGTTAAGGTGATTGCCGGGGAACTGGATGTTTCTATTTTGGAGGGAGCATCATCGGTGATAGTCGGGCCTGGCCTGGATACGCAACAAGCGCCGTTTAAAGCACTGATTGATCAAGGTGTGGATGTTGTTGGGGATATTGAGTTGTTTGCTCGCGCTGTTCAAGCGCCTGTCATTGCAATTACCGGTTCTAACGGCAAAAGCACGGTAACGACACTCGTTGGGGAAATGGCCGAAGCAGCTGGCCTGAATGTGAAGGTTGGCGGCAATATTGGTGTTCCGGCATTGGATTTATTGACCCCGACCCCTGTTGACTTGTACGTCCTTGAGTTGTCGAGTTTTCAGCTGGAAACAACTTATAGCTTGAAGCCCAAAGCCGCGACAGTTCTGAATTTGCAGGCGGATCATATGGATCGTTATGGCAATATGGTTGCGTACCATAAAGCGAAGCAGCGAATCTATCGACATTGCGGTTGTTCGGTCTGGAATAAAAAAGACATGTTGACTCAGCCGTTACTGGGGTCTGACTCAAGTTCGGTGGTATTTACCACTGATGAGCCTGATCTGGCTGAATTTGGTTTAAAGCAGGTGGATGACCAACTGTGGTTAATGAAAGGTCAAAAACCTTTGGTGTCTGAGCAACAACTGAAGGTGAAGGGGCGTCATAATTTGGCCAACGTATTGGCAGCAATGGCACTGGGGGATGCGGCCGGTATTCCCATGGAGGCCATGATCGAGGCCTCCATTAACTTTACAGGCTTGGCACATCGCTGCGAGTGGTTGAAAGAAATTAATGGGCGAACCTTCATTAATGACTCAAAGGGAACCAATGTAGGCGCGACAAAGGCAGCCATTGAGGGCTTGGCCAGCGACAGTAAAAATATTGTTTTGATTGCTGGTGGTGTTGGCAAAGGCGCCGATTTTGGCGAGTTAGGCGCTGCGTTGGCTGCACATTGTAAGGCTATGGTGGTGTTTGGTGAAGATCAGCAGGAAATAGCTGATGCGGTTCCGGAGTCGGTCAATGTACAACGTGCAAATGGCCTGGAGCATGCTCTTCAACAAGCTGTGGACGCATCAGAGAAGGGCGATGTTGTGTTATTTTCGCCGGCGTGTGCCAGCTTCGATATGTTCCGTAACTTTGAGCACCGGGGGCAGGTTTTCTCGGGCTTGGTTGAACAGCTCGGTGAAATAAATGACTAGTCTCGCAGACCGTTATAGTTCATCGCGGCAATGGCAGTTGCCGTTTGATGGTCTTTTGACTATGAGTGTTTTGCTGTTGTTGACGATTGGCACTGTGTGCATGACTTCAGCGTCGACAGAAATCGCTGCGGGAAATTATAAAAATGAATTCTTTCATATTAAACGCCATTTAATTTATTTAACGATCGGGATGGTGGCTGCATTTGCTACTTTATCGATTCCGATTCGGCTGTACCGAGAAATGAGTTGGTTGGCTTTGGGGCTTGGCTTTGCCTTACTGGTGCTGGTTTTAGTGCCGGGTATTGGTCGAGATGTGAACGGAAGTACCCGCTGGATTGGTCTTGGTGGCTTTAATATACAGGCTTCAGAAATCGCCAAAGTGAGCATGGTGATCTATACCGCCTCTTATTTGGTGAGACATCTGGATGAAGTAAGGACTCGCTATTCAGGTTTTCTTCGGCCGGTATTAGTACTGGGCGCGTTTGTTTTTCTGTTGCTTTTGGAGCCTGATTTTGGTGCTGCTGTTGTTATGTTAAGCGCCTTTATGGCCATGATGTTTTTGGCAGGAGTTAAAGCGTCGCACTTCTTTTTGTCCATTGTGGTTTGTTTAGTAGGTGTGGTAGGTATTGCGGTATCACAGCCATACAGGATGGCTCGTTTGCAGTCATTCTTGGACCCTTGGGACGCAGACATACAGTTTGGCAGTGGTTATCAGCTTACCCAGGCTTTGATTGCTTTTGGACGTGGTGATTGGTTTGGTGTCGGTTTGGGTAACAGTATGCAGAAACTGTACTTCCTGCCTGAAGCGCATACGGATTTTGTATTTGCCATTATTGCTGAAGAAATGGGGGCGGTGGGGGCCATCGGTGTTTTGTTGCTATTTGCTGTTTTTGCTTGGCGCGCGATCACCATTGGCAGAAAAGCGGAAGAAAAAGGTCTGTTGTTTAATGCGTATATGGCGTACGGCTTATCTATGATTTTTGCGATGCAGGCGATCATTAATATCGGTGTTAATACGGGAACGCTCCCTACCAAAGGATTGACGTTACCATTTTTGAGTTATGGCGGAAGCAGTTTGATTATTAGTTGTGTGGCTGCGGCCATTATTTTACGTATAGATTATGAAACCCGACTTGATAAATCAGGAAATAGTGCGCCTCAAGAGGAGGTGACGAATGGACGCTAGCTGGTCGGGTAAAACCCTGTTGGTGATGGCGGGTGGCACAGGCGGCCATATTTATCCTGCGTTGGCATGTGCTCAACGGGTTATTGAGCAGGGTGGTCGTGTTTGCTGGCTTGGTACAAAGCGTGGCCTGGAGTCTCAAATAGTGCCGGCAGCAGGCATTAACATTGAGTACATAGACATTGCAGGCTTAAGGGGAAATGGTGTCTTGGGGTGGTTAAAAGCGCCGTTTCGGATTTTGAAAGCCATTGGGCAAGCCATGCAGGTGATGAGTCGCGTTAAACCGGATGTAGTATTAGGAATGGGTGGCTTTGTTACCGGACCGGGAGGCGTTGCTGCTCGGGCTAAGGGTATACCTCTGGTGATTCACGAGCAGAATGCCATTCCCGGACTGACGAATAAACTGTTGGCCCGAATTTCAAATAGAGTATTGGAAGCGTTTCCGGACACTTTTGAATCTGCGGATGCCTGCACAGGTAACCCAATTCGTGAAGAATTGATTTGTGACCAGTCGCCCGAACAGCGCAAGGTAGGGCAACAAGGCACAGTAAGCATACTGGTAGTGGGTGGTAGCCTGGGTGCCGTTGCGATGAATCGAATGGTGCCCGCTGCACTGGCCGATTTAATGCGTAAAGGGATTACGTTTCAGGTGCTTCATCAGACGGGTAAAAAGAATTTAGAGGAAACACAGCGCCTGTATCGTGAGCTAGACATTTCAGCAGAGGTAGTGCCGTACATTGAAGATATGAAAACCGCCTACTTAAACGCTGACTTGGTGATTTGTCGTTCCGGGGCATTGACTGTGTCAGAGTTAATGTCCGTTGGGGTTGGCTCGGTTTTGGTGCCATTTCCGTTTGCGGTGGATGATCACCAGACTGCAAATGCAAAGTATATCGAAGATGTGGCGGGAGGGGTGATTTGCCAACAAGGCAGCACATCTCCCGAAGCATTAAGTGCTCTATTGAGCTCATTTATTGAACAAGATCGTTTATTGATGATGGCAACCAACGCCTGGAATAACCGTAAAACAGAAGCGGCAGGGTTGGTATTGAATCATTGTCAGGAGTTAATCAATGTCAAATGACAAGCAAAGTATTAAATCTGCCGGTTGGGATGTACCGGAAATGCGCAGAATTCGCACCATTCATTTTGTCGGAATCGGCGGTGTGGGAATGTGTGGCATTGCCGAGGTCTTGTTAAACCAGGGTTATCGGATTACAGGATCGGATCTTAAGTCGTCAGTGAATACACAGCGGTTAGAATCGCTAGGAGCGAAGATCTTTATCGGGCATGCAGCAGAACATGTTGCAGGTTGTGATGTTATCGTTGTGTCCAGTGCGGTTGATACCACCAACCCGGAAGTCGCCGAAGCTTTGGATAATCGTATCCCGGTTGTACCTCGAGCTGAAATGTTGGCGGAGTTAATGCGATATCGTCATGGGATTGCGGTGGCGGGTACGCACGGTAAAACAACGACGACCAGCTTAGTGTCTTCTGTGTTAGCAGAGGGCGGTTTGGACCCAACCTTTGTGATTGGCGGAAAGTTAAACAGTGCCGGCACCAATGCAAAGCTGGGGGCGAGTCGTTACTTAGTGGCTGAGGCGGATGAAAGTGATGCATCCTTTCTTCACTTGCAGCCGATGACGGCCATTGTGACCAATATCGATGCAGACCATATGGAAACCTATGGTGGCGATTTCTCCAAGTTGGAGCATACGTTCATTGAGTTTTTGCACAACCTGCCTTTTTATGGCTTGGCAGTGGTTTGCGTGGATGATCCGGTCATTGAGCAGCTGTTACCCCGAATCAGCCGTCAGACGGTGACTTACGGTATTGAAAACAGCCAAGCGGATTATCGGGCGACCAATATCGTACAAGATCAAAAGAAAGTGACTTTCACTGCAGTAAGGCCGGAAGGTAAGGCGCCGCTTGATATCGAACTGCACATGCCAGGCAAACACAATGTGCTGAATGCTTTAGCTACCATTGCCGTTGCCACGGATGAAGGTATTTCAGATGAGGCGATTGTGGCAGGTTTGGCTCAGTTTAAAGGCGTAGGTCGACGTTTTCAGGTGTATGGTGAATTTGAGACAGGCCAGGGCCAGGTCATGTTGGTGGATGATTACGGTCATCACCCACGAGAGGTGGCCGTGACGATCGCAGCCATTCGAGATGGTTGGCCGGATCGACGTTTGGTGACTTTGTATCAGCCTCATCGTTACTCAAGGACTCGCGATTTGTATGAAGACTTCGTGCAGGTTCTGTCTGAAACCGATGGTTTGGTTTTGATGGAGGTTTATCCGGCCGGTGAAAAAGTGGTTCCGGGTGCCGATGGACGAAGTTTGTGTCGTAGCATTCGTCAGCGAGGCCAGGTGGAACCGGTCTTTATGGAGCGAGATGATGATCCGCTTAAAGTGCTTTCGGGTGTATTGAAAGACGGCGATATTTTGTTAACTCAGGGGGCTGGTGACATTGGTGCTCTGGCCGCTGGTTTGGCGGATGTGAACTTAGATTTAAGCAAAGTAAAAGGTTAGGAAAGTCTATGAGCGTAGCAGAGTCGTTTGGCAAGGTTGCCGTTTTGTTCGGCGGAAGTTCAGCCGAACGGGAAGTTTCCCTTAAAAGTGGCCATGCGGTTTGCGAGGCCCTGTCGCAAGCAAACGTAGACTTTGAAGCAATCGATGCGACCGGTGACTGGATGCAACGTTTGATGGAAGGCGGGTTTGAGCGAGTTTTTAATGCGCTTCACGGTCGAGGCGGCGAAGATGGTAAAGTTCAGGGCTTTCTGGAATGTTTAGGAATGCCATACACCGGGAGTGGAGTAACCGCCTCGGCGGTGGCTATGGATAAGGCACTGACCAAACACATTTGGGTTGGGAATGGCATTTCCACCCCAAAATACGAAGCCGTTACGGACCAAACGGATGTGGCAGGGCTGTCGGAGCGGTTGTCGCTTCCATTGATCGTTAAGCCCGCCCATGAAGGCTCAAGTATTGGCATGAGCAAAGTCACTTCGTGGGAAGCGCTGAAAGAGGCAATTGAGGCCGCTCGTGCACTGGACAGTGTTGTGCTGGTGGAAGAGTGGGTGACGGGCAGTGAGTACACCATTGCGGTTTTGAATGGAAAGGCGTTACCGGTTATTAAGCTAGAAACCGATCACAGTTTTTACGATTACGATGCTAAGTATTTGTCCAATGATACTAAGTATTTATTGCCTTGCGAATTACCTCAAGCAGAGGAAGATTTTCTTCGTGAGTTGGCCGTCAAAGCGACGGATGCGCTGGCGTGTAAAGGTTGGTGTCGAGTGGATGCCATGCGTGATGAGGCCACTGGCGAGTTTTATTTATTGGAAGTTAATACCGTGCCGGGCATGACAGACCACAGTTTAGTGCCAATGGCGGCAGCAGCCACAGGAATGGACTTTAAAGCACTGGTGCTTGACGTCTTATCCAAAGCGTCGTTGAAAGGGTGATGAAAGATGGCTGGTGAAACGACTTCGGCAGTCAGTACGCCAAGGCGAGGCGCCAGCCGAAAAGTAACAGAGCGAGAGCCCAGGAAGCCTCGTAAAAAGGTTCGGTTGGATTGGTTTTCGCGTATCCCATGGTCTGTTTTAGTGGTTGTGATGTTTGTGTCGGGCTTTATCTACAGCGCTTTGTTTTTGGGTAAAGAATTTATTGCGTTTTTAGATCGTCCGATAGTGAACGTTGCAATTTCAGGTGATGTGGCTCATGTAGATAGTCGTGCACTGAAACAAAACGTACTGGAATTTGGTCAGAAAGGCTTTTTGTCTTCGGACATGGAGCAGCTCAGGCAAGAAACAGAGCGTCGGGGCTGGATTAAAACGGTCGTCGTGAAGCGGTTTTGGCCTTACGGAGTAGAGCTGGTTTTAACAGAGCATACACCGGTTGCCCGTTGGGGTGAAAGGGCCTTGTTGAGCGCTGAAGGTGAGGTGTTTGAAGTAGTGGATACCGCGCCGTTTTCAGGGTTGCCAGTACTGGACGGTTCGATAGGTCAAGAGCTGGAGCTGATGGCAACGTACAGTGATTTGAACCGTCAGTTATCGACGGTGGGATTGTCGATTGAATCGCTGACTCAATCGAGTCGAGGTGCTTGGCAGCTCACCTGTCGTAATGAGCTTAAGCTGAATTTAGGCCGGGATCGACTGAATGAAAAGATGAATAAGTTTGTCAAAGTTTATCGGTTAGCTTTGCATAAAAAGATCGAAGAAATAGAACAGGTTGATTTGCGATATACCAATGGTCTGGCGGTGGCTTGGAAGCCATCAGAACAAGATAATAACGGTACATTGCGACAAAAGGTTGATACATAAATTAAGGAACATCCGAAGCGTGCTTCGGTGAAAAGAGGAATTGCCTAGCTATGGTTGCATCAGGAACCATGATTGTCGGTTTAGACATTGGTACATCGAAAGTCGTTGCGATTGTTGGTGCAACTGCAGATGACGGAAGTATTGAAATTGTTGGTATTGGCTCACACCCTTCTCGTGGCATGAAGAAAGGGGTTGTAGTGAATATTGAATCCACAGTGCAGTCCATTCAGCGTGCGGTTGAGGAAGCTGAGTTGATGGCAGGCTGTGAGATCCACTCGGTTTTTGCCGGCATTGCAGGGAATCATATTCGCAGTATGAACTCTCATGGCATTGTTGCAATTAAAGACAGAGAAGTGATGCAAGCGGATCTTGAGCGGGTGATTGAAGCTGCAAAAGCGGTGGCGATCCCGGCGGATCAGAAGATCCTGCATATTTTGCCTCAGGAATACGTGATTGATAACCAAGAAGGCATTAAAGAGCCCCTGGGTATGTCTGGTGTTCGGTTAGAAGCAAAAGTGCACCTGGTGACGTGTGCGGATAATGCGGCGCAAAACATTGAGAAGTGCGTACGTCGCTGCACTTTGGAAGTGGATGATGTGATTTTGGAGCAGCTGGCTTCAAGTTATGCTGTATTGACCGAAGATGAAAAAGAACTGGGTGTCTGTATGGTTGATATTGGTGGTGGTACCACTGATATCGCAGTGTTTACGGAAGGCGCGATTCGTCATACCGCAGTGATTCCGATTGCGGGCGATCAGGTGACGAATGACATTGCGATGGCGTTGAGAACGCCAACTCAGCACGCAGAAGAAATCAAGATGAAGTACGCCTGTGCTTTGACCACGATTGCTGGTGCTGATGAAACCATCAAAGTGCCGAGTGTTGGAGACCGACCACCAAGGGATTTATCCCGACAGGCGTTGGCCGAAGTGGTTGAACCTCGCTATGAAGAATTGTTTACCTTAATTCAGGCAGAGCTGCGTCGAAGCGGCTTTGAAGACCTGATCCCGGCGGGCGTTGTTTTGACCGGTGGGACTGCAAAAATGGAAGGTGTTGTGGAACTGGCGGAGGAAATTTTTCATATGCCGGTTCGCTTAGCAGTACCTCAGGGAGTGACCGGGTTGACGGACGTGGTTCGTAATCCTATCTACTCAACGGCGGTTGGACTGTTGCAGTATGGCCGCAAAACGTTGGAAGAAAGTGCTGTAAGTTCAGGGGAAGTACTACACGTTTCAGAGGATGAGGGCGTGGTAAGTAAGCTGAAGAAATGGTTTCAAGGAAACTTTTAAGATTTTAAACAATAAGAAGATTGCGTTCGTTTAAAGGAGAAACAAAATGTCTAATATGTTCGAGCTGGTGGATAACGTTCCTAACCAGGCAACTATTAAAGTAGTAGGTGTTGGTGGCGGTGGTGGTAACGCTGTTTGCTATATGGTGGATAACCATATTGAAGGCGTGGACTTCATTTGTGCCAATACCGATGCTCAAGCATTAAAAAAGAATATGGCAAAAGCCATTTTGCAGTTGGGTAATGAACTGACTAAAGGACTTGGCGCTGGAGCTAATCCTGAAGTGGGTCGCCAGGCAGCGATTGAAGATCGTGAGCGTATCGTGGAAGTTTTACACGGTGCTGATATGGTATTTATTACCGCTGGCATGGGTGGTGGTACAGGCACAGGTGCTGCACCGATTGTTGCTGAAGTGGCCCGTGATATGGGGATTCTGACAGTAGCGGTTGTTACAAAACCGTTCCCGTTTGAAGGCCGTAAGCGCATGAAAATTGCGGAAGAAGGCATTAAAGAGCTGTCTCAGCATGTGGACTCTTTAATTACCATTCCGAATGAAAAATTGCTGACCGTTCTGGGTAAAAGCACCAGCTTGATGGATGCATTTAAAGCAGCGAACGATGTATTGCTGGGTGCGGTTCAAGGCATTGCTGATCTTATTACTCATCCGGGTGTGATCAACGTTGACTTTGCAGACGTTAAAACGGTGATGTCTGAAATGGGTCTGGCGATGATGGGCACAGGCGTTGCCTCCGGTGAAGACCGAGCGGCAGAGGCTGCTGAAGCGGCTATTCGCAGTCCGTTATTGGATGATATCGACCTGAATGGTGCGCGCGGTATTTTGGTTAACATCACGGGCGGCCCGGAGTTGGGTCTGGGTGAGTTCGCACAAGTTGGTGAAATCGTTGAAGATATTGCTTCTGAAACGGCTACGGTAGTTGTGGGTACGTCCATTGATCCAGAAATGACCGATGAAATCAAAGTCACTGTTGTGGCGACAGGCATTGGTAGCGCACACATGGTTGAGAAACCAGTGAAAGTTGTGGATAACACAGCGAAAGCAGCGGATGGGCAAGTGGACTATCGTCAATTGGATCGCCCGACGGTTATGCGCAATAAGCCTGTGGAAGAAGCTGCAGAAGTGGCCAAAGTGTCCGGTGGTGAAGACAGCATCGAATATTTAGATATTCCTGCTTTCCTACGTCGCCAGGCGGACTAATTTGTTTATTCTGCATTTAGTAGGATACTGTAGATGAAGAGAGTGATTGCCAGGCAGTTCTTTGGTATACTCGCGCGCCTTTGCGTACAAACAAGTGAATTTGGTGGTTGCCATGATTAAACAGCGCACCTTGAAAAACAGTATTAGAGCCACTGGTGTGGGCTTACATTCAGGTAAAAAAGTCTATTTGTCTTTGAAGCCTGCACCTGCGAACACAGGGATTGTGTTTTGTCGTTCCGACCTTGAAGGAGTCGAGGGGATAGAGGCGAAATTCGATAACGTGGGCGACACTACGATGTCTACGACCCTGATAAAAGACAATGTTCGTGTTGATACTGTAGAGCATTTGCTGTCGGCAATGGCCGGATTGGGTATTGATAATGCGGTGGTGGAACTTTCCGCCCCTGAAGTCCCTATCATGGATGGCAGTGCAGGGCCGTTTGTATTTCTTCTTCAGTCTGCTGGTATTGCAGAACAGGATGCTCCTAAAGAGTTTATTCGTATTAAAAAGCCGATTGAAGTTCGTGAAGGTGATAAATACGCACGATTTGAGCCGTTTGATGGCTTTAAAGTCACGTTCACTATTGATTTCAATCACCCGGTTGTTGATGAAGGTAACCAAGAGACGTCGCTTGATTTCTCCAGTACTTCTTTTGTGAAAGAGGTAAGTCGGGCGCGAACGTTTGGTTTTATGAAGGATATTGAATTCCTTCGCTCCCAGAATCTGGCGTTGGGCGGCAGCTTGAACAACGCAATTGTGGTTGACGAATTCTCAATTCTTAATGAAGACGGTCTTCGTTATGAAGATGAATTTGTTAAACACAAGGTATTGGATGCAGTGGGTGACTTATACCTGCTTGGTAAGAGTCTGATTGGTGAATACACCGGATTCAAATCAGGGCATGGTTTAAATAACCTGTTGCTTCGTGAGCTTATGGCTCAGGACGATGCTTGGGAATTGGTGACTTTTGATGATGTGGCGGACGCTCCAATCAACTACATCAAACCAATAACCGCTTAATCAGTTAGTTTTTTACGAACGCTAAATTTGCTGCCAGTTCTACTGGCGGCTTTTTTCGTTTTGGCGTGTAAAAATTAATGAATTGGTAGGTTATATTTTTTTCATACTATATACTGTATTGGTCGAAGTTTATTTTGTAAGCACCTAATGAATATTGTTTTTATTAGCAGATCACATGGACAATCTTTAACGTACTCAATGAACGGTAAGCGTTTGTTGGTGTGTTTTTTCTTGTTTGTAATTATCCTGGCTTCAGTTGCCTATGCAGGATTTAATTACGCTTCAAGTCAGCAGTCCGATGTGCTTACGCCGGATATGATTACTCGTTGGTCACAGGAACTCAGTGATCAGGAGCAAGAAGTTGCCGAGCAAAGACAAATCTCATCGCGTAAAATAGATGCGTTATCCGTTAAAATGGGTGAGCTTCAGGCGCGTTTGTTGCGTTTGGAAGGGTTAGGTGAACGCTTGACTCAAATGGCGGACATCGATACCAATGAATTTGATTTTGCCTCTGGGCCCGGAATGGGCGGCCCGTCGGATATGCTGGATGAATATTATCAGGCGCCAACGCTAAAAGATGCTTTGAATCAATTACAAGAACGCATCGTTGATCGTCAGCAGCAAATTGAAGTGCTTCATTCTTTGCTGAGTGATCGGGAATTCAAAAAAGATATATTTCTGGCTGGCCGACCGATTACCAAAGGTTGGATGTCTTCTCGTTATGGCAAGCGTCGTGACCCGTTTCATGGCCGTATTGCCTGGCACGCCGGTGTAGACTTTGCGGGTAAAGATGGCAGTGAAATTATTTCTGTTGCCGCCGGTGTGGTGACTTGGGCAGAAAAACGATATGGCTATGGCTTGCTGGTCGAGATTAATCACGGTAATGGTTATTCAACCCGCTATGCACACTGCAAAGAAATCAAAGTAAAAGTGGGTGATGTGGTTGCTAAAAATCAGACAGTCGCGCTGATGGGTAGCACAGGCCGATCCACCGGCCCTCACGTGCATTTTGAAGTCCTTAAAAACAATCGACAGGTCGATCCTGCACGATTTATTCATCGAGCAAGTCGATAGCGTTAAACAGCTATTGGTATTCTTCTTAAAATCCTTTTATTATCTGTTCCCTATTGTAACAAGAATCAGGTATAACACTCTGAGCTTACTTGGTTGGAATACGACAAAAACCAAAATAAGTTAAACCAAGTAGTTAGTACTTATTGGAAATTCACAGAAGGCTTCTATGTTTGCACCCTTAGTAAGAAAACTCTTTGGCAGCAAGAATGATCGTGAAATTAAACGATTAAAAAAGATCGTAGCTAATATCAATGAAATGGAAGCGGATTACGTAGCGCTTTCTGATGAACAACTTGTCGCTAAAACTGCCGAATTTAAGAAAAGAGTTGAAGAGGGTGAATCCCTTGACGCTGTTTTACCTGAAGCCTTTGCGGTCGTTCGGGAAGCGGGTAAGCGGGTGATGGGCATGCGTCATTTTGATGTCCAGTTGATCGGTGGGATGACACTGCATGGCGGCAATATTGCTGAAATGCGTACCGGTGAAGGTAAAACACTGGTAGCGACTTTGCCGGTTTATCTGAATGCCTTGTCAGGAAAAGGCGTGCACGTAGTGACGGTAAATGATTACCTGGCGAAGCGTGATTCGGAGTGGATGGGCCGATTGTATCGCTTCTTAGGACTGTCTGTGGGTGTGGTTTATTCCGGCCAGGATCAGGAAGAGAAAAAAGCGGCTTATCAGGCGGACATTACTTACGGAACCAACAACGAGTTTGGTTTTGATTATCTGCGCGATAACATGGCCTTCCGAAAAGAAGAGCAGGTCATGCGCGGTTTAAACTTTGTGGTGGTGGATGAAGTTGACTCCATCCTGATCGATGAAGCGCGAACACCTCTAGTGATCTCTGGCCCTGTGGCTGATAATGCTGAACTTTATACGAACATTAACAAGCTGATACCAAAGCTGCAGCTTCATGAGGAAGCGATCGAAGGGCATTATACCTACGATGAAAAGCAGAAGAGCTTAGAGTTGACCGAAGACGGTCACACCTACGTTGAAGAGTTGTTGGTGGAAGCAGGCTTGTTGGAAGAAGGGGCCAGCTTGTATGCGCCTCAGAACCTGAACTTATTGCACCACATTTATGCCGGGTTAAAAGCCCATGTGATGTTCCATAAGAACGTAGAGTATATTGTTCAAAATAAACAAGTTGTTATTATTGACGAACATACAGGCCGTACCATGCCTGGCCGTCGTTGGGGTGAAGGTATTCATCAGGCGATTGAGGCAAAAGAAGGTATTCAAATTCAGGCTGAAAGCCAGACCTTGGCTTCCACTACTTTCCAGAACTTCTTCCGTTTGTACGATACCTTATCGGGTATGACAGGTACTGCCGATACCGAAGCGTTTGAATTTCAGCAGATTTATGGTTTGGATGTAATTGTTATTCCTGCCAATAAAACGCCAGAAAGAAAAGACTTCAACGATTTGGTTTATCTCACCAAGGAAGAAAAGTACGCTGCAATCATTGATGAAGTGCGTGATTGTGTGGCCGCTGGTCGGCCTTTGCTGGTCGGTACTGCGTCAATCGAAACGTCTGAGTATCTTTCAGGTTTATTGAAGAAAGACAAAATTGCTCACAGTGTATTGAATGCGAAACACCATGCCCAGGAAGCGGAAATTATTTCTCAGGCGGGTATCCCTGGTGCTGTGACCATTGCTACCAACATGGCCGGTCGTGGTACCGATATTGTGTTGGGTGGTAACTGGGAAGTTGAAGTTGCTAAGTTAAAAGACCCGACCGAAGAGCAAGTGAATCAAATTCGCACCGAATGGCAGAAACGACACGACGCTGTTTTAAATTCGGGCGGTTTGCATGTGGTGGGTTCTGAGCGTCATGAATCCCGTCGTATTGATAACCAATTGCGTGGTCGTGCTGGTCGTCAAGGGGATGCAGGTTCTACCCGTTTCTTCTTGTCGCTGGAAGATGACTTGATGCGCATCTTTGCTTCCGATCGCGTGAAAAACTTTATGCAGGCGTTGGGCATGCAGAAAGGTGAGGCGATTGAACATCGTATGGTCAGTAATGCCATTGAAAAGGCACAGCGGAAAGTAGAAGGTCGAAACTTCGACATTCGTAAGCAGTTGCTTGAATACGATGATGTTGCCAATGATCAGCGTACCGTGATTTATCAACAACGCCAGGAGTTGATGGCGGGTGAAGATATTCAGGAAACCATTCAGGCGGTGCGTGATGACGTGTTGACTGACACTGTCAGCACCTTTATTCCCCCGCAAAGTCTGCATGAGCAGTGGGATGTTCCTGGCCTTGAAGAGCACTTGAAGACTGAGTTTGCCATTGAGTTGCCAATCCAGCAGTGGTTGGACGAAGATCAGCGACTGTATGAAGAAACGCTTCGAGAAAAAATCTCACAGGAAATCGCAGCGGTTTATCAAGCCAAAGAAGAAATTGCGGGTGCTGAGACCCTTCGTAACTTCGAAAAACAAGTTATGTTGCAGGTATTGGACTCCATGTGGAAAGACCACCTGGCGACAATGGATCACCTTCGTCAAGGTATTCACCTTCGAGGTTATGCTCAGAAAAACCCGAAACAAGAATACAAGCGAGAAGCTTTTGAGTTATTCCAGCAGTTGTTGACGGACATTAAACAAGAAGTGGTTCGTATCTTGTGCCATGTTCAGGTTCAAAAACCTGAAGAAGTGGAAGAGATGGAGCGACAGCGTCTGGCACAGCAAGAGCAAACGCCAGTTGAATACCGTCATGACTCGGTTGACCCGGTTTCAGGTGAAGGCGCTGAGCCGGAGTCTGGTGAAGCGCGTGGGGATGCCGAACAGCCTTACGTTCGTGATGGCGAAAAAGTTGGCCGAAATGATCCGTGCCCATGCGGTTCAGGTAAAAAATACAAGCAGTGTCACGGTAAAATATAATCGGTTTGATTGTACTTTACTGGTGAGCGACCTCTTGGGTTTGCTCAACATGAAATAAGGCAGTTTAATGCCTGAGTTAAAGAGCCTGAAAAGGCTCTTTTTGTTTCTATAAATAGTCTCCGAGAAGAGTAATATGGCAACCGGTAATCCAAATCTAGCTACTTTACACCCTGTATCAGGCGTTAAAATTTCAACGGTATCTGCGGGCATCAAAACTCCGGGTCGAAATGACTTGGTGGTTTTTGAGTTGGCTGAGCGCTCCAGTGTTGCAGGTGTTTTTACTAAGAACCGATTTTGCGCCGCGCCTGTTACCCTTTCCAAGCAACATTTGAGTGAAGCCAGTGTGCGTTATTTGGTGGTGAATACCGGAAATGCCAATGCAGGTACAGGTGAACAGGGAATGAAAGATGCGAAAGCAACCTGTGAGCGTTTGGCTGAGATCATGGAGGTTGAGGCCAACCAGGTGTTGCCGTTCTCGACCGGTGTTATTGGTGAAAACCTGCCAATGGATCGGTTACTGAATGCTTTACCTTTGGTTAAGTCTGCTCTGGTTGAGGATGGCTGGGTTGAAGCGGCGTCTGGCATTATGACCACAGATACACGTCCGAAAGGGGCGTCCGTTCAGTTCGAATATCAGGGTGAAACCATCACCATCACCGGCCTTTCAAAAGGTGCAGGCATGATAAAGCCAAACATGGCGACCATGCTTGGCTTTATTGCGACGGACGCAGTCATTGCGCCTGATGTGTTGCAAGGATTGTTGACGGAAACAGCAACCAAGTCGTTCAACCGGATTACGGTCGATAGCGATACATCGACCAACGACTCTTGTATTTTGGTGGCGACAGGTCAGGTTGAGGCGGCCGTCATTAACTCAGAGCAAGATCCGCTGTTTGCAGTTTTTAAAGCGCACTTACAGGCACTTATGATCGATTTGGCTCAGGCCATCATTCGTGATGGTGAAGGGGCGACAAAATTTGTTTCGGTTCAGGTTGAAAATGCTGTCTCCCAGGACGAGGCTCTGGAAATCGCTTATACCGTTGCACATTCTCCGTTGGTCAAAACTGCACTGTTTGCATGTGACCCAAACTGGGGGCGCATTTTAGCGGCGGTCGGTCGGGCTAACATTGCACCGTTTGATCTGAATAAGCTGGCGATTTACCTGGACGATGTTTGCATCGTTGAACATGGTGGCAGGGCGTTGTCGTACAGCGAGGCCGATGGTCAAGACGTAATGAACCGTGAAGACATTACTATTCGCATTGATATGGCCTCCGGAGAAGCTTCAGAGACGGTGTGGACCAGTGATTTGTCTCATGATTACGTTACCATCAATGCCGAATACCGTACGTAACCGTTCTCTGATACCGCTTTAGGCGCTGAGTTGCCAGAAGCGGTCTGGTTATTTTAATACGATCCCTCTTAACTGATTCAACTTTCAGAGGACTTTATGAAGTTAGTGCATGTGGCGGTTGCCGTGATAGAACGCGCAAACGGGGATATTTGCATTGCCAAGCGAGCCGATCATCAGCATCAGGGTGGGCTGTGGGAGTTTCCTGGCGGTAAGGTTGAATCCGATGAAACAGTTACGCAGGCATTAGCACGTGAAATCCATGAGGAGCTGGGGGTTATTGTATTGGGTCATTACCCTCTGATCTCAGTTCGGTATGAGTATCCGGATAAGCATGTATTACTGGACGTTCATGTGGTGAATGAGTTCGAAGGCGAGCCACATGGTAAAGAAGGCCAGCCGGTTATTTGGTGCCCTAAAGACCAGCTTGCATCTTATTCGTTCCCGGCGGCTAACAAAGGGATATTGAATGCGATCTTATTGCCGCCGTATTTGGCGGTGACAAACGAATTGAATCAACCGCTTATCGACGGTTGGGGTGCTCATTTTTCACCAAAAAACCTGATGATTTATTTGAGGGAAGAATTAAACTCAAATAACCAAGCCTTGGTGCTTAATCTGAGGGCGCAAGGTTATCGGGTTACTGTCAAAGGCGCTGATCAGGAAAGTGGCTACTTGCATTTATCGTCAGCCGAGTTGCTTGCGACTGATGACCGGCCAGATGTGAACTGGTTGTCCGCTTCTTGCCATAACGAAGAGGAAGTGCTCAAGGCCAATGCATTGAATGTGGACTTTATTTTACTGTCACCGGTGAATTCGACGCCGACGCACCCCGAAGTGCTTGGAATGGGGTGGCCGCGTTTTGCAGAACTGGCGCTGATGGCTCATATGCCTGTATATGCGTTGGGCGGAATCGGCCTTGACGATATGGGTGTTGCTAAGAAAAACGGGGCGCAAGGCATCGCAGGCATTTCTGCATTTCTTCCCTGAAAGGAAGGCTTAGAGCGTTCCGTCTTCTGAAAACAGGTCGTCAAAGCCCGTTTCATCGCCTTCAATTTTGTGGTCTTCGGCGGCCCATGCGCCTAGGTCAATCATTTTGCAGCGTTCGCAACAAAACGGAAAGTGCGGGTATTTTTCGGTTTCGTATTGCGTAGGAGCACTGCACGTCGGGCATTTAAACAGGGTGATTTTGTCAGTCATATGCGTCTTCAAATGGGTGATGGTTGATTGGTGTTAGCAAGCCGATAATTTTAAAAACTGTTGATGCAGTTTATCGACTTTATCGCTCAACGTGGAAATGTCCTCGTTATTGTCCAAAATAAAATCAGCTTTTAGTTGTTTCTCTTCTCGCGGCATCTGGCTCGCAATGATTTTTCGGATTTGCTCTTCGGAATTATTGTCTCTGATACACCCTCGGGCGACCTGTACATCGACAGGCACATCCACCAGCAGTGTTTTGTCGGTCATTTCATGCTGGTCTGTTTCGAACAACAGGGGGCTTTCCAGAATGGCATAGGGCGAAGACGCTGAAAGTAAGTCTTGTTCGATGTCTTTCCGAATAAGAGGGTGAAGTAGATGCTCCAGCCAGTCTTTCTCTTTGGGAGCGTTGAAAATGATGGTTCTGAGTTTGGCCCGGTTCAGGTTGCCGTCCCCTTGGAGGATTGATTGACCAAAGTGATCTGCTATTTGTGATAGTGCCGGCTTTCCCTGCTGAACTACGTCTCTGGCTTTTTGGTCGGCGTCAACGACGTGAATCCCAAGCGCGGCAAATGCCTTGGAAACGGTGCTTTTACCGCTGCCAATACCGCCGGTAAGTCCAATCACCTGCATGTCCAACTCTCTCCTATATTTAGTAATGAAGCATTATAAAAGAGCTTTAGGTTGATGGGAAATGCGCTGCTTTTATTTAGGTTTGATGGATTAGCTTGACTGTTCAAAAAATGCACTATACTACATTGTTAGTTGAATCAGAGTGTTAAGCTAATGTCTTTAGGCTTTACCTAAAAAAAGGGAGTTAATGTGAAGATTGGTCGATTGATTAGTCTCAGCTGGTATGGCGGTGTGGATTCACAGGATGTGGTCGCCAAACAAGTGGCTGGGTTGCACGCGCAGGCGGAAGGCCTGTGGTTGTGCGTTGAGCGGGAAGGCAGTTCGCCAGGCCCTGGGACTCAGCTTATTGCTCTGAATCTGGATCAGCGTGATGAGCTGCAATTGAGTCAGTCATTTTATGAAGACTGCATACTGCCGCTGTTTCATCATTTAAGAAAAGGGTTCAGCTATAATCAGCACCAGTATCAGGCTTATCGACGTTGGAACAAGGGCTTAGCAGAGGCATTAGCGGCCTTGTATCGTGATGGTGATGTGCTGTGGTTGCATGATGCACACTGGATTCCTTTGGCCCGTTATCTGAAAGAGATTCAACCGAAACTGCCGATTGGCATTTCATTGCCAAGTTCGTTTTGTGGCGCAGAAGTACTGAATACACTCCCTGTGGCCACCGAATTACTGCAAGACTTCTTCTACTTTGATTTGATTTCATTTTCCCGGGAATCGGACATTTGCAGTTTCACAGACGCAGTCACGACCATCGGTGGTGCTCTGACCTTAGCGGATAAGCGGCTTAAGAAAGACAATCAGATTTTAAAAGTGGCGGCTTACCCTGCGGTATCTCAAGTTAAAAATGATATTTCTGCGGATATACAGGGGGCTTTCGATATGGCATCCAGTGATAAGCTGGTGTTGTCCATCGATATTCCGTCCTGGATCAGTAACCGGACGAACCGCAATCAGGCGTATGAACTGTTCCTGCAGGACAACCCAACCTTGGCTCGGGATATTGTTTTTGGGGCTGTGGTTGTGCCGTTTGCCATTGGCTCGGATCGAACCCGGAACATTGTTCGCCGATGGAAAGAAGATTTGCATGACTTAAATGAACATTGGCGCTCATTTTCGAGAAAGCCATTTCGAATGATGTTGTCTCAGGATGTGCCTTCGGCGATTGATACTTTGTATCGCGAAGCAAAAGTTTTCTTGGATTTGAGTTATGGCTGTTATTGCAGTTGCAATGCCATTGATTTTTGGGCTGCACAGAACCCGGATGATCCTGGCGTGTTAATTATTTCTAAATTGGCCATTGATGGAAATGAGTTAAGTGGCGCTATGGTGGTTCATCCTCTGGATGTAGTTGGGGTGTCAAAGGCCATTAAAGCGGCATTACTGATGCCGCTCAGTGAACGAAAATTAAGACACGAGCAGTTGGCCGAAACGTTCAGAGCGTTAAGTGCGGAAAGAAAAAAATCGAAGTTTACGTTTGATGTGGTTGAGCAGGCAAAGAAAAACAGACATTCAAATTTGGTCACGATGAAACGGCAGAGTGTGAATCCTCAGCCGCATCATTCGTGAGTCTGCGTTACTGTATCGATTGCTGACCTTTAAAAGCGGTATTAAAGCAACCTTAAAGCGGGCTCTTGTAGGCCAGACAGTTGTTCTTTAAGCGCAAGTAAGTGTTCAGACCAATAACGCTCCTGACCAAACCAGGGGAAGCTATGGTGGAAAGCCGGGTCGTCCCAGCGGCTTGCCAGCCAAGCGGCGTAATGCATCTGCCGTAAGGTTCTCATGGTTTCGATCAAGGGAATTTGCTGAACGGGGAACTCAGCGAACATTTCATACCCTTCTTTGATTTCGCAAAGCTGTGCTTCTTGTTGGGCTGTGTCGCCAGAGAGCAGCATCCAGATGTCCTGGATAGCAGGGCCGCTGCGGCAATCATCAAAGTCGACGAAAATGGAGGCTTCGTCGCGAATCAATATGTTACCCGGATGGAAGTCACCTTGCAGGCGTATGGTCTGATGGCGAGAGTTCTTCCAGCGATCGTCCATGATTTCAAGTAGCTGCTGAGAAAGAACCTGATATGGTTCTTGCAGGTAGTTTGGCAGCATGCCTGAATTTATTACGATTTCTGCGCTTTGATGTCCGAAAGTGTTTACAGACAGCTCGGGTCTGTGAGCAAAGGGCTGAGCTTTGGCTATCGAGTGAATGCGGCCAAGCTGGGTGCCTACTTCATACAGCTGGTCAAGCTGATCCAGTTCCAGGGGCCTGCCCGATCTTCGTTCAAATAAACAAAAAAGGAAGTCGTCTTGCTGATGCAGTGTTGCGTGGTTAATTTCCATCGGCGGAACCACATTGATATCAGCGGCGGACAGTTCGAGTAAAAAGTCATGCTCTTCTTGAATCTGCTCTCGAGTCCAGCGGTTGGGACGATAAATTTTAATGATGATGGGGGTGCTGTCTTCAATTCCCACCTGATAGACGCGATTTTCATAGCTGTTTAAAGGAAATATTCGCCCGTCTGAATAAAAGCCGCAGGACTCTACGAAATCAATGATTTTATCTTGAGTCAGTGCTTGGTATGGGTGGGTCACGTGATTCTTTCCTTTTGGAGGCGACAATTGGCCCAGTCTATGGATAAGAGGGAGTTCGGGCAATGGTTAATGTGAAAACCTTACCTACCCCCGCTTTTTTTAAAAGCTTGCTGGCTTCGTTCAGGCTGGCGCCGGTGGTCATGACGTCATCGACCAACAATACGGTGTCTAATTGCGTAGACCCGCGCCAAAGGCGTTCTTCATGGAGTTTAAAGCGGTGGTTGCTCAGGCGTGCTTCACGGCTTTTGCTTTTCTGGGATTGTTCTGACCAATCTTTTGATAGAACCCCTCGAATGAAGGGGATATGGGTTCTCTTATGGATTGCTTGTGCTAAAGGGTATGAAGGTATTTCTCCTCGGATCAGCGTTTTCACAGGAGAGCTTGGGATGGCGATGATGGCATCAATCGTTTGCTCATGGTACTGATGATAGAAGGCTGAATAAAACCATTGCTCTAATTGCACCAGGTTTGTCAGCTTGTTGGCTTTGTAGCTTCCAATCCAGTGAACCATTGGGTAGCGATATTCAAAAAGGCTGAAGGCTCGGTCAAAATCAAACGGGTTGGTTTGGCATCTGCCACATACATCCAGATCCACTTCGGTAGGCAAGGCGCATTTTTTACAGTGTTTGGTGATGAACGGCAGATAAGGCAGACACTGGTAACAAAAATATTGGTCAGAACTATTTGTTCGGCTGAGGCATAACTGACATTTGTTCATTTATTGATCTAATGTAAACCTGCTGGGATTGTAATAGTTGACAAGATGGATTTGTCGATTAATATTGCATTCCATCACTTATTTCACAAAACCAACATCGGTAGAGAGCGGTATATGAATCTCGAGCAACTAGGTCAGGTACGTCATAATTGGGAAACAGCAGAGGTTGAGGCACTGTTTGATATGCCCTTTAATGATTTGTTGTTCTACGCTCAAACAGTTCACCGTAAGCACTTTAACCCAAATGAAGTGCAGGTCAGTACATTGCTGTCGATTAAAACCGGTGCTTGTCCTGAAGATTGTAAGTATTGCCCTCAGAGCGGCCACTACACGACGGATCTTGAAAAAGAGAAGTTGATGAAAGTTGAAAAGGTTCTTGAGCAGGCGAAAAAAGCTAAAGAAATCGGCTCTACCCGTTTTTGTATGGGGGCAGCCTGGCGTTCACCGACCAAAAAAGACATGCCTTATGTGATCGATATGATCAAAGGTGTTCGTGATATGGGCATGGAAACGTGCATGACGCTTGGGATGCTGGACGAAGATCAGTCCAAAGCGTTGGCGGATGCCGGCTTGGATTACTATAACCATAACCTGGACACCTCTCCGGAGTTCTACGGCAATATCATTACCACCCGCACCTATCAGGATCGCCTGGAGACCATTGATAATGTCCGTAAGGCGGGTATGAAGGTATGCTCCGGCGGCATTTTGGGGATGGGTGAAACCGAGCTTGATCGAGCAGGCATGCTGATTCAATTAGCGAATATGCCTCAGCAGCCGGAAAGTGTGCCCATTAATATGTTGGTACGCGTTGAAGGCACACCGTTTGCTGAAAACGAAGAACTTGACCCTATTGATTTTATTCGCACCATTGCCGTTGCTCGGATCATGATGCCGGAATCACATGTGCGTCTATCAGCGGGTCGTGAAGAAATGAACGACGAAATGCAATCGTTGGCATTTTTTGCCGGTGCTAACTCCATTTTCTACGGTGAGAAACTGCTCACGACGGATAATCCTCGTGCAGAGCAAGACCAACAGTTGTTTACTCGCTTGGGAATCAAGCCTGAGCAGCGCTGCGAGAAACGCTCTGAGCAAGAGCAGGAAGCGGCGTTAATGAGTGCCGTTGAAAAACAGCAAGACGACCACGCTTTCTATGACGCCACTGCGTAATTTGAATGGCTGGGCTTAAATCAAAGCTTAATGGCAGAGCTAAATGGCTGATTTTGATGGTCTAAACGAGTCGTTGACGGCTCGGAAATCGCAACATCTCTATCGAACCCGACGTGTGTTATCCTCCGCCCAAAAACCTGAACAAGAGGTGAATGGGCGTCAGGTACTTTCATTTTGCAGTAATGATTATTTAGGACTGGCCAACGACCCCGAAGTAAAGTCTGCGTTTATATCTGCCACCGAAGAATTCGGCGTTGGCAGCGGTGCTTCACATTTAGTGAATGGCCACAGTGAATTGCATCATCAGCTTGAAGTAGCGCTGGCCGAGTTTACCGGACGTGACCGGGCCGTACTGTTTTCTACAGGTTATATGGCCAACTTGGGGGCCATTGCTGCGCTGGTTGGAAAAGGCGATACCATTCTGCAAGATCGCTGGAATCATGCCTCTTTGATTGATGCCGGTTTAAGTTGTGGTGCTCGTTTTAAGCGTTATCAGCACAATGATATGTCATCGCTGGAGCAGCGGTTATGTGGCGCGAAGGGTGGTCGAACGTTGATAGTGACGGACGGCGTATTCAGTATGGACGGAGACTTGGCGCCTTTGGATCAAGTTGCCAACCTGGCTGATCAGTACAATGCCTGTTTGATGGTGGATGATGCGCACGGCCTGGGGGTATTGGGAACCGCTGGCGCAGGTTGCGCTGAGCACTTTCAATTAAACCAACAGCAACTGCCGGTGTTGATGGGGACCTTAGGCAAAGCGTTTGGTACGTTTGGAGCCTTTATTGCGGGTTCTGAAAGTATGGTTGAAACCATGATTCAGCAAGCCCGAACTTACATTTATACCACCGCGTTACCGCCTGCAGTTGCGGCTGCAACGTTAGTCAGTATTGAGCGAATTAAACAGGATCAATGGCGCAGAGATCAACTTCTCCGATTGACTGAAAGGTTTAGGGAAGGCGCGAGTCGTATAGGCTTTACATTAATGCCTTCTCATACTCCGATTCAACCTATTTTAGTGGGCTCTGAGCGGTTGGCGTTGGATCTCAGCCAGGCTTTAGAGGATCGGGGGTTATTGATTACTGCGATTCGTCCTCCTACGGTGCCGAAGGGCACAGCCCGTTTACGCGTTACGTTCTCTGCAGCGCATTCGGAGTTGCAGTTGGAACGTTTATTAAATGGCTTATCTGACGTTTATCAGGCGCTTTCTGATCGGGATCGAGACTCTTTGGCCAGAGCGGCCGACTGTTTTAGTGATCATCTGTAATGGAACGGTCAGAACCATCAACGCGTCGGGTGGTTGTTATCGGTGGCTGGGGATGTCACTCTCGTTGGCTGGATGACTTCAGGGCTAGCTTTAAGCGCTTGGCTCTTGATGTTCATTTGGTTGACTTGCCGGGGTATCACTCAGGTTCGGGTGCGGCAAGTTTGGAGGCCGATATTCTTAACACGCAGAGCTTTGATACGTTGCTGGAAAACTGGTTTCAGAACACCTCCGGCTTGATTGAGTCCTCGCCGAACACTTTGTTGATCGGCTGGTCATACGGTGCAATGTTGGCCGTGCAAATGTCCGCCCGGTTATCCAAGCCTTGTCAGGTGATAGGGTTAGGCGCTCGACCTCGCTTTATTGAAGACCCATTCAGTGTGTTTGATGAAGGAACTTCTCAGGCGTTTTTGCAACGAATGGTTCGTTCACCCTTGAAAGGATTGGAGTACTTTATCTCCTTAACCGGACAGGGCGAGGCTAAATCCCAACTCCTGTTATTAAAGCAGGATGTTCGAGACGCCTTACCCGCTGAGCCGGCTGTACTGAAGGCGTCGCTGGAACATCTGTATCGGCTGGATGTGACCGATGCCTGGCATCACCTGAAAATGAAAGGGCTATTGAGCGATTTGTATTTTAAAGATGACAGTTTAATCGCTTCGCCTGAGAAGCGCGATAACAACATAGAGGGCTGTCATTTGGCCCCAGTTGCTCATGGAGCGCATGTTGCCAATGCCTTAATTCCACTCATCAGAACGTGAATACGTTTTACATAACTAAGTAGTTTGTTCGCCAATGTTAGATAAGAAGCAAGTAGCCACTGCATTTGGAAAGAAAGCTAAAGACTATGATACTTATGCCCGTGTCCAAAAATACGTGGGGGATCATTTACTGAGTCTTACGATACCGCTGTTCAGCGGTCATGGCCCTGTGGTCGATTTAGGCACAGGCTCCGGTTTTTTTCTGCCTAAGCTGAAGCAGGCATTCCCTGATAATGATTTATTGGCGGTGGATTTGTCCGAAGGCATGGTGGTGCATGCCAGACAGCAGCATGCTTCTTTATTAATGGGCTCGGTGGTGGCGGATGCGGAGAATCTTCCATTTGCTGACAATTCGGTCGACTTAATTTATTCGAGCATGGCCATCCAATGGTGCGAAGATTTGCAAGTGTTGTTGAAAAACTTGCGGCGAGTGGTCAAACCGGGTGGCTTGATTGCGATATCCACCTTGCTTCCCAAAACTTTGTTCGAGCTGAAAGATTCCTGGCAGGCAGTGGATGGAAACGCGCACGTGAATCGTTTTTTGTCTGCGGAAACTCTATTGTCTGAGTTGTCAGGATTTGGCTCCATTGCGGCCTTTCATTGTGAATTGGTGACGGCTCATTACCCGGACTTAAAATCCTTGCTGCACAGTATCAAAGGCATTGGAGCCAACACCGTGATTGATGGTTCCAGGGCTATGTCAAAAGGGCAATATAAAGCGTTGATGTCGGCTTATGAGCAATATCGTACCGAGTCTGGTCAGTTGCCTGCCAGTTATGAGGTCTGCTATTTCGTTCTTAACGTGGTTTAAAAGGGGAGTGTCATGAAGGTGAATCGATACACTGCATTTGTTGCAGGCACGGACACGGACGTTGGTAAGACGGTTGTGACTGCTGGCTTACTGAAAGCGTTTGAAGCACAGGAGTACTCCACTTTGGGTTTAAAACCGGTTTCTGCCGGGTGCGAAGTGACGCATGAGGGGTTACGCAATGAAGATGCTCTGATCCTTCAGGCGGCTTCTTCTGTGAAGGTACGCTATGAAACGATCAACCCGGTGGCGTATGAGCCTGCTATTGCGCCTCATATTGCGGCCATGGACAGTGGCAAAAATTTAACTGCAAGTGGTTTGGAAGGGTTTATTCGGGGAGCAATGCTGAAACCGGCGAAGGTTAAGTTAATTGAAGGCGCTGGTGGTTGGTTTACGCCCCTGAGTTATCGTGAAACCTTGGCTGACTTGGTGAAACGTCTAGATGTGCCTGTGATCCTGGTGGTGGGTATGAGGCTTGGTTGTTTAAACCATGCTTTATTAACCCTATCTGCCATTCAGCAAAGCGGTTTGACTTTGGCTGGATGGGTTGCCAATAAAATTGATCCCGAAATGAGTCGTTATCAGGAGAATTTTGATACGTTAATGCATATGTTAAGTGCGCCTTGTTTGGGCGAAGTGCCTTTGTTGGAAGATTCATCTCCATCCAATGTTGCGAAGTATTTGGATGTGTCAGCGTTGATAAATAACCACTGATCGGATATTTATCCCGGAATATTCGATTAAAATTGGCACTTTGATGGAATCTTTGGTTAAATTATATACAGGTTAGTGGGTTAGAGGTCTGTATGATTTCAGGAATTTTAGGATCTGGCTTAGAAGGCTTATCTCGAAGCCGAGAAGGGTTGAACCAAAGCGCTAAAACGATAGCGTCTGGTGGTCAGCCTCCCGTGAGCCAACCGCCAGTTTCTAACCCGACCGATGATATGTTAACTGCTGTGGTTGATTTGAATGTGTACGAGTTGCAGTTCAAAGCATCGGCCAAGGTGATATCCACAGCCAATGAGTCGGTTGGAACTTTATTAGATGAGATTGTCTGATTTTTAGATTGTTTGGTTCGATTGGGAAGGTGAGTAAATAAATGCAAATAGGTTCAGCGTCATTCGTCGGTTTTACGGAAGCCAGAGACTCGGCCCAGATTGCATCGCAGACTCAAAAAGAACTGAGTGAGCGAGACTCAACGGTTGCCGCTCTGGATGAACCGGAAGAAAGTGATGACTCAGGTCGTCAGTCAGAACAAAAACCTTCAGACAATAGCCAGCAACCCCGCTTTACCGAGCAAGAGCTTGAGCAAATCCAAAAGCTGGAAGCGCGTGATCTGGAAGTCAGAAATCACGAGCAGGCGCATAAATCGGCGGGTGGGCAATACGCCGGCGCGGCCAGTTACACTTATCAGCGTGGGCCTGACGGAATCAATTATGCCGTCGGTGGTGAAGTCCCAATTGATATTTCTCCTATTCAGGGTAATCCGGAAGCGACCATTCAGAAAGCGGAAACCGTTCGTCGTGCAGCGCTGGCCCCGGCCGAGCCTTCTGCTCAGGATCGCGCCGTTGCGGCACAGGCCATTCAAATAAAGCTGGAAGCTCAATCCGAGCTGAATAAGCCAGACACCGAAGAAGAAACAGAGGCCAACACCGAAGAAGAGACACAAACGGCGGAAGCCGCAGAATCTTCTGAGGAAACTATAGCGGCAACAGACACAGAAACGGTCAATCCAACCTCTCAGGCTGCTACCGCTGAGAATAATACGACGTCGGATGCTGAGGCCTTTACCGGATCGACCGGCTTATCACCGGAGGACTTTACCAACCTGTTAGCGTCGGATCTGGCGCGCAAAAACGCGTTGGCCGTTTTCGAAAATATCAATGCTGAACCGCCTAAGATAAATCTTGACGAACTGGTTTGACCCCAGCATTTTTTCTTCTATATTCCTATCTGTAGCCAATCTAATGAGCCGTTCTTAATGTTTGCTCTCTAAATTTTCCTGTGCTTCTTAACGATTTATTTTTATTGAATTTACTTTAGAGTATTGCCCCTAAATTGGACTTTGAAATTAAAACAATTGTTTGAATTAGCTTGACAAAGATTGGTTGCAAACGTATGTTTCAAACAACCGTTTGATAAGTAGGTTAAACTTTGTACAAAACAAGTTGACCTTAAAATTGGGAACAGTCGCTATAAACCTTCTTAATTCGTAGCCTGTTCGTTAACCTAAAATCATGCCGAGGAAGTTACTATGCCAGATTATAAGGCTCCTTTACGCGACATGAAGTTCGTCATGGACGAACTACTTGACATGCAAACTCACTATCAAGCACTGGGTGCTGATGACTGTACTGAAGATATGGTTGATGCCATTCTTTCAGAAGGCGCAAAATTCTGTGAGAACGTTATTGCTCCGCTTAACCGCGTAGGCGATGAAGAAGGATGTACTTGGAGCGAGGATGGCGTAAAAACTCCAACTGGCTTTAAAGAAGCTTATCAGCAGTACGTTGAAGGCGGTTGGCCATCAATGACTTGTGACCCTGAGTACGGCGGTCAAGGTCTACCTGCATCTATCGGTATCGCAGTCAGTGAAATGGTTGGTGCTTCCAACTGGGCATGGGGCATGTACCCAGGTCTTTCTCACGGTGCGGTTGATACTGTTGAATTACACGGTACTCCAGAACAGAAAGAAACGTATCTGACTAAGCTTATCTCTGGTGAGTGGACAGGTACTATGTGTTTGACTGAGCCACATTGTGGTTCTGACTTGGGTCTGTTGAAAACTAAAGCTGAGCCAAATGCAGACGGCAGCTTCAACATCACAGGTACTAAGATCTTTATCTCTGCTGGTGAGCACGACATGGCTGATAACATCATCCATATCTGTCTTGCTCGTCTTCCGGATGCGCCAAAGGGTACGAAAGGTATCTCTTTGTTCATCGTACCTAAGATGCTTCCAAACGAAGACGGTTCTGTAGGTGAGCGTAACGCCGTATCTTGTGGTTCTATCGAACATAAAATGGGTATCCACGGAAACTCAACTTGTGTAATGAACTTCGACGGTGCGAAAGGTTGGTTGATCGGTCCTGAGAACAAAGGCCTGAACTGCATGTTCACATTCATGAACTTTGCACGTATCGGTACTGCTCTGCAGGGTAGCTCTGCAATGGAAGCGTCTTATCAAGGTGCGCTTGCTTACGCTAAAGACCGTTTGGCAATGCGTTCATTGACTGGTCCTAAGGCTCCTGAGAAAGGCGCTGATCCAATTATTGTTCACCCAGACGTACGTCGTATGCTTTTGACTATTAAGTCATTGGGTGAAGGTGGTCGTGCACTTGCGTACATGACTGCTAAGCAAGCTGACATTGTTAAGTCTGCGAACGTTTCTGAAGAAGAGCGTAAAGAAGCAGATGAGCTACTGGGCTTCTTGACGCCAATCGCTAAAGCATTCCTGACTGAGGTTGGTTTCGAATCTACTTCTCACGGTATGCAGGTATTCGGTGGTCACGGTTTCATCGCAGAGTGGGGCATGGAACAGTTAATGCGCGATGTTCGTATCTCTATGATGTACGAAGGAACCACAGGTATTCAGGCGCTTGACCTTCTTGGTCGTAAGGTTCTTATGACTCAAGGTGAATCTCTGAAGCGTTTCACTAAGATTGTTCATAAGTTCTGTAAAGCGAACGAAGGCAACGAAGCAATCAGCCAGTTTGTAGCACCTCTTTCTGAGCACATCAAAGAGTGGGGCGACCTAACTATGAAGATTGGTATGGCAGCAATGAAGAACCGTGATGAAGTAGGTGCTTCTTCTGTTGATTACCTGATGTACTCTGGTTACGTAACGCTTGCTTACTTCTGGGCAGAAATGGCTAAAGTAGCTCAAGACAAGTTGGACGCTGGTACTGAAGAAGCGGCTTTCTATACAGCTAAGCTTCAGACTGCTAAGTTCTACTTTGAGCGTATCCTTCCTCGTACTCGTGCACACGCAGCAACTATGTTGTCTGGTGCAGAGAACTTGATGGACATCGAAGAAGAAAACATGTCTTTCCTATAAGGCATAGCTCTTCTTAAAAAAAACCGCAGCCTGGCTGCGGTTTTTTTGTTTTCGGTTATACTGCTTTGACTCTTGTATTTTTCATGGTCTTAAATGTCAGGGATGATGGCGGATGAAAGTTGATCAGCAGTGGCTTACTAATTTTTTGGGTGTGATTCGAGCACCGTTCTTAAGTTTATCTTTGACCTGCGCTTTTTTGATTTGGTCTTTGGCCTTTTTCCAGTCCGGTTTACCTTCTTTGTTTGATAGCTTGTTGATTCTGGTTGCTTTGGTTTCTGCACATATGGGAGTCAATGCGCTTAATGAGTATCAGGATTTTATATCCGGCCTGGACACATCAACGCAAAAAACCATGTTCAGTGGCGGCAGTGGCACGCTGGTTGAGTATCCGGATTACTTAGAAACTACGCGCCGAATAGCCAAAACCTGCATCACTGTCTCGTCAATTATTGGTGTGTGGTTCGTGTTGAGTGTTGGCATTGAATTGCTGCCTGCGGGCGTATTAGGGCTATGGTTGGTTGTGAATTATTCGGATAAAGTGAATCAGCATCCTTGGTTGTGTGTGGTAGCGCCTGGACTTGGCATTGGAGGGTTGGCGCTTCTTGGTGGTGTTTATATTTTATCGGGCGGGATTTCAGTGCAGGCCTTGCTGGTGAGCTTGATGTTTGGCGTATTGATTAACAATGTTTTGTTATTGAACCAGTACCCTGATGTCGAAGCAGACCGGACAGTAAACCGAAACCACTTGTGGATTGCTTACGGTTACGATTTTTCACTGGCGGTGTTTCGGGTTCAGTTGTTGGGGGTGTTTGCCCTGTTGGCCATTGCCGTCATGACCGGCTGGTTGCCGTCTTTAAGTGCAGTGACTTTTGCGGTGCTGTTTTTCGTGTTTCCGTTGTTTTATGATACTTTCAGTCTGGCTCGGTTAAAGCAAAATGAACTGGCTGCTCTCGGGAAAAATGTCATGCTTTGCCACTTTTTTCCGCTTTCTTTGGCGATCTCTTTGATTTTTTCCAGAATCTTCGCTTGACCAAGCGTTCGCTCGTTATACAAACGTTTCTAATTCGAGTAAAATTACGCCCAATTTGTGAGAGTTGGCGGTTAATTTCGAGTAAATTGCCTTCCTAATTGATTGAGCTAAATAACAAAGCTGGAGACGAAAATGGCTGAATATAAAGCGCCTGTGCGTGATATGCAGTTCCTTCTTAAGGATGTTTTTGAAGCTGATAAGCTATGGGCAAGGTTGCCTGGCGTAGCAGACGTTGTTGATCCTGAAACTGCTGACGCAATTCTGGAAGAAGCATCAAAAATCGCGAATGAAGTGCTTGCGCCTTTAAACCGTGAAGCAGATGAGCAAGGCTCAAAGTGGGAAGATGGCAAGGTAACACCTCCGGAAGGTTTTACTGAGGCATACAAGACCTACATCGAAGGTGGCTGGAACGGCCTGGGTGGTAACCCAGAGTTCGGCGGCATGGGCATGCCAAAGACTTTGGTTGGTCAGTTCGAAGAAATGATCCAGGGTTCTAACATGTCGTTTGGTCTTGCACCGATGTTGACAGCTGGTTCATGTCTTTCAATCAACGCTCACGCCAGTCAAGAGTTGAAAGATAAGTATCTTCCAAACATGTACTCAGGCGTTTGGTCTGGTGCGATGGATTTGACTGAGCCTCATTCAGGTACAGATCTTGGTATTATCCGTACTAAGGCAGAGCCAAATGCTGATGGCAGTTTTAACATCACAGGTACTAAGATTTTCATTACCTGGGGTGAGCATGACATGGCTGAAAACATCATTCACTTGGTGTTGGCGAAGCTTCCTGATGCACCGAAAGGCCCTAAAGGCATTTCTTTGTTCTTGGTACCTAAGTTCCTGGTTAATGACGACGGTTCTTTGGGCGAGCGCAATGACTTCTCTTGTGGCTCTATCGAGAAGAAGATGGGCATTAAAGGTTCTGCTACTTGTGTAATGAACTACGACGGCGCGAAAGGCTGGTTGGTTGGTGAAGAGAACCAAGGCTTGGCATGTATGTTCACTATGATGAACTACGAGCGTTTGGCGGTAGGTATTCAGGGCATTGGTGCGGCAGAAGCGTCTTACCAGAGTGCTGTTGAATACGCGCTTGACCGTGTTCAGAGTCGTTCTCCAAAAGGAGCTCAGCACCCAGATAAAGTAGCCGATCCGATTATCGTACACCCAGACGTACGTCGTATGCTTTTGACTATGAAAGCCTACACGGAAGCGGGCCGTGCTTTCTCAACCTATACTTCAGCTTGGTTGGATCGTGCTAAGTTTACTGACGATGCAGAAGAGAAGAAACTTGCAGATACTATGGTTGCTCTTCTTACTCCGGTTGCTAAAGCGTTCTTGACTGATAAAGCGCTTGAGTCTGCAATCGCGGGTCAGCAGGTGTTTGGTGGCCACGGTTTCATTCGTGAGTGGGGCCAGGAGCAACACGTTCGTGATATTCGTATTACTCAGATTTATGAAGGAGCAAACGGTATTCAGGCGCTTGACCTTATGGGTCGTAAAGTTGCAATGACCGGTGGTGCTTCATACAAGTTGTTCGCGGACGAAATGAAAGCGTTCATCGCAGAGAATGAAGGTAATGCCGAATTGGCTGAGTTCATCACGGCATTGAAAGATGCGGTTGCTAACCTGGACGATCTGACAGCTCATATTCTTGCTGCAGCAAAAGAAGACGCGCATGAAATTGGTTCTGCTTCAGTAGAATATCTGCATGTATTCGGCTTCACTGCATACGCGTACATGTGGGCTAAGATGGCTAAGGCTTCTCTAACTAAAATTGCGGAAGGTGATACCAGCGGTTTCTACGATGCTAAATTGTCGACTGGTCGTTTCTTCATCAAGCGTTTGTTGCCTAACTACATTGGCTTAACTGCTTCGATCAAGAATGGCGCGGAAGTGCTTTACGAATTGGATGATGATAAGTTCGCTTTCTAAGCGTTCTTTGATTCAATAAAAAAGCTCGCTTATGCGAGCTTTTTTATTGTCTGTAACAATTTAAGGTTCGTGCTGATGAACTGGATTAATTGTTATCGGGTAATTGTAATATCCAAGTCTTTTATCGCATGTGGGTTATCGATAAACCGATTTCTGGTGCCCTGTATTTTTTCTACCAGGTTATTTCGGTCTATTTCGGCCTGATCCACCGGGTCTTGTTCGTTCCACTCTAGTAGCATCTGTGAGCTTCCCAGAATGGGCAGGTTGTATGCCTTATTCATATAGAAAATAACCCGTGCAATGTTGCCTTTGATTTCATCTGCAGGCTCAACCGACTGAAACGCTGACTTGTAAGAGCAATTCAGATTAGGAAATTGGTCGCTGCGATTCGGTAACTCCGAGTATTTTGAGTTTCTGCGATTTAACTCTACCCGAGGTGAAACCGGATATAAGTTATGTAGATCGGAAGCAGCGTATTTATAATCGGTATTGGATTTACGACAACGGCTTTTGGTGCCGCAGTCATAGTGGTCTAACATCCATTGGGTGTTATAAATATGCCCGGCGACAATACGTCTTGTTTTGCCCTCGAAGGGCTGTTCGCAGAAAAATGATTTTCCGCCGTTTGGATACAGCTCATCCCAAAAAATATCTTTGGCTGCTTTTTTAGGGTCATCAATTTTAGACTGCCCATCGGCAAAAGCATTGTATGTAGCAAAGATACCTAATGTGATAAATGAGGCTGTAATCAGGCCTCTGGGTTTCATCGGTTCAATCCCTACTTACGTTTGTTATTTTTTTAAATTGAGAACAGTGTAACAGTCTGGGAAGTAATTTAAAGATGTTAAAGACAATTATTTGACAGATTTAAGGCTTTGTGTCATACGTTTGTTTGAAACAGACATTTCATACCTCTATAGTACCAGTTTCGCTGAATTACCCAGCGAGTTTGGTGGATGGCCAAACAAATTTATACTGTTTGGCCATTAACATGAGGCACTTTCGACCCTATTTACGTTTTTTAGGCACCCAGGCCCAAATCATTTCACACGTCAAAGGCTCTTGGTTGTCTTCATCGGTCACAGTGATTTTGACGCTGATATCGCCTTTATCATTGTTGATCATTTGCTGACGCTGTTCATCGGTTAATTCTGCTACGGCTTTCAGGTCTCCTTTGGCACGACGTACGTAGTTCAGATTCATGGATTTGATCAATAGCAGTTTATCGTCCGGGCAGTTCATGCCGCACAAAAAGCCAGTGGCTGATTCGGCCAATAATGCCATCGCCGCTGCGTGTACACCTTTAATATGATTTTGTACTTTTTTCTTGTTCTTGATGATCAGAACGCTTCTTTCTTGGTTGAGTTCTTCGATCTGTACATTGGATGTGCCGGCAAAAGGAATCACTCGGCCAAAAAACATAGACAGAGTACGTACTTTCAAGGGAGTTGGCAGTTTATTGATGTTTGAAACGATGTTGAATAATTGGCTCATGAACGAGATTCCTGTTTTGATGTTGGCGCATTTTAAACCGATTTTAGCTCTCTGAAAAAGGTTGATATGTCACCAAAACAGAAAGATTGCGATTAAAACTCCATAAAATCAGTCGATAAGTCTATAGTTAGAGAATTAATAACAATTTTTGGCTAAAAAGTTGTGCTAGAGTGTGCCTAAATATTTATGAATACTGTTGGCAGATAATAACAACAATGCCCTGATAATGTGGAACCATAGAAGATGGATCTCAATGATTTTTTAATTTTTACCCGAGTTGTCGATTGCGGTAGTTTAACTGCGGCGGGTCGAGAACTTAATATGCCGAAATCAACAATCAGTCGTCGTATTACCCAACTGGAGGAGCGTCTTTCGGTTCGCCTTTTGGACCGAACAACACGTCACCTTAAATTGACGGAAATCGGGCAGCGCTATTATGAGCATTGTCAGCGAATACTGAAGGAGATCGAAGAGGCAGAAGCCAGCCTTTCCGATTTGCAGAAAAAGCCGCAAGGTCGTTTGAACATTTCGACGCCGGTTGAGTTTGGTATGTACTACATGGGTGGGTTGGTGTCTTCTTTTATGGAAGAGTACCCTGAAATCCAATGCCGTGTGGACTTATCCGGTCGGGCAACGGATTTATTAGAGAACGACATTGATATAGCTTTGAAAATCGGCGATCTGCCGGACTCTAATTTTGTTGCGACGCGCCTGGGCGTTTTATCACGTGGTATTTATGCCAGTCCGGAGTACATCGAAAAACATGGCCCGATTGATACCCATGAAAAACTGATGGAATCCAACTGCATTGTGATGCATCAAAGCCAGCACTTACCCTGGAGTATCATCAGCCCTGATGGTGAACCTATTCAGCTTAGGGTGAAGGGCAGCATGGTGGCGAATAACATCACTTTTATTCGTGATGCTGTCATCGGTGGTTTGGGCGTTGGCTTGTTACCTGTGGATATCAGTACTAAAGCGGTGCAAGACGGTCGTTTGGTGAGTGTTCTGGATGCGTATACGGTTCCGCCTTCCACGTTACACGCGGTTTACTTATCGCGTCGATATGTGCCGCCAAAGATCACGGCATTTATTAATCACCTGAAAGAAAACCTGGCAATGGCAGCATTTGAGGCAATAGAATCAACCTCTTAACGATACTTAATGTTTTGTTACAAAATGTTTCATAAGTTGGAACGATGAATTCGAATTTGCGCTCTTTTAAATAATCTGGCGCTGGCTATAGTAGTAACTAGTCTGTTTCGCGATGCTTCTGAAGCATCCGGGTGATAGGCTAGGCTATTCAATCCTTTTGTTAGGCAGTACCAGACACGGAACATGTCTGTCGTTGTTGGCCCTAAACAGTAAGTTTAGGGCTTTTTTTTGCCTGCTACATTTGCCCTATCTAAATACCGTTTCGCAGACCCAAGGTGTGAGGATATGGCTGGAGATACATTTGTTGCTCGATGTACTCGCTGCCACGTGTTTTTGTGTAATGTTGTATTAACGTCATTGGTACGATCAAAGGCACAATGCCTTGGCGGTAATCTTTAATAATTTGGCCTAACTCGGTTTGCTCTACTCTGCTTAACTTCCCTTTGAAGTATCCTCGGATATGCTCAAGCACATTGGTGTGGGACTTTCGTGTGGCTTTTTTTTCTAAATAGTTCATTGCTCCGGCAATATACAGCTCAGCGGTGTCAGCTAAAGGTTTGTTCTTTAAGTTAGCAAGCAGTTGGCCTAATTGCTTATAACCTTTAATGGAGTGGGCCATAAGCTGGTACTTAATTTTTTGATGAAAGTTGATCAGCGAGGTGGCCGTCAATCCTTGCTCATTCATTGTTTGCCAATGATGGTAAACCACAACCCGCACCAAAAAGTTTTCCAGTAACACAGGATCATTCAACCTACCTTCTTCTTCAACAGGAATCAGCGGGTGGGCCTCTTTGAACGCTTTGGCGAAAATGCCCGGGCCACTGTTTTGCGCGTAGCCATTGTCCGCATACACTTTAACCCTGAACACCCCACAGCTGGGCGACTTTTGCATGAAAATATAACCGCTTAGGTGGCCCAGTTCAGAAACCCGTTGTTGGCTGTAGCTGGCTAAGGCGTCGGTGACATCAATCTGGTTGTTCTGACTTTCGACCACTCTTTGTGTTTTTTCATTGCCGACCAATCTTAAGGTTTTTCTTGGTACGCCTAACCCCGCACCCATTTCAGGGCAGCTGGCGACGAAGTTAAAATACTGCCCCAGTTGTTGAGTGCATAACTTAGAGTGTTTATGACCGCCATCAAATCTGACACTCTCGCCAAGTAAACACTGACTGATGCCGACATTGATTTTATGTTCTGATAAATCTGAACTTGCTTGATAAGGGTTGTGCATGGTCGTTTCCTCTTCGAGTGTTGTTTAGGGGCTTCGACGCCACCACTCTAAAATATGTGTACTGATAAGGTATACGGTACGGATTGCCAAACGGATCACTGGTATTTTGGAATATCTGAAGACTTGAACCTTGGCTCGTAAACGGGAATGTTGCAGGTGTGCCTTTGACGTTGTAAAAAATTGATATCGTCTTGAGTCGGTGGGCTTTACATTTGCATTATCCTGACATAATGACTGCGTTCCTCCGATTTATCCGGTAGTATTTGGCCCAGTTTCAAGAATCATTACGAGTTTAATTTGTTAGGAATATCAACGTTATGTCTAAGAAAGTGGGCGTGTTATTAGTTAATTTAGGAACGCCAGAGCAGCCTACCACTCAGTCTGTCCGTAAATTTTTGGCGGAGTTTTTGTCCGACCCGAGAGTGGTTGATATCCCCAGGTTTATTTGGTTGGTGATCCTGCATGGTGTCATCTTGCGTATACGCCCTAGGAAAGTGGCAAAGCTGTACCAAAGTATTTGGTTTGAAGATGGTTCACCTTTGATGCATTACAGCCGTCAACAGCAGAAAGCGTTGTCGGAAGCCTTGGCAGATCAAAATATCCCAGTGGAACTGGCTATGACCTACGGCAAGCCTTCCATGGCAGACGCCGGACAATCTTTGGCTAAACAGGGGGTAAACCACATCGTTGTATTGCCCTTGTTTCCTCAGAACTCGAAAACCTCAACCGGAGCTGCATTTGATAGCCTTGCCCGTAGCTTAAAACAATGCCCTCATGTTCCAGGCATTACCTGGGTGAGTGATTATCATGACCATCCCGGTTTTATCGATGCCTTGGCGGCTTCAGTGACGGAATACTGGGCGGAATTTGGCCGGGGAGAGCGCTTGTTGATGTCCTTTCATGGTGTCCCGGAGCGATTGGAAGGCTTAGGTGATCCTTACGCTCGTCAGTGCCGTATAACGGCTCAAATGGTTGCTGATAAGCTTGGTTTGAAAGAAGGCGAGTGGCTGGCAGCGTTTCAGTCTCGTTTTGGTCGGGAAGAGTGGGTCAAACCCTACACCGATGCAACGTTGGAAAGCTGGGGGCAGCAAAAGTTTGGTCGGGTGGATGTGATTGCGCCGAGCTTTTCAGTGGATTGTCTTGAGACGCTGGAAGAAATTCAAATTCAAAACAAAGAAATTTACGTCGAGGCGGGTGGGCAGGAGTACCATTACATTCCGGCGCTTAATGCTAACGCTAAGAACATCGAATTTCTCAAAACGCTTGTGGAGCAATACCTGCCTGATATTCGCTAGTAACGGGTGATGTAAACGATGAATTCATTCCTGCGTACCGGGTTATGGGTTTTGATCTTGGGGGGGCACTCCAGTTTTTCGGGTGCATCTCCGGTTGCTATTCCTCATCTTGATGATCAGCCTTGGGTCATGGCTGGCGTCGGCTACCAGCCAGGTACACGCGAGGTTTTATTTTATGAATATCATCGGTTTGACTTGGACGATGAAGGCTACGTCAAACAACGATATGTTGAATACCGTCATCCTGACGGTGAATTAAAAAGCGTCAAGCAGATAGAGTATCGTCCGGGAACCCCTTGGACACCGAAGTTCCACTATCGTGACCTGGAGTTGGATTATCAGGTCGGTGTTGATGTCACGCGGAACGATGTCACGTCGAACAGGGGCAACCAACAACGTCTGGGGTTGATGTATTCAAAGGTTGCGCAAGAAGCCAAAGAACAAGCCAGTGCGCGGCTTATGCCGAATACAGTGATAGATGCCGGGTTTGATGCCTACATTCAAAAGGTTTGGCCGAAACTCACTGAAGGCGATACTGTCTCGTTTGAATTCCTGGCTCCACTCAAATTAACTCAATATGACTTTTCTCTTAAAAAAGTATCTGAGAATAAAGACATTTGCGAATTGGAAATGTCTTTGGACTGGTGGCCAATTGACCTGCTGATCGACCCTGTAAAGCTCTCTTATCAATGCAGCTCTAAGCAACTTATGCGTTATCAAGGGTTGACGAATCTGAGGGATGAGAAGGGGGATCAGTACACGGCGGATATTCACTATCAGTGGTTTAAGGCATACCCGCCGTTTCGGTTTTGAGTGGCTGTTACACCCCATCCAGAATAGCAAACGTCAGGAACAAAGACGCCAATGCTATGGTGATGACAAACCCAAGTGTCGGAACCGACATCATTGCGGCGGCGGTGAATAACCAGAGTGCGCGCACCCGGCTTTCTCTTTTTCGCCTGATCATCACCCGCTTGTTGCCATAAGCCACAGGTTCCCATTCAGCATCAAGCAGATAGTTTCTAATCATAAACGTTAGCATTAGTACCGATTTAATCATGATTCCACCCAGCCAAGAGAGTAAGAAGTTAACGGTTTGGCGAGACTGAAGACCAACACTTTTTGTGATTTCCCAGCTCTTAAAATCTAGTCGGCTATTTATAGGCATGCTATGTTATCGGTACTTTTGAAGAAAAATTAAACCCTGATTAACGCATAACGTATTAAATTATTTGCTGTTTTTAACTGTTCAGCTATTGGAAAACACTATGTCACAAGTGAATACAACTGAAACTATTTTTACAAAAATCATCAACCGCGAGATACCGGCAGACATCATTTATGAGGACGAGCTGTCGTTAGCCTTTAAAGATATTAATCCTCAGGCGCCGGTTCATTTTTTAGTGATACCAAAAAAGCCAATCGCGACGATCAATGATATTGAAGAAGCAGACCGGGTGATTGTCGGGCACTTATATATGGTGGCGGCTAAGTTGGCCAAAGAGCAGGGTTACGCAGAGGACGGTTATCGGGCTGTAATGAACTGCAATAGCCATGGCGGCCAAACGGTTTACCATATCCATTTGCATGTATTGGCGGGTAAACCCATGGGATGGCCTCCTTACACTGAAAAGTTAAAAGAAGCCTGATTCTTTAACGCGATTATAAAACAGGCAATGCAAAGACATTGCCTGTTTTATATTGTCGTTCGCTACAGTTGATTCAATGGCTTGTATTTCACTCCGTAGAATAGGGTATAAAGCAACGGGATAACGATTAACGTTAAGATCGTTGCAAAACCAAGTCCGAAGATAATAACCACCGCCATACTCTCGAAGAAGGCATCAAAGAGCAGTGGAATCATACCCAGCATGGTTGTAATCGCTGCCATGCTGACCGGCCGGACACGACTCACCGCCGACATAAACACGGCCTTATAGGCTTCTGTGCCTTCTGCCAGTTCCGTGTTGATTTGATCCACTAAGACGATGCCGTTTTTCACAATCATGCCTGATAAGCTCAGCATGCCCAGTAATGCCATAAAGCCAAAAGACTTACCTGTCACGACAAAACCGATGAATATGCCGATGATGGCGAGAGGCACGCAAGCCCAGATAACCAGTGGTGTTTTCACCGCATTAAATAACAGCACGGTAATGATAAACATCAACAAGTAACCCATTGGCAAAGCACCGAACAATGAAGCTTTTGCATCACCGGAGCTTTCATGTTCACCACCCCAGGAAAGATGGTACCCCGAAGGTAACTCAATGGCTTCGACTTTTGGTCGGATGCGGCTGAACACCTGAGCTGCGGTTTCATCGCCAAGAATGTTGGGATCGGCCTGCACGGTCAAGGTTCGTTTGCGATCTTGTCTGTGTATTACCTGATCTTCCCATTCGGTTTTAAAGTCGGTTACCACCTGGGAGATAGGGACGTAGCTGCTGGTGGTTGGACTCCACACTTGAAGGTTAGGCAGACTGTCCACAGTTTGTCGCTGATAATCCGGTAGACGCCCTTCGATCGGCAGTAGGGTGGTGCCGTCACGGTACAATCCCAGTTGAACGCCCCGGAAGCTCATTAAAAGGATTTTGTCTAAATCCGATTTACTGATGCCGAGCTTTCTGGCACGAGCCTCTGCAAACACCGGTCGAATGACTTTGGCCCGGTTACGCCAATCATGACGGATATAGCTGGCCCCCGGATCTTGTAACATCGCCTCTTCCACTTGCAGAGCCAGTTCTCGAAGTTTGTCCGGGTCTGGGCCTGTCAGGCGAGCTTCAATTTTTGCATCGTCAGAAGGGCCTAACATGATGCGCTTGAATTTCACTTTGGCATCAGGGTAGTTGTCTTCGAGATAATCGGTCAATTGCGCAATGAAGGGTTGGATGTCTTCCAGCTCTTTGGTTCGAATGAGTAACTGACCGTAATTGCTGTATTGCTTCTCTGGTGAATAGGTAAGAATAAAACGCTGTACGCCTTTGCCTACGGTGGTCGTTACATGTTCAACAAAGTCGTGATCGAGTACGTGTTTTTCTATTTGCTCCAGATCGAAGTGGGTATCTCTGATGTCTGTGCCTTGCGGTTTCCAGTAATCAATTAAGAAAATTGGGGTGGTTGACGGAGGAAAAAATGCCTGTTTCACAGTGCTGAAACCGTAAATGGAACCTGCTAATGCCGCCACCAAAACAAGAATGGTTAACGCACGGAACCGCATGGTGAAATCAAGCAGAGACTTGTAGATTCGGAAAAAAGCCCCTTGATAAGGGTCACCCTGAATAGGGTCGCTCTGAACGGAGTCGGCCTGAATGGGCTCGCTCTGAACGGAGTCGGCGACATCTTGACCTTTGTCGCCTGCGTTCTCATCCGGCTGAGTATTCTTAAACAGGAAATCGGCCAGAAACGGGGTGATGGTAATTGCGGTTACCCAGCTTAGAAACAGCGAAATCATCAAGACATAAAACAAGGTCCGACAAAATTCGCCGGTGGCATCTTGTGATGTACCTATGGGGGCAAATGCCATGATGGCAATGACGGTGGCACCCAGCAGTGGCCAGATGGTTTGTTTAACAATGGCTTGAGCCGCTTTCAATGTTGACTGGCCTTTTTGTCGGCCAATGAGAATGCCTTCGGTGACCACAATGGCGTTATCCACCAACATCCCAAGTGCAATGATCAGTGCGCCCAGAGAGATACGCTGAAGATCAATGGCAAAGACTTTCATGAACAAAAAAGTCCCCAGCACGGTTAAGAACAGTACCGTACCAATCAGCAAGCCACTCTTGAATCCCATGAAAATCAACAGAACAAAAATCACGATGATGACGGCTTCCGCGAGGTTAATCACGAAATTACTGACCGAGGCAGACACTTCGTCCGGCTGGAAATACATGGTGTCCAGTTCAATACCTATGGGCCGGTATTCTTCAAGTTCATCCAGGCGGCTACGAATGTTCTCGCCGATGTTCACTACGTTCACGCCTTTGGCAAAGGAAATTCCTACGTTAATAGCGGGCTTGCCATTAAAGCGCACCAGGTTGGTGGGGATTTCATCAAAGCCTCGCTCAACGTTCGCAACATCCCCCAGGTAAATCAGCTTTTGGGCACCCCGTTCGCTGATCAACAGATTTTCAAGCTGTTTGACACTTTCGAATTCACCCGTTGGATGCAAACGTATGTTTTCCTGACCTACGTGAATGGATCCGGCATTGGACACGGTATTCTGGTGACCAATGATTTCATAAATACGATCTAAGGAAATGCCGAGTGCAGCAAGTTTGTTTTTATCAATATTAACAAATACTTTTTCTTGTAACTCTCCGGCTGTGGATACTTTACCCACCCCGTTAATGAGTACTAACTCTCGCTTCAGGAAGTCAACGTAATCGAGCAATTCTTTGTGGCTGTAGCCGTCGCCTGTGACATTAAACATGATGCCGAAAACGTCCCCGAAGTCGTCGTTGACTTGCGGTGTGCCCGCACCTGGCGGTAACTTGTTTTTGTTGTCCTGTACTTTACGCCTTAGCTCATCCCAAATTTGAGGAAGAGTGGACGCGTCGTATTTATTTTTGATGGTGACGGTTATCTGAGATAAACCGGGGGTTGAGATGGATGAGATTTCATCAACGTAGGACAGCTGTTGAATGGCATTCTCTAAAACGTAAGTGACTTCTTCTTCCACCTGTTGTGGTGAGGCCCCGGAATAACGGGTGACAACGACCGCATCCTTAATGGTAAATTCAGGGTCTTCCAACCGGCCTAATTCCTGAAAGGAGATAATGCCGCCAATGAGCAGAATAAGAACGACCAGCCAACTGGTCACTCGGTTGTTAATAAAATAGCCAGCAGTGTTCATTTACAGACCCCGCTCTCTTTCCCAGGCACGAACTTTCATGCCTTCGCGTAGATTGGTTACGCCTGCAGTGACTATGATGTCTCCGGGTGATAAGCCGCCATAAACTTCAATGCCTGCGCTGGATAACTGACCGATCTTAATTTCAGCCAGATGAGCGGTATAGGTTTCAGGGTCTATTTTCCATACGTTACGAACTTTACTGTCTGAATCTTGATTGTCGCTTGAAAATACGGCACTGACCGGAATTTGGTAGTCTGGTGAGGCCGCTGTCGACATGATTCTCATATCCATCGCAACGTTGGCTGTCATGCCGGGTAATACGTTAAAGTCGGCCGGCATGTCCATTTCCAGTTTAACTTCGTAGCTCAGGGTTTGAGGGTCTGCTTCTGTGCTGTGTTCTTTGTAGTAAGCAAGGTAGCTTTTACCCGGATTAGAATCGAAAGTAATGGTGGGTTGGTAATCTTTGGCGTTGGTATTTAATTGGGCAAGGACAGACTCGGGGAGTTGGAAACTGATGGTGATGGTGTTGTCCGACTGCAAATGCAAAATGACTTGTTTGGCTTGTACGTTCTCATGATTTTCAACCAAGGTTTTGGAGACAATCCCTGAAAATGGAGCGACCAGTTTGGTATAAGCCAGGTCTTGTTTGGCTAAATCGAGCGCGGATTTGGCTGACAGGTAACTCGCTTTCTTTTGGTCGACCGTGGATACCGCGATGACCTTCTTTTCTAACATTTTTTTAAATCGAAGGTAGTCAATTTTTGCCAGGTCGAACTTGGCTTTTCGGTCATCCACTTGCAACTGGAAGTCGGTTGTGTCGAGTTGCGCTAATAACTGGCCCTTTTCTACTTTCTGTCCTGCTTTGACCGGAAGCTTGACCAGCTTGCCTGCCACTCTGAAACCGAGAATGGATTGATCGCTCGCTTCGATGGTTGCTGGAAAGTTTCGGATGGAAGAGGTGTTTGCTTCGCCAAGCAGCAGCAACTTGGCGGGTCGGACAATCTCTTTATGTTGTGGGATTTCTTGTTCACAGCCACCGAGCATAATCAGGGCGGTCAGAAAGCATACGAATTTGAGCGAGTTGGGTATCATGGGCTTCTCTATAATCTGTTTTCTCAGGTAGAGAAACTATAGATCAACCAAGAGGATAACTGAATATTTTCAACAGGTTTCTAAGTGTTCAGGAGATAAACATTGATTAGTTATTTCACTAGAAATAAACGGAGTTACAGGTGTGAACTCCGCTTAGTTAATGTCCTGTGTCTATTTTCTTACTCAGGCACTTTAGGAATGGAGCGCTGTGCTTTGCGGATCAGGCTTTGAATGGCGCCTGTCATTTCTTGTTGTTCAACGTCCAGATTAGATGCTTTAGAAGAGTAAGCTAATTTCTTTTTAGTGCGGTCATATATCAGAATGGATAACTCGGCGGATAAAGAAATACTGCTTGAACCTTCATTGACTCTGGAGGTGTTGATCCCGCTGGATTTTGAAAAACTGATGGAGGCCTCTGCGTTTTCCGCTTGCTGGGCAACGTTCACCGGAATGATTTTATAATCATAATCCGTGTAAAGATCGGTTGGTGGCTCAGATAATTGATAACCCTTTAAGTTCATGAGTTTGTTTACGTCAGCCCTGATCTTTTGATCCAACTGGTATTGTTTATCGAATACGCCGGATTTCTTTTTAATCTCTGGTGATTTCCAGGAATACGTTTTAGCTTTAACAAACGCATTACGATCCAGTAGATCTGGGTTTAACCCCAAAATGGCACAGCCGGTAATGCTGAGTAGAGACAGTGTTAAAAAGACGATTCGAAGCTTCGGCATGAAGAAATATTCCCTGTTTGTATTTTTCTTGAGAAGTATTCTACAGATAGAAGGTTTGATCGAATAGGTTAAATTACTAGATCCATGCAGTGAGTGTTGAAGTTATGTTCTGTTCAGTGTGGAAGCGAATGTACTTTTTACAGAAATCCCTAAGCTGAAAGAAAAAGGCCAAATTGCTGAAGGATTTTGGCCTTTTCTTGTTCGGATTAGATTTGTTTTCAATTTACAGTAAAAAACCGCCGTCGACTTCTAAAACGGCGTTACGCATGGCTTGTGATTGATCTGATAGTAAGAACTCTATCGCACCTATTTGGTCTTCTGGGATGAGTACTCTCCCCAGAGGTGTACTGTTCAACGTCTCGAATAACTCGGTTTGCTGGTCTTCACTCATCCCTGCTTTCCCCTGGATTTCGGTGGCTGTCACCCCAGGCCGTACCGAGTTGATTCGGATACCTTGTGAAGCCAGTTCCAAATTGGCAACGCGAGCGATGGCTTCGAAAGCCGCTTTACTGGCGGAATAAATGGCGGCGTTGGGGAAAGCTTTGGTGACCGCGATGCTGGAAACAAACACCACGCTGGATGGGTTGCTCAGAACCGGCAGTAAAGATTGAAGTGCGATCATCGGGCCTTTGGTGTTGATGTTCATGGTGAGGTCAAAATCGTCTTCTGTCGTGTCTGTGAAAGATTTAGGATAAAAGACCCCTGCATTCAGAACTAAGCCATCCAGCTGCACTTTGTCTTTTTGCAGTGCCGCAGCGAGTTGTTTTATTTGTGCTGTGTTTGCATTGTCTGCTAAGTACCCTGCGCATCCGAGTGTTTTTACGGTTTCGTCTATCTTAGTTTGATTTCGGCCCGTAATAATCACTTGATGGCCTGTGTGAATCAATCGTTCAGCCAGAGCTCGGCCGATTCCAGCGGTGCCGCCAGTGACAAGAATGGTTTTTCCGTTCATGTTGATACTCTCTTATGTGGGTTTGTTGAATTTATTTGTTGAATTTAAGAGAGCGTATCAGCTTGTACTGTTGCCAATAAGATACCAATATATAAACTTACTGGTTCTTTTATAGAAACAAAAAGGTAAGGCTATATGTCGTATCTCAATCTTCCGCTCTTGCATGTGTTTCATTTGGTGGTTGAACGTGGCAGTTTCCAAGCGGCTGCAAACGAACTGAATTTACCGCGTTCTTCGGTCAGCAAGAAAATACGTCAGCTTGAGGGGTACGTCGGGCAGCCTTTATTACAACGTTCTACCAGACAGCTTCATTTAACGGATGTTGGTCGAAACCTGTTGTCAGAAACGGGTGAGCTGCAGTCGGTACTGACGAACTTGAGTGGGCTGATGGATGACATTCAAGCTTTACCGAAAGGCTCGGTGAAACTCAGTGCGAATATCCTGATGGGGCAGCGTTATTTAGTGCCTATGATGAAGAAGTTGCGGAGCACTTACCCGGAAATTGAACTTGAATTAAGTTTGGATGATCGTTACGTCGATTTATTGGCAGAGCATGTTGATATTGCGGTTCGCATCGGGCAATTGCCGGGTTCGTCATTAATTGCCCGTCAAATTGGTGAAAAGTGTTGGGGGTGGTTTGCTTCGGAGCGTTATCTGGCCGAACAAGGTGAACCGAAAACGCCTCAAGCCTTGACTGAGCATGATTGCCTGGTCTTTGGCTCAATGACCTTTTGGCCGTTTCAAAACAAACAAGGCGACACGGAAACCATAGAAGTATCCCCAGCCATTAAAACCGATAACAGCAGGGCATTGGTGGACATGGCTTGTGAAGGGTTGGGGATCATCATGGTTGACCCTAAGTTCATTGCCAAAGAACGTCAGGCAGGGTTGCTCAAACCCATATTGACGAGCTGGGTGCATCCTGAAAGCAGTCCGATTAATCTGGTCTGTGTGGGGCAGCGAACCCGAGCTGTCGAGGCTGTTTGGCAGTTCTTGCTGGAAGAGTGGGCGCAGTTTGTGCCTCAGTAGTTTTTAAGCCGTAGAGAATAGCTGTGAAAAGGAGATGATAATGAATAGCCCATTGGTTACGACCGAATGGTTAGCAAGCCAAACTGACCTGTCTGGCATCTTTCTGCTGGATGTGAGTGTGGCGAACGTGGTCGGCAAAACGCCGATCTCTTATGACCAACTTATTACGATTCCAAACAGTTATAAAGTGTCCGTTGATCGTGACCTATCAAACACTGAAGCGGTTGGTGTTCATGTTTTTCCTACTGAAAAACAAATTCAGAGCGTGGCCAACAACATCGGCTTCAATACGCAAAGTACCTTGGTTTTGTATGATGATCAGGGTATTTATTCGTCGCCGCGTGCCTGGTGGATTTTTAAATCGTTTGGCTTTGAACACGTATTTATTCTTGACGGAGGTTTACCAAAGTGGCGCGCCGAGGGGCGGATGACGGATATGGTGCATCTTGTACCTTCCGGGAATATCGTAAGCGAAGACTTCAAATTGGACTTATCTGCGGTGAAAACAGCGACTGACCTTTTGGTTAATATTGAAACAGAAGCTTCAACGGTGGTGGATGTACGGGCTGCTGATCGCTTTTTTGGTCGTGTACCGGAGCCAAGACCGGGTGTCCGAAGCGGTCATATTCCTAAGTCATCCAATCTTCCGTTCCTGAAAGTATTAACTTCGGACGGCTTGACCTTTAAGTCACCGAATGAGTTAAAGGTGTTGTTTGAAGCAGAAAACTTTAATCCGACGGCTTCTTATATTTTCTCCTGCGGTTCAGGCATGACGGCCTGTATCATGTTGGTGGCGGCCATACTTGCAGGTTATGAAAACGTCTGTTTGTATGATGGATCATGGGCAGAATGGGGCGCGGATAGGTCGTTGCCGATTGAGGTTTAATTAAAATTCGCTTTGAAATGGCTCAGTGATTAATACGTTAATGGTCCTTAATTATTCATCGATGCCATTTGTTTAATTTCTATTCTTGAAGGTACTTTTCTCTGTGATTAGGATGGCGTCTTGGTACCTACCAGTGCCACTTCACATGCAGGCGCACTCAAGCCTGTCACTTTGAACTCCAACTATCCAAGAGAGTTTTATGGAAAAGGACATTCAATTAGTCGATCAAATGGAAGCCGCGCTTCTGTCTCTTCTTTCTTCGCGCAAAGAAGCTATTCAGCATTACACCCAACAAGACGCTTTCTCTCACATGGTGCTGTCAGTCGCTCACTGGCATGCTGACCTTTACTGGAATCTATGTGAAAAATCCGACTCGGAATTTGAGGAGTGGGAAGAAGACGACTGCGACAGCCAAGAATTTATTATTTTATCGGATTTCGATGAATTACCACCGGTGGAACAGTTGTGCGCATCACTGGATGCATTAAATGAAGAGGAACATGAAGGTGACAGTATTCAGGCGGTTATGGAATGGACTCACTCTTGTTTGGCCGCAGCATTCCGACGACCTCTGGTGATGTCTGCACTTGCAGAGGTGATGAACGGAAAGTGCCCGGATGATCCGGCACGGCTGGATCAAGTGATTCAGGTGAGAGACACAGATCATTATTTTGAATATAACTTTCTTAGCGTTGCGAGCTAGCGGCTGTATACGTGTTTAAGGTATTTTGATATCAATGGCAGGTCATCATTCATTATTTAAGGTGGCCTGGATTTATTGATGGTTTTGATCACCGTTGGTTTAGATAATCTCCCAGGGTTTATGTTCCATCTTGGCTAAATCTCGGCTGCCATGAATTACAGCGATTATGTAAAGGTGATCTGCTTTTATCAGATAGAGAATCCGGTAATTTTGAAAAATAAGCTCTCGTACATCTTTTCGTTCTGCTTCAGGAACTTCACGACCCATTAATGGTTGATCCGTAAGAAGACTGACGGCATCAATAATCCGGTCAATAAACTGTTCTGCATAGGAGGGTACGTCACGGGCAATATGTGCATAGATATCGCCTAAGTCCAGTTCAGCGGGTTCTGACCACTCAATGATCATAATTATTTATATTTTGCCATAATCCGTGCTTTAACTTGATCATGGGGGGTGGTTCGACCTTCTTCTGTGGCTTTAATTCCCATTTCAACTTTTTGCTTTACATAAAGCTCATACATAATGTCATTTAAAGTGGCCTGATCGGGCAAGTGATCAATCAGACGCTTAGCTTCTTCTTTGGCGCTCAGTGACATGGGGAATCCTCTATTGGTTTTCAACAAAGTGCTTAGGAATAAATTAGCTGATTTGACGAAGTGAATCTAGTGATCAATGGGGAGCAGAGTAAATTAATGTTAACTTGGATGCTGGGGCTTGTCAGCTAATCAATGGGATCGGAGTGAATGAGTGCTGTGTCTGAGCTGATTTGACCCCAATTGATTTAGGGAAAATTGAGGTAGAAACTAGATATGAGTGTTCGAAAAGAAAGAAGTTAAAGGAAAATGGTGGGCCTGCACGGACTTGAACCGTGGACCTATCGATTATGAGTCATTAATTTTTAAATTCTATTTAAATTCTTTTCATTTCACTAAATTTCAAGTCTTTTATTTCTATGGGGTTGTGTGTTAAATCTGCGTCGTATGCTTTCACGAAGCTAAATTTCTTTTCTTCATAACTACAGTTATAACTACAGTTTTACGTTGGTAACTGTAGTAAGGTTGGCATAATGGCAAAGTTCAGTTTTCGTACACATGACCAAGTGATAAGGCTTCCTATTACTGGTAAGCAATATGAGGCTTACAGGGATACAGGAAAGAGAGGTGAGGGCCGTTTAGGTGTGCGGGTAAATCCTAAAGGCTTGAAGGTCTGGATCTATCGTTTCTTCTTCAGTGGTAAGCGACTATTCGTTAATTTAGGCCGTGTGTCGGATGGTATGACAATGAATGCTGCTCAAAAAGAAGCGGATAAATTGAGCGATATGCTTCTTCGGGGGCAGAACCCCAAAGAAGAGCTTGCTGCCCTTGAGAGGGTCAAACAGGAAGAACATAGATTAAAAGAGCAGCGGGGAACTATTAAACAGTTATTTGAAGCGTATACAGAGCAAATGCGAATAGATGGTAAAAGAACTCATCAGGCAGTATTAGCTGCTTTAGAGAAAGAAATTTATCCTCATATTAAACCAGAAACCAAAGCTGCTGATGTAGACACGCAAAGTTTGGTTGAAGTTCTGGCGAAGATCATTTCCAGAGGTGCTGCTACCCAGTCAAATAGAGTTAGATCGTATTTGATGGCTGCTTTTAATTATGGGCTTCAACACGATAACAACCCCGCGACTATAAATGCTAAAGCTGTCTTTGCTCTTAAATTTAACCCAGTGTCTAATATACCAAAGCAAAAAGCGGCAGAGAGGGTTGGGAATAATTATCTTTCGTTAGTTGAGCTAAAGGAAATTGTAGAGGATTTTTCTCAAACTCCGAGAGTGGGTGTACTTCCACATCTTCTTTTAAAGCTATGTGTCTTTACGGGTGGTCAAAGGCCTTATGAGTTGATTTCGTCAAAGTGGTCTAGTGTGGACTACGAAAACCAAACTCTTTTGATCCCTCCTGAAATATCTAAGAACAAAACCCCGCATTTATTGCCTCTAACAAAGTCGGCTCTAGGCGTATTAGACGAACTACGCGATTTAGCAGGCGAAAGCGAATATATATTTCCTAAATCGAATAACCCTGAAGAGCACTTGAGAACAGATAGTCTTAGTAAAGCCATATCTCGTTACCGTGATTATAAGCCTGATTTCAACCAGTTCGTTGCTAGAGATATTAGACGTACCTGTAAAACGCTTATGGGTGAGCTAGGTATCAGTAAAGAACTTAGAGACCGTATTCAGAATCATGCCCTGAATGATGTAAGTTCAAAACACTATGACCGATATGATTATCTTCCAGAAAAGCGTCACGCTCTGGAATCTTGGGAATCTTGTCTATCCCATTAGAATTAAGCTGTATGTGAGAATAAGGGAGTGGAAATTATGAAGAAATTAAGTGAGAGATTAAAAGCTGTAGATCAGACTGCTCAGGATCAAATGGTAGCTATCTATAAAAGTAATTTTGTAGGTCTAAGAATGAATGAAACAGAGAAAGAACCAAATAGTATAAAGTCAGACAGGCTAAGGGTGGCGCTGGAAGCATATAGTTACTTTTATATAGAGAATGAATTTACACCTACTAAAAAGGAAATATCAGAATGGGTAAAAGGTGTATCGGAGTCACAAGGTATTGTAAGTAGAACACAAGATCAACAGGATGAAAAAGATGGTTTTAGTCAAAAGGTTTGCGATGAAATTGCCAAGATAGTTTTGATCAATTAACTTGATTTTAAATCGGGGGTGTCTCCCCCCTGTCACCTTCCTGTCACCTCCCTTCGGCTTATTAAATTTCATACATTGATGATTCATTTCAAACAGAATCATGAGGTATGAAAATGACTCAACTAATTACACCTAAACAGCTTCAAGAAAAGCTAAATCGTTCACCTGTAACAATCTGGCGCTGGTGGGCTAAAGAGAAAATCCTTCCTTCCCCTGTGATGGTTCAAGGTCAAGCAATTGGTTGGCGACCAGAAGTTATCGAGCAATGGCTCACTAAGAATGAGGGGGCTTCATGATGAACAAGGAACGTTGCTTGAGACTTGGATTCCCTGAACCCCAAAGTTTCGAGAACCAGACTGGCTATGTATTGCGGTGCTTACTAACAGGTTTGCTTGTAGATACCAGAAAAGCGCGCTTTATTGGTATTTATAACCTTCATTCGGTCATACCAAAACTAAAGAGACGAAGGGTGCCTTTTGAACATCACCATTTAGTTGTTCAGTGTCCTGAATCTGGGGAAGTTTCTGGTAGACCGGTCAACGTGATTTATATGACCGAGAAGCAGCGGAATGAGTACCTAGCTCATCAGAAAGAACGCGCCAAGCCATAAGCAAGGCGCATATCTATTACTGCTGGTGGCATGGTCGCCAAACTCTTCCACCAGCATTTAAGGAATTATAACAAATGAAATATTTATATGCTGAAAACTATCGGCAGGTATCCGAGTTCTCGTATGTTACATGGCCTTGGCTTGTGGAAGTTATTCGTGAGCCAAGAAAGATAGAGGGTTTAACAACAGAAGAGGCTAAAAATTCTAGCCCCCTAATTGCGGCTCATGATGCGGTATTCAAAACCAAACAAGCCGCGCTTAAACATAATAATTTTACGCTGTTAAGGTTGGATTTAGATGATTATCCCTATGGTAAGCATGTTCTGGAGCGGCAGTTAAAAGAGTTGGGGATTGAAAGCTACATAATCCATTCAACTGCTAATCATACCCCCAATGTTAATAATCGATACCGCTTGTATATTGAGCTTGTCGAGTCTTTGAGTTATGAGCACTGGCAGATGGTTCAAACGTATTTGGCTTATTACTTTGGTGCGGATGATTGTAGCTCTAGACCTCAACAAATGATGTTCTTACCGTTTTGGTCTACAGGCTATGAATTTTCTATAGGAGTAGGAAGAGCCCTTGATTTGAAAGAATTACATTCGAAGTTATGGTTCTGGGCTGTTGAGTTTAATTGTGATCAGGAGGACTCAATCAAGGCAGCGGAGGGTTTAAATATTGATGTCGTAACGCAACCAAAAACTAAGCTGGTTGGGAGACAAGTTTCCATTATAGATCTTGTTAATCAGTCTTATGATTGGGATGAACTGCTGTCTTCATACGGCTATAGGCGACAAGGTAAAGCATACCTTCCTCCTGAATCTCAAAGCATGAAAGCGGGTGTTTATATCCTTAGGGGGAGTGATGGCAAGGATCGCTATTATTCTCATCATGAGAGTGATCCATGTTGTATAGGGAGGTGTCTAGATAAGTTTGACTTGATAGTAGTTCGGAGTTATTCAGGGGATGCTCTCATGGCACTGAAGTCTCTTGCGGAGAACCACTTTCCTGATATAAACAAGTTCAATAAAAAAGAGTGGTATAGGACACAAAAGAACCTTCAGGCAAAACAGGTTTGGAGTGGTGGTTATGAGTAATTGTAAAGTACCCCCTCCAACCAAGAAGGTTGATATTCCAGAGCAAGAGTTAACCGAAAGGGATAAACCAGCGTTTGTTCATTTAAATGTAAGTTCTAGAGGTGAGTTAAAACCAATTAATACTTATGACAACCTGTTAGCTCTTGGTGATTTTTATAATCTTGAGTTTCGCTTGAACTCAATGACGTATGAGCCAGAAGTGTTGTCTAATAAAACGGCTAATACAGTCGCTCAAACATCAGATCAAATCCATAGTATGTTGGTGAGTATGTGTAATATTCATGGATTACCAGCGAAAACTGTTGATGATCACTTAAAAGCTATCTGTGAAAGGAATACATATCATCCTGTTGTGCGTTGGTTAGATTCAGAAACTTGGGATGGGAAACCCAGATTGGATAAAGTATTGGCTGTTCTCAAGACTAAAGATGACCATCTTACTCAGCAGGCATTTAAGCATTGGCTGGTTGGATGTGTTGCTTCTCTGTATGAACCCTCTTTCAAGAGTAAACTTGTCCCTGTTTTACAAGGCCCTCAAAGCTTTAGGAAAACGGCATTTATTGAGCGTATTGCAAAGGTGTGTCCTTTTTCATTTTTAGAAGGCGCGGAATTGAATCCTGATAATAAGGATTCGCTTTTGTCGTGTATCCGTTCATGGATTGTTGAGTTGGGAGAGCTTGAGCGGACCAGCAGAAACAGTCAGGGAAGCCTAAAAGCATTTATTACAAGAGATTGTGATACTGTCAGGCCTCCATACGCTAGGGGCGATATAAAGAAGCCGAGACAAACCCATTTCTTTGCTACCGTGAATGGTCGTGATTTCCTAAAAGATGAAACTGGTTCTAGTCGTTTTGTGGTTGTTGAAATGTTAGAGCCTGTGGATATGGATGCGTTAAACGAAACCCTTGGTTGGTCGTATTCAAACTCTGGCAGAGTTGAACTTGAGAAGCCTGAGCTGTTGAAGCAATTTTGGCTGGAGGTAAAGCAGCTATATTTGGATGGTTGTAGCTGGATGTTACCTGACTCTCTGATTTCAAAGGCGCAACTAAATAACAAGCCATTCGCCGATAAGGGTAATTGGTATCAATATATTCTTGAGAAGTACGTTACTGCGTCAGCTATGAATTCCCAATGGCTAACGGCTGCTGAGCTAATTGATAAAGATCGGCAAATGAATGGTGTTAATAGTCGTCAGGTTGGTAAGGCTCTAACTCAGTTGGCTGAGGATGGTCTTATCCTGTTCAGGGAGGAAAGGAGCAGGGTGAAGCGCTATCTCATACCGATACCTGTTCCAAAATTCCCACCACCTTCAACTCCAAAGCCGTGATGATGAATTAGAGGGTGAGGCGTTTCACCCTCTATCTACCCCGTCATTTTTGGTTCTTGGCTATTTTGGTGAATGATGAAACAGAGTTTAGCAACTAATTCTGATTGTAGGATTGACCAAGCTGTTTGACGGAGATTCAGAACAGGCTTTCATCATTCATCAGCTCACCCTCAATAGGATGGGGGGCTGATTTATCTAAAAACGTATTTTCGCTCTATCCGCGCCTTCCTTGAATTTACGATGAATCTGTTTTTAGGGCAATCCCTTACCAATCACTTTTTAACGTTGGTTGTTTAAGATTATTTACTAGTTGATTAATTGTGTTCTGGATATGCTGATTAGCGCTTTTAATAATCTTATCGTCCATATAACTATGATGGCTGTTCATGTCATTAGTTGTGACGAATGTTGTATCAGTGATTGTAGAGGTTACCCTAATTTTACCGTCTTTTGTTTCAACTTTAAGTGAGTACCAGACATAGAAAACCAACCCCACTTCTCTCCAAAGCATTGATTTATTTTTACCAATTATTCTAGCTTGCTTTGGTTCTGTCATGACGACTTCAGAATCACCTATCTTAAAATTCTCTTTCATCCAGATTTCTGTTCTCTGAAACAAAGCTTCTTTTTTAGCATTGGGGATTTCAATTATAGTAGTCGCCGATATTGGCTCTCTGAAAGGCTGGGCAGCACATGCGGCCAAAAGAAAGCTTAGCCACAAGAGAAATACTGGTTTGATTGGGCTCATGTTTAGATCCTTTAAACTTCTTAACTGTATTGATTTCTGAGAAAGATACTATTTTGAATGTTATGTGAAGTGGGCGAGAATATCTATGATGTAAAGTACAGAATGTCTGTCACTGAGTAAAGTTTGTAGTGGCGAGCAAAAAAGTGCTAATACAGTTATAACTACAGTTAATTGATGGGGAGAAGTGTTTTTGTAAATGGATGCTTACTTGGAAGGCTAGGAAGAAAATGGTGGGCCTGCACGGACTTGAACCGTGGACCTATCGATTATGAGTCGAGTGCTCTAACCAGCTGAGCTACAGGCCCTTCTTCCTTGGAGGGAATCAAACTGGGCGCATTATACCGATAAGGAATAATACGCGCCAGTTTTTTTACTAAATTATTGCTCGTCGATGAAACCGCGTAGGTGTTCAGAACGACTTGGATGACGAAGCTTGCGAAGTGCTTTGGCTTCAATCTGACGAATACGCTCACGTGTTACGTCAAACTGCTTACCCACTTCTTCTAACGTATGGTCGGTGTTCATGTTGATACCGAAACGCATACGCAGAACCTTCGCTTCTCTGGCGGTCAGGCCAGCAAGTACTTCTTTGGTTGCTTCAGAAAGACCTTCACCCGTTGCCGAATCTACCGGCGAGTGAATGTTTACGTCTTCAATGAAGTCGCCCAAGTGGGAATCTTCATCATCGCCAACCGGGGTTTCCATTGAGATTGGCTCTTTGGCAATCTTAAGCACTTTGCGGATTTTGTCTTCCGGCATTTCCATGCGTTCAGCAAGTTCTTCAGGCGTCGCTTCTCGGCCCATCTCCTGAAGCATTTGACGAGAAATGCGGTTCAGTTTGTTGATGGTTTCGATCATGTGCACCGGGATACGAATAGTACGTGCCTGGTCTGCAATTGAGCGAGTAATGGCCTGACGAATCCACCAGGTTGCATACGTGGAGAACTTATAACCACGGCGATATTCGAACTTATCCACAGCCTTCATCAGGCCGATGTTGCCTTCCTGAATCAGATCCAGGAATTGAAGGCCACGGTTGGTGTACTTCTTCGCAATTGAGATCACCAAACGCAGGTTGGCTTCAACCATTTCTTTCTTCGCACGGCGAGCTTTGGCTTCACCGATGGACATGCGACGGTTGATTTCCTTGATTTCCGGAATGGAAAGACCTGTCTTTTCTTCCAGTTCTTTCAGTTTGCGTTGTGCCCGAACGATTTCAATTCGGTACGCTTCGAGCATCTGAGAATAAGCTTCACCAGAGTCAATGTGGCTCTGAATCCAGTCAAGGTTTACTTCGTTGCCAGGGAATTCCTTAATAAAGGTTTTTCTTGGCATCTTAGCGCGACGGATACAAAGTTCCATGATCGCTTTTTCTTGTCTGCGGATGTTGTCCAGTGTGCCACGAACGGTGTCTATACCGAACTCGTAGTACTTTGGCGTCAACTTGATGGGTGCAAACAGGACGCTGGTTTCATGCAGTGCTTCGCTGGCGTCTTTTGATTCTCTGCCTTTCTTCTCGCAAAGCTCAAGGTATTTGTTCCAGGCGGTTTCTATTTCGCCGAAGCGTTGCTTGGCTTCTTCAGGGTCTGGCCCTTTTACGCCTTCGTCATCATCATCGTCGTCACTGTCATCAGTATCTTCGATGTCGTCGTCAGAGGCTTCTGCTTCAGGACTGTTACTTGCAACCGCAACAGGCTCGTCATCATTTGCAGGGTCAATATAACCACTGAAGATGTCGCTGATGCGACCTTCTTCGCTTTCTAGTGCTTCATTGAAGTCACTTAAAACGGTTTGAACGATGCCAGGGAAGTAAGCAATTGAAGACATGGTTTCACGTAAACCTTCTTCAATTCGCTTTGCAATAACGATTTCGCCTTCACGGGTTAACAGCTCTACTGTTCCCATTTCCCGCATGTACATGCGAACCGGGTCCGTGGTGCGTGTGCCATCACTTTCTACGGCGGCTAACGCAGCAGCGGCTTCTTCAGCGGCAGCGTCATCAGGTGATGCATCACCCATCATTAGGGTGTCGGCATCGGGTGCGGTCTCAACAACGTTGATACCCATGTCGTTGATCATACGGATGATATCTTCGACCTGATCCGGATCAGAAATATCTTCTGGCAAGTGGTCATTAACTTCTGCATAAGTTAAGTAACCTTGCTCTTTACCGCGTGTAATTAGTTCTTTTAAACTCGATGATTGGGCTTTGTCGGACATATCCTGCCTGTAAAAAAACCGATGAAGGTGGAGAACACGAAAGCATTAAATTATAGCATTAAAATTACGTTTGTTCCATAAAGTAACGTCATATCGCCAATATATTCTGTGTATTTTCTGTTCTATTCTTTTTTTTGCTACCAAAGTGTCAGGCCGTGGGTTACTAGCTTAGTTTCTTATTTAAGAAACTCTATTTAATTTCTTTGGTAAGTTATGAAACTGTATATTCATGGACTCTTTAAGCGGCGGTTTGGTTCACTATTTGCCTATGTTTTTTCGTTCTTGTTGTCTTTGGAAGAATAGTCGTTTTTCGTCTTCTGTGGCTGTTTTATTTGTAATTTTTTCTTTCAACTCAAGAATTTGTTTGTCCAGCTGAATTTTGTTCAGGTGATTAATGATGTCGTTGAGCTGGCCGGAAAGATGAATTTCATCCAGTAGCGGGGGGGTCGACATGGCTTGTTGCAGAATATCGAAGTGTTCGACGTCTTGAAAGTAGCCAAGCAGTTGGGCGGTGCTTTTCGTCTCAGAAGAGGATTTCAGATGGTTGATAACCGCTAATAACTTGGCTTCGTAGATGTTATCGGTGTCCAGCTTGAGTAATTCTTTTGATAGCTCGCTGATGAGTGTGGGTTGGTGCAGTAAAATACGGATGGCTTCCAGAGTGAGCTTATTGCTTTCTTGTTTGGCAGGCTCGACGAAAGCGGGTTCTTCGTAGTAGTGCTCCAGGTAAGGGCCGCTGTCCTGAGAGGAAATGTCCTGATAATCGGGGTAATCATAGCTAGAAGGCGGTGTGAAGGTGCTTTCACTTTGAGGTTTTGAAGTACGTTCACGGTTGGGTGTTTGGCTTTTTTGACCGCTGAAAGCTCTGGCTTTTTCTGGCTTTTGCTGCTTGAGCAGGGTGTCTTCATTCAGACCGGTTTTACGTGCCAGTTCTTTCGTTAGCAGGTTGCGTAAAAACTCACCGGGTACTTGTTGAATTAAGGGTGTAAGTTCTTTCGCCAGCTTGGCTTTGCCTTCAAGGCTGGCGTTAGCTGATTCGTAAAGACTGAATAAGTACTGGTCAATGGTCAGAGCTTGGTTAAGCGTTGTTTCAAAGGCTTCTTTACCGCCTTTTGAGACAACCGTATCCGGGTCTTCGCCTTCGTCCAAAAACAGAAACTTTACTTCGCGGCCGTCAATGAGTTGTGACAGGGAGAGTTCCAGTGCTTTCTTAGCTGCTTTTTGGCCGGCGGTGTCGCCATCAAAGCAAAAAACCAGCTGGGACGTTTGTTTGAACAGCAATTTTACGTGCTCTTCGGTCAGTGCGGTGCCCAGGCTGGCAACGGCGTTGTTGAAGCCGTATTGAGCAAGCGCAATGACATCCATATAGCCTTCAACAACAATCAGTTGAGCTGGGTGGCGATTGGCTTTTCGTGCCTGATAAAGCCCGTACAGGATGTTACTTTTATGGAAAATCGGCGTTTCAGGGGAGTTTAGGTATTTGGGTTTATCGTCTCCCAATACTCGTCCGCCAAAAGCCACTGTGCGGCCTCGGGTATCCAGAATGGGGAACATGATGCGGTCACGAAAGCGATCGTAATATTGATCTTTACCTTGTTCTTTTTCGATCAGCATCCCGACTTTATGGAGCAGTTGTCTGGATTCTGAATCGGTGCCGAGCGTTTTAAGCAGGTTGTCCCAGCCTACCGGAATATAGCCAATGCCAAATGCTTTGGCGGTGTGGCCGGTCATGCCTCGGCCTTTCAGGTATTGAACTGCTTTGTCTTTGCTGGGGTGGTGGCGAAGTTGTTGTTGAAAGAAATGGCTGGCCTTTTCCATCAGTTCGAACAGCTTCTGCTCTTCTTGTTTTTTTTGCTGGTACTCTTCTTTGTGTTGGTGATTTTCTTCACGAGGCACCTCAATGCCTAGTGACGAGGCCAGTGTTTCGATGGCTTCAACAAAGTCGAGTCGGTCGTGTTCAATCAGAAACGTGAGGGCGTTGCCGCTGGCACCACAGCCAAAGCAGTGATAAAGCTGTTTGCTGTCGCTGACGCTGAAAGAAGGGCTTTTTTCATTGTGAAACGGGCATAAGCCCATGTGATTGCTGCCGGACTTCTTGAGCTTGATGCGGTTACCAATCAGCTCCACCAAATCTGTTTTAGCGACCACGTCGTCAATAAATAGATCGGGTATTCGTCCGGCCATGTTGTATTATCCAGTCAGTGCTTAGAGACTAACGATTACTGAAGTGCTGCTTTCACAAGTTGGCTTACCTGGCCCATGTCGGCCTTGCCAACCACTTGTGGTTTAATGACACCCATCAGTTTGCCCATGTCTTGCATGCCTGCTGCGCCAGTCTGTTCTTTGGCTGCACTGATAATGTCTTTGATTTCATCTTCAGATAATTGAGCAGGCAAGAATTCAGACAAGATACCAACTTCCAGAACTTCCTGGTCGTAAAGGTCTTGGCGATCGGCGTCTTTGTATTGGCTTGCTGCGTCTTTACGTTGTTTGATCATCTTGTCGATGGTGGCGATTACTCGGGTATCATCAATCACTGCATCGCGTTCCATGCCTTCGTCCACTCGGATTTGTTTGAGTGCTGCCTGGGCAGTTCGTAGAACGGTCAGACGAGGTTTGTCTTTGCTGCGCATTGCTTCTTTGACGGCGCTTTTCAGTTGGTCTTCCAGTAGTTCGCTTGACATGATGATCTCCTTTCGGTGTTGGTGTTGGCTATGTTTTAACAAATTTAATAGCCCAGAAACAACAAAAGAAGCCGTAGGCTTCTTTTGTACTGGTCACTTCGACAAGATCGCTCTTAGTAGAGACGCTCGAAACGTTTTGTTTCGCGCTGAACTTTTTTCGCGTGACGCTTAACTGCTGCAGCTAGTTTGCGCTTGCGAACTGCTGTAGGCTTTTCATAATATTCGCGACGACGTACTTCAGAAAGAACGCCTGCTTTCTCGCAAGAACGCTTAAAACGACGTAGTGCGATATCAAATGGTTCGTTTTCTTTTACTTTTACCGCTGGCATCAATAATTACCTATTGTCATGTGACCAGTTTAAGACCTTACTTAATCAAAAAATAAGTAGTGTCTATTCGTAAGGCCGCACATTCTAAATCCGTTCGAATCAAAAGTAAATATTTTATTTGCTATCCAATTGAGGGATGAATGCGTTTATCAAACAGTGTTTGACGAAGCTGTCCAATGAACGTTTTTCACATTAAACTAGCTCCCTTTTTCGACCCGCCATTGCATGTGATCTTCTTTATTTGAATCGTGGTTATTTAAATATAGCGTAAATGCAGGGCATCCTGATTGACTTTGGAGTGGATATGTTAGTTCTGGGGATTGAAACCTCTTGCGATGAGACCGGTGTTGCCTTGTATTGCTCTCAAAAGGGGTTAATTGCGGATGCTCTTTATAGTCAGATTGAGATGCATAATGAATATGGCGGTGTTGTGCCTGAGCTGGCATCACGAGATCACGTTAAAAAGCTGCTGCCTTTAATACAGAGTGTGTTGGATCAGGCGGGCATCACCAATAAAGAGGTTGATGCCGTTGCCTACACTAAAGGGCCGGGTTTGGTGGGGGCGCTCATGGTCGGTACCATGACGGCCAGAGCGATTGCCTTTGCCTGGGGCGTACCTGCTTTGGGGGTGCATCACATGGAAGGCCATTTATTGGCGCCGATGCTGGAAGAGACGCCGCCGGAGTTTCCTTTTGTTGCTTTATTGGTGTCCGGTGGCCATACCCAGTTAGTACAGGTCGATGGCATTGGTCAATATGCCTTGTTGGGTGAGTCTCTGGATGATGCTGCGGGCGAAGCGTTCGATAAAGCCGCGAAAATGATGAAGTTGCCTTATCCGGGAGGGCCACATATTGCTCGCCTTGCTGAGCAAGGTACGGCGGGGCGGTTTAAATTTCCGCGACCTATGGTCGATCGTCCCGGGTTGGAGTTCAGTTTCAGCGGACTGAAAACTTATACATTAAATACTGTATTGGCGATTGAAAAAGCGCAAGGTGAGCTGGAAGAGCAAGATAAGGCAGACATCGCGCACGCATTCCAGGAAGCTGTGGTGGAAACGTTGGCCATTAAATGCCGACGGGCGCTGGAACAAACGGGTATGAAACAATTGGTGATGGCCGGTGGTGTTTCGGCGAATACGCGGTTACGAGAAAAACTCGAAGATGCATTGGCGAAAGTTGGCGGTAAGGTTTTTTATGCTCGGCCCGAATTTTGTACCGATAATGGCGCAATGATCGCCTTTGCTGGTTGTCAGCGGTTAAAGGCAGGGCAGCAAGATGATTTGGCGGTGAAACCTGTCGCGAGATGGCCGCTAACCGAACTGCCGGCTATTTAGTTCGTTTGAGTGTTTGATTGAGGCCTGAGTGGCTATTTAGGACTGAGCAGTTATTTAGGGCTGAGCAGTTGCTGAATGTTTTCCCGATGGGAAAATAGCAGGATGGCGCTGCAGGTGCACCAAAAGGCCAGTACGTGGTTGTCGATGAAGTAGACAACGATCGGAGACACTAACGCGCATATCAAGGCTGCGTAAGCTGATATCCGGGTAATCAATAGGGCTGTGAGCCATAAGCCGAGGGTGATTGCTGATAATATCGGTGAAATGGCGATCATGGTGCCTAGTATGGTGGCAACGCCTTTACCTCCTTTAAAACGAAAGAACAGTGGGTAAATGTGGCCGATAATAACAGCACTGGCAACGACACCAAGGTGGGTCAGGCTGTTGTTACCGACCTGTTGGTACAGTTTTACGACGAGAAAGCCCTTCAGGACATCCCCTATGAGTGTTATTAGGGCGCTTTTCCAGCCGTGAAGGCGCATCATGTTGGTTGCGCCTGCATTGCCTGAACCGGATTGTCTCGGGTCTGAATAGTGTTGAAATTTGCTGATGATCATCGCGGTTGGCAAAGAGCCAACAAGATAGGCGATAAAAGCCGCAGAGAGTAACAGCGTGAGGTCGTTGTTCATCATCGTATCAAGCGTGATTGAATGAGCTACTATCATAGCGAGTTTGGTGGCTGACGTCTTGACTGGATGGTCTTTGGGGTTAGCCGGACTCTCTGTTTGAACAATTAATGTGAACGATGAACGAGTAGTGATATGGATAAGGTGTTTATAAACGGCCTGAAGGTACAGGCGGTAATCGGTGTTTATGAGTTTGAACGATTGCACTCACAACCGTTGATATTTGATATTGTGATGACGTCCGATTTAAAACCTGCCGGTCAAAGTGATGACTTAAACGATGCCATTAATTATGCGGCAGTCAGTGAGGATGTGGTGTTGTTGGCAAAAAACTCGAAACCTTTGCTGATTGAGCGTTTGGCGGAGGAAGTTGCGGCTATGATTCTGCAAAAATACCAGCCGCAAGACGTCACGGTGAAAATTTCGAAGCCGGAGGCTGTGGCTGCCGCCAATTGTGTCGGTGTAGAGATTACCCGCTCAAAATAGCTTGTTTCTTAAACAATAGCTCTTTCTCGAAAGCACCATTAATCTGTTAGCAACTTCAGTAGTAAGGAAAAGATATGACATCGGTCTTTGTCAGTATCGGAACAAACATTCGTCGCTATTTTCATGTGACCGCTGCTTTGGATCGTTTGTACGAGGCTTTTGGCCCATTGGATGTATCGCAGGTGTATGAAAGTGAAGCGGTGGGTTTCGATGGTGATCATTTTTTAAACTTAGTGGCGCGTTTTGATACGAATAAAACGATAGGCGAGTTATCCAAATGGCTTAAAGCGCTGGAAGATGAATACGGGCGTTGCCGAAATGTTGAGAAATTCAGTGCCCGAACGCTCGACATTGATATTTTGACGTACGATCATGTGATTGGGCTGGTGGATGGCGTCGAGCTGCCTCGTGATGAAATTTCAAAGAATGCTTTTGTGTTGTTGCCGTTGTCTGAAATAGCGGGCGAAGAACAACATCCTGCTTACGCGGCCTGTTATTCAGAAATGTGGTCAGGCTATGATAAGAAAGCACAAAAGTTGTGGTCAGTCGATTTTGAGTGGCAAGGCAAAAAAATCTCCAGATCATAAGATGCTGGAGATCTTGTTAACTAAAAAGCGTTCTTCCTCCATCCACAGACAGTATTTGGCCGGTGATGTAACTGGGGCCGTCAGCCAGAAATAAAGCGGTGTCTGCAATGTGTTGTGGGTCGCCGAGCGTTTGTGCCGGTATTTTATTCAGCGTTTCTTGTTTGTATTCCTCATTCACTTCGTCTTCTTGATCAGGCCAAAGAATGGCGCCGGGGGCGATGCCGTTGACTCGAATGTTTGGCGCTAATTCTTTGGCCAGGCTCAGGGTCAGCATTTGATTCGCTGCTTTGGCCATGCTGTATACCGTATGGTCTTTGAGCGGTTTTTGAGCATGAATGTCCACCAAATTGATGACGCTGCTTGTGTGTTCGGGGGACTCGGTGGAGTGTTTGAGAAGCAGTGGGACAAGGCTTTGAGTTAGAAACAAAGGCGCCTTTGCGTTGCTTTCAAATAAATCATCCCAGTCTTGCTCCGTAATCGTGCCGATGGAGGTGGGGTAAAAGCTGGAAGCGTTATTAATCAAAACAGCCAAGGCGTCGGTTATTTCGCAGACTTGTTTGGTAATGGCTTCCGGCTGGGACAGGCTACCATGGCAGGTAAAGGCTGACTCAGGGCGAACTTGATTGAATTCCGCACAGAGCTTGTGCGCGGCTGCTTCAGACCCAAAGTAGTGAATAATCACCCGATAACCCGCCTTATGGAACGTTTTGGCCATGGCTGCCCCCAAGCGCTGAGCGGCTCCTGTTATCAGTACGGTCTTTTCGTTTTGTCTTGCCATTTGATCCACTTTATAGATTGAGTCCAAGTCTGACTGCAATTCTCCTGTTTACAATAATTTAAGTAAAGTTGTTCTTAAATACCTTTCAAATTCATATGGTTGTCTATACTTGAAGGCACTGGTTTGTAATCGTGAACTGTATTCACATAAGAATTCACAGGATTGAGACGGAGACAGAATGAGTCAGCATGATATTGACCCTACGGAAACCGAGGAATGGTTAGCAGCTTTTCAGTCAGTCATTCAACACAGAGGCAAGCAAAGAGCGCAGTTTTTACTGGATAGGCTGGTAAATAAAGCTGGTCAACTAGGGGCCATGACCCCATACGCACTCACGACTCCTTATCGAAATTCAATACCTAAGGAAGCTGAAGCCCCTTATCCAGGGGATGTTTTCATGGAGCGCCGGATTCGCTCAATCATTCGCTGGAATGCATTGGCGATGGTGATGCGGGCTAATAAGGAGTCTTCAGATATTGGCGGCCATATCGCCAGCTTTTCTTCAAGCGCGACCTTGTACGATGTGGGTTTTAATCATTTCTTTCGTTCGCCCACCGAAGAGCATGGCGGGGATTTGGTCTACATTCAGGGGCACAGCTCGCCCGGAGTTTACGCCCGCTCATTTTTAGAGGGGCGCTTTTCGGAAGATCGTTTGAATAACTTCCGACGGGAAGTGGATGGTGACGGTCTTTCATCGTACCCACATCCTTGGCTCATGCCGGACTACTGGCAGTTTCCGACGGTTTCTATGGGGCTGGGACCTTTACAGGCGATTTATCAGGCGCACTTCATGAAATACCTCGGAAACCGGGGGCTGGTGGATGTGCAGGATCGCAAGGTCTGGGCTTACATTGGCGACGGAGAAACCGATGAGCCGGAAACGCTGGGTGCCATTGCTCTGGCGGGTCGGGAAAAACTCGATAATTTAGTCTTTGTGGTGAATTGTAATTTGCAGCGGTTGGATGGCCCGGTGCGAGGGAACGGTAAAATCATTCAGGAACTGGAAGGCCAGTTCCGGGGTGCGGGTTGGAATGTGATTAAAGTCGTGTGGGGGCGCCACTGGGACCCGCTGTTAGCCAAAGACGAGGACGGTATTCTTGAACAGCGAATGGCGGAAGTGGTTGATGGCGAATACCAGAACTATAAAACCAAAGGCGGTGCTTACACGAGAGAACACTTCTTTGGTGCTTACCCAGAGTTGCTGGAATTGGTAAAAGATTACAGTGATGAGCAGTTGTATCAGCTAAACCGGGGCGGTCACGACCCGTATAAAGTTTACGCCGCTTACGCCGCCGCAGCTTCGCATAAGGGGCAGCCCACCATTATTTTGGCAAAGACTGTGAAAGGGTACGGCATGGGGCAGGCCGGTGAAGCTCAAAATCAGACACACTCCGTGAAGAAGTTGGAGTTGGAATCACTGAAGGGCTTTCGGGATAAATTTGACATTCCTGTATCAGACAGTCAGATAGAGTCATTGCCTTATTATCGCCCGGCTCCGGATTCAGCTGAGATGCGATACATGAGAGAGCGACGGGAAAAATTGGGTGGGCCTTACCCTGTGCGCCGTACGTCTTCGGAAAGTTTGGCTGTGCCGACGCTGGAATCACTGGCCAATAACCTGAAAGGCTCTGGAACCCGAGAAATATCCACGACCATGGCTTTTGTAAGGTTGTTATCAACCTTGGTGAAAGATAAGTCCATTGGTGAGCGAGTGGTGCCGATTGTGCCGGACGAAGCCAGAACCTTCGGGATGGAAGGGATGTTTCGTCAGCTGGGTATATATTCGTCGGTGGGTCAGTTGTATGAACCACATGACTCAGGCCAACTGATGTACTACAAAGAAGACATCAAAGGCCGGATATTGGAAGAAGGGATTAACGAAGCCGGGGCGATGGCGGCGTGGATTGCGGCAGCAACGTCGTACAGCAACAACGGTTTTCCGATGATTCCGTTTTATATTTATTACTCCATGTTTGGTTTTCAGCGGATTGGTGACCTGGCTTGGGCGGCGGGTGATATTCAGGCCCGTGGTTTCTTATTGGGCGGGACGGCAGGGCGAACGACTCTCAACGGTGAAGGGTTGCAGCATCAGGACGGCCACTCCCATATTTTGGCATCGACGATCCCGAATTGTCGAGCTTACGATCCAACCTACAATTATGAACTAACCACCATCATTCAGCACGGCCTGCAGGAGATGTATACCGATCAGAAGAATGTGTATTACTACCTGACGTTGATGAATGAAAATTACGTTCACCCCGATATGCCAGAGGGCATTGAAGAGGGCATCATTAAAGGCATGTACCTGTTGAAGGAAGATACCTCCAACAGAAAATCGAGGGCTCAGTTATTAGGCAGTGGTACGATTTTACGGGAGGTTGAGGCTGCAGCAGAGATTCTGTCCGAGCAGTTTGATATCGCTTGTGATGTCTGGAGTGTCACCAGCTTTAATGAATTGGGTCGAGATGTTCAATCTGTGGATCGTTGGAACATGCTGCACGCCGATGAAAAACCAAAGCTGTCTTATGCGCGCGAATGTTTGCAGAACCGGGGACAGGTCGCGGTTGCAGCTACGGATTACATGAAGGCTTATGCCGATCAGATTCGAAAAGATGTACCAATGGCTTATACCGTGCTGGGGACAGACGGTTTTGGTCGAAGCGATACCCGAAATAAATTGCGTCACTTCTTTGAGGTGGACCGTTTCTATATTTGCATTGCGGTTTTACATGCTTTGTCTCAGCAAGGATTGGTTAAAGCGTCCGTGGTACGGGAGGCTCAGCAGGAGTTCAGTATCGATGCAGATAAGATAGACCCCATGTTGCTTTAGTTGTTCGAGATTGATGGTTTGAGAGGGGGCGTTCGAGATCAACGCATTGTTGGGTTAAGAGCAGCAGAAAGACGCTTTATATCAGAGGAAAGGATTGTGATGGACGAAATCAAAATACCTGATTTGGGTGGTTTCCAAGACATCGAAATTATTGAAATGCCGGTTGCTGAAGGTGATGCCGTAGAGCAGGACGAAGCTTTGTTGGTGTTAGAAACTGATAAGGCGACGATGGAGGTTCCCGCGCCTTCAGCCGGAGTAATTAAGCGCTTTAACGTTAAAGTCGGGGATAAAGTGAATGAGGGTGATGTCTTTGCGTCAATGGAGATTCAAGGGCAAGCACAAGATTCGGCAGAAGAAATGGAGAGCAGTACGGTGGCAGGTGACGCCGCTTCATCACCGCAGCAAGTTGATTCGTCGAGTGCGCACTCTGGTGAGGCGGTTCAGCAGGCTGCATCCGATAACGTAAGTTATGAACAATCTATTGTGGTGCCTGACATTGGCGGTGCTTCCGATGTATCGGTGATTGAGGTATCGGTATCGGAAGGTCAGTCGATTGATGCGGAAGAATCCTTGATTGTTTTGGAGACGGATAAAGCGACCATGGAAGTGCCTTCTTCGGTGGCGGGGGTGGTTCAGACGTTGGCTATTAAAGTCGGCGATAAAGTGAATGAAGGTGACCTCATTGCAGTGGTTTTGGTTGAGGGTAAGGAAAGCTCTCTTCATCAGGCCGCTAATTCAGCCGAAGATAAATCGGATGAAGCTGAAGAAAAGGTTAAAGTTCAATCAGTTGGCGCCGATAGCAATAAAGACGGCTCGAATCACCAAAGCCAGGCTTTGGCCGACGAGGGTAAAACACTTTCAACCAGTTCAAGCATTTACGCCGGGCCTGCGGTCAGAAAGTTGGCCAGAGAGTTTGGTGTTTCGTTGAAGGATGTTCTCCAGTTAATTGGCGCGTCCGGCCCGAAAGGCCGAGTATTACAAGAAGATATACAGGGTTATGTGAAAAAGCGTTTGGGTGAATCGAACGACACGCAACCTTCCGGAGCGGGCATAGAGCCTATTCCAGCGGTGGATTTCAGCCGATTTGGTTCGGTAAGACGAGAAGCACTGTCCCGAATTCAAAAGATCAGTGCTCAGCATTTACACCGTTGCTGGCTGAACGTTCCTCACGTTACGCAATTTGATGAAATTGATATTACTGAACTGGAAAGCTTCAGAAAGAAAGTGAATCAGGATGGGATCTACGACGTAAAACTTACGTTGGTTCCTTTTTTGGTCAAAGCCGTGCAAAAAGTGCTTTCTGAAATGCCGCGCTTCAATGCCTCACTGGCGCCTGAAGGCGATGAAATAATAATTAAAGAGTACTATCACATTGGTGTTGCAGTGGATACAAATCAAGGTCTGATGGTGCCTGTCGTTAAAAATGTGGATACAAAAAGTATCTTGAACATTGCCAGTGATTGTATGCATTATGCTCAACAGGCGAGAGAAGGAAAGCTTAAACCTGATGCATTGCAGGGAAGTTGTTTTTCAATATCCAGCTTGGGTGGCATTGGAGGAACGCAGTTTACTCCGATTGTAAATGCACCTGAAGTGGCGATATTAGGGGTGTCTAAAGCGTCGATCAAACCCGTTTGGGCGGACGAGGGATGGCAACCGAGATTAATATTACCAATCGCTTTATCTTATGATCATAGGGTTATTGATGGCGTATTGGCTGCAAAGTTCACAACGAGATTAAAGCAAGTATTGGAAGATAGCCGTCATTTGCTTTTATAAGGTTTCCTGTTAAGAAGTTGGTGTATATATGAAGCTGATAATTCGTCCTTTCGTCAAGTTGATGAATCAACTGAATTACGCGTACAAATTCAGTTTGATCAACGTGATGTTCCTGCTCCCATTGTTGGCTTTAAGTTACGGTTTGGTTGAAGAGCTTCAGTCTGATATTGAAATCACCGAAAGTCAGATTGAGGGTGTTGAAATCGTCAAAGACACCTTGTTAGCCCTTCAGTTTGCTGCCGAGTACCGGGATTTAAAAGCTACTTATATCTACAAAGGCAATGAAGAAATGCGCAGCCGCATTGCCCAGTCTGAAGGGAATGTGGAAGAAGCCTTGGCCAAACTGGCGGGTTGGAAACCCAAGTGGGACAAAGAAGATCGGTTGACGGCGCAAATGACATTGGCGTTTGAAAGCTGGGAAAAGCTTAAAACCGACAATGTTCGTGACTATTACGTGGATGAGCAGGTAAAGCGTTACCAGGACTTACTGAAACCGCTTATCCGCATGTTAAAAACCACCACACGGGCCTCGGGCCTGGCTCAGGCGCACGATGGGGCCATCTTAAGTTTGCAAGAGTTGTTGGTTCGGCTGTATCCGGAATTCTCGCCTTTGGTCGCTAAGTTACGAGCTACGGGGATGGTGGCTTTTAATGCCGGCTTTATGGATTCCGGTACATCTGATTCTTTGAATGACGCTTACGATGGCTTTATTGATTCCCTGGCGCGTTTTGAGAAAGACATGAATGAGCTGATGGAAGAAGACCCAAGGTTGATGCGTGCACTTGAAGAGCCTGTCAGCGGTTTAGTGGGCAGAATGAATGACATGATGGCGTATTTGGACGATAACCTGATTTCGGCTATTCAGCTTGAGTCTACTTGGGATAAGTATTACGTCGACAGTTCTGATTACGTTAATGAGTTGTTTAATATTATGGGAGTGACGGTTACTCCGCTCATGACCCGGATTCTTGAAAATCGCCTTGAAGAGCAGAGTTCGACCCTTCGAATCTTTTTGATTTCAATTACGGTGTTGTTGGTCATTATTCTGTTAATGTTCTTGGGTTTTTATGTGTCTGTGAATGACACCATTGCCAGCTTCCGGAATTCCGCTAAAAAAGTTTCTAACGGTGATATGAAAGTTCGAATGAGCTTGCACACTCGCGATGAGATGGGTGAATTAACCACTGAATTTAATACCATGGTTCAGCGTATTCACGACCTGATTCAGGCAGTCAGTATGACTGCAGTGGAGGTGGACACGCAGTCCAGTAAACTTGAATCGATTTCTTCCAAAAGCCGAGACTCAGTAGATCGCCAGATGCAGGAAACTGAACAGGTTACTGTGGCTGTGAATGAAATGACGGCCCAGGTTCAGCAGGTGGAAGAGAATGCAACACATGCTACGCGAGAAGCTGAGAAGGCGAAACAAGAAGCCTCAGTGGGGACACAACAGGTAGACGCTGCGCTCAAGAATATCGATGTGTTAGCGTCGGAAATAGAAAATTCGGTGTCAGTGATTAATCGAGTCGCAAAAGACAGTGCCAATATTTCTCAGGTTCTGGACGTGATTAAAGGCATTGCCGAACAGACTAACTTATTGGCATTGAATGCTGCTATCGAAGCTGCTCGTGCGGGTGAGCAGGGCCGTGGATTTGCGGTGGTGGCAGATGAAGTTCGTACACTGGCTCAAAGAACACAGTCTTCTACGGAAGAAATTGAAGAAATGATTTCGCGTTTACAGTCGGGTGTGAAAGACGCCGTTAAGGCGATGGAGGTCAGTCACGATCGAGCCTCTCAAACGGTTGATGAGTCAGGTAAAGTAGGCGAAGTATTGGCTAACATCAGTGCCTTGATTGAATCCATTACCGCGATGAACCAGCAAATAGCGTTGGCTTGCAGCGAACAAACCAATGTGGTGGTGGAGATTGATCGGAACATTAACTCTATTTCAGATTTGAGCCAACAGACATCGGGAGATGCTGAAAGTACGGCCAGAGCCAGTGGGGAAATGGCTCAATTAACGCATTCGTTGCAAGAGCTGATCAGTGCTTTTAAAGTCTGAAAAAACTAATGCGAGTATCTTAAAAAAACGCCAGATAATCTGGCGTTTTTTTATGCTCGGCTATTCAATGAGTTGAATTTAAAGCGTCGATAAATACCAGTGATTTACCTCTGCTCCGTAAAGAAACGCAATGACGCCGGCAATGGCCAAACTTGGGCCAAATGGGAAAGGCCGACTCTCACCTGATTTGAACATTTGACTCAGCCCAAAAACAAGTCCGATCACCGAAGATATGATCAATATTTGTGGAAGCATCATCCAGCCACACCAAGCGCCAAGTGCGGCTAATAACTTGAAATCGCCGTAACCCATGCCTTCTTTGCCTGTGGTGAGTTTAAATAGCCAAAAAATCGACCATAGGATCAGATAACCAAAAACTGCACCAAAAAGTGCACTGGTGAGATCGGTATAGAGGTTCATTGAATTTGCAATTAAGCCAAGCCATAACAAGGGCAAGGTAATGTTATCGGGTAATAATTGCTCATCCAGGTCAATGAAAAACAGAGCGATCAACAGCCAGATGAATACCATGGCCATTGCCCCGGCAAGTGTGGGCTGGAAATGGTAAATCATGACCCCTGAAAGAAGACCTGTTAATGCTTCAATGGATGGATATCGCAGCGATATGTGCGCTTTACAGTTGCTGCACTTACCTCTTAAAAAGAGGTAGCTGATTACTGGAATATTCTCCCAAGGGCGAATTTTATGCTGGCACTTGGGGCAGGTTGATGCTGGTGTCACTAGGTTAAAGCTCTCTTGCTCTAACTTCTCTTTGTCTAGCTCAAGAAAATCGTGGCACTCTTCTTTCCATTGACGCTTTAACATCACCGGCACCCGGTAAATCACGACGTTTAAAAAGCTTCCTACTAATAAACCTAAGATCACAGAAAAGGCGAGCAGTTGCTCGCCTGAATAATTTAATTCCATAAGTTACCTTATTAGCCGATTGTCTTTCCGAGCTGGAAGATAGGTAGATACATAGCGATAATCAAGCCACCAACGAGAACCCCTAGAACAGACATAATGATCGGCTCCATAAGGCTGGTTAGGCCGTCAACGGCATTATCTACCTCGGCTTCGAAGTGAGTCGCTACTTTATCCAGCATTTCATCTAGAGCTCCAGATTCTTCACCAATAGCGACCATTTGAAGGCACATGGGTGGGAAAAGACCTGACTGTTTCATTGAGTGGTTAAGTTGGGTGCCGGAGGAAACGTCTTCTTTGATTTTGTTAATCGCATTTGTAAAGACCACATTACCTGCAGCGCCAGACACAGAGTCAAGTGCTTCAACGAGTGGGACACCTGCGGCAAATGTGGTTGATAATGTTCTGCAGTATCGTGCAACGGATGAATCGTAAGTGATTTTTCCAACAACCGGAGCTTTAAGTAATATTCTATCAAGCTGGTTTCGGGCTTTTTCTGATCGTTTTAGAACTTGGGAAAAGGAATACCCGATAGCAATGATGCTTATAAGAATAATAAACCACCAGGCCTGCATGAATTCAGATAAATTGATGACCATTTGTGTAAACGCTGGTAGCTCAGCTCCAAACCCAGCAAAAACAGACTCAAATTGAGGTACAACTTTAATAAGAAGGATGCCTGTTACAACAGCAGCAATAACCAATACGGCAATAGGGTAGTTGAGTGCTTTTTTTAGCTTGGCTTTTAAAGCTTCTGTCTTTTCTTTGTAGGTTGCAATTCGGTCGAGCATGGTTTCTAGAGCACCGGACTGCTCTCCTGACTCAACTAAGCTGCAGAATAAGTCATCAAAATATAAGGGGTGTTGTTTGATTGCATACGCAAAACTACTACCGCCTTCTACTTCAGTTTTTATTTTCAGGACTAGTTCTTTCATGGACTCGTTAGCAAGTCCCTCGGAAACAATATCAAATGATTGAACAAGTGGAACCCCTGCTTTCATCATGACTGCCAGTTGCCTGGTGAAGATGGATATGTCCATTGGTTTAATGGACTTCCCTTTGCCTCCAAGTAAAGACTTTCTTTCTTGAACTACTTTAGTTGGGCTAATACCTTGAGAGCGCAATTGAGTTTTAACCAGAGCACTTGAGAGTGCGGACATATCTCCTTTTTTGATTTTGCCGGACCGGTCTTTTCCTTCCCAAATGAATTTTTTCTTTTCTTGCTGCTTCTGAGCCATATTGGATCTCTTTTAACCGAATATAACGATTAATGGTAATAATTAATGTGATGAAGTTACTCGATTGGCTTCTTCAAGGCTGGTGACTCCCTGCATGACTTTCTTTAGACTTGATCGCCTCAAGTCATCAAAACCTTCTCTTTTACAAGCTTCTGCAATTTCTATGGAGTTACCGCCTTCCATAATGATTTTTGAAATAGGTGAAGTGATTTTTACGACTTCATAGATGCCAACTCTTCCTTTGTATCCTTTGTTGCAGCTATCGCAGCCTACAGGGCGATAAATATCAAATGGTTGAGATAAGTCATTTTCAGTGAAGCCTTCTGCGAGCAATGTTTCTTTAGGCACTTCAATGATTGCTTTACAGTTTGAGCAAAGTCGTCGACCCAGTCTTTGTGCAATGATTAGATTGACTGATGTTGCCAGGTTGAATGCTGGCACCCCCATGTTAATCATGCGCGTTAGTGTCTCAGGTGCGCTGTTAGTATGCAGGGTAGACATTACCATGTGACCCGTTTGCGCCGCTTTGATGGATATTTCTGCCGTTTCCAGATCTCGGATTTCACCAACCATGATGATGTCGGGATCTTGTCTCAGGAACGAACGCAAAGCTTCGGCAAAAGTTAATCCAACCTTGTTATTTACATTACACTGGTTAATCCCTTCCAAATTAATCTCTACAGGGTCTTCAGCGGTTGAAATATTTCTTTCTGGAGTGTTTAAAATATTTAAACCAGTGTAGAGGGAAACTGTTTTTCCAGAGCCAGTAGGGCCAGTTACCAGAATCATTCCTTGAGGCTGTTCTAATGCAGACATATACATGTCTTTTTGTTCTTCTTCGTAGCCAAGAGCATCGATGCCCATTTGGGCGGAGCTTGCGTCTAAAATTCGTAGAACCAGCTTTTCTCCGAATAAACAAGGTAGTGTATTTACCCGAAAATCAATGGACTTGGTTTTTGAAATTTTTAACTTGATACGCCCATCCTGTGGTACACGCCTTTCAGCAATATCCATTTTGGACATAACTTTTAATCGTGCGGATATTTTAGCTGCTATTTGATTCGGTGGCGAAGAAACTTCATGAAGCACCCCGTCGGTTCTGAACCGAACTCGATAACGCTTTTCGTAGGGTTCAAAGTGTAAATCAGACGCTCCTGTTTTGATTGCAGTTAACAACATTTTATTAATGTATTTCACGACGGGTGCATCATCGGCTTCAGACTGTGTTACATCTTGTTCTTCTTCGTCTTCAGCAATCTCTAAGTCGCCAAATTCTTCGTCATCATCGCCAATAGAAAAGCTGGTAGTGTCTGTAGCGTTTAAAAAATTTTCAATCGCTTTTTTGAGAGACTCTGGTTCGACTAAAATTGGATCAATGTTTAATCCTGAGCTGAATTTTATTTCATCAATAGAGTGTATGTTGGTCGGGTCAGATACACCGACAAACAGTGTTTTTCCTCGCTTCATTAAGGGAAGAATTAAGTTCTTTTGAATGAGTTCAGGTTTAATGATGTCTTTTGGAATGTGCTCAGGGTTATAAGCTGAAAAGTCCATGATGGGTAAGCCAAATTCTTCACCTGCTGCAACAGTAATGTCATTCGACTTTGCAAGCTTATTTTGGCAAAGGTAGCTGATTAACGAAACTCCTTGACTTGTTGCTGATTTGCTGGCTTCTATGGCTATTTCTTCTGAAATTATACCATCATCAGCGAGTCGTCTAGCTAAGCCTGACAGCCTTGTTTCGTTATTCATTTTGATCCCCAATATAAATTTGCTATTAGGAATTTATAGCACAAGAATAGACGTTAAGTCAGTGTAATACTTGTCAATTTTATGACTTAGGTATTAGTTTCAGAAATTAGTTCTTTTCGTAGGTTTCGACAACACTGGTATCTGAAGCAAGCGTTACTGTGATTTTATAACAGTCAGTGATATTTCCACCAGAACAGGCTGCTACCGTATAAGTGTAGGCACCGGCATTATTGCCTTCAGGCTTGAAGCCCAGAGTAGTTTCAAGTGGACCACCGCTACCGCCAGTCATAGTACCTGCTACATAAGTGTTATTATTTAAATAATAAGCTTCTTCAAATAACTTAAGTGTTTCTAAGTTATTTGAAGCGACTTTTGTTTGACCTGAACGAACATAGCTGTTGTAAGCGGGGAGTGCGACAGAAACAAGAATTCCGATAATAGCAACAGTAACCATCAGCTCAATCAGGGTAAACCCTTTTGTTTTTATCATGTGCACACCTCAATGTTTTATTCAAGTAAAACGCAAGAAACTCCAAACGGAGTTTCTTGTGAGCCAACTCTTAATTAGCTTACGCTTAATTTACAGTTGTAAATGTAATTGGTGTCAGTACGTTGCCATCTGCATCGGTTCCAGAGATTGACATAGCTGCACCAAGTGTAGCAAGGCCACCAGTTAGACCAACGATACCAACCTGTCCTGTGTCTGCCGCAACTACCGCAGAACCTTTAAATGCATCTAGGGATGGATTCGCTACAGCTTTTTTGTTGCCTTCGTTAAGTGTAGCAACAATGTTTACGCTTGTTCCACCACCAGCAACTTTAGCGGATTCGTTTTTAACCAAACGCATTGCTACTTCCATGTTGCCTTCTACTGCTTCTAAGCGAGAAGATGTGATGTAGCCGTTGTATGCTGGGATTGCTACAGCAGCAAGGATGCCGATGATTGCAACAACGATCATTAGTTCGATTAATGTAAAACCTTTTTGTACTTGTTTCATTCTGATTCCCCTTTGGGTTTGACTAAAAATTAATACCGTTTTGGATGTTGTTGTTTAAGCTATACTGGTGCCAATTTTTATAAATCTTATTTTAATCAATGCGTTAGGTTGTTTTTTTGCCGCAGAGTTTCTTTTTGGTATAGATTGTTATGACAAAAAACGTCACTTTTGGTTGTTTTTTAGTTCTATAAAGTCGACTGGTTTTAGGTTTTCATTGAAAACAAGAATTCCTATGGAAAAACTTCCTTTGTATCGAGCAAAAATAAACTTATCTGTAGTCTTTTGATTCCAAATTTTAATAGCTTCTTTTTCTTGGGGGGTGCCGTTAATGGCTAGGTTGTCAATGTCTATGGGAGCTTGTTGAAAACTGCTCAACAGCTTTAGTTGTGTGTGCTCTTGAATGCCATGATAAGTAGCGATAATGGACTCTGTATAGGCGTCGTAATCCCCTTCTGGAGGCCTGGTGCTGTAAAGTACTGAGGGGGTGTTTTGCTTATCTAAGTCAAAGAAAACGTCTGGATTCAGATCTTGTTTTTTCGCATCAATAAGTTTGATGGGGTAAAACGTTTTATTGTGTACTAGGTAGCTGATACCTATGACTTGTGCGTTATACGCCTGCTTTACACCCCAGCTAAAAGCAATGACCTGAACGATCGCAATGCAGGTTAAATCAAAACAGATGGCTTTTTTTGATTTTAGAGGAGAAAAGACTAGGAAAGTGAGAAACGGACCGAGAACAATATCAACAAATAAAACAATTTTTAAGGCTTGCCAACCACCTTCTGCAGCAAAGAATGGGTTAGGGAACCACTGAGTCAACATATAATAGAGCACAATAGAAAATGCTGTTAGGCTCAATAGAGTATGAACGAGTGTTGCTTTAAACTTTGCGTTGATATGTTTCATAAAATTTAAAGTCCTTTGTGTTTACTGTTGTAATAGCGGTAAGCTAACTGGATTAAAATAAAGTGATAAATATAGGGTTTGAATGATTTTTCTTAAGTCTCGCGCATTTTTGTATGTTTTGTTGATTTGTATGGTTGCAAGTTTTGCAATTTTACCTCAAAACTTTTATCAAACCTCTGGTCTCAGGTTCTTATTATCTTTTGGTATCGCTTCTTTGTTCTTAATTGCGTTTACTTCTAGGCTTCAATCAAGCTCACTCACAGTTTTTTTATTACTTTTACTGCTTTTTGGGGCAGCTTCTCTTTTTTTCAATGGCGTAAACTCAGATAGTCTTCTTTCTTTTATTCAGCTTTGTTCGATCATGATGGTTATGGTGGCTGCCTACTTAGTTGTTCGAGATGAAAGTGAGGAGTCATTTTTTGTTCCGCTAATGAATATCTTGATTTTTGTTGCGGGGTTGGTTGTTTTTATTGGCTTTTTAGAGTCGTTTAGTTCTGTGGATTTGATTTATCGCAGTCAGGCCGCTCCAGGATCAACTTTTTCAAACAGAAACTTTGCTTCTAATGCTATAGCTTTGGTGATTCCTGTTTGTACTTGGTTGGCTTTTTTTCGAAAAGGAACCATAACTCAAATTTTAATTTACACAATGGTGTTAGCGAGTTTATTTGCATTTTTGTCTTTGACCAAAACAAGAGGCGTGTTACTGGCTTTAATTCTTGGCGCTGCATTCTGTATGTGTGTTGCAAAGTGGGTTCATGGGCGGAAACTTAACTGGAATGGGTTTTATTTACCCTTTCGAGTGTTCTTGGTGCTTTCGGCTTTCATTGGGTGCTGGATATTAAGTCCTGCTCAAAAAGAGGTTGTTAAAGTTGCAACGGTTGATAACAGTATTCAGTATCGGCTTGATGCGTGGGGGAGTAGTGCCGGCGGTATTATAGACAAACCAATAATAGGGCATGGTCTTGGGCAATTTCGATCTGTTTTGTATCAAAATTTACAGGGTACAACACTAAGAAATGCGGTCTCTGAAGATAGGCAAATGCTTCATGCTCATAATGAGTATATTGAGCTGTGGGTCGAGCTTGGTTTTATTGGACTAGGGCTGCTTATTGTATTTATTTATTTTTTAATTAAACAAATAAAGCGTAGTTATTCTGAGTTGGCGCTTTTCCTATTGGTTGGTATTTTAGTGTCTTTGATTCACGGCTTTTTCTCTTTTCCTTTGCGTTATGGTGGTACTGCCATAATGTGGGCGCTGATTGTAGGGCTTTACCTTGGGGTGACCTCTCGAAAGGAAGCGCTAATAGCTAGTGATGTACCGAAGGCAGTGAAATACATCTATGGCTTTCTGGTTCTTTTTGTTTTTAGTGGTGTAGGGGCAGTTGGTTATAGCCATTTAAAACATGGTAGCGAGCTTGGTAAGGTCTACCATTCGGGGATGAAGGGCGTAAATTGTGAACAGTTAGCCGACTATGAGCGAAATAAAAGCGAATTTTGGTTGAACGAATATACGGCAAAAGTTACTTACGTTTCAGTGCTGAATCGTTGTAACTATGTGACAAATGAGAGTTACCAAACTGTAAAAAACTTATTTGCTAAAGATCCAACGTTTATTCGTGGCGGCCTCTATCTTGCAAATATTGAATTTCAGTTAGGTGATTTAAATACAGCAAAGTTAAGGTTGATTCCTATGGTGGAGCATCACCAAGAGTTGGTGGAACCCTGGTTGCTGTTGGCAAAAATTTCGATGAAAGAAGAGTCACCAGAGGATGCCCTAGTTTATCTGAAAGCGGCTAGAGCATCAGGCAATAAATTGAAGATGGTTGATTCGGTTACACAGGAGTTATTCCCAGGCTCATAACTCTACAAAACGCATCGATAAATCTAATGCCTTCACGTCTTTTGTCAATGCACCGATGGAGATGTAGTCCACGCCGGTTTCAGCTTTTGCTCGGAGGGTTTGTTGGGTGATGCCGCCAGACGCTTCGAGTTTGGCTTTGCCTTGAAACTGTTCTTTGTTGATGGTTACTGCCTTAACCAGGTCTTCATTGCTGAAGTTGTCCAGCATGATGATATCCGCGCCGGATTTGAGTGCCTGATCCAACTCTTCAAAGTTTTCCACTTCCACTTCAACGGGCTTGCCTGGGGCAATTTTCTGCGCTTGAGTCACCGCTTGTTCAATCCCGCCTGCTGCGCTGATGTGGTTTTCTTTGATTAAAAACGCATCGAACAAGCCTATGCGATGGTTGTCACAGCCACCGGTTTTAACGGCGTACTTTTGAGCAAGACGCATGCCGGGTAGTGTTTTTCTGGTGTCGAGCAGTGTGACGGACGTGCCTTCGACCAGTTTGGTGTATTGATTTGCCAGGGTCGCGGTCGCAGATAAAGTTTGAAGGAAGTTTAAGGCACAGCGTTCTCCGGTCAAAAGGGAGCGGGCAGAGCCTTTTAGTTCGAATAAAACGTCATTGGCTTCAAGTACATCTCCGTCGCTTTTATGCCAGATGACTTCAACGTTGGCGTCGAACTGTTTGAATACTTCATTGACCCAGGCCTGGCCGCATAAAATCCCAGGTTCTCGGGTGATGATTCGGGCGTGGCCAAGTTTGTTTTCGGGGATCAGTAAAGCGGTAATATCTCCATCGCCTACATCTTCCTGAAGGGCTTGTTGTACACTTTGCTGAATGTTGTTGAGTAGGACATTGGAGATCGTGGTCATAAGAAAGTAACTCGTTACATTTTGGTAATTTGACTGGCGTTATTGTAATAGGTTTGGAAGCTGCTCGTAACCGTCAATTTAATATCGTAAAGATACGTAAAAACGTGACGTAAATCCGCATATTTCGGGTATCTTCGTATTAAACTATGATTTATATAAAAACAGTACTTTAGTTTTATCTATAGCACTTGGAACTCATCGGAGAAATGTCAATGAGCCCTCAAAAGAAAGTGGTTTCAATTAATTCTGGAGGACAGACCCAAGTAAAGGGGTTGTCGGTTCCGGTTAAGGCATTTTGTGATCTTTCAGAGAAAGAATTAAAGATGCTTCTTCGTGCGATGTTTGATAGTGCGGATGATACTTTATTCAAGTTGTCCGATAAGGCATCTTCGAACGAACAGCAAGAGCGTTATTTTAATGCGATGAGAGCCGTTCGTCTGCAGCGCCGCCAAATGGAAGCTAAGTTTTTTGAAGGATTTAAAAATTCGGTGAAGGAGATGTCCTCCGGCGTTGCGATATCGTCTCGCCAGGATGATAAAGTCTCGATGGACAGTTTGTCGTTGGTTCAGAACGATGAGCTTGAAGAGCGCGTTGCGCTTGAAACTATGTCCAATAAAACCACGACCGCGAACAAAACATCGCTCAGTTATTTGAATCAGCGTTTGGCCTATTTATTGGCGAAAGAAGATTTAAGTGATGCTGACAACCCGGTTGCTCCAATTAATTTGTGTGATTATTTCAGTGAATCCCTTGAACTGCTGGATTTGGATATTGAAGCACGGCTGTTAGTTTATAAATTGTTTGACCAGTTTGTGTTGGCCAAATTGTCTGGTCTATACGAAGAGATTGATAAATTGTTGGTGACTCATGGTGCATTACCGGATTTAGGCCGAAAACAACCGGCAAAAGTTAAATCAAATTTCGATCAGCAGAACGGGGATGCCGGTGACACTGGTGCTCAAGCTTCAGGTGGCGGTAATGTCACTCAAAACGATTTAAAGCCCATCTTCCGGTCTTTGCAGAAGTTGTTGACTCAGGTTCAGGGGGTGAACAGCGACGTTCTGGTTGCGGCGCCTTCGTATCAAGGGCCGACTCAGCCAACGGCTCAACTGTGCCAGACTTTGTCTACCATCCCAATGCCTTCGGAAGCGGAAGGTAATGAGCTGCAGGCTTGGTTGCAGTTTGATATTCGAAACCATGTGCGCGGTGCCTTGCAGGAATCCGCTCCGGCCGGTCGACCGCTACCAATGAGCCGTAAAGACAACGACGCCATTAATTTGGTGGCGATGTTGTTTGAATTCATTCTGGAAGACAGAAACATCATTCCAGGTATTCGCGCACTTTTGGCTCGCTTGCAGTTGCCGTTGGTGAAATTGGCGTTGCAGGATCAGCGTTTCTTTGACCAGAAGACGCATCCGGCCAGAAGTTTATTGAATTCTTTAGCCTCAGCCGCCGTTGGCTTCAACACCCAGACCGATCGTTTTCAGGAGCGATTGAAGTTCAAGATTGAAGAGGTGGTTACCCGGGTTTGTAATGAATTTGAGAATAATGTCGACTTGTTCGAATTATTAAATGCCGATTTTCAGGTCTTTCAGGAAAAAGAGAGTCGCCGTGTTGAGTTGGTGACTCAACGTTTACAAGACGCAGAAGAAGGCAAAGCCAAAACCGAGAATGCCAGAGAGTGGGTAAAAACGGCACTGCACTCAGTGACGGAGCCGTACCGACCTCTGCCGGAGTTTTTGGATACTTTGTTGTCTGAGGCCTGGAGTAAAGTGTTGTTCCTACATGCGCTGAAATCGGGTCACGACAGCGAAGATTGGAATAATGCGGTGTTTGCGATTGAGCAAATGCTGTGGTCGGTGGCCGGAGAGCATTCCAGAAGCACCCGACCTGTTTTGTTGAAAGTCATTCCTATGGTGCAGAAGAAGATACGTAAGGGATTAACTGACGTATCTTTTAATCCTTATGACAGCAGCCGTTTATTGAAAGAGCTTGAAACGCTTCAAATTAACATGCTGAAAGAAGCAAGCACCAAAGAAGGCACACTTGAACAGGCAGAGCAGTCTAAAAACTGGTTAGTCAAAACCTATACGGCGGCAGAAAAGCTGCGTGATACCGAAGAAGATTTGTCTCCGAATGAAACCATGGTTGCTATCGACCAGGTGCTGACTCAGCAGAATCAGGACGTGGATGATGACTCATTAAATGAGTATCTGGCTAAAGTGGATGATTTTGGCAATGGCAGCTGGTTTAAACTGACCAAAGAAGAAACGGAAATTCGTTGCAAACTGGCGGCAGCGCTGCCGAAACTGAATAAATACATTTTCGTTAATCATGCCGGCATTAAGGCGCATGAATGTTGCCGTGTTGAGTTTGCCAAAATGTTGCAGTCCGGGCAGATCAGTTTGATTGATAACGGTGCTGTGTTCGATCGCGCATTAAAGGCGGTGGTGCAAACGCTTCGCAAACCAGCCTAGTTGTTTCAGCATTTTTGGCCATGGCATGTTAATCTCAAGTTTGTGAAAACAGGCTTGAGATTAATTACTTATGCACATCATCGAAGGTTGGCTGACGTCTGCCGAGCGAATCCCTTCTCCTAATTTTAACGAGCGTCCTGCGCATCGCAGTCCTTCATTGCTTGTTATCCATAATATTAGCTTGCCTCCCGGTCAATATGGCGGTGGCTACGTTGAGCGCTTTTTTCAAAACTCATTAGACAGTACCGAACATCCTTTTTTTGAAGAAATTAAAGCGTTACAGGTCTCGTCCCACTTCTTTATTCGAAGAAACGGCGACATTGTTCAGTTTGTTTCCACCGATGAGCGAGCCTGGCATGCTGGTGTTTCTGAGTTTCAGGGGGAGGATAACTGCAATGATTTTTCGTTGGGCATTGAGTTGGAGGGGACAGACACAGACCCTTATGAACCCGCCCAATACCAATCTTTGACGAAATTGACGAAGGCGCTGATGGCGGCTTACCCGCTCATTACTACAGAGCGTATTGCAGGCCACAGCGATATTGCGCCTGATCGTAAAACCGACCCAGGTCCCGCGTTCAGTTGGGCTGAATATAGGTCGGCCTTGATTAAGAATGAACTCTAAATACGGTCGGGTTTGACGTTAGCTTGTTTGTATTGACGCAGAAGGTCGACACGTTGCCTTGTCAGCTCGTCGCGTATGGCCACGCCTTTCAAACCGGATTTGGCCAGGTTACCGGCATTTACTTGTAGGCAGGCTTGGTAGGCGCCCTGAAGGTAATTGGCCTGGGGGTACGCTCTGTTTTCAAAGCCGGTTCTGCCGCGTGCATCGGCTTCACAACTGGTCAGAAATTGATTAAACCGTTCCGGCTTTCGCCAACAATCCAATTGATTTAGCAGCTTTAAAAGTGTGGACGGTTTCAGTTCAAACACGGTGTGGCACTTGGTGTGTAACTCTCCGACGAGTAGGGCGAGTTCTTTCGGTTTGTTGGGAACTTTCAATCGCTCACACAGCTGTTTGATGAGCGGAAGGCCTTCTTTTTCGTGGCCAATGTGTTTCGGCAAAACGTGTTTTGGGGTGACGGCCTTGCCGAGGTCGTGGGTCAGGGCTGAAAAACGCACTTCCAGCGACTCGGAAAGACCTGCCGCTTGTTCAAGCACCATCATGGTGTGAATGCCGGTGTCGACTTCCGGGTGGTATTCTTTTCGTTGCGGTACACCAAACAAATTGTCAATTTCAGGAAAGATGACTTGAAGGGCGTTGCAGGCTCTAAGTGTTTCAAAATACACCTGAGGAGAGCGCTCACTTAATGCTCTTTCGGTTTCTTTCCAAACTCGTTCAGCGGTTAAGTAGTTGAGCTCGCCAGAACGGGAAAGGGATGTCATCAGTTGCAAGGTTTCTGGTGCAACGGTAAAACCAAGGTGATGAAATCGAGCAGCAAACCGAGCCACACGGAGGACTCTTAGTGGGTCTTCTATGAAGGCTTCGGAGACGTGTCGTAATTGCTTGTTGTTAATGTCCTGTTGACCATTGTACGGATCGACGAGGTTCCCTTTTTCATCGAGCGCCATTGCATTAATGGTCAGGTCTCTTCGTAAGAGATCTTCCTCTAAGGTGACATCCGGTGAAAACTGGCATTCAAACCCTTGATAGCCGTGCCCTTGCTTCTTTTCCATGCGGGCTAAGGCGTGTTCTTCCTGTGTCTCTGGGTGCAGAAATACCGGGAAGTCTTTGCCGACGGATCGGTAGCCGAGTTGCTCCATTTGCTCGGGCGTTGATCCTACGACCACCCAGTCTCGGTCATAACTGGGAATATTGAGTAATTTATCTCGAACTGCGCCGCCGACTAAATAGGTTTTCAAATCTTGCCTCTAAAATAATGGGTACTTGCCGATAGTAATCGAAAGGAGGTGTTTTATGAACAAGCGTATTTCGATTTTACTGCGTTGGTCGATGATTGGCTGCATTGTGTTTGGGTTGTCTGCCTGCGCTTTGGCTGGCCGAGTACTGGAAAACCCGTATGAATTCCCGGACGTTGATGATTACCCGCTTGCGGCGCCAAAGACTCAGCCTGTTTGCATTATACAGCCGTGTGCCAATTATCACTAAGTTTCCGCCAGTATTTGGTCGGGTAGACGGGGTTGGGTTACGGAGGTTAACAATCCTCTATCAAAAAAGAACTCAAGAATCACCATGCGTTGTCGATACTTTGATTAGATACTAACGTTTTCAAGGCCGAAGCTCATGAAACTGCACATGTTATTGATTGCTGCCTCCATTGGACTGGCAGGATGCGAAGTTCATCATATTCATCATTTTAATGAAGATGACCTGGCGGGGTGTAATTGCAATAAACCGAGTGCAGCAGGCTATACTCAAAGCGGTCAGAGTTTGCCTCATGGCTACGGTGAAAACGTAAAGGTGTTGCCGCCCATTTATCAGCCGATACTCCCTTATGGCCAACCTATGGTGCAACAGGCGCCGCCTCAGGTGCAGATGCCTGAATATTATAAATTGACCCCGGTTGATCCCAATAAAGTTCAAGGACAACAGGCTCCGGCGCAGGCCCCTATGTCTTATTCCCCGTATTATCAGCCGCCTGTTCAACCGGTCCAGCAGCCGGTGATGCCTATCCAGATGTCGTCAAACTCTGCCAAGCAAAGTGACGGTAACATCAGGACGTATCTGTTCCAGCCCGCTGGTGGCGTGGTCTATCAATACTGATGAATTAGGCAGTTAGCCGTTGACTTGATAAGGTTCTGAATGTGTTTCAGGCATTGCACTTCGGGCTGAAAATTAACTTGGCATACTATTTGATCAATCTCTTGGCAAAGTCATAAAAGCGGCAATAAATTGTCGGAGGTTTGTCATGAAGATTCTATCTCTCGCTCAAAGCGTGTCTGTGGCCGTAGTGGCCTTGTCTATTTCTGCCTGTTCGAATCATCACTTTTTACAAGGTAATGGTTCGGCAAATAATGCTCCGAAAACAGAAACTCAGATTCAACCTGTGGTTCAGTACATGGATCGCCCGGCGAATTCTCAGCCTCAAGTGATTCGGGTGAAAGGTTATGGGACGATTCAGACCAAGAAAAACCTGAATAAGGCTCAGCAGCACCTTATGGGCATGCGAGCTTCTAAGCTGGATGCCTATCGGGCAATGGCTGAACGGGTTTATGGTACGGCGTTGGAAGGTGGCTCCAGTATTGAAAACCTGATCATGCAAGATGATCGTTTTAAAACGTATGTGGATGCCTTCGTTCATGGGGCCAAGGTGGTGACCAGCGAGAAGAAAAAAGACGGCATCTACGAAACCGTTCTTGAGATGACTCTGGATAAGGAATTTTTTGTTTGTTTGTCGGATGTGAATTATCTCACCGCCAATACCGACTGCCGTTCGCCTCTGCCGCCACAAACTCAAGGTCGTTCCAACTACTATGAGCAAAGTAAGCATATTCGTGCCGGCCATAAGCGCAGTTACTTCTTAGATTGAATGTTGATGGTTCAGTTAGAGATCTCAATGGTTTGAAATCAAGATTCTTATGCCACAGAGCAGTGGTAAGTGAGGGTATGCGGGTGTTAAAGCTAATACTTCGTTGGGTGTCGCTGTCCATGCTGATGGTTTGTACTTCCGTAGCTTGGTCGAAAACTGTGACGGGTGAAGGGCATGCGCAAATTGGCAGCGATGTCGAAAACGCACGAGATCTGGCTTACCGAAGAGCGCTGCGAGATGCATCTTTGCAAGCCAATGTGCGTGTTACCAGTACTGAAATTGCGAACAACGGTTATATTTCCCATGACAACATTCGCATGGAGTCGGCGGCTGAGTTTGGCCAGGTAGAAATCTTAACCGAATCCATTGACGGCAATGTGCTGACGTTAAAAGTTCGGGCAGAAGTGGCTCAGGCCCCTATGTGCACGCCAAGCAAATCGCAAAACTATAATAAGCGGGTGGCCGTACTTGGGTTTAGCCGTGAGAAAATTGATCACGCCACGCTGGGTGGCTTAGACGCCATCGAACGGGAGTTACCCCAGCGGGTTGCGCTGACAATGAGCTCGTATGGCGGATTACGGGTTCAGCCTGCCACTCATATAGGCTTGTATCCGGATGTGACGAATGCCCCTAGCCGCAGTATGCCGGACTATACCGTTGCTGAGTTATCACGCATTGGACGAGACTTGGGGGTGCAGTATGTGATTTCTGGTGTCATTCGGGATATGAGTAATCGGGGGGACTACAAACGGGAGGAGTTGTTGATTCAACCGCTTCTGAATTGGTTCGTAGAGCCGGAGCCACTGACAAGGCGAATGTCGGTCGATGTTTATGTTTATGAGGCGTACAGTGGGGCTTTGGTGCATCGAACGTCTTATTCAGACGAGGGTGACTGGACGGAAAGTGAATTTTCAAAGGCCGGATTTGGCAGTCAGAATTTTTGGAAGACTGATTACGGTTTTGCCGTGGAGCGTGTGATTGCCAACATCAGTGAAGACATGTCGATGCTGATGAACTGCCAGCCGTTTATGGCGGAAATTCTTCAAGCGGAAGGTCAGCAGTTGAGAATTAATGCCGGCGCTCTGGATGGTTTACGGCCTGGGGACACGCTTACTGTGTATCGCACTAAAGAGCATTACGAGCACCCTGTTCGTATCGATGCGTCAATGAACCGGGTGCAAACCACCGTCAAAATCAGCCAGGTGCAGCCACATTTTGCATTTGCAGAAATCACCAGCTCCATTCCTGTGATGCAAATTCAGATGCGCGATATGGTGGTGGCTTGGTAACGGCGTACTTGTTGCGCGCTGGATTAAACAGGTAAATCTCCATGAGAAGATTACCTGCTTTTTAGGAATTATTTACGCTTGTTTTTGTGAGGAAACGGCGTAAATAATTTTTTTACCGCTTGTTGGATTTTCTCTTTAAGGGCCGCGCCTTCCAGCTTCTTTTGTGATTGAGCTGAGTAAGTATTTTTCCAAAACACTTTGTTGGTTTTCAAATCCCGTAAGTGGATTACCAGTGCCCCTTTCAGGAAGTCTTCCATACGGTATTCGGTAAAATCGCCGACCGGAGAGTGAACGGGGCGCACCACCATTTTCTTCTCTTCCTGACGACGAGCATAGAATTCAACGGCAAAGTCGCCACCGGTTTGCGTAAATTGATAACCTTTTGCCTTTAGTTCGCTTTGCACTGCGTCGTAAATGTCTGGCTCAGCATCGCTGGCGTTACCTACGAATTGTTTTGGTTCGATGGAAAAATGTGTTAGCTCTTGATACGCATAACTTTGGTCGGCTTCCAGGTAAGTTTTGTAATTACTCGGTTGAGATGCGCAACCAGCCGCTATAATAATGCTCGTACCCAGTGCAATTGAGTGAAAAAAGTTAGCCAAAATGAGCTCCCTGTTTATTTTTATACGTGTATGGTGGTTGCAGTTTGTCTGACGCACAAAACGTCAGAATAATTAAGAATCAAATAACTATGATAGACTACCACTAATTTTATTATTTTGACGGATTTTTGACATGCATGATTATGGAGTGAAGGAATATTCTACCGTTCCTTATACAGATCAAAAGCCAGGAACGTCGGGCTTAAGAAAAAAAGTGGACGTATTTAAGCAAGAAAATTATCTGGCTAATTTTGTACAAAGCTTTTTGAATGTCATTAAGAAAGATAAGCCTCACTTGCTTGTTGTGGGTGGGGACGGCCGTTATTTTAATCTGGAGGCAATACAAACCATTATCCGGATTGCGGTTGCCAATGAAATTCCGCAATTGTTGATCGCGAAAGGCGGTATTTTGTCAACGCCGGCGGCGTCGCATTGGATTCGTAAGTATCAGGCGGATGCAGGCATCATACTTTCTGCCAGTCACAACCCAGCTGGTGAGGATGGTGACTTTGGCATTAAATTCAATGGCGCAAACGGTGCGCCAGCTCCGGAATCACTGACTGCAGCCGTCTACGAAGAATCAACACAGATTTCTGCTTATCAAACTGCTGATGTGGGTGAGATTGATTTAAATGAAATTCAAGATATTTACCTCAACAAAACGGAATTAATCATTCGTGATGGCGTGGTGGACTATGTTCACCACATGGCCAGTTTGTTTAATTTTGAATCGTTAATGCAAGGGTTTGAGTCCGGAACGTTGTCGATATTGTTTGATGCGATGCATGCCGTGACAGGCCCATATGCACGTCAATTGCTGGTGGATGTGTTGGGGGCGGATAAAACATCGGTGTTTAATGCCTATCCAAAGTTTGATTTTGGTGGCGGTCACCCAGACCCTAATCTTGTGCATGCGGCTGAATTGGTGGCCAAAATGTCAGAGGACGAGGCGCCAGTGTTAGGTGCCGCTTCGGACGGCGATGGTGATCGAAACATCATTCTGGGTAAAAATCAGTTTGTCTCGCCGAGCGACAGCTTGGCTGTCATTCTGGAGCACCATCGTTTGTTGCCTCAGTTTGCAGAGGGTATTTCCGGCGTCGCTCGTTCTATGCCTACCAGTACCGCAGTGGACAGGGTCGCAGCCTCTTTTGGCATTGATTGTTATGAAACCCCGACGGGTTGGAAGTTCTTTGGTAACTTGCTCGATGATGAACGCATTCAGCTCTGCGGAGAAGAGTCTTTCGGCACCGGTTCGGATCACGTCCGAGAAAAAGATGGTTTGTGGGCCGTATTGGCTTGGTTGACCATTGTAAACAGTTTGAAATTACCTGTTTCTGAGATTATGGCCAATCACTGGGCCCGTTATGGTCGGTCTTACTATTGTCGATACGACTTTGAAGGCATCAACAGTGACAGTGCGAATCATTTGATGGCGGCGTTGAATGAAAGTCTGACTTCTTTAGCCGGTCAGGATTTTGGGCAGTATCGGGTTGAGCGGGCTGATAATTTCTCATATTCGGACCCGGTGGATGGCAGTGTAAGTGCGAATCAAGGTGTTCGGGTGTATTTTACCGATGGCTCAAGAGTCGTGTACCGTTTATCGGGCACTGGGACGGTCGGGGCAACGCTTCGGGTCTATCTGGAGCAATATACGGCCGCCGATGGTGACCTGACCGGGGATGCAGCGTCAGTGACGAAGTCTTTGGCGGAAGTGGCCCTGATCATTGCCAAGGTAGAGGAATTAACGGGGCGCAGTGAACCTGACGTGATTACTTAAATACTGTTTTACTGACATTAAAAAGGCAGCTTCATCGCTGCCTTTTTTGTATTTCAATCTTTTGTCTTTTTCTAATGGATTACTGATTGTTGGTAGTGTGCTCCGGATAAAGTACTCGCCAATGTTCGAAGCCTCCGTCCATGCTGTAGCAGCGCTCAAACCCTTGTTCATGAAGGTAGGCAGCGGCTGGTTGGCTGGAGTTGCCGTGGTAGCAATAAACAATCAGGGGTTTAGACATGTCCGCTGCGCTGATCAGTTCTTGAATATTGCTGTTATCGAGCAACGTGGCTTCTGGGATGTGTGAGAGTTGAAAGCTGCCAGGGTCACGAATATCGACAATACGAGCTTCCTCGTTTTCCAACAGGTTTTTTGCAGCTTCAGGGGAAATTCGCTCGAACATGAATCATCTCTTTCTGTGTGTTTAAGTAATAACTTAGCTGATGGTTTTATGGGTTGCACAGCTTAAACTGAAAATTTGTTGGTCTTCCAGTCGCATTGCTGTCAAGGCGCCGCCCCAAACGCAGCCGGTGTCTAGGCCAAAAACTCGCTTGGATTGAGTGTTGCCCTGAAGGGCTGCCCAATGGCCAAAGACAATTCTTTTATCTTTCATCTTTCGCTCTTCAAAGCTGAACCAGGGCTGGAAACCATCGGGCCAGTTGTCGGCAGTTTCTTTGGTTTTTAGTTCTAAGGTGCCGTCAGCGGTACAAAATCGCATGCGAGTCAGGTAATTGGTGATCAGCCGCCAACGATCCGGACCTTCCAGTTCTTTGCTCCATTGGTCGGGTGTGTCGCCATACATGTGGTCGAAAAAAGTTTGTCGTTGATCGCTTTGTAAAACGTCTTCGACTTCTCGGCTGTACTTGAGTGCTTTTTTGAGTGACCAAATAGGCGGAATACCAGCGTGAACCATAGTGAACTTGAGTTGTTTACAATGGTGAACAAGTGGCTGATGGCAAAGCCAATCGATCAGTTCGTCACAGTCATGGGCATTCAGGATGTCAACAATGGAGCCTTTCGCTTTTTTGATGCCATGGGCACACGCGGCCAGGTGTAAATCGTGATTGCCCAACACCGTGATTGCTGACGAACCAAGTGACTTAATAAATCTCAGTGTTTCAAGAGACTTGGGCCCCCGGTTCACTAAGTCACCGGCCAGCCAGAGTGTGTCTGATGCCGGATCAAAGGCAATTAACTCCAGTAGGCTTTGAAGTTCGTCGTAACAGCCCTGAATATCCCCAATGGCGTAAGTGCTCATAGCAAATTTATTAGTGAATTAATGAAGGGTTGGACAAACGGAAGGGGGCGATGGTGACGTTAAATTCATCGCCGTCAGCACTCTTCATAACATAGTGGCCTTGCATACTCCCCACAGGTGTCGCTAATGAGGTTCCGCTGGTGTAAGAGAAATGCTGGCCGGGCGCCAGGGTGGGTTGTTTGCCAACCACACCGACGCCTTCTACTTCGTGTATCTGTTCATTGGCGTCCATGATGTGCCAATAACGGGAGAGTAACTGGGTGGTTTGCGTCCCTTTGTTTTTAATGGTCACAGTGTAAGAAAAAATGTAGCGTTCTTTCTGAGGCTCAGAGCGTTCCGGAAGGTATTCGGTATCCACCCAGATCTCAATGCCGCTTTCTGTGTGAACGTTATTTGCCTGGGGCTTTTGATTGAAGTTGCTCATGAGACAGCGTCACTGATCTTTACGTATTGTTCAACCGTCAGGGTTTCCGGGCGGGCAGACGGGTCGATTCCCAGCGCTTCAAGTTGCTCGCTGGTGACAGTTCCTTTCAGCGTGTTTCGGAGTGTTTTACGGCGCATGCTGAAAGCTTGTCGAACCACTTTCTCCAGTGTTTTAATGTTTTTGGCCGGAAAAGGCAGCGTTTGATAGGGCACCATTCTGACCACCGCAGAGTCTACTTTGGGGACCGGGTGGAAAGAGCCGGGTTTGACCACAAACAGCGGCTGAACCTGACAGTAATACTGAACCATGATGCTGAGGCGGCCATAGTTGCTGTCTCTCGGGCCTGCGCCAAGGCGGTTGACGACCTCTTTTTGCAGCATGAAGTGCATATCTTTGATGTGTTCGTGGTAGCTGAGCAAATGGAAAATCAGTGGTGTTGAAATGTTGTAAGGCAAGTTGCCAACGACTTTTAACGGCGTGCCTTTTACCAGCTCGCCAAAGTCGTATTGCAGTGCATCGCCTTGGTGTATCTTGAAATCCGGATAATGATTAAATTTGGATTCTAATATTGGAATCAGATCCCGATCCAGCTCGACCACGTTCAGTTTGCCTTCAGTGGCTTTTAGTACGCCTTCGGTAATGGCGCCTTGTCCGGGGCCAATTTCAACCACGTTATCACCAGGTTTTGCTGCGACGGCGGCCAGAATGTTATCAATCACGTGGTGGTCATGAAGAAAGTTTTGGCCAAAGCGCTTTCGAGCGCGATGCTGATGATCTGACGACATGTAAAAATCCTAAATACCAAGAAAAAAGTTGAGCCGGGAGTCTATGCAGAGGCTTTTGTGTGTCTGCGGGCCATGGCCATTTTATAACCGTAATCAATGGCGGTCAGCAGGCTGCCGTTATCGGCCAGGCCTTTGCCTGCTAAATCCAGAGCAGTACCGTGATCCACTGAAGTTCGAATGATAGGCAAACCCAGGGTAATATTCGCAGCGTTCCCGAAACCTTTGTACTTTAACACAGGAAGGCCCTGATCGTGATACATCGCCAGAACCGCATCGGCATTTTTTAGATACTTATCGGTAAACAATGTATCGGCGGGTAACGGTCCGGTTAAGCGAATGCCGGCTTGTCTGAGCTGTTCTAACGTTGGCTCGATGATTTCGATTTCTTCACGCCCCATGTGACCGCTTTCACCGGCGTGTGGGTTCAAACCACAGACGTAGATGTGTGGTTGTTCAATGCCAAAGAACTGTTTTAAATCCTGATTGGTGATTGAGATGATTTCGGTCAGCAGCTCGGGTGTGATCTGATCGGCTACGTCTCTCAACGGCACGTGGGTGGTTGCTAAAGTGACTTTCAATCCTTCCGTTGCGAGCATCATGACCACTTTCTTGCTTTTGGTCAGCGCTTCAAGAAACTCGGTGTGACCGGAAAAGGCAATGCCAGCATCGTTGATCACGCTTTTTTGAACAGGCGCTGTGACCATTCCGTCGTACTCACCAGAGAGGCAGAGGTTGGCAGCGTGGGTTAGTGTGTCCAATACATACTGGGCATTGGCTGAATTGAGCACGCCGTATTCGGCCTTGGTATTCAACCCGATATGGTGGAACTTCAAGCGGCCAGAGTAGTGCTCAGTGTCTATGTTTGCCTGATTTAATAACCAGTCCTGATCACCCACCAAAGTCAGTGATAATTCAGGATATTTGTCAAACAAAGCGTCAAAAGGGAGCTGAGCGGATAATTCAGGTCCGATGCCTGCCGGTTCACCGGTGGTAATGGCTAAGTTGATCATCCGCAAGGGCTCCTTAAAGTTTTATTTCTGTGTAGGCGTCGTCTTTCAGTTCTTGCAGCCAGTTTTGCAATTCGTCCTGAAACTTTCGTTTACGGAGGTAGTTTTTAGCAATGGCTTTTTGGTACTGAGACGCCATGTTTTCGTCCTTCCGGCCTAAGACTTGGAGTATGTGCCAGCCGAATTGGCTTTCAAAAGGTTTACTGACTTCATCAATGGCCGTGTTGTTCATGGTTTTTGCGAAGCTTGGCACCAGTTCTTCACCGCTCATCCAGCCTAAGTCGCCACCGTTCACGGCCGAACCCGTATCGTCAGTCTTAGAGCGGGCTAAATTGGCAAAATCGGCGCCGTCCATAATCTGCTGGTAAAGATCTTCCGCGATCAACCTTGCCTGGTTGGTGTCACGAATGATGTTGGGTTTGATCAGAATATGACGCACATGGGTTTTATTGATGATGAAGTTATCTCCGCCGCGCTTATCAAGTAACTTTAAAACGTGAAAGCCAATGTCACTTTTGATCAGCTGACTGAATTCACCTTTTTCCAGATTGGATAAAGGTTCATCAAACAAACTCGGGATGTTTTGAATTTTTGCCCAATCGGATCGGCCTGCCTGATACTGGCTAAACTTTTTGGTTGCAGTTTCAAAGCTGTTGCCTTCTTTTTTCCAGAAGTTCATTACTTTAATGGCTTCTTTACGCTTTTCTGCAACCACTTCCGGAGCAGCGCTTGCTGAAACAGGGATTGTGATGTGCGCGATCTGGTACTCGGGTGAAATCTTTTCTTTGCCTTCGTCGGACTCCAAAAAGGCTTTTACTTCCTGATCGGTAATTTTAATTCGACGGTTAACCTGGTTTTGGCGAACGCGGGAAATGATCATTTCACGCTTGATTTGAGCACGAGCGCTGGCGTAGTTGGTGCCTTCTTCTTCCAGAGCGGTTTTGAATTGCTCTATGGTCATGCCACTTTTCTGAGCGATGTTCGCAACGGACTGGTTGAGTTCCTGGTCACTGATTCGAATCCCGGCCCGCTGTGCTAACTGAAGCTGAAGTTCTTCAAGGACTAATTGCTCAATGATTTGCTGGGTTAAGACGTGCTCGGGAGGCAAAGGCCTGCCGGCGTCAAGAATCTGTAGCTTGACCACGTCAATGCGTTCTTTTACTTCACTCTCCATGATGATGTCATTGTTAATCTGGGCTGCCACTCGATCCAGTGATTGCTTTGCCGCCCAGGAGGGAGCAGACGTTAAGCCACATAATAATACGGAAGCGATAAGTCCCTGTTTGATGGGCGAAGTAAATAGCTTAGTAATCATAAAGTGTCCGTTGGTTAATGCCTTCAATGAGTTCAGTCAGGAGATCATCGTTTGATCCGCCGAAGCCAGACAGTCCTTTCAGTTCAATCATTAAGAAAATACCGCTGTCAAACTCATCTCGTTGTTCAGTAATGCCGTTTGAAATACGATCCTCGGCGTCGCCCGTGTAGAAACGGCGATAGACCAGAGAGGTTCTCCAGCAACAGCTGTTGTATTCAAAGCCGTTCAGGACGTCCGAAGTACGGTCCAAAGTGAGGTCATACTCCCAGCGGTGTAACAGTCTCCAAAAGGGTGAGACTTGCCAAACGCCGGAAAATTCCAAAAACTCTTCGCGCGGGGCCAGACCATCTTTTTTCTCGTTGTATCGCACGGTGGCTACGTGTTCGTTCCCTGGACGCCATAATAGCGCGTGACTGCTGCGCTCTGTTTGGTCAAGCCGGTCACTCCATTCAAAGTCGAACTGATACGTCCAGGCTTTGAACGGGTTGTATCGAATTTCAGCTATGTAATTTGACATGTCGTAGTCGTTGTCGGTGTTGCTTTTGACATCGTCGTGATTGTAGGTCAGATCTATTTTCCGGTCTTTCAGATAAAGAATGGTACCGGCACGAGCCACCAGTGACTGAGTGCCGTTGTTGTCGATGAAGCGCGATGTCAGACCCATACTGACTTGAGAGGTGTCGCCAATCCGGTCACCGCCGGTAAAGCGATTTGGTTCAAACAGTTGGTTGAACGTTAAGTCCGCCCTGGCCGCATCAAATACAGGGATGTCCCCTTGATCCTGATACGGGATGTAGCTGTACATTACTTGCGGTTCCAGGGTTTGTGTTAATGAATTGCCGAAGAACTCAAAAGGCCGCTCCAGGAACAAACCGCCGCTTAAATGCGCCGCCGGTAAGGTTAGGTCTTTTTCGGAATCAAAGCTGTTTTCGTCAAAGCCGTTAAGTTTGTATTGCTTGTTGTAAACCGTGACGCCGGGCGTTAAATACCCCCAAGACTTTCGTTTATTGTAGTTTAAAGTCATTTCTGAGCTGGTTCGAAACGCCGAGCTGACGGTCACCGATTGCTCGGCGGCTGATAAGCTTTCATTGGAGGCGGCTCGGTCAAAATAGGTGGCGTTCACTGTAAACGATGGCTGCCAAGGACCGAACTCATACCAGTTGCCGGTAAGAAATAAATCCGGCATTTGTTTGTACTGATTGGATGAAATTTCGTCTTCGTCGGTGATCTGATAACTGCGGAATTGTCCGGAAAAGGCCAGGTTTTCACCGGCCCAGCTGGTTTTCACGATTTGATCGACGGTACCTTCAACGGATCGAGTCAAAATGCCATCGAAGTCTCCTTTGTAGTCATCGTCGCTGACCCGGTTGAAATCCACTTCGGTTTTCCAGTCGTTGATTTTGCCTAAGTGATCAAAGTGCACCGACCAGCGGTCTTCGCCTGTGGATTCACCGGTAATTTCCCGGATGTCTTCTTCCGGATAATCTTTGTCATCGTTAAGAAAACCACCGTTGAGCCGGTTTTCACTCCACGCATTCATATAGCGGAATTCCGCTTCCAGCATGGCGCCCCGGTTTTCAAAGTACCTTGGCGTAATGGTCGCGTCGTAATTCGGAGCCAGGTTAAGATAGAAGGGGGTACTTAACGAACTTTCACCTTGGCTAAGCTCGAAAGAAGGTCTTAAGAAACCGGTTTTTCTGCGGTCATCGAGCGGGAAGTTCATCCAGGGAATATAGAGCACCGGTACATCCTGTACTTTTAGCTTGATGTGCGATGCTTCCCCCCAACCTTCGGTGAAGTCCAGCTCGATGTCTTCGGCTTCCATTTTCCAGGCGTTGCTGTTGGGCTCGCAAAACGTTATGTAGCCGCTGTCGAGTTCGACGTATTGGCTGTCATCCAGGAAATCGAAATCCATGTGGTTGGATTGGCCCCGGAGGTGCGCATCGGCTACCGCAAATAATGCATTGGACACCGATCCGCTTTCTTCCACCAGGTTAACTTCCGCTTGATCGCCCAGCAGTTTTAAGCCCGAGTTATCAATTAAGACGTTGCCGAATAACGATGCCTGGTTGGTGTTTTTGTTGTAACACGCAAAGTCTGATGTTGTTTGATTGCCTTCCTGAGTGATGGTGACATTGCCGTCAAACTGGCTGGTGTTGGCTTGTGTAGAGCCTTTGGCTGCGTCGGCCTCAATGGCAATGGGCGCGTCTTTTTTCAGTGTTTGCTGAAGACCCCGACCCACATAAAACCCGTCGCACCGGTCGGATGCTTTGGCTTTTAATGCTTCGGGCAGATCTTCTTTTTTTACCCAACCCAGTTGATCAGCATAAGCCAGAATGTCGTTAAATTCTCTGGGTGTGAGCGTTTGATTGGGCGAACAAAACCCATCATCCTGAGCATGGGACGGAAGACTGAAGGTGGTGGCACAGCCGGATAAAAACAGAGCAGAAAACTTCTTAGTCCACGGGTGTGCTGGCTTACGTTTGCTAGGTTGAGTATGGTTCGTTCGAATCTTCATATAAAGGATGATAAAGTGCTTTTGATGGCCAGCTTGGAAATTGTTTGGTCAGAGATTCTATACTGAATTACGGCAGGCTCCAATTCGCAGAGCGGATTATTTTGGATTTATTGCCGCAGGTGACTTAAAACGTTATTTCCATGGGTATTTAGAGGTTGATCTGGATGTTGACAAATGAAGCTTTGGATTGGCTGCAACAGAGTTTGGCGTATCTGGCCGTACAAGGGGCGCCGGAAGTGAACTCCGTTGTGGGGGATGCCAGCAGTCGGGCCTATTTCAGAGTTCACCTAGGCAAGCGCAGTTTCATTTTTTGCCTGAGTTCAGACGTAGACAGTAACAAACGCTTCAGAGAGGTATCTGCCGCTTTGGAGCAGGTTGGGGTGATGGCGCCGTTGGTGTTTGCTTTCGATGATGAACGTGGCTACATGCTGATGTCCGATATGGGGGATACGTTGCTCAGCGACGTTTATGAAATGAATGTGCACCGGCAACCTAAGGCCATTATTCATCGTGCATTAACTGACTTAATTCGTTTGGCGCAGATTCCTGATCCACTTTTGACATTAACCGGAAGTTACGACGGTGCTTTGTTAGCGCGTGATTTTGGTTTGTTTGAACACTGGTGTCTTGATCAATTCCTAGGCTTAGAACTTTCAGGCGAACAGCAGCAGGTCTTGGTGACGCTGGCGTCTTTGCTGGCTAAAGGGTTTGAGTGTCAGCCTCAGGTCTGGGTACACCGGGATTTTCATTGCCGGAACTTGATGCTGACCGATGACGATGTTGCCATGATTGATTTTCAGGACATGGTCAAAGGTCCAGTTTGTTATGATTTGATTTCGATCGTATATGACGCGTACTGGCAGTTGCCACATGACCAGCAGGCTGCATTAATTTCCGACTATTATCAGCAGCTGATGCAGTCAGGGATTCTGGGTGACGAAGTGGGTGTTACGTTGTTTCAGTCCTGGGTGGCGCAGACAGCGATGCAGCGGCTTTTAAAAATACTGGGAATATTTTGTCGGTTGGCCCTTCGGGATGGCAAACAGCAGTATTTATCCGATTTACCGTTGGTGATAAAACATGTGGATGACGTGATCGCTCATAATCTGGATCTGTGGCCTGAGGGGGTTGTTGAATTGTGGAATGAAACGATCCAACCGGCATTGAAAGCAAAATTAGTAAGTGAGACGTCCCACTAGATGATAAACCAACCTTCTGATTCATCGGTTTATGCCATGATTTTAGCCGCAGGCAAAGGCACCCGAATGCGACCGTTAACGGATGACTGTCCTAAGCCCTTATTGAAAGTGGCTGGCTTGCCTTTGATTGAGCATCATTTGAGAAAACTGAAACGGGCGGGTGTGACCCATGTTGTGGTGAATTGCGCGTATCTGGCTGAAAAAGTGGAGGCCTATATTCATCAGCGTCCGGACGATGGCCTTGATATTTACTGCGTGAATGAAGGGCAAGAACCGTTGGAAACGGCTGGGGGGATTGTGAATGCTTTGCCGCAGTTAGGAGAGCGGCCTTTTATTGTTGTGAATGGTGACGTCTGGACGGATTTTGATTATCGGTTACTGGTGCAGGCTGCTGAGGCCCTTATCGTTTCGGATCGGCTGGGCGAATTGGTGCTGGTCAATAATCCCGTGCACAACCCGGCCGGTGACTTCGCAGTGGAGTCCTCTGTATTGCGAAATAAGTCAGAGAGCAATGATCACTACACCTTCAGTGGCTTAAGTGTCTTCAAACCTCAACTGTTCCGATCCCTGAGCCGAGACAGCGGTGCACTTGGCCCAATGCTCAGATCCTGGGCGAATCAATCCTTGCTTTCTGCTTCTGTGTATCCTGGTTATTGGTTGGACGTTGGTACACCCGAGCGTTTAATTGCCTTGGAGGACCGTATCGCTGGCTCGCTTGTCAATGATGAGACATAAATGATCAAGTGGTTCGGTCTTATTATCGGGGGACTGATGGGCAACACCTTCGGGGTGGTTGCTTTGATCATAGGGTCGTTGCTCGGTTATGTGTTCGGTGTTTGGTTGGAAAAGGCACGAGATCCGCTGACCAAATACCGATGTTATTTCGCGCGAGACAATGAGGCCTTCCGGCATTTATTACATCAATCGACTTTTTTGATGATGGGCTACCTGGCCAAAGCCGACGGTGCCGTGAGCAAACGGGAAATTGACATGGCGGAAGCTGTGTTTGATTCGTTTCGGCTCGACGAACGGGCGCGTAAAGATGCCATTCGCTTATTCAGTGAAGGTAAACAGCCCGATTTCCAGTTGAACGCGATATTGGACCCCTTGTCGTCTGTGGCGAAAAAACACCGAGGGTTACTTCGCATTTTTCTTGAAATTCAAGCCCGCATTGTGATCGCAGATGGCAACCTGGCATCGGGTACCGGGAAGGCTTTCCTTCATATTGCCAAACGTTTGGGGTTTTCCGCGCGGGCTGCGAATACTATTCTGAAGCAAGTAAAAGCGAGTCTGTATCAACCGACCAAGGTTGCTAAGTCGCTGGAGACGCAATATTCCATTTTAGGTGTCGCGTCTGGCTGCACAGAGCAAGAACTCAAACTGGCTTATCGACGGGCCATGTCGGCCCATCACCCGGATAAGTTACAAAGTGCGGGCGCTACCGATGAGATGGTTCAGGCTGCAACAGCGCAGTCACAAACTATTCAGGAAGCTTACAACACCATATTGGCTTCGCGAAACGGCAGTCACAAGTAGGGCGATTTATTGAATGGGTTGCTCTTCTCCCGGAGCATTTTGGGCCAGCCAACCTCGAATACGTTTGACGATCCGGTGGTGATGGACGTCGGAATCCAGCGTAGCGCGGGTAGAGAGCTGTTGGTAAGCTGTCAGTAACTTTCGTTGGGCCGTGTTTTTACGTTCTTTTGCTTGTTGCTTGGCGTATGCACTGGCGTCACTGACGATGTCCAGGATGGGAATTTCCACAAACTTAGCCAGTCGGTCGTTGATGTAATTTTTATCGTTTTCCACCGGGGGAAGTTCAGGGTCAACCACCACCAAAGTGAACATTTCCTGACTGGATGAAGAGTCTAAATAGCTGATGGCCCAACTGGCGCCAACACCTTGTCCGATGATCACTAAGTTCAACTGACCTCGATTTTTAAGTTCTTGAACGGCGGCTTCAATTCTGGCCATGGTTCGCTCCTGCGGGGTCTGGCCTGGCGCGGCTGTCTCTTGTTCGGCACTGTCCTCGCCGGTTTTGGTTTCTGATGACGCTTCCTGTGTTTTGTTTGTTTCTTCTGTTGTTTCTTCAGGCGTTTCCTTGGTCGCTGTGTCCTCTCCTTCGGTGGCTTGTTCGGAGTCTTCGTCTTCAGGCCCGGATTCTAACTCTTCTGTTGTCGGGTTAAGGGTGAAATCAGCCGGGTAACTCGGCCACTTTCGATCTGGCAGTGGCGTGGTTTCTGCGTCTGGAATGGCGATGGCTAATGTATTCCAGCCATAGTCAGGCAGGCGTTTCCTCAGCGGCGCGATGAAAGACTGCTCGTTTGGGTGGAGGCCGGAATCGTGCAAAATTAAAATGCCGCCGAGGGGTTGGGCGGTATTTTGTTCTGAAAATAAACCAATAAACTCTTCTTCGCTGGTGTTCAGTTTCAGGAGCTCCCGCTCATCGATTTCGGTGAGCAGTAATTTTATTCTGCTGCTTTCTGCTTGGGACTTGGGCCTTTTCAATTCAAGCCACTCTTTGGCGGTGAGTGAAATCTTTGGTGCGGCTTCCTCGTTTCCTTCCGCTGAGCCTTCGGTGCCTTCTTCTGTTTCTGGTGAGTTTTCGCTGTTTTCGGTTGGTGCTGATTCCTGTGTTTCTTCTTCCGCGAGGGCAAAGGGAATATGTATTGAGAACAGCCCCAGGAGCACGGACAAAACGATACGATGGATTAATGTGTTTGATTTCATAGTCTGTTTTTTGACGAATCGGTGGAAATTAGTTTTTATACAAGATTCAGGCCGCTTTGATTGACTTCGTTTGAATATTGTTTTTTTAAAAGCTGAAAGCAAACATCGCCTGAGGTAAAATGCGCCACTAATATTTATCAATGAGGTTTTGTCATGAAGTCTTTTAAGATTGCTCCATCCATTTTGTCTGCGGATTTTGCACGTTTAGGCGCAGACGTTGATGCGGTTTTGGAGGCGGGAGCAGACATCGTTCATTTCGATGTGATGGACAATCATTATGTGCCGAATCTTACGATCGGTCCTATGGTCTGTAAGGCACTTCGTGACTATGGGGTGACAGCACCGATTGATGTTCATTTAATGGTGAAGCCGGTGGATCGAATCATTGGTGACTTCCTGGAAGCTGGTGCAAGCTACATTACTTTTCATCCGGAAGGCTCCGATCACATTGATCGCTCTTTGCAGTTGATTAAAAGCGCAGGCTGTAAAGCCGGTTTGGTGTTTAATCCTGCGACCCCATTGCATCACATGGATTACGTGATGGATAAACTGGATATGGTGTTGTTGATGTCCGTGAACCCAGGGTTTGGCGGGCAGAAGTTCATTCCGGGGACGCTGGATAAATTGAGAGAAGCACGTAAAAAGATTGATGAGTCAGGCTTGGATATTCGCCTAGAAATTGATGGTGGCGTAAACACCAAGAATATCCGCGAAATCGCAGCAGCGGGTGCAGACACTTTTGTGGCGGGCTCTGCCATTTTTGGTGCGGATTCATACAAATTTGTGATTGATACCATGCGCGAAGAGTTAGCGAAAGCCAATGCGACCATTGCCTAAAGCCATTTTTTTTGATCTTGATGGTACTTTGATTGACAGTGCTGCCGATTTGACTGTGGCCGTTGATCAAATGCTGATCGAACTCAATTTGCCTGTGGCAGGCTTTGACCGTGTTTCAGGCTGGATTGGCAATGGCGCTCAGAAACTGATTGAGCGGGCATTAATTTTTGCTCAGCCAGATCTTTCAACGTCACAAGCGTTGGTGGAGTATACACAGGCCCGAACTGTGTTTGACCGGGTTTACGGTGCGTGCTGTCAAAAAGCCAAAGGTTTATATCCGGGTGCTGAGGAATTGTTGGCGTATTGCTCAATGCAACAAATTCCTCTGGCTTTGATTACCAACAAACCGGAAGCATTTACCCGTCTTATTTTGAACGGGCTGGCTTTGACGTCCAAATTTAAGGTGATTGTGGGCGGGGACACCCTGCCAGAACGAAAACCTTCTGCACTGCCGTTGAGATACGCGGCGGATAAAATGAAGGTCAACCCTGCGGACTGTTGGATGATTGGCGATTCTATGTCTGATGTGGCTGCGGCCAAAAACGCAGGCTGTACCTCTGTTGCCGTGAGCTATGGCTACAATCACGGTCGGCCGGTTGCTGAAGAATTGCCGGATTTGTTATGCGATTCGCTGAATGAAGTGCAGCAATTGATGTCGCAACCGTTAAAACAAGGCGCCGCACTTGAAGGGTAACTGGATGCACGGCTTAAAGGCATCGACCAGCGTTGGAGCGGCCTCATGTTGGTTATGATTGATAATTACGATTCGTTTACTTACAACGTGGTTCAGTATTTTGGTGAGCTTGGCGTTGAAGTGGCTGTGTATCGTAATGACGAAATTACCGTTTCTGAGATAGAAAAGCTCAATCCGGAATATTTGGTGATTTCCCCTGGCCCCTGTACTCCCCAGGAAGCAGGCATATCCGTGGAAGCCATACGGTATTTTGCAGGAAAATTGCCCATTCTTGGTATTTGTTTGGGTCATCAGAGCATTGCTCAGGCTTTTGACGGTAAGGTGGTCCGGGCCAAGGAAGTTATGCATGGTAAAACGTCCATGATTTACCATCAGAATGAGGGGGTGTTTTTGGGGTTGAATTTGCCCTTCGAAGCGACCCGCTATCATTCGTTGGTGATTGATCAAGACCAGTTGCCAGATTGTTTGGAAGTCACGGCTTGGACCGCCAATGATGATGGCTCAGTGGCTGAAATTATGGGCGTCCGACATAAAACACTGAGTGTGGAAGGGGTTCAGTTTCACCCTGAATCAATTTTGACCCAACAGGGTCATGATATGCTTAAAAACTTTTTGTCTAATTCTAAGAATAACTCGCTCGTCTCGGGTGAAATAAAGGGATCAACATGAACATACAGCAAGCATTGTCTTTAGTTGCAGAGCGTGTGGATTTGTCCACCGAAGATATGAAAGCCGTCATGACTCAGGTGATGACCGGTCAGGCCACAGATGCACAAATTGGTGCTTTATTGATGGGACTTCGAATGAAGGGTGAAACCATCGAAGAAATCACGGGTGCAGCGATGGTCATGCGTGATTTGGCTTCTGGTGTTCAGGTTACAGGTGACCATATGGTGGATACTTGTGGCACAGGCGGTGACGGTTCTAATTTGTTTAATGTTTCAACTGCCTCTGCGTTTGTGGTTGCGGCAGCGGGCGGCCAGGTGGCCAAACATGGTAATCGCAGTGTTTCCAGTACTACCGGCAGCGCCGATGTACTGGAAGCTGTGGGTGTGAATTTAACATTGACGCCTGAGCAAGTGGGTCGTGCAGTGGAAGAAATCGGGGTTGGTTTTATGTTTGCCCCGGCGCATCATGGTGCGATGAAGCATGCGATTGGTCCTCGTAAAGAAATGGCCATGCGAACTATTTTCAATATGTTAGGCCCACTGACCAACCCTGCCGGCGTTAAAAATCAGGTGATAGGCGTATTCAATAAGGGATTGTGCCGACCACTTGCTGAAGTGCTGAAAAACCTGGGCAGTGAGCATGTGTTGATCGTTCATTCAAATGACGGTTTGGATGAAATATCCATTGCGGCAGAAACTACGGTGGCTGAATTACACCAGGGTGAGATTAAAGAATACGTTATCAAACCAGAGGATTTCGGAGTTCAACGTCAGTCGTTGGAAGGGCTGGTGGTTGAGTCGGCTGAACAAAGCCTATCGCTGATCAAAGATGCTTTAGGTGCCAGAGAAACCGAAGCGGGCAACAAGGCAGCAGACATCATTGCTTTGAATGCGGGGGCGGCGATTTATGCGGCCAACTTAGCGACGGACTTAACGCTGGGTGTGGAAATGGCTCAAGATGCAATTTATAGCGGAATGGCCAAAGAAAAGATTAATGAACTGGTGAGCTTTACGGAAGCTCTTGCGGGTTAAGTGAGTCGCTTGTTCTGAACTGATTGAAGTAGAGATTGATTTGTCATGAGTACACCAACGATTCTGACTAAGATCATTAGTCGAAAACATGAAGAAATTGCTGAGCGCTCGGTTTCGGTGTCTTTGGCGGAGTTAAAAAGCCGTGCCAAAGAAGGAGAAACAGCCAGAGGGTTTGTGGCTGCGATTCAAAATAAGATAGCAGCAGGGCAGTCTGCGGTGATCGCTGAAATTAAAAAGGCATCGCCAAGCAAAGGTGTGCTCCGGGAAAACTTTAACCCGGCCGAAATCGCGTTGAGTTATGAGCAAGCAGGTGCTGCTTGTATGTCGGTGTTGACGGATGCAGACTTCTTTCAGGGGCACGAAGATTATCTTCAGCAGGCTCGGGCGGCGTGTCAACTGCCGGCAATTCGAAAAGACTTTCTGGTGGATGAGTATCAGATCTACGAAGCGAAAGCGATTGGGGCCGACTGTGTGTTATTGATCGTGGCGGCGCTTTCGCAGCAGCAACTGGCGGATCTAACCGGGTTGAGTCATGAGCTGGGGATGGACGTTTTGATTGAAGTGCATGATGGGGCTGAGCTGGATGTGGCTCTGACGGTCGAAAACCCCCTGATCGGGATTAATAACCGTAACCTGCACACCTTTGAAGTGTCCTTAGAGAACACCTATCAGTTACTGGACCGAATTCCGGATGATCGTATCGTGGTGACAGAAAGTGGCATTGTGGTTGCTCAGGACGTGGCTGATATGCGTGCTCATCAGGTCAATGCGTTTCTGGTTGGCGAGGCGTTTATGAGAGCAGAGAATCCGGGCGATGAGTTGGCAAAACTGTTTTCGTAGATAAAGACATTGAAATAAAAAAGGCGCTCAATAATGAATATTGAGCGCCTTTTTCGTTTTGGTTGACGGGATCGTCAATTCAAACGTTAGCGTGTACCGTAAACCACCATGGTTTTACCTTTTACGGAAACCAGGCCTTGCTCTTCCAGGGTTTTGAGAACTCGGCCCACCATTTCCCTTGAACAACCCACAATACGACCGATCTCCTGACGGGTGATTTTGATTTGCATGCCATCCGGGTGAGTCATTGCGTCCGGCTCCTTGGTCAGCTCCAAAAGTGTCCTTGCGACACGGCCTGTAACGTCAAGGAAGGCCAGATCGCCGACTTTACGTGTTGTTGCTCGTAGTCTGCTGGCCATTTGGGTGCCAAGCATGTACAGGATTTCTGGTGAGGTTTGAGTGAATTCTCTGAATTTGCTGTATCCAATTTCAGCGACTTCACATTCATTTTTAGCCTTAATCCAAGCGCTTCGGGTTTCTTCCTGATCGAACAGCCCCATTTCACCAAAGAAGTCGCCTGCATTCAGATAAGCCATGATCATTTCGCGACCATCATCGTCTTCGATGATCACAGCCACGGAACCTTTTACTATGTAATAAAGCGAATCACATTCATCACCAGCGTAGATAATGGTGCTCTTGCTTGGGTACTTTCTACGGTGGCATTGAGCAATGAATGCGTCGAGATGCTTATTAGTTTCCACTGGCTTAATAATGCTTGTCATAGGCAAAACCCGAATAATCCCTTAGATAATTTAAAAACTGCTACTCAATTAACACATGTAACTAGGACGAGATGATAGATTATGTCATAAAAGTGCGTGTGATATTACGGCACGCAGCTATTTAGGATAGACCTATCCGATCATATTTTCCTCTAATTTCCATTTGTTAGGCTGGTTTATGCCAGCTTCTTATGCAATGAAGTTGCTACTCCCGTGATATTAAAGAAATTTATAAATTAATTTGAATTGTTTTGCAAAGAATGTGATCCAGTTACAATGTTGGCATAACTAAATTAAAAAGGTGTTGAAATGAAAGCTCGAATTAAGTGGGTTGAAAATGTCTGTTTTATGGGTGAATCCGGTTCGGGGCACACCGTCGTTATGGATGGCCCGGAAGATCATGGTGGCCGAAATGTTGGTTTGCGTCCGATGGAAACGCTCTTGATCGGAATGGGCGGCTGCGCTTCATTTGATGTCATCAGTATTTTGAAAAAGTCTCGACAGAACGTGACCGACTGTGTTGCTGACATCGAAGCGGAACGTTCGGATGAAGTACCTGCTGTGTTCACTAAGATCCACTTGAATTTTAAAGTCACTGGCAACAACCTGAAAGAGAGCCAGGTTAAGCGTGCTGTGGAATTATCCGCAGAAAAGTATTGTTCAGCGTCTATTATGTTGGGTAAGGCGGGCGTGGAAATTACACACAGTTATGAAATGGTCGAGGCGTAATGATGACGGAAGAGCGTAAGCCGATAGAGCGGCCAAAACGCCATGCCGGGCTGAGGCACGTCGCTCTGTTCAGCAATCACTTTGAAGAAAGTCTGGCATTTTATACCGAACTGCTGGGAATGAATATTGAGTGGCAGCCGGACCCGGACAATGTGTATTTGTGCTCAGGCAATGACAATCTTGCCCTGCATCGTGCTCAGGAAAGTGCTTCGGTGGCAGGCCAGCGGTTGGATCATATCGGCTTTATTCTGGATGATATGGATGACGTGGATCAGTGGTTTGAATTCTTCCAGGCCAATGGCGTAAAGACGCAAAGTCAGCCAAGAACGCATCGTGACGGCGCCAGAAGTTTTTATTGCCTCGATCCAGACGGGGTGACCGTGCAAATGATTTATCACCCGCCGATTTCAAAAAACTGATCTCTGTTTCATAGGATGGCTGACTTACATCGGCCATTTTGTTAATATAGTTGATATATCAACTATATTTTGAGGTAAGCATGTTTCAGACGTTGGCAAAAAAACCAGAGTGGTTTCGTCGGTTTGTGAACGTATGGCCACCCTTTGTTGGTGCTGGCATTCATTTGGAAAAGGTGGCGCCGGACTTCACGTCTGCAACGGTGGCGATGAAGCTGAAGATGACCAATAAAAACTACGTTGGTGTTCACTTCGGTGGTTCTTTGTATTCCATGGCTGATCCGTTCTTTATGTTGCTGATTATGAATCGGATCGGTAAAGGTTACATTGTCTGGGATAAGTCGGCCGACATAGAGTTTAAAAAGCCGGGCAGAGGCACAGTCAGAGCGCATTTCGAAGTCACGGATGAAATGTTAGATGATATTCGCCAAAAGACGGCTAATGGTGAGAAGTATTTACCCGTCTACTCTGTCGATATTATGGACGAAGAGGGGGATGTCGTCGCAACGGTTAAGAAGACGCTATATATTAAGCGTAAAAGTGATTAAGTTTTCAATATTGAGTACAGAATTACGGCAGATCAAAAAAGCCAGAGCAATCGCTCTGGCTTTTTTGTATTGGTGTTAAGCCGATTAAGCCAGTTTCTTATGTCTCACTCGCTTAGGTGTCGCGGCTTCTTCACCCACTCGGTCTTTGTAGTCTTTCTCATATTCAGTGTAGTTACCTTCAAAGAAGGTGATGTTGGATTCGTCTTCGTAGGCCAGAATGTGGGTTGCGATGCGATCCAGGAACCAGCGGTCGTGCGAAATCACAATCGCGGAACCAGGGAAGTCTAATAAGGCTTCTTCCAGCGCACGCAGTGTTTCCACGTCCAGATCGTTCGACGGTTCATCCAGCAGCAAAACGTTCGCGCCTTGCTTTAAGGTATTGGCCAGGTGCAAGCGACCACGCTCCCCGCCTGATAAATCGCCTACGCGTTTTTGCTGGTCGGAGCCTTTGAAGTTGAAACGACCCACGTATGAGCGGGACTGAACTTCGTAGCCGTTAATGTTGATGATATCAGAACCACCAGACAACTCTTCCCATACGGTTTTGTTGTCGTCGAGGTTTGCTCTGCTCTGATCAACAAAAGCCATTTTAACGGTTTCGCCGATTTCGATTTCGCCGCTGTCCGGTTGTTCAGTGCCTGAGATCATTCTGAATAATGTGGATTTACCGGCGCCGTTACCGCCGATGACACCGACGATGGCCCCTTGCGGGATGCTGAAACTTAAGTCATCAATCAGAATACGATCCCCGAAGCCTTTGGTTACATTGTTAAAGTTGATGACTTTGTCACCTAAGCGAGGCCCTGGTGGAATGTAGATTTCATTGGTTTCACTGCGCTTTTGGAAATCCTGGGAATTCATTTCTTCAAAGCGTGCCAAACGTGCCTTGCTCTTTGACTGGCGGCCTTTTGCATTAGAGCGAACCCACTCCAGTTCGTGTTTGATGGCTTTCTCTCGTGAAGCTTGTGATTTTTCTTCTGCGGCCAAACGCTGCTCTTTACTTTCCAGCCAGGCGGAGTAGTTACCTTCAAACGGAATGCCTCGGCCACGGTCGAGTTCCAGAATCCAGCCTGCTGCGTTATCGAGGAAATAGCGATCGTGGGTTACTGCCACGACAGTGCCTTGGAATTCACATAAGAAGTGTTCAAGCCAGGCCACTGATTCTGCGTCCAAGTGGTTGGTCGGTTCGTCAAGAAGCAGCATGTCCGGGCTTGAAAGTAATAGGCGGCAAAGAGCCACTCGGCGCTTTTCACCACCGGACAAGTTCTTAATTTGGGCATCCCACTCTGGCAAGCGAAGTGCGTCTGCCGCGACTTCCAGCTTGCGCTCCATGTTGTGTGCATCGGAAGCCTGAATGATATTTTCCAGTTTGGCTTGTTCGGCCGCCAGGGCGTCGAAGTCGGCGTCCGGCTCGGCGTAGGCTGCATAAACTTCATCCAGACGGTTTTGTGCAGACTTAATATGATCCAACGCTTCTTCAACGCACTCACGAACGGTTTTGCTGTCGTCCAGCTCGGGTTCCTGAGGAAGGTATCCAACATTGATGTCAGGCATTGGGCGAGCTTCACCGTCAAATTCGGTGTCAACGCCAGCCATGATGCGAAGCACTGTGGATTTACCTGCACCGTTAAGGCCTAGAACGCCAATCTTTGCGCCGGGGAAAAAGGACAGTGAAATATCTTTAATGATTTCGCGTTTCGGTGGTACAACCTTGCTCACACGGTTCATCGTATAGACGTATTGCGCCATAAATAATTGACCTGATAATTTTGTGAAGTTGGAATGATTAGTGAAGGGAGACGTTTCTAAATTAAGCGTAACAGAACCTTCCGTGCGTTAATCATAATTCATCAAATTTCAGGTGCAAGCGAAAGTACTGATTCGGTCAGGGATTCCTGGTTTTTTTGTGGATGTGGATCAGCATACCTTTCTTTATGGTTGGCCTGTCCTTGTTGATGTTTTAATATACAGCAGAATAATTCTAAATTCGTATTGTCCACAGGGTTTTGGATAGTTTAAGCAAATTTTAAGTTGAGTGGTATTTGTGCAGAAACATACCGATTATCAGGGGTTGTATCGTTCGAAAGCCGTACCTGTTTATCCTGTGATTTTATTCGTGGTGGCTTTTTTGTATCTGGTGGGTGTCATGTCCTGGCAGGTCTGGAAAGATCATCAATACCACATTCAATTAAGTTCCAACACCATCAAAAACCGGGTGGTGTTGTTTCATGATTATTTTCGCTCCCAGTTACAGCCGTTAAAACAGTTGCTTGCTCATGACTATGCTCAGCCATTTTCTGACCTGGCTGAGGTGGATGATTTTTATTTAAAAGCGGTAGACGCTTCGGCTTTGGTCACCAGTGTTGCTTTGGTGGATGGGGATTCCACCGTTTTAAAAGACTCAGGCGTGCCTTTGTCTCGCAACCTTGGGGAGCCGTCGGTCACTAAATTTCGTTTTGATGCCCGCAGCCCGATTTCCGGACTGAGGGTGCTGAATACGGAGCAAGGCTATCTCTTTCATCGGAGAAAAGATAATCAGGGTTTTTTAGTGATTGTTTTTTCATTGGCGGGCTTTAAAACATCTTTGGCGACCAATGAGTTCCCGCTGGCGGCTTACGAATTGGTGGATACCTCGACGGATAAGCAGTTATGGGTTTCCAGCAGTGTCGCCAATAAAGCGTTAGAGTCTCGGGATCATGTGTGGTCTGTGCGTCTACTTGGCAGTGAGCTGGAACTATCGGGCTACATTAACCACGCGGCAATGAGCAGTCATTACTTTTCAACGTTGACGCCGTCGGCACTGGTTGCGTTTTTCTATTTGTTTGGTGGGGTGAGTTTGATTTGGTACTTATCCACAGCAAGGAAAGAAAATAAGTCTTTGATGCAGAAAAACCGCGAGCTTGCCTTGCGGGGTGATTTGATTTTGTCTTCGATTTCAGACGCTGTGTTGGTCATCGGTCAAAATGAAACCATCCACTATGCTAATCATGCATTTTATTCGCTGTTAAAGTTAACGAAAGAGCGTGATGTGAATGAAGACCTCAAAGACCATCGGGAGTGGGCCGCCGTTGAAAAACTGATTCAGTGGACCGATGCGTTATTAAAACAAGAAACGCCGGAAACGGACGAGGTCATCTCTATTGATAATTTGGCGGTGACTCGATTTGTGGAGCCCACCTATCAGATTATTTCTTTGGAAGATTCAAGCCGTGTGGTTGTTTGGGTGCTGAAAGACGTCAGCGAACAACACCGGATTCATGATGAACTGACGACCAGTCAGAGCCACTATAAGTCGACTTTTGAAGGTGCCGGCGTTGCTTTGGCCATGATGGATTTGAATGAGTTGGGTGACTGGTTGGAAAACAGCAATATCAAATCAATCGAAGCGTTTCATGAGTGGCGTGATCGAAATAACTGGCAGTTTCAGCCAATGGCGGATGGGGTGTTGTTGACTGAGATTAATGAGTCTGCCTGCCGTATGCTCGATACAATTGACTCCATGACTGCTGTTAAGCACCTTAAGAAATCGCTTTTACACTCGGAAAGTAAGCTTTGGTCGGTCTTACTGAATCTGATTTTATCGAAGAAAGACCGTGCTGAAACGGTCATGGAAATCAAAAGTGTCACAGGGCGGTTGCTTTGTCTTCAGCTAAACGTGAGTTTCGTCCAGGGCTTGGCTTTGGAAGAGGGGGGGCATTCTGAGGCTGCTCGTGCCAATGCTTTGTCTTCAAAGAATCTCTTATTGAGCTTATTGGATATTACCGCCCTGAAAGAAGCGAAAGAATACGCAGACTTGCGAGAAAAGTTTTGGCAGCAGGTGGTGCATACGGTGCCTGATATTGTTTATGTGAACGATGTGACTACTCGCTTGAATGTCTTTGTGAACCACGAGATTGGTGAGCAACTTGGGTATTCTGCGGCAGAAGTGGCTGAGCTGGGTGACAGTTACTGGAAAAAGCTAATGCATCCAGACGATAAGCGCATTTTTAAGCATGAAATGCCTCAGCTGCGACAAATGGCCAACGGCGCAGTCAAAGAAACTGTGTTGAGGTTGCAGCACAAAAATGGGGACTGGCGGAGTTATTTGTTTTCGGATACGCCGTTTACGCGTCAGCCGGATGGCAGTGTGGAGCGTTATATCGGCGTTGGTCGAGACATTACTGAGTTGTTGCAGGCTCAGTCTAAGGCGGGTCAGCAGGCACGATATCTGGAAATTCTGGCAGATAACATTCGGGACTTGGTGTGGGTAATGGACCCTAAGTTCCACTTTAAATACATCAGTCCTTCTGTGATTCGGGTTTTGGGGTACTCCCAACAAGAGGTTTTGAATCAAGGCATTCGGGCGTTTTTAGCAGACGATCAGTTTGCCAGAATTGAACGCGAAATCGCAGTGCCCTTGCAGGCGGTGATGGATGGAAAAGTAGACGCTAAACAGTATCGTGAAGATACCGGTGAGCACATCGTTGATGTTATGGCGCTGCACAGTGATGGGCATTATGTTTCCCTGGAAATTAAAATCGCGCTTCTTTGGGATGAAAATCATAACTTTGAAGGTTTGCTTGGAAGTTGTCGAGATATCACTCAGCGCCGAAAAAGTCAGGCTGAACTGAAGCTGGCGGCTGAAGTATTTGAGAGCAGCAATGAAGCGATTCTGATCACCGATATGGACGGCGACATTGTTCGCTCTAATCATGCGTTTCAAAAGGTGTCGGGCTACAACACAAAGGAGTTAATCGGAAAGAACATAGCTACCTTATGCACCGAGCAACAAACCGAGCAGTTTTATCATACGTTATTGGGGTTGGTGGCGGATTCTGGTTATTGGCAGGGTGAAGTTTGGCATCGTAAAAAGACCGGAGAGCCTTACCCGGCCTGGGTGGGTGTGTCTTCCATCAGAAATGACGACCAGCTGGTGGACAGTTACATTGTTATTTTCTCGGATATGAGCGAGCGAAAAGAAGCTGAAGAGCGGATTCACCGCCTGGCTTATTACGATCCTTTGACGGACCTGGCAAACCGAAGTTTATTTCGGGAACAGCTTCAGTTGGAGATGCGTCATGCCGATCAAAATGAAGGCGCGGTGGTGTTGCTTTATCTTGATCTGGATAATTTTAAGCCGGTAAACGATACGCTCGGCCATGAAGCAGGCGATATCCTGTTAAAAGAGGTAGCACAGCGCTTGAGCAGTTGTGTTCGTGGTTCGGATACGGTTGCCCGTATGGGGGGCGATGAGTTTACCATCATCCTGGGTGGGCAGAGCACCGAAGCGTCCGCCCGTTCGTTTGGTGAGCATGTGGCCGGCCAGGTGGTTTCGGCATTGCAAGAGCCGGTATTGATTAATGGTCAGGAATTTATTGTGACGGCCAGTGTTGGGGTGGCTATTTATCCTAAGCATGCTGAGGATGCTTCTGCGCTATTAAGAAACGCAGATCATGCCATGTATAAGGCTAAAGAAAGTGGCCGGGATTTGTATAGCTTTTATACAAAAGAAACCGACTGATTTTGTATTTGATTGATTTTAAAGCGATAACTGCCCTGGTGGTTTGTTTTTATGTGCGTGATGAATTTCCCTGGTAGGCGACTTTTAAATAATCGGTTATAATTCGCGCCAATTTTCCAGCTCCACTTTTAATCAGGTTGTTTATTCGATGATATGCAATAAATTCCTGATTGAGTGGTCAACCTCACTTGATAGAACCAGAGGACGAGCATGTTTACCCGTGATATGAATATTGCCGATTTTGACCCAGACGTATGGTCAGCAATGGAGAGCGAACGTGTTCGCCAAGAAGAGCACATTGAATTGATCGCTTCAGAAAATTACACGAGCCCTCGTGTTATGGAAGCGCAAGGTTCTCAGCTTACAAACAAATATGCTGAAGGTTATCCAGGTAAGCGCTACTACGGTGGCTGTGAGCACGTGGATGTGGTTGAGCAATTGGCCATTGACCGCGCGAAAGAATTGTTTGGTGCCGGCTATGCGAACGTACAGCCTCACTCCGGTTCTCAAGCGAATGCTGCTGTCTACATGGCGTTATGTAAGCCTGGTGACAAAGTGTTGGGCATGAGCCTGGCGCACGGTGGTCACTTAACTCATGGTGCTACGGTTTCTTTCTCTGGTCGTATTTATGAAGCCGTTCAATATGGCTTGAACCCTGAAACGGGCGAAATTGATTACGATGAAGTTGAGCGCTTGGCGCTTGAGCATAAGCCTAAAATGGTGGTTGCTGGTTTCTCTGCTTACTCTCGTGTAGTGGATTGGCAGCGCTTCCGCGATATCGCGGACAAAGTGGGTGCTTACCTGTTTGTTGATATGGCACACGTGGCGGGTCTTATTGCCGCTGGTGTATATCCAACGCCAGTAGGCATTGCTGACGTTGTAACTACAACAACGCATAAAACGTTACGTGGCCCTCGTGGCGGTTTGATTCTGGCGAAAGAAGACGAAGAGCTGAACAAAAAGCTTAACTTCGCTGTTTTCCCTGAGTCGCAAGGTGGCCCATTGATGCACGTTATCGCTGCCAAAGCGGTGTGTTTCAAAGAAGCGATGTCCGATGAGTATAAGTCTTATCAGGCGCAGGTTGTTAAGAATGCACAAGCCATGGCGGAAACATTCATTGCTCGTGGCATTAACGTTGTTTCTGGTGGTACAGACGATCACCTGTTCTTGGTGGATCTGATCGGCAAAGAGTACACAGGTAAAGACGCTGACGCCGCTTTGGGTGAAGCGAACATTACTGTGAACAAAAATGCGGTGCCAAATGACCCTCGTTCACCGTTTGTTACTTCTGGCCTGCGTATTGGTACACCAGCCATCACAAGCCGAGGTTTCGATGAAGCACAGTCAGCTGAGCTGGCGGGTTGGATTTGTGATGTACTGGATGGTCTTGAATCCGGTGATGCAACGGCTGCAATTGCAGAAGTAAAAGAAAAAGTATTGGCAATTTGTAAGCAGAAGCCTGTTTATAAGTAATTGCTGGTATTTAAAAAGCCGTGATTGAATATTTCAGTCACGGCTTTTTTGCGTTTTAGCCTCAGTAGAATTAGAATGGCGGCACTGTTTATTTGGGCAAGTTTTTTAAGCATTAATTTGTTCCATACAGCTCTTTAACTTCAGAGGTTCATATGTATTGTCCGTTTTGTGGCTACAAAGAAACCAAGGTCATTGACTCTCGTCTGATCAGCGATGGTGAACAAATTCGTCGCCGCAGAGAGTGCATGCAATGCAGTGAACGCTTCACCACTTATGAAGTGGCGGAACTTCTGATGCCCCGGGTGATTAAACAAGATGGCACCCGTGAACCTTTCAATGAAGAAAAACTCCTTTCAGGCATTCAGCGGGCTTTGGAAAAGCGCCCGGTCAGTTTTGATGACATCGAGTCTGCCGTCTTAAAAATCAAACACCGACTGCGTGCCACCGGAGAGCGGGAAGTGCCTTCTATTTTGGTTGGCGAAGCAGTAATGGATTCACTGCGAGATCTGGATCAGGTCGCTTATGTTCGGTTCGCTTCTGTGTATCGTAGCTTTCAGGATATTGAAGAGTTCCGCACAGAAATTGAAAAGCTGTCTTGTAAACCTGTGGAGTCTGAATAACGGATGGCGCATTCTGAGTTTAATAGTGATTCTGAGTTTAACAGTGAATTAAAATTCACCAGTGAAGACCGACAGTGGATGCAACGAGCGATAGAGCTGGCTCGTGAAGGTTGGTATACCACACACCCAAACCCAAGAGTTGGGTGTGTGATTGTGAAAGATCAGGAAGTGGTCGGCGAAGGCTTTCATTATCGGGCGGGGGAACCTCACGCCGAGGTGCACGCCATACGTGACGCCGGAGAAAAAGCCCAAGGCGCGACGGCGTATGTGACGCTGGAACCCTGTAGCCACTTCGGGCGAACCCCCCCGTGTTGTGATGGTTTGATCGCAGCCGGAGTTAGTCGTGTGGTTGCAGCCATGGAGGACCCTAACCCTCAGGTGGCAGGTAAGGGTTTGGCCCGTATTCAGGCGGCGGGAATTGATGTGGCTTCCGGGTTGCTGGAAGCAGAAGCGAGAGCATTAAACCCCGGTTTTTTGAAGCGTATGGAACATAAACTACCTTACGTTCGGGTTAAGCAGGCAATGAGTTTGGATGGTCGGACGGCCATGGCCTCAGGCGAGAGCAAATGGATCACAGGCGCCGATGCGCGTTCTGATGTTCAGCGTTTGCGAGCACAGAGTGGCGCGATTATCACGGGCGTAGCCTCCGTCATTCATGACGACTCATCATTAACGGTTCGCAAAGATGAATTAGGTTTAGCGGATACGTTAAGTAATGACATTGTGGCCAAGCAGCCCATTCGGGTGGTTTTGGATACTCACCTGAGCATTCCGGAAACCGCTAAGCTTCTTGGCTTGGATGGAAAAACCATCATTGTCTGCAGTAATGCCCTGAATGCCGAGCAGGAGCATAAAGCGAACTTTTTGGCAGAAAAAGCTACCGTGATTAAAGCGCCGTTGGTTGAAGGCCGTATTGATCTGGGCTGGTTATTAACGGTTTTGGCCGACACGCACGAAGTTTGTGATGTGTTGGTTGAGGCTGGCGCAACCTTGTGTGGTCAGTTCCTTGCGTTGGACTTGGTTGATGAATATTGGGTGTATGTGGCGCCTAAATTAATGGGTGCGCAAGCAAGACCTTTGGTTGATCTTGGCTATTCTACAATGAGCCAGGCGTTGAATTTTGAATTTGAGGATGCAGTGATGCTTGGGCGTGATTTGCGCTTGATTGCTCGTCCTGTTAAATCAGACGCTGATAACACAGCGGCAGGTAAATAATGTTTACGGGAATCATTGAGGCGGTGGGAAGCATCGCGGCTAAAACACTGAAGGGTGGCGATGTTGCTCTTCGGTTTGCGGTTAATCGTCTGGACATGTCCGACGTTAAGTTGGGTGACAGCATTGCAGTGAATGGCGTTTGCCTGACAGTGGTCGATTTCGACTCAACCAGCTTCACGGCGGATGTGTCGCTGGAGTCCTTATCTTTGACCGGGTTGAATGACTTGCCGATCGGTGCGCCGGTGAATCTGGAGAAGGCCATGTTGCCTACGTCCCGGTTTGGCGGACACATAGTGAGTGGACATGTGGACGGTTTGGGTAAAATTGAATCTCTTGAACAGTCTGCTCGCTCGGTCAGAATCGTGGTTCGCCCCGCTGCTGAAATCGCCCATTATATTGCGAAGAAAGGGTCGATCACGGTTGATGGTTGCAGCTTGACGGTGAATGAATTAATTGGTGATGATTTTGTGTTGAATGTCATCCCTCATACGCAACAGGAAACGATCATCGCAACTTACCGAAAGGGTGATCAGGTAAATTTAGAAGTGGATGTGGTGGCTCGTTATCTTGAGCGGCTTTTATCGAAAGAGAGTCCGCAAACCGAATCAAAAGAATCTGCCATTTCAATGAGTTTTCTTGCTGAAAATGGCTTTATGGGAAGAACGAAACGTTGACCTTTGAAAGGATCTTTCGTTTCAAGTAATGAATTTTTATACCGGCTGAAAAAGGCTCAATAATGACGCTAAACAGTATTGAAGAGATCATTGAAGATATTCGTCAAGGTAAAATGGTTATTTTGATGGATGATGAGGATCGTGAGAACGAAGGTGATTTGATCATCGCGGCGGAAAAAGTTCGTCCGGAAGATATTAACTTTATGGCTTCCAAGGCTCGGGGCTTGATTTGTTTGACTCTGAGCGGTGAGCGTTGTGACTATCTTGGCTTGCCTCCGATGGTGGATGACAACAGTGCACAGTTCAGTACGCCTTTTACGGTATCAATTGAAGCACGAGAAGGTGTGACCACTGGTATCTCAGCGGCGGATCGCGCTCATACTATTCGTGTTGCTGTTGACCCGCAGTCGCCGAAAGGCGCTATTGTCCAGCCTGGACATATTTTCCCGTTGCGTGCTCAACCGGGTGGCGTAATGAGTCGTGCAGGTCATACTGAAGCGGGTTGTGATTTGGCGCGTTTGGCCGGTTTAGAGCCTGCGGCGGCGATTGTTGAGATCATGAATGATGATGGCACTATGGCTCGTCGTCCTGATCTGGAAGAATTTGCCAAGTTGCATGACCTGAAGATTGGTACCATTGCAGACTTGATTCATTACCGGATGATGAACGAAAAAACCATTGAGTTGATCCGTAAAGACTCTGTCGATACCGAGTTTGGCGTGTTCACGCTTCATGAGTTTAAAGACTCGATCAATGGCCACAGGCACTTGGCAATGACGCGCGGTGAATGGACAGGGGACGATGCGGTACCGGTTCGAGTGCATGTGCTTGACCCTATTCGCGATATTTTAAGAGCCAACACCAAAGGCCGTACTACCTGGTCGATCAATGCGGTGATGCAGTATATCGCCGACAAAAACCAGGGCGTTATTGTGTTGTTGGACGTGGATGGCCAAATGGACGTGGATTCCAGCCTGGATAAAGTTTTATCTCCTGAAGAAACACACCGCACTGCCGCACAAGGCATTTCAGGCGCGTATCAAACCATTGGCACCGGCTCTCAGATTCTTAGGGAGTTGGGTGTTCGCCGTATGGGTGTGATGAGTTCTCCTGTGAAGTTCAGTGCACTTTCTGGTTTTGATTTGGAGTTGGTTAACTTCATTGAACCTGTGGCAGAAGATTAATTGAAAACACGGTTGAACCCGTGTCTTTCAATCTAAGAATGTTTTAAATTCAGCAAAACGGGTGGCTTTGACTCTTATGTTAAAGCCTCCTTTTATACTTGGAAACGGTAACGAAAATGTCTCAAATTAAAGTGATTGAAGGTGATATGACGCCGAATCAAGGCAAATATGCGTTGGTGGTCGGTCGTTGGAATGCGTTTGTAGTTGAAAGCCTGGTGGAAGGTGCTGTGGATTCTTTGAAGCGCCATGGCGTGCCGGAAGAAGACATCACGATTATTCGTTGCCCGGGTGCAATGGAAATTCCATTGACCGTGAAGAAAGTCGCAGAAACGGGTAAGTATGATGCCATCATCACTTTGGGTGCTGTCATTCGGGGTGGTACACCACACTTTGAATATGTTTCGGGCGAATGCACCAAAGGTCTGGGTCAGTTGGCACTTCAGTTCGGCATTCCGGTTGCGTTTGGCGTATTGACCGTTGACAGCATAGAGCAGGCGATTGAGCGTGCAGGCACCAAGGCTGGAAACAAAGGCGAAGAAGCAGCGATGAGTGCTTTTGAAATGGTTAGCTTGTTAAAGCAGGTGAACTAATGACAAATAACGAATCAAACGAGCAAGGTAAGCCGACTTCCCCAGCAAGTCGCTCAAAAGGTGGAAAGAAAGGGAAGTCTGCTAAGGGCCGAAGAGGGCCTGCAGCCGCTCGACATGAGTCACGTTGTTTGTTGGTACAGGCCTTGTACCAATGGGTTATGAATAAAGATGCGATCAGCACCATTGAAGCACAGTTCATCGTTGATAATGATATGTCAAAGGTGGATCAGCCATATTTCAGTGAGTTATTCCATGAAATTCCTAAGAAGCTGAATGAGTTGGATGCCGCTTATGCGCCTTATCTGGATCGGATGGAAGACCAGGTAGACCCGATTGAGCGTGCTATTTTGCGCATTGGTGCCTATGAGTTGTTGCATCGTTTGGATGTTCCATATCGAGTAGTGATTAATGAGGCCATTGATCTTGCCAAAAACTTTGGCGGTGAAGATGGTCATAAATACGTTAATGGTGTGTTGGATAAACTGGCAGGCCGGGCGCGTATGGAAGAAAAGCAGCGCAACCGTAACAGATAAGTATTTGAGTGCGAACAATGGATGAATTTGCACTGATACAAAAGTTCTTCCACCCTTTACAGGGGGAAGACGATGACTCGTCTGCTGAGGATTTTATCCTTAAAATAGGCGATGACGCTGCTGTTTGGAAAGGTCAGGGGAACCTGGCCTTTTCTATTGATACCCTTGTTGAAGGCGTGCATTTTACGCCGGACATTCCTCCTGAAGATTTAGGTTATCGCGTACTTGCGGTGAACCTGAGCGACCTTGCCGCGATGGCTGCCACCCCTTCTTTTTTCACCTTGGCGATTACCTTACCTGAAGCCAACCCTGTTTGGCTTGAGCAATTTGCCCAAGGGATGAAGACGCTTGCTGTACATCATGGTATCGCCTTGGTTGGTGGAGACACCACTCGGGGGCCATTAACCATTACTGTGCAAGTGCATGGTGACTGTCCGAAGCCGATTAAGCGATCAGGCGCCTGTGTTGGGGATGATGTGTATGTGACCGGGTTTCCTGGGGATGCCGCTTCAGGGCTGAAAATCTGGCTTGATAAACGGGCTCAGAACCTAACGGAAACAGAAGCGTATTTAGTGGACCGTTTTCATCGACCGACGCCCCGAGTGGAACTTGCTCAACAACTTGCTCCTTATTTGAACTCCATGCTCGATGTGTCGGATGGTTTAGTGTCTGATTTAGGGCATATCGCGAAAGCCAGTGATGTGGATCTGCAAGTGCAAGTTGATTGGGTCACGCCGTCGGATCAGAATGTAACGTGTGTGGGTGCGGATTCTGCACTGAAGCTTGCGCTGACGGGGGGGGACGATTACGAATTGGCTTTTACCGCCCCTCAAAAGTATCGTCAGGAAATTGCAGATATTGCAGCACAGACCGGACTTCCGGTCACGCTCATCGGCCGTGTGCATGACAAGGCGGAAGCAGATCGTTTTGGACGAGTGTCGCTGTTCCCTGAATCTTATGCCGTGAAGCAGGGTGGGTATAATCATTTTTAAGTTAGTCACTTACGGGTATAGAGGAACATTGAATGGCTGAGAAAATCGACTTGTCACCAGCGCAGATCATTAAAGATCCGATTCATTTTTTTGCCTTTGGTTTGGGGTCGGGCTTAAGCCCGGTGGCGCCAGGGACATTTGGCACTCTGATGGCATTGGTGATTTATTGGTTCTTGTTGGCTGATTTTTCCACGTATTGGTACATAGCAGTATGTGTTGCCAGTATCCCTGTGGGCATTTGGCTGTGTCATGAAAGCGCCAGAAAGCTTGGGGTGCATGATTACGGGGGCATTGTGTGGGATGAATTCTCTGGGTTGTGGATAACTTTTATTTTTGCTCCCAAACATTGGTTAGTGGCTCTGGTCGGTTTTTTACTGTTTCGGTTCTTTGATATATTGAAACCTTGGCCCATTAAGTGGGCAGACCAAAAAGTCGAAGGTGGGTTGGGAATCATGCTGGATGATATTCTGGCCGGTATCATGGCTTTGGTTGTGTTGCAGTTTATTTTGGCCATGGGATGGCTGGGGTTGTAGTGTTATGGTGAATGGTCGACGTGTGTTAAATCAATTTAGATGGTTAGTTGCGTTTTTCCTTTTGGGCGTAGGATTTAACTCTTGGGCGAACGCCCTCGAAATTCAGGTGGAAGGCCTGATGAATAATATGGCCATTCTCAAGGTTAACGGTAAACAGCGGATTCTTAATGTAGGCCGAACTTCACCGGAAGGCATCAAATTATTAAGCTCTAACAGCAAACAAGCAGAAGTCCTCATTGCAGGCAAAAAAACAACGCTGACGCTCTCGGGCCACATTTCAGGCAGCTACCAAGCGCCTAAGTCTGCATCCATCAGCATCAGACCGGTGCATGGTCAGTACATCACTTCAGGCAGTATCAACAGTCGGCCTGCTCAGTTTTTAGTGGATACCGGAGCAACGTCGGTGACGTTGTCGATGGAAGACGCCCAGCGTTTGGGGGTGAATTTAAGTCGAAGTAATCCGGTGTACGTTAATACAGCAGGCGGTCGAGTCGTCGGCCATCAAGTGGTGTTAAGCCAGGTTAAGGTCGGTGGTTTGAAAGTCAGTTATGTGGATGCTGTGGTGTTGGAGTCAGGCTTCAATGGTGAAATTCTGTTAGGAATGAGTTTTTTAAAGCACGTGAAGATGCGTGATGAAAAAGGCTTTTTGGTGCTTGAGCAGAACTTCTAATTTAAATACATGAACTGTTTAAATAAGTAGGCTGCTTCAATAAGTAAAAAGCCCCTTTTGTCGGGCTTTTTACTTATTTTTTAAATGGCATCAGTTGGCGACGGCGGTGATCGGGTTTGAAGGATTGCCGAATGCCACGAGCGCTTTATCGATGGCGGTTCTGATTCCGTTTGTATCCAAGCCGCATTCTTTTAACATATCCGCCGGTTTGCCATGCTCGACATAATAGTCAGGCAAGCCCAAGTTGATGATGTTGGTGCTCAGGTATTGACTGTTAAGAAACTCATTAACTGCTGAACCAGCGCCACCCATGACGGTATTCTCTTCAATGGTGACTAACAAGTCATGATTCTTTTGAACGTCGAGAATTGCCTCTTCGTCCAACGGCTTAACGAATCTCATGTCCAGTAATGTATAGCCGCGTTCTTCTGCTATGGCCTTAGCTGGTTCGACCATACTGCCGTATGCCAGGATAGCGACTTTCGAGCCTTCACACAGTTTTTGAGCACGACCGATTTCAATCGGGTCGAGGTGTGTTGAGATATCGGCACCACAGCCGGTGCCTCTTGGGTAGCGGACTGCGGCTGGCCCATTATGAAGGTAGCCTGTGCTCAGCATTCTTCGAGCTTCATCTTCGTTGGACGGGGCCATGATGACCATGCCCGGAATGCAGCGTAGGAATGCCAGGTCGAAACTTCCTGCATGGGTTGGCCCGTCTTCGCCGACTAAGCCTGCACGGTCGATGGCGAATAAAACATCCAGGTCCTGAATGGCAACATCGTGAATAAGCTGGTCGTAAGCCCTTTGCAGGAAGGTTGAGTAAATCGCCACCACCGGTTTTAAGCCTTCGCATGCCATGCCTGCTGCTAAAGTAACGGCGTGTTGTTCGGCGATCGCCACATCGAAGTAGCGCTCAGGGTATTTTTCACTGAAGGCAATAAGGTCAGAGCCTTCGCGCATGGCGGGTGTGATACCAACCAACTTATTGTCTTGTTCTGCCATGTCACAAAGCCATTGACCAAACACGGCGGAATATTTGGGCGTGCTGACCTTAGGTTTGGTGCTTTTTCGTTCGCTCTGGTCTGGCAGTTTATTAATGGCGTGATAACCAATCGGATCGGCTTCCGCAGGTGAAAACCCTTTGCCTTTTTTGGTTACGATATGAAGAAACTGAGGGCCGGACAGCGACTTCATGTTGTTAAGCGTCTCAGTCAGTAGTTCTACATTGTGACCGTCGATGGGGCCTATGTAGTTAAAACCAAACTCTTCAAACATGGTGCCTGGTGTGGTCATGCCTTTAAGTAAATGTTCTTCGGTTTTTTTGGCTAGTTCGTACACAGGCGGAATGTCGTGCAGAATTTTTTTGCTGTTGTCTCGCAAGTTGTTGTAAGACTTGGAAGAAAGCAGTCGGGCTAAGTAGTTTGATAAACCGCCGACGTTTTCTGAAATTGACATGTCGTTGTCGTTCAGAATGACTAACAGGTCGGCACCGTTATCCCCTGCATGAGTCATGGCTTCGAATGCCATACCTGCCGTCATTGCGCCATCGCCAATGATAGCGACGGACTTGCGGTCTTCGCCTTTTTGTTTGGCCGCAATGGCCATGCCTAATGCAGCACCTATGGAGGTGCTGGAATGGCCGACACCGAAGGTATCAAACTCACTTTCTGAGCGGCGGGGGAAAGCTGCCAAACCGTTTTTTTGTCGAATGGACGGCATTTGTTCCCGTCGGCCTGTCAGAATTTTGTGGGGGTAGGCTTGATGGCCTACGTCCCATACCAAGCGGTCTTCCGGGGTATTGAAAACGTAATGCAGCGCGACTGTAAGTTCAACGACACCGAGTCCCGCACCAAAATGCCCGCCGGACTGGCCTACGGAGTACAGTAAATATTCCCGCAACTCTTTGGCGAGTTGAGGCAAGGTAGCTGAAGAAAGCTGTCGCAGCTGAGCCGGGCAGTCCACGCTATCAAGCAAGGGCGTTTCTGGGCGAGTTTCTGGTATTTTATGAAAAATCATTAGATGTCGATTACCTGATCAACGCTAATTTGAATAACGGCGCATTCTACTACAAAGCAGAGGGCTAAACATACCGTAAGCCCTAATATCTTCGGTGAACTACAAAATTTGTCAGTTCCACAAGCGTCTCTTTTTTGTCCAGAGTGGCTTTATCCAGCAAGGAAAGCGCTTTTTGATGAAGATCCGCCAAATATTGCTGCGCGCCTTCCAGTCCTAAAAACTTAGGGTAAGTGGCCTTATCCAGCTCGTGATCTGCGCCTTGTTGTTTGCCGAGCATTTCAGTGGAACTGGTGATGTCTAAGATATCGTCGGCTACTTGAAACGCAAGCCCCAGAGTTAAGGAGAACTCTTGGAGTGCTGATCGGGTTTGTGGGCTGGCATTAGCCGCTATAGCAGCCATTTCGGTGCAGGCTGAAATCAAAACGCCGGTTTTTTTATGGTGTATGGATTCCAGCTCTTGTTGATCGATGTTTTTTCCTTCCGAGGCCAAATCATGGGATTGGCCACCGACCATGCCGCTGGGGCCTGAGGCCCTGGCAAGTACTTGTATTGCAGATACTTTTTGCTGGTCAGTCAGTACTTCGGATTCAGCAATGATATCAAAGGCCAGCGTTTGTAATGCGTCCCCGGCCAGAATCGCGGTCGCTTCGTTAAACTGGACATGGCAGGTCGGTTTACCTCGGCGAAGGGCGTCGTCGTCCATAGCGGGTAAATCGTCATGAATCAGGGAGTAGGTATGAATGCACTCAACGGCCGAAGCCAGATCGTCGCCTGTTGCCAGTGGGGTGTTAAGCGCTTCTAACGTTGCATAAAGCAGCGTGGGTCTGAATCGCTTTCCGCCGTTGGTGATGCTGTAAAGCATGGCTTCCCGAAGACTGCTGACGTTGGGGATGGAATCAACTTTGCCTTCCAGTGTTTGGTTGCAGCGTTGACTGCAGTGCTGCATAAAGGAGGTAATATTCAAAGTATTAATCGTCTGATAGTGTGTGAGTATCAAAAGGTTGCTCTGTGTCGCCGAGCAATATCGTAACTTTCTGTTCGGCTTGCTCCAAAGCTGCCTGGCAGTTTCTGGAAAGCTTAACGCCTTTTTCAAAGGCTGACAGTGCCTGGTCAAGACTCAGGTTATCATTTTCAAGTGATTGAACCAGCGTTTCTAATGAACTCAGAGACTCTTCAAAGTTCAGTTCTTTTTTTGAGTTAGACATAAATCAATTTAAACCAAGTGGAAAGCTTGCGCTATTATCCTAGTATTCTTAAAGTGACTCAAGTAATCAGCAAGAATGAAAAATCCTGTTAAGATTCTTCTGTTTTGGTCGATACATCAATAAGATAACAATAGAAGTTAACGTTTATGGGGCTTACAACACGTTCATGGACGTGAATTCTGTCAGTGTCAGGTTATAGGTTTTAGTTCATCCCAGTTAAATAAAGAGGGAACTTTGTGGATTTAGCAACACTCATTGGTATCGTTGGTGCTTTTGCTATTGTGATCGTGGCGATGTTCCTTGGTGGCTCACCAGGAATGTTTGTTAACGTACCGTCTTTGCTTATTGTAATTGGTGGTGCCCTTTTTGCGGTTTTAATGAAATACGAGTTAGGCCAATTTTTGGCGGCAGGAAAAATTGCAGTAAAAGCGTTTATGTTCAAAATTCAGGCCCCTGAAGATTTGATTGCTGAAGTGGTGGACATGGCCGCTGAAGCAAGAAAGGGCGGCTTGTTGTCTTTGGAAGGAAAAGAAACAGAGAATAAGTTTTTGGCCAATGGTATTCAGCTGTTGGTTGACGGGCACGACCCGGAAGTGGTTCGTACTTTGCTAACCAAAGAAATGAATCTGGCGGTTGAGCGGCACGACTCAGGCGCTTCAATTTTTTCCCAGCTGGGTGAGGTGGCGCCAGCGATGGGGATGATCGGTACTTTGATTGGTTTGGTGGCGATGCTGGCCAATATGGATGACCCTAAATCCATCGGGCCTGCGATGGCGGTGGCGCTATTAACCACGCTGTATGGTGCGATGGTTGCGAACATGTTTGCTCAGCCTGTGGCGGATAAACTCTTGTTACGTGCGGGCCAGGAGGCCATGTCAAAACGCATGGTGATTGATTCGCTTCTGGCCATTCAGGCCGGGCAAAACCCGAAAGTTATTGAGTCTATGCTGCGTACCTACCTGGCCGAAGGTAAGCGCCCACCAGAAGTTTAATGTTTAGGATAATCGATAACTTATAATGAGCGACGACGAACCAAAGAAAAAAGAGAAGGCAGGTATTCCCCCGTGGGTAATGACATTTGCAGATCTAATGTCATTGCTGATGTGCTTTTTCGTGCTTCTTTTGTCCTTTGCCGAGATTGATGCAATTCAATTTAAGCGATTGGCAGGGTCTCTGTTGAATGCGTTCGGCGTACAAAATGTAAAAAATCTCGCCGAGATTCCCAAGGGAACCAGCATCATTGCTCAGGAGTTCAGTCCTGGCCGACCAGACCCAACCCCGTTAAACGTCATTTATCAGGACACCTCAGATACCACCAAAGAAAGTCTGGATGTGGAATGTCAGGACCCTGAAGCGCAGAACATAGCGACAGAAGATAATCAGCGACTGCGTGAAGAAAAGAAAAAACAGGACGAAGCGGAAGCGGCAAAAGCGGATGCAGAGAAAGACGCCATTGAAATTGCCACTCATATGCAGGAAGAGGTGGGGAAAGGCTCTATTCAGGTCGAGACAAAAGGCCGTAGAATTGTCATACGAATTCAGGAAAATGGTTCTTTCAAGTCGGGTTCGGCCGTTTTGGATGATAAGTTCTTTCCGGTTTTGGCGAAGCTGAAAGATATGTTGTTAATGGTTGAAGGTACTTTATCGTTTGAAGGGCATTCCGATGATGTGCCTCTGCCAAGTGCAAATGTCTTTTCAAATAACTATGCGTTGTCTTCTGCTCGTGCTCAGGCTCTGGCTGATGAACTGCTGGCGTTTGAAGAGTTCAGGCGTAAGCGGTTTAAGGTTGTGGGCTGGGGATCGACCAAGCCTTTGGCATCGAATGAAACTGCAGAAGGCCGTCAACAAAATAGACGCGTAGAGATTGTTATCCTGAAGGACGACCCTTTTGAAGAACAAGAAGACCAGGTTGAAACGTTTGATCCTTACGATGGTGAATTTGATCCGAGTGATGAATTGTACGAATTGTCGCCAGATGAGATTTTCTGACGTATTATAGTATTAATACAAATCAGTACCCGAAAATTAATAATAATAAAAATAGAGGATTTATGAACCAGACTGTCCCTACAGATAGTGGTGCCGATCGTCGAAGGTTTTTTCGGATCGCGGACACCGTAAGCTTAAGATTTCGTGCATTAACGTCGGCAGAAAAACAATTGTGGCTGGAGAATGAACTTAATCTGGAGCCAGACCAGGAAGCTCGTGCTTTAAATGCGGAAATATCAACCGAATTAGAACGCCTTAAACAGTATTCCCCTGAATTATCAACGATTGCCGGTTTACTGAATCAAAAACTGGATCAGTTGTCAGAATCTGCGTCGATCAGTTTGGATGCAGGCTTCAAACACGATTACCGGACGATGAATGTGAGCCTCAGTGCGTGTGGAATTGGTTTTCCGGTGGCTGAACCGCTTGATACGGATGTCATTCTTCTCGTCGATATTTTGATGGCGACAGACAATAAACGAGTGCTGGTCACAGGGCGAGTTATTGGTTGCGACACTTTATCCTTTCCGGGGCCGCACGGTCATAAATATATGTCGAGGGTAAACTTTGAACGGGTTGAAGAAAATTTAAGTGAAGAACTGATTCAGTACATACTTCAACAGCAGCGACGAATTCTTGCTGCGCAAAGATTGGCCGAAGAAGAGAAAGAGTTGGTTGCCCTGCGGCCAGAGTAGTGTGTGCGGGCCGGATCAGAGGCCCGTATTCTTTCTCAATGCTTCCAGGTTTTTCAGCTGCTCTTCCGCTGGTAGCGGGATGCGCTCAATTTGCTTGGATTCATCGTGTCTGGAAATGGAAAGGTCTTCACCTGAGCGAACTTTCAAGCAAATTTGTTCGTAGTTTTTCTTAAAAATAGGCAGAACTTTCTGCTCTACTTCACTGTGCATTAAAAACCAGCCGGTGGCTCTTCCAGCCCAATAAACCCCCGGGTGCGACCATTGATAGGCTTCTTTTGGGCTTGATGCCCTGCATGCTTCCACGTAGGCCGAGTAAGGATCAGGCAGTCCATGTTCGGATAAATCGTGTTCACAGATTTGGATGATCTCAGGCAGTGTGGGTAAAAATTTATTACTTTGTATCAGTTGGTCGGTGGCTCGTTTGATTTGTTCTGGTTTGAAGCGCGCCAGCTGCATGGCCCAAAGTTTTTTGGCGCTGTTCAGGCTTTCCATGTCCCCAAACGCGCGTCTGAATTGGTTGTGATAAGCCAATTCAAAGGCGCCAAAAAGGTAGGTAATCGCTGTAACCATGTCCGTTGACGGAGGTTGGCTGGTCGATCTATCGTGATGATTAGAGTTCGTCTGCCCAACTGGTGTCCTGGTGTCGCTCGAGGAATGATTGATTTGCTGAGTGACCGGATGAATGATTTGCTCGATTTTTTTCATGATGACCAATATTGTCTAACTGATGTCGTTTTGCCCAGCTCCACTTTAAGTGCTGAACAAACTTGGTATTCCAGGACGTGGATGTCTGGTTTGTATCTGACCAATATAGCACGAAGGGTTTGATTTGGTCTTTGGCAAACTGGATATCAATTTGAGCCAGTCTGGCGATTTCGTAGCACTCAGGGCTTGGTTCCCAGTTCTTGGGAATGCGAACCGGGTCTGTTGAGTGTTCGATGGAGGAACAAAATTGTTTCCACTGCCTTCTGATGTGGCTGACAAATTTGGTATTCCAGGTGATCTCAGCGGAGCCGCGCTCCATCCAATAGAGTAAAAACTCGGCGATACTGTGTTGAATGAAGTCTGGGTCTACGTTATCGCGGGTCAGAATTTCAACGGTGTCTTCGCTGGGCTTCCAGTCTTTGGTAATGGGTTGCGGTATTTTGTTCGCTGCGACTTTGGTTTCGTGGTTCCGCCAAAGTTTTAACGCATGTTTTTGGAATTTTGCTCCCCAGCTGGTTGAACTGATACCTCGCTCACGCCAATAGGTGACAAATTCAGGAATGGCTTCAAGAATAAAGGGCTCAGGGATGCCAAGCTGAAGGCATTGTTGAATGACAAAGCGATCCGGTTGCCAGGTTTCTGTCATGGCACTGGATCGGTTAAATTGGTTGAGGCTTTGTTGGGTTTGACTCCGGGGTGCAGATTGATTTGTTGTGACTTGGTTAGGCGGCGCGTTAACGATTGGCAGACCTTGCGTTCTTGTATTGGGTGTCAGCTTATACATCAGTTGCGGGTGTAAAGTATTCCCCGCCTGATGGATATTAATGAGCCCTTGGTTGCTTAATTGATTAAGCGCTCTGTGAATTGTTTCTATTGGCCAAAAAGATAACTTCTCTAAAAGTTCTTGATCAGAAATGGCAAGCCAGCCATTTTCTGAGGGTCGATACTCGAAAAACTGCTTCATTACCGACAGTGTAATTGCCTGATCTAGGCCATAGGTTCGGGCTAAATCGGCAGAGAAGTGAATGGTTAAATCGCCTGGCACAGAGGGTTGTCCTGAAAAGCTCTAAGGTTATCATTTCTGAGTGTGTCATCATTCTACTCCATTTGGGCAGGAAAGTAGTGATGCTGAGGTAAATCCCGGATCGAAGGAATTTACCTGTGTCCGTATTCTTTATGAGGTTAGTTCGTTTCGTTTTCAATGACTTTAATGGCAGGCGCCCAATCAATCAGTTTGGCTTTTAAGGTGCTCAGTTCAATCGGCTTTTCTATGTAGTCATTCATCCCGCAGTCCAGGCACATTGCTTTTTGTTGAGGCATAACGTGTGCAGAAAGAGCAATGATCGGGATTTCCGTTCGCTTATTGCGCTTTTCCCAGTCTCTGATGGCTTGGGTTGCTTCAAAACCGTCCATGATGGGCATCTCGCAATCCATTAAAACGATGTTGAAGTCACCGTTTCTGAAGGTGTTATAAGCCTGCTCCCCGTTTGCAGTCACCTCGTAGCTGATACCAATCTTTCTTAACATTCCGCAAATGACTTTGGTGGATACCTGGTTGTCTTCTGCAATGAGCACATTCAATGATTTGTGGGTACTGAGGTCGTCAATATGGCTCAACACCGGGGTTGTATTGGAGTGGGTGATATGACCTAACCCTCTTAAAATAACCTGCTTTAAAGAGCTGCCTGAGACGGGTTTAGTGAGAATATGCCGTATTCCGGCATTTTTCAGCGTTGCGTTATTCGGAGTAAAGTTGAGTCCCGTTAACATGATGACCAGTACATCATTGGTGATTAAGTTGTCTTCTTTGATTTTGGCAGCGAGCTCAATGCCGTTCATTATGGGCATTTTGTAATCAAGAATCACAACGTCAATTTTTTCCTTGAGGCTCGCTTTATTCCTTAATATGGCCAATGCTTCCGGACCGCCATGGGCAATGGATGACTCCATCCCCCAAGAGTGGGCGTGGTGAGCAATGACCTTGGTGATCGAAACGTTATCGTCTACTGCCAGTAAGTGAAGCCCTTCAAGTACGGAATCATCAAATAAGTCTTCTTGTTCTTTCTCGCTCGCTGGCATGTTGGCCGTGAACCAGATGATGTTGCCTTTACCAAACTCTGACGCCATGTGAAGTTCGCCGCCCATCAAACGGACAAGTTCTTGGATCATGCTCAGGTCGAGGCTTAGATCAGAACTCTTCAAATGGTTTTTACTTTGTTTGTAAGCGTCAAATAAGCTGCTGTTTTGATTCTTCTTAAAACCAATGCCTGTATCTCGAATCTGAAAGCGTAGCTGATTGTTCAGTTGGCTGTTCTCAACGGTAACGATGATCTCACCGTGTTCGATTAAATCAAAAAGGTGGCTGATAAGGCCGTTCAGAATTTGTCGAAGTCTCTCGTTGTCGCCTTTAACCAGCTGTGGAATGTCGCCGGAGATGTCGGTAATAAGTTCAATTTGTTTTTGTTCTGCTTCACGAGAAAACTCGGTAAGGCACTGAACAACAACAGCAGGCAGATCGAATGTTCGTTCTGTCAGAGATAATTCACCGGATTCAATGCGAGTGTAATCAATGACGTCATTGATCATGGTCATCAGTCGCATGCCCGAATCTTGAATGGTGGTTACGTATTCCCGTTGGTTATTACTGAGCGGGGTGTCATTCAATAGCTCTGTCATGCCGACGACGCCATTAAGTGGTGTTCTCATTTCATGGCTGAATTGTGCTAAGAAGGCATTTTTAGCTGAAATCAGTTCTTTCTTTACTTTGTCTTCTCGGTATTGTCGGTTGCTCATCTGAGCATGGATGAACAATAACTTGCCAATGGAGGTTGTGATAAATGCACTCAGAAGTACCAGTGTTAAAGTGTCTTCAAAGCCAAAAGTCACAAGGTCGGGTGTAATTCCGATCGTGTTGAGTGTACTTGAAGAAAGTAAAATGGTGGCAAGTGCGCTGGTTACCGTTAAGTTTGAGGCAATACTGACATTGTTGGTCCATTGTTGAATGCCGAATCCAATGGATATGGATGTGACTAAGAGCGTTGGGATAATGACGGTGGTTAAATGGTTGCCATGAAGCTGGTAAGAAATAAACATCAGTGGTACGGCAAGGAGAACGGCAGAAATCAGTACCTGCTTGATCATGCGCTGTCTTTCAAAGAGGTATAAAGTTAACGCAATGTAAGATAAAAAAGCGGCAAAGTAGGTCCCGTAAAAAATAATAAGATTCTGTTGGATGGAAAGACTAAAGATGGAGATGCTTTGTCCGGTGTAAACCAGCTGGAAAAAGCCCATGAAGGTAATGACGATAGCGCCGATTAAAGGCGTTTTGTCTTTGCTGGTCTTATATAGGTAAAGCAATGTGGTTACGAAGGTCATTAAAATGCCGATAAAAATGCCCTGGAGCCAATTACTTTTTAATATGTCTTTTTGATAGTGCTCTTCATCCAGGTACGCAATTTGGATTCTGTTGTCTGATTGGGGGGTAAGCTTGATTAGGTTATAAGAGAGTGACTCTTTGGGAATGTTAACACGAACATACGTTGCGTTATTGCTGACAAAAATGTTGCCTGATGTTTGCTGGAATTCGAAAGGTCTGCTGCCGTGAGAATTTTCGATGGCCTGAAATACGGTCGTGTTCGTCAGACTTAGGTTATTGATCTTTAAAAAGCCAACAATGTCTTTTCGGGTTGGGTTCGCCAAAGAAAGGTTTAACCAGTAAATTCCTTCATTTTGAGTGATGTTGATGTGAGGTGTATGGTTAGGTGAAAAGCGATTAAGCACTTGTTGTTTGGAGAAGTCGGAAGAAAGCAGGGTTTTAATGTCGTCATTGATAACCCCGATTTTAGCGGTGATGTTTGTTCCTGTGTCGAGTTGAGATGCATCCAGACGTGTTTCTCCTATAGCAAAACTTGTAAACAGCATAAGAGAAAAAAGCAGATACAGTGATTTCATGTTGATGCTCTATTAAAAGATGAATGAGATTCTTAAAATCTAACACGTGAAATACGTTTTAGTCAGGTCGTTCCAGTGAAATACTGTTATAAAATCTTAGATGATGGCCTTATTTATAAAATATAGAGAAATATTTTCAAAAAGGGGTTGTGTTGTGTGTGGGGATGCCTATAATGCGCTCCACGTTCTGAGAGGGGCAAGCGGGAAAGCTGGTTAGACTACGGTTTAGTTGGAAATTTCGCGATTCAGGTTTGAATCACTTCTCCAGAAAGTTGAAAGAAAAAGGTTGACACAGAGATTTAAATCGTTAGAATGTGCGTCCTCTTTCGAGATAACAGAAGCGGCTCAGGTTGCTTGAGTTGGTTGTCTCACAGCTCTTTAAGAATTTGTTCAGATAATTCGTGTGGGCACTTGCTGATGTGTTGAAGGACATATATATGTAAGTGACTCGTGAATTTC
>NZ_BAABBN010000003.1:0-98558 GCF_039537985.1 Litoribacillus peritrichatus
CATTGGGTGCAGCAGGTGTTGCGCAGGGTGGCTTTGCATATTTCGACGTGACGGTTGATACCGTGGATACAGCGTATAACCTTGCAAGCCCAGCAGACATTGCTGGTACAGCAACGACTGTAGCCGTGTCTGATGCATTGAGCTTGTCAGTGAACAGTTTCAACGTTGATATCGATATGGACGTAGCGATCGGTACTTCAACTGCAACGGGTGCACTTGCTGGATTGGTGACTAGCTCAATCGGTAACGTACATCTAGAGAACTTGGATGTGTCTGGTACAACTTTGACTGTATACGGTCACTAATACCTAAGACTCTCCGAGTTAAAAAAAACCGCCTTCGGGCGGTTTTTTTGTGGGTGTTTGTTTTATAAGTTACGTTGAGGTTGTAAAATCTTGTCGGTATACTCTTCAAACTATAAAAATAACATGAGGTTAACTTATGCGTGTTCTCGCACTGATTTCGATTTTACTTTGTTCAATGTCTGCTTTTTCTAAGGAGTACTCAGAAGAGTTGATTGAGGCTGACTTAAATAACTTATTTAAGTATGCGTTGAATGGTTCTGCCAGCCAACTTGACGCAAAAAGGGAAGTGGTGCCATTTGCCGCTGTTGTTAAAAATGACGGTCATGTGGGCTTTTTGTATTTACCTGAAGATAACGAAGATGTTAAAAAAATGTCTTTAATTGATCAGGCAAGTTATTTAAGAGCTCAGCTTAGAAAAACAGCAAAAGACGGTGAGATTCGGGCTTCATCTGTAGCTATGTATACTCTTATGGAAGTTAAAGGAGTGAAGCTTCAAGGGTTGTCAATCGAGTTAGAGCATGCAGCCAATATTGCTTTGTATCGCTTCATACCAGTGAGTGAAGATAGGAAAGAAGAAATCATTACAATCCACACAGAAAATACAGTTTCTGAAACAAATATACCTTCAGTTTTTACAGATAATAGTTAATTTTGTATTTTTCTGTTATAAAATGTGAAACGCTTAATACAAATATTGGTACAATCAGTCTATATTGGTTGTACCAGTAACAATAATAAGAAACGTTCATATGATTATAATGCTGCTAGGCTCTTTAGTTGCCCTCTTTGCTGTTTACGAAGTCACTGATATTCAGGATAAGCCTCGCGATGTGGTTTATTTTGAACAATCGGGTAATGCTTATATTCCTTCCTTTCAAGATAAAACTAACGTACAGCCTCTATCCTCCATGCGTTTTAAGAATATGGTTCGACAGGCCTATGACTACAGTTGTGGTTCAGCGGCTTTGACAACCGTACTTGATTACTACTTGGGTCGAAACTTCCAGGAAAGGCATGTAATGGAAGGTTTGCTTGAGTACGGTGAAACAGAAAAAATTGTAGAAAGAAAAGGCTTCTCCTTGTTGGACATGAAGCGTTTGGTTACGGCTCTTGGGCATCCTGCCGGAGGGTTTAAGGCCAGTATTGATGATATCGTTGAACTGGAACACCCTGCGATTGTGCCTATTGAATACGCCGGCTTTAAGCATTTTGTGGTGATTCGTGATGTTGTAGATAGCCGTGTTTTTATTGCTGATCCTTCTTTGGGGAATTTAAGTTTTACCTTGAAGCGTTTTGAAGAAGTTTGGGATCGAAACGTCGTCTTTATTGTATTTCCTGGTGAGTATGAGCCTATTGATGCGCTTGAAATTAAAGATGAAGATCTGCGCTATATTGATGAATCCACCATCAACCACATTGCTTTTCATCAGGAACCGCAATTTTCAACTGCAGTTGAGCATGGGGCTTCCACTGCGATGGGGCAGGTACAGACATATTCGGTTCTTGTGACAGATGCAACCGGTCAATCCACCATTTTATTCGATCTCGACCCGGACCTGTCAGCGGATGAAGTTGAAGAAATTAATAATTTAATTCCAGATGCGGAAAATCTGACCAGAGATTATCAGCGTAATCCAGAAGGTAAGAGTCGATTACACTTTAAGCGTCAATAAAAAAAATAATGAAGCAGGGAAATTTCTTATGAGTGTTAAAAATCTAAGCTGTGGTTTGGCTTTTGTGTTAGGCGTTTCAGCTGCCTATGCTCCGTTGGCAGAAGCTGCGGACAAAAAAGAGACGAAGTCAGCAGCTCGAGAAGCTCTTGCGAAAAAAGAAGGTGATGCTGATGCAGAAAAAGCGCTTGAAGAGGTTTTTCAGGCAGCAGAAAACAATTATTCACTTCTTAAGAAAGGCGGAACGTCTTTAAATTATAGCTTTAGCTTCAGTTATTTTGGTGACCAGGCGATTGATCTGGAAGTGGATAACTCTTCGTTGCGCTCGGTGAATGTGTCTCCTTCTGCTAATCATACATTTACCAATGCATTTACTTTTGATTATGGCGTTAAAGACAACGTTACTGCTTCAGTGACTATCCCTCTGGTTGCTAAGTTTGAAACCCAGAATGACCTTGAGTCTTATGGTATGGGAGATATGTCTTTCAGTATCCGTTGGCAGCCTTGGTCCGTGGTGCCAGGAGAGTTAAATAAGACGTTATTTGCAACCTTCAGCACTGCAACCGGGGATAGCCCTTACGATATTATTGTGGATCAAGAGCTATCTACCGGCAGTGGTTATTATTCTATGGGGTTTGGCGGCAGTGTTAGTAAAGTTCTGGACCCGGTTGTTTTGTTTGGTTCTTTAAACTACTCACATAATTTTGCTGTTGAAGATCTTCAGCAGGTGAGAGGAAGCCGGATTTTAGAAGCGGTTGAACCTGGCGATTCTTATTCGGTATCTGCAGGCTTTGCTTATTCGCTTTCTTATGATGTGAGCCTTACCGCCTCAGTACAAGGGTCATTTACACAAGCAACTACCTTTGATTTTAAAGACACAACCCGAGTTGTGGAGGTAGGCACTGATGATGAGCCTGAGCAACGTATTATTGTGGATAATAATAAGTCAGAGCTCGGTGAACAATTCAGTGGGGTAATGAGTTTTGCGCTAGGAGTTCGGGTCAGTCCAACAACTATTGTTAATGTGAATACGGGCTTTGGCTTGACGGAAGATTCTCCTGATATGCTTGTAGGCTTTAGTATGCCGCTGGATATTTCTGGATTAAAAAGTTTCGGCGAAGAATAGTCAGATTATAAAAATAACAAATAATTGATTGGATAGTTTAATGAAATCTAAGCTGAGCTATATGCTGCCTTTGGTAGTGACTGCGTTCTTGTGCCCAAAATTAAGTTATGGGCAGATGGGTACGAACCTTACAATCAGTCCTCATGCCCGTTCATTGGGAAATGCCGTAACTGCAAACCCTGAAGGCGTTGTTGAATCCATTCATTTTAACCCTGCAGGTCTGACTAAGTTGGATGGAAGGCAGCTTGAATTAAGTGTCACAAATGCCTATTTAAGGTTGGGCGCTAAATTTGATGCGCCTGCTGATTATGAAATTTTGGGGTTGGATGAAGAAGATGACCCTGTAGCCAATACAAAAAGTTTAACAAATCAGCTTGCTTTATATGCACCTCTAGTTGGTTACCAATCTCCTAACTTGCCTGTGACTGCCTTGCCAAGTGCAGGTATTTCCATTCAACCGCCAGGTTCAAAATTTTCATTTGGTAATGGGGTTTATGTTCCTTTTGGTTTTGGTTACAAAAGAGATGGTAATGACCCTGGCGCTTTTCAGGGTGAGGAAGTTGCATTGACTCGTGTAACGTATTTTTCACCTGCGATTGGTTATAAATACAACGATGAACTCTCTTTTGGCGCTTCTTTTAATATGTCCTATCAGTCTGTTTATTTGCAGCAGGACATGAGAACGCCGAATATTTTGGTGGCAATGGCAGATATCCTGCAGGATGCATTTGGCTGTGAAGAAGGCGGCGGTGGTTCAGACCCTTTGGCCCCTTTGATCACTTTGTGTGGGGGGCGAGTAGGGCCATTTAGGCCGGCAGGTGAGTTAACTTTGGAGTTGGAGGAGCGGCTATCTCCGACATATAACCTTGGTGTTCTTTGGGAACCGACAGATTGGTTTTCTTGGGGACTGGGTTATCAAAGTGAATCAAAGATGACTTTGAGCGGAAAATACACTCTTGATTATACTGATGACTTTGCAGGCTTCTGGCAGTCGTTCAACTCTTCTATATTTGGCGCGATTACTGGTGCAATTTTTAACCTACCGCGAGGTGTAGATAAGGACTACGGTAATGCCAAAATGGATCTTACCTATCCAAAACACATTCAGACAGGGATAAAATTAGATCTGACCCCCAACCATACTCTTACCTTTGATGTTGGTTATGCAGATTATGATGAGTGGGATGCTTTTGTGGTTGAGTTTGATAGAAGCCTGGATATTACCGGCGCCGGTCAAATTTTATCAAGTGCGAACGTAGGTGCCAGAAGCATTAAAATCCCGCTTGAGTATCAAAGTGTTTGGTCCTGGGGGGTAGGTTTCGAGCATAGAATTACTTCTCGTTTACGTACTCGCTTAGGCTATGAGCCTCGTAAATCTTCCATTCCTGATCATCGGAGAAACATTCTTGCGCCTTTGGGTGATGTGCATATGTTCAGTACCGGTATTGGGTATAGCTGGGATAAGGATACTGAACTCAGTTTCGATTTTACTTTTATGCAGTCTAAGGAATACATTCCCGCTAATACCAGTGACGGTTTGAATGAATTGAGTGTCACTAATTTGGTATATAACCCATACGCAGGTTTGGACGTAGAAACTAAATTGACGCTCGTGTTAGCGGGTATGTCATTCAGGACGAAATTTTAGGGTGTGATTATGTTCGAATATAAATCTATGAGGCCTTTATCTGCAGCCTTCTTATTTTTACTGTCTTCAGGTGTTTACTCCTCGGGAGTCAGCATTGATTTATCAGAAAGAGTCTTAATTGATGAAGTAGTTTATGAAATCACGGGGGATGAGGATGGAGACTATCTTCCTGATGACTGGGAGTCTGCTAATGGACTCGACCCTACGATTCTTGATGCTCATCATGATTTAGACGGGGATGGTTTCAGTAATTTATCAGAATATATTTTAGAGACAAACCCTAATGATGATCAGTCTCATCGTGAATTGGCTCCTTATCATGTGTTTGAGTTGGACGGTGATCTGCTGTCTTTACCTGATGATGTGTTATCTACTCGAACTACTGTGGATGCCTGGAGTGTAAATGAGCTTGACGGCGAGAGGGTGCTTCATGCGTCTAGGCTAACAAGGGTTAATTTAAGTCTATTGTGGGCTCCTTCCGTTGCAGGAGACATTTATTTTGATATTAAAGCTCCTTATGAATTTCAAATCTCTTTTAATGGTTTTTCTGGGCAGTTGGAAAATAAGGGCGAGGTGATTGAGGGGTGGCAAAGATTCAAGTACAAGATACCTTCGTTCGGCTCTCCTATGATCTCTGTCCTTGAAATAATTAATCAGAACCCTCGTGTAGATATCGAAGAAGATATTTACATTAAAAACCTTTTTGCTGTTAACAGGGAGTCAGACACTGACGGCGATTTAATGCCTGACCACTTTGAGCTTTACTATGGACTAGATCCTAACTCAAATTCTGAGGGGGCTCAGGATGCAGAGGAGGATGTCGATGGGGATGGTTTGACAAACTTAGCTGAGTTTGAACTTGGAACCAGCCCGATAAAGGCCGATACAGATGGCGACGGATATAGTGATAGTGAAGATGTATTTCCTACAAACCCTGAATTTCATGCTGACTTTGACGGTGATGGTAAGGCCGATGCGGTAGATAGTGATATTGATGGCGATGGTATTGTTAATATATTGGAAGATTTGTACCCCCATATTCTATCTTCATATAACCCTGAAGATGCTTCAGACGATCCAGATGGCGATGGCTTAACAAACCTTGAAGAGTTTGATACTAATACGTTACCTGATGTCTGGGATACTGATGGAGATGGGTATAATGATAGTGAAGATGCCTTTCCTCTTGATCAAGCATACCATGCAGATTTAGATGGCGATGGTAAAGCTGATGCTATAGACCCTGATATTGATGGTGATGGCTTGCCCAATTCCTATGAAAATCAATATGACTTCTTATCTGAAAGAGATGCAAGTGATAGCGCCCTTGATAATGACAGCGATGGTGTTAGTAATAAACAAGAGTATTCGGCTGGTACTGACCCGACCCAAGATGATTATGCTCCTGTCATTGCTCGTTCGAAATTATCAACAAGGCGAGTTGACTCAACAGGTGTTCTAACGGCAATTGAGTCTTTGGGTAAGGCAAGTGCTGTAGATGGTGCTGACAACGCAAGTGTTGATGTTATTCAAACAAACTATAAATCCAATAACTTTCCTCCGGGTGTACATACTGTTATTTGGGAGAGTACAGATGAATTTGGAAATAAAGCTGTGCATGAGCAAAAGGTGCACGTAAAACCAAGAGTGGAGTTTCCAAGAGCTAAGCAGCTTATTACAGAAGATGCTTTTGACTTATGTATTCAGTTGAATGGCGAGGCATTTAGTTATCCTGTTGCGGTTGACCTGCTTATATCAGAGGTAAAAGATGAGCTAGATAACCCTAGTGATGGATTAACACAACCTGGCGCTGGGTTAACACAGCCAATTATAACTATCGAGCCGGAGGGTGAGACCGCTGAAGATACGCTTGAGCATCAAGAAGAAGTTGAAGAAGATGTGGTTGTTCAGGTTGTATTTTCTGACTCTGAACTTGTTGCTTGTAGTTCAGTAAATGCTTCTGAAATTGGTTTGGTTGAGGGGACAAATGTTGAAGTATCATTTAAAGCAGTGGAGAACGCAGCAGAGAATGCTGTTGCCCGTTTAGCGCTGGAATGGGTGGCTGATCCTGAATTATTGGTTCCTCAGGTTGTGCTTAAAGCCTCTCAATCAGGCGTTCAAACTCGTAAATTTATAGATGATCAGGGAATAATTGAAGTTGAGGTTCAATTAGAGGTTCTCGGGCAACCTATTGATTTAACTGAGAATACGGACTATGAAATTAACTGGTCAGAGACGACGGACTTTGTTATTAACACCAATGCTGCTGGTAATATCCTTAGAATTAACCCTACAAGTGTTAGTGAAGGCGTTTATCCAATAATTGTTGGTGTTTACAAGAAGGGAGATTTGACGCAGCTGCCAGTGAAGAGAAGTATGCAGATTGATATTCTGAATAATAGCAATGGTAATGGCTTAATTGCAGATGCTGATTTTGATGGTGTTCCTGATGTTTATGAAGGGGAAACACCTCTTACAAATTTAGTTATTAACTCAGAGGGACACACGAAAGTTTTAACTGAACTGGGTTTGTCTGTGTATTTGGATATCGATGACTCTGTTGTTGATGATGAAGAGCTTATTTTTGGCGATGATGCAGTCGCCTCTTTAGAGGCTTATGAGAAAAAACATGGAATTGTTAATGAGGACTCAAGAGGTGTTGAGCAGGTTCTAAGTTTTGAAATTGGAGGTTTAGCTAAGCCAGGTGATCAAGTCTCTGTTGTGATACAGTTGGATGAGCCTATGAAGAACCGGTCAACCTATTACAAAATTAAAAGAAATAAGTGGGTTGAATTTTCAACGGAGAACGGTGATTTCTACTCTTCTGCTCGAAGTGTAAATGGAATTTGCCCAGGTGTTGATTCTCCTAGCTATATTTCTCTTAATAAACGAGCGCGTAAGGATGATGACTGTTTATTATTGAAGATTACAGATGGTGGCCCAAATGATGATGATGGCCTTGTAGATGGTTATATTAAAGACCCGGGTGGTTTGGGAACATTTACTTTAGATGAAACCGAAGTGGGTGATGGCGGCCGGCCTATACCATCTAAAAAGGAAGCCGGGTCCATAGGTATTATAATGTTACTGTCTCTTATAATGCTGGCTAGGTTTAAGAGATTAAGAGTAAAGTAGCTTATGTCTTGTAACCGATTCGCGCTTGCTGCTTTTTTTGTACTGTTTGCCGTTAATGTACACGCAGGTGAGTATTATACGTGGATTGACCAAAATGGTGATTTAAGAAACAGCTTTATGAAAAGTGAAGCTGTTTCTTATGTAGAGCTGGAGCACTACAAGGAGCTATCTTTATCTGACTTTGTATCTGAAGATAAGCGTATTGCTGAGGTTGGTCTTCAGGTGAACCCAAAAGCCCCCAAAGAAGAAAAAAGAAAATACTACACATGGATTGAGGCTGATGGTCGTACTAATAATACGGAGTATGCCTCGAGGCCTCAAAGTGTCGATCTAAATCAAGTTGTTATTAATGGCGGTGAGCTTGCATCCGATTTTGTTGATGCGGATGAGTTGGCTAGAAAAGGTTTTGTTCGAGATGGAGGGGAAAAACCTTATTATACTTGGGTAGATCCTACAGGAAGGCTGTTATCTTCAGAATATCAGCCTGCCGGAATTTCTCCTGCGTCAAGAGGTGTTATTGACTACACCGACCGGAAAGAGTTTGTTTTTGATGCTTCTGAAAATGCTAATGGAGGAGGCTTAGGTGAACTCGTGCCTTATATGAAAGCTTCTGAAGAGTCTGTTGTTTCACATAATAAAGATAAGGTTTCTAGGTTGAAAGATGTCTGTTGCGCGCAGCTACAAGACGCAGACTTTTATTCATTAACGCCTGACAATTCCGTTTCTGAAAAATTGAATGACTTGTCCCCCAGTTATCGTTTTCCAACAGGCGAGAGTTATTATGTGGCTGTGAGTCTGCCAATCTCAGATATTACTTATGGCTTAAAAATTAAAAGCTTTTCTGATAAAGGCATTCTATATCCGGTTTTATTGTTTCTAGATGAAAATAAAGAGCCGACCAGGTACGTAACTGACTCTGTTATTGAGTATCACCCAGAGACCTGGAGGCGTCTTGCTTACCTTGAAGGACGGATACAGATTAAATCGTCTTATAAAGAGCGTTATGTAATTATTTTTTCTTCAGAGGAAGACTTTAATCGTTTGACTAGAGAAGAAAAAGAGGTGACAGGAATATCAAAATTAGCCTATTCAAAATTGGGTAGTGTTGAGGTGAGCTTGATTTTTTAAATATGTTGTTAGTTGTACGATTCAGTGGAAAGAGTTTAGGCATATCCCTTTTGAGCTGAGTTAATCATTGTGCGGCAGGTGTAGTTAGCTGACGAATACTGCTGAAGAAAGCACTGATATCACAGCAGCTTAAGCAATGTAATTGTTCATAATTTCTTAATGTTCCTGAAGATGAATTGGTTAATACTAGGGGGTATTGTGCCTAAATAATTGTGTTTCGGAGCAGTATTTGGGTGTTTTTCAGTCAAAATGTGAAAAAGTTAAGAAAGTTTACAAACATGATTGAAAGACCAAGAGAAAACAGTGTAAATTGGTGTGCTAAATCGTTTGACTCAGCTTTTGGTTGTGTCGTTTAGGAAAGAATTTATTATCAGGGATTGAAGGTTATGCCTCTTCGCCAATTATTTGGTTTCATTGTATCTACGTTTCTAGTTTTTTTTCTAATCAATTCGGCACAAGCAGCCATACCAAGTCAGTATCAGTCTGTCATAAGTACTTTGCCTAGTGACCAGCAAGCACAGGCGATAAAAATGCTTCAGCAAAATGGAGCTTCGGTTAATAAAAATGAAGCTCTGGTTCAACCTGAAATTTTTAATTCTCGAGATGTATCAAAAACTTCGGTGGCTACAGAAAAGCTAATTCGTTTTGGTTATGACTTGTTTGCTTCTTCACCTACAACCTTTGCTCCAGTAACAGATATTCCTGTCCCTCAGGATTATATTGTTGGTCCTGGTGATAAATTTGAATTGACCTTGTTTGGTAAAGTTAGTGCGCAACATTCATTGGTAGTCCATAGGGATGGCGGAATTAATATTCCTGATCTAGGCCTCGTATATGTGGGGGGACTGGAATTTAAAGATGCTAGGGAGGTCATTTACTCTCGTATTAAAAATCAAAAAATTGGTGTTACTGCTGTCGTTACTATGGGGGAATTGCGCTCAATGCGTATCTTCGTGTTAGGAGATGCATGGAAGCCTGGTTCTTACACTGTTAGTGCCTTATCAAGTATTTCTCATGCCATTTTAGTCAGTGGTGGGGTTAAGAAAAGTGGATCGCTACGCAATATTCAGTTAAAGCGTTCAGGTGAAGTAGTTACTGAGTTTGACCTGTACGATTTTCTTCTGAAGGGAGATACGTCTAAAGATTTAAAGCTGCTTCCAGGTGATGCGGTGTTTATTCCTCCTGTTGGGGCAACTGTCTCTGTTGATGGTGAAGTTAATCGCCCTGCAATTTATGAAATCAAACAAGAAAGAACCATTGGTGATGTAATTCAGTTGGCTGGGGGCTTGAAGCCAACTGCGGATGAAAGTTATGTGCAAGTTCAGAGGATTAACGATAAAGCCCAGCACGTGTTGCTAGATCTTGATATTTCGTTAGATAAAAACTTAAAGTTGGCTATTCAATCTGGCGATAAACTGATGGCTTATTCAGTCGTTAATCACTTTGAAAAGGTTGTTTCGGTCAAAGGGCATGTGAAACGTGAGCGTAAATACCAATGGTTTAATGGAATGCGCCTTTCTGATCTTTTAGGGGATATGTCTATCTTTCAAGATCAGGTCGATTTACGCTATGTTCTAATGAAACGCGTTGACCCTGAAGATAGAACAATAGAATTTCTTTCCGTTAATTTGATTCCTATTATTCTTAATCGTGACTCGCCTCAGAATATTCTAGTTAAACCTCGTGATGAGCTGACTGTTCTGTCTTTAAGCTCCAGTCGATCAAAGCAATTAAAGTCTATTACAGATGAATTGAAGTATCAGTCAAGTGCTTTTGAATTACCTAAGCTTGTTGAAATTCAAGGTGCTGTGACAAATCCAGGCGTATATCCATTTTTGAAAGGGATGAAGCTTTCAGACCTTTTTCAAATAGCTAAGGGGTATCAGAGAAACGACTCTGAACCTTATAATTTATTTGGTGTGATAGAACGGATTGATCCTCAGACTAAAAACCGCACTTTTAAAACATTTTTACCTTACCGAGTGTTGGTTAATTCTGATGACGTAAGGCTTCAGGCGGGAGATCGTGTGTTCTTTTTTGATGAAGGGCATATAGATTATTTGTCTTCTGCAGATATTCATGATGTTTTAAAAGGCAAAGAGCCTTCGTCTATACGATTAAAGGAAGAAGGTGTTCTTGTTACAAGGCAACTTCAAGAGCAGACAGATGCGTTATTAAAACAAGGCATGTCTCTAGAGGATAAGTTTAAGCAGGCTCAACTGGCTCAAAATATTTCAGGAGCTGAGGTTGTTACAGAAGTTCAAGAGGGAACTATTTCTGGGTTATGCAGGGGCTTGATTAAATTAGCCGAGGTCATAAATAGTGAAGGGGGGGCTCGAATTAAGAGAGCGATTGCTACGCAGGCTACAGCAGAACAAATATCCTTGAAAAATGTGATGAAATGTCCGTCTATTTTTAATGAATTTCCCTATTTATTACCGTTGTTAATGGAGTATGTGGTTGCTGTTCAAGGGGAGTCAAGGGAGCCTGGACTTTATCCGCTTTCGGAGTCAGTAGATGCCGGCTTTTTGATTGAAGCTTTGGGGGGCATCACTCAAGATGGTGACTTAGCTCATGTCGAAATTGCAAGTATTAGAAGGGAAGAAACTAACGCTAAAATATTTCAAGAGTTGAATCTGTTAACTAATTCTTATCAGGCGAACCCAGGTGATATTGTAAGTGTACGGCCTAAGCAGACTCAGATCGAAAAAGGGGTGATAAAACTGGTGGGTGAGTTTACTTATCCGGGGGTTTATAGCTTTCGAAAAGGTGAAACCCTTTCAGAAGTGATCTCTCGTGCAGGAGGGCTAACTAAGGACGCGTATCCTTATGGGGCTGTGTTTACTAGAGAGGGCACGCGTAAGGTTGAACAAAAGGCTTTCAAGAGGGCTGCTGAAGAACTAAATAGTGCGATGTTTACTGCAATTGCAAGTGGAACTTTCCAGTCTGCAGGTGGTGCTGATGGTATTGCAATGCTTCAAGGGTTAACAAAAGATCTTGAAGAAACGGAGGCATTAGGGCGCATTGTTGTAGAAGCTGACCCATCTATATTAGAAGTAAGACCTGAACTTGATATAAAGTTGGAGGTTGGTGATACCTTGTATATGCCAAAACGAACAAGAACTGTTTCTGTCGTGGGTCAAGTACTGAATCCAGGAACATTATTGTTTGATCCAGAGCTTGAAGCTATTGACTATTTAGACCAGTCAGGTGGATACAGTGAATCTGCTGATGATGATCGTGTATTTATTGTTCTGCCAAATGGCAGTGCAAGAAGTTTACAGGCGTCTTGGTGGAATTATAAACCTACAAACATCCCTCCAGGGTCAACGATCATTGTACCAAGAGATGCAAGACCTATTAATTGGTTGCTATTGACCCAAAGTGTTACAGATATTGCCTCTAAGTTGGCAATAACGGCCGCATCGTTGGCAACATTATCGGATGACTAAAAAAATGAATAAACCTATATCACCTCAGCTCTCTGATAATTTAAATGTTTATAGTGATGGAGAGTCAGATGAGATTGATTTGATTGAGTTGTTTCATGCAATTTGGTCTCAAAAACTAAAGGTTATTTTTATTACGGTCATATTTGCAGTTTGTTCCGTTCTTTATGCGTTATCTAAGCCTGACTTGTATAAAAGTGAGGCGTTACTAGCCCCTGCAGAATCTTCTTCGAATGGGGGGGGGGGGGCTTCTTTGGCTGGACAGTTTGGTGGGTTGGCCTCTATAGCTGGTGTTGATTTAGGGGCTGGGAGTTCGGGGAAAACAGAAGAAGCAATAGCTATCCTTAAATCTAGGGAGTTTATCACTCAGTTTGTTAGAGATAATGACTTGTTGATTCCTCTTTTCGCTTTGCGGCCAGTACGTTTTTCTAAGGAAGTTTTACTTGATCCTGAGATTTATAATGAAGAAAAAAATGAATGGGTACGTGAAGAGAAACCTCCTTATACTAAAGAACCAACAGATTGGGAGATATATAAAAAGTTTTCAGGTATTTTAAGTGTAGAGAGAGATAAAGTAACAGGTATGTTAACTATCTCTGTTGAGTGGTATATACCTGAACAAACTCAAAACTGGGTTACTTTGTTGGTTGAAAAGATAAATCATCACCTGAAGATGCGGGATGTTGATGAAGCGAAAAAGAGCATTCAGTTTATACGGCAGAAGATTCAAGAGGTTAGTCTCGTTGATATGCAGGCTATCTTCTATGGATTAATAGAGGCTCATGGAAAAACAATCATGCTTGCAGAAGTCCGTGATGAATATGCATTTAGAACGATTGATCCGGCTGTTATACCTCTTGAGAAGTCGGAGCCGAAGAGGGCATTGATTTGCATTGTAGGTACTTTATTGGGGGGCATGCTCGGAGTGCTTTGGGTTTTAGTTAGTTGCTTTTTTGCTAAAAGAAGAGCTGAGAACAATGCTCAAAGATAAAGTTTATCTAATGAATGTTTTATAATGAAGGTCTTCATATTAATTATTATTTTGATGTTAGTTTTTCAGAAAGGTCATTCCAGAGAGGAGGGGCTTCTGGATGATCCGGTTAGGTACTCTCATTCTGACTTGGGGGGAGTTGGTCTCCTGCAGGTACCAACTGCTCGTCATGCACCTGATGGTGACTTTCATGTTAACTTCTCGCATGTCTCTCCTTATAATCGGACGTCTATTTCGGCCCAGGTGTTATCTTGGTTAGAGGGAACGGTTCGATATACAGCTATAACTAATCGTAAATACAGCAATGATGAAGAATTTTCCGGAGACCAAAGTTATAAAGACAGAGGTTTTGATGTAAAGGTTCGTTTATCTCAGGAGTCTAAACTGATTCCTGAAGTCTCCCTTGCTATGCATGACTTCGCTGGCACAGGTTTGTTTAGTACAGAATATATTCTTGGGTCTAAGCGATTCTTTAATTGGGATTTTACCTTAGGTTTAGCATGGGGTAATGGTGGTGCCAGAGGAGGGATAAAAAACCCATTCACTTTAATAAGTAATCGATTTAAAGATCGCAACGCTGAAACAGGCGAGGGTGGAGATGTTTCTTTTGGTAATTATTTTTCTGGAGAAGAGGTTTCAGTTGTTGGAGGTGTTGAATACGCTCCTTCTGGAAGTGATTGGGTTTTAAAAGTAGAGTTTGATGGAAATGATTATCAGAGTGAGGGTTTAGATAATAACTTCAACCAAGTATACCCAATTAATGTTGGTGCAGGTTATCGTATAAATGATTTATTTTCCGTTCAGTTGGGCTTGGAGCGTGGCGATACGGTAATGGCTGGTATTCAGCTGGGGATGAATTTTGGTTCTGAAGAGGCATTAATGCCTAAGTTTGATAAGAAACCAGAAAGTATTCTTCAAAAGTCTCCTGACTTAAGATCTGTGAAAGATGTATTGAGTTTAGATGAGGAAGCGTTCGGTTTGAGAGATCGTTTGCTTAAGGAGAAGGTGAATATGTCAGCCTTAAAAAGCACTGATACTGAAGTTACTATTTACGCGAAACAATCCAAATATCGAGATCAGGCTGAAGCAGTAGGTAGGGTAACAAGAGTTTTGATAAACGAACTGCCTTCGACGTTATCAAGTGTCCGTTATATTAATCAAGAAGCCAATCTAAATACTAACCAAGTTGTTGTCTATACTGGGCCATTTGAGAAGGCAGTAGTGAATGATTCTCAAGTAGGTTTTGAATCTTCATTTATGAAGAAAGGCAATGCTCCTATAGGCTACGAAGAGGGAGTAAATAAATTAGTTGAGTACCCTTCTTTTGATTGGCGAATAAGGCCTGTGTTTTCTCCAAGTTTTGGTGCTCCGGAAGCATTTGTTATTTATCAGTTGTGGGTTAAATTGGCCGCAGATATCCAGTTTAATGATAATTGGTCTTTAAATAACGTTATGGGTATTGATGTTCTGAATAATTATGATGAGCTTGAGGTTGTGTCAGAGTCGGTATTACCTCATGTACGCTCAGATGTGGCTAAGTACGCAGAAGAGGGTTCTACAGGTATCAAGCGCATGCAAAGCGATTATATATGGAAGCCCAGTAAAACAACTTTTGCACGTATTTCCGGTGGTTTATTTGAAAGTATGTATGGTGGAGTTGGTGGTGAGCTTTTATACAGGTCAGTGAGTAATCGTTTGGCAATGGGAATTGATGCAAATTACGTAAAGCAGCGAGACTATAATCAGTTGTTTGAGTTTAGAGATTATACTGTGGTAACAGGCCATTTATCTGTGTACTATGATATGCCTATTAGTAATACTTTAGCAAAAGTTAGTGCAGGTCGATATCTGGCTGGCGATGTTGGGACAACAATTGATTTGAGCAGGAAGTTCAAAACAGGCGTTGTTATGGGTGGTTGGACTACGTTTACTGATGTCTCCTCTGAAGATTTTGGCGAGGGAAGTTTTGATAAAGGGATTTACATTAAGTTTCCGTTGGATCTTTTCTTTGTTGAATCCCGTAAAGAAAGTTTAACTGCTTCTTGGCGCCCTATTACAAGAGATGGCGGTCAGAAGCTGATTATGGGTAATCAGCTTTATAGCTTAATTTCGAATTAGTTTGGTATAGATAGTTATGTTGAGTATTTTGGGCTTCATTGGTCGTGATAAAGAATTATTTTTAGATGATATTAATCAGAATAAGAAAGAACTCAACCGAATTGTTTCTGAGTCGAAGTTTTTAGTACTTGGTGGTGCCGGTTCGATAGGGCAGGCTGTAACAAAGGAGATCTTTAAGCGTAACCCTAAAAAGCTTCATGTTGTGGATATCAGCGAGAATAACATGGTTGAGCTTGTTCGTGATATTCGTAGCTCTTTTGGTTACATAGATGGTGACTTTCAGACCTTCGCTTTAGATATTGGTTCATTAGAGTATGATGCTTTTATTAAAGCTGATGGTCAATATGATTATGTTCTGAATCTATCTGCGCTAAAGCACGTTCGGAGCGAAAAAGACCCGTTTACCCTTATGCGAATGATTGATGTGAATGTCTTTAATACGGATAAGACCATTCAGCAATCTATTGATGCAGGTGCTAAGAAGTACTTTTGTGTTTCCACCGACAAAGCTGCTAACCCCGTAAATATGATGGGAGCTTCTAAGCGCATTATGGAAATGTTTTTAATGCGTAAAAGCGAACAAATCGCTATTTCTACTGCACGTTTTGCTAATGTGGCTTTTTCTGATGGGTCTCTCTTGCATGGTTTTAACCAGCGCATCCAAAAGAATCAGCCTATTGTTGCGCCAAATGATATCAAGCGCTATTTCGTAACACCTCAGGAATCAGGCGAGTTATGTTTGATGTCTTGTATCTTTGGTGAGAACAGAGATATCTTCTTTCCAAAACTCAGCGAAGCCCTTCATCTAATTTCCTTTGCTGATATCGCAGTTAAATATCTTAAGCAACGAGGCTATGAGCCACATCTATGTTCAACGGAAGATGAAGCGAGAGAGCTTGCCAGAACTCTGCCAATAGAAGGTAAATGGCCATGCTTGTTCACCTCTAGTGATACCACTGGCGAAAAAGATTTTGAGGAATTCTTTACTGATAACGAAATACTCGATATGGAGCGCTTTGAGAGCTTGGGTGTGATTAAGAACGAACCTGAATACGACACTGAGTTATTAGCTATGTTCGAACAACGGATAACTGAGATGAAAGACAAGTGTCAATGGACTAAAGAGCAGGTTGTTGATCTTTTCTTCAAAATGATTCCGGACTTTGGCCATAAAGAAACGGGCAAATATCTTGATAGCAAGATGTAAGGGCTGAATAGGGAGATAAGAGAAAAATGGTAGCTACTTTGTTAAACCAGTTCGTTCGTGAACTCTATCAAACCAATGGGTTCATCCCTCTGCATGCGCCTGCCTTTGATGGCAATGAAAAACAGTATGTATTGGAGACCCTCGATAGTACCTTTGTATCGAGTGTGGGTAAATTCGTTGATGATTTTGAACATAAAATAGAGGCTTATACCGGTACAGCAAAGGCAGTTGCTACAATGAATGGCACTGCGGCACTTCATTCTGCATTGTATATGGCTGGTGTAGCGAGTGGTGATCTTGTAATAACTCAGGCTTTGACATTTGTGGCAACTTGTAATGCGTTATACCACATGGGGGCAGAACCTGTTTTCGTAGATGTATCGCCTATCAGCTATGGATTGTGTCCTAAGGCTGTGGATACTTACCTTACAGAAAATGCCAAAGTGACTGAGGAAGGTTGTTTTCATAAGCAAACAGACCAAAGAATCAAAGCGGTTGTGCCTATGCACACTTTTGGTCATCCGGTTGAGTTGGATGAATTAGTTTCTGTTTGTAATAAATGGAATTTAATTCTTGTTGAAGATGCCGCTGAAAGTTTAGGTTCCTTCTACAGGGGTAAGCATACTGGCACTGTTGGTGAGTTTGGTGCGCTAAGCTTTAATGGTAACAAGATTATCACTACCGGTGGTGGGGGCGTTATTCTTTGCAAGTCAGAAGATGATGGTATACATACCAAACATATTACTACTACAGCGAAAGTACCTCATCCCTATGAGTTCTATCATGATGAACCTGGTTTTAACTATCGTATGCCAAATCTGAATGCTGCTTTGGGTTGTGGGCAGATGGAAGTATTGGATAGCTATTTATTGACTAAGCGTCATTTAGCAGAGCAATATCAAAGTTTTTTTCACGGTTCTGAGTTTAAGTTTGTTGTTGAACCGGAATACGCCAGATCAAACTATTGGTTAAATACAATAATTTGTCCGGATACTGATACGCGTGATGAAATTCTTAAAATCACTAACGATTCCGGTGTTATGACGCGTCCGATTTGGCAGTTGATGAATCGCTTACCGATGTTTGAGAGCTCATTGTGTGGTGATTTAAGCCAGTCTGAATTTTTTGAGTCAAGATTAGTAAATTTGCCAAGTAGTCCGGTAGCATTGTTGAAATGAAGAAGGTTGCAGTTTTTACAGGTACTAGAGCTGAATATGGTTTGCTTTACTGGCTTCTAAAGGATATTCAGTCTGATTTAGATTTAACACTGCAATTATTGGTTTCTGGGATGCACTTGTCACCAGAGTTTGGTGAAACCTATACACAAATTGAAAATGATGGTTTTCAAATTGATGAGAAAATAGAGATCTTGCTCTCATCTAATAGTGCTGTTGGGACAGCGAAAAGTATGGGGCTTGGAGTGTTGGGCTTTACTGATGCGTTGGATCGATTAAAGCCTGATGTTTTGGTAATCCTGGGAGATCGTTTTGAGGCTTTAGCTGCAGCTCAGACTGCTATGCTTTTACGTATTCCTATTGTTCATTTACACGGTGGAGAAATTACAGAAGGTGCTTATGATGATGCCATTCGTCATTCAATCACTAAATTAAGTTACCTTCACTGTACCTCAACAGAAGAATATAGACAGAGGGTAATCCAGTTGGGTGAACTCCCTGAACGTGTTCATAATGTTGGTGCAATCGGTCTGGATCATCTAAAGCGTTCTAAGCTTATGTCGGTGAGTGAGCTGTCAAAGTCTTTAGGGTTTGAATTGTGTCAGCCCTATTTTGTTGTAACTTATCATCCAGTTACACTCGGTAGTGAGGCACCAGAAGAAAGTTTTCAGGCCTTATTGGATGCTTTAAATCAGTACCCTGATCATCAGGTTATTTTGACCTATCCTAATGCTGATGACGGTGGAAGACGTATTATCCCCATGCTTAAGGACTATGCAGCAACGTCATCGTTACGTGTTTTGGCAATTGCTTCATTAGGGCAGCAACGCTATTTGAGTGCTATTCAATCTGCTGCGGTAGTGATAGGTAATTCTTCAAGTGGTGTAATTGAAGTGCCTGCTTTTGGTGTGCCAACAGTTGATATTGGACAGAGGCAGCAGGGTAGACTGGCCGCTAAAAGTGTTCTTCATGCTGACGCTGAATTTCATTCTATAGTAGAGGCAATTGAACGAGCTTTATCGGGTAAGTATAAATCTTTAGATGAAAGGATTGTAAATCCGTATGGCCAGGGCGATGTTAGTTCTCAAATAATTAAGTTAATAAAATCTTTAGATTTTGATCCATGTAAATCTTTCTATGACCTATCTTTTGAAACTGTAGAGTGACAGTTTAATGACCTTAATAATTGCTGAAGCAGGTGTAAATCATAATGGTGATGAGAGACTTGCCTTTGAATTGGTGGATGCGGCCTACCAGGCTGGGGCAGACATTGTGAAATTTCAGACTTTTAAGGCTAAGAATCTGGTAACTGAGTCTGCAAGACAAGCTGATTATCAACTGACTAATACTCAAAAGCAGGAGTCTCAGCTGACAATGTTAAGTCGATTGGAATTGTCACATAAGGCTCATCACAAGCTTGTAGAACATTGTAATAGTTTGGGAATTCAATTTTTATCGACGGCTTTTGACTCGGAAAGCTTAGTGTTTCTTGTTAATGACCTTGGTCTTACTAGGTTGAAGATACCTTCAGGTGAACTTACTAACGCTCCTTTGGTACTGGAGCATGCACGTACTGGCTGTGACTTGATCGTTTCAACTGGGATGGCAACGTTAGCAGAGATCGAAATGGCGCTAGGTGTGATAGCTTTTGGTTTTATTGCATCTAAAAATGATGAACCAAGTGTAGCCAAGTTTCAGGAGGCTTATGCCTCAGAACAAGGACAGAAAGCACTAAAAGAGAAAGTGACTATCTTGCACTGTACAACTGAATACCCAGCACCTTTCGAGGAAATAAACTTGAGGGCGATGGACACTCTTGCAAAAGCGTTTGAATTGCAAGCTGGTTATTCGGATCACAGTGATGGTATTACAATTCCTATTGCTGCTGCAGCGCGTGGTGCTGTGCTTATCGAGAAACATTTTACGCTTGATAAAAACATGGAAGGTCCAGATCATAAAGCTTCGTTGGAACCGAATGAGTTAAAAGCAATGATTTTAGCTATTCGTCAAGTGGAGGTAGCTTTAGGCTCTGGTGTAAAAGCACCTACTGTTTCAGAAATAAAGAACAAATCGGTTGCTAGAAAAAGTATTGTAGCGGCGAAGCCTATCGAGTCAGGCGAGTTGTTTACCGCTGAAAACCTTGTAATTAAACGACCAGGTGAAGGCCTGTCACCTTATAAGTTCTGGGAACTGCTGTCTACTAAGGCGAACAAAAGCTATGGCGTTGGAGATCTAATCGGTGAGTGATTCGGATTTATTGCCTATTGTAATCATTGGTGGTGGAGGTCATGCGGCAGTTATTGCTGATATTTTGTTAAGGCAAAATAGAACGATTCTCGCAGTTGTGTCACCTGATGAAATTAGTCACAGGAAAGTTTTTACTGGTATGAATCGTTTGGTTTCTGACGATCAAATCAGACAGTTTGATCCAGAAACCGTAAGGTTGGTTAATGGTATCGGTATGATACCGCGCTCAAAGTTTAGACAACAAGTCAACGATACCTATCTGGCGTTGGATTATGAATTTGAAACTGTTATTGCAAATGAAGCGATCGTATCTCCTTATGCAGAGGTAGGCCCTGGTGTACAAATTTTCCCAGGCGCTATTGTCCAGTCAGGAGCAGTGCTTGGTGCGCATAGTATTATTAACACAAGTGCTGTTATTGAGCATGATTGCCAGATTGGTGCATATAACCATATAGCGCCAAGAGCAACGTTGTGTGGTCGAGTTCGAAGTGAAAGTGCTGTGTATGTGGGGGCTGGTGCTACAGTGATTCATAATATTTCCTTGGCTAAAAACTCCATTGTTACGGCTGGTACTACGGTAGTTAGTTCGCTGGATGAACTTCAAATTACATATCCTGCGAGAGCAGTAACTAGATCTATTTAATTGTTCGTGATTTACATGAGAAATAATGGGAAAGATTGATTCCTTTATGTTGCTATAAGGTGTACTTCAACGCTATTGAAAATTAACTATTGTGTTGTAGATATAGTGTTCGATATTGAGAGCTGTTTTATAAGTGTAGCAATAAGTAACTGTGATATTTATAGAAAAATATTAACCGGTTCGACAATATTGGATTTAGTGCCTGGGGTGATCTATATAGCTTCAATGGTGGCGAATGGCAATACGTTGCTAGTGAATTATGACCACTTATTAAGAAAAACCTGTAATAGGTAAAAACGTTGCAGGTATTATTCTAAAAATTGGGGTAAAAGATGATAGATGGTTGGAGACAGGTGTTAATGAGGCCGAGTGACTCAATTAAGGCGGCTTTGGAAGTGCTTGGGAATCAGGCTTTACGAATTGTCGTTGTTGTAGACTCCTACGATCGTTTGCTTGGTGTAGTTACTGATGGAGATATAAGAAGAGGTCTCCTCTCTGGTGTTGGTCTAGATGAGAGTATTGTCCAGGTTATGGTCAAAACACCAATTTCAGCGGATATTACGGCTTCGAATGAAGATCTAGTGAAGTTGATGAATGATAATGATATTCTTTCTATTCCGTTGCTGGATAATGGTAAGGTTGTTGGTGTTGAAACATTACATAACACTTTAAACACTAAGGAATCCATAGATTCACCTGTGTTTATAATGGCTGGTGGTTTTGGCACAAGGCTACGGCCGCTTACTAACGAATGCCCGAAACCTATGTTGGAACTGGCTGATGATTATCCAATGTTAAGAGTACTTATCGAGCAGTTTAAACAGCAAGGGTTTTGGAAGTTCTTTATTTCTACTCATTTTCTTCCCGAGAAAATACACTCTTATTTTGGAAATGGTGAAAAATTTGGAGTTGAGATTACTTATTTACATGAAGATCAGCCGTTGGGAACTGGTGGTGCGTTAAGCCTATTACCGGAATCTGCATATGAGGAATCACCGATAATACTAATAAATGGAGACATTCTTACTCAGTTGGATTTTTCGAAATTACTCTCTTTTCATAATAGAAGTGGCGCCGAAGCAACCATGTGTGTAAGAGAATTTGATTATCAAATACCATACGGTGTTGTCTCAAGCAATGAAGGTAAGCTTAATGGATTTAAAGAAAAGCCAGTTGAAACTTACACTGTCAATGCAGGTATTTATGTTTTATCGAAAAAAATTCTAACTAAAGTGTCTAGTTCAACAAAAATAGATTTACCTTCTTTATTGGAACAAACAGTTGAAAATCATGGGGAGGTAAGAGTATATCCTTTTTATGATTATTGGTTAGATATTGGTCGTATGGAAGATTTTAAGAGGGCGAGAAGAGACTTTACTCTTTTAAAGCGATGAGCTAGCTAAGGTGTTTGCCAGAAAGTATGTTGGTGCCTATTAGTTGAATTTAAAAAATATAGTTTGTTTATTGCTTGGTTTAAAGTATTTACTTATTAGAAGAATAGAAGGTTAAATTCATCTTCTTATAATGGGTGGTTTTAAAAATTCTCAGGTTGGGCTTGAATTAAGATATCAAGAGTAGTATTTGTGCTGAAATAGACTAATATTCCTTTGTTTGTATTTTAAGTTTACCGTAACTGCAATAAAAATGAGCTATGAGTAGCCTGTAGAAGAGCGAGAATAGTAGAATGAGTCTAGTTTTTCGTAGTTCTTAAGTATAAAGAGAGGGGCTAAGTTACTGGTTGTTGATACTTTACTAGTGGGAACTAAAGAGAAATTTAATTGTTGATGAATTTTTTAGTTTGCTTGTGAGAAATTTATATTGAATTGTGGTACTAAAAGTGCCTCATTGAGCAGTGTACCTTTCGCTGTGATTGTAATGTTGGCTTCATATAAGAGTTCTTAAAACGATTACCGTTGATAACGGGGAGTAGTTTGCCCAATATAATAAAGTTAAAAAGAGCTAGGAAGCGATGATTTGTATTCCTGTGAATACTCCTCTAGGGTGTGGCATCTGAATTTTCAGTGTTTATGGTTTGCAAAGACAGCATGCTTCAAAGGAAGTTATTTTAGATTGGTAATGAATGATGGACTGAAATTTATTTAGGTTAGAGGAGCTTGCCTTAAATAATCGAGGGAAGTCTATTATGATTGAAAAGTTTGACTTTCTGATGGTGTTGCATTTACTAGTTGATTCCTCATGATAACCATTTTGGAATAAAGTATTAATTTATGTTTATTTTAACTTTTTTCGCTGAACTAGCTAAGTGTAAAGAATTTTATAGAAATAAGGTTCAAAAATGAAAAGCAAAGTTTGTGTTATTGGCCTAGGTTATGTTGGTTTGCCGCTTGCGGTTGAATTATCTAAAAGTTATGAAGTGTTTGGTTGTGATGCTAATAAATCGAAAGTGCAAAGCATTAATGATGGAAAGGATCCTACAGGGGAGTTGTCAGAGAATCAAAAACAGTACTTACCAAACATCTGTTTTAGTGATTCGTTAACTAATTTACCTGATTCTGAGTTTTATATAGTTTGTGTTCCGACTCCAGTGGCCGATGATAAACGTCCTAGTTTAGATTATGTAGAGAGCGCATCTCTAGCTATAAGTAAAAAACTTAAGAGGGGGAATATAGTTGTATACGAGTCTACTGTCTACCCAGGGGCTACAGAAGAAGTGTGTGTACCTTTGTTAGAAAAGGAAAGTGGGCTAGTTCTTAATGAGGACTTTGGTGTTGGATATAGTCCTGAGAGGATTAATCCTAGTGATAAAAATAATACTTTGAGAACTATCAAAAAGATTGTAAGTGCATCTGATAGCGTCACTTTAGATCGTGTCGCAGCATTATATGAAAGTGTGGTTGATGCAGGTCTATATCGTGCAAGCTCAATTAAAGTGGCAGAAGCGGCAAAAGCACTTGAAAATACACAGCGAGATGTAAATATAGCCCTTATTAATGAAATGGCTATTCTCTTTGAGCGTTTAGAAATTGACACTACATCTGTCATACAAGCCGCTGAATCAAAATGGAACTTTCTTCCATTTAAGCCTGGTTTGGTAGGAGGGCATTGTATTGGAGTGGACCCATACTATTTGATTCATAAGGCTAACGTTCATAACTTTGGCTTATCTGTTGTTGAAGCTGCTAGAGAAGTAAATGAGGGGATAATAAGCTTTATCTCTAATAAGGTAATTGAATTATGTTTAAGTAAAAACGTTGATCTTCGCAACGCTAGGTGCCTATTTTATGGGGCGGCTTTTAAAGAAGATTGTAATGATGTAAGAAACTCAAAGGCTCTAGAATTAGCTGATAAGATAAATCGACTTGGCATTGATGTCGATATTTTTGATCCCTTGATAGATCAAGAGGATTTCAAAAGCGAAGCAAGCTCAAAACTTAATTATCTTGTAGAAATAGAAGCGCTTTACGATATTATAATCTTGGCTGTTCCTCATGCACGATTTAAAGATATGGATTCAAAAGATATTAAAGTCAATCTGAAAGAAGAGTCTGTTTTTATTGATCTTAAGTCTGTATATGGGAGAGAAGATAGTGACTATAGATTATAGCGGTTTTAAAAGAGAAGAATATTTGAAATTTATTAAGGAAGATATTTTTAAGGTTGGTCGAGTACAGAGCTTTAATTTGTTGTTTGATTTAATTGAAAATTTAAAGGATTATCCGAGTATCGCGTTACTGGAACGATCTTATATATATAATGGTTATAGTATTTTTTCACCTCTCTTTTCAAAAACTGTAGAGGTGATAGATTATCGCCCAGAAACAGCAAATGAAAGATCTGGTTTTCAGAAGTCTTGGGTGGATGACTATTGTCGGTATATGGTAAGGTCTGAAAGCTCTGTAGTAATTGAAAGTGATGAACCTAAATTTGAAGGCCAAATTATTGAGTCTGATCTATTATTAGTCCCAAACGTGTTACATCATTGTTCAGATTTTGAAAAAACTTTGACGGAAATTATTCAATACTCTAATGCGATTAATAAAATAGCAGTATTTGACTCGTATATTAGGGAGGAGCATCAAGCTCCCGATGACTATGCTAGGCAAACCCGTTGGTCTTTGAAAAGGATGATGCAATCTATGGGTTTTTCTGAAACTCAATATCAGGAGGCTGGAAATGTTTTTGATGCTATTCGATACATGATTTTTCAAGCTGATAAGCTTTTAAGTAGTGAACCTGAACTTGGTGATGTCAAAAAAAGCCTCTATCAATTAGATGATATGTTAGTCGACCACTGTAAGAATGAAGAATATCGCTCACTAAGAAGGCCTCATGCGAGTTTAAGTACAGGGTATTGGGCTATTTATGAAAGATGAATGGGTGATTATTCCTGCTCGATCTGGTAGCAAGGGTGTAAAAGATAAGAATATTGCAAATATTGGTGGTAAGCCTTTATTGCAACATGCAATAGAAACTACATTGAAGTATTTTGATCGTGAGAAAATTATTGTTTCAACTGATAGTCAGTGCTACATGGAGATAGCTTTGAGACTAGGGTTGAAAGATTTTGGCTTAAGGCCTGAAGAGTTATCTAGTGGTGAGGCACACATCAAGGATGTTGTTATATACGAAATGTCTAAGCTGGTTGATATTGGAAAAGTTGATCCGAAGGGTACTTCATGTTTTTTAATTGAACCATCTCATTTTAGCTTAAGACCCAATATAGCAGAAGCGAGAAAAATAATGAAAACAGGGGATTATAATAGTGTTGTATCATTGGTGCCTGTTCCTAATAAATACCATTATAACAAGCAGTATTTTATAGATAGTACAGGTGATGCTATATTTATTGGTCAAACTTCTAATATAAATCGTCAGTCTCTAACTTCATCGTACATACGTTCTGGTGAGCTATATGCTTTTAACTTAGAAGCGGTTATGCAATGCGAGAACTTACAACCTAGTCCTACCAAAAGTTTGATATTAAATGGTCAGTTTGCAAATATTGATGAGCCAATTGATCTTGACGAAGCGATTAAAATTTGGAGCGAAGAGTAGTGGAGTTAATTGCCGAGTTAGGTCAAATCCATGATGGCTCTCATGGGGAGGCAGAGAAAATGGTTGAGGCATTATTAAAGACTAATGTTTCTACTATTAAATTTCAACACCATCTAGCAGATTCAGAAAGCAGCGATAAAGAAAAGTTTAGAGTTAGTTTTAGTCGGCAAGATTCTACTAGGCAGAGCTATTGGAAACGAATGGAGCTTCCAATTGAATTCCTTAGGGATGTAAAGATTGAAATTGAAAGTCGTGGAAAAAAATTTTTATGTACCCCGTTTTGTCTTGAAGCTGTCGATCAGCTAGAATCTATAGGAGTTGATCGTTATAAAATTGGTTCTGCAGATGCTGGTAATCCAATTTTACTTAAATATATTTCCGAAACTAAGAAGCCCGTAATTATTTCAAATGGTTTTCGGGATATGGTAGCAATAGAGCAGGCAATAGAGTGTCTGGCTTTACCTTTAGATAAAATCTCTCTTCTACACTGTACAACTGCTTATCCAACTCCACTAAATGCGGTTGATTTAGGGCAAATACAGGTTCTTAAGAACTTTAATGTACATTCAGTTGGTTTATCTGATCATTCAGGTAGTATTTGGCCATTGTTATTTTCAGCTGCTTATGGTGCTCAAATCGGAGAATTTCATGTTTGTTGGGACAGAAGGCAGTTTGCGCCTGATGCAGCATCTTCGCTAGAAATTAGAGAAATTGACTTGCTAACCCAAGGTATCGATTCATTCTATGAAACGAGAATGAAAACACCCGATAATATATTAGAAAGTGTAAATAATACTAAAAAAGTATTTACCCGAAGTGTCCGTCTTAGAAATGATTTGGTCAGTGGATCAAAACTAAGATTAAAGGATCTGGAAACATTTAAACCTGGTGGTGAAGGTCTATCACCTAGCGAGGTAATGCTTCTTATCGGAAAAACAGTCAGTGCTAATTTGAAAGTGGGTCATGTGGTTAAGGGGTGTGAGTTTGAATAATAATAAAGTTGGTATATTGATGGCTAATCGAGCAAATTGGGCTCGATCTAAAACAGTGATTGAACATCTTGCTCTTAATACTGACATAGAGCTTCATGCTTTTTGTTGTAGCAGTTTTTTATTACAAAAATTTGGTATGCCTGTTAAGGATTTTGAACAGGAACACTCAGAGGTGATAACACACCGAGTATACAATAATGTTGAGGGAGAGACGTTATTGACACAAACTGTCAGTACTGGACTGTTAGTAAGTCAACTTGCCCCGCTAATTGATACCGTTAAAATTAAGTGTTTAATTGTTATCGCTGATAGATATGAGGTGATTGCAGGAGCGATTGCTGCTCGATATCAAAACGTCCCCGTTATCCATATTCAGGGCGGTGAAGTATCTGGAAATATAGATGACTTGGTTAGGAATTCTGTATCCTCTTTATCTGAATTGCATTTCCCTTGTACTCAAATGGCATACGAGAGACTTCAGTCTTCTTATTTTGTTCGTGGTTTCATTGATAACTATGGCTGTCCTGCTATGGATTTAGTATATCGAAGAGAAAAAAAAGATATTAACCGAATTTTAAATTCTAATGGCTTTGTTGGTAACCTTAAAAAGAGGGATTCAACCTATTACTTAGTTGTATTTCATCCTGAGACAGAAAATTACGATGAAGTAGAGCAAATAGCTCAAAAGTTTTTTAATAAGATTGAACGTTTATCAAAAGACACTCATATAGTAGTGCTTTGGCCAAATATTGATGCTGGTTCTGATAGTGTTGCTAAAGAAGTAAGAAAAATGCGAGAACGGAATGCAGAGTTAAATATATCCTTTTATAAAAACTTTTCTGCAGAAGATTATATTTGTGTTTTAGAAAATGCAGAGATACTCATTGGTAATTCTTCTTCATTTATTCGGGAGGCATCGGTTATTGGCAAGAAATCGATATTAGTTGGTGATCGTCAAAGTAACCGTGATATTGGAAAAAATGTGGTTGCAAAACTCAGTGTAGAAGAGTTTTCTGAATTTGATTTATCTAGTGTTATTAATAAAACAGTTACACCTTCAGATACTTATGGCTCTGGAGATGCAGGTAAAAAAATTTCTGATAAAATATGTTCATTTATAGGGGCAGGGAATTGAAGCCTAGTTATGTTGCAGTTATACCAGCTAGAGCTGGAAGTAAAAGAGTCAAGAAAAAAAATATCAGACCGTTTTTAGATACTTCCTTGGTAGAAATTGCAATCGAATTTGCAATGGAGTCGAAACTATTCGATCGTATTATTGTATCTTCAGATGACGAAGAAGTGTTGTCTCTAGAACAAGATACCAAGTATACCAACGTATCTTTTGTTGAGAGGGATGAAAAGTCAGCAGGAGATACAAGCTCTGCTGCCCAGGTAGTATTTCATTTATTAGGTAAAGATATTTTATCAGAAAATGGCACTGCGATTGTTTATCTTCAACCAACTAGCCCTTTTAGAAAATTATATGATTTAATGTCAGCGGTAGATGTTTTTGAAAATAATGGTTGTCTACAATCAGTGGTGTCTGTTGCTGAGCTATCTGAGCCTCAAGAATTTTTATATCAACTAGACAAAGATAACTCTATCGATATTTCTAAAAGTAATGTTCGCTCTCAGGATGGTACTAAGTTGTACAAGTTAAGTGGAGAGATATATATTACTCCTTTGAGTCACTTTTCTTGTTTAAACACCGATTCAATTTTGACGAGTAAAGCCATAGCATTTAAAAGTACTGCAGATTGTACAATAGATATTGATACTGAGTTGGATTTTAATATGGCAGAGTATATTTTTAAGATAAATCAAGAGAAAAATAATGACTAAAAGGCTAAAACTCTTATTACTGAAGAATCAAAAATATAAGCTATTACTCCCCTTTTTTAGTGAGATGTTTTTTTGGTTAAAGAAAATAAAGAATAATCAAGCCCTTCCAGTTCTAGATTCTTCCATGGAGGGTTTGTTATTCAAACTGGAGAGAGCAGAGAAAAATCTTAAAATTAACTTTGTTACTGGATATGGCTTGGGAACGCACTATCTGAAGCTAGAGCCTGTACTCATTAAGACACTAATTGCTAGAGGTCACTCGGTTACTTCTTTAATATGTGGTAAAGCGATAGGTTGCTGTGAATTTAATGCTGACTGCGGCGAGAATAGTTCAGATGTGCCTTTTAAGTTTCGACGGGGTGTTACTCTGAATGCTAGATCTGACTTTGGTCAAAAGTGTGTCCGTAATGTAGAAAGAGCTTACGAAAAGTTAGGTATAGAACAGCGTAGTCTTAATGGGGTATATGTTCTCTCAAACGAGCACATGAGAGCTGTTAAAGAAGTAACAGAGCTTCTAAGTATGAGCTCATTTTCTGAATTAAGGGAATTTAAATATAGGGAGGTTGCTGTAGGAGAAGAAGCTTTTGCTTCAACCTTGCGTGCATCCTTTATGGGAGATGTTAGTCATAGATTAGGAAACGTAGCTCTTTTTTTAGAAATGCTTAAATCAGCTATGAAACTTGTAGATATTTATTATCAAGAATTCACGGATAACAAACCAGATAGAGTTGTGCTTATTCATGGTATTTATTTAACTCACGGTATACCAACGAAAGTTGCTACCAAGTTGGGTATACCTGTTATTGTTTTAGGAGGTGGAGGAATTAGGAAAAATACTCTAATTGGTTCACATCAAGAGACATATCACAAATCATTAGTTAATGAATCTAATTCCTCATGGGAAGGTATTCAACTAACAGAAGAGGAGCGTAGTCGTGTCATTAATTATGCAACACAAAAAAGAAATAATGGTAATGCAGTAGACTATGTATCTTATCACCCAAATCCAAATAGCAATTTACAGCAGATCGAAAAAGAGCTTAGTTGTTCATTTGAGAAGTTTGATAAAATTGTTACTTTATATACCAATGTTCTTTGGGATGGGCAGATTCTGTATGAATCAAATGCATATAATGGCGTTGTAGAATGGGTAATTGATACTGCAGAAATAGCTCGCAACTCACCTGAAACTCTATTTATTGTTCGGATTCATCCGGCAGAGGTTAAGACTGCAAATCCATCTTTACAGCCTATAAAGGATGAATTGGATCGGGAATTAAAAGGGAAGTATCCCGATAACTTTAAAATTGTAACCCCGTTTAGTGATATAGATAGTTATACGCTAGCCCAATTATCTGACGTTAACGTAATCTACGGTACAAAAATGGGTTTAGAAATAGCATTGCTTAAAAAATATTTGATTGTTGTCGGTGAGAGTTTTTCAAGAAACAAAGGCTATGGTACAGATGTGTCAACTCCGCAAGAGTATAGGGAAGCACTTAATACTATTTTAAGTGATGAAGAAATATCTACGAGATATGAAAAGGCTCTTAAGTATGCAAACTATTTTTACTTTAGAAGAATGCTAGATATTCCCTCTGACAACGAATTGAAAAGTGGAAAATTAAAGGGTTTGTCCACAATATTAGATGGAATTGAGTTAGAGACAGAATTTGTAGGGCCGAGATGATAAAACAATTGTTACTTTCAGTGCTGCGTAGTGTTTTTATGTGCATAAATACACTACGAGTTTCTTCGAGATTTAATCAAATAAATGATGGCGATAAAAAAATCTTGGTTATTATTACGCCTTGGCGCCTTTCTCCTGTACCATATTTTACAATGATTATTGCTAAGTTATTGCAAGCAAAAGGGGGGAGAGTAGAGGTATTTTTAAGTAAGTATGGCTATCCAGATAGTAAAATCAATAGTAGAGTGGAGTTTTTTTTTATAAGGATATGCTTGCGAATATTGAAATTGAATATTGCAAATTATAAGAAACTAGATTCTGTTGAGATTAATTCTGGACAGCTCAATAATATAAATGATGTCGCTAAAAATACTGCCATTTGGCTTAAACGAGGTGAACAGAATGTCAATATAAAAGATATTGATGAGGTGGCAGATCAGATTTCTAAATTTTACGTCGAGTTCAAAAGCTTAGCTTTTGATGTGAACTCTTATGATAAAGTGTTTTATGGTGGTGGGGTTACTGGGCCAACGGGGATAATATTGAAGTCATTGCTAACTGACCATGCTAAAGTGTCTACTTTTGATTCTGCACCAGGAAAGTGTATTATAACATCAGTAAATGGGGCTGCATGTAAATTACATGATTTACCAATTGTGTTTAATAAGTATAAAATATTATTAGAGGATGAAGGTGTAAAGCAAAGATTAATTGATCTTGCTAGTGACGAGATTGAAAGTCGTTTTAATGGAAATGACAGGTTTTGTTATCAAAACTCAAAGCACAAATACGAGGGTGATGAAATAGATATTCTTTTCCCTTTAAACAGCTCTTGGGATGCTTCAGCATTAGGCACTCACAAGATATTTAGTAGTAGTAGCGATTGGCTTTTGTCTAGTATTAAATACGTTGTTGAAAATCATAATGTTGCCAAAATTGTAGTTAGGCAGCACCCTGCAGAAAGATATTCTTGGCAAAAATCTTCGGATAATATAGAAAAACTTTTAAGTGAATATATCAATTCAAATAAGGTTGTCTTTGTTAAAGCTGATGATGATATAAGCTCATATGATCTTTTAAAAAAGACTAGTCTAGTGGTATATGGCAACAGCACAATTGGCCTAGAATCACTGATTCAAAATATTCCAGTCTTGTCTGCTGCGAATAGCTACCATAATGTCATGACCGGGCATTATATTTCTTCCAAAGAAGAGTACTTTACGAAATTGGATTTTTTACTTAATAATATAAAAGTCAAAAAAACTGTCGATAAACAGTCTGTTGCGGAAGCAAGCTTACTTTATGTCCTTGGGCAAAAGTGTAATTGGGTTGATACACTATATGGCCTTTCAAATTGGCGAGCTTGGCCTAAGTTAGGCGGTAAATTGTCAAACGAGGATAATATTTATAGTTTTGTTGATTCAATATTAACTGGTGTTCCGTTTTGTGATAAGCAATTAAGCAAAATTGTGGGCAAAGCGAATGATTAAGAATGTAATTACTACACTTATTAAAACTGACCTAGTTTCAAGTCGCTATATAATTCTTTTGTGCTGTTTTGGGTTAATACTCAGTCTTGCTGAGGTCTTCACTGTTTATTCCTTAGTTAGCTTTTTTAACCTCTTGCAAAATAGTGATGATGGTAACGAGTTTATGGCGGTACTTTTGGAAACACTCTATTTGAATGATGTTAATATTGTATTAGCTTCTGGAATAATTCTATTGGTAAGTTATGTATTACTTACTTTTCTTAGGGTATTTGTCTTACGAATGACTACTTCAGGTGCTGCTTTTGAGGCTTTAAGGCTATCGAAAGAGCTTTATAACTCAGTCTCTGAAGTCTCTCCTTATTTTTGGCGAGATTTAGGAGAAGATTCTTCTATATCCCAATTGCAAAGAATTCAGTCCATAACTTTTTCCGTCATAATACCTGTAGCTAATTTACTTGTTTCAGTAATGGTTGCTACTGGCCTTATTGTTATGATTTCCGCAGCAAATGTGATTATAGTTGGAATTGCATTAATTGCAGGGGGGCTTTCAATAGTTTTTGTATACAAACCGATTAATAGAAAAGTTAAGATCATGTCTGAACCCTTGGATGAAAGCATTCAGGATAGAGTTGATGGTTTGTTGGATTTAGTAAAAACTTCAGCTCAGCGCTGCCTTCAGAAAAGCTATGCTCCGGTGCATAAAAAAACTTTGGAAAAGGCACTTGAAAATGACGCAAATTATTTTAATAGTGTCACTTCTATTAACTTCTATAACCTATTGCCAAAATATCTTATTGAGCTATTTATCTTTTTAGGAATTTTAGTATCTGTATTTGTTTCGATTGAAGGAACAGATGCCACAGAAGCAGCTGCTACGCTAGCCATGGTTGGTTTAGGGGTGTTAAGAGCTTTTCCCTATCTAAATGCCATTCATTTTAATTTCGCAAAATTATTATCTTCATGGCCGCAATACTTGACTTTTAGTGATTTTATCCATGAGTTGAAGAGATATAAATTTAGTAAAAATGAATCTTTAACTAATAAGCTTGAATTTGAATTTAACTCTGATTTGCCTATAAGCCTTACTAAATCAGATGAAAAAGAAACAAAGAAAATCATCTTTAGAAGGGGACAGTGGTTTAAAGTAATCGGACCTTCTGGGAGTGGAAAGAGTACTCTAGTTAATGCCATGCTGTTCGGAGATAATCCTATATGGTCTTCTGAAAATATGTTAACTGATTTCGGACTAAGATGCGGTTATGTACAACAGGAGCCAAGATTTTCCGGTGGCAGTATTTATAATGGATTTAACATGCAGGAAGATACAGAGTCCAAAATGACTCAGCTTCAAACGCTTATGGAGCTGTTTGGGTTGGAAGAGTTAACAAGGGACTTTGAAACACTTGTGAATCAAAAGAACCCTCAATTATCAGGTGGTCAATGGAGACGGATCTGTATTATAAAGGAGTTAATGCTTTATCCGGATATCCTTGTACTTGATGAGACTCTAGGGGCTATTTCAATCGAGCAAGAGCATGAAGTCCTTAATCAAATAAGGCGTAACTTTCCTGATTTGATATTAGTCGAAATATCTCATCGTAAAACTGCCATGAGAGATTATCAGGAGATAGTAAGTGTATAATAAAGATAAAGTTGGTGTGGTGATTATCAACTATAACAGTGCAGACTATATTTTCAATTGCTTAGAGCATGTATTTAAACAAACTGTTAATACTAAGGTGGTCGTTATAGATAATACACCTTCAGATGGGGTTGCTGAAAGAATAAATAAGATATATGAGGGGCAAGTAGAGGTTCTTTGTACTGGTACTAATTTGGGAGCAGCTAAAGCTAATAATCTTGGTATAGTTGCTTGTGGAACTTACTATACACTCGTCCTGAATGCTGACGTTTATTTATCACAGAATTATATAGAAAAACTAGTTGAACAGATGGAGAGTGATTCCAATATCTCAGAATGTCAGGGGTTATTGGTATCTGAATCAAATGATCAAGTCATTGATTCGGCTGGTGTTGAGTTCTTTTCAGAGGTTGTTGGAATAGATCGAGCCTATGGTAAAGATATTACTAGTCAAGAACTGCAGAGTCAGTTAGTAGACGGAACATGTTGTGCTGCAGCTTTATACAGGCGAACTAGCCTAGATCAAATTGCTTTATCAGATGGTGAGTTTTACGACCAAGATTTATTCGCATATTATGAAGATTATGATTTATCCAGACGGTTAAGGTTTATAAATTCTAAAGCGCATTTTTGTAAAGAAGCACTTGGCAGACATGTTCGCGGTGGGTCTACTGCTAAAGAAAGTGATTTTGTGAAGGTTTTGAGAATCTCAAATTTGTTCTTGTTGTATAGAAGATACTCCGGTCAACAAAATATTATTTCTAAAGTTCTGAATATTCTGTTTCTATCGATTATATTTATTAAAGGCTTGGATTGTATAAAACCAGTCACTGAAAGAATTAAAACAATCAAGCTCAGGAAAATCAAAAACGCTAGAAATTTACCAAATAAAAGAAGCTATTTATTAAATAAGTTCATTAAGGAAATATAAATGAATAAAGTATACGTGCTTGGTGGAGCTGGCTTTATTGGCAGGCGACTAGCTGTGCATCATCGTAGTTTGGGTGACGAAGTTGTAGTAGTCGATATATTTGATAAGTTGATTCATAACGAAAAAAATTTAGCAGATTATGATGAGCTGTCAGGGATTAATGTTATTGTCGATGATTTTGTGAGTCAAAATGTATTAAACTTAATATCTAAAAATAAACCAGATATTATTTATAACTTGGTTTCTCAGACTGGTACAGCTGATTCTAATGAACGCTTGGATTACTATTTGAATGAAAACGTTTCTAAGCATACTAGGTTGGCGAATTTCCTTAATGAAATCAACTTTCCATTGCAATTTATTCTGACGTCTAGTCGAGCTGTATATGGAAATGGATGCTTTAGGGATAAAAGTGGACAGGTAACTTTGTCCGAAAATCGAACTTTAGATAACTTGCAAAAAGGTGTTTTTGAATATAATTGGGAAGGTGATCCAAATAATGTTTTTGTACCGCACTCCTATTCTATGCCTACCTTGCCTATATCTTTTTACGGTACTTCAAAACTCTACCAAGAAAACGTTTTTCAGTCTGTAGTTAGAAACAAATTTGTGAATTGCATCATAGTTAGGTTGCAGAATGTTATTGGTGTTGGACAGTCGATGTTTAATCCTTATACAGGGCTTCTGTGTTGGTTTCATAAAACGTTATCAAGTGGAGGTAATGTTTCTGTGTTTGAAGATGGTAAAATTACTCGCGATTTTATAGATGTGGATGATGTAGCTTTTATTTTGGAACGATTAAGTCGAAATAAAAATAGTTTACCTATTTTAGATATTGGTGTCGGTAAAGAAACTCAGTTGCTAGAAATAGCTAACTTATTGAAGAAAGAAGTAGGGAAAGGAGATGTAAAAACAACTAAACAATTTAGAGAAGGGGACTGTCGAAGAGGGGTTGCTAGTATATTAGAGTTAAATTTATTAGTTCCTGAATATAAACCAACGCCTCTTGCTCATACATTGTCTAAATTTTGTGAATATGTACAAAGTCATTAACTTTATTAGTAGATTATATTGGGCTCTGGTCACTAAGTTGAGAGCTAAAAAGTGCGGAAGTAAAAGCTATGTGATTAGGCCAATTCAGTTTTCCGGGAATAATATCATACTTGGCGAGCGAGTTTCCATAGGTGCCTTAGGGAGATTGGAGTCCATTACTTCAAATATTGAACCCCTTTTGGTTATTGAGGATGATGTTTCAATCGAGCAATTGGTTCATGTTGTTTTTATGGGAAATTTAACTATCGGGAGCGGTTCTATGATATCTAGTTCGGTATATATAGGTGATGTTGACCATAACCTTACTCCTGGCAAGGCGCCTAAGTTTATGGATTTAACACATTCCACAACCCGAATTGGCAAAAGATGTTTCATAGGTAAGGGGGCAACAATATTACCGGGTGCAGTATTAGGGGATGATGTATATGTAGGTGCTAATTCTGTAGTAAGGCCTGGTGTTTATTGCTCAGGGGTGTATGTAGGTTGCCCCGTACGAAAAATAAATTAAGTTATGAGGCTACTTATTTTATTCGTCTTTTATCTTCTTATCCTTTCAGATTTGGTGGTAAATAAAAACGTAATCAACCAAGCATATTTAATAGCGATTGCTGCTATAGTTTCGATTTTTTGTGTAATTTGGTATAAAGAATTTTATATTCCAAAGTTATATGCTTGTTTTATTTCTATAGTTTGCGTGCTTTTTTTTATAGGATATAAATTAGGTTTGCATGGTCTTGATGGTTCAGTATCACTTTCTAGGTTTATTATTTCTTTTACTTTGATGCCTATTTTTAGTGTGGTGTTGGGAAGTAGTCTGCGTCTAAACTCAATTATTATTTGTATTCTTTTAGTTGTGTCATTACTTGGTTTTTTTCTACAGTTCTTTGATCCATTGAATATTAGATCTGTTGAAATATTTACAATTCCTATATTTCCGTCCCAGGCAGGGAGTGGTTTTTTACCCTTTTATAGGGCACAGGGTGTGTTTTCCGAGGCCGGAATATTTGCATTGTTTTGCCTTGGTATATATTGGCTAATGCGCAAGAATGGCTACAAATTTTACTTTATTCCATTGTTTGGGGTGGTATCAAGTCTTTCTTTAGGTGGGGTTTTATTATTCATTACTAAATACTTGGTAAGGCCTTTTGTCTTAGTTTTACTTTGTGTTTTCACTTTCTATATTGTTTTATATACTGATTATGTCAATTATGGGGCTTCAACGCTATTGCGATTTTACGACATAATTTACGTGTTTAATGAGCTTCCTTATTATTTGTTTATTGGAGGGAATGTTAGTCCAGTTTACTTTGATTTTGTAGTTGATGTTAATGGACAAAGTATGGTTTTACAGGGCAGAGGGATTTCAAATGGATTGTTGAAGCTTTGGTTAGCTTATGGTGTATTCTTTACTCCAGTTATTGTTTTTCTGTTTGCTAAATTAGTGCAAAGGGCTTTTGAGTTTAAATTGCTTCATTCGCTTATAATAGTTGTGTTGATATTTTCTTTACAGCCTTTAACATTTTCATGGATCTGGTTTTTTATGTTTTATGTAGCTTGTTTGCCATATGGAAAGCTTCGTTTATTCTATAGGTGATGTTTTGAAAAGTGTTGTATTTGTTTACTATGGTTCGTCGATAAGGGTAAAGGCATTTAATAGTCTTGGTCGGTTTTTATTTAAGAATCGTTATGTTTCAATTGATAATCGGATCGAAGAAAATAATAGGTCATTTGAATTTGGAGGTTATGAGTCTGGGCTGAGCCAATTGAAAGCTTTAAATTTACCAGTGTATTCAGTTTTATTTTTAAATGACACTGCGCTTAAAAAGCACTTTTTCTTATCTTTCTGGGTTATGTTTTTGATTCTAATTCTCAAGCCTTATGAGAAAAAAACTGTATTAGGAATTGAGCGTAATTTTAAATGTTCTGAAGGTAATATAATCAGGTACTTCACAACATGGTTGTTTAGAATTGACTATGATCAGGAGATCGAGGTTAAGCTTCCCTGTACGAAATTTTTTGATTTTGATTTTAATGGTGATATTAGTCAAGAAATTCAGTCAGCGATCATAGGTTGGCTTTACCCTAAAAGTCTTTTCGCTGGTTGGGATGGTGCATCTCCTTATAAAAATATTTCTGAATCGACATTTTTACGGAAAAGATACGCTATCAGTCAAGAGCTGTTGATACAATCGAGGCTATCGGATATCGGTATTAAATTAAAAGATATGTCTCGGTTATTTCTGCTAATGGATATATTAGATCTCTTTTATTTACGAGCTATAAAGATTTTTTCACGATTAAATCAATATCTGAAATATAAGATTGTAAATGACCATGATTGAAGAAAAAGTTATTGATAAAAAAAAGTTAACTGTTATTACTTGTAGGCCAATTTGGCCAATTACTGGTGGAGACTCCTTAAGAATATATAAAATTATAGAATATTTGGAGCAATTTTTTGATGTGACTGTTGTATACGGTTATCACAGTGGGGCTATTGATACAGAAGATTTTCCACTTGTAGGGGTTAAATTGGTACACGCTCCTATATCTATAATTGGCTGTATGTATAGAGGTATTTTATCACTTCTAATGGGGAGATCATTTCAAACTAATTTTTACCACTCAAAGAAATTTAAAAAGGCAGCTCAGGCTGAAGTTGATGCATCAGATTATGTATTGATGCACTTAATTAGAACAGTAGATTTAGTTGATGTTTCTAAAAAGGAAGGTGTTGTTTACGAGTTGACGGATGCAATTTCTATGAATTATTTGAGAATTTCATGGAAAGACTCTTTCTCGTCACTCAAAAATATTGTCTTTAAGTGGGAAGGGCCTAAGCTGTTAAAAGCAGAAATTAATGCTTTAACGCGAGGATGTAATTCTTCATTTATTTCTCAAGTTGATAGGCAGTTTATTTGTGACCATTCTACGACTAAATCTGTATATAGTCGTACTTTTATTTATGGCAATGGTGTCGATTTTGAAATGTTTCCATATGGTGAGTTGAGTGAGGAAGAGCTTACTGATAAAGTTAATTTATTATTTATTGGGAATATGTTTTCAGCTCAAAATCAGTCTATGGTGAAGGAAATATTATACTCAATATTGCCAAAAATAAAACCTGGACTTGTGAGTGAGGTTTTGTTGGTAGGCAAATACCCTCAGTCCTTTAGGCAGAGTTTAGGTGAGCATGATAAGGTGGTTTGGACTGGTATAGTAGATGATTTTAAAGAGATATCTATAAACCGTTATATTGGGTTGTGTCCTATGACTTTTGGGGCAGGAGTGCAAAATAAGGTTCTTAACTATTTTGCACTTGGTTGTCCCGTTGTAACCACTAAAAGTGGAATAGAGGGAATAGAAGCCACTGAAGGGGTTCATTATTTAGGTGCTAATACCAGTCAAGATTTCGTAAATGCGATTGAAAGTCTTTTAAGTGAGGAAGAGGCATTTTTAAAGTACAGAAGAGAAGCTTTTAAGCTTGTGAGAACTTTGTATAGTTGGGAAGGACAGCTTTCAGGATATGAAATGATGTTTAGAAAGCGGAAGCCCTAGTGCTTTCTTTTTTTGCTGTTATTGGTGTTACGTTCTTGTTGAGGTAAGTTTTTGTGAAAGGAATTATATTAGCAGGGGGTACAGGTAGTCGTTTGTATCCACTAACTCAGGTTGTTAGTAAGCAATTAATGCCTGTTTATGATAAGCCGATGATTTATTATCCGTTAGCGACGTTAATGCAGGCAGGGATTCAGGAAATCTTAATTATTTCAACACCGGAAGAGCTGCCTCGCTTTAAATCTTTGTTGGGGGATGGTTCAAAGTTTGGTATTGATTTATCGTATATTAAGCAGCCTTCACCAGACGGATTAGCTCAAAGTTTTATATTAGCTGAAGACTTTCTTCATGGTAGTGGAGCTGCTCTAGTATTAGGTGATAACTTATTTTATGGACACGACCTAATGAAATTGCTTCAGAGAGCTGCTAACCGTTCGTATGGTGGTACTATATTTGGGTATCATGTTGCTAATCCAACAGCATATGGTGTGGTTGAGTTTGATGTAAATAATAAAGCTATTTCAATTGAAGAGAAGCCTGAGATACCAAAATCTAATTATGCCGTACCGGGTTTATATTTCTTTGATGATAAAGTTGTTGATATTGCCAGAGGCGTTAAGCCTTCAGCTCGTGGTGAACTAGAAATTACTGATATTATTGATGCGTATTTAAAAGCTGGCGAGCTTAACGTTGAGATTATGGGGCGAGGTACTGCTTGGTTAGATACTGGTACTCATGATGACTTATTGGCTGCAGCGCAATTTATTTCTACTGTTGAAAAACGTCAAGGGTTGAAGATTAACTGTCCAGAGGAAATTGCATATCGGAATGGTTGGATTTCTGATAAGAGCTTAAAGGCAATAGCAAAACCATTGATTAAAAGTGGTTATGGTAAATATTTGTTAAAATTAATAGATGAGAAAGTTTATTAATGAAGATTATAGATACTGATATTACGGATGTAAAAGTATTGGAGCCAGAGGTTTTTGGTGATGTGCGTGGTTTCTTTATGGAGACGTTTAGAGATGATTGGTTTTATGAATCTGTTGCACCGGTCAAGTTTGTCCAAGATAACCATAGTAAATCTATTCATGGGATTTTACGTGGTTTACATTATCAGACTCAAAATGCACAGGGTAAACTAGTGCGCGTTACTTCGGGAGAAGTGTTTGATGTTGCTGTTGATATGCGAGAGTCTAGTCCAACCTTTGGAAAGTGGGTGGGTGAATATCTTTCAGCTGAAAACAAGCGTCAATTATGGGTGCCAGCTGGTTTTGCTCATGGTTTTTATGTGACGAGTGATTTTGCAGAGTTTGTATATAAATGTACAGACTATTACTCTCCAGAATTTGAGGAAAGCTTACTTTGGAATGATCAGAAAGTTGGTGTAAAGTGGCCTATTAAAGAAGGTGAGTCACCGAAGCTATCTGCGAAAGATGAAGCAGGCGTGGTATTTGAAAGAGCTACTTTTTTTATATAAACAGAATGCTTAGGTAATTATGAACAAAACTATTTTTATTACTGGAGGGGCTGGCTTTATTGGTTCGGCTCTTGTGCGTTATTTGATTAACGATACAGGTAACACAGTAATCAATTTTGATAAATTAACTTATGCGGGTAATCAAGAATCATTAAAGAGTATTGATAGTGATTCAAGGTATTCATTTGAACGGGGCGATATTTGTGATCGGACTTTGGTTACTAAGCTGTTCGAAAAATATCAGCCTGACTATATTATGCATTTAGCAGCTGAAAGTCATGTAGATCGTTCAATTGATGGGCCTGGTGAGTTTATTACAACTAACATTGTGGGTACATATGAGCTGTTAGAGGCCGCTAGAGGTTATTACAGCTCTTTGGATGAGAATAAAAAAGCAAATTTTCGTTTTCATCATATTTCGACTGATGAAGTGTATGGTGATTTGGGAGAGGTAGGCTTATTCACAGAGGAGACTTCTTATGAGCCAAGTTCTCCCTACTCAGCCTCCAAAGCTTCATCTGATCATTTAGTTAGGGCATGGTACAGAACATTTAATCTACCTGTTGTTGTGTCTAACTGCTCAAATAATTATGGACCTTATCACTTTCCTGAAAAGTTAATTCCGTTAATGATCTTAAATGCATTGGAAGGAAAGTCGTTACCAATATATGGTGACGGCAAGCAAGTGCGTGACTGGTTGTTTGTGGAGGATCATGTCAAAGCACTTTATAGAGTTGTATCTGAAGGTAGAATAGGTGAGACTTATAACGTTGGTGGCTTTAACGAAAAACAAAACATTGAAGTAGTGAAAACAATTTGTAGTCACTTAAATGAGTTGGTGGCGGATAAGCCAAAGGGTATTTCAGACTTTGCTGAATTAATCACTTATGTGACGGATAGGCCAGGTCATGATCTACGCTATGCAATTAATGCGAGCAAAATAAATAAAGAGCTTGGTTGGAGGCCAGAAGAGACTTTTCAGTCGGGTATTAAGAAGACTATTGAGTGGTATTTGGAAAATTTAGATTGGTGCCGAAATGTTCAGGATGGTAGTTACCAGCGAGAGCGTTTAGGCAACAGCTAGTATTTCATTTGCAATTACAAAATTTTATTGGGGCGTTAGGCCACATCTTTAAGTAGATATATTAAATTTATGAAAATTTTAGTTATTGGAAAGAGTGGCCAGTTAGCGAGCGAATTAATAAATCTCGATATTGATGATGACGTTATCTCTTTAGGTCGTGATGATTTTGATATTTTTTCTAAAGACTCGATTCAGATGCATGTCGCTCGTGTTAAGCCAGATGTAATTGTAAATGCTTCTGCTTATACTGCTGTAGATAAGGCTGAGTCTGATGTGAAAGCAGCGTATGCGTTGAATGAAAAGGCGGTAGCTGATCTGGCGTCGGTCGCAAAGCAATTAAATACACGTTTTATACATGTATCGACGGATTTTGTATTTAATGGCAGTACAAATACTGCCTACATTCCAGATGATGACGCAGATCCGGCTGGAGTATATGGTGCTTCAAAACTGGCTGGTGAGAATGCAGTTCGGTCTATATATCCAGAAAACTCAGCTATTATTCGTACCTCTTGGGTGTATTCATCGTACGGTAATAATTTTGTGAAGACCATGCTTCGACTATTGGAAGAAAAAGAAGAGTTAGGTGTGGTTGTTGATCAAATTGGATGCCCCACATATGCTAGGGGGTTGGCTGAGTTTATTGTGGCTCTAGTGAAGGAGGGTGATCTGCGAATGATTTACCATTGGAGTGATCTAGGGGTTGCTTCTTGGTATGATTTTGCTGTTGCTATACAGGAGTTGGGTTACGAACAGGGACTTCTAAGTAAAAAAATACCAATAAACCCAATAGCATCAGCTCAATACCCGACACCAGCTAAAAGACCCGTATTTAGTCTATTAAATAGTAATTCTTCAAATAATGTATTAAAAAGTGTTCACTGGATAGATAACTTGAAGCGTTGCTTCGAAAGAAGTAGCTTTCAAGAGACTGACTTTGTGCAGTAGATAGCCTCTACCTGTGCTCACATAGATTGTAGTAGTTCAGACTTGATCTGACCGTTACCGATTTTTCAGAAGGTGTCTGTCAGGTCAGATTCAGTTTATGAACTTTTCCTGCCAGATTCGTTTCCCATCTTGCAATGTCTCCATCGGAGTTCTGCCACAGCAGCGTTTCCCCTGATGAGTTCGTTCATTATTGTAATAATCCCGCCATTCGTCCAGGTCAGTTTGAAGTTCATCTATTGATCCATAAATCTTCCGACGTAGCGCAGGCTGATAAAACTCCTGCAAGATTGTCTTATGAAAGCGCTCACAGATACCGTTAGTTTGTGGATGTCGAGCTTGCGTTCTGGTGTGCTCAATGTCGTTTACCGCGATATATAACCGGAAGTCATGGCTATCAGCTTTACCACAGTATTCTGTTCCACGATCTGTGAGAATACGGAGTATTGGAAGCTGTTCTAACGTATAGAATGGCAACACTCGATCATTGAGTAAATCCGCTGCTGTAATCGGCGTTTTCGTCGTGTACAGCTTGCAGTGAGCTGCTTTCGCATAAGTATCAACGTAGGTTTGCTGATAGATTCTTCCAACCCCTTTGAACGTCCCAGCATAGAATGTATCTTGTGACCCCAGATAACCTGGGTGAGCTGTATCAACCTCGCCACAAACTTCATTATCCAGTTTCTTACGTTCTAATGTCTGTACTTGCGATTCCGTAAGTATCAAGCCTTCTTTAGCGATTTTGGCCTACAAGGCTTTCAATCGCAGTTTAAAATTAGCTAAATCGTGACGAAGCCAGACAGACCTCACACCACTCGGTGAGACGAAGATACCTTTCTTACGAAGTTCATTGGATACCCGAACTTGGCCATGAGCAGGTTCATCAATCGCATATTGAATCACCGCAGATTCAACAACCTGATCAACTCGGTTCTTAAGGTTTGGTACTCGTCGATTTTGATCAAGAAGCGATTCAACGCCACCTTCATAAACCGCTTCCTTGTAACGATAAAACGTATCTCTCGACACGCCCATCATCTTACAAGCTTTAGAAATGTTCCCGAGTTCGTCAGCTAAATTTAACAAGCCAACTTTGTGTTTAACGATTTTATCGTTAGTATGAAGCATGAGGGTTACCTCTTGTGTATTTTGATTTTCAGGTTTCGTCACCTTCAATCAAAGTCGGTAACCCTCTCTTTTTCAAGAAGAGGTGTCAGATTGAGTCTGAACTAATATAGATAGATAGACGCTGCTAAACTGTAAGTGTTCACTTCAGGCCGTCTTCATCGCCTAAACCTCACTTCACGTATATTCCGGACATCATGATCATGAACACCCATTCTGGCGCAACGTGAACACCCGTTCTGATTTATCATGAACACTCAGCTCGGCTTCATCGTGGAAGGCGTTCATTTTGGAGCGTTATTCTAAACCAAATACCTGCGCGTTAATCTTTGGTCTACATTCTTTAGTGAAATTTGAGACCACCATGAGCAATTCTAACTACATCCGTCGTACACCCGAACAATGGCAAGCCATTATTAACGATTTCTCTGCACCCGACTTGTCCGGTCTTCAATTTTGCAAACAAAAAATATTCAATACGCCTACTTTTGTAAATGGCGGCAGCGTTTATTGAACAATCAATACGTGTCAGCAGAGCCGGCTTTTCTGGATTTAAGTCCCCTTGCCGGTAGTACCACAGACCTAATCTGGCGCATCACTCTTAAACTTGGCAGCGGTGTTGAATTAGTTTTGAGTTAAATCTGATGTTTTTACCGTAAGTGTCCAACAAACCGCATCTGGTTTTGAACTTTCGGCTAAGGTTGACGTGGTCAAGCTCAATATTTCAAGGCAGTAATAGCTCAAAGTCGTCCAGACTTTCACTGCTCGGTAATTCTCTAAACAGCGTCTTGAAATAGTAAACGAGCCATAAACTCCATCTAATAAGGTAGTTATATCATTTTTCTACTGGCTCGCTATGAGTTATTTAAATTTTTTAATTACTTTGCTTAGCCCCCAAGCATGATTTATTCCTATTGTATAAATTCCAAAAAGGGTTAACCAGAACAGCATTAAATTCCACTCACTCATCTCGTTCTTTAGTAGTACATATCCTAATAGAGAAATCATACTTGCTAGTATTAAAATTAGCACCAATGCTTCTGTGGCTGTAAAACCGGCTCTCATTATTATGTGATGTAAATGGTTTCTGTCGGGCTTAAATGGTGATTGCCCTTTTTTTAGTCGACGTATCATAATTGCCCCCATGTCCATTAGTGGTATTGCTATTATCCAAATGGCCATTACTGGTGGTGTATTGGAGCTTCCTTGTGTGGTTTCAGCGAGCAGCCAGACAACCATGAAACCAATAAACATGCTGCCAGCATCTCCCATGAATACCTTTGGAACTCGTATTCTAAATGGTTGTAAGTTGAATAGCATATAGGCTAATAGACAAGAGATGACTGCTGGGACTGCAATAGTGAGAGGAATGCTATCGTTATAAATAATTATAGAAAGTAGAGTGATAATAGTGACGCCGCTACATAGGCCGTCAATGCCATCCATCATATTGAATGCATTGATGCATCCAATAACTGCAACTATTGTAAAGAAAGGTGCGATCTTGCCCAACTCAACTTCTCCAGAGTCAAATAAGTTTCCAAGGGTATCGATCTTTACGTCTGCGCCGTAGACCATAATTAAGGCTATGGTCGCTTGTACGACAAGTCGGAACTTGAATGAAAGGTCTTTGAAGTCGTCTAAGGCGCCTAGAGCAACCATAATACATGAACATATTAAAAAAATAGTGTTTGTGTGAGAAGGCTCTATAGAGAAAAAACTCACTACTAAATAAGCTGAAAAAATACTTATTCCACCAATTAGAGGAATCTTTCCCTTATGGTGTTTTCGTTGGTTGGGGGTGTCGATTAGGCCGACTTTCTCGGCAAATGGTTTATATATAATTATGAAAAAGCAGGTAATCAAAAATGCGAAGAAAGGAACTACTGAGGGGCTCACTTCATTTCCTTGAAGATTTCAATGTTATAAAAAGGACATAGTAGCAGCAGGGCATCTGTTTGTAAAAAATTGTAGCTGTTTTCCTTCGGTGCAATATTAGACATGTGCAGCTTGTGTCTGTGGGCTTGTTGTCACAATATCTTAAGTGTATGTTACTTCAGTTCTTAGGATAGTTTAATATCATTTATAAAGTATATATATTTTTTAATAGAGTTTTACATATGAAAATTGCGGTTGCAGGTATAGGTTACGTTGGTCTTTCGAATGCAGTTTTGTTGGCTCAAAAAAATCGAGTAGTTGCTATTGATCTGGTTTCGGAGAAAGTTGATTTATTAAATAGTAAGAAGTCTCCTATTGTGGACTCTGAAATTGAAGATTACCTTCAGAATAAAGAGTTGGACTTACTCGCAACAACGGATAAGGAAAAAGCCTATCTTGATGCAGATTTCGTAATTATAGCAACCCCAACGGACTATGACCCTGATACTAATTACTTCAATACCAAGTCTGTAGAGGCTGTCATCTCGGATGTTTTAGAAATCAACCCTTCTGCGACGATGGTGATTAAATCTACGGTTCCTGTTGGTTATACCGCTTCTGTAAAAGAAAAGTTTGGTGTTGATAATATTCTTTTTTCTCCTGAGTTTTTACGTGAAGGTCAGGCGCTTTATGATAATTTGCATCCTTCAAGAATAATTGTTGGTGAGCAGAGTGAGCGAGCTAAGATTTTTGCAGGGCTCTTACAGGAAGGGGCGTTGAAAAAAAATGTACCTATGTTGTTTGTAGATTCAACAGAAGCAGAAGCTGTTAAATTGTTTTCTAATACTTATCTTGCCTTAAGGGTCTCTTACTTTAATGAGTTGGATACATATGCTGAAATGCACGGCTTAAACTCTAGGCAAATCATTGAAGGTGTTAGTTTAGACCCGAGAATTGGAGGGCACTATAATAATCCGTCGTTTGGATATGGTGGTTATTGCTTGCCTAAGGATACTAAGCAGTTACGTGCTAATTATAACAATGTGCCAAATGAGATTATCGGGGCAATTGTGGATGCTAATAGAACAAGAAAGGACTTTATTGCTGAATCTATCCTGAAGAGAAATCCGCATACTGTGGGTATATATAGGCTGATCATGAAGTCGGGCTCAGATAATTTCAGAGCTTCTGCGGTACAAGGTATCATGAAGCGCATAAAGGCAAAAGGTGTTGAGGTCGTTGTGTATGAGCCAGTGCTTAAGGAGTCTGAGTTCTTCCGTTCGAAAGTAATCCGAGACCTTGAAGAATTTAAAGCAAAGTCTGATGTGATTGTTTCAAATCGAATGGTTGACGAGTTAAGTGATGTCGAGGAGAAGGTTTATACCAGAGATATCTTTAACGCAGATTGATATCGAGGTGTAACTCTGTCCTAAAGGTTGGGTGAATTTAAGTTTTATAAAAAAACCAATAAAAACAGTTGACGAGTGGGATTCTGTACGTATAATGCGTCTCACTCTTCAACGGAATAGATTCAAAGCTTCTGTTTTTATAGTGCCAGTGTGGTGAAATTGGTAGACACGTCGGATTCAAAATCCGATTCCTTCACGGGAGTGGCGGTTCGAGTCCGCCCACTGGTACCATTCTAAATCTTAGTTCTCCTTCTTAAAAATTTCTTTTATAAATCCTCTAGAGATTTCTTGTCTTTGTCGTTAGAATTGCGTCAATTTTATTTCTGCTTGTAGTCCTGTCTATGGAAGTTTCGAAGTTTCATTTTGATTTACCCAAAGAGTTAATCGCCAGTCAGCCGCTTAAACAAAGAAGTGCTTCTCGTTTGCTTCAGTTGGATACTGAAAGTGGTCAGTGTGTTCATGGAAATTTTACTGATATAGAGCAGCTGTTAAATCCTGGTGATTTATTGGTATTTAATAATACCAAAGTAATACCTGCTCGCTTGTTTGGTCAAAAAGAGTCCGGAGGAAAGATTGAGGTTTTGGTGGAGCGTGTTATTGATGATCGGAATGTGTTGGCGCATGTCAGATCCAATCGCTCACCAAAAGCAGGTGCAAGGATATTATTAGAGGGTCAGCAGTGGATTGAAGTGACTGGTCGTGAAGGTGCTCTTTTTAAGCTTCAATTCGACGATCAAGGGGTGAGTGTTCTCGATGCTTTGGAAGCGTTAGGTCATATGCCTTTGCCTCCTTATATGGAGCGAGAAGATCAGTTAGAGGATCGTGAAAGGTATCAGACTGTCTATGCTGAAAAACCAGGTGCTGTTGCAGCGCCGACGGCAGGGCTGCACTTTGATCAGGATTTATTAGAAAAGTTGTCTGATAAGGGGGTCGAGTTCGGTTATGTGACGCTTCATGTGGGGGCGGGAACGTTTCAGCCCGTTAAGGTTGATCATGTTGATGATCATGTCATGCATTCCGAATACATTGAAGTTGATGAGGTTTTGTGTCAGCAAGTGATCGACTGCAAGGCTCGGGGTGGCAGGGTGATTGCGGTTGGCACTACATCCGTGAGAAGTCTTGAATCGGCTTGTTGGAAAAGCACTTTACCAAACTCACAGATCGCACCTTATTTTGGTGAGACGGATATTTTTATCTATCCGGGTTACCAGTGGAACTTGGTGGATGCCATGGTGACTAATTTCCATCTGCCTGAATCGACTTTGATTATGTTGGTTTCTGCATTCGCCGGTTATGAAAATATAATGTTTGCTTACGATGAGGCGGTAAAAGAGCGATACCGTTTTTTTAGTTATGGCGATGCGATGTTCTTAATGCGTCAAAAGTGACGTGTGTGCCTTGTAATTTTCTAAATCATCACAATTAACTATAAACATCAAAATTAAATGGAGTCATTGTGTCTCGAAAGTGTTTTATGTCTTTTTCTGTGAGCAATACAGAAGGTAAAGCCCGTAGGGGAAGATTGGATTTTCCTCGTGGTTCGGTGGAGACGCCGGCGTTTATGCCTGTTGGGACATACGGCACAGTGAAGGGGATGCTTCCTCGTGATATCGAGGAGATAGGTGCAGATATCATTTTAGGTAATACTTTTCATTTGATGTTGCGTCCAGGTACGGAAGTGGTGAAAGAGCACGGCACGCTTCATGATTTTATTCAGTGGGATAAACCTATTCTGACGGATTCTGGCGGCTTCCAGGTTTTTAGTTTGGGGGAAATGCGGAAAATTACTGAAGAGGGTGTGACTTTTAAATCGCCGATTAATGGAAGTAAGGTCGAGTTGACGCCAGAGCGCTCTATGGAAGTTCAGCGGGAGCTGGGTTCTGATGTTGTTATGATTTTTGATGAGTGCACGCCTTACCCTGCGACGGAAGAACAGGCGAAAGAATCGATGGAGTTATCTATGCGTTGGGCGAAGCGCAGTAAAGATGCGCATGGAGATAACCCTTCCGCTCTGTTTGGGATTATTCAGGGGGGGATGTATGAGCACTTGCGCGATGTATCACTGGAAGGGCTGACAAACATTGGCTTTGATGGCTATGCAATTGGTGGTCTGTCGGTTGGTGAGCCTAAAGATGAAATGATGAAGGTTTTGTCATATTTAGCGCATAAAATGCCAGAGGATAAGCCAAGGTATTTGATGGGGGTTGGTAAGCCTGAAGACCTGGTGGAGGGTGTTCGACGTGGGGTAGATATGTTTGATTGCGTTATGCCAACTCGCAATGCCCGAAACGGTCATCTGTTTACGACGGAAGGTGTTATTAAGATTCGAAATGCTAAGCACCGTCATGATACAAGTACGCTGGACAGTGAATGTGATTGTTATACCTGCCAGAATTTTTCGAGAGCGTATTTACATCATCTTGATAAATGTCAGGAAATGCTGGGCGCGCAGCTAAACACAATACACAATTTAAGGTATTATCAGCGACTTATGGCTGGTATTCGTAGTGCGCTTGAAGAAGGCTCATTCGAGCAGTTTATTGAAGAGTTTTATCAAAAGCGGGGTATGGAAGTGCCTTCGTTGGAAAATAAAGAAAGTTAAGATTTCAAACGATTATTAAATTTATTTAAATTAGGAGTTAATCAGTGAGCTTTTTTATCTCTCAAGCAGTAGCGGATGCCGGCGCAGCGGCGGCACCTGCAGGCCCAAGCGCTATTGGTCAGTTGGTAATGTTGGGTGGCTTTGTTCTTATCTTTTATTTTCTTTTGTGGCGCCCTCAGTCTAAAAGAGCAAAAGAGCATCGTGAGTTGATTGGCAACCTTGGCAAGGGTGACGAGGTCGCTACAAGTGGTGGCATGCTTGGTAAGATTACTGCGGTAACTGATGATTATGTGGCTTTGGATATTGCTGAAGGTACTGAAATTAAAGTTCAGAAGGTTGCAATCACTGCAGTTCTTCCAAAAGGCACCATTAAGTCCGTTAAGTAGGTTTGTTGTGGGTTGTTATTAACTAAGCAAACTTCAATAACAATAAACTGACACGGCTGGATTTATCCAGTCGTTGTTGTATTTAGATTGAGGGCGTTCGTGCTCTCATTCAGGATGAAAGTAAGGCACGAAAATGCTAAATCGATATCCCTTATGGAAATATCTGGTCATATTAGCGGTTGTGGTTGTTGGCTGTATTTACGCCGCGCCTAATATGTACCCTGAAGACCCAGCGGTTCAAATCTCGGAAACGAGAAGTAGCGGTGCTTTAAGTGCTTCAAAATTAACTGAAATTCGCGATGTGTTGGCGAAAGCAGATATTGAGGTTCTTAAAGAGGAAAGCGAAGACCAAAAGGCATTGTTTCGATTCAAGTCTGGTTCGGATCAGATCAAGGCTAAGCCATTAATTGAAGGTGTTTTGGGTCAGGACTTTACGGTTGCCTTAAACATGGCTCCTACGACACCTGAGTGGTTGTCTTCTCTGGGTGCAAATCCAATGAAGTTAGGGTTGGACTTGCGTGGTGGCGTTCATTTCTTACTGGAAGTGGATATGGAGAAAGCCATTACTCAGCGAATGGAGGTTTATGCGGGTGAGGTCAAGCGTTTACTTCGCACAGAAGATATTAGGTATCGCCGTGTTGAACTGAAAGGCAATGATCTCGAGCTGACCTTTCGTAAAGACGTTGATCGAGAAGCCGGTCGTGACTTCTTAAGAAAAGAATATCAGGACTTTGTCGCTACCGAAAAAGAAGATGATCAATACTTCTACCTCAATTTGTCTTTGACGGATGCGAAAGTTAAAGAAATTAAAGATTATGCAATCAGTCAAAACTTAACGACGTTGCGAAATCGAGTGAACGAACTAGGTGTAGCTGAGCCATTGGTTCAGCGTCAGGGTCAGGATCGAATTGTTGTTCAGTTGCCGGGTGTGCAGGATACGGCCGCTGCTAAAGAAGTGTTGGGTTCTACTGCGGAGTTGCAATTTCGTTTAGAGGCTTTACCTGATGCTTCTATCACTCAACGCCAGTCGTTTAGTTTTAGGGATAACCCTAACCGTCGCGCTAATATTGAAAAAGATATTATTTTAACTGGGCAAAGTGTTTCAACGGCTTCTCTTGGCTTTGATGAAAATGGTTTGCCGCAGGTGAATATTTCTTTGGATGCGAGTGGTGGTAAGTTAATGCATCGTGTGACTCGTAAAGCTGTGGGTCGCAAGATGGCGGTGATCTTTATTGAGCACAAAACAAGAAAGGTTAATAAAATTGTCGATGGTGAAATCGTTGAAGAGCGTCATAAGTACTCTCAGCAGGGCATTATTAGTCTTGCTACGATTCAAAGTCCGTTAGGTAACAGTTTCCGTATTACTGGTTTGGACAGCCCTCAGGAAGCTTCAAATTTATCACTTCTATTAAGAGCTGGTTCGCTAGCCGCGCCTATTTATTTTGTAGAAGAAAGAACTGTAGGGCCGAGCTTGGGCCAAGAGAATATTGATCTTGGTGTGACGTCAGTACAGATTGGTTTGGCGCTTGTCCTTGTCTTTATGATTCTTTTCTATCGAGTCTTTGGTGTGGTTGCTAACATGGCGTTGATCTTGAATCTGGTCATCTTGGTTGCGGTCATGTCTTTGATGTCAGCTACGTTAACACTTCCGGGCATTGCCGGTATTGTTTTGACTGTCGGTATGGCGGTTGATGCTAATGTGTTGATTTTTTCTCGCATACGAGAGGAATTAAAAAATGGCGCGCCTCCACAATCTGCAATTCATGCGGGTTACGAGCGAGCATTTGTCACTATTTTTGATGCAAACTTAACGACCTTGATTGTTGCTGTGATTTTGTTTGCGGTTGGTACCGGCCCTGTTAAAGGGTTTGCCGTCACTCTTATGGTGGGTATTACCACTTCTATGTTTACAGCGATTATGCTGACTCGAGGCGTCATTAACTTAATTTATGGCGGAAGAAATATTAAAACTTTGTCGATAGGAGGCGTATAAGCCATGGCATTATCTGATATCCAAATCGACTTTATGGGGCGACGCAAATTTGCGACGCTTATTTCCCTTATTCTATTAATAGGCTCTATTGCCTCGCTATCAATTAATGGTCTTAAGTTTGGCCTTGATTTTACTGGGGGGACATTAATTGAGGTTGAGTATGACACCGTACCGGAGTTGTCGGATATTCGTAAGCAGTTGGATGCGGCCGAATATAAAAACGTTGTAGTTCAGACCTTTGGTAAGCCGAATGATGTTTTGATTCGTATGCAAAGTGATAAGCCTGGGCTAGGAGAAGAGGTTCTTGAGGCGCTTGAGTCTGGCTCGGATTCTCATATCGTTTTACGGCGAACTGAGTACGTAGGGCCTCAGGTAGGAGAGGAGCTTAGGGAGCGAGGTGGCTTAGGTATGCTGTTTGCTCTGTTGGTTGTGATGGCGTACGTTGCTGTTCGTTTCCAATATAAGTTCTCTGTCGGTGCTGTCTTTGCGTTGGCTCATGATGTGATTATTGTTCTTGGGTTTTTCTCGCTGCTTCAACTTGATTTTGACTTAACTGTGCTAGGAGCGATTTTGGCGGTTATTGGTTATTCGTTGAACGATACGATTGTAGTTTCGGATCGTATTCGAGAGAATTTCAGAATTGTCCGGATTGATTCGTCGATCGACATAATTAACCAGTCTTTGAATGAAACTCTGGGTCGTACATTGATGACCTCTTTAACTACCTTGCTGGTGCTGTTGGCGCTGTATATTTTTGGTGGAACAAGCCTGGAAGGGTTCTCATTAGCTTTGCTGGTGGGTGTGGTTATTGGTACCTACTCTTCTGTTTATGTTGCGGGTACTATGTTGCTTGCTCAGAATATTACCAGAGAGGATATGATTCCGCCGCCTAAACCGGAAACGGAAGAGGGTGAAATCGAAGGTGATTATGAAGAGCCTAGACCTGAGGATTTTCGTTAATAAGTTTTTGTAAGAATGAAAAAGGGGCTTTAGATTTTCTAAAGCCCCTTTTTTAGTATTTAAATATCGCTAAATTAAATACTGATATCGTCTAAGCTCTTTCCTGAGTTTAGTGCCTTTTCTACCCACTTCGGTTTTCTGCCGCGACCTGTCCATGTCTCAGCTGAGTTATCTGGATTCTGGTATTTAGGCGCAACTTTGGATTTTTTCTTTGATGGGTTTTTGAGTCCGTCCAGGACATCATCTAAATCCAAACCGTGCTCATTAGCAATGTTGTGAATTTGTTGCAGCGCCGTTTTCTTAGCTTCCTTTGCCTTATCTTTAATGGTTTTTTCTAAATCGTTTTGTAAGGCTTTTAGATCTTCAAGACTATAATCATTAAAGTTAATGGACATGTTTTTTAATAACCTTTGGTGTTTTAGTTTGTTTTGTGATTATAGCTAATCAAAAAAATAATGCGAATATATGTGGCTTTTATATGGTTGTCTTTAGACTTCTTTACAAATTAATTGTTAGAAGTTTCATTTTATATTGTCAGGGCGGGAATTTATTATGCTTTGAATGGAAACTAATTCAGTTTAGCTTGGATATTGATCTGGGCTAGAAAATATTAAGTATTGAAAAGAGAAAGGTATGTTTAGGTAAAAAACGAGCCCAAGGGCTCGTTTTTAGGATGTGAGGTGCGAATTAAAGTGCTTCAATTGCTTTTTTGATTCGGCTGACGGCGTCTTCAAGTACTTCCATGCTGGTGGCAAACGACAAGCGCATGTTGCCAGGGCTACCAAATGCTGAGCCAGGAACGACTGCTACGCCTGCTTCATTGAGTAGGTATTCAGCAAAGTCGAGGTCGTTATTGAACTTATCTGATTTAGTTATGATTTCCTGGGCGCTTGGGAATACGTAGAAAGTACCGTCGCCTGGAATGCAGTGAATGCCTTTAATGTCGTTTAAGGCGCTGACCATATAGTCGTGACGTTTCTTAAACTCGGTGACCATTTGTGCAACGCACTCCTGATCGCCATTAATTGCAGCTTCGGCAGCGTATTGCGCGATTGAGGTTGGATTAGATGTGCTTTGAGACTGAATCTTCTTCATTGCGCCGATGAGCTTTGCCGGGCCTCCGGCATAACCAATGCGCCAGCCTGTCATGGAGTATGCTTTAGATACGCCATTTAATACGATCGTGCGGTCATATAATTCAGGGCAAACATCCAGAATGTTATTAAACCCTTCTTCGTTCCACATGATGTGTTCATACATGTCATCGGTGGCAATTAAGATATTAGGGTGTTTAAGTAATACATCTGCCAAAGCTTTAAATTCGGCTTTAGTATACGCCACCCCCGAAGGATTTGATGGGCTGTTAATAACAAATAATCTGGTTTTGTCTGTAATGGCTGCTTCTAGCTGTTGCGGCGTTATTTTGAAACGAGACTCAATGGTTGTTTCGATTGCAACAGGTGTGCCTTCTGCCATAGTGACCATGTCAGGGTAGGAAACCCAGTAAGGCGCAGGAATAATGACTTCGTCGCCCTTGTTAAGTAGAGCTAAAGCCAGGTTGAAAAAGCTTTGCTTGCCACCACAGGAAACTAAAATCTGATTTGGTTCATACGAAAGATTGTTGTCTCTTTGGAACTTTTTAATAATCGCTTGTTTCAAAGAGGGGGTGCCGTCTACCGCCGTATATTTAGTGTAACCATTTTGTAGTGCAGTAATGGCAGCCTGTTTAATGTGATCCGGTGTGTCGAAATCAGGCTCGCCGGCACCAAGGCCGATAATGTCTTTACCTTCTGCTCGTAATTCTGCAGCACGGTTAGTGACAGCAAGCGTTGGTGAAGGCTTGATTTGTTGTACGCGGTCAGACAGTTGTACGTCCAATCTTAAATCCTCTTGAAAGGCCGAGTGTATGAATGCTATGCAGAAGTGGCATTTGGCAGTTTTAATATTGCCACATCGCAGATAAACCCGCAGAATAATACAGTAAAATTGCCTAACCGTGAATAGAAGTCTATGTCTGAAATCGTCCAATTATCCCCAAAAGTTAAGCCTTTAGAGGTTTTTTCTAAGTATCAGCCGGCAGGTGATCAGCCGCAGGCGATAAAATCCCTGGTTGAAGGTGTCCAGTCCGGGCTGGTGCATCAAACGCTTCTGGGGGTAACTGGCTCTGGTAAAACCTTCACAATGGCGAATGTCATCGGTGAGCTACAGCGACCGGCCATTGTTTTGGCGCACAATAAAACACTGGCAGCTCAGTTGTATGGCGAATTTAAAGAGTTCTTCCCGAATAACTCGGTTGAATATTTTGTTTCTTATTATGATTATTATCAACCAGAGGCGTATGTTCCAAGTTCGGATACGTTTATTGATAAAGATGCTTCGGTAAATGAGCATATTGAGCAAATGCGGTTATCTGCCACGAAAGCGTTATTGGAACGTAAAGACTGCATTATTGTTGCAACTGTTTCTTCGATTTATGGTTTGGGTGATCCTAATTCGTATTTAGGGATGATGTTGCATTTGGTGCGAGGGGATCAAATAGATCAGCGGAAGATAATTCGACGGTTGGCAGAGCTTCAATATACTCGTAATGATGCTGACTTTCGAAGAGCTACTTATCGGGTGCGTGGGGACGTTATTGATGTGTTTCCAGCGGAATCAGAAAAAGAAGCCGTAAGAATTGAATTATTTGATGATGAAATTGAACAGCTGAGCATATTTGATCCTTTAACGGGAGAGGTTTTAAATAAGGTTCCACGAGTTACGGTTTATCCGAAAACCCACTACGTTACTCCAAGAGAAAAAATATTAGACGCTATTGAAGATATTAAAGTTGAGTTGGAAGAAAGGCTTCAGTATTTAAAGGATAATAATAAGTTGGTTGAGGCGCAGCGACTTGAGCAACGCACGCGTTATGATTTAGAAATGATGCAAGAGTTGGGTTATTGCACTGGCATTGAAAACTACTCCCGCTATTTATCCGGAAGGGAGGCGGGGAATGCTCCTCCGACTTTATTTGATTATATTCCGCCGGAAGCGGTTCTTTTTATTGATGAGTCTCATGTGACGGTTCCGCAATTGGGCGCTATGTATAAAGGGGATCGAAGTCGAAAAGAAACCCTGGTTGAATATGGATTTCGACTGCCTTCTGCTTTGGATAATCGTCCGATGCGCTTTGATGAATGGGAAAAGATTGCGCCTCAAATGATTTTTGTTTCTGCAACGCCTTCCAAGTATGAAGAGGAGCACGCCTCTCAAATTGTTGAGCAAGTGGTAAGACCAACCGGCTTGCTTGATCCCGAGATTGAAATACGTCCGGCAACGACGCAGGTGGATGATTTGTTGTCGGAGATTCGTAAGACGGTGCAAAAAGATGAGCGGGTTTTGGCGACGGTGCTGACCAAACGAATGGCTGAAGACTTGACGGACTACTTGATGGATCACGGGGTTAGAGTTCGTTATCTGCACTCGGATATTGATACGGTAGAGCGGGTTGAGATTATTCGGGATTTAAGGCTGGGTGAGTTTGATGTGTTAGTTGGAATCAACTTGCTCAGAGAGGGTCTTGATATGCCAGAGGTGTCCTTGGTTGCAATCCTGGATGCAGATAAAGAGGGTTTTTTACGATCCGATCGCTCGCTGATCCAGACCATTGGGCGTGCGGCTCGAAATGTAAATGGCAAAGCTATTTTGTATGCGGATCGAACTACTGGCTCCATGGAAAGGGCGATTGGGGAGACTCAGCGACGTAGAGCGAAGCAGGAAGCCTTTAATGAAGAAAACGGAATTACACCGAAAGGGCTGAATAAATCTGTTACTGACATTATGGAGGGCGCTGTCCCTGGCGGAAAGGGTAAGCAGCGATCACGAAAAGTTGCTGAAGAGGCAGCAGCGTATGATTCTGAGCCTAAGCACATGACACCTGCAGAAATACAAAAGGAATTGGTGCGAATAGAAGATGAAATGTATAAAGCGGCCAAAAATCTCGAATTTGAAAAGGCAGCAAAAATGCGTGATGAAATAGTGCGCTTGAAACAAGAATTGATTGTGGAATAAAAAATAATGCAATTTGTTGTTTTGATGTTGCTTTTATCAAAAATCTCCATATAATGCCGTGCTCATCTTATCAATCACTTTCTTTGGTGGTTGAGCTTGGAGTCCCGTAGCTCAGTTGGTTAGAGCGCTACCTTGACATGGTAGAGGTCACCAGTTCGAATCTGGTCGGGACTACCAATTTCCCAATGCTCGGTTGTCCTTATTTATCTTCGTTTACTTTAATCTTTCGGTTGACACCTGTTTGCTGCACTCTTAGCATTGCTTGCTTATTTTTATATATCAATTCTTTACATACATCATGTGGCCTTTGGTAGGGGCCACCACTGAGAGGACAAATAATGCCTGTTATTACTCTTCCTGACGGAAGTCAGCGTACTTTTGATCAAGCTGTAACTATTATGCAAGTGGCTGAGGACATTGGTCCTGGTTTGGCCAAGGCAACCATTGCTGGTCGTGTTAATGGTGAGCTACAAGACGCATGTGAATTAATCTCTGATGATGCGGATCTTGCAATTATTACAGCTAAGAATGAAGAGGGCGTGGAAATTATTCGTCATTCTTGTGCTCACTTGATTGGTCATGCTATTAAGCAGCTTCGCCCGGACGTGAAGATGGCGATTGGTCCTGTTATTGAAGATGGTTTTTATTACGATATCGAAACAGATGCGCCTTTTACGCCAGAAGATATGGCTGCGCTTGAAAAGCGTATGAAAGATCTGATAGCAAGTAATTACGATGTTGTTAAGAAGTGGACGCCCGTCGCTGAGGCGCGAGCGCTGTTTGAATCGCGTAATGAAACGTACAAGATGGAGATTATTGATCAGCTGGATGAGTCAGTTGAGCAAGTGGGTCTTTATCATCATGAAGAATATGTGGATATGTGTCGTGGTCCGCACGTACCGAATACTCGTTTCTTAAAGGCATTCCAGTTAACCAAGTTGGCGGGTGCTTACTGGCGTGCAGACAGCAATAATAAGATGTTAACCCGTATTTATGGGACGGCTTGGGCGGATAAGAAAGAGCTGAAGGCTTATATAAAGCGCATTGAAGAAGCTGAAAAGCGTGATCACCGAAAACTGGCGAAGAAGCTGGATCTTTTCCATATGCAGGAAGAGGCGCCGGGCATGGTATTTTGGCATCCTAAGGGATGGTCACTGTATCAGGGCTTAGAGCAGTACATGCGCCAAAAGCAACGTGAAAAAGGTTATCAGGAAATTAAAACACCGCAGGTGGTGGATCGTTCTCTTTGGGAGAAATCCGGTCACTGGGATAAATTTAAAGAGGATATGTTCACGACGGGTTCTGAAAGTCGTGATTATGCGATTAAGCCAATGAACTGTCCGTGTCACGTTCAGGTTTATAATCAGGGGCTGAGAAGCTATCGGGATTTGCCTTTGCGTTTGGCTGAATTCGGTTGTTGTCATCGAAATGAGCCGTCCGGTGCGTTGCACGGTATTATGCGTGTACGAGGTTTTGTTCAGGACGATGCGCACATTTTTGTTACTGAAGATGCCATTCAGCAAGAGGTTTCTGAGTTTATTGATTTCTTGCATGAGGTTTATGACGACTTTGGTTTTGAAGAGCTGATTTATAAGTTGTCGACTCGTCCTGAAAATCGAGTGGGCTCTGATGAAATTTGGGATAAAGCAGAAAAAGCGCTGGGCGATGCTTTGGATGCAAAGGACTTACCTTGGGAAGAGTTGCCAGGTGAAGGTGCGTTTTACGGGCCTAAGATTGAATTCTCCCTGAAGGACTGTCTGGGTCGGGTATGGCAGTGTGGTACGATTCAGGTCGATTTCTCAATGCCGGGGCGTTTAGGTGCTGAATACGTCGATGAAAACGGTGAAAGAAAAGCGCCGGTTATGCTTCATCGTGCTATTCTTGGTTCGTTCGAGCGATTTATTGGTATTTTGATCGAGCACTATGAAGGTAAATTCCCGGTTTGGTTAGCGCCGGTTCAGGTTGTTTTGATGAATATTACGGGCAGACAGTCTGAATATGTCGAAAATATTGCGAAAAAACTGACCGAGAAGGGATTTAGAGTAAATGCGGACTTGAGAAATGAGAAGATCGGCTTTAAAATTCGCGAACATACTCTACAAAAAGTTCCTTATCAGATTGTTGTAGGCGATAAGGAAATGGAAAACGAAGAAGTAGCGGTGCGTGCTCTAAACGGTGAAGACCTTGGAACAATGTCGATTGCGGCCTTGGAAGATCTTCTGAATGCTAAAATAGCAGAGCGCGGACGTAAGCAATAACTGGAGATATAGCAATTAGAAATCCAAAAGCACGTAGCGGTAAAGATCAGACTCCTATTAATGAGAATATTCGCGCAACAGAAGTTCGTTTGATAGGAGCGGATGGCGATCAGGTTGGGGTAGTACCTTTAGAGGAAGCACTACAAGCAGCCAAATCAGCCGAATTGGATTTGGTACAGATTTCAGACGGTGATCCAATCGTATGTAAGGTGATGGATTACGGAAGAAAGGTGTACGAAGATAAGCAGCGTCAGAAGTTGGCTAAGAAAAAGCAAACTAAGACGCAGCTTAAAGAAATGAAGTTTCGTCCTGGCACTGAAGAAGGGGATTATCAGGTAAAACTACGCAACCTGATACGTTTCCTTGAGAAGGGGGATAAGGCTAAGATTTCGTTAAGATTTCGAGGCCGTGAAATGGCGCACCAGGACATCGGCATGCAGTTGATGACGAGACTTGAAAAAGATCTCGAAGTTTACGGCACCGTCGAGCAGCGCCCGAAACTGGAAGGTCGTCAAATGACCATGGTTTTGGCCCCCAAAAAGAAGAAATAAGTAATTTCGTAAGTAACAGCCTGGGCTTCAATAATTTTATTGTTGAGGGTCGGGCTTTGCTTGCTTTTGCCTATTGATTTATTTAACTGAGCTCCTTTCTTGCGTTAATGGTTAGCGTATTGAAAGAGATGCTGAATGCGGAGTTTTAGAAATGCCTAAAATGAAGACAAAGCGCGGTGCAGCTAAGCGCTTTAAAAAGACTGCAAACGGTTTTAAACACCGTCAATCTCATACCAGTCATATTTTGACTAAGAAGAGTACTAAGCGTAAGCGTCAGCTTCGTCCAAAGCATCAGGTTGAGAAGTCAGATGTGAAGTTGGTTCAGCGTATGGTTCCTTACGTAAGATAAATTGATTGGTAAGAGGGTTTAAGTTATGCCTCGCGTAAAACGTGGTGTTCAGGCGCGTCGTCGCCATAAGAAGATTTTAAAGCAAGCTAAAGGTTACTACGGAGCTCGTAGTCGTGTATTTCGCGTTGCTAAGCAAGCGGTAATCAAAGCTGGTCAATATGCATACCGTGACCGTCGTCAGCGTAAGCGTCAATTCCGTGCTCTATGGATTGCTCGTATTAACGCTGGTGCGCGTTTGAATGGTTTGTCTTATAGCCGTTTCATCTCTGGTCTTAAAAAGTCCAGCGTTGAGATTGACCGTAAGATCCTGGCTGATCTTGCTGTTAATGATAAAGCCGCTTTCACAGCGTTAGTTGAGAAGGCAAAAACTGCTTTGGCGTAAGTCTTAGAGTTTGCTTTTAAAAAGAGGGCTTAGGCCCTCTTTTTTTATGCCTGAATTTCAGGTTTTTAACTGGGCTTATGTACCATTTTTACTACTTCTCAGGTAATATTACCTGTCATTTTTCTCGGCAATTTTAATACTGTCGGTTGTCAATTATTTTCGCAACGGGAACCTTTCATGGAGAACTTGAAGCCACTCGTAGAGACGGCGTTAAATACAGTAAAAGAGTCTGATAATGCTCAGGCTTTGGATCAGATTCGTGTGCAATATCTGGGTAAAAAAGGCGAACTGACTCAGCTGTTGAAAGGCTTGGGTGCTTTAAGTGCTGAGGAGCGCCCAAAAGCTGGTGCAAAGATCAACGAAGCCAAACAGGAAGTTCAGGCGGCAATTAATGCACGTAAAGATGAACTGGAAACTGCTGAACTGAATCTTAAACTGGCCAGCGAAACCATTGATGTTACTTTACCGGGTCGAGGCCAAACGCCAGGGTCAATTCATCCGGTAACCCGAACTCTGGAGCGTATTGAATCGTTTTTTGCAAACGTGGGCTTTCAGGTGGAGCAGGGGCCTGAAATTGAAGATGACTACCATAACTTTGAGGCGTTAAACATTCCTGGCCATCATCCTGCCAGAGCGATGCATGATACTTTCTATTTTGATGCGAATACCTTGTTAAGAACCCATACATCGCCAGTTCAGGTTCGTACAATGGAAACAAGCGAACCGCCGATTCGTATTATTTGCCCTGGCCGAGTTTATCGTTGCGATTCAGATATGACGCATACACCGATGTTCCATCAGGTGGAAGGTTTGTATGTGGACAAAAATGTCAGCTTTGCTGACTTAAAAAGCTTGATTGAAGACTTCCTGAGAGTGTTTTTCGAGCGAGACTTAGAAGTTCGATTTCGTCCGTCGTACTTCCCGTTTACTGAACCATCTGCAGAAGTTGATATTGAATGGGGCAGAAATGCGGACGGCAGTATTAAGTGGCTGGAAGTGATGGGTTGTGGAATGGTTCATCCGAAAGTATTTGAAGCCTCAGGAATTGATTCAAAAGAATATTCAGGTTTTGCTTTCGGTCTTGGGGTTGAGCGTTTAACCATGCTTCGTTATGGCGTGAATGATTTACGTATGTTCTTTGAAAACGACATGAAATTTTTAAACCAATTTAAGTAATGTCGAAGTAGAAGAACAGTTTTCTTTCTATATAGAACGCCGTAACAAAAGAATTAAGTGAATTAGGATTAGATATGAAATTCAGTGAAAGTTGGTTAAGAGAGTGGGTCAACCCTACTATTGATACTGCAGAGTTGGTGCATCAGTTGACGATGGCTGGCCTTGAAGTGGATGAGTTTGTAAAAGTCGCTGGTGACTTCACTGGTATCGTTGTTGGCCAGATTTTGTCTTTTGAGCGTCATCCGGATGCTGATAAGTTGAACGTTTGTTTGGTTGATGTTGGTGAAACAGAACCGAGCCAAATTGTGTGTGGGGCTCCGAATGTGAAGCAGGGAATGAAAATTCCTGTTGCTAAAGTGGGTGCTGTTTTACCGGGTAACTTTAAAATTAAAAAAGCCAAGCTTCGTGGTGTCCAGTCGTTTGGTATGTGTTGTGCGGAAGAAGAGCTGGGCTTGGCAGAAAGCTCTACAGGTTTGATGGAATTGCAAGCGGATGCGCCAGTAGGCACTTGTGTTCGTGAGTATTTAGGGTTGGATGACACTGCAATTGATGTGGATTTGACGCCTAACCGTGGAGACTGTTTGAGCATTGCGGGTCTGGCCCGTGAAGTGGGAACATTAACCCGTACAGAAGTGAATGCACCAGAAATAAATCCGGTGGTTGCATCTCATGATGAGACTCGACAGGTTGCTTTGAACGCTGGAAATGCTTGTTCTCGTTATGCCGGCCGAATCATTAAAAATGTCAATGTGAAAGCGGCGACTCCTATTTGGTTGCAGGAAAAGCTGCGTCGCAGCGGCATTCGCTCGATTGATCCGGTCGTTGACGTGACTAACTATGTGTTACTTGAGCTTGGCCAGCCAATGCACGCTTTTGATTTGGCGAAGCTGGACGGTGATATACAGGTGCGTATGTCTGCGGCGGGTGAAAAGCTGACGCTGTTGGATGGTCAAGATGTTACGTTAACAGACGGTACTTTGGTGATTGCTGATCAGTCTAAAGCACTGGCAATGGCAGGCGTTATGGGTGGCGAAGCTTCATCTGTCACCGAAGAGACGGTAGATATATTGTTTGAAAGTGCTTTCTTTGACCAGATTGCAATTGCCGGTAAGGCCCGCTCATACGGCTTACATACAGACTCTTCACACCGCTTTGAGCGTGGTGTGGACTTCCAGCTTCAAGAAAAAGCGATTGAGCGTGCTACCCGTTTGTTAATTGATATTGCGGGTGGTGAAGTTGGTCCGGTTTTTGTCTCTGAAAATACCGAACATGTGCCAGCAGGAAGAACTGTGGAGTTGAGGTCAGCGAAAGTTGAATCGCTTTTAGGCCTGAAAATTTCAGATGAAGAAATTCAGGAAATCCTTACTCGCTTAGGTCTTGTTGTTGCTTCAAGCACTGACTCAGGCTGGGTGTTTGAAATTCCTAGTTATCGCTTTGATATCAGTATTGAAGAAGATTTAATCGAAGAAGTTGGTCGTATTTACGGTTATAACAACCTGCCTCGTACTTATCCGGTTGCGGATATGAAACTGTTGGCTGAGCCGGAAGTGGAATCGCCGTTATCGGCGGTGCGTTCTCAGTTAGTGAGTGCAGGTTTTCAGGAAGCCATTACATACAGCTTCATTGAGCCTAAATTACAAAAACTGTTTGATCCTGAGATTGAGCCAAAGGCATTGGCGAACCCAATTTCTGCCGATATGGCCGTTATGAGAACCAGTCTCATTCCGGGTTTAGCTAAGGCGCTGCAATATAATGCTAACCGTCAACAAAGCCGTATTCGTTTGTTTGAAACGGGTCAGGTATTTATCCCTAAAGGTGATGAGCTTCAGCAAATTGATCGTATAGCTGGTGTCGTGTACGGTGCTCGTGCACCTGAAAGCTGGCATGGAGTAAAAGAATCTGTAGATTTCTTTGATCTTAAAGGTGATGTGGAGGCCTTGTTGGGGTTGACAGGGGCTTTGGATACGATGGAGTTTATTGCCACTCAAGAGCATGCTGCGCTACACCCTGGACAGTCCGCCAAAGTTGTTAAAGATGGACATCTGGTGGGTTATATTGGTGCCATTCACCCGAACATTGAAAAGTTAGCCGATTTACCTGGTGCGGTTTTTGCCTTTGAGTTAGAACTTGGGTTAATACTTCAAGGCAAGGTTCCTGAATTTAAAGAAGTTTCTAAATTTCCAGAAGTTCGCAGAGATTTAGCAATCTTGGTTGAGGAATCTGTAAATGTGTCTAAGATTAAGGAATGTATTGAGCAGAATTCAGGCGAATTTATGAATTCGGTCTCCATTTTTGATGTTTATCAAGGTAAAGGCATTGATGATGGTCATAAGAGTATTGCTTTGGGCTTGACTTGGCAGCACCCTGAGCGCACTCTGAATGACGAAGAAGTTAATCAGGAAATCAACGCTGTAGTTACTGCGCTAGACGAACAGTATCAAGCCAAGCTAAGGAGTTAGCGGATGAGTGCTCTGACAAAGGCAGATATGGCTGAGCGACTTTTTGAAGAGCTTGGTCTCAACAAACGTGAAGCGAAAGAAATTGTTGAGATGTTCTTTGAAGAGGTCAGAGAGAGTCTGTCAGTGAATGAGCAAGTGAAGTTATCAGGGTTTGGTAACTTCGACTTGAGAGATAAAAGTCAACGACCAGGGAGGAACCCTAAGACCGGTGAAGAGATTCCTATCTCTGCACGTCGGGTTGTTACTTTTAGGCCGGGACAAAAATTAAAAACAAAAGTAGAAGCCTATGCTGGAAGCCAGTCACAATAATGAATTGCCGGTGATACCGGGAAAGCGCTACTTCACAATTGGTGAAGTGAGTGAGTTGTGCGGAGTTAAGGCCCATGTGTTGCGCTATTGGGAGCAGGAGTTTTCTCAGTTGCAGCCGGTCAAACGACGTAACAGAAGATATTATCAACGCCAGGATGTGTTGATGATTCGACAAATTCGTAGTCTCTTATATGATCAGGGCTTCACCATCGGTGGCGCAAGACAGCGGCTTGCAGGAGAGGATTCAGGCGGAGAAGAATCTCACTTTAAGCAGTTAATTAGGCAAACCATTTCAGAGCTGGAAGAAGTTTTGGATGTTTTGAAAACTTAGTCTTGTTACTACTTGAATTATATAGAAAAAGTTTTATTATAAGCGTTCGTGATTCACGAACGCTTTTTTATTGAATCTCAGAAAATCGGAGTATAGCTCAGCTTGGTAGAGCACCGTCATGGGGTGGCGGGGGTCGAAGGTTCGAATCCTTTTACTCCGACCAATTTTTCTGAAAGCAATTTTTAGCTTACCAATTCTCTTCTCTCTGTTTTGATGCCAAGTTCATTATCTAAATTTTCAATGGTGAGCATCATTTCGTTCCAGCACTTCTCTTTAAGTGTTTCTAAATCTTCAGCAGTTAACCCTTGGGTTGAAATGGGCGGTAACGTTTTGATGGCCGCTTTACCGCTTTGCCATTGATTGAGATTCAGGTTGGCACTGTAGCTGCTTACACAAATAGGGATGATTGGGACTTGTGCTTCAATGGCCATTTTAAAAGCGCCATTTTTGAAAGGAAGCATGTTCTGGCCTCTGTTGCGTGTCCCTTCTGCAAATACCCAAATGGAGGTGTTTTCGTTTAATAGCGCATTGGTTGAGGCTTCAATTGTTGCTGATGCGCTGGTTTTGTTGTTTCGATCAATAAATATGTTTCCGGCAAGCCAGTATAGCTGGCCAAACAGGGGGAGAAATTTAAGGCTTTTCTTGCCCATGGTGACTGTGCGTTTTGGAACCGCCGCACCGCAGATAAAAAGATCGAGGTTGTCTTGGTGGTTTACTACATAAACTGCAGTCTCTTTTATGTGATTACTCACCTCTTTATCGACCGTTAATTTAATGCCAAGAAGTTTAACGCCAATCTTTGAGTATATCAGAGCAAAAATACGTGTGTTATCGGGATGGAAGGGTCTCAGTAGGCAAAGAAGGGTGCCTATGGCAGCAATGGCTAAAAAATAAAAAGTAACGAGGATAATTCTTAACGTATAAAGCATGGAAACACCTGTTTTTTGGGTGGTTCAGCGTACACTTGTTTCTTTTTTCTTGCAACTTGGGCTTAGGGGCTTTTCTTAGCCTTGAATGGGAAGCTTAATTAAAGCGTGCTCTTTGCTGGAGCCAAAGGCTTGTTTTTGTATTTGCAGGGACCAGCTTTTAAAGTGTTTGCTTGTTTTTGCGGACGAACATTGTAAGTCGCGTTTGTTAACTGAAACCGCCATAACATGATTTGAAAAACCGCGCTGGGTTAATACATAGGCTTTTTTAAGGCGTTTGGCTTTGATTTGTTTACGAAGAAAGCTCAATTTAATGCTGGTTTCTAGATCGTGCGCTACTTCATGGCCATTCAAGCGACGAACGTAGGGCCTGAATTTTGTGTGTTTAAGCATGATCTCTCCAGTAAATGTTTTTTTACGTCATTATATTGTGAGAGGTGTCATTGTCTATTTTTTGAGTAATAGTTGTCGTTGTTTTGTGAGGAAAGTCTTAATTTTGATCAAAAATAAGACTTTAGTTTTGTATGTGAGTTTGGCGATATTCTAAGTAAATAATGAAAAAACCGAGAAGGCTTGGGCTCTTATGATTTTGATAAGTGCCCAAGCGGTAAGATTGATAGGCTTAATTTCCAGCTATTTCGTTTAAGAGGTCTTGAAGGCAACGTTGCATTTGATCGCTTGAGCTTTCCATCATTCGTAACTGATTATGGATGTCGGAAGTGTCATTTCTTTTATAAGCAGTAATCACAGACTTACCAAACTCATGCACTTGTCTGTGGGGTTCTTCCAGTCGCTGGAAAGAGCGTAAGTGGCTGTATTTTTGATTGCCTGCGCCATGGTGGTACCACTCGCCAAAACTGCACCCTCGATGATCTTCCAGTTCATTTTCATTAATCTGGCTTTGCCCAGAAATCAGTTCGTAAACTTTTGATTTCCAGATGACGTGATCTAACGATACGGTTTGAACAAAAGATTGGTCACTGCAATCACTGATGGTGGTGCACATTGTGCGTGCGAGGTTGATGACTTCGTTGACTGAGCCAATGATCTGGTCGTTATTGATGGCAACATCTTCACACTTTTCTGCCATTTGCTGGCTTCGTGAATCAACTTCGCGGGTTTGTTTATCAATGTTTTCAACGAGATTGGAGATTTCTGAAGCGGCTTCCCCTGCGCGTTGTGCCAGCGCTCGGACTTCGTCGGCCACAACAGCAAAGCCTCGCCCTTGTTCTCCGGCTCGAGCTGCTTCGATCGCAGCGTTCAATGCCAATAAGTTGGTTTGTTCTGAGATGTTGTTGATGGCGCCAACAAAGGTGCTGATTTGCTCTGCAACTGTTCTAAGTTGCTGAATGCTTGTCACGCTGTCCATTGCGGTGTCTCGAATAGACTCTACTGCGCCTTTGGTGGCGGTAAGTAATGTTGAGCTTTCATCAAACAGTTTTTGAGAGTCGTTGAGCTTTTCGCGCTCGGCTGACATTTGGCTGCTGGTATTAGCAACTGAATGCCTGACTTCGTCCATGGCTTTATTGGATGAGAGCAGCAGTTTTACCATTCCGCTTTCATCGGTTGTTTGTGCGTGTTTATCAAGCTCTTTACGCAGTTCTTCAATTTCCTGATCTTTTTGCTTGCAGGTCAGCGAAAGTTGATTAACTTCTTGCTGCAGATCAGCTGTTTTGTCTTTGAGGTTTTCTAATTCTTGTTTGTTGCCAAACCACATATTTATATCCTTTCGCTGTTCTGGACTGAAACGGATGCATTTAATACAAACGGATTATTAGGATACCTTTGGATAAGCCGTACTCTGATGAAATAGAGTCTGAATGGGCGTTATTAGGGGCCTAATGCTCATATCCTGCTAAACAATTGTCTGATATTACGCTGTTAAAGCTTAGTCTAGTTGTCGGCATCATTTTGGCTTTCTTTACATAAAACTTGTTTTGCTTAGGGTAATTAATGAAATTGTTTTTTCATTTGTGACGGATATTTGAGTGTGCATGCCAAGGTTCGGCTTTCATTGTTTGTATTTAAGTTGAGATAGGCTGTTGTGCAGTTGTGGCCTTGACTGTGTTTAATAGGTCAATTTTTTTGCCAATTCAGGTTTGGCGGGTATGCTTTTCAGGGTGTGAATCCTGAATTTCCGATAAAAGGTGTATAAATAGTAAACAGTTTGCTGGTGGCCTGCTAGTTTTATATATGTAGCAGCTAGAAGTTTGGGGGAACGGATATGCCACAAGTCGTAAATAAGAATGAACCTGCAAGAGTTGAAGCGCCGAGTGCAGCAAGACCACTTTCAATGCATGATATTCAGCAAGCGATACATCACGGCTGGATTGATTTCAGAGCCACGAAATGGGTCAGTATGTTGTATGGCTTAGTCTTTGTTTTATCAGGGTATTTGATGATTGCTCTGACCTATGCATCTGACAAACCTTATCTGTTTTTTGCCTTGTTTATTGGCGCTATGCTTGCTGGGCCTCTGTTTGCTGTGGGGATTTATGACTTGAGTCGTCAGCTACATAAAGGGAAAGCTCCGACCTTGATGCATTCTTTAAAGGCAATGCGCTCTGGTGCTTTTTTTGATGTGATCGCACTGGGCTTTGGCTTGATGCTGATTATGATTTTTTGGATGAGGATGGCGAGTGTGGTGCATGTCTTCATGCCTGAGACGCTGAGCATTGCTGAATTGCTGCCGTTTTTGGCGGTGGGCACCATAGTGGGTGTCGGGTTTTGTGTTTTAGTATTTGGTGTGACTGTTTTTTCTTTGCCTATGATGGTTCATCGGCCGGTAGATGTGGTCAGTGCGAGTGTGGCCAGTTTAAAAACAGTGAAAGACAATAAAGCCGTTATGGTTGGTTGGGCTATGATTGTCGGATTGTGTTGTGTGGTTGGATTTGTCACAGGTTTGGTAGGCTTTTTAATCTTGTTCCCCTTCTTGGCTCATGCTACTTGGCATCTTTATCAGCGAGCCTTTGTTATCTAGCCTGAATACAAGTCTGTGATGAAAAGGCGCCGACTTTCGAGTCGGCGCTTCTTTATGTTTTAGCTTCATTCAGCAGTTCAATCAGTGCTTTTGCTGCATTCGTTAGTGAGTGGTGCTTGTGGATAACGTATCCTAACTGCCGGCTGTTCATTTCTATCGGAATGTTCATTTCGTAAAGCTCCTTTGACAGAGACTCAGGTAATACACTCCAGCCGTAACCAATGGATACCATCATTTGGATGGTATCCAGATAATTGGTTGAGGTCACTACATCCAGTTTTACGTCCGTATCTGCAAACAAGCGCTCAACCCGTTGGCGTGTGAAGGTGTTGTGGCTTGGTAATATGGCTTTGTGTTTGGCCAGGTCTTCGATGGTTGTCGTGCCTTTTTTGGCAAGAGGGTGCTCCTTGCTGCATACAAATTTCATGTCGTCGTGCCAAATAGAATGGCTGATCAGGCTCTTATTGGGCTCCGGGGCTAATGTGATTAAAGCCATTTCTTTGTCGCCCTGAACGACCTGTTCGTAGCCGCTTTCAGACTCTCCAAACTCTATTTTCAGATCCACGTCGGGATAGCGTATGGAGTACTCTTTTAGTATAGGGGGTAGGCGGTGCAGCCCTATATGGTGGCTGCAAATGATTTCAAGAGAGCCACTGACAGATTGAGAAAGGTTGTGAAGCTCTTGCTGTGTGCTTTTCATTAAGTGAAGTATTTGTTTCGCTTTTGGGAGTAAAGCGGCTCCGGCAGGGGTTAAGTGAATGTTTCTTCCTATTCTGTCGAACAGGCTGGTTCCTAATTGCCCTTCTAATGAAATGATTCGTTTGCTGACGGCAGGCTGTGTCAGGTGGAGTTCTTCAGCGGCTTCAGAAAATGATTGATGTTTGGCGACTACGATGAAGGCTTTCAGTGTGTTGGTATCCATGGCTCTTTCTTTTGCTGGGTTGGATTTCAGAATAATCTCAATCTATAACATAAAGTAATTCAATGTATAAAAAATATGAATTTATTTTATTTATGTGGGTGGTTACTATGCGCTTATTGATGAGCACCAGGCAGTGAAAACTTAAACATATAAGTAACTGTGTTGGTCGATTTGTAGCCAGGTTATTGATAAAGATGAGGAGAAATAAAATGGCGGGCAAGACGTTATATGACAAATTGTGGGAGTCACATGTTGTTAAAGAGCGCGAAGACGGGACTGCGCTGATTTATATTGATCGTCAGTTGCTGCATGAAGTGACTTCTCCACAGGCATTTGAAGGCTTACGACTTGCAGGTCGTAAGCCATGGCGTTTGGACGCTAACCTTGCTACGCCTGATCATAATGTTCCAACAACAGCCAATGAGCGTGAAGTAGGTATTGAAGGGATTGTTGATCCTGTTTCTAAAATTCAGGTTAAAACTCTGGATGAGAACTGTGATGAATTCGGAATCGTTGAATTCAAAATGCAGGATAAGCGTCAGGGGATTGTGCATGTTGTTGGGCCAGAGCAAGGTGCAACTTTGCCGGGTATGACTGTAGTGTGTGGTGATTCACACACGGCCACGCATGGTGCGTTTGCGGCTTTGGCTCATGGTATCGGAACCTCCGAAGTTGAACACGTGATGGCTACCCAGTGCTTGATTCAGCGCAAAATGAAGAATCTGCTGATCCGGGTTGATGGCCAGCTAGGGGCCGGTATTACTGGTAAAGATGTGGTGCTTCATGTGATCGGTGTGATTGGTACGGCGGGTGGCAATGGCTGCGCAATGGAGTTCGGTGGCAGTGCGATTCGCTCGATGAGCATGGAAGGTCGTATGACTATGTGTAACATGGCGATTGAAGCTGGTGCACGCGTAGGCATGGTGGCGTTCGATGACATTACTGCCGATTACGTAAAAGGTCGTGCTTATGCGCCTAACGCAGAGCAGTGGGATCAGGCTGTGGATTGTTGGAAAGACTTGGTTTCTGACGATGATGCTGTGTTTGATAAGGTCGTGGAAATTAAAGCGGAAGACATTAAGCCGCAAGTCACTTGGGGGACATCCCCTGAGCAGGTAGTGTCTGTTGATGATACGGTGCCAGCACCAGAAAGTGAATCTGATCCGGTGAAGCGCTCGGCAATTGAGCGTGCGTTAGTGTACATGGGGCTGCAAGCGGGCCAGAAAATTACGGACATTCAATTGGATCGTGTTTTCATTGGCTCATGTACTAACTCCCGAATTGAAGACTTACGCGCAGCCGCTGATGTCGTGAAAGGTAAGAAGGTTGCTTCCACCTTAAAGCAGGCATTGGTTGTACCGGGGTCGGGCTTAGTAAAAGAGCAGGCGGAAAAAGAAGGGTTGGACAAGGTATTTATTGAAGCTGGCCTTGAGTGGCGTGAGCCTGGATGTTCAATGTGTCTGGCAATGAATGCGGATAAGCTGGGCAATGGTGAGCATTGTGCATCTACTTCTAACCGTAACTTTGAGGGTCGCCAGGGGTATGGTGGTCGGACGCATTTGGTGAGTCCGGCGATGGCGGCAGCCGCTGCGATTGCAGGTCACTTTGTGGATGTAAATACTTTTATGAATGAAGCATCGGTAAGTGCTTAAGCCGGATACCTAAGGAGATTAAAAATGAAAAAGTTTACTACTCATCAGGGTATTGCGGCCCCAATGGATCGTGCCAATGTTGATACCGACATGATCATTCCGAAGCAGTTTTTGAAATCGATCAAACGCAGTGGTTTTGGTCCTAATTTATTTGATGAATTACGCTATTTGGATGAAGGTCAGCCGGATGCCGATAACAGCGGGCGTCCTTTGAACCCGGATTTTGTTTTGAATCAGCCAAGGTATGAGGGGGCTTCTGTTTTGCTGGCTCGTGAGAACTTTGGTTGCGGTTCTAGCCGCGAGCACGCTCCGTGGGCACTGGAGGACTTTGGCTTTAGAGCGGTCATTGCCCCAAGCTATGCTGATATCTTTTTTAATAACTGTTTTAAAAATGGCTTGCTGCCTATCGTTCTTGATGAAGACGTTGTTGACCAGTTATTCAAGGCGGTGTCGGATGAGGAAGGCTATCAATTGACGATCGACCTTGAAAACCAGCACGTGATTCAGCCAAATGGCGAAAAAATTGCTTTCGAGGTAGATCCTTTCCGTAAACATTGTTTGATTAACGGTTTGGATGATATTGGTTTGACGTTGCAAGATGCGGACGATATTCGTGCATATGAAGAGAAACGCAGGGCATCTCAGCCTTGGTTGTTTGATGCGGTAAAGTAGTTACTTTATTCGCTATTGAAAACGGCAAGATGGAAGGGCTGAGCTCTTCCGTATTTATTATGAGTTTTTGAGGGTGAGAAACACCTTCAGGTGGGAGTGAAAAAATGTCAAAGAATGTTCTGATTTTGCCTGGTGACGGTATTGGTCCTGAAATCGTTGCTGAAGCGGTTAAAGTTTTAAATACAGTGAACAACAAATTTGATCTTGGGTTGACGTTGGAAGAAGGCTTGGTTGGTGGTTCCGCCTATGATGTACACGGTACACCGTTGCCAGAAGAGACAATGGGTAAGGCAAGAGCGTCTGATGCCATTTTGTTGGGGGCTGTGGGTGGTCCTAAGTGGGATAACCTGGAAGATCGTGAGCTGCGTCCTGAAAAGGGGTTGTTGGGGCTTCGTTCTGGTTTGGAGTTGTTCGGTAATCTGCGTCCTGCGATTCTTTATCCTCAGTTGGCGGATGCGTCTAGCCTGAAACCGGAGATTGTCTCTGGTCTTGATATTCTGATTGTTCGTGAGCTAACAGGTGGCATTTATTTTGGTAAGCCTCGGGGCATTCGAACTCTGGAAAACGGTGAGCGCGAAGGTTACAACACGTATGTGTATTCTGAATCTGAAATTCGCCGAATTGCAAAAGTTGCATTTGAATCCGCACGGAAGCGCGGCAAGAAGTTGTGCTCAGTAGATAAAGCAAACGTGCTTGAAGTGACTGTGTTGTGGCGTGAAATCATGGAGGAGGTTGCTAAAGACTATCCTGATGTTGAATTATCTCATATGTATGTAGATAACGCGGCCATGCAGTTGGTTCGTGCGCCTAAGCAATTTGATGTTATGGTAACAGGCAATATGTTCGGCGACATTCTTTCTGATGCTGCGGCAATGCTGACCGGTTCCATTGGTATGTTGCCATCAGCGTCTTTGGACAAAGACAATAAAGGTATGTATGAGCCGTGTCATGGCTCTGCGCCGGATATCGCTGGTCAGGGGATTGCCAACCCGCTGGCAACTATTCTGTCTGCAGCAATGATGCTACGTTATTCGCTGAATGAAGTGGCTGCGGCGGATGCAATTGAAGAAGCGGTCAGTAAGGTGCTTGATCAGGGTTTGCGCACAGCAGACATCTACTCTGATGGAATGGAAAAAGTGTCCACTGAGCAGATGGGTGAAGCGGTTGTAAAAGCGCTGTCTTAATGGTTGAAGTGCTGCATTCTGTCGTTGCTTTTGGGGGTAATGACAGACTTGTGGCTTTGTTGACTTATATCCTGATTCTTTTTTTAAGATTCGATATACTGTCGCCAGAACCTTGTCATTCAGGGTTCCTAAATTTTTGGAACGCCAGGTGTGGTAGTAAGTTGTAATTATGGCTTTTGAGGCATGTTGCTACGAATTACTGAGCAGGGCTGTTCCGTGATCCTAAGGTAGAGAGGAATATTAAAGTGAAAGTCGGTCTAGTAGGTTGGCGCGGCATGGTAGGCTCCGTGCTTATGCAACGCATGCAGGAAGAAAAAGATTTCGATCTGATCGAGCCTGTGTTTTTTACCACTTCTCAGGCAGGTCAGGACGCTCCTATTATTAGTAAAGCGACCCCTGCGCAAGAAACGAAACTACAAGACGCGACAGATATTAGTATTCTAAGCACCATGGATGTGATTATCACCTGCCAAGGTGGTGATTACACTAAAGCTGTGTTTCCTAAATTGCGTGAAAGTGGTTGGGATGGTTACTGGATTGATGCAGCATCATCACTTCGTATGGCGGATGATGCGGTAATTGTACTTGATCCGGTTAATCAGGACGTAATTAAGCGTGCGCTGGATGCTGGCACTAAAAACTACGTGGGTGGTAACTGTACTGTCAGCTTAATGTTGATGGCAATTGGCGGTTTGTTCGAGAAAGACCTGGTGGATTGGGTTAGTCCGATGACGTATCAGGCGGCTTCGGGTTCAGGCGCTAAGCACATGCGAGAGCTGATTGCTCAGATGGGCGCGGTTCGTGATAACGTTGAGGATTTATTAAATGATCCGGCCTCTGCAATTCTTGATATAGACAAGAAAACGGCAGAATTCATTCGCAGCAATGATTACCCTAAAGATCAGTTTGGCGTCCCTTTGGCTGGAAGCTTAATTCCATACATCGATACTCAGCTTGAATCAGGCCAGAGTCGTGAAGAATGGAAGGCCGAGGCGGAGACGAACAAGATCTTAGGTACTTCTGAGAACGCTACGCCGATTGATGGTATTTGTGTTCGGGTTGGGGCGATGCGTTGTCACAGTCAGGCACTGACCATTAAGTTGAAGAAAGATTTGCCTGTGGAAGAGATTGAGTCGATTCTGGCTGCGCATAACGATTGGGTTAAAGTGATTCCGAATGATCGTGATGCGACAATGGAAGAATTAACGCCGGCAAAAGTTACGGGTACATTGAGTATTCCGGTTGGCCGAATTCGTAAACTCTCGATGGGGCCTGAGTATATTTCAGCGTTTACTGTGGGTGATCAGTTGCTTTGGGGGGCGGCAGAACCGCTTCGCAGAATGTTGCGCATCTTATTAGAAAAGTAGGCTATTCTTCTTACCTGAAGCCTGAAGTAAATGTGAAGAAGATCACATATAGGCCGAATACTTTGGTATTCGGCCTTTTTTTGTCTTCTGTTTTTGAAGTTGTTTGATAATTCAGGATGACAAGCTGTTGATAAATCAGCATTTATGTTCGATACTTTTTCAATTAATTAATAATGGCTGATAGTGGGCTAAAAACGTCTAAACTGTGTTAAATGAACTTTTGACTTTTAATGAATTGTTTTGACGTTGTTTGGTGCTCTGGATGGTTGGATTCAGATGCCGCTGCGGGCAAATAACAACAAAGGATCGACGCATGAAGCTTCGTAAACTCACCTCTGCTTTAGTTGCAGCTGGCGTACTAACTTCTCCTTTTGCATTAGGATTGGGGTTAGGAGACTTAAAATTAAAGTCTGCACTTAACCAACCTTTGCAGGCTGAGATACAACTCTTACAAACTCGTGAACTGGTGACAGAGGAAATACTTCCGTCGATGGCGAGTGAAGAAGAATTTGATCGGGCAGGCGTTGAGCGATTCTTTTTCTTAAGTGATATTTCTTTTGACGTAGAATTGACAGGCAATGGTAAAGGCAGCTTGTTACTTACTACTAAACAGTCCATTCAGGAACCTTTCCTAAACTTCTTGGTAGAAGTGAACTGGCCAACTGGTCGGGTTTTACGGGAGTACACGGTGCTTCTTGATCCTCCGGTTTATGAAGATGAAGCTCCGGGGATTGTGGTTACTCCTACGCGGACTACAGCTCAGCCTGAATCTCAGGTTTCTGTGACGCCTGTCAGACAGTCAGCTCCCCAAAGAAATAGCTCCGCAACGGTTACGCCTTCAGCCAGTACGTATGAGGGTGGTGATACCCGAACGGTTGGCGCAAGTGATACCCTTTGGGACATAGCAACGGAAGTCAGGCCTTCACGCTCTGTGACCATTCAGCAGACAATGATGGCCATTCGAGAGTTAAACCCGAATGCATTTGTTGCCGGTAACATTAATAAAATTAAGAAGGGATCTGTTCTTCGTGTCCCTACATTGGATCAGGTTGAAAACTGGCAGCATGGTTCTGCTGTAGAAGAGGTTGCCGCTCATAATAAGCGCTACAAAGATTCTATTACTCCGGGGAGTGATTCAACCAGTCAGGTTCAGTTGAGTGCGGTTGATCAGCAGGTTCAGTCAGAAGTACAGGCTCCTGAATCGGCTCGTTTGAAGATTGTTAGATCCGATGTTTCTGCATCTTCTGGTGGTTCAGCGAGCGGTGATGAATCCAGTTCATCTAATGTTGAGTCGTTACAGAATGAGTTGGCAATTACTCAGGAGAATTTGGATAAAGCCAGTCGTGAGAATGAAAAGCTGAACAGCAAGCTGGCTTCTCTTGAGGAGCAAGTTGAAAAGCTCTCTCGTTTGGTGACGTTGAAAGATACCCAGATGGCTGAATTGCAGACTGGTATGGCCATGTCTGGTGAGGACCCGGCAGACGCCATGGTTGATGAAGTGGCGACTGATTCGGAAGTTATGGGCGAGTCGCCTGCGATGGCGGAAAGCACTGATGGTGCTGAATCTGAACTGTCTGCTGAAATTGATGGTGCCGAAGTTGATGGCGCTGATATTGCCAATGAGGAAGGCATAGCGGGGGAGGTCGAACAACCCTCTGTCGCTCTTGAGGAACCAGGCGTTGCTGAAGTGATAGAGGAACCCGTTGTTGCGGAGGTTCCGCCGCCTGCAGACAAGCCAATTGTCAAACCCGAAGTTGATGCTGTTGGTGTTACTGCACCGAAACAACCTAGCTTGTTTGAGTCTATTACCGGTAACCCAATCTGGCTGGTGGCCATTGGTGCGGGTTCGTTGTTCTTTGTCATCTTGTTGTTCATGTTGTCCAGAAGAAGTTATCAGCGTGAAAGCGAGTTGTCTGACGTTTTAGAACAAGAAAATAAAGCAGACCAGCAAAGTTCAGACGTTCAGGCTGAAATGGATAATATCGAGCAGGAGCTTGATGGTCTTGACCTTGAGAGTCAGGGTTTTGGTCAGGTGTCTCTAGACAGCGAAGATGCCATGCAGCCAGACGATATCGTGGCCCGTGCTGACAGCTTTATTGCTTATGGCCAGTTTGATAATGCGGTGGTGTTGTTGAATGAAGCGATCAATAAAGAAGCAGGGCGAGTAGATCTTCGCTTGAAAATGTTGGAAGTCTACTCTGAGATGCAAGATAGCCAGGGCTTTGCTCGCCAGAAACAAGAAATACTTGGGCTTGGTGCAGATGATGTATTGGCTCAGATTGAAGTTCTGGAGCAGAAACTGCCAGGTTATATGGGTGAGGCTTCGGTTAATGCCTTTGACAGTAATGAGAGCTTGGTGGGTGGCAAGCCCTTGATGGGTGATGCTGACTTTGATCTGTCTTCAGGCAATAAAGAAGACGATGAGTTTAGTTATTCCCTGGAAGATCTGGAGTCGGAACTGGCAAGTGACTTGAGTGGAGATGTTGCCCCTGCGTCTGATGCTCTGGATGATCTGGACTTTAACCTTGAAGAAGAACTAGGCATTACTGATGATGCAGTGTCAGAAGCTTCATTGGATGAAGAGAGCGCAGGTGATGAGTTCTCGTTGGATATGGAAGTCGACGGTGCTTTGGATGCTTCTGAAGTCGATGCTCTTGATGATCTGAATCTGGATGATCTGGATACCGACCTTGGTGATGCCGGTGCGGGAATTGGCCTGGATTTAGAAGGTGATTCTTCAAGTGCGGCACAGGAACCTGTTGAATTGGATTCTGGTCTTGAATTGGATGAAGTGGCTGATGAACTGGATTCATTTGAACTGCCAGCGACGGAAGATAATGTTCTTTCAGAATTTGATATGGGTGATGACGTTTCTGAAGACTCAATTCAGGATGAGTCTATCATCGAACCAGAGCTGGATGAGATTTCTTTAGATTCTGAGACACAGACGGAGACAGCTTCAGCTGAGCTATCGCAAGATGAGCTTGGTGAGGTTCTTGATGTAGGGGTTGATCTTGAGGATCTTGCTAAGTCGCTTGGTGTGGACTCTGTTGATGAAGTGGATTTGGATGCAGAGTTGGCATCAGCGACCGATGTTCCGGTTGTAGCCGCTGAGCCAGCAAAGCCGGCTGTTGATGAGCAAGAGGCACAAGAAGACTTGTCGCTTGATGTTGATGTGACCTCTGAGCCAACAGCCTCTTCTGATGACCTGCCTTCGCTGGATATGGCTGAAGAAGTGGATACCTCTGTGGCTGAGGAAGTATCTCAGGATGTCAATGAGATTCCTGCAGCGGCTGCTACGTTGGATGAATCAGTGGGTTCTGGCTTGGCAGAGGACGAACTGGACTTCTTTGTGGGAACTGATGAGGTTGCAACCAAGCTTGATTTAGCCCGAGCTTACGTTGACATGGGCGATGTTGATGGTGCTCGTGATATCCTGGAAGAAGTGGTGCTTGAAGGGAGTGAGGAGCAAAAAAGTGAGGCAGGGGATCTTTTAAATAGTTTATCATAGGCGCTAATGCATATTAGATAAGCTTTCTAAGGATACTAACTTGTCAAACAGTTCTACTGCCGAGCGAATCGTGCTCGGCATCGAATACTTTGGTTATGGCTTTAAAGGTTGGCAGCGCCAACCTTCTGCCAAACCTTCCATTCAAGAAGAAATCGAAACTGCGCTCAGTCGTATTGCTAATAGCCCTATTGAAATTACTTGTGCTGGCCGCACGGATGCAGGTGTTCATGCAGTTCATCAGGTTGTGCACTTTGATAGCCCGGTGTATAGGAATGATAATTCTTGGGTTCGCGGTGTCACCAGTCTGTTGCCAGACCAAATCGGTGTAAAGTGGGTTCGGCGAGTCGATGATTCTTTTCATGCTAGGTTTTCTGCAACCGCTCGGCGATATCGGTATGTGATTGATAATAGCCCGGTAGCACCAGTGATTAATAAATATGGGGTTACCTGGCATCATGTGCCTTTAAATGAACAGGCTATGCATGAAGCTGGACAGGCATTGCTTGGTGAAAACGATTTCACATCTTTCAGGGCTAAACAATGCCAATCAAACACGCCAATGCGAAATATTCACCATTTGATGGTGAGACGAGTCGGGCCTTTGGTGGTGATAGATGTGAAGGCGAATGCATTTCTTCATCACATGATCAGAAACATTGCCGGTGTTTTGTGCGAGGTGGGTGATGGGCGACGACCCGTGGAATGGGTTGCTGAAGTTTTGGCTGCCAGAGACCGGGTTCAGGCGGGTATTACAGCGCCGCCTCATGGTTTGTACTTTGTTGATGTGGATTATGATGGCAAGTATGGCCTGCCTGTCATGGCGGATAGTTTAGGCCCGTTATTGGTTTCACCTGCAAATCATCTTTTTAAACCGGACTCTCTGTAGCTTAGAATGTCTTTCTGTTAGTATTTGGGATTTTCCATGGAGGTCTTGTGTTAAGAACACGAGCCAAAATTTGCGGTATTACCCGGACAGAGGATGCGTTAAAGGCAATAGAGTTTGGTTGCGATGCGCTGGGCTTTGTTTTCTATCCTCCAAGCCCGAGGTTTGTTGAGTCGGCTGTGGTTGGCGAAATAACATCACAACTCCCTCCTTTTGTTTCTGTGGTCGGGTTGTTTGTCAATGCAGAACCCGATTTGGTTAGACAAACTATTAAGGAGGCCGGGCTGACTTGCCTTCAGTTTCATGGGGATGAGCCGCCGGAGTATTGCGAACAGTTCCGTTTGCCGTGGTTTAAGGCCATTCGAGTGAAAGACGATACAGACCTTTACCATGAAGCCAAAAGGTATGATAAAGCGTCTGCTTTGCTATTGGATACCTATAAAAAAGGGGTGCCGGGTGGCACAGGAGAGAAGTTCAATTGGTCTCTGATTCCCGATGATCTTGGCGTTCCAGTTATTTTGGCTGGTGGTCTGGATGCATCGAATGTAGCGTCTGCTATTCGCCAGGTTAACCCATATGCGGTTGATGTAAGTGGCGGAGTTGAGGCGCAAAAAGCGGTTAAAAGTAACGAAAAAATGATCGCGTTTATGAATGAGGTTTTGAAATGACAGATAAGGCTCAATTGCCAGATGAGAATGGTCACTTTGGTGTATACGGTGGCCGTTTTGTTTCCGAAACGTTGATGAGTGCTCTGGATGATTTAACAGCACTTTATGATCGATTGAAAAATGATGCCGATTTTCAGGCTGAATTTGATCATGACCTGGCTCATTATGTAGGGCGACCTTCGCCTTTGTATTTTGCTGAGCGTTGGACAAAAGAAGTTGGTGGCGCAAAGATCTACCTGAAGCGAGAAGATTTAAACCACACAGGTGCGCATAAGGTAAATAACACCATCGGCCAGGCGTTACTTGCAAAGCATATGGGTAAGCCTCGTGTTATTGCTGAGACTGGTGCAGGACAACATGGTGTAGCAACGGCTACGGTTGCAGCTCGACTGGGTCTTGAGTGTAAAGTGTTTATGGGGGCAGAAGATGTTCAGCGCCAGACACTTAACGTGTATCGAATGAAGCTTTTGGGGGCCGAGGTGGTTCCTGTTGAAGCCGGTACGCGCACATTGAAGGATGCGATGAACGAAGCAATGAGAGATTGGGTGACGAATGTGGACTCGACGTTCTACATCATTGGCACAGCAGCAGGCCCTCACCCATACCCAATGATGGTGCGTGATTTTAACTCGGTTATTGGTCGTGAAGCTCGTCGTCAGTCTCTGGAGCAAGCGGGTAAATTGCCGGATGCCTTGGTGGCGTGTGTTGGTGGTGGTTCGAACGCTATTGGCTTGTTCCATCCATTCCTTGAAGATGAGTCGGTTGCGATGTACGGCGTCGAGGCGGGTGGTCACGGTTTGGAAACAGGTGAACACGCAGCGCCACTATCCGCTGGTAAGCCAGGCGTGTTGCATGGAAACCGAACTTACCTGATGGAAGATGAGAATGGTCAGATCATCGGTACTCACTCGGTATCAGCAGGGCTTGATTACCCTGGTGTTGGGCCGGAGCATAGTTATTTGAAAGATACTGGCCGGGCTACTTATGTTGCGGTTACGGATGATGAGGCACTGGATGCTTTCCGTAAGCTAACGCGTATTGAAGGTATCATGCCTGCGTTGGAGTCGAGTCATGCGCTTGCTTATGCAGAGAAACTAGCAAAAACCATGTCTCCGGATCAGATGATTATTGTAAATCTGTCAGGACGTGGTGATAAAGATATTCATACCATTGCCGGCATCGACGGCATAACTGTATAAGTGTGAAGACTAATGAGCAGAATTAATTCTTATTTTGAAAGTTTGAATCAAGCCGGTAAAAAGGCGCTTATCCCGTACATCACGGCAGGGGATTCATCGTTGGCGCATACAGTGCCAATGATGCATAGTCTCGTTGATGCGGGCGCAGACATTATTGAGTTGGGGGTTCCTTTTTCAGATCCGATGGCGGACGGCCCAGCGATTCAGTTGGCGTGCGAACGAGCTTTAGCTCATGGCACAAGTCTGAATGATGTGTTGGATTGTGTTGCTCAATTTCGTGAGAGCAATAGCACCACGCCGGTTGTGCTAATGGGGTATCTGAACCCGGTTGAAGCTATGGGCTATCCGGAATTTGCAAAAAAAGCAGCGTTGGCGGGTGTAGACGGTGTGCTGCTGGTTGACTTGCCTCCGGAGGAAGCCGTTAATGTGAAACCGTTGTTTGATGAGCAGGGCATTGATTCCATCTTTCTGTTGGCTCCGACAACGTCTGAAGCACGAACTAAACTGATCTGTGAGCAAGGCACGGGGTACGTTTATTATGTGTCTGTAAAAGGGGTGACGGGTTCATCCGCTTTGAACACCGAAGAGGTGGCTCAGAAAGTCGGTGCAATTCAGGCGCAAACGAAATTGCCTGTGGGTGTTGGATTTGGCATTAAAGACGGAGATACCGCCGCCAGTGTTGCTGCCGTTGCCGATGGTGTCATTGTGGGTTCTGTATTGGTGAATACAATTGCTGAGTGTGCTTCTAAGGAACTGAGCATTGAAGAAACTTGTCAAAAAGTTTCTGCGATCATTGAAGAAATGCGCATCGCTATGGATAAATCTTAAGTTTTATTTCAGGTTCAGGGTTATACGATAAATGAGTAGCTGGTTAGATAAGATTGTTCCCTCCATTGTTCGCTCGGATACCCAAAAAAAGTCCAGCGTTCCTGAGGGGCTGTGGAAAAAGTGTCCTAAGTGTGATGCTATTCTTTATCGCCCTGAACTTGAGAAAAACTCGGATGTTTGCCCTAAATGCGATCACCATATGCGAGTCAGTGCGCGTCGTCGTATCGATTTATTTTTGGATATGGAAGATCGTGTTGAAATCGCTGCCGATGTACAGCCAGAAGACCGTCTTAAATTTAAAGACTCTAAGCGTTATAAAGACAGACTGAGTTCGGCCCAGAAAGAAACGGGTGAAAACGATGCCTTGGTCGCTATGCATGGCCGCCTTGAAGGTAAGGCGATTGTGGTTGCTGCGTTTGAGTTTAAGTTTATGGGTGGCTCCATGGGGGCGGTTGTCGGTGAAAAATTCGTGCGGGCGGCCAAATTGGCAATGGATCATAATATTCCGTTTATTTGTTTCTCTGCCAGTGGCGGGGCGCGGATGCAGGAAGCGCTGATTTCTTTGATGCAAATGGCGAAAACTTCTGCGGTTTTGGAACGGATGAAACGTAAGGGCATTCCTTTTGTTTCTGTCATGACAGACCCCGTGTTTGGGGGCGTATCGGCCAGTTTGGCGATGCTGGGTGATATTAATATTGCAGAGCCGAATGCTTTGGTCGGATTTGCCGGTCCTCGGGTGATAGAGCAAACCGTTCGTGAAAAACTGCCTGAAGGCTTTCAGCGCAGTGAGTTCTTATTGGAGCACGGAACGGTGGATATGATTGTTCATCGTCAGCAGTTAAGAGCTAAGATTTCCCGTTTGTTGTCTAATTTAACGTGGCATATGCAGCCTCCTTCCGAACGTTCTTTATGATAAAAATGAATACACTAGATGAATGGCTTTCTTATCTTGAGAGCATGCATCCCACTGAAATTGATCTGGGTCTGGACCGAATAAAACAAGTTGCAGATCGGCTGAGTTTATTTCCATTGGCTCGTGAAGTTATTATGGTGGCAGGGACTAACGGCAAGGGGACAACCTGCGCGTATATTGAGTCTTATGCTTCACAGTTAGGTAAGTCCTCAGGTGTTTATTCTTCTCCGCACTTAATACGCTTTAATGAACGGATTCGAATCCGCAATGAAGAGGTTGGTGATCAACCGCTTTTAAAGGCATTTGAGTGTGTTGAAGCGGCCCGAAAAGAAATTTCTTTAACCTATTTTGAGTTTACGACGTTGGCTGCGTTTTGGTTGTTTAAACAAGCTGACTTAGATGTTGCAATCCTAGAGGTCGGGCTTGGTGGTCGCCTGGATGCGGTGAACATTGTCGATGCGGATGTGTCTGTGGTGACTTCGATTGGCATTGATCATGAGTCCTGGCTGGGGTCTGATATAGACGTTATCGGTTATGAAAAGGCGGGTATTTTTAGATCTGGGCGTCCTGCCGTTTTTGGTGCCAGCGACGGGCCTGCTTCCGTCGGGGCGCATGCGACTCAAATTGGGGCGGAATTCTATCAAGCGGGCAATGCTTATCAGTTTGATCCGGCGGAAGGGCATTGGACCTGGTCAATGAAAAACGGAAGCTCTCTTGTGGGGCTGAGTTATCCGGGGTTTCCGGTGCAGAATGTGGCGGCGGCGCTTTGTGCGATGGCTACATTAAATTGGTCGCTGAATCGGGAAACAGCTAACCGGGCGGTTGAACAGGTTTCAATTCGTGGTCGGATGGAAGCGTTTGAGTTTAACGGCGTCGAGGGGTGGTTGGATGTTGCTCATAACCCGCAGGCCGCAGCGTATTTGGCCGAACAGCTAACCCATAAGAACTTGCCCCGAAAACCGGTTGCCATTATTGGTTGTATGTCGGACAAAGATATCTCGGGGGTTATTAAGCAGTTGGAGTTTGTGTTTGATCGTTGGCTGTGTATTGATCTTCCCATTGATAGGGCGCTATCTTCCTCTGAACTGAAGGATAAGCTGATAAATTGCGGACAGGCAGCAACGGCTTTTTCTGACTTTCAACAAGCCTTTGAAGCGGTAGCTGAGGAAACCCGAAACTCCCCAGAAGAAACAAGGAAGGTGGTTGTTTTAGGCTCATTTTTTACGGTAGCCGAAGCAATCTCTTATTATGAGCGATAATGTGAAAAAACCGAAAGCAGAGCAGAAGGCTAAACAGACCCAGGATGACGCGCCTGAATTGATTAAATACCGGCTGCTTGGGGCGGTGGTTACGTTTGTCTTAATTGCTTTGTTTGGCCCGGAAATATTAGATGGCAGTGGACGTATACACACAACGCCGATTGTTGAGATCCCTGATCGCCCGGAAGTTCCTCCAGCACCTATTTTAAAACCTCCATCCCCTAAAGGAACCGGATTTGCCAGTGTAGAAACGGAGCCATACGATCAGCCAATGGTGCCTCGAACAACGTTGGCCAAAGCGGCTGAACCTGAGGCCTTGGTTTCGGCTGCGAATCAGGCTCAGGAGCCTGGTTGGACGTTGCAGCTGGCGACGTTCAGCCAACCTAAAAACGCGCAGGCGTTACGCAAAAAATTAACGAAGGCAGGTTTCAACTCTTACAATAAATTATTAAGAGATTCCTCCGGTAAAACTCGCTACCAGGTATTTGTCGGGCCAGAATTAAAGAAAGAGAAGTTAATGGCCGTCAAGAAGCAATTGGCGGCTAAACTTAAGTTGAAAGATGGTCTTATCAAGCCATACCGACCTTAATATTTTGGTTTGTGTTTTGTAATTTACAAATGAAAACTAAGTTTATTGGATTGATTGAAGAACATGGGTTTTGCAGTTTGGATTGCTCTGGTAGAATTCGCAGCCCTGAGAATAGGAAGCAAGAATGAATTGGTTTGATTGGGCTATAGTTGGTGTAATTTCTGTTTCGGCGCTCATCAGTTTAAAGCGCGGTTTCATGAAGGAGCTTTTTTCGCTTGTTACTTGGGTGGCGGCGTTATTGATTTCCCGTATTTATGCATATGATTTCTCGCATTATCTAAGTGATTTTGCAAATGATGGAAAGTCAGCACTTGTGCTGGCTTTTTTTGTTTTGTTTGTGGGTGTTTTGATTGTTGGTTCGTTTATAAATTTCATTATTAGCCAGTTTGTGAAAGCGGTTGGCTTATCGATGTGGGATCGGTTATTAGGCGTGGTTTTTGGCGTTGTTCGTGGTGCGCTGGTTATTGTGGTTGCCATTGGTTTGCTGAGCCTGACTGCCTTTGTTGATTCGCCTGTTTGGCAGTCCTCTCAAATTGTCCCTCATTTTGCTCAAGTCGAAGCCTGGACTAAAGAAACCACTAAATTGTTATCAGAGCAGCTGTCCGAAATGGACATGTCTGGTCTGGTGGACCCTGCTGTTGCAGGTGAAGCACTCCAGCAAGCCGGGGATGCTTTATCAGAAATTCCAGATACAACTGAATCTGTTTCCACTGAGAAATGGATGGATGGCGCAGAAGAAGTCATTCAGGTAGAAAATTAACTTAAGGCTAATGAGGTAGTTTATCCATGTGCGGCATTGCTGGCGTCGTTTCCTTCACTAACGTAAATCAGACTTTGTATGATGCGTTAACCGTACTACAACACAGAGGGCAGGATGCCGCTGGGATCGTTACCAGCCATAATGGCCGGTTCCATCTTAGAAAAAATAATGGGCTGGTGAGGGATGTTTTTCGAACCCGTCATATGCATCGCCTCATTGGTAACATGGGGATTGGTCACGTTCGTTATCCAACAGCGGGCTCTTCCTCTTCGGCCGAAGCTCAGCCTTTTTATGTAAACTCGCCTTATGGTATTACGCTTGCCCATAATGGTAATTTGACTAACTCTCAAGAGATTGGTCAAAAACTGTATGAAACCGATTTGCGTCATATTAATACTACTTCTGATTCTGAAGTGTTATTGAATGTGTTTGCTCACGGTTTACAAAAGCAAGGCAAACAAACCCCCACTCCGGATGATATCTTTGAAGCCGTTAAAGGTGTACATAAGCGCTGTCGTGGTGGTTATGCCGTGGTTGCTATGATTGCTGGTCAGGGCGTGGTGGGTTTCAGAGACCCGAACGGCATTCGTCCTGCTGTATTCGGTAAAAGGGAAACACCGGAAGGCACTGAATACATGATTGCTTCTGAGAGTGTGGCCTTGTCTTCGCTTGGATTTACGCTTGAGCGTGATATTGCTCCGGGTGAAGCCATCTTTATTTCAGAAGCGGGTGAGTTTCATAGCATGCAGTGTGCAGAATCTCCGAAGTTACGCCCTTGTATATTCGAATACGTGTATTTTGCGCGCCCTGATAGCATCATGGATGGTAATTCCGTCTATAAAACGCGTTTGAAAATGGGTGAGATGCTCGCAGAAAAAATCAAACGAGAGTGGCCTGATAACGACATTGATGTGGTTATTCCCATTCCGGATACCAGCCGTACATCTGCGTTGCAACTTGCTCACTGTCTGGGTGTTAAGTATCGCGAAGGCTTCATGAAAAACCGATACATAGGCCGTACTTTCATTATGCCTGGCCAAAACGAGCGTAAGAAATCCGTTCGTCAAAAGCTGAATCCGGTGGAACTGGAGTTTGCCGGTAAGAATGTCTTGTTGGTGGATGATTCTATTGTGCGCGGCACAACCAGTCGTCAGATCATTGAAATGGCAAGGGACGTGGGAGCCAATAAAGTTTATATGGCGTCTGCAGCTCCGGAAGTCTGTTACCCGAATGTGTATGGTATTGACATGCCATCTGCCAGCGAGTTGATCGCTTCAGGCCGTACGGTTGATGAAATATGCGAACTGATCGGGGCAGACGGCTTAATCTATCAAGATCTGGATGATTTGATCGTTGCTTCACGCGGAGTTAATGATGGCATTGAAGCGTTTGATTGCGCGGTATTTAATGGCGAGTACATTACTGACGATGTAACTCCTGAGTACCTTGCGAAATTGGAGCAGGCCAGAAATGATGCATCCAAGCATAAGAAAGCTAATATTGTAGTGGATGTCTCGGATGATAATGAAGATGAAGCCGACAGCAGTGATGATGCTACCGTAGGTATTCATAACGAAGTATCTTAGTCTTTGACTTAAGATTCTTTTCCGGGTTACTGAGCCTGGAACTTTATTAGAAAAGCCGAACCTAATCGTTCGGCTTTTTAATTTTTTAAGCACGCTTTTTGAAACCTTTTCAAGCAGGTTAAGGAAGAACAATGACTGATCGTTCCCGAATTCAATCAGACCTTACTGATTCATCTATCGAAACCTACGCTGTTCGAGGTGGCCAGATTCGGACGGCTGAAGCCGAGCACAGTGAGCCAATTTTTACGACATCCAGTTATGTATTCAACAGTGCGGCGGAAGCGGCGGCTCGTTTCGGTGGCGATGAACCTGGCAATATCTACTCCCGTTTCACTAACCCGACTGTGGCGACGTTTGAGAAGCGTTTGGCTGCGATGGAAGGGGCCGAAATGGCAGTGGCTACGTCTTCCGGTATGGCTGCTATTTTGAGTACGGTCGCAGGCTTATTGAAATCCGGTGATCATGTGGTTTGTTCTCGGTCGGTATTTGGCACGACCAATGTCTTGTTTGAAAAGTACTTTAAGAAATTTGGTATCAAAACGACGTTTGTGGATTTAACCAACATTGACGTGTGGAAGTCTGCGATTGAGCCACAAACCAAGCTGTTGTTTTTAGAAACGCCTTCTAATCCGCTGGGTGAAGTGGCCGACATTCAGAGCCTTGCGAACCTGGCGCATGAGCATGATGCCTTATTGGTTGTGGATAACTGCTTTTGCACGCCGGTATTACAGCAGCCGCTCGCGTTAGGTGCAGACATTGTTGTGCACTCCGCAACCAAGTATCTGGACGGTCAGGGCCGTTGTGTTGGGGGCGTGGTTGCCGGAAGAAAGCAGGAAATGGATGAGGTTTATGGTTTCCTTCGATCAGCGGGGACGACGATGAGTCCTTTCAATGCCTGGGTTTTCTTAAAAGGCCTTGAAACCTTGTCTATTCGAATGAAAGCGCATTGTGAATCTGCATTAGCGATTGCCACCTGGCTGGAGTCACAACCGCATATTGCAAAAGTACATTATGGTGGCCTGGATAGTCACCCTCAGCATACACTGGCTGAAAAGCAGCAAAGTGGTTTTGGTGGTGTGCTATCGTTTGAGGTGGAGGGGGGCAAAGATGCAGCCTGGACTTTGATCGATAATACCCGGATGTTATCAATTACGGCCAACCTTGGTGACACTAAAACGACAATCACTCATCCGGCAACCACCACTCACGGTCGTTTATCGGACGAAGAGAAAGAGCGAGCTGGCATTGTACCGGGTTTGGTTCGTGTTTCTGTGGGGCTGGAAAATGTTGAAGACATTAAGGCCGACTTATTAAGAGGCATTCAGGCGATTGCTTAATGAATGAATTACAAACGAAGCTAGTATTGGCGCTGGAGAATGTGAATCGCATTATTCTCGGCAAAGAAACGCAATTAAAGTTGGCGTTTGCCTGCTTGATGGCAAAAGGACATCTGTTAATTGAAGATTTGCCGGGAATGGGGAAAACCACTTTGTCGCACGCTTTGGCGAATGTTCTGGGGCTAAGTTACAACCGGGTTCAGTTTACCAGTGACCTGCTGCCTTCGGATGTCATCGGTGTAACCATCTTTAATCGTGATGAACACACCTTTGAATTTCATAAGGGGCCGGTATTTTCACAAGTGGTGTTAACCGATGAAATTAACCGGGCCAGCCCCAAGACTCAGAGTGCGCTGCTGGAAGCCATGGAGGAGCATCAGGTCAGTGTGGAGGGTGAAACACATCATTTGCCTGAGCCTTTCTTTGTCATCGCCACTCAGAATCCAATGAGCCAGGCCGGTACATACCCGCTGCCGGAATCTCAGCTGGACCGTTTCTTGATGAGAGTGACTTTGGGCTACCCGCCTGCGGAAGCAGAAAGGGAATTACTTAAGGGGCAGAGCAGAAGGCAGATGGCCACGAATTTGCCTCCTGTGTTTACTCCGGATGAATTAATGTCGCTTCAGGACTCTGTGAAGCAAGTCAAAGTGTCTGAGGCGTTGTTGGATTATATTCAGCGTCTTGTTGAATTCAGCCGCCAAAAACGAAATGCCTCAATTGGCTTATCACCGAGAGGGAGTTTGTCCCTGTTACGAAGTGCGCAAGCCTGGGCGTTTTTGGAAGGGCGGGACTATGTGATCCCGGACGACGTTCAGTCGGTTTTGGCTTCGGTGGTGGATCATAGAGTGGTCTCTTCTGAAAATGCTTTAATTTCTTCACTGATGTTGGAACAAGTAGCCGCCATCTAGTGGCTGGCTGCTTGGTGTCTGATTTCTTGGTGTCTGATTTCTTGGTGTCTGGCTTCCAGGTAGCCTTTGGTTATCTGATTGTGTTCCTTAAATCATCCGGTTTGACTATGAGGTGTTGATGTCAGTTTTAAAACGGGCAATTGAGCGATGGTTTTCTAGTCGGTCACCTCTTACGGATCGGTCTCTGCTTTCCAATCGAAATATCTACATTATTCCCTCTCGGGCGGGGTGGCTATTGGCTGGCGTATTACTGGTGATGCTGCTGACTGCGATTAACTACCAGAACAGTTTGATTTTCGGGCTATGTTTTTGGGTGGGTAGTGTTTTTGCTGTGGTGATTTGGCATACCTGGCGGAATTTGGCGTCGATAGAGCTTTCGGTTTCGGAAGAGGTGAGTGGTTTTGTTGGTGGTACCGTTCAGATTCCTACCGACGTGATGGCGAAAGATGCACGTTTTCACCACTCAATAGAGCTTCTCTGGCGAGAATCTGAAGCCAAGGTGTCGTTTGATTTGGATTCGGCTTTGAAGACGGAGCGTCTTCCGTTTTCAAGCCTGCACCGAGGATGGAACAGAACCCCAAAACTGGAAATAAGAACTCAGTATCCGTTGGGCATTTTGACGGCCTGGTCTGTTGTGCAGTTAAAACATCCGGTTTTGGGATACCCTAAGCCGATTTTTGATGTGTTGCCTGCCCAGTATGCAGGAGAAGGGGATGATGAGTTTGATCAGGACGCTCAGCCCCAAAAGCTTCAGCCTGGCAGTGATTTTTACAGTCTGATGCCTTATGTTGAAGGTGATTCTCTTAGCAAGGTGGATTGGAAGCGTTACGCTAAGACTGAGGAATTGGTAACTAAAGAATTTATCATGCCGTCGAGTGATGACCGTTGGCTCAGGGAGGATGACTTTGCAAATCTGGATACAGAGACGAGGTTGTCTGCACTGGCAGGCTGGGTGATTCGGTGGACTGAAGAGCAAAAAACATTCGGCCTTGTTTTATCCGGTCAGGATATCGGGCCGGATAACGGTGTGCTTCATCAGAATAATTGTTTACGGGCTCTAGCGTTGTTTGAGGCAAACCAATGAAAAGCACTTTGGATATGTCTCTGCATTTATCGGCTTTACGGTGGATGTTGTTTGCTCAATTCGCTTCTATCTCGATTCACTTGCCAAGAATGCCGTGGTGGCTGACCGCCTTCATGTTGGTGTGCATTGTCTGGCGTTGGCAAATCATTGTGGGCCGGTGGCGTTTTCCCAGTGCATTGTTGAAAACCGGGTTAGCCGTCGGTGGTATGGTTGGCATTGTTGTCTCGTTTCAGAAAGTTTCTGTTGAGGCGGCTGTTAATTTTCTGATCCTGGCTTATGGTCTGAAATTAATTGAGTTGCATACCCGAAGAGACGCTTATATTTCGCTCTTTTTGTCGTTTTTAGTATCGGCGCTGTTCTTTTTGTTTTACACCGAGATCATTGCGGCGTCGGTGGTATTGGCCAATGCAGTGATTATTACCGCAGCTTTGATTGCCATGCACAGTCGTATTACCCAGCGGGCGTCCGTTCTGTTAAAACAGTCGGTTTTGTACTGGTTGTCTGCTGTGCCCTTGATGGTGATTTTCTTTGTGTTTTTTCCGAGAATGTCGCCGTTTTGGTCGATTGATGTTAATCAGGGGGCGGTCACCGGCATCAGCGATAAAATAAGTCCGGGTGACATTGCGAAACTGAGTCAGTCAGACAAGCTGGTTTTCAGGGCCCGGTTTTTGGACGGTGTACCTGCCTCTCCTTCCTCATTGTATTGGCGAGCGATTGTACTGGATAATACCGATGGCCGAGGCTGGAAAGCGCATTCCAATGCCAACTACGCTGGCGCTATTGTAGACTGGTATGGCGATCAAAGCTCTGCTTGGCAGGTGTTGTTAAAACGTTCAGAAGAGACGTTGCCGTATGAGGTGATTTTGGAGCCGACCAATCAATTCTGGTTGTTCAGTCTCGATGGAAGCTTGCCAGAACAACCGCATGTGGGTCTGACTCAGGACTTTACACTAAAATACGATAAGCCTATTCGGCAAACGTTACGTTATCAGTCTTCGATGCCGACAGCGTTGACTCGCGAACCTGAGTTATTTCAGTGGCGTCTGAGGCGTGAGCTTCAACTGCCTGATAATCACAACCCCAAAACCGAAGCATTGGCGCTTCAGATCAAAAGCAGCTCAGAAACGCCTCAGCAGTTCATCGATAATGCCTTGAAATACTTCATCAAAAATGACTTTGTTTATACCTTGAAGCCACCCACTTTAGGTGAGAAAGCGAACGACGAATTTTTGTTTGATACTCAAAGAGGTTTTTGTGCTCATTACGCCGGAGCTCTTGCATTGATGGCGAGGTATGCGGGGATTCCTGCGCGCGTTGTGGTGGGGTATCTAGGTGGGGAATGGAATGAACAGGCCGGTTATTTAACGGTTCGGCAGTACGATGCGCATGCTTGGACGGAAGTTTGGATATCCGGTCGAGGCTGGGTAAATGTAGACCCGACTTCAGTGGTTGCGCCGGAAAGAATTCAACAGGGGTTACAGGAAGCCGTCAGTGAAGAGAATACCTTTTTAGAAGACTCATTCTTTTCTCCTCATCGCTATAAGGCTGTGGAGTGGTTGAACGACATGCGACAAACCATGGACTATCTGAGTTATCAATGGTCGTTAAATGTTGTTGGCTATGATGTTCAAAAGCAGTCTTCATTCTGGGCGGATTTGCTGAAAACTTGGGGCAGTCATGTTTGGTTGATGGTCGGTCTGCTGATTGCCTCGGCGATTGCGGGTCCTTTGGTTTTATGGCTATTGGCTCGACAATTTCGACATTTCACTGTGCGCCGTTCCGGGAAATTACGATTTGAACAACAGTTGCTTTGCTTGCTGACGGACGATGATAACGAACCCGAGCAGCAGGCGCTGCTAAAATTATCCCCCAGAAAATTGTTTGATATGCTAAAAAGCAACTATCCTGAAGAAAAGGCGCTGGTGGATTGGTTGTCTCAACGATATGAAGCACTGACTTACGGTGACTTAGCTGCCGGCAATACTGAAGAGCACAAGAAACATTGGTTGTTTATGTTAAAACGTTTGAAACAGTTGAAAGCAAATTGAAACAGAACCGCTGAGTTTGATGTGATTAAATAATTATAAAACTTCTTCTGACGCTAAAGTTGTATCGGCTTTTTATGATCAAAAAGATTTCCATTGCTTACCTAACGCCTGAAATGTATGTGTCTGGATTTCACTGGGATCAGGACGTTGAATCATCGTATCAAAAAGAAGGTCGCATACCTGACTGGAAAACGGTTGAGCTGATTAAAAAACGGGGTGTCAAAGAACTTTTCATTGATACAGAGCGGGGCGTGGATGTTGAAGCCGGCGTTTCTCAAGATCAGATCGAAAGTGAAGGCGATCAAACCTTTGCCGCATATGCGGATGAAAAACCGGCGGTAGACAAAAAAGTCTCAACATCAGAAGAGCTTATTAAAGCACGTGAAGTTCATTCTCGGGCGAAAGGCATGATTGAAACGGCCATGCAAAAAGCATTGCACGGTGAAGATGTGGATGTGGATGGCTTTAAAGAACTGGCCAATGACTTTATCGACTCTGTTACCCGCAATCAAAATGCACTGGCTTGCTTGAGCCGTATTCGGGAAAAAGACGCTTACTTATTGGAGCACTCGATTAACGTTGGGGTGTTGATGTCGATCCTGGGTAAAGCTATGAACCTGAATCGTCAATCTTTGTTTGAAAATGTCTTGGGTGCCATTCTTCATGATATCGGTAAAATTCTGATTCCGGATGAGGTGCTGCATAAGCCTGGCAGACTGACCGAAGAAGAGTTTGGTCTAATGAAGAAACATTCGACATTCAGCCGGGATATTCTTGTTAAATCGGGAGGGCTTCCGCAAGCGTCACTCAATGTTGCATATCAACATCATGAGCGTTTGGATGGGACTGGCTACCCTCAAGGTCTTAATAAAGACACCATAAGTTTGGAAGCAAAAATGGCAGCGGTGGTGGATGTTTATGATGCGATTACTGCGGATCGCTGCTATCACAAAGGGTTACCACCCACCATTGCTTTAAAGCGGATGCTGGAATGGACAGGCAGTCACCTAGATAAAGATATTTTACACACCTTTATAAGAGCGATGGGGATCTACCCAGTTGGCTCCTTGGTTGAGTTAACCAGTGGGAAATTAGCAGTGGTGATCGAGCTTAATGCTCAAGATCAGAAACAACCGATGGTGAAAGCCATTTATCACACGAAATTTAAACGTTTTATTAAAGTTGAGTTGATCGACCTAACGCGTAAGTCTACTGGTGAGCAGATTGTCCGACCTTCTGATCCTGTTAACTATGGCATCAATATTAACGATTTTTTAAGTTGAAACCCTCTGCCTTTAAATTCTAGTAACTGATTGAAACTCATATTGTTTCTTGGGTTTCTCGACGAGGCTTCAGTTTTTATTAATATCGTGATTAAAGTCCCTGTTTTTAAACTATGCTCTCTTAATTTCTGACTATACTTTGGTTGCGTGAAGCGAATGCCTTCACCTAACAGAGCATCTTAATTATTGTCAGAAAGGAACGTTATTGTGGAATTTAAAGATTATTTGCGAATCATGGTGGAAAAAGACGGCTCCGACTTGTATCTATCCACTGGGGCCCCAATCAGCGCAAAAATCTACGGAAAACTCGTTCCCTTATCCAAAGAACCGCTACCAGCAGGCGCTGTTAAGAAAATCGCTTATTCGATGATGGATGACGATCAAAAGCGGGACTTTGAAACCAAACCAGAAGCGAATCTGGCCATTTCTGAGGTTGGGATTGGCCGCTTTCGGGTCAATGTTTTTTTACAGCGAAATCAATTTTCGATGGTCATTCGTACCATCAAGACCGACATTCCAAGTTTTACGGAGTTAGGCTTACCGGAAATCCTGCCAAAACTGATTATGCAGAAAAGGGGCTTAATACTGTTTGTGGGAGGAACAGGTTCGGGTAAATCCACTTCATTGGCGTCTTTAATTGACTACCGTAATATCAATAGTTCAGGCCACATTATTACCATTGAGGACCCGGTGGAATTTGTTCATCGTCATAAAAAATCAATAGTTAATCAGCGTGAAGTCGGGGTGGATACCAATTGCTATGAAGATGCCCTGGTTAATACCTTACGACAAGCACCGGATGTGATTTTAATCGGTGAAATTCGAACACAAGAAACCATGGAACATGCTTTGGAATTTGCGGAAACCGGTCACCTGTGTTTGTCCACTTTGCATGCGAATAATGCTAACCAAGCCATTGACCGGATTGTTAATTTTTTCCCGGAGGAGCGACATAAGCAGTTGTTCATGGATTTGTCATTAAACCTTCAGGCGATTGTTTCTCAGCGACTGATTCCGACTAAAGACGGAAAACGTGCGGCGGCCATTGAGGTGTTGCTCAACACGCCGCGTGTTGCTGATTTGATTAAAAAAGGCGATGTGGAAGCCATTAAGGAAGTCATGAATAAGTCCGAAAACATCGGAATGCAAACGTTTGATTCCGCGCTGTTAAAGATATACAAACAAGGGTTGATTACCGAAGAGGAAGCGTTGAAGAATGCCGACTCCCGAAATAACCTTCGTCTTAAAATCAGCCTGGACGATGACAAACCGTCTCCAGCTGCTGCGCCTCAGGCACCAAAGCCCGAATCTACCACTGAAAATACTAAAGAAGCTCCAAAAGAAAAATCGAAGGAACAAACCTCCTTTTCTCTGAACGGGTTATCACTCATTCCTAAAGATGAAGGTGAGGACGGCGAAGAGCAGATTTAGCCGTAATTACGACTAAAAATACTGTTAACAAACGGTTACTTAAATTCTTTAAGGTATGTACCTAGGTACAATAGTATAACTTGATGAATCTGTTATGTTGGCTCTCAATTGGAGAACTATTGAGAGATCAGACATGGCACAAGTTATTGGTAACGTTACCTTTATTATTGGAACAGTGATTGCTGTTGATGCGGCGGGCAATGAGCGTCAACTACAGCTCGGTGATTCGGTTTATCTTGGTGAGAAAATTGTCACTCAAGGTGAAGGCAGCCAAGTTATGGTTGGTCTGTCTAATGGTGAGAGCTTAGCGTTAGGTCGCCAAAGCGAAGCATTGTTGGATCAAGACCTCCTGGATTTGAGCAGTTATGGCCTCGAAGATGAACTTGCCAAAGCCGAGTTGATTCAGCGCCAGTTACTTGAAGATCCAAACTTCGACCCCTCTCAATTAGAAGCTACGGCTGCTGGTGGTGAATCCGCTGGTGGTTTTAAGTCCGTTCCTGTCATTCTTCATCATGACTATGATCTCCTATATAACGTTAATTCAGACGCGAATCTTACTTTGCCAGGCCAGGATTCTCGGGTAGATTCTCTCCAGTCGCCCGATATTTCTGAACTTGATCCTCTGATTGCCAACCCGGAATTAACCTCTGCTAATCAATTCAGTGTCAATGAAGACACTGCATTTACAGGACGTTTTGACGCTGAAGACCCGGACGGCGGCAGCGTCACCTTTGAGTTAGGTTCTGTTCCTGAAAATGGCTCTGTTGCGCTTAATCCCGATGGTGAGTTTGTTTATACACCTACCGCAGATTATAACGGCAGCGATCAGTTTGAAATCATAGTGACGGACAGCCAAGGCAATCAGACGACGCAAGTCATTGATGTTACGGTGAATGCCGTGGACGATGCGCCTCGAGCAGACGAGGAATCCGACTTAGGCTCCATCAATGAAAGTACTCAAACCACCATTGATCTCAATAACTTGTTTGAGGAAGTCGATGGTGAAGCCATTACGATCACGCTTCAGGATGGACAAAATTTACCGGAAGGTTTGACCATCTCTGAGTCTGGCCTTTTGCAGGGCGAACCTTCTGTACCTGGTGACTATGAATTTGTTGTCGTGGGAACGGATGAATCCGGTAACTCAACCGAAACCAAGTTAACGCTGACGGTTGTTGAAGCAACGAACGACGCGCCTGTGTTTATCGGTGAAAGTAATCTTGGGTCATTTGATGAAGCTGCAAACTTATCCATTGGTCTAACAACCGATTTCACGGACGAAGAGAACGACCAGCTGACCTTTGAAGTGTCCGCTGGCAGTGATTTACCTGCAGGGCTGACGTTGACTGAAAATGGCACGCTCTCTGGTAGCCCAACGATTCCAGGCGATTACGAGTTTACCGTTGCTGTGAGTGACGGTGCGGGAAATACTGTTCTTCAAACCTACGTTATTACCGTAGAAAACACTTTGCCTCCTGAAGCACCGAGCGCTGTGATTTCGGACGATGGCTCAACCATCAGTGGTTCCGCTGAGGCGAATACCACCATAGTTATTGAGTTGCCTGGTGGTGCTGTGATTGAAACAACGGCGGATGCGAACGGCAATTACCAGGCGACGTTGGAGCCGGCTCTTACCAACGGCGAAACCGTTTCAGTCACCGCAAGCGATGAAGTCGGAACATCCCCGTCCGTAACTGCCGATGCACCGGATACTACGGCCCCTGAAATTAATGATGGTGATGTCACTATCACTGACAATGGTGATGCAGTCACAGGGCGTACAGAATCTGGCGCGACGGTAACGATTACGGTCCCTGGTGCAGTAACTCCGATTGTGGTCATTGCAGATGAAAGCGGAGACTTCACAGCTGAGTTATCCCCGGCGCTTGTTGATGGTGAAACTGTTGCGGTTGATATCAGTGATGAAGCAGGCAATAGCTCAGAAACCAGTGTCAATGCCCCAGACTTGAATGCCCCTGACGCACCGACAGCAACGGTTGCTGTGGACGGCTCGAACGTCAGCGGTACCACAGAACCAAATGCTTCAGTAACCGTCACTTTACCCAACGGCAATGAACTGACCACCACGGCGGACGATAACGGCAACTACACGGTGGACCTGACCCCAGCCTTGGTCGACGGCGAACAAATTTCAGTTACTGCCTCCGATGATGGCGGCGAATCGCAAGCTATCACGACCAACGCGCCAGACTTGAATGCCCCTGACGCACCGACAGCAACGGTTGCTGCAGACGGCTCGAACGTCAGCGGTACCACAGAGCCAAATGCTTCAGTAACCGTCACTTTACCCAACGGCAATGAACTGATCACCACGGCGGATGATAACGGCAACTACACGGTGGATCTGAACCCAGCCCTGGTGGACGGTGAACAAATTTCAGTTACTGCCTCCGATGATGGCGGCGAATCGCAAGCTATCACGACCAATGCGCCAGATTTGAATGCCCCTGACGCACCGACAGCAACGGTTGCTGCGGACGGCTCGAACGTCAGCGGCACCACAGAACCAAATGCTTCAGTAACCGTCACTTTACCCAACGGCAATGAACTGACCACCACGGCGGACGATAACGGCAACTACACGGTGGATCTGAATCCAGCTTTGGTGGACGGCGAACAGATTTCAGTCACTGCCTCCGATGATGGCGGCGAATCGCAAGCTATCACGACCAATGCGCCAGATTTGAATGCGCCTGACGCGCCGACAGCAACGGTTGCTGCAGACGGCTCGAACGTCAGCGGTACCACAGAAGCGAACGCTTTAGTAACCGTCACTTTACCCAACGGCAATGAACTGACCACCACGGCGGACGATAACGGCAACTATACGGTGGATCTGAACCCAGCCTTGGTCGACGGCGAACAAATTTCAGTTACTGCCTCCGATGATGGCGGCGAATCGCAAGCTGTCACGACCAATGCGCCAGATTTGAATGCGCCTGACGCGCCGACAGCAACGGTTGCTGTGGACGGCTCGAACGTCAGTGGCACCACAGAACCGAACACTTCGGTTACCGTGACCTTGCCAAACGGTACGGAACTGACCGCCACGGCGGACGATAACGGCAACTATACGGTGGATCTGAACCCAGCTTTGGTGGACGGCGAACAGATTTCGGTTACTGCCTCCGATGATGGCGGAGAATCGCAAGCTATCACGACCAATGCGCCAGATTTGAATGCGCCTGACGCACCGACAGCAACGGTTGCTGCGGACGGCTCGAACGTCAGCGGTATCACAGAACCAAATGCTTCAGTAACCGTCACTTTACCCAACGGCAATGAACTGACCACCACGGCGGACGATAACGGCAACTACACGGTGGATCTGAACCCAGCCTTGGTGGACGGCGAACAGATTTCAGTCACTGCCTCCGATGATGGCGGCGAATCGCAAGCTGTCACGACCAATGCGCCAGATTTGAATGCGCCTGACGCGCCGACAGCAACGGTTGCTGCAGACGGCTCGAACGTCAGCGGTACCACAGAAGCGAACGCTTTAGTAACCGTCACTTTACCCAACGGTAATGAACTGACCACCACAGCAGACGACAACGGTAACTACACGGTGGATCTGAACCCAGCCCTGGTCGACGGCGAACAGATTTCAGTCACTGCGTCCGATGATGGCGGTGAATCGCAACCAACAACGACAAATGCACCGGACACCACCACGGATGCCACGATCGGCATCAATGACACGGTAGAAACCAACGACACCACGCCAGTGTTCAGCGGCACCAGCAGCAACATCAGTGGTGACC
>NZ_BAABBN010000004.1:0-594979 GCF_039537985.1 Litoribacillus peritrichatus
TGATCCCATTCCGAACTCAGAAGTGAAACCGGTCCGCGCCGATGGTAGTGTGGGGTCTCCCCATGTGAGAGTAGGTCATCGTCAAGCGCCTTATTCGCTCTTAGGAGCACAAAAAAGCCTCAACCAAATGGTTGAGGCTTTTTATTTTAGATTTAATTTCAGCTGTGTTGATTTTTAATCAGTTCAGCAAAACGGTTTATGCTTAACGACCATAGCGACTGTGAACCACCTGATCCCATTCCGAACTCAGAAGTGAAACCAGTCCGCGCCGATGGTAGTGTGGGGTCTCCCCATGTGAGAGTAGGTCATCGTTAAGCTTCTTATCAGAAAGCCTCATCGTTTGATGGGGCTTTTTCGTTTCTATACTTAAAATTCTATTTTCTAATCCATATATTCTCTAATCCATATATGTTCAAACCCATAATATTAGCGCTGTCCATGTTTCGACTTTAGTGATTCTTTTCTCAATAGTAACTTGAAAATTTGTATATTCACCCTAGGTTATTAAATACAGTATTAGTATTTTTAAGGCAGTGAATGTATGGGAACACCAACCAAAGAAGAAATGGCAATTGCTTTGGATGAGGCAATCAGGCTCAGAGAGCAGGGAGGAGATGATCACTTCTTAGGTAAGAGCTTATTAAGTCTTAACTACCGCTTCATCGAACTAGAGCATGTATATCAGGCTCTTGAGCACTATTTAAATTCCGGTCAGGCTACGGATGATCATGCAAAACTGATCAAGGCCATTGAGCACTATAGGGATCTAGAGTTAAGAGCTAAGGGGAAAGAGCCTGAAGCTAAGTTTGGTCTTTAGGCTCTTAGTTATTAACGGCTGTTACTTGATCAGTCGCTCTAATTCCTCCACGGGTGGCGCGTACCAGTAACTGCCACTTACCGGAGTTGAATATTTCATTAAATGGTCGGACAATTTATCTTCGGTAGTTCCTGTCATTCTTTCCAGCTGAACTTGAATTCTCTTTTGGTCGCATGCAAAGCATAAGAACATTAGGCCTTTTTCCTTTGCATTGCCGTAAGGGGCACTTCGGCGATAAATTTTCATCGCTTCACCATCCACTTTAACATCCGTTCTGCTGACATGAGAGTCTTTCGGCATGGCATCACCTGTTAACTCTTCGTTCTCAACTTTTGTTCGGCCAACGATTTTTTCCTGTTGTTCTAAAGGAAGAGAAAGAAAGCTCTGAAGGTCGTGCTGCCATTTTTGACTGAATACAATTGAGCCTCCCTGGTAGGGCCCTTCATTGATTAAGGCGACTGGGTGACGAGCGTCTTCTTTGGGGTTTGCAGTGCCATCCTCAAAGCCTATAAGGTCTTTATTGTCATGGTATGTAAAGCCGGCTTGATCAAGTTGAACTTCGGCAATTTCTTTTAAGGATTCTTGAATGCAAAGCACTTGGTCATATATATCGCTAACATCATTGCCGTGTAGCCAGAATAAAAGATCTCCTTGATGGGATGGCATTGAATAAACCGGGCCCTTCAAAGCCTTCATTTCGTGAAGTTGCTCAGGGGTTGCTTGCGGAAACATCCGGTCTGCTAATTTAGGACCAAAAGCGATCAACTGAAAAACGGAATTTTTAGGTGCGTAAACCGAAGCCAATGCATGGCCTAGCTGTTCAGCAGTATGAGCCTCATTCAAGGTGTACTCTAGGAAATAGAAGTGCTTTGATTGATCTGAAAATATTGCCGTTTGAGCGGTTGCCATGGAATTCCTTTATGTTCAGTCTGAGATTGAAGCTTAAATTCTATTTATTCTCGACGGGTTTAAAAACAGTTTCTTTGTTAATTTTGAAATTATTAATGGCTTGTATGCCCTGCTCAGAAGAAAACCAGTCCAAGAAGTTACTTGAACCCGTAACATTAACCAGTTGTCTGTCCGAGTTTCTTAGAACGATTGAATAGAGGCTTGTGAGGGTTTTATCCCCTGACCTTAACTCAACGAGCTTGAGTTTGTTTTTGTTGGCGAGCCAGGTTGCGCGGTCAACTAAGGTATAGCCTTGTAATTTATCGGCTTTCTTTAAGGTGGCTTTCATTGAGGTTTTGGTTTCTATATACCACTTTGCTCCTTTTGGCAGTAAGGCATGGGCGTGCCATAAAGATTGCTCTTTTTGATGAATGCTGGACTGGTCCCCTAAAGATAGGAATGGTGACTTTTTGGATACTAGACGAATGAACAAATCCGATAAATTTCTGGCATCTTTGATTTTGGCTGGATCATCACTCGGGCCGACAAACAGGTAATCTGAGGTCATGATGGGGAAACGACCTATGGCCCAGCCTTGCCGAACCAGTGTTTTTTCTTGTTTTGGGTCGTTAATTAATAATAAATCCACCTTGCCGATTGCTCGACGTTTGAGTTTGCTTTTGGAGGTGACAGTACTGTAGTTAATTTTTGAGTGAATGGACTTTTCGATTTGCGGAAAAATCTGCTTGATAAAACCGGATGTTTCCAGAGATTTATGCACCTTCATTGTGAGTACATCGGATGCGTGGAGCAAAGTACTCGAGAAGAAAAGTGCGAATACCAGAGTAATGTTAAAAACTTTTTTGGTCGGCTTAAATTGTGACTTTGACTGAAGCATTGTTTTGTTTGAAATACTCAAAAACGTACAGGTAGATGTGTCACAAGATTATAGAACAGGTTTGTTTAGTCGTAGTGGATTAAAGTCGAGTTTGTGAATTCAGGTCGTGAAGTGTCTGAAAGGTTTCTTTCATTGAATAATAAGTGACTGGAGTGAGAAAATGATGAATTCTTCACTGCGGATTCAGTACTAAGCTGGTAAGTGGTTCAGCAAGTGGTTTGCAAGGTCTTGTATTGCTTGGTCGGCCTCGGGTATGAGACCTGCCTGGAAATGCCAAACGTGCCACATACTTTCCCAGATGTCTAACTCCACTGAGACGCCGTATGATTCCGCTCTTTGCGCTAAACGGATCGCATCGTCTAACAGAATTTCATCCGAACCAACCTGAATGAGCAGAGGCGGCAAGCCGGTCAAGTCGCCATTAATCGGTGAGCATAACGGAGAAGAAGGCGCGAGGTCTGTCGCGTAATTATTGATCATCGCTTCCAGCCAGTCTTTTCGAATCATAGGGTCAATAGCGGCATTGGACCTCACTGACTCTCCAGACATAGTTAAATCAACCCAAGGCGATATTACGCCAAGTACGGCAGGCAGCGGCAAGTTTTCTTCTTTCATTTCTAATACCGATGCGACGGTTAAGCCTCCTCCGGCTGAGTCGCCCGCAATCGCCAGGTTTTTGGGGTTGTGGTCATGAGCCAACAGCCAACGATAAACTTTAATGACGTCACTCAGACCAGCGGGGCATGGGTGTTCCGGGGCTAAGCGATAATCAATGGCAAGCACCATGCTGCCAGTCGCTCTGGCCAAATGTGCGGTTACGTTTCGATGTGATTTTGGTGAGCCAATATTGTAGGCTCCGCCATGTAGGTAAAGAATCACATTATCACAGTCTAATGTATGTTTATTGGAAACCCATTCAGTTGGTATACCATCCAGTTCGGTTTCTGATATTTCAGTACCGAAAGGCAGTATGTTGAGTTGTAAGCCAAAATCCGTCAGTCGTCTTTGAGTGGTGATGGAGGTGTTGGGGCTAAGCAAGGGTTTTATGCTGGAACGAAGTGTTTTCTTGATCACTTGTGCTCTTAAGCTTGCCATGAGAGTTCCTTGCCTAGGTCGCGAAATGTGCTTTTTTAGCAGTGTACTTGTTTGGTTGATTATCAGCCAGTATCAATTATTAATGACGTCATTAAAAAAATTATAGAATTTTTAACCCTTTTTGGTTTTTGCTTCGTTTATAGAGTTAACGATTGACAACATTCATATATTCAAAAAACCAAGAAGGAGCGCTGAGCATGACTTTTCAGCAAACTATTTTCCCACAGGCTATTTCCCCTCGTAGTGTTTTTGCTCGCAGGCTTTTCGCTCGCACAACATTGTCACTGGCTGTGCTGGTTGGCTTAAACAGCCTCTCCGGGTGTGCAACCCAGAATGATCAAACGGTTGAAGCTGACAGCAGCTCAGCTAAAAAAGAACAACTTGTGGCATCTGAAATCCGTCATCATGAGGAAGTTGCTCTTGTTGAGCGTGAGTCTAAGTCAGGACAACAAAGGTCTCAGAAAAAGGATGTGAGAATGATGGCTGAGTCTATCGCGCCTGCGTCTGCGATGGGTCAAGTTGTTCACTCGACAACGTATCAAATGTCACCAGTCATGCCTGCAGTTTTGCCACCTATGGATGATTATAATCCGGGGTATTTTCAGGAAGACGATCGGGAGAAGTATGCAGCAATTGAAGTAAACCCTGTGAAGCAAGTGGTCACTGATCCGGTATCTACGTTCAGTATTGATGTTGACAGCGGGAGTTACAGTAATGTTCGACGCATGCTTAATCAAGGTGCCTTACCCCCAAAAGATGCAGTTAGAATTGAGGAGATGGTGAACTATTTTGATTACCAATATCCTCAGCCGGATTATCAACAAGCGCCATTCAGTGTGAATACCGAATTAGCGAAATCTCCGTGGTCTTCACAGCAAGTTCTTCTCAGAGTGGGATTAAAAGGCTATCAGCCGGAAGTTGCAGAACGTCCATCGGCCAATTTGGTCTTTTTATTGGATGTTTCAGGTTCAATGAATGCGTCCGATAAACTGCCCTTATTAAAGAAGTCGCTTACCTTGTTATCTAAGCAATTGAAAGAGACTGATAAGGTTTCTATTGTGGTTTACGCTGGCGCCTCTGGCGTGGTGTTAGAGCCTACCAGTGGGAACAACACCCATCAGATTGAGCGCGCTTTGCAACAGCTTCAAGCGGGCGGCTCCACCAATGGTGAGGCGGGAATTGAATTGGCGTATTCAATGGCAGAACAAGCCTTTATTAAAGAAGGCATTAATCGGGTGATTTTAGCGACGGATGGCGATTTTAATGTCGGAACCAGCAGTGTGGACGCGCTAAAAACGTTGATTGAGCAAAAGCGGGAAAAAGGCATCTCGTTAACGACTCTGGGTTTTGGCACGGGGAATTACAACGATCACCTGATGGAGCAGCTGGCAGACGTCGGTAATGGTAATTATGCCTATATTGACGGGCTTAATGAAGCTAGAAAAGTGCTGGTTGATGAGCTTTCTTCTACCTTAATGACCATTGCCAAAGACGTGAAAATTCAAATTGAATTTAATCCTGGGGTGGTGGCTGAATATCGTTTGATTGGCTATGAAAACAGAATGCTTGCTCGTGAAGACTTTAACAATGATAAAGTTGATGCAGGAGAAATAGGAGCGGGTCATACGGTTACAGCGCTGTACGAATTGACTCTGCAAGGCAGTGATGCTCTGAAAGTTGATCCGCTAAGGTATCAACAGAAAACGCCGGCAGCAGGTCAGTCCGTGGCATTGGGCGAGCTGGGGTATTTAAAGCTACGCTATAAGCAACCGGAAGGGTCAAAAAGCCAGTTAATGGAATACCCAATACAGGCCGAAAAGGTTTATTCTGACTTCAGTGCCGCATCTTCTGACTTTAAATTCGCATCGATCGTGGCCGGGTTTGGTCAAAAGTTGCAGGGTGGTAAATATCTTGCTGATTTCAGTTATCAGGATATGATCGATTATGCTCAAAGCAGTAAGGGACAAGATCCGTTTGGTTATCGTAATGAGTTTGTGCAGTTGGTCAGAATGGCCGATGCACTGACCAATTAGTTTCACAGTAAAATCTTTCAAGCCTGGGCGAAGATGACTGATCTGAGTCTGGCTTGATTGAAACTTAACAAGGAATGTTCATTGAAAAACAGACACTCATTAACGGATGAAGAACTGATGAGGCTTTACGCGCAGGGAGATCACAAAGCGTTTGAAGTTTTGTATGGTCGTCATAAAGATAGTCTTTATCGTTATTTTTGTCGTCAATTGAATGATGTATTGGTCGCTCAGGACTTGTATCAAGAACTGTGGAGCCGGGTGATTAAATCATCTCAGCACTATCAGGCGAGTGCCAAGTGGACAACATGGGCGTATCGAATAGCACACAATCTGATTATTGATCACCTGCGAGTGCTCAAGCCTGTCGAACAATGGGATGAAGAAGAGCATTCGGGGATAGAGAGTAAGGCGCAATCAGGACTTTCTGAGCCGGATCAAAGTAATGAGCAGTGGCAAATGGCCGAGCAATTGAAACGCTGCATAGGGCAACTCCCTCAAGCTCAACAAGAGGTGTTTTTATTGAACGAGGAGGCTGGGATGACAGTAAAAGTGATGGCTGAAGTGATTAATATTTCTTCGGAAGCAGCCAAGAGCCGGTTACGTTATGCCAAAACTCAGTTGCAAACCTGCTTACAGCGTTTTTGGGATTCGGTCAGTGCAGCTGACTCAACCAACAAAGGCGATCAACAATGAGTGAAAAGCAGCCCCCTAAAGAAACGTTTGATGTGTCCGCTCTATATCGCCTGCACGCTGTTGAACAACCCCCTGAGAGCCTTGATCAGCGAATATTGGAACAAGCAAAACAGCACACTCAGGCAGCGAATATAGATGAGTTGGATAAGCAACGTTCTAAGCGGCTAGGGCGTAGCTGGCAATGGCCGGTGTCTGCTGCTGCCGTTGTGGTCATCGCAAGTACTTTAACCATAGATCTTTATCAAAAAGACGGGATGACGGTCGAAACCTTCCCCGAGGTGCAGATGCATTCGCCGCTTCCTCCGGCCAGTATGATGAAACCGGCCCAATCTATGAGCGACTTGAGAGACTTTGAAGCTGAACACGATTTAATTTCTGAGCCTGAAATGGCGATGGATGACCTGAGCGAGCCGGCTATCATTCAAAACAAGCAGGTTTTAGAGCGAGAAACGTTACGAAAAGAAGAGCTCAGACTTGAACGTTCAAAGCGTGAACGCTCGGCTTTATCCAGCCCACAGCCAATGGCTGCTGAAATGAGGACTGAAATGAAAGCGCCAAAGCTTGAGCGTCATAGGAGTCCGGTTGAGTGGTTAACAGAAATTGAGAGGTTGCTTGAAGAAGGCAGGGATTCAGAGGCAAGAGAGGCGCTGACGAAATTCCGTGAAGCGCATCCATTGGTTGAGATTCCTGAATCAATACAGGCGTTGCTACCTAAGGTTAATGCATACGAAAAGTAACGGTGCCGTGCTTTTCGTATTCCTTGGATGCCATGGTTTAGGTGTCGCTGTTCAGCCTTTATTCGCCAAGGACGTTGATCAGGGCTTGATCATAGATCTTGTCAGCATCTTTCAGATTGTTGATCGAAATACCGAGGTCATTGACCAGCCCGTTATCGATACCATAAATCCAGCCATGTACTGTGATGGGTTGTTGTCTGTCCCAGGCTTCCTGAACTACGCTGGTACTGACCACGTTCATGACCTGTTCAATCACATTCACTTCACACAGTCGGTCACACTGGTTGTCCATGCCTTTGACTTCATTAAAGCGACGTTGATGTTTACGGTATACGTCTTGAATGTGTCGTAACCAGTTATCAATCAGACCGTTGCGCTGTCCTTCCAGAGAGGCTCGAACCCCGCCGCAACCATAATGTCCGGTGACAATGATGTGCTTCACTTTCAAAACGTCCACTGCGTATTGCATCACGGACAGGCAGTTTAAGTCGGTATGCACCACCATGTTTGCTACGTTTCGATGGACAAATAAATCGCCTGGGAGCATACCTACGATTTGGTTTGCCGGTACTCGGCTATCAGAACAGCCTATCCACAAATATTCAGGGGATTGTTGCTGTTTGAGTCGATCAAAGAAATCCGGATCTTGCTCTTTAATGGACGCTGCCCATTGTTGGTTTTTGTTCAGTAAATCTTTCAGCTGTGACATGCAGGACTCCCGGATCTGGAATATTTGCCGGATTATCGGTTATCTGATTTTGGAACACAAATGTGAATTAAGATTCTTTTGGCTTGGCTGTTTTTTTGCCTGAGTTAGGGGTATCCAATTGAGGGAACCATTTGACCAATTTGTCATGGGCTTTGGTTTTATGCTCGGTTTTAATATGAGCACTGACCGTCGCAAGAGCGGCTAACAGGGTAGCTAAATCGTCGCTGTAGCCTGTCGGTAGCAAATCAGGGATGCCGTCAATGGGAACAATGAAATAGGCAATGGAGGCGTAAATAACGGCACGAGCCCAAGCAGGGGTACGTTCATCCCGGGCAGAAAAATACAGCTTTAGGCTGGTTTCTACTAACTCCTGGCCTGCTCGTTTGGCCTGGCTCCCCAGTTTGCGCCAGAGTTTTTGCTTGAGTGTAAGCGGCTGATCTCGTAATGATTCGGGGATTTCGACAGAAGACATTTACTGATACCTTTGAAACTGTTTTAATCGCCAACTTAGACGGGTGTCACAAAGTTGTGTTGCTCAAACATTGTACAATCATACCTCAATAATAGTACCTCGAATATAACAATAAAAATCGGGTGGACAAGATGACTTTCAACTCTGACCAGGGACGAGCAGTTTCCAAAGCAGGAGACTCGCAGGCGGATCTATTACCAATTAACCTTAATTGTCATAAAGCGTTGAACGTGCTTTTGATTGATGATCATCAAATTTATTTGGATGGTCTTGGCATTACTTTATCCTTAATGGACTCCATTGAGCAGGTTTATCAAGCGACGTGTTTGATTGAAGCCGAAGCCGTCGTCCATGAAGTTTCGCTGGACTTGATTTTGTTGGATCTCACTCTTCCGGTGGAAGATGGCTTTAGTATTATGAGCCAGCTGGAAACGTTATGTCCTAACGTGCCGGTCATCATTTTATCCGGATCGGATTTGCCGGAAGATAAACGGTTGGCCATGAATCGGGGCGCTAAGGGCTTTCTGAATAAGTCCGCCACTGGGGATGAAATTCGTGAAGCAATTAAAAAAGTCTCCGAAGGCGGGGTGTTGTCAGCACCGGTGGCGTTGGCTGCCTCGAATGAAGATGACCTGAATTTGATGAATCAAATTCGGGTCAGTGTTGCCAGGCAGTATCGCATCACTCAGCGGCAGGCTGAGGTGTTGGTGTTGCTTGGAGAAGGGCTGTCGAATAAACAGATTTGTCGTCGGTTAGAACTGACCGAAGCCACCGTGAAATTTCACCTGAAAGCTATTTTCTTGGCACTGGATGTGCATAATCGAACCGAATGCGTTTCAGTCGCCCGGCGATTGAATATCCTGATTTAGAAGCTGAATTATACATGCTCTGCTCTTTCCGGAGGTTTTATGTCTGTGTCTAAAATGGGTATTTGCTGAAATTCAAGGCAGAAGGAACTGCCTTTATTCGGTTCTGAGTTCACCCGTAGGTTAATGTTTAGCAATGCTGTTAATTGCTGAACGATACTGAGGCCTAAACCCATGCCTTCCTCTCTGTTTGGAACAACCTGATAATACTCATCAAATATCATCGAAAGGTGTTCTTCGGCAATTCCCTGACCGTTGTCCTGAATGATGACGGTTAACTTGCCGCTGCAATTATTAGTCGGTTGTGGGCTGAGCTGGCAATACACCGTGAGACAACTTGCTTTCGAATGTCGAATGACATTATTGATTAAGTTGGAAACAACACGCTCGAACAGCAACGAGTCGGTGGTGATGTAAGCATGTGAGTTGATGTGCGTTTCAAGAGTGATGTTGGCGTTGGTCAACTGCGGTTGAACGGTTTGGCAGAGGTCTGTCATCAAAGCATCAATGGAGACCGTTTCTTCATAGGGGGTAACGGCTCCCATTTCTAACCGGCTGTATTCCAGTAAAGAGTCCAATAAGCGATTCAACATGTCCACAGAAGTCGACAGTCGTTCGGTTAACATACTTTGGTTGCTTTTATCGTTGGCGTGTAACAACGCATCTGTGATTAAGTTAATGGCGTTGATGGGTTGTCTTAAGTCGTGTCCGGCTGCGGCCAAAAACTGGGTTTTGGCTTGAGTGTCATTGATGGCTTGCTGTCGGCTTAACTTAACGAGTTGGTGTTTCAGGTAGCCTGTTCTCAGTGTATGTTCTTGCAGGTAGCAGCCTACCGTTCCGATAATGCCCATGGATGCAATGAAGAATAATTGTGAAAGCAGGTCTTCGGTGTGGCCAATCAACACTTCAACTACGCCATATAATAACCACAGTCCCCAAGAGGAAGTAATGGCTTGACGAAATGGCAGCCCTAATAAAAAGAAACCAAATAAAAGTACGGAATAAAGACCGTCATAAGGCAGATCGTAGCCCTCTAGTTGGGCACCAGCAATAATGGCAATGATTCCAAATCCCATCCAAAGGTAGCTGGAGCAGGTGGTCAGTACAATGGTTTTCCAGCGCTGCATCCACCGGATCATGATTAAGGCAAGCAGTACGACAGGAATTAACATGCCTAATCGAATTGAAATGGTAAATTGCCAAACGTTATCGGGTAGAAAAAGAAAATCGACTAGAGCGTACATCACCAGTAAAAACAGACTGAAGACAGCGACCATAGGCAATCGACGCTTGATCAGCATGCCTTGATAGCATTGAAAATCAGGTTCCAGTTCCGAAGAGAACTTTAAGTTGCTAAAACCTTCGATCAGTTGTGCGGTGAGCTTGTCTTGTTGACCTGAAATTGCGTGGCTGGTTTGGATCATAACGTGGTTCTTATTGTTGTTATTTTATTTGTAATGATTACTTGAGTATGAAAAGCAAAAGCAGATGTAAGTATACAAAAAAACCGGCCACATTGTTGTGGCCGGTCAAAGAGGCGACCTTGCTGATCGTAGGTCGGGGTGGAGCGCTTTAAGGTTTTAAAGCTTTTCAGACTGTTGCTCTCTCCGTAACCGGTCGTCTTCACTGGCTGCAATGAGTTGTTCATGTTCTGAGAAGTACTGCTGCCGTAAGCTTGCTTCAATCGCTTTGATCTCAGAGACTTGCATGCCTTCATGTGTCAGGGTTTCAAGTTCTTCTCGGTAATTCTGATAACGGGTATTTCGCTGTTGTGATTGATCATAGTCGGCCATGATGCCCGCAACTTTTTCTGACGGATAATTAGCCTCTATGTGCGCTAAATACGCGTCCCTGTTATCGGCGGTGGCTAAACTGGTTGTAGTTTGCGCAATTGTGCGTTCTTTTTTTAAGTGTTGGCTACTTCTGGAAAGTTCTTCGGGTAACTGCTCATTTAGCATCATAATTTGCTGTGCTTTTTGTTCGCTGCTTAAAGAGTTGTCCAACTGGATTGCCATGGTTTGCACGGTGTAATCGGCGTAGCTGTTTTCAATCCCAAAAAACGCATCATTAACTTCGGCGGAAAGATACTGCTCTTGCAGGGATTGGAGTTGCGTCAAGCTGGACGCAAGCACCTGGAATTGGTATTCACGAGTTTGTTCCTGAGCGGGAATCATGGGTTGACTCATGACAGTAAGCGCAGCGGCTTTGTATTCCAGATAGTCTTCAAGCAACCCCATGGCTTGTTCATTGGCTGGTGGAGCGACCTTGCCGTCGATAAAGGCCCGGAGTTCTGCAATGGCTACTTCAGGCGGCACCTGACCAATGGTGTTGAGAAAATAATCGAAGGTATCACGAACGTCCAGTTCGATGATCAAATTGCCTTCTGAGTCAGTAGCTAATTGACCGTCGATGTCCGTACCGATTAATGAAGGGGCCATTTCTGCAAACTCAGGTCGAACGGTTTTGCTGTCTGGTTGGTAGTAGTCTTCGGCAGACGCTTGTATTTCCCGAATGTTGAGTCGTTCCAATGTTTGTTTGGGTGTTTCAGGTTCGCTGCTTGTCTGTTGTGTCAGCTCTGTGATTGGGGCTGTTTGCGCAGAGAATTCCAGAGAGTCAGTTGTTGGGTGGCTAACCCAATAACCCAGAGTGGCTAAGACGATCAGCGTGACCGTCAATAAAGGTATTAAGAGCGTATAAGTTGACTTGTTCATAGGCAATCTTTTAACCAAGGCGTCAACCCATGGAGGCGTTGACGCTTATTGTTATTATTGTTCAGTGAATGAGCTTACAGGCCGAGGTTCTTCAATCGGTTGGCTTGTGCCCGGTATTGCCCAACCGGATCATGCCACAACGAGTGAATACCTAATGTATGGTTAATGGAGTCAACGTGGTTCATGTCGTAGTGCGTGCCCAGATCTTTGCCCATTTTAGAAGAGCAAATATCCACTAAACCATCGCTTTGGGTTACGTCTTGGCCGATGAATGCCAGTGAGGTAGTTACCTGAAACGGGTCTAAAATGTCCAGCACATTGGTGAATGCAGTGTTACCACTCCAAGAATAGAGTTTCACTGAATGATCGTTGACCGATACAGTTTCAGAGCCTTCACCACAATAGTTTGAAGTATTAACCCCCCAGCCGTGAGTCTGGTTTAACTCGTTGGTTCCGGGTGTGGTGAGTGTCCATAGCGCAGCAATGGCGTCCTGTTGATTATCCGCTCCTGACAGCCAGTTGACGACTTGACCGAAGGCGTTTGCAATAACTTCTGCTCCGCCTTCCACAAGACCGTCTGCCGGGATTACTTTACGAATTACATCAGCCACCTTTGAACCTTTATTGACACCGTCCACCGATGTGATGGAAGCAACGCGGGAGGGTTGATAAGTCAGAGCGACACGAGAGGTCGGCGCCCCTTGGCTATGAGCAATCAGGTTCACCTTACCGCCGTTGCTATCGGCCCAAGGCACAATTTGCGAGGCCAGCTGCTGACCCCGAACTTTACTGTCTTCAAACGCGGATACACTGGCGGCGTAAACGGTAGCACCGCTGCGTTCCAGGTTATAGGGGATGGTGTAGAAGTAATCAATTAACCCTCCAACATCGTCGAAACCTGTGATGCCGTGTACTAACACGATTGGGTATTTTGTTTCTGTATAGCCTGCGTGTGCTGCAGAAGCAGACAGAGTCGCTGCAACTGTCAGTGCAGCGATAGTGACGTGTTTTCCTCAATTCTTGTTGTTATTGCGAGACGGTTTGAAAACACCGTTGTGAATCGTTTGAATTGCCCTTCAATTACGATGCACTGAAACCAGTATAAGAATGAAAATAACGAAAATAATCACCCAAACGGGTAGCCTATTCTGATGGGTAGGTAGGGTGTTTTCGGTAATCCCTGGGAGAAGTTCCCGACCACTTGGTGAAGGCATGATTGAAAGCAGAGGGCTCTGAATAGCCCAGCTTGTCCGCGATGGTCTCAATGGGTAATTTGGAATTTGTGAGTAATTTCCTCGCTCTATGATAGCGAACGGAGTTGAGTATTGTTTGGTAGCTGGTGGATTCTTTGACGAGTTGCCTACGTAAGCTTCTTTCGGAAATTGAAAACAGTGTGGCGACATCGGAAGTTTTTGGAAAACGGTATTCAAATAAATTCAGATACTGGCTCACTTTGCCTGTGAGACCTGAAATCTGAGCGGCCCTTGCTTCGATGAGTTGATCGCACTGAGCCTGATAAAGTTTGCAGGCGAGCGCATTGGACTGCGGGAAAGCATGAGACAGTTCGATATTACTGATGACTAACTTTCCATGGGGTTGGTCAAATTTCACCGGGCATTGAAAGAGTTCTTCGTAGGGTTTAGCCGTTGTTGGTTTGGGGTGGGGAATCCAGACTTCATCTAAGGAGAAGTTATCATCCTGGTTGATCATAATGTCTTTTAATAACTGGTAGGTGCCTGCCAGATCACGATCAATCAAAAACGTTCTAATACTCTCGGGCAGGTTTGCGGGGTAAAGGCTTAACCCGGTTGTGCCCGGAGTCAAGTCGAGCTCCATGGTGCCATAGAGGTAAGCCAGCGCTTGATATTGAATGCCAAGTTTACAGGCATCGTATGCCGTTGGGCTGGTCATTAACATCAGTGAAAACGGGCCGTAACCTGCGATTCCAAACCGGGTACCCAGTTGTAAACCGGCAGACACGTCATCTAATTGCTGAACGATTTCAAGTAAAATCTGCAGTTCCTGAGCTCGATCTATTTGCGCAAAGGGGTCCAGATTCTGCAACGAAAAACCATACTTTGTGAGGATGTCGGCGGTTTCTATCCCCATATTATTGATAGCGTGAACGGTATAGATTAATCCTAGAACGGAGCGTGTGGTCATTGGTTGGCCGGAATTATCAAGTTTTGGTTAGTTGGTAGCCTGTCTTTTCAAGAGTAAGACAATCTATACTTTTGAGCAATTACTCATGTTGTGAGTGTTTGTACTGAAAAAATAATAATTATTGAAATACGAAATTGGGAGCGGCTATCGTGAAGAAATCATCAGGGCAGGAAGTACTTGATATTGCCATCATAGGCACTGGGTTTTCAGGTATTTGCATGGCAATTAAATTGCTGGAAGCGGGTTTTGACTCTTTTGTGTTACTTGAGAAGAAGCAGGAGGTGGGAGGCACTTGGCGAGAAAACACATACCCAGGTTGTGCCTGCGATGTTCAATCACACTTGTATTCTTTTTCGTTTGAAGGAAACCCGGAGTGGTCAAAAGTTTTTTCGGGTTGGGAAGAGATTAAGCAATACATTCTTGAGTGTGTTGAAAAGTATAACTTAAGACAATTTATCAAATTCGAGTATGAAGTTCAGTCCGCTGAGTTTAATGAAGATCAGGGGCTTTGGACGATTTCAGATATTCAAGGCGAACAACTGATCGCTCGCAGTTTTGTGATGGGGACAGGCCCATTGCATGTGCCAGCCAAGCCGAAGATACCTGGGCTGGACTCATTTAAAGGTAAGGTGTTTCATTCCGCAGAGTGGGACCATTCTTTTTCATTTCGAGGTAAGAAAATTGCATCAATTGGTACGGGCGGTTCCGCCATTCAATACGTACCTGAAGTCGCAAAAGTTGTGGATGAGCTCTATGTATATCAGCGCACTCCGGCTTGGGTCATGCCAAGAAATGAGCGCAGTTACACCGAAATAGAAAAGTGGTTATTCAGGACGCTGCCGCCGGTAAGAAAACTGTACCGGTCAATGCTGTATTGGATTAACGAATCCCGTTTGTTGCCAATGAAGAACCCTAAAGTTGCTAAAGTGGTTTCCGGTGCGGCTAAGCTGCATATTAAGAAGTCGATCAAAGACCCCGAATTAAGGAAAAAGCTGACGCCAGATTACACCATCGGTTGTAAGCGCATTCTTATTTCCAATCAGTACTATCCGACGTTTAATCGCTCCAATGTTGAGCTGGTGACAGATGGAATCCAGTCTGTGACAGAGAATGGTATTGTGACTGCGGATGGTAAACAGCGGGAGGTGGACGCGATTATTCTTGGCACCGGTTTTCATGCAGATCCGAGAAAATACATGGCCGACTTTACTATTCGAGGAAAGTCAGGCGTCAAGTTATTGGATGTTTGGAAAGAGGGTGCTGAGTCATACCTGGGAACCACCGTTGCCGGTTTTCCGAACATGTTTCAGTTAGTAGGGCCAAACACCGGGCTAGGCCATAACTCGGTGATATTTATGATTGAATCTCAGGTCCATTACATCATCGAGTGTCTGAAGGAAATGAAGCGACGGAAGGTGGATTTACTTGAGGTCAAAGAAGACGCTCAGTCAGCGTTTAACCAGTGGGTTCAGGAAAACCTGAAGGGTTCTGTTTGGGCTTCGGGTTGTGTGAGCTGGTACTTACAGGATGGAGGGAAAAACTTCACGATGTGGCCTGGCGCGACCTGGCAGTATCGACTCAAAACACGTTCAGTGACGAGCGACCATTACGTTTGGCGTTCTGCTGCAAAGCAATTAACGAACGAACAAGTCGTAGCGCCTTCGAACGTGGCGTGCGCGGAGTGATATTGCTGAGTGCCTAGTATTGAGTGCTTAGTGCTGAGTGAAGTGCACTGAAATTAAAACTTCAGGTTGAAGAAAGGAAAAGTAAATGAAGAAGTTGTTGGTGGTATTGTCTGTTGTGCTGCTTGTGTTGGTCGGCGCATACGGTTTGGGGTCGAAATATAAATACGAACTCTACGATATGGCGATGGCAATGGAACAGAACAAAGCCAAATTAACGCCGGGCGTGGCGATGGTTGGTGACCTCCGTTTTGCTTATCTGGAAGGGCCAAAAGTGGAAGGGCAACCGTCTTTGGTATTGATTCATGGCTTTGCCGCGAACAAGGAAAACTGGATGCGCTTTGCGGCGAACCTTACTGATCAATATCACGTGATCGCGGTCGATTTATTGGGGCATGGAGAGAGCACTCAAGACCCTAAGTTGAGCTATGACATTGATGATCAGGTGTTGTACTTATCCCGGTTTCTGGATGCCAAAAAGATATCGAACGTACACCTAGCCGGTAATTCGATGGGGGGCGCTGTGTCTTCGTTGTTTGCAGCGACCTATCCTGAACGCGTTCTAACGGTTTCCTTGGTCAATCCTGCCGGGGTGTTTGATCACCGCAGTGTGCTTGAAGATTATTTAGAGCGTGGTGAAAACCCTTTGGTGGTGAAAAAGCCATCGGACATTTATACCTTGATGGATTTTGCAATGGTCGATGTGCCTTTCGTTCCATGGCCCATTACTGAGGTAGTTGCCGAACGCTCTATGGCAAAGAAAGCGCTGAACGATCAAATCTTTGAGCAAATTAAAGGCGATCATAAGTACAACTTTAAGCAAGCTCTTACGCGCATTAAAGCGCCTACCCTAGTTATGTGGGGGAAGGAAGATAAGGTGATCAATTATAAAAATGCGGATTTATTCAATGAGCTTGTTCCAAACTCAACCAAGCTGATTTATCAGGATATTGGTCACGCGCCCATGATTGAAATACCGATGCGCTCGGCTGAAGACATCTCAAAGTTCATCATGGAGAACTCTTAAGTGCGTGGCGTGCTCTCAGGGGGATGGAAAGCCCCTCATTTTAAATCACTTTGAAAATACAACTTTCGTAGGAGGGGTTAAGTCGTTTCGTTTGTAATACTTAACTCACCCTCAGGAGAAGAGAAATGAAAGATCTGTCGGGCAAGGTTGCTGTGATTACTGGCGCAGGTTCAGGTATTGGACGGGCGTTGGCGGTGAAGTTGGCAGAGCAAGGATGCCATTTAGCTATCTCAGATTTAAATGAAGTGGGTTTAGAACAAACCCGAAAAATGTGCGAAACCAGCGTGGTAGATGTTCGGTGTTATACGTTGGATGTGGCGGATAAAGATGCGGTGTATCAGCACGCAGATCAGGTTGAAGAGGATTTTGGCCAGGTTAATCTGATCTTTAATAACGCGGGGGTAGCGTTATCGGTCAAGCTGTTAGAAGTGGATATGAAAGACTTTGAATGGCTGATGAACATTGATTTCTGGGGTGTGGTGTATGGAACACAGGCTTTTTTACCTAAATTAATTGCTTCGGGAGAAGGCCATATTATTAATATCTCCAGCGTTTTTGGCATGATCAGTGTGCCTAAACAAGGAACTTATAATGCTGCCAAATTTGCGGTGCGTGGTTATACCGAAGCATTAAGGCAAGAGTTGGCTCTGGAGAATATACCGGTCAACGTGAGTTGCGTTCATCCGGGAGGTATACAAACCGATATCGCACGCAACGCCCGGTTGGGGCCGAATGAAAATCGAAGTTTTGTGGATACCAGTTTTGATAAATTGGCGATGACTAAACCATCGAAGGCCGCCGATATCATTTTAAAGGGGGTTAAGGCGAATAAATCCCGAATTATGGTCGGGCCGGACGCTCATGCAATACATTTTTTATATCGCTTACTCGGGTCCAGGTATCAATCTTTGACCCAACTGTTTGCGAAAAAGGCATTTTTTAATCGTTGTGAGTAATCACAATCGTTAACCTATCTCTGATTCGACGATTTGCTTGATAGAAACCTTTCGTTGAGTTCTTTCCTCCGCCTGATGGCGGAGTTTTTTTATCTCGTCTTTATTCATTTTCCTTTTATGCGGGTAAATGATTCGATCTGATTTTTATCCCGAGTCTGATATTCTACCCCGAGCTTGATATTGTGTTCAGCGTTGGGAAGGCAATCAGGTAGTTCGCTGTATGCTCAATCATTAAATTTATTTAATATTGTCTTCACCTTGAGTTTAAGCCATGGGTTATACACTGGCCCTATCTTTTATTGATGGCCTTTGACATGAGTTACCACTGAAGAGGCCGGTTACTTGGGGAAACGATTATGAAAAAATTCAATACTTTTATTGCTTCTGCCATTACAGCAAGTGCGCTGACGTTTGGAAGTGCTCAGGTACTAGCGGACGATGATGCCGCTGAGTTACTGCAATTGAAACGCACTAAGTTCAGCGTTGAGCAGGCGTTGGAAAAGGTGGCGAAAGAGTACCAGGGGCAAATTCTTGAAGTTGAACTGGATGAAAAACACAACCAATTGATCTACGAAGTAGAAGTGGCGGATCTGGCCAACGAAAAGGTCTATGAAGTGTACGTCAATCCAACCAGTGGTGAGGTGTTTCTTGATGAAACTGAAAACCTTAAATTGTTAGGTTTCAATCGCTTTGATGAGGATAAATTGGCTGCGCTGAGAGCCATGGCGGAAAACCATTTTTCACTGGAAGACCAGCTGATCAAAATTAAGCAAGATTACCCGGGAATCGTGAAAGAAGCCGAGTTTAAACAGAGTAAAGGCGTCAGTTACTACAAAGTAAAAATCTTAACCAACGAAGGCCGCCGTCAAAAAGTCATTGTGGATGCTCTGACCGGTGAAACGATTCCTGTCATGGATCACGATTAAATGCAGGGTACAACTCATGGTCGGTATCTGTGATGCCGGTCACTTACACTTTAAAGGTCTCATGTGAAAGTCCTGATTGTTGAAGATGATAAAACCACGCGCGATTTTTTGCAGCAAGCGCTGACCGAGCAAGGTTATACCGTTGAAACAGCGGCGGATGGTCAGGATGGTTTATTTAAGGCACTGGAGTTAAATTTTGACTTGATCGTGCTGGATCGAATGTTGCCTAAGCTGGACGGGCTGACGGTTTTGGCGACGCTCAGATCCGGAGGTCACAGGGTTCCTGTGTTGATTTTGAGTGCACTGGACAGTGTTGATGAGCGAGTTAAAGGTCTCAAACAAGGAGGCGATGACTACTTGGTTAAGCCCTTTGCATTGGCTGAGTTGTTGGCCCGAGTCGAAATTTTGGGGCGACGGAGTCAGCCCATTGTCGCCGGTGCTCAGGAAACCCGAATTCAGCTTAAAAACCTGACGTTGGATATGCTCGCGCATACGCTGACCATTGCGGATCAGGAAATTGAGATTCAACCAAAAGAGTTCAAGCTTTTAAGATACTTGTTAGAGCATCAGGAACAAGTGGTGTCCCGTACCATGTTGTTTGAAGCGGTTTGGGACTACCAGTTTGATCCGCAAACCAATGTGATTGACGTTCATGTGGCCCGATTAAGGAAAAAACTGACCGAGGCCAATGCTTTGGTTGAAATCACGACGGTCAGAGGGGTGGGGTATCGGCTTGTCTCTCAATAGTTCACTAGGGCTGATGTTTCGCAAGAGTTCCATTTGGCGGTTAACGCTGATATACACCGCATTATCGACCGTGCTGGTTTCTCTGGTTTTGCTGGTGCTTTATTACTTCAGTGTCGGGCAAGTGGTTCGTGCCCAAGACAGAAACTTTTATGAGGTTTTGGCTCAGCACCAATTATTGACCAAACAGCTCAGCCAAACCGAATATCAATTGCAGTTCGGGCCTGAATTTCAGTTGTCTGAAAGCCTCAGTTTGACGTTTCAAGCCGACGACGCTCCGGTTGATGTTGTGGGTCGCTTGTCTTCTGTGCCCGTTGGCATAGCAATGTGTCCGGAGATTTCCAGGTTTCCTGTCTATCAAGCCCGTTACGACGACATTGAAATTCTCTCCGGTTGTACGCTGCCTGCTTACAATGGTCGTGTGTTGATAGCTCAAAACCGGCAGCAGTTGGATCGGTGGATTAAACTGTTCTGGCAAACCAGCTTAGGTGCATTATTAATTACCTTGGTGATTGGTACATTAAGTGGCTGGTGGTTTTCACGGAAGCTGATCAGGAAAGTGAGCGCCGTGAATCAAATTGCGCGCAAAGTAGAGGATGGTGATCTCACTGCAAGAATCTCAATCGGCAAGTCCGGTGATGAATTTGATCAAATGGCCATGCACATTAATCGAATGCTGGGCCAGCTGGAAGACAACTTCGAAACGGTACGGGGAACCACCGATGCCATTGCTCATGATTTACGCACCCCACTGAGTCGATTGCGTCTCAGGTTGGAACATTTGGTGTCTCAAGAGACTGAGACTGTCAAAGCCGATGCGTTGGCGGATGTATTAGAAGAGCTGGACCGTATCATCTTGACGTTTAAGTCCATGCTGGAATTGACCAAACTTGAACACGGTTTAATGAATGCGGGTGATCATCCGGTGGATTTACAGGCGCTGGTGTCAGATGCGGTCGAGCTGATCGAACCTTTGGCCGATGAAAATCGCCAAACCATTACGGTAAATGCTTCACCCGTCTATGTGCAAGGCGATCCCAGTTTATTGTTTCGGGTGATATATAACTTGCTGGATAATGCTGTGAAGTACTCGGGCGAAAACGCATCTGTATTGGTTGAGCTGACCGAGAAAGCATTGATTATTGCGGATAACGGCGTAGGGATTGCTGAAGAAGAAATGACTAAAGCGTTTCAACGTTTATCGAGACTGGATTCAAGTCGGACAACGCCGGGTTATGGCTTGGGGTTACCCGTTGTTAAGGCCATTTTGAAGTTGCACGGTATGAAGATCAAAATGCTCGATAATGAGCCGGGTTTAAAAGTTGTAATTCGTTTGCCACGACCAACCGGATCGAAATAAAGCCGGATCGAAATATAACCGGATAGCCATCACTTGGCATTCATCCGTAAATGCCAAGTGATCGTTCAAATGGGTTACGCTTTCAGCGTCTGAACCACTTGTTTAAATACCCGTGGGCTTGCAATGAATACATCATTCACTGCCTTTGGTGCGCCTGTGCTGTCACCAACTAGTGCTCCGGCTTCCTGGGCGATTAATAATGCTGCTTCCAGTTTGGTTTTAGCACCTTTCACAATTGCGCCATCGGTTTTACCAGCGGCTGCGTAAGCAATGGCCAGTAGCGGACTGTCTTGATCGCAAAGGCTGTAGCCAGAGTTGGTCAACTTTTGTGCCGTTTCAAAGTTACCGCTTGATAGCCAGTTACCGCTCAATACTTTGCCTGTGGCTGAGAAGTTATCTGAAAAGCGGATACGGCGGTCATTGCTTTGAGCGCCTCGTCCTTTCGATGCAGTGAACTCTTCTTGAGTCGCCGGATTAATGATGACTGCATGTTCTGCTTTATCGCGGAAATAATAGGTTAATGCCAATGCAAATGCAGGAATTTGACGAATGTAATTGGAGTGTGTGTCGAGCACTTGGATTTCCCAACGTGCTTGAGCGGAACTGTCACCGATGGCTTCAAACTGGCCCACAACATAGTGCTCTGGGTAGCTTTTGGATAATAGACGAATAATCTGTTGTTCTGCATGTCGTAAGTAATTCGGCAGAATGGTAGGAAGAGGTTTCCCTTCGCGGATTTCTGAATCAAGACGGTCTTGGCTTGATACAAGGGATTCAGCAGCACGGCGCGCAGCGCGCAACGCAGTATTCAGGTACGGATGCATAAACGTATTCACCTGGTCGGTTAACAGAACTTTTAAAAGAGCGGAGCAATGTTTAAAAAATATACAACTTTGCTCAAAATTTCGGCGAAGTATAACAGAAAGAATTCAACTTGCTAGAGTGTATTTATATTTAATGATGATTGGGGATGAAAGTGCTTTCAATATGAAGGGGTATCGAACGTTGGCTTAGCCAGCGGGCTTTTTGTTACACTTGTCCTTCGGCCGTGTGATTACCACCACGGCAGTTGATGAATTTGAAAAGGTTGCCAGAGGTTTATGGAATTTCAGGATAAAGCACAATCAGAAGATGCATCGGTTGGGTTTCAGATGCTGAGTAATATTCGCATTGTGATGGTTAATACTACCCATCCTGGAAACATAGGTGCTGCTGCCCGTGCAATGAAAACCATGGGATTGTCGGAGTTGGTGTTGGTTGAACCTAAGCGACCGATTGATGATGAAGCCATTGCGCGTTCGTCCGGGGCAACCGACGTACTCGAATCTGCTCAGATCGTGCCTTCACTTGAAGAGGCTATTGAGGATTGCGGGTTGGTGATTGGCACCAGTGCCCGATCGAGAAGTATTCCTTGGCCACTATTAAACCCAAGACAATGCGCGGAACAATCCGTACTGACATCAAAACGACAAAAAGTTGCAATAATATTTGGTCGTGAAGACCGGGGATTGACTAACGAAGAGTTGGCGAAATGCAATTTTCATGTACATATTCCGACGAATCCGGATTACAGTTCGCTGAATATCGGAGCGGCGATACAGGTGATTTGTTATGAAATGCGAATGGCCATTGAGCTGCAGGTAAGTGGCGATGAACAGCTCTGGGGGGTTGAGTGGGATAGGGAACTTGCTTCCAGTAAAGAGTTGGATGGTCTGATAGATCATCTGGAGCAAGTAATGGTGACTTCTGAATTCTTGGACCCTGAGAACCCAAGATACATCATGACCCGGATGAGACGGTTATTTAATCGCGCTATGCCGGATAAGGTTGAAGTGAATGTATTTAGGGGTATTCTTTCTTCTATCACTAAAAAACTGGGTCGGTAGTGTTATCGAAGCGTTGGTGCTGAGTATTTCAAGCACCCGTTGTTCGTAGTACAAAATTAAGCAGGACTCTATAAGTAGTACAATATAAGCGTGATGCACGTGGCTTTTGAAAGCTGGAGTAAGATAGTGAGCACTATGATGATCAGCGTAAATATGGAACCGAATCGAACCTTAGTTTGTCCTACTGCCATGGTAGGGCGATGTTGTTGCTCTTGATGATAAAAAATAGCTAAGCACAAAAAGTCGTACAAAATTCAAGAAGAGATCAACATGTTTAAACGTCTGAGAGAAGATATAAATAGTGTTTTTGACCGTGACCCGGCGGCACGGAATTCGTTTGAAATTTTAACTAACTACCCTGGCGTACATGCCGTTATGTTTCATCGGGTATCTCATGCCTTTTGGAAAAAAGACCTGAAATGGTTTGCCAGAAGTGTGTCGAACATTAGTCGATTCGTGACCGGCATTGAAATCCATCCGGGGGCTACCATTGGTCGTCGCTTTTTTATTGACCATGGCATGGGGGTGGTGATTGGTGAAACCGCCGAGATAGGTGATGATGTCACCCTTTATCATGGTGTGACTTTAGGTGGTACGACCTGGAATAAAGGCAAACGCCACCCGACGCTGGAAGACGGCGTGGTCGTGGGGGCCGGGGCTAAAGTTCTTGGGCCGATAACCGTGAAATCGGGTGCCAAAATTGGCTCAAACTCCGTAGTCACCAAAGATGTACCTGAAGGCGCTACCGCTGTGGGGATTCCTGGCCGGATCATTCGCAAGCAGGACAAATGCAATGACGAGGCTGAGCAACGCAGAAGAGCGATCGCCGAGCGAATTGGTTTTGTTGCATACGGTGAGACGCAAGATGCAAATGACCCAATTGCTCAGTCCATTCGCGGTCTGCTGGATCATATCTTGGCAGTGGATCACAAGCTGGAGTCTATGTGTCAAACGCTTGAGAAGCTTGATAGCAGTTATCACGATGAGGCACTACCAGAGCTGAACCCGGAGGACTTTGAAGGGGTGACAAGTGAAGACAGTCCTTCTGAGGTGGTTGCTGATATTCTGGCTGACGAAAAACGTAAAAACATATAGTTAAGCGTTGAATGCATTCCATTTGTGGAAAAAGTGACTTTTGCTTTTTTCACAGGTAGAATGCGCCGAATTCTAATAAACAGAGACTTTCTGTCTTTGTTTTCATCTTGCTGTTGTGTTGAATACCTGAGTAAACCATAAGGTCTTATACTTGACTATTTTTGTCAGGTATTAGATAATGTCACTCTCTATTTGTATGTGAATTATCTCAATGAGGTTGATTGAATGCGTTTGACAACCAAAGGTCGCTACGCAGTTACAGCAATGCTGGATCTGGCTCTACACGCTGACAAGGGGCCGATCAGTTTGGCTGATATTTCTCAGCGTCAAGGTATTTCTCTTTCCTATCTGGAACAACTATTTGCCAAACTGCGTAGAAATGGTCTGGTGGGCAGTGTTCGTGGTCCTGGTGGCGGTTATCATTTAAGTCGCGAAAGTTCTGAGATATGCATTGCTGATGTGGTTGATGCCGTAAGTGAAAAGGTCGATACCACTCGATGCGGCGGAACTGGCGGGTGTCAGGATGGCGATGAGTGTTTGACGCATCATTTGTGGCAGGACTTGAGTGATCAGATTCATGATTTTTTGAGTGAAATATCCCTTGCCCAGCTGGTTGCTAAGCGAGAAATTCAAGCGGTTGCAGAGCGACAAGATCTGAAACAGCGTAAAGAACAAAAGAGTAATGTCATTGCTTCTGTGTAGGCAATTGGCAGTGATCACAAATTTAGAAAAGTCGTTGAGTATGTGATTTATGCGTACACCGATATACCTTGATTATGCGGCATCGACACCGATGGACCCGCGAGTTGCTGAGCAAATGAGTGACTGTCTGACGATGGAGGGGAACTTTGGAAACCCTGCCTCTCGTTCGCATAAATACGGTTGGTTGGCTGAAGAGGCGGTAGAAGTTGCTCGCCTCAATATGGCTGAACTGATTAATGCCGATGCCCGTGAGATTGTGATTACTTCGGGAGCAACCGAGTCGGACAATCTGGCGCTTAAAGGCGCTGCTCATTATTATTCAAGTGCCGCTGGTGGCGAAAAAGGTCGTCACATTATTACTTCGGCTTATGAACATAAAGCCGTTTTGGACAGCTGTAAGCACCTGGAGTCAGAAGGTTATGAGCTTACGTATTTGGTTCCTGATGCCGATGGCTTAATCTCTGTTGAATCTGTGCGGAACGCACTTCGGGCTGACACAATTCTCGTCTCAATTATGCACGTCAATAACGAATTGGGCACAGTGAATGATGTGGCTGAAATCGGTCGTTTGTGTCGTGAACGGTCTGTGGTGTTTCATGTGGATGCAGCGCAGAGTGTCGGTAAAATACCCGTTGATGTACAGGCCATGAGTGCTGATCTGCTTTCTGTTTCTGCTCATAAATTGTATGGCCCGAAAGGCATCGGTTGTTTGTATGTTCGCCGCGATCCATCCATTAAAATTGAGGCTCAAATACATGGCGGCGGTCATGAACGAGGTATGCGATCAGGCACGTTACCGACCCATCAAATAGTGGGTATGGGCGCAGCTGCCAGCATTGCCCGCGATGAGCTTGAGCAAGAAATGGCGGTTCTTTCAACATTAAAAGACCGATTATGGAATGGCATTAATGAGCTTGAAGGCGTTCAGCTGAATGGCTCTTTTGAACAACGTATTCCTGGTATCTTGAACATCAGTTTCGAAGGCGTGGATGGGGAAACCTTATTGATGTCTCTGAACGATTTAGCTGTCAGTACGGGGTCTGCCTGTACTTCTGCGACGGTCGAACCTTCTTATGTTTTAAAAGTCCTGGGCTTGAAGGATGAGTTGGCTCACGCGTCGATTCGGTTCTCGATCGGGCGCTTTACCACGGAAGAAGAAATTGACTACACCATTGATAAAGTAGTGGGTGTAGTAAAACGCCTAAGGGCGTAAGACCGAGAGGTCAGAAAAATTAGTGGTTCGTTGGGTCTGAGGTTGAAATGAATCTACGACTGAACAGCGAACCAATTATTACCATGGTTATCCCTGCTAAATAGGGGAGTAGTTTGATGACTGAAGAAATTAACGAGTTAATCAAGAACGAATACGAAGCTGGCTTTGTGACTGATGTGGAATCAGAAACGTTAGCGCCGGGTTTGAATGAAGACGTTATTCGTTTTATTTCCAAGAAAAAGAATGAGCCTGAGTGGTTGCTGGAGTGGCGACTGAAAGCACTTCATGTCTGGCAAGAGATGGAGGAGCCAAAGTGGGCGCATGTGAACTATCCGGAGATTAACTTTCAGGATGTATCCTACTACTCCGCACCAAAGAGCATGGATGATCGGCCGAAATCGCTGGATGAAGTTGATCCTGAGTTACTTAAGACTTATGAGAAACTTGGTATTCCTTTGCATGAGCAGGAAGCGTTAGCCGGTGTTGCTGTTGATGTGGTGTTTGACAGTGTTTCTGTTGCAACCACCTTCCGTGAGAAGCTGAAAGAAGCGGGCGTGATTTTCATGCCGATCAGTGAAGCTGTGCATGAACATCCTGAGCTGGTTAAGAAATATCTGGGAAGCGTCGTTCCTCAAAAGGACAACTACTACGCGGCGTTGAATTGTGCCGTTTTCAGTGACGGTTCTTTTGTCTATATCCCGAAGGGCGTTCGTTGCCCGATGGAGTTGTCCACCTATTTCAGAATCAACGAACAAAATACCGGTCAGTTCGAGCGAACGTTAATCATCGCCGATGAAGGCAGTCATGTCAGCTATCTGGAAGGCTGTACCGCGCCAATGCGGGATGAAAACCAGTTGCACGCCGCTGTGGTCGAATTGGTTGCGCTGGATGACGCAGAGATTAAGTACTCCACTGTGCAGAACTGGTATCCGGGTGATGCAGAAGGTAAGGGCGGTATTTATAACTTCGTAACCAAGCGCGGAATTTGTCACACCAATGCCAAAATCTCCTGGACTCAGGTTGAGACAGGTTCTGCGGTTACCTGGAAATACCCAAGTTGTGTATTGAAAGGTGATAACAGCATTGGCGAGTTTTACTCCGTCGCGTTGACGAACAACTATCAGCAGGCGGATACCGGCACCAAGATGATCCACTTAGGAAAAAATACTAAGTCGACCATCATCTCGAAAGGCATTTCGGCGGGTAAAAGTCAGAATGCGTATCGCGGCTTGGTTCGAATGAATCCGGGGGCGGCAGGTGCTCGTAATTACACTCAGTGTGACTCATTGTTAATCGGCGATAAGTGTGGCGCGCATACGTTCCCATATATCGAAAGTAAACATCCGAGTGCTGTGGTTGAGCATGAGGCGACGACGTCAAAAGTGAGCGATGATCAACTGTTTTTGTGTCAGCAGCGTGGCATTGACGTTGAAAAAGCCGTGTCCATGATCGTGAATGGTTTCTGTAAAGAAGTATTTAAAGAGTTGCCGATGGAATTTGCCGTGGAAGCCGGCAAATTATTAGAAGTTAGCCTTGAAGGCTCCGTTGGTTAATCTGGTTTGATGAGATATAGAGAGATTATTAATGTTAAGCATTAAAGACTTGCAGGCAAAAGTTGAAGAAAAAGACATCATCAAGGGTCTGAATCTGAATATCAAACCAGGTGAAGTGCACGCGATAATGGGGCCAAACGGTGCTGGTAAAAGTACGTTGGGTAATGTGCTTTCTGGTCGTGAAGGGTACGAAGTTACCGGTGGTACTGTTGAGTTTAAGGGTAAGGACTTACTGGAGTTTGAACCCGAAGAGCGTGCTCGCGAAGGCTTATTTCTGGCGTTTCAGTATCCGGTAGAGATTCCTGGTGTTTCAAATCTTGAATTTTTAAAAGCGTCGGTAGATGCCGTTCGTGAACACCGTGGCCAAGATCCTTTAGATTCTGTGAGCTTTTTGAAGTTGGCTCGTGAGAAGTGTAAAGCGGTCAATTTGGATCAGAACTTCCTGAAGCGTGGTGTGAATGAAGGTTTTTCTGGTGGTGAGAAAAAGCGCAATGAAATCATGCAAATGATGTTGCTTGAGCCGTCGCTGTGTATTCTTGATGAAACTGACTCTGGCTTGGATATTGATGCTTTGCAGGTAGTTGCTGATGGGGTGAACTCTCAGCGCAGCCCGGATCGTTCTTTCATCGTGGTAACACACTACCAAAGACTGCTTGACTACATAGTGCCGGATTATGTGCACGTGTTAGCAAACGGACGTATCGTAAAGTCCGGCGGCAAAGAGTTGGCGCTGGAGCTTGAAGAGAAAGGCTATAGCTGGATTGATGAAGAGGTGGTTTAAGCTATGACAGATGTAGCAACGCAAACCTTCGATTATGCATCTCAAGCATTGGCTCTGGCTCAGAATATTGATGGTCCGGACTGGCTTGCCGATTTAAGAAAAGATGGCCAGCAGGTTTTTGAAGGTCATGCATGGCCAACACGAAAAACAGAGCACTGGAAACACACCAGTTTAAATGCTTTGACGAAGCAAGATTACTCGAAGCTGGCAGGCACAGGCGCGCTGTCTCTGGACGACTCAGAAGCTCAGTTGCTTTATCAGATTGCTGACCTGGAAGCTTTACAGCTGGTGTTTGTGAATGGCCATTTTTCGGAAGCTTTGTCTTCCGATATCGCGCTTGACACAGTAGAAGTTGTTCGCTTTTCACAGGCCAATGACACTCAGCAAGCTGTGATTAAACAAAACCTGGGTAAGATTACCGTCAATGACGAGCATTTATTCAGTGCTCTGAATGCAGGTCAGCTCAGTGATGGTGTCTTTATTCGTTTTCTAAAAAATAAGAAAACGGATCAGGTTATCCAAGTGGTTCACTTGACGACTTCCGGGCAAGCGAGTTTTTCTGTTAATGCTCGTTTATTGGTTGTTGCAGAAGCGGGCTCTCAGGGCACTGTTTTGGAGAGTTTTGTTTCTGATTCCGGTTCACAAAGTGCTCTGGTTAACAGCCTGACTGAATGTCGTATTGAGGATAATGCCAAGTTATTTCACTATCGCTTGCAGTTAGAACAAGAAGACATTGTTCATATTGGCGGTATGCATGTACAGCTGAATGCGGGTAGCCAGCTAGAAAGCTTCCATGTGGGGCTGGGCGGAAAGGTTAAGCGCGTTGATGTGGTGGTGAATCACGAAGGCTCAGGAGCACATTGTGACCTGAAAGGTGTGTATTTACCGCAAAACAGCCAGCATATTGATTATCACACTTGCATTGAGCATAAGGTTCCGCACTGTACGACCGATGAGGTTTTCAGAGGCATTATGGCGGACCAGGCCAAGGCGGTGTTTAATGGCCGTATTCATATTCATCCGGATGCGCAGAAAACACTTGCGCAATTAAATAACAGAAACCTTCTGTTATCGAACAAAGCGGAAATTTATACCAAGCCTGAGTTGGAAATTTACGCTGATGATGTTCGTTGTGCGCATGGGGCAACCATTGCTCAGTTGGACGATAAGGCGATGAGCTACATGTTGTCTCGCGGGATATCTCGTCAGGAAGCGGAAGTGATGATGAGCTTTGGGTTCATCAATGAGCTGCTAAATGACCTGGCTCACCACCCGATTCAGGAGAAGCTTCGTCCTATTTTGGCGGAATTGTTTGGTAAGGATGACTCTTTAACGAGGCACATATTATGATTGAAGCCGTTGCTCAAGAGGCACCAGTAACTTTGGATCTGGATAAAATCCGGAAGGATTTCCCAATCTTGCATCAGCAAGTGAATGGGCACCCATTGGTGTATCTGGACAACGCTGCTACGACTCATAAACCCCAGATGGTGATAGATGCATTGGCGGATTATTATTCTGTCAATAACTCGAATGTCCATCGCGGTGCTCATGCACTAAGTGATCGCGCCACGCAAGATTTTGAAAATGCCCGGGGTAAAGTACAGAACTTTTTGTCGGCTCGGTTTTCAGAAGAAATTATCTGGACTCGCGGTACCACAGAAAGCATCAACCTGGTTGCTCAAACCTATGGCTCAGAGCACGTAAAAGCAGGCGATAATGTAATTATCACAGCGATGGAACACCACTCTAATATTGTACCTTGGCAGATGCTGTGTGAGCGTGTGGGCGCAGAGCTTCGCGTTATTCCGGTGAATGATGCGGGTGAAATGGCGTTTGATGGCTTCCTGGAGTTGCTGGATGAAAACACTAAGTTTGTTTCAGTGGTCCATGTATCGAATGCCTTAGGCTCTATTAACCCGGTTAAAGAAATCATCGCCGAGGCGCATAAAGTTGGCGCTAAAGTGTTGGTTGATGGCGCTCAGGCAGTCGCTCACTGGGAAGTGGATGTTACGGACCTCGATTGCGATTTTTACGTCTTCTCAGGTCATAAATTGTTTGGCCCGACAGGCATTGGTGTGCTGTACGGTAAGAAGGCACTGCTTGAAGCGATGCCTCCGTATCAATTTGGCGGAGAAATGATCGAGCAGGTCAGTTTCTCAGGTACGACGTTTAATAAATTACCGTACAAGTACGAAGCGGGTACCCCAAACATTGCCGGCGCTATTGGACTGGCGGCTGCCATTGATTATTTATCTGGTTTGGATCGTCATGCATTGGCTGCTCATGAAGATGCCTTGCTTGAAAGGGCGAAGCAGCGAGCGGCAGAAATACCAGAAATTCAGTTGGTGGGCACAGCAAAGAATAAGGCAAGTGTGTTGAGCTTTTTAATTAAAGGCGCGCACCCGCACGACGTTGGCACTTTGTTGGATCAACAAGGTGTAGCTGTTCGAACAGGCCATCATTGCGCTATGCCGATTATGGAGCAGTATTGCATTCCTGGCACAGTACGAGCGTCGTTTACTTTCTATAACACGCTCGAAGAAGTTGATGCTTTGTTTGATGCGATCAACAAAGTAAAAATGTTTTTGTTATAAACCATTGGAAAGAAAACCTATGACAGTGGAATCCTTCTCACCTGAAGAGTCTGTACTTACCATTACAGATGCGGCGGTCAAGCATCTATCGGCTCAGATAGCCCGCACTCACTCTGCTGGGCTGCGTTTGGCGGTTAATGAGAGTGGCTGCTCCGGGTACATGTACGAATTGAATTTGATCTCTGATCCTGCGGAAGATGATCATGTGTTTAAGTTGGCGGATGGTGTGACTTTGTACGTAGCGACCGATGCTTTACCCATGATTCAGGGGACGGAAATTGATTACCACACGGAAGGGTTGAACAGCACCATCAAGTTCAATAACCCGAATGCCAAAGCTTTGTGTGGTTGCGGCGAAAGCTTCACTGTCTAATTAGTCTTTTTGCGATAGGTTGTTTATGGAACGTAGAATGGTCGCCACAGTGCGTGATTGTCCGGCTCGATTGGTACCGGATGGCACGCGCATAACTATACCGTCTGGCACGTTTGTCACTATCACTCAGTCTTTGGGTGGCAATTATACGGTGACGGTGAACGGTAATATGGCTCGAATTGATGGCACTGACGCTGAAGCGCTGGGGTTACAGGCGGAAGAGCTTGTTTTCGAGGCGGTTTCGGGCAGCTCAATTCAGGAAGAACATGTTTGGCAGGCACTTAAAACCATTTATGATCCTGAAATTCCGGTAAACCTCGTGGACTTAGGGTTGATATATAAAGTCTCTATCGATCAGGATGCAAAGCTGGTGACTGTGGATATGACGCTCACAGCGCCGGGTTGCGGAATGGGGCCTGTTTTGGTCAGCGATGTTAAATACCGGGTAGCGAAAGTGCCGAACGTCAGTGAGGTGGCTGTGGAATTGGTGTTTGACCCTCCTTGGCATCGAGACATGATGAGCGAAGAAGCTCAGTTAGAAACCGGAATGTTTTTCTAGTTTTAATTAAGCAGCTTAGGCTGCTTTTTTTATGTTTATTGGTTTTCATCGAGTTGTGAGAGCAGAGAAAGTTGAAAAATTGCTTAAGAAACGGTTAAATGCGCGCTCTGAGTAAATAGTGAACAGGTTGTAGATATGTCGAATCCATTTGGAACTGAAATTACCCCGGAAGAAATTGTCGATACCCTTGGCTTCTTCGACAGCTGGGAAGATCGCTATCGCTATATTATTGATTTGGGTAAGCAGTTGCCTGAAATGGATGACGCAAAGAAAACAGAAGACCGTATTGTCAAAGGTTGTCAGTCTCAGGTTTGGATTGACCACTGGGTGGAAGATGGCAGGATCATGTTGAATGTTGACAGTGATGCTCATATCGTACGCGGTTTGTTGGGGGTTGTTATGAGTGCTTACAACGGCAAAACGCCTACTGAAGTGCTGGCTTTTGATATCGAAGGATTTTTTGAAGAGCTGGATCTGATAAAACATTTAAGCCCGACACGCGGCAATGGCCTGAGGTCGATGGTTCAGCGAATTAAAGCCCTGGCAGAAGCGCATTCCTGATGAATGCTTTATAAATTTGTTAAGTGGTTATCTTTATTGAAAAAATACCGGATTTAGTCCGGTATTTTTTTGCCTATTTCTGTTTCTTTCCTACGCTTAGTTGGATCTTAAAACGATAAGGAGTCATCGAGTGGAAACGTACGTCCAAGAGTATATTATTCCGTGGGGGATAAATTTAGGGCTGGCAATATTGGTCTTTTTTGTCGGTAAATTGCTGGTTCAAGTGACCTTATCGGTAGTGAAGCGGGTGATGCAACGCTCGAATGTCGATGAGATTCTGGTTGACTTTATCGCCTCGATTCTCAAGATGCTGCTGATGTTGGTTGTGGTTGTTATCGCCCTGGATCAGTTGGGGGTGGACACCACATCTTTGGTTGCTCTGGTTGGTGCTGCCGGTCTGGCCGTGGGCTTGGCGTTGAAAGATTCGCTTCAGAATTTCGCGGCAGGTGTGATGCTGGTTTTATTCAGACCATTTAAGATGGATGACTTTGTTGAAGTTGCCGGAGTATCCGGCGTTGTTGAAAAAATTACTATATTTTCAACAATGATTCGAACCGGAGACAATAAGCAAGTAATAGTGCCTAATGGCGCGATTTACTCCGGTACTATCATTAACTATTCAGCGAAGGAGAATCGCCGTATTGATTTGGTGATAGGTGTCAGTTACGAAAGTGATGCAATCGAAGCCAGATTGATTCTTGAGTCTATATTGGTTGGGCATCCTCAAGTGCTTAAGGACCCAGCGCCTGTTGTTGCTATGGTGGAGTTGGCCGACAGCAGTGTGAACTTTAACGTCAGGCCCTGGGTGCGTTCAGAAGATTATTGGGGAGTGCGAGCAGAGTTATTGGAAACGATCAAATGCACTTTGGATCAAAAAGGCATTTCTATTCCTTATCCGCAAATGGATGTTCACCTAAGCAAAGAAGGATAATTCTTTCATTTTTCTTTCTTATTGTTTGCACGGTTGAACGGTAACTTAGGCGTTGAAAGTCTGGAACCCTAAGTTTCCTACCCTTTGTTTGCCTGGATAGCTTTACATATTAATTGTGTAAGTCGCTGTGCCAGGCTTTTTTTATTGGGAAACAGCTTTTATCTTTGGCTGTGCTAATATTTATTCTAAGGTTTTGCGCTTTTTGAACGCTAACCAACGTATTGGGTATGCTTTATTGAGCCATTCATTGATTAAAAGGCACTGTTTGTAATGAAATGGATAACTTTTTGTGTTGAAGATGAGGATTATTGTCATCAGGTCAGTTCAGTGAAAGAGGTGCTTCGTTATGAGGAGCCTGTTCCTGTGCCTGGTGCGCCAGACTTCGTTGCCGGAATTATCAACGTACGAGGTGAGGTGATGGTGGTGTTAGATACTCGAACCATCATGGGGTTGCCTCCGTTTCAGATGACCGATGCCAGTCGTGTGATTTGTCTTGAGTTGCCAGAGGGCAACTTCGGGTTGTTGGTGGATTCTGTGTCTGAAATGATTGATTTTGAAGATTCGCAGCTGGATCAGGGCGCGCAGCCGACTATGACGGGATCTTCGATGATGATCAAAGGCACTTACAAAGACGAAAAAGGCCTTAAAATTGCGATTGATGTGGATACCTTTGTGGCTAACTACATTGAAGAGCGTACAGCTGCAATGGCGTAATCTTCAGCGAAGATTTATCAGACTTTACTAAAGGCCTGTTGGGCCTTTTTTTGTATTTCAGAAATAAACCGTCCTAAATGTTCGATAGTCGTCTGATTGTTTAAGAAACGAGTCTTGAATCACTGGTAATGGTTGTCTTATCTGACGTATAATCCGCTCGATTTTTTAGACAGCTAAATACATTTTTCAGAGGAATTATTCCATGGCGGTAGAACGCACTCTTTCTATTGTTAAACCAGACGCAGTTGCAAAAAACGTAATCGGTAAAATCTATTCTCGTTTCGAAAGCAATGGCCTTCAGATTGTTGCAGCGAAAATGGTTCAGCTGTCTCAGGAAAAAGCAGAAGGTTTCTACGCTGAGCACAAAGAACGTCCTTTCTTTAAAGACTTGGTTGACTTCATGACTTCTGGTCCTGTTTGTATTCAGGTTTTGGAAGGCGAAGGCGCAATCCTTAAGAACCGTGACCTAATGGGCGCAACGAACCCTAAAGAAGCTGAAGCTGGCACTATCCGTGCTGATTTCGCTGAAAGCATCGACGCAAACGCAGTACATGGTTCAGACTCTGAAGCATCTGCAGCGCGTGAAGTTGCTTACTTCTTCGCTGACGAAGAAATTTGCGCACGCTAATATTGCTTGTGTAAAAACTGAGCCGGGGCTTTACGCTCCGGCTTTGTGCTTTTTATTTCTATCGCATTTCTTAAACACTACAGTCAATTAAGACCGTAAATCCTGGCCTAAAGGTGAGTCACTATGAATACCTCTTCTGAAATCATCACGTCTGATAAAACCACCTCTTCAGAGGACTCTGTAACGAAAGTCAATCTACTGGGATTGTCTCTCGATAAAATGATCGAATTTTTTGAAAGCATCGGGGAAAAGAAATTCCGCGCTGTTCAAGTGATGAAGTGGATTCACCAATACGGCATCGACAATTTCGATGACATGACCAATGTTGGCAAAGCGCTAAAAGCTAAGTTGGCTAAGGTGTCTGAAATTCGCCCGCCGGAAGTTGTTTTTCATGACTTTTCTGACGACGGTACTCGTAAATGGGTAATTCGGGTTGAGGGTGGCAGTTGCGTCGAAACGGTTTTGATTCCAGCTAAAGACAGAAATACCTTATGTGTGTCTTCTCAGGTCGGATGCTCTCTGGATTGCAGCTTTTGCTCCACTGGTAAGCAAGGCTTTCAGCGGAATTTAACCGCAGCAGAGGTGATTGGTCAGCTATGGATTGCCTGTAAATCATTCGGGGATCGTGATCCTTCCAACCCGCGTCCTGTGTCAAACGTGGTCATGATGGGGATGGGAGAGCCATTGTTGAATTTTGAGAACGTGGTAGATGCCATGAGTCTCATGATGGAAGACAATGCGTACGGTTTATCCAAGCGGCGGGTAACTTTGAGTACGTCTGGCGTGGTGCCTGCTCTTAAAGAACTGGGGGATCGCACCGATGTGTCTTTGGCGATTTCTTTGCACGCGCCTAATGATGAACTGCGTAACGAATTGGTTCCAATTAATAAGAAATACCCGATTTCAGTCTTGTTGGACACTTGCCAGGAATACCTCGATAAATGTGATGATAAGCGTGGCATAACCATCGAATACACAATGATTGACGGCGTTAATGATACGCCTGAGCACGCAAAAGAACTGGCGAAGGTTCTGCGTAGAATCTCGTGTAAAATCAACTTGATTCCGTTCAATCCTTTCCCGAATTCAGGTTATCGCCGCTCCAAACCGGAAGCTGTGAGCCAGTTTCATGCGTATCTTAACTCTGTTGGTATTATTACAACGGTACGTTCTACTCGGGGTGACGATATCGATGCTGCCTGTGGACAACTTGTCGGGCAAGTAGAAGACAGAACGAGACGCAGCGCAAAATATCAAAATGCGGCGCAGTAATTTTAGTGATTAACCTGCTGATAAATAAGTTAGTTGTCATTTGGGCTAGTAACTTCGGTGATGAAGCATATACACTGTCACACAATCCAGATTACGATAGTTGAGGAAGTGAAATGTACCGGGAATTGAAATCCAACTTGAAGAAGCGAAGCTTAACTCGTTTTCTGATTTTGATCGTTGCGTTTACATTTTTATCAGGGTGTACCGTTGTTGAAACTTACTCGCGTTTTACGGATAAAAAAGATCCTGAGAAGTCCATCGAATATCATGTAAAAGCGGCATTTTTGCATTTACAGCACGGTCATACGGAACCGGCAAAACAAAAGCTGAATGAAGTTTTGAACGAAAGGCCAAACCATCCTGCAGCACTGGCAGGGATGGCCTTAGCGTTGGAACGCGAAGGTGAGCCGGAAGATGCTGAAAGCTATTATCGTCGCTCGATCAAAGCAGACCCGGGCTATACCCGTGGTAAAGAGCTGTTTGGTGCGTTTTTGTTTTCTCGTGGCAGATATCAGGAAGCACTGAATCAGTTTGAGGAAGTGACCAGAGACAAACTATACGAAAATCTGGCGGTTGCTAACTTGAATCTTGGCTTATGTGCAATACGTTTAGGCCAAAAAGAATTGGCCCGGGAATCATTCGAAAAATCCGTCACGATTAACTCGAAGCAAACGAAGCCTTACATTCAATTAGCAAAATTGAGCTATGAGGAGCAAGACTATCGGTTTGCTTCGAGATATTATCGTGTTTATGAAAAGAATTTAGGTGCGGTTCAGAACTATACGCCTGCTTCTTTGATGTTGGGCTATCGGATTGAAAAGGGCGCTAAGCGAGATGACATAGCCAATCGCTATATCTTGCTCTTGGCGAAACTTTACCCTAACTCATCCGAGTATGCCGCGTATTTGAAAACCCAATCAAAAACTAATGATGTAAGCACTACCGTAAAGGGTAAGGAAAGCTAACTATGGCGGATGACCAGACAACGGAAGTAACCACAAAAAGTACTTTACCTGTCGGGAAGATCTTAGCTTCGGCGAGAACTGAGCAGGGTTTGAGCACGGATATGGTGGCTGCAAGGTTGTGCCTGACAGAAAGCTACATTAAAGCGCTTGAGAATGGCAATTATGCTGCACTGCCTGGTGATACCTTTATTCGTGGTTATTTAAGAAATTACGCTGATATGGTTGGCCTGAACGGTGAAGAGCTGGTCAGGCTTTACCTTGAGCAGCAAGGTAAGACCAATGAGGAAGAAGCGGCCCGAATTAAGGCAGAGAAAAAAGAAAACCGAAAAGCAGTGAACCCGTTATTGATTCTTGCTGTTTTGGTCGTTGTTGTTGGTGTGTTGATTTTCACTTTGGTGGACTTCGAAGAATCTCCGGCTGAGCCTGAGAATGCACCTTCGGCAGAACAAGTGGAGACCTCTCTGAACGACCAAGCGCTGGAAAGTGTCGAATTAACCAGTGAAGTTGATAACAGTGATGCAGCAGAAAGTGCTGTTGATGTGGTTGCCCCATCGGTTGATACAGAAGCACAGGAGGAGACGGAACCAGCTACCCCTGCAGCGCCGCTGGAAACAACTCAAATTACGTCAGTGGTTGAAGAAGTACAGCCTGTAGTTGAGTCCGTGCTCGATGTTCCGGCGGATGACCCAACGGCTGATTTGCCAAAGGATACGTTGAGTTTTACGTTTATGGGCGATTGTTGGTATCAGGTTATTGATGCCACAGGTACAAAATTGGCTGAGCGCTCCAAATTTGCGGGCGACTCTTCCGAGGTTGAAGGGGTTCCACCTTTTACTGTCACTATTGGTGATACCACGGTGGTGAAGTTGGCTCATAACGGAAATGCGGTTGATTTATCGCCTTATTTCCAGAAAAAGACGGCAAGATTTAAACTGGGTAACTAACTTATCCTGAATTATTAATTAGGTTTACACAAAGTCATTGTAATGAATAAAAATCCTGAATCCCCGATTAAGAGAAGAAAGTCACGTCAAGTGATGGTTGGTAATGTTCCTGTAGGTGGGGATGCGCCTATTGCGGTTCAGAGTATGACAAATACTGAAACGACCGATGTAGCCGCAACCGTTGCTCAAATCAAAAGTTTGGAAGATGCAGGTGCAGACATCGTTCGGGTTTCGGTACCGACCATGGACGCCGCAGATGCTTTTGCGGAAATACGTCGTCAGGTCAATATTCCTCTGGTTTCTGATATTCACTTTGATTACAAAATTGCACTGAAAGTCATGGAACTGGGGGTTGATTGCTTGCGCATTAACCCGGGAAACATTGGCCGTGCAGATCGTGTACGCCAGGTGGTTGATTGCGCCAAAGACAAAAATATTCCGATTCGGATCGGTGTAAATGCTGGCTCTTTAGAAAAAGACTTGCAGCAAAAGTATGGTGAACCAACGGCTGAAGCCTTGGTTGAATCTGCATTCCGGCACATTGATATTCTGGATAAACTGGATTTTCAAAATTTCAAAGTCAGCCTGAAAGCCTCTGAAGTCTTTATGACGGTGGACGCCTATCGCAGAATCGCAAATCAAATTGAACAACCGCTGCATTTAGGCATCACAGAGGCAGGTGGTTTCCGAGGCGGCACCGTAAAATCTTCGGTTGGCCTGGGTCTTCTGTTGATGGATGGTATTGGTGATACGATTCGGGTATCGCTGGCGTCGGACCCGGTCAATGAAATTAAAGTCGGTTATGACATTCTAAAGTCGTTGAAACTGCGAACGCGGGGCATCAACTTTATTGCTTGTCCGAGTTGCTCTCGTCAGACTTACGATGTGATCAATACGATGAATGAATTGGAAACCCGTCTTGAAGACGTAATTGTCCCGATGGATGTTGCTGTAATCGGTTGCATTGTAAATGGCCCGGGCGAAGCGAAAGAGGCGGATATCGGGTTGGCCGGTGGTGCGACTGCAAACCGTGTTTATATCGACGGCAAACCTCATGAAAGACTGAATAATGAGACGTTAGTGGATGACATGGAACGCATGATCCGGGAGCGGGCTGCGGCCAAACAAAAAGAGTTGGATGAACTGATTGCGAAAGCTTGATTTGGTTTGAATCCTAAAAGTTTAAGAATGTATTTTAAGTGGTTTTTAAATAGTTATTAAGTAGTTATGTCTGATGGCGTTTTGATAGACGCGTCAGTTGAGAGAGGTTATTTTGGCACGTATTAAAGCCATTCGAGGCATGAATGACATTCTGCCTGGTCAGACGCAGGTTTGGCAGTATTTGGAAAGCACCGTGAAGTCGGTGCTGGATTCTTATGGGTATCAGCAAATTCGTATGCCGATTGTAGAGCAGACGGATTTATTCAAACGCTCTATTGGTGAAGTGACTGACATCGTTGAAAAGGAAATGTACACCTTTGACGATCGTAATGGGGACAGCTTAACGCTTCGCCCTGAAGGCACCGCCGGCTGCGTACGGGCAGCGGAAGAGCATGGTTTACTATACAACCAAACACAACGCCTTTGGTATAACGGCCCAATGTTCCGTTATGAGCGTCCACAGAAAGGCCGCTATCGACAGTTCCATCAGATTGGTGTTGAAACCTTTGGTATGAATGGCCCGGACATTGATGCTGAAGTGATTTTGTTGAGCGCGCGTTTGTGGAAAAAGCTCGGTATTCTGGATTCGGTTGAATTGCAGATCAACACGTTAGCATCCAATGAAGCTCGTGCTGAATACAAAGCCGCACTGGTTGAGTATTTGAGACAGCACGTTGAGCGTTTGGATGAGGACAGTAAACGTCGTTTAGAAACAAACCCTTTGCGTGTTCTGGACAGTAAAGATTCTTCCACGCAAGAGGTGCTTAAAGATGCCCCGAGCTTGATGGATCATATTGATGAAGAGTCCAAACAGCACTTTGAGGAGCTGTTGGCTCGTCTTGAAGCCGCTGGCATTCAGTACGTTGTGAACCCTAAGTTGGTTCGTGGCTTGGACTATTACTGTAAAACAGTTTTCGAATGGGTTACTTCGTCGTTGGGTGCACAGGGCACGGTTTGTGCCGGTGGTCGATACGATGGTTTGGTGGAACAGTTGGGCGGTCGACCAACACCTGCGGTTGGTTTTGCAATGGGTATTGAGCGCCTGGTGTTATTGCTTGAGACGTTGGATGCGATTCCTGGGTCTGTCACTCAAACGGTTGATGTTTATATGACTAGCATGGGCGATGCAGCAAACCAAGCGGCTATGACTTTGGCAGAAACCTTACGTGAAGCGTCTTCCAAGTTGAGAATTCAGCTTCACTGCGGTGGCGGTAGTTTTAAGAGCCAAATGAAAAAAGCGGACAAAAGTGGCGCTCAGTTTGTGATTATTCTTGGTGATCAGGAAGTTGAAACACAAATGGCTGCGGTCAAAGATTTGAAAGAGGGTGAGCAGGAGTCTGTTGCTTTTGCTGACTTGGCGCCGTATTTGGAAAGTAAGCTCAGCTGAGTGTTGAGTTTTCGAGAATAACCATTGGAAAGAATATTAGGAGAGGGATTGTGGATTACGAAGAGTTTGAACATAGCACGGAAGAAAAAGTAAAGCGTTGGTGGGATGAAAACGGGAAAGGCTTGATCGGTGCTGTGGTTGTGGGCATTGCGGCCGTTTTCGGTTGGGATCAATACCAGAAAAACGACCTTGCACAGTCGGAAGCGGTGTCTGCGCAGTTCCAGAACCTTTTGGAGGAGCGTTTGGCATTGCCATACGATGCTTCTGAAGAAGAGCGCAGTGAAGTGTTTGAATTAGCGAAAAATCTTCGTGCAGATCACGCAGGCAGCTCATATGCGGTTTACGCTGACATGATGATGGCAAAATTGGCAGTAGAATCGAAAGATTTTGCTTTGGCTGAAAGTCATTTGAAACAGGCGTTTCAGGATGCTCCAACATCTGAATTAAAGCAGCTGGCAAACCTTCGTTTAGCTCAGGTTTTATACGCTCAGAATAAAGATGATGACGCTTTGGCGTTGTTGCCTGCAGACCAGGAAGGCGCTTATGGTGCAAGAGGTCTGGAATTGCGTGCTGATATTCTATTGGCGAAAGGCGATAAAGCCGAAGCCCGCTCCACGTATGAAAACGCAATCGCACAAGCCGGTATGTCTGGGTTACCAGTGGATGTACTTGAGCTTAAGCGTAATGATTTGAATGAAGTTGTAACGGCTGAGACGATCAATTAATGAAGGCTTTTCTTAAACATGCAGTCGCTTTAACTCTGTTAGCGGGTGTTGTTGGTTGTAGTTCAACGGACGAAAATGAAGCCGCCTTACCTGCAGAGCTGGTCGACTTTACGCCAGTGATGGAAGCGGATGTTGTTTGGGATCGCTGGGCGGGGGATGGCACTGAAGGCAAATGGCTGCAATTAAAACCGGCAGTTTCTGGTGATTCGGTGTTTGTGTGTGACAGTGATGGTGATTGTTATAGCTATGACCGACACACTGGCGATAAACAGTGGCACACAGATGTAGATCTTCGTGTTTCTGGTGGTGTTGGTGCCGGAAACGGTTACGTTGCACTGGGCACGTTGGATGGAGAATTGGTTGTTCTGAATGCTGAAGATGGCTCAGAAGCGTTTCGGAAGAAACTGACCAGTGAAATTTTATCCAGCCCAGGCATCAAAGATAATTTGCTCGTTGCTCAGGCTCAGAATGGCCACGTTTATGGCTTCAGTTTAGAAACACAGGAGCAAATCTGGCATTACGATGCAAGCTTACCTTTGTTGAGTCTGCGAGGCACGGCTGACCCGGTCATCACTGATAAAGTGACCTATGCTTCTTTTGCAAACGGCAAGGTGGTTGCGCTAAGTAATGACAGTGGCTCTACCCTTTGGGAAAAACGTATTTCGATCCCAAGTGGTAAGTCTGACCTCGAGAAATTGTCGGATGTAGACGGAACACCATTCGTTACTTTTGACACTATGTATGCTGTTGGTTTCAACGGTTTTATTCGTGCGGTAGATCTGTTTTCAGGACGAACGCGCTGGCAAAAAGAGTTTTCTTCTTATGTCGGCCCAGGGTTTGGTTTTGGCCAGGTGTATTTGTCTTTGGATAATGGGCACCTAGTGGCGTTGGATGATCGCTCAAGTTCGGTTAACTGGAAATTAGAAGACTTGTCGAACCGTCGTCTTACTAAACCAGTAACGATGGGGAACTATGTGATTGTTGGAGACTTTGAAGGCTACCTTCATTTTGTTTCACAACTTTCAGGCACGTTTGCAGATCGTATAAGAATTGACAGTTACGGCTTAATCTCAGACCCAGTTGTAGTTGGTGATATGTTGTATATCTACTCCAGTGATGGAACGCTGGCCGCAGTAAAAATTCAGGAAGATTCCTAATCGGAGAAGATAATGGATCCAGTGATAGCCCTTGTTGGCCGTCCAAATGTTGGTAAATCGACATTATTTAATCGCTTGACCAAAAGTCGCGATGCTTTAGTCGCAGATTTTTCAGGCTTAACCCGTGATCGTAAATACGGTCATGGCCGTCTCGATGATCGTCGTTTCATGGTGATCGATACAGGTGGTATCGCTGGCGATGAAAAAGGCGTTGATCAGGAAATGGCTCGCCAATCCATGTTGGCGATGGAAGAAGCTGACATCATATTGTTTTTGGTTGATGGTAAAGCTGGCCTAACCGTTGGCGACGAAGAAATCGTAGAACATCTGAGAAGTACCCACAAGAAAGCTTGGTTGGTTGTTAATAAAACCGACGGCATTGACCCTGATACGGCGATGGCAGACTTTTATGGTTTGGGGCTTACGGCTGAACCTTTCCCTATTGCGGCTTCTCAGAATCGCGGTACACGCTCTCTGATGGAAGAAGTGTTTGAGTACTGGGATGGTTATTTACAATCTTTGGTAGACGATGGTGAGTTAACGGCAGAAGAGCTGGATGGCAGCTCCAGCGCAGAGACCCGAGGCATTAAGATCGGTGTGGTTGGGCGACCTAATGTTGGTAAGTCTACATTGGTGAACCGGATGCTCGGTGAAGAGCGTGTGGTGGTGTATGACATGCCGGGCACCACCCGCGATTCGGTTTATATTCCATATGAGCGTTATGGCAAAGAGTATACTTTGATTGATACGGCGGGTATTCGCCGTCGTAAGCACGTTAAAGAAGTGGTTGAGAAGTTCTCGATCATTAAAACGATGCAAGCGATTGAAGACTCAAACGTAGTTGTGTTGGTGATCGACGCTCAGCAAGGATTGGTTGAACAAGACTTGCATTTGTTAGGCTACGTAATTGAAGCAGGCCGAGCCTTTACCATTGCGATCAACAAGTGGGACGGCTTGGACGAAGAAAAAAAAGACAAAATCAAAAGCGAGATCGACCGTCGGTTGGTGTTCTCTAATTATGCTGATATTCACTTTATCTCGGCGCTGCATGGCAGTAATGTGGGTAATTTGTACGGCTCTATTGAGGCAGCTTACAAAGCGGCAATGGGTAAGTGGTCAACGAATTATTTGACACAAATTCTTGAGGATGCCGTTAAGTCGCATACGCCACCGGTGGTGAAGAATCATCGTATTAAGCTCAGATACGCTCACTTGGGGGGCTCTAACCCGCCAAGAATAATTGTGCATGGCAATCAAACCGATAAACTGCCAAATTCTTACAAGCGTTATCTGGAAAATACCTTTCGCAAGGTTTTGAATATTGTGGGTACGCCTATGATGTTTGAATTTAAGACGGGCGACAACCCGTTTGCGAATAAGCGTGATACCAGAACGCCAAGACAAAAACGCAGTGATAAAGATGAAGTTGCGAAGCGTCTGGTGAAAAAAAGGTTGAAAAGAAAATAAACTGACGTAAATTAACAACACCAGTTACACAAATACACAATAAGATGTGTGACTGGTTTAGACTTTTGTATGGCATAAACTAAAAACTATAATAATTATTTGCCATTGTATTTTGCATTGCCGGGGACAGATAAAAGATTTAGTGGGGTAATTCGATGCAGCCTACCGTGTCCACTCAGGCACTTGCACCTGTGTTTATTAGACTTGCGCGTCAATACAGTATTCCAATGGAAGAAATATTCCGGGGTGCAGGTTTAGATCCGTATAAAGTAGCTCAGCCAGACAGCTACATAACTCAAGAAGATGTCATCAGCTTATTCAGCAGTATGCATCGTTTGTCCGGTGATCAGGCTTTCGGATTGCACGTTGGCGAGCACTTAAGCTATGAAGAGCTGGATATTGTAGGCTCTTTGATTGCTACCAGTCAGACAGGCCGCGATGCGATTGCTCGCTTTAATGAATACCGCAGTCTGTGGCTTCCTTTCATTGATATCAGCATCATTGAAGAAAACAATGAGATTGGGCGAATTCTGTTTGAGACAGAAGAACTTGATACTCGTCGCCATGTGTATTTTGCTGAAGGTATGTTTGCCGGCATGCTGACATTGGCTGAATGGCTAATGGGAAGACCGCTGAATATCATTGAAGTGCGATTCCGACACGCTCAGCCTGATTATGTTGAAGAGTATGCCAAAGTCTTTGATGCGCCAGTGTTGTTTAATCAGGATCGGGATGAGATTGTAGTCGAGCATGACTTGCTTGATGTGCCTTTGGCGGGCCATTTTCCCGTTTATCATGACAACCTGATTGAGATGGCGAATTCCAAGTTACGCCAGATGCCTCATCATAATGTCTTAGTTAACAAAGTTGAAAAGTTCCTCGATGATAATCTTGGTAATGCGCCTGCGAGCATGGAAGATGCCGCATGTAAATTCAATATGAGTTCACGGACACTTCAGCGTAAGTTAAAAAAGCAAGACACATCATTTGCGGTATTGCGTGATAAGGTTCGTCAAAGAAAAGCCATTCGCTATATTCAAGAAGGTGAACTGGAGATGGACCAGATCGCAGATAAACTAGGGTTTGCGGAAACGTCCAGTTTTTATCATGCTTTTAAGCGTTGGTTGGGTTGTTCGCCAGGTGAATATCGCAAGTCGATTCACCCGGTAGCGACAGACTGAATTTATAAACCGCTCTTCTCTGAAGTAACATCAACGATTAATTGATGTTACTTCGGCTTTGAAATCCCCTTCATGAAGTTGAACCGAAACCTGATCGCCAACCTTAACTGATTTAGTAGTCTGGATGACTTTATTACTTTCATTCGTTGTAATTGAGTATCCTCGCTGTAAGGTGTTCAGTGGGCTTATTATTTGAAGAGCTCCAACGGCCTTTGAAAAAGCATGCTGCTTTTCCCGGATAACTTTTTGAATGGATTTTTTCAGTTGTTCGTCTAATTGCGTATTTTTGAGCTTGTAGTGCTCTATTTGCTGCTTTGGGTGAAATTGATTGAGTTTGCTTTCGGCCAATAAGCAGGCTGATTTTTTTTGTTCAATTTTAGTGTGAATTGCTTTGTGCAGTCTGAAGGTTAGTTCGTCGAGCGTCTGAGCGTTTCTTTCGAGCTTCTGTTTTGGGTTGACCAGTTTTGAATTAAATAGCGCCAGGCGTTGGTTCAGCGATTTAAGTCGCTGGTTGATGGCAAAAACCAGACGTTTTTCAATGTTGTTTAAACGAGCCAGCCACTCAAATTGATCGGGGGTAACGATTTCTGCTGCGGCAGATGGTGTCGGGGCTCTCAGGTCTGCCACGAAATCGGTGATGGTGAAATCAATTTCGTGACCCACTGCAGAAATAATGGGAATAGGGCAATTGAACACCATGCGTGCCAATTGTTCGTCGTTAAAACACCACAGGTCTTCAATGGAGCCACCGCCCCGGCCTATGATCAGAACGTCGCACTTATTGTGCTGAATGGCTTTATGCAGTGCTGCCATGATCTGAAGCGGTGCATCTTTCCCTTGAACCTGAGTTGGGTACAGCGTGATTCTGGCCGAGGGAAACCGGCGTTGTGTTACGTGAAGGATGTCCTGAATGGCTGCGCCGGTCGATGAAGTAATAACCCCGATTTCTTTAGTTACAGCGGGTATAGGTTTTTTATGTTCTGGACTGAACAGACCTTCCTGATCGAGCTTGGTTTTTAATTGCTCGAAGGCGGCTAATAGTGCGCCTGTGCCATCGTACTGTAAGCTGTTGGCCACCAGTTGAAAATCGCCCCGTGCTTCATACAGGGTGACACGTACTTTTACACTGACTTTGTCCCCGTTTTTCGGTGGTCGTACCACGGTCGCATTCTGGCGTCGGAACATGGCACACTTTACCTGGGATTTAGCGTCTTTTAAGGTGAAGTACCAGTGGCCGGAGGCGGCAGCCACAAAGCCCGATATTTCTCCGGAGACTTCCACGGTCAGGAAGTGCGTCTCAAGTAAGTCTTTGACGTGGTGGTTTAGTTCAGAAACAGTGAGTGTACGATTGAGGAACATGCTGGTAGTAACGTTGGCCAATAACAAAGTAGTAGGATAGTAACAGGAACGCAGATTGTTTTCAGGGCAATATTTATTTCGGGTATTGATAATACTTGTTTACCAATGCTTCTCACGAGGCTATAATATGCGCGCATAATTCATTACTCAGGAATACATGATTATGCTACGTATCGCTCAAGATGCCTTGACCTTCGATGACGTTCTACTCGTCCCTCGTTATTCCGAAATTCTTCCTAAAGATGTAAGTCTTAAGACTCGAATTACTCGTGAAATTGAACTGAATGTTCCTCTGGTATCTGCAGCAATGGATACAGTTACTGAGTCCCGCTTGGCTATTGCAATGGCTCAAGAAGGTGGCTTGGGTATTATTCATAAAAACTTAACGATCGAACAGCAGGCCGCTCAGGTTCGTGCTGTTAAAAAATACGAAAGCGGTATCGTAAAAGACCCGATTACCGTTCCTAGTACCACTTCTATTCGTGAACTTATTTCTATTACCCGTCGTAATAATATCTCTGGTGTGCCGGTTGTGGATGGCAACGAATTGGTGGGTATTGTGACCGGGCGTGATGTTCGTTTTGAATTGAATCTGGATGCAACCGTTGCGTCGGTAATGACACCGAAAGAAAAGCTGATCACGGTTAAAGAAGGCACCAGTGCTGGTAAAGTTCGTGAGTTATTGCATATCAATCGTATCGAAAAGGTTTTGGTGATCGATGAGCAAGGTGCTCTGACTGGCCTGATGACGGTTAAAGATATTGCCAAGTCCAACGCTTACCCGAATGCTTGTAAAGATGACCAAGGTCGTTTACGTGTTGGTGCTGCTGTCGGTACGGGCCCTGAAACACCTGATCGTGTTACTGCGCTGGTTGAAGCGGGTGTGGATGTGATTGTGGTTGATACCGCTCACGGTCATTCGAAAGGCGTTATTGATCGCGTTGCCTGGGTGAAAAAGACTTTCCCTACTGTGCAGGTTATTGGTGGAAACATTGCAACGGGCGAAGCGGCGAAAGCGCTTGCAGACGCTGGTGCAGATGGCGTGAAAGTGGGTATTGGCCCTGGTTCAATTTGTACAACTCGTATTGTTGCTGGTGTGGGCGTACCTCAGATTTCTGCCATTGCAAACGTTGCGGCGGCGTTGGAAGGAACGGGTGTTCCTTTGATCGCGGATGGTGGCGTTCGTTTCTCAGGCGACTTAGCGAAAGCGATTGTCGCGGGTGCCAGTGTTGTCATGGCTGGTAGTTTGCTAGCTGGTACAGATGAAGCGCCGGGCGAAGTTGAGCTTTATCAGGGTCGTGCTTATAAGTCATATCGTGGTATGGGTTCATTAGGTGCCATGGGTCAAAGTCAGGGTTCAAGTGATCGCTACTTCCAGGACGCAAAAGAAGGCGTTGAGAAACTGGTTCCTGAAGGTATTGAAGGCCGTATTGCTTGTAAAGGCCCACTTTCCAATGTGGTGCACCAGTTGATGGGCGGTCTACGTTCTTCTATGGGCTACACCGGCTGTCAGAACATTGCAGCTATGCGAACAGAGCCTGAGTTTGTTCAGATCACCAATGCGGGTATGAGCGAATCTCACGTTCACGATGTACACATTACCAAAGAAGCGCCAAACTACCGAGTCGGTGGTTAAGGCGCTAGTTAGAAAGTAAGTCGCTTAAAGTGGGGTGTTAAGGCCCCGCTTTTATTTAAGCTCAAGAATTTTTGCTTTTACCTCTGTTTTCAAAGGAAATTTATTCCATGACCCAAGATATCCACGCTCAAAGAATTTTGATTCTTGATTTTGGAAGTCAGTACACCCAATTGATTGCTCGTCGAGTTCGTGAAATTGGTGTTTATTCTGAAATTCACGCGTTTGATATGTCCGAAGAGGATATTCGTGACTTTAACCCGAAGGGGATCATTCTAGCCGGAGGCCCAGAGTCAGTGACCGAAGGTCAGTCGCCTAGAGCGCCGGAAGTGGTATTTAATCTGAACGTTCCTGTGCTGGGTATCTGTTATGGTATGCAAACCATGGCGGAACAGTTGGGTGGTCGCGTTGAATCCTCTGATCTTCGTGAGTTTGGGTATGCTCAAATTCAGGTAGAGGGTGAGAGTACCTTGTTACACGACATTCGGGATCATGTTTCCGAGGGCGGTAAATCGCTGTTGGATGTCTGGATGAGTCATGGTGATAAAGTGGTTGCTATGCCTGAAGGTTTTGAGTTGATGGCATCCACTCCTTCATGCCCGATTGCCGGCATGTATAACGAAAGTAAGAAATTTTTTGGTGTTCAATTCCACCCGGAAGTTACCCATACCCTTCAGGGGCAACGTATTCTTGAACACTTTATACTTGAGCTGAGTGGCTGTGAGAAGTTGTGGACACCGGCTAAAATCATTGAAGACCAAATTGCCAAAGTAAAAGAGCAAGTCGGTGATAAAGAAGTGTTACTGGGCTTATCGGGTGGTGTGGACTCTTCTGTGGTTGCAGCTTTACTTCATAAAGCGATTGGCAGCCAGTTGACGTGCGTATTTGTGGATAATGGTTTGCTTCGTAAGAATGAAGGCGACCAAGTCATGGATATGTTTGCAGATAACATGGGTGTTAAGGTTATTCGTGCCAATGCAGAAGATACGTTCCTTGATAAGCTGAAGGGTGTTTCAGACCCTGAACAAAAGCGTAAGATCATCGGTAATACTTTTATTGAAGTATTTGATGAAGAATCTTCGAAGTTAAGCAACTGTGAATTCTTGGCACAAGGTACGATTTACCCTGATGTGATTGAATCGGCTGCGGCGAAGACCGGCAAAGCTCATGTCATTAAATCACACCACAATGTGGGTGGTTTGCCGGACGACATGAAGCTGGAACTGGTTGAGCCGCTTCGTGAACTTTTCAAAGACGAAGTCCGTAAAGTTGGTTTGGAGTTAGGGTTACCGTATGACATGGTCTATCGTCATCCATTCCCTGGGCCGGGTTTAGGTGTTCGTATTTTGGGCGAAGTGAAGAAAGAATACGCAGACATCCTTCGTGAGGCGGATGCTATCTTCCTGGAAGAGCTGCATAACGCTGATTGGTATCACAAAACAAGTCAGGCATTTACCGTCTTTTTACCGGTGAAATCGGTTGGAGTGGTGGGAGATGCGCGTCGGTATGAGTGGGTTGTGTCGCTACGAGCGGTGGAAACCATTGATTTCATGACGGCTCGTTGGGCTCACCTACCTTACGAACTGCTTGAAAAAGTATCGAACCGGATTATTAACGAAATTTCTGGTATTTCCCGTGTTGCTTATGATGTGAGCTCAAAGCCGCCGGCAACCATTGAGTGGGAATGATGATTTCGGACGAATAGCTGTTTAGCTTAACGTCACTCTAGCGCCTTTTATTTGCAGTGGTTTCCGAGCGGAAATTGATGCAGTAAAAGGCGTTTTTGTTTGTATTCCAGATTAGGGTTATTTTGGCGGGAAAAGTGGTTTTGATGTGGGTAGTGAGTCGATGAATGATCAGTTTTGGATGAAACAGGCCTTGAAGCTCGCAGTGAATGCGTGGTTTGAAGAAGAAGTGCCTGTGGGTGCCATTTTGGTTCAGGATGATAAAATTATAGGCCAGGGTTGGAATCGTCCTATTACGGTGTCGGACCCGACCGCCCATGCAGAAATTCAATGTTTAAGGGATGCTTCGGCCAGAGTGGGCAACTATCGTCTGGTGAACTCTACGCTCTATGTAACTATTGAACCTTGTTCAATGTGTGCTGGTGCCATTATTCACTCCAGAGTAGACCGGGTTGTGTTTGGGGCAACAGAACCTAAAGCCGGAGCGGTTTGCAGTCATCAGGGGATGTTTGAGCAGCCTCAGTTTAACCATAAGGTTGAGTGGCAGGGTGGTGTGCTGGAGAAAGAAACCAGGTTGATGATTCAGCGCTTTTTTCAATATCGCAGAAAGCCGTCAATGGCGAAATTTGCCGGTTATTTGGACGCGTTTATTGAATGACTTCCGGAGTTAGCGTTCAGCGACTGACAGGTCAGTCGCAGGAAGTGAGCTAAAGCATAATAATTGGCATTTCGATGGACGATTCCTGAGGCGGTAACTCAATCGGTGGTTTTTCTTCTTCCTCGGCCTTAGCGATTTCAATTTCTTTTCGTTGCTGGTCGTACCAGCGTAATACGTCTACGTATCTCCGGATATTTTGCACATAGATAACCGGCTCATAGCCACGAGCGTAGCCATGTTTGGTTTTTTTATACCAGCGCTTGTCTTGCAGAAGTGGTAAGAACTCTTTGACGTCTGCCCAGGTGTCTGGGTTTTTACCTGCTTGTTGGGTCAATATGCGGGCATCTTCCAGGTGTCCTCGGCCAACGTTATAAGCCGCCAGGGCAAACCAGGTGCGGTCTGGCTCCTGAATCCTGTCGGGTAAGCTTTTAACAATTTTGGCTAAGTATTTGGCACCGCCGGTGATGCTTTGTTGAGCATTTAGCCGGTTGGAGACACCCATCTCTCTGGCTGTGGGTTGCGTCAGCATCATAAAGCCCCGGACACCGGTCGGGCTTTTTGCTCTGGGATTCCAGTGAGATTCTTGATAGCCGACAGCGGCTAACAGGTAGTAGTCCTGTTGGAATTTCTCTGCGGCCTTTTCGATTTTTTCTTTGTATTTTGGCAGACGACGATTGGCGTGGTATTTAAACGTTTTTGCTCCCACGAAATCGAGGCGAGATTGGTGACCATAATACGTTTCTTGCAGATAGGCGATGTGCTCTTTGGTTTTTTCAGAACTTAGAAATTCGACTGCTTTGTTGTATAGGGATAAATCCTCGGCTTGCTTAAAAATCCAGCCGATTTCGTTGTTATCTTCTGCGCTAAAAGCGACTCGCAGCTCGGGAAAGTAAGCTTGGTACGCATCATAGTCATGGTCTGATGCAAGCAGTACATCAAATTCCTGATTGTGCAGAGATTGAAATAAGGCAATTACGTTTGGTGATTCAACGGCGGTCCATTTCAGGTCAGGAAGCGCTTGAGTGGTGATTTTTAACCAGCGCTCGGCGGGACTGTCTTTAATAACAACAAGGGACTTCCCAACCAGATCTTTCGGGCTTTTCGGCTTTTGAGAGCCTTGGCGAACCAGGGCTATGGATGTCGAGTTCGCATAAGTGGGTGAAATAAGCAGTTTATGATTAATATTGAGGGCGATGCCCGCAGAAGAAAATGCGGCATAGCCATTTTCAACGCTGTGATAAAGCTCCTCGATGGTATCAACGGTGTACATCCTAAGGTTAACGCCCAGTTCATCCGCAAATCTTTTCGTAAGTTCGTACTCAAAGCCTTTGGTTTCACCGTCTTGAACTACCAGAGTACGGTCACTGTCGATCGTGACCACGTTTAATGTGCCTTCTTGCTGGATGGTTTCTAATGCAGTAGGGCGGGTGCAGCCGCCGAGGAACAAACTTGTCAGGCAGGCAAAGATCACAAGTGCTTTACGAAAAGACCTCGTTGAATGTCGGTTGGCCTGGGGGATGGATGTACCTTCGGTGGCACGAATGCTGGTATATACCACCGTACTCATACAATTCCCTGTATTTTCTATGCATCCATTTTTTAACGAATAATCACAATTCAAACTCATAGCACCTCAATTGAAGTCTATCATTGATAAGTAAATCACTGATCCATGTGAAGTGTGGTTATTTTATGTTCTTTTTTTTGAATGAACACCCTAGGCGTTTAATAAGTATGACATATGTAGCCGTTTGCTTGCATTTCCAGTATTATTCACGCCTTGAATTTCCATGTCATGAAGAGTGGGAACGGTCTAAATTATAGTCAGGAACTTCATCAGCATGCTTGAGCTTCGCGGTGCACCAGCGCTTTCCAAGTTTAAATCTGAAAAACTACTCAATATTCTTCAGGATGCCATTCCGAGTGTCAGCGGCGTCTACGCCGAATTTATGCATTTTGCCTCTCTTGACGGAACGCTCAGTCAAGATGAACAAGCAATCATGGATAAAGCACTTCAGTATGGTCCTAGTGAGCCAGTACAGGAATTGGACGGGACTTTATTTTTAGTCGTTCCAAGACCCGGAACGATTTCTCCTTGGTCCAGTAAGGCAACCGATATTTTGCATAACTGCGGTCTGCATCGTGTGAACCGCATTGAACGTGGTGTGGCATATTACATTACGACCTCGAATGCACTTGAAGAATCTGATAAAAAAATATTGGCCGACCTTCTTCATGATCGCATGACTGAAGCTGTATTTTCGTCTATGGGCGGCGCTGAGTTACTGTTTACTCAGGCTGAACCGGCCCCTTTCCGAACGGTAAATATTTTGGAAGGCGAACGTGAAGCATTGGAGACTGCAAATAACGATTGGGGTTTGGCTTTGGCCGATGATGAAATTGACTACCTGGTAGAAAACTTCAAAACGCTTGGTCGCAATCCGACGGATGTTGAACTGATGATGTTTGCCCAGGCAAACTCAGAGCATTGTCGACATAAAATATTTAATGCTGATTGGGTCATTGATGGTAAGCAGGCGGACAAGTCCCTGTTTAAAATGATTAAGAATACCAATGAAATCAGCGGCCAGGATGTATTGAGTGCCTACAAAGACAATGCTTCCGTTATCAAAGGTCATAAAGCCGGTCGTTTCTTCCCTAAAGCGGGCACCAATAAATACGCTTATCACGAGGAAGACATTCATATTCTTATGAAGGTGGAAACTCATAACCACCCGACAGCGATTGCGCCGCATGCAGGAGCCGCAACAGGTTCTGGTGGTGAGATTCGCGATGAAGGCGCTACAGGCATTGGCAGTAAGCCAAAAGCAGGTCTGACTGGCTTTACAGTGTCTAACCTGAAAGTACCTGGTTGGGAGCAACCATGGGAAAAAGATTACGGCAAACCTGAACGTATCGTTTCTGCTCTGGACATCATGATTGAAGGGCCTTTAGGTGGCGCTGCGTTCAATAACGAATTTGGTCGTCCGAACTTGACGGGCTACTTCCGTACCTACGAACAGGAATCCGGTGGTGTTGCGGGCAATGAAGTTCGTGGTTATCACAAACCGATTATGTTGGCGGGTGGTTTGGGTAACATTCGTAGCGAGCATGTTGAGAAGAAAGAAATTCCGGTGGGTGCCAAACTGATTGTGTTGGGTGGCCCGGCGATGTTGATCGGCTTGGGCGGCGGTGCTGCTTCTTCAATGACTTCAGGGTCAAGCAGTGCGGATCTCGATTTTGCCTCTGTTCAGCGTGACAACCCAGAGATGGAGCGTCGCTGTCAGGAAGTTATTGACCGTTGTTGGCAGATGGGTGACGAAAACCCGATTAAGTTTATTCACGACGTAGGCGCAGGTGGTATTTCTAATGCGTTTCCTGAGCTGGTGAATGACGGTGATCGCGGTGGTAAGTTTGAACTGAGAAACGTACCTAACGATGAACCAGGCATGGCGCCTGCGGAAATTTGGTGTAACGAATCGCAGGAGCGATACGTGTTGGCGGTTGCGCCGGAAGACTTAAAACGCTTTGAATCTTTGTGTGAACGTGAGCGGTGTCCTTTTGCCGTTGTCGGTGAGGCGACGGAAGAAAAGCATTTGTCACTTCACGATGAACACTTCGATAACGATCCGGTGGATTTGCCTCTTCAGGTGCTACTGGGTAAGCCGCCTAAGATGGAACGCGCTTTTGAAACGCAATCGGTGGAACTGGATGCCCTGACGCTGGACGGCGTGGCTTTGGAAGAAGCAACCACTCGTGTATTAAGTTTGCCAACGGTTGCGAGCAAGAGCTTCCTGATTACCATTGGTGACCGATCCATTACGGGTATGGTTAACCGAGATCAAATGGTTGGCCCTTGGCAGGTACCGGTGGCTGATGCAGCAGTCACCACAAGCAGCTTTGACACTTACGCCGGTGAAGCGATGGCCATGGGTGAGAGAACTCCGGTCGCTTTGATCAATGCGCCGGCTTCTGGTCGGATGGCGATTGGCGAGTCGGTGACAAACCTGGCTTGTGCTGCCATTAATAAAATTTCCGACATTAAAATGTCTGCAAACTGGATGGCCGCAGCGGGTCACCCAGGCGAAGATCAGAACCTGTATAATACTGTGAAAACGGTAGGCATGGAGCTGTGTCCAGAGCTGGGTATTTCGATCCCTGTGGGTAAAGATTCCATGTCCATGAAGACGGTGTGGGAAGAAGACGGCAACACGAAATCCGTGGTTGCCCCACTATCGTTGGTGATTTCCGGCTTTGCTCCGGTATCTGATGTCCGTAATACCTTGACTCCAGAATTGAAAAAAGATCAGGGCGAAACAGACCTTATCCTGATTGACTTAGGTCGGGGCAAAAACCGTTTGGGTGGTTCGTGTCTGGCGCAGGTATTTAATCAGGTCGGTAACGAATGTGCTGATCTGGACGACGCTGAAGATCTGAAAGCGTTCTTTGCGGTTGTTCAGGGGTTGAATGCTGATGATAAATTGTTGGCGTACCACGATAGATCCGACGGTGGTTTACTGACTACAGTGACTGAAATGGCCTTTGCCGGCCGAACAGGGGTTGATCTTTATCTTGATTACTTAGCGGACCAGGAAGCGGATGTTGTTCCTGTGCTGTTCAACGAAGAATTGGGCGCTGTGATTCAGGTTCGTCGTGATGATGTCGATTTCGTACTGACTCAGCTTAACAGCGCAGGTCTGGGAGATTGCTCCGGTGTGATTGGTTCACTGAACGATGATCATCAAGTGCGTGTTACTCTCAATGGAGAGCTGTTAATGGATCGCTCTCGTTCTGAGTTGCAGCAAGTTTGGTCTCGTAACAGCTACGAAATTCAAAAACTGCGAGATAATGCGGAATGCGCAACAGAAGAATTTGATGCCATTAACGATGATGAAAATCCGGGCTTAACTGCAAATTTAACCTTCGATGTGAATGACGATGTTGCTGCACCGTATTTATTGAAAGGTGTTCGGCCACAGGTGGCTGTGTTGCGTGAACAAGGTGTGAACGGTCAGGTTGAAATGGCTGCGGCGTTTGATCGTGCAGGTTTCGAAAGCGTCGATGTTCATATGAGTGACATCCTGTCCGGACGCGTCACCCTGGATCAGTTCCGTGGTTTAGTGGCTTGTGGCGGCTTCTCGTACGGTGATGTACTGGGGGCTGGTGAAGGCTGGGCTAAATCCATTTTGTTCAATGCCAGAGCGCGAGATCAGTTTGCAGGCCTGTTTGAGAGACAGGATGCTTTTGCATTAGGTATTTGTAATGGTTGCCAAATGCTTTCTAACCTAGCGTCTTTGATTCCCGGAACAGATCATTGGCCGCGATTTGTAAGGAATAAGTCCGAGCAATTCGAAGCACGTGTGGCAATGGTTGAGATTCAGGATAGTCCATCGATTCTATTGCAGGGTATGGCTGGTTCTAAAATGCCGATCGCCATTGCTCATGGTGAAGGCCGCGCTGAATTCAGAGATGCAGATCATTTGAACGTTGCTTCAAATGGTAATTCGGTTGCTCTGCGTTATGTGGATAACTACGGGCAAGTAACGGAGCAATATCCGTTGAACCCGAACGGCTCACCGGACGGCATAGGTGGTATCTGTAACGAAGATGGTCGAGTTACTATTATGATGCCTCACCCTGAGCGAGTGTTCAGAACCGTGCAGAACTCCTGGGCACCATCAAGCTGGGATGAAGACGGTGCATGGATACGGATGTTCCGTAATGCACGTCGCTGGGTCGATTAATGTAACCGAGTAATGTTGTCATCAAAAGCCGCTTTCGAGCGGCTTTTGAGTGTGTGAATACTGAAAAAGTGTGAACTAATGTCAGGTCTTAGTGTGACTTGGCTCTTATTCACATTTAAAGATGATGTATACTAATTAACGTCATTTGAACAGTTACTGAGTCTTGGCGTGCCTTTTACTATGGCTTGCAGGATTCAGTGGAACCTTATTTAATAAGTTATATCTATATTTAAGGTAAAGTAGTTTATGATTATGACAAGGACAGTTGATAATAACGCCTAGAGAGGTAAGGGTGAAAGATCAGAGATATCGTGTTTTTATTGCTCATGATGTTGGTGAACTTCAGGATACTGCGGTTGCCCTTGGTCATGAGCTGCTAAAACATAAATGTCTGCCTCTTGGGCTGGGCTTAAAACCGTCCTCGGCGAACAATCATTGGGATATTATCCGCGCGATGATTGATGAGTCGGATGCTGTGTTTTTAGTTATCGGGAACTCTTATGGGAATTTGTCCCCAAGTGGCGTCAGCTACGTTCATATGGCCTATATTTACGCGACAACCCAAGGTAAAGTGATTTATCCGTTTTGTCTGAAAACGCTTTCCGATAAAAAAGCAAATGACGCCCACATTGAAGAATTCAGAAAGTTATTGTCTGTTCATAAAATTAGGTTCTGGTGCGGTAAAGAGGATCTGAACAAGCAATTGCTGATGGCAGTTCGAAAACTCAAATCATTGCAACAAATTGGACTTGTGCCAGCAGGGGCTGAGGTGAAAGAGAAGACGTTTGTACCGCCTGTCATTAATTCTTCCGTAACGACAACCACCTTACAAAACCAAGAAATAGCCAAATTAAAGAAAGAACTTGAAGAAACCAAGCGAGAGCTTAGTCACTACGAGTCCTATTCTAATCCTAATGGCGCTTCCAATTCTGCGTCAAATAAACCTAAGCTACGAAATAAATTTGTCCTCATTTCGTACAGTGCGAAAGTATTCAGTGGCGGAAACTTTAAAACGATCACTGAAAGCTGGAACATGTCCTGGGATGACATATTCCTGGCCGTCGCTCCTCATATGTTGACGGCCATTTCCGAAGAGAAAATGCGCTTGGTCATTTCAGCGGCACTGGCTACCCATGTTCAGGCTCCGATTAAACAGCAATATCCCAATAGTCATGCAGTGGCGGATGTGCGCCTAACCAATGAAAGCATGAATCGGGTAAAAATTTATTTGCGCGGTCAGGATCTGATTCAAGAGGTCATGCAAGGGCGTGATATTCGTTGGAAACTAACCGATATCGGTGATGAGCAGTTAACGGAACTTTACTCCAATCAGTCTTTGGCCCGCTCAGTATAATAGGGTCGGTATTCTCATGTATAAAATAGCCGTTTTTATTCCTGAATCTCATCTTGATGAAGTCAAACAAGCTTTGTTTGATGCGGGCGCCGGTCGAATTGGTAATTATGACCAATGCTGTTGGCAGGTAAAGGGACAGGGCCAATTCAGAGCATTGGAAGGTTCTGATCCGTTCTTGGGGCAGTGCGGTGAACTGGAACAAGTTGAGGAGTACAAGGTTGAGTTGGTTTGCGAGGATGCGCTATTGATAGCGGCCTTAACAGCCATGAAGGAGGCTCATCCATACGAGGAGCCTGCTTACGATGTTTACCTGTTAGAAGATTTATAACTTGACCTATGAGGCTGTCGAAGCCTGAATTCGTTCTGAAAACTCAATGGTCTCCATCAGTAATTCATAGTTCTTGTAATGATTTTTTATTTTTCTCTCAGATAAATAGTGCTTCAGTGTTTTCTTGACGGTGGGAAAGGCGATTTCTTCCCAGGGGATTTCGTCTTCAGAAAATAATTTAACTTCCAATGACTCCTCTCCCGAGCTGAAGTTCAGGTCGGTTAATTCAGCGTAAAAAAACATGTGCACCTGGCTGATGTGGGGGACATCAATCATACTTAACAAATGACTTAGCTCGACGGAAGCGTTGGCTTCTTCCTGAGTTTCCCTGATTGCAGCCTGAGGCGTGGTTTCTTTGTTTTCCATAAACCCTGCCGGTAGGGTCCAGTATCCAAGCCTGGGTTCGATGGCTCGTTTGCAAAGTAAAACTTTGTTGCCGAACACCGGAAGTGTGCCTGCCACAATTTTAGGGTTCTGATAGTGGATGGTATGGCAAGAGGTGCATACGTCTCTTAGTTTGTTGTCCATGTCAGGGATTAACCGAGTAACCGGTGCACCGCAATCACTGCAAAACTTCATTTGAGAGCCTAGTTATAGTAGTTTGTTTATGGCGTTTACTTTAAAACCTTGGTTTAACGTTAATATATTAATTGTACATGTTGAATGAATACAACGCAGAATTGATGCGAATTTTTATACAGGGTGAGGTTGTCTGTTGTCTGAACTGAATTTATCTCCGGAGTTATGCCAGCGTTTGGCCAGTCATACGCCTTCTGATATGGCGTTAGATTTGCCTGAGGCGGCGGTTTTGGTTGCGGTCACGAACAGCCCGGACGAACCTGAGGTGATTTTGACCCGGCGGGCAAAACATATGAACAGCCATGCAGGGCAGGTGGCTTTCCCTGGCGGTAAAAAAGATGAAACGGACATTGACCTGTACTCCACAGCGTTAAGGGAAGCCGAAGAAGAAATTGCTTTGCCCAGGAATACGGTTAAGCCCATTGGTCGATTAAGTCAGGTGGTTTCCAGGCAAGGCATTCTGGTGACACCTTTTATTGCCTCGGTTTCTAGTAACGTTGAACTGATCCCAAACAAAGAGGAGTTGGATGCCATATTTAATGTGCCGCTTTCCTTTTTTTTAGAAAACCTTCCTGATCGATATGACAGAATCCGGCATCCTAAAGGCAGTTTGTATATCCCCTGTTTCTTTTATGACGATTATGAAATTTGGGGGTTAAGCTCATTGATTTTGGTCGAGCTGTTAAATGTCGGCTTTGACGCCGACTATGATGTTTGGAGCAAGCCTGAAGCTGTTGAAATACGTTATTTATAAAAAAAGGAAAATAAACCGTTATGTTGTATGAGCTTGGTGACTTAAAGCCCGTCTTGAAAGACCCGAATGTGTTTGTGGCAGAGAATGCAACTGTCATTGGTAATGTCGTTCTTGAGGCGAGCTCAAGCGTTTGGTTCAATGTGGTGATTCGTGGCGATAATGAATTGATCCACGTGGGTGAAGAGTCGAATATTCAGGACGGTAGTGTGTTACATACCGATCCAGGGCACCCGATGACATTAGGGCGTGGTGTGACGGTCGGTCATAAGGCGATGCTTCACGGTTGTTCAATTGGCGATTTCAGTTTAATCGGGATTAATGCTGTGGTGCTAAATGGCGCTAAGATTGGGAAACATTGCTTGATTGGTGCAAACGCTCTGGTGCCTGAAGGCATGGTCATTCCAGATAACTCGCTTGTGATTGGTTCGCCTGCAAAAATCAAACGGGAACTTTCCGTCAACCAGCAGAAGATGCTGGAAATCAGTGCTGATCACTACGTTAAGAATGCAGATCGTTACCGTCGTTTTCTTAAGCCCATCGCATAACTGCATTAGTAGCTACCGATCGTCGGGCGTTTTGGCTATCAATTGATCAAAGGGTTCAGTAGAATGCAGCAAAATTTTTCTAATTTTTTGGGTTGTGCATGTCTCAAACTGTAAAAAACGTGGTTACTTCTCCTTGCGTCAGTATCTGTTACCTTGATGAACAGGATATATGTCAGGGATGTTTTCGTTCCGGCGAAGAAATTTCTCACTGGGGTGATTACTCCAACGAACAACGAATGAAGGTTATGGAAAAAGTTCGGGAAAGAGAAAAGTCTTCGTTTAACTTCATTGGTTAAGTATTTTTTTATATTTCTCTTGTCGATTTTCAATTGGTTAAGGAATGAATAATGGTTTCAATCGGAACGCCTTTAAGTCGTCGCCCAACCAGAGTTTTAATGTGCGGTTGTGGGGAGTTAGGTAAAGAAGTAGTGATTGAGCTTCAGCGATACGGGGTTGAGGTCATTGGTGTTGATCGTTATGAAAACGCGCCTGCGATGCAGGTGGCTCATCGGTCTCATGTTATTAACATGTTAGATGCTGATGCATTAAAGTCGGTGATTGAGCTGGAGAAGCCTGATTTAATTGTGCCGGAAATTGAAGCCATTGCAACTCAGGCATTGGTGGAACTAGAGCAGGAAGGTTATCACGTCGTGCCAACAGCGCGAGCGGCTCAACTGACCATGAACCGGGAAGGTATTCGCCGGTTAGCTGCGGAAGAGCTAGGGTTGGCGACATCACCATACCGGTTTGCGGATACCAAAGAAGATTACCTGACTGCGGTGCAGGAAATAGGTATGCCATGCGTGGTGAAACCTATTATGAGTTCCTCAGGCAAAGGCCAGTCTGTGATCAAGACCGCAGATGATGTCGATGAGGCGTGGGATTACGCGCAGGAAGGAGGTCGTGCTGGTAAAGGTCGGATCATCGTTGAAGGGTTTGTTGATTTTGAATACGAAATTACACTGTTGACTGTTCGACATCGTGACGGCGTGAGCTTTTGTGAGCCGGTGGGGCATATTCAGAAAGACGGCGATTATCGTGAATCCTGGCAGCCGCAACAGATGTCAGAAACGGCGTTGTCCGCTTCTAAGCATATTGCAGAGCAAGTAACCGAGGCTTTGGGTGGTCGAGGTGTTTTTGGGGTTGAGCTATTTGTCCAAGGAGATCAGGTTTACTTCAGTGAAGTTTCTCCAAGACCTCATGATACAGGACTGGTCACCTTGATTTCTCAGGATTTATCGCAGTTTGCACTACATGCCAGAGCTATTTTAGGGCTGCCTATCCCTTCCATTCGTCAAAACGGATCTTCCGCCTCTTGTGCGATGCTGGTGGAAGGCGAGTCGGATGCGGTTATGTTCAGTGGGTTGGATAACGCACTGTCAGAACCGGATACGCAACTTCGTTTGTTTGGTAAGCCGGAAGTTTCCGGTAAACGACGGATGGGGGTTACTTTGGCGATGGGCAATGACATTGAACATGCCAGAGAGAAAGCGAGAACCGCTTGCGGAAAAATATCTGCAGAGTTGAACTGATAGGCGTCCTGTGAGTGCTTCGTTACTTGAGTGCTCAGTGGCTGGATTCGGGAAAGAAATCAAAAAGAGGCACTCGCCTCTTTTTTTCGGCCGATTCAGAGTTGGTTAAGTCCGAATTTTTTACATAGGATTTGATCCAATAGTTTCGTGGGCAGTAAACGCTTCATTAATGGAAACGCAGTACTGCCATTGCCAATGTATTGAATTGGTTTGGGAGTGTTGGTGAAGCACCCGTCGATCAACTTATCGCAAAATTCATCCGTTGGCGTTGGGTTGTCTTGGGAAGCATTGGCCCGCTTCATGATTTGTTGGTAAATCGACTGGTATAACTTAAAGTTTTGCTTGTTCTTTTCAGTACCGGCGGCAGCATTATCACCAAAGCTGGACTCGATTGCGCCCGGTCGAACGTCCACGACGTTGATATTGAAGGGGGATAACTCCATTCGCATCGCATCCGTTAAACAGTGCACCGCCGCTTTACTGGCGCAGTAAGCGCCTGAAAAAGGCGTGGTGAGTATGCCGGATACCGAACCTATGTTGACAATCAGCCCTGCTTTTTTGGTGATCATGTCCTTTGAAAAGGCCTGAACCACCCGCACAATTCCCGTGACATTCGTGCTTAACTGTTTTTCCAAGTCTTCCATTGGCAACTCAGCCATTGGTCCCATCGCTGCATACCCTGCGTTATTAATGATGGCTTGAATTTCAGTGTTTTGATCCGACAGGGTTTGCACTAGCTCGTCGATGGATTGTTGGCTTGTGACGTCCAGTGAAAAAGTTGAAATGCCAGTATTTTGTAACTCTGAGAGTTTTTCTTTGTTTCTCGCAGTAGCGAGAACGTTATGCCCTTGCTCATGGAGCTTTTTTGCCAAACAGGCGCCGATACCACTGGAGCAGCCGGTAATTAATACGGTTTGATATGGGTGGCTTGTCATGATTTCTGTCTTCCCTAACTCAAGTCGTGAAAATAAGTGTATGGCTCAATGAAGTGAATCTTATAATGTCCACTGCATTGAGGCCAGTAAAGGAAGTCAGGAAGTCATGTCTTTATATGTGGGTTGATCGCATTTTTTTAATGTGTTGTTTCAGCGCCGTTAATACGTCCGTTCTGCTAATCAATCCCAAGTACTTTTCATTTTCTATGACAGGGTAAATTCGTGGCCGGTTTGCTTTCATCTGTTGGGCAAGATCAATGATACTCATTTCTGGTGAAACGGTAATGGTGTCCGTTTTCATGACGTCTGCGACGCTGGCGTCGGAGTAGCCATAAAAACTTTCATTCAGAATTTTACCGATGCAATCCTGTTCTGACAGAAATCCAATCAAATGCATGTGACTGTCGACCACAGGCAGGCCGGTTAATTTGTTTTTGCATAAAGCCGTGGTGGCGACAATCAATGGAGTATCTTTCGTGAGCGGTAAAATACTTTCATCCATGCAAGATCTGACTTTAATTGATTCGATACTCATGTTGTGTTCCTTGATTACGAGTGTTGGCACTTGTCTACATTTTCAGTATAGACAGCAATTTTTTGAGTCGATTGATATAAGTCGATTTTCTTTACGCTAAATTACTTAATTTGCCTAGATACTTATTAAATCTGGTATAAACTATTGTTATGGCAGCGTTTATTTGAGTGTTTTTTGATAATGAGTTCAGATTTTGAAGTAGTATTTCAGGGGAAAGTACTGATCGGTGCTGATGAGCAGCAGGTCCGAAAGAATATCGCTCGGATGTTCAAAGCGGATGATGCCAAATTGGCGACGTTGTTTTCTGGCCGTACAGTGGTCATTAAAACTGGCTTGGACGAAGCGACGGCTAAGAAGTACATTCAGGCAATGAAAAAAGCGGGCGCAAATGCAGAAATTCGCTCCAAGGTAAAAGAGACTCCGAAACCGGCACCGCAGAATCCCGCGTCATTTGGCGCAAAAGACTTCAGTAAGCCTTCGCTGACGTCAGTGGCTCAAGCCAAAAGTGAGCAGCAGGCTGAGAGAGAGCAAAGAAAGCAGGAAACCCAGCAACCCGAGGAACCGCCTATCGGCATTCCCGTGCCGGAAATCGAAGAAGCTTCCGCAGAAGAAGTGGAAAAAGCAATGGCCAGCTTGGTTGAGTCTCAAAAAGCCAACAGTCAGCCTGCAGAAACGGAAGCATCATCGCTTACTTCTCAATCTTCAGAGCAGAAAGCATCTGCCTCACCTAAAAGTGATGACTTGACGATTGCCCCGGTTGGCAGCCTGATATTACCTGATTCTAAAAAAGAAGCACCGGCACCTCCCAGTACCGACCATTTGAAAATTAATCCAATGGAAGGTTACTTGGTTGAGCCTGAGCCAGAAAAACCCGTGAAAGTGCCAGATACAAGCCACTTGAAAATTAAAGAATAAAGCCTGATCTGAGCTGCTGATCAACTGTCTTTGCTACATATTGTTGCTTAGAGTCGGCAAGGGCTTTTGCTTTCGTTATAATGCGCGCTTTTTTAATGGATAGTGAGCTTTATTATGACGCCAGAACGTTTTGAGAAACTACAAAAGACACTACGTCGTCGCCAACCGGATTTACGAGTTCTCACCGATCACGTGCATAAGCCTCATAATATTGCTGCGATTGTTCGAACTTGTGATGCTATGGGCATTGCGCATTTGCACATGGTTTGGCCTCACGATCAATTTGGCCACTACGGTAAAACCGCATCTGGTAGTGATCGTTGGGTAACGGTTCATCCTCACCAAACCTCTTTGGAAGCCATACAACAACAAAAGAAAGAGGGCCGTAAAGTCATCGCGGCTCATTTCTCCGATCGGGCCATTGATTTCAGAGATTACGATTACACTCAGCCTACGACGCTGCTGTTAGGTCAGGAGCTGTTCGGCGTATCTGATGAGTCGGCTGACTTATGTGATGAACATGTGGTCATTCCGATGCAGGGGATGGTTGAGTCATTCAATGTATCCGTTGCGGCTGCCATTATTTTGAGTGAGGCTCAGCGCCAGCGTCAACAGGCAGGGATGTTTGATGAGCTACGTTTAGATCAAAAAGAATATGAAACAACACTGTTCCAGTGGGCTCACCCTCAGGTGGCCAAATTCTGTGATAAAAAGAACTTACCTTATCCTCCGCTGGATGAAGACGGTGACATTGAAAACGCCGCTCAATGGTCGCAAAGTGTGCGTGAATTACCTCAATCAGAATAGCTTTGGCTGAGTGGATGGATACAAAAAAACGGGCTGATCAGCCCGTTTTTTGTCTGGAAGGGTATTGGTTCAGAAATTCTGAACCGCCCAGTGGCTTGGAACGCCGTTTTGGTCGTAACCGATTTTAGACGTTTGGTACTGTTCTTCTGTGGTTAATTCTCTTAGGCTTTTTAACGTCTCAAACGGTAAGTCGACAATCAAAGAGTTAACCAGCCAAGAAGGCAAAGTTCCGGCCGGGTCTGCGTGTTGAGTCCATAAAATAGAAACTTGTTCATCATTGATTTGTTTCAGTTGGTATGTTCCGTGGGAGTCCGTTACACGCACATTACCTGTTTCTGGCACCATGCCTTCTACGGCGGTGACCTCAATGGTCCATTCCTTGTAGTCTTTGGAATAGCTATAAACGTCGCGAATTACTACGTCCCGGTCACTGACCAGAATGGGCATGTCGCTTACCTGATAAACGAATACGTCCAGAAACGAGTTCTGTTGAATGATTTCTGCGCTTGAGCACTGATGTACCCAGCGAGTGAACGATTTTGGGTCCTGAAAGATGGCCAGTACGGTATCGATTTTGCCATCAATGGTCATTTGGGCCTGAAATTCGCGGAAGTCAGAGTGTGAAACCGCACGCGATAAAATGGAGATCCCGTCTTCTTCTTTTTCCAGAGACCACTCGGATTCATTGGCAAGCAGGTGTTGAGAGAAAAAGATGAAAAGTGTTGCTAGAAAGAACGCTCTGTTTCTTCCGGGTAGAAAGCCCATGCTGTAATCCTTTTATTATTAGACAGGCTAATTTATAGGATTTTCAGGGCGGGTTAAAGTAGAAACCAGACAACTTGAATAAAAACGGGACACTTTGTTCCCGTTTCTTTGTCATTACATAGCGGCGAAACTTTTTGAAAGCGCGCTTTGAGATCGAGATATTTGCTTACGTTGAGCTGATTCGATCAAGCCTCTGACGGATTTAAAAGGAAACTCTTCATGCAGAGATTTTTTCAACCACGCTGGAATTTTTCCACCCGGGTTTAAACGGTGTTCCAGAATGATCGTGGAATGGGTTTGGGAGGTTTTAGTCAGTGTGATACTGGCTTCAAATTGCTCAGGAACGATTAACGTTGTGTCTTCCGGGGTCATTGTTGGCATCAGTTTTAAATTGAGAACAAACTGGCCAAGGTCGTTAAAACTGCGACTGATTTCTATGACGCCATGGCGGTCTTTTAACGGGAAAGGATAATCGCGGATATAATAAGTATATTGGTGCGCGCTTTCTTTTTGATTGATTGTTTTGGCTGTTTGACAGCGGAACAACCAATCGCTGCATGCTTCCGGGTCTTCAATCGCATCAACAATAGCTTCTAACGGTGCAGGTATTACCGCTTCAATTCTGGTCGCATAAGTGTGTTCTGAGTTGTCCGAGGTATAGAGCAGAATATTGTCTTGTTCTTTCGTCAGCTTCCACTCTGAGTCGGCGAAAACGGCGCCGGATAAACTGGCACACATAAGTGTAAAAGGAAGCAGGATTCTTGAAGGGTGGAGGGATAGCAGGGCTGTTGCTCTTTTTATTATTGACTTCAACATGGTTGTGTTCACTTCAACTAAGAATAAAGTATTAGTAATACTAGCACCTAAAAACTGTTAGAACGACATGCGATGAATTTAGTTAAGTTCGTTTTTGTAACAGGTTGAAATACTTAGAAGAAGTATAGACGCAGTTTTTTACGGAAACTAAATTTTCGCTTCCCTTGATGTTGAATAATGTGACACAGCTCATCAATCATCATCAGTGATAGCCCCCATATTTTATTTTTCTTGAAGACGTAGCTGGGCAATCTAATGCTGTATTTAAACTGACCAATAGCAATCAGGGGCCAATGAAAATGGGTTCGATTGTGTTGGGTAAAAAGAGAACAGGGCAACCAATAATATTGTTCGGCTTCGTGATTGAGGCGAATGTTGGTCTTCATTGGGTCATTCGCGGCGATAAAAAACACCCAAGGCTTTATTTTCATTAGTTTTTTTCTTGAGTGGGTGCGAGTTAAAACGTCAGAAAGCCTGCCCAAACATTGATGTTTCGATAACTGGATGCCTGTTTCTTCCGTCGTCTCTCGAATGGCTGTAGTCAAAGAGTTTTGATCTCGGGTGGATTTTTTCCCTCCGGGAAACGCCATGTGGCCCGACCAAGGGTCTTGTTCGTTGACGGAACGTTGGATCATTAATACTTCCAGTTTATGGGATGCTGTTTCCCTGAAAATGATCGCAACTGAAGCCTGGTTAGCGGGCGATATTGGGTGTTTTTTATAGGGATAGTTCTGAAGACCATCCCTCATGTTTTGGGCTGAAAATTCCTGGCTCATAATGGCTCTAATGAATATGTTGAAATAAATCTGCAGGGCAATCTGAGAAAATTCCATCTATTTGCATGGCTTTGAGTTGTCTGGCCCGGAATGGATCATTCACTGTGAAGGCCCGAACATCTAAATGCAGCCTATGGGCGGTGTGAATGAATGCACTGGTAATTTGCTGATGATCAATGTGAACAGCACTGCATCCCAGGCTTTTAGCAAAAACAGACCAACCATAAAATCGCTTTTCAATGTTTAAGGCCCGGTAACAGCTGGGCCACATAAATTGTGCCATCTTAAGAGCCACGACATCAAAACTCGATATAATTAATCGTTCCGGTTTAATAAGGTGTTGCTTTAGATAGTTAATAACAATTCTGGTGGTGCTAATTGAGTTCTTAAAACGGGGCTTGATCTCAATGTTCAGTGTCAGGTCCGGGTGTTTATTAGCAAACTTTACCAAATCGTTAAGGTGGGGAATGCCTTGTCCGGTAAAATCCGGATGAAACCAACTGCCGGCGTCGAGTTGTTTTATTGTGTGCCATTGTTTGTCTGACACTGCGCCCTGGGCAGTTGTGCATCGGTTTAGAGTGTTGTCATGAAAGATGACCGCATGTTGATCCGCCGTTAACATAACGTCTACCTCAATGCATCTCACCCCCAGTTGGTAGGCAAGTTCAATGGATGCCATTGTATTTTCTGGTGCGTAAGCGGCTGCGCCTCGGTGCCCTATGATAAAGGGGGTATAACGTTTGGTGTCGACCATGACGGTTCTGTCCTTTTCTTTGGTGTTTAAGGCAGTGTAAAATTATTAGATTGGCACGTCATTAAAATGTTACCTGAAGGGGTGCTGCCTGAATTATGAATCGCTTGTGTGAGCTTAGTGATTCAATGTTGTTAGGTAAATGAGTAGGTAAACTTATGGGATGTTCTTCTCGCTCTGATTCTCCAGTACCGGATGAACCGTTATCAATGTCGTGGCCTTGGTTGGTTGCTGCCGTGTTTTTTATCGCCAATCAGTTATTCCATTCTGTTTACGCTAAAAGTTCAGAAAAAAGGCACCATAGAGTCATGAGGTTGTTTCGCTTTTGTGCTGACCGGAAGCATACCCAGGCGTGCTCAGTGTATGGCCACCTTTTATTGTTTCGGGGGGAAACCGATTGGCATAAGCAGCACGGGTTGGGTTATTTACAGGTAGCTGCTGGCCAGGGAGAGGAAAAAGCGGCCTTACAGTACGCCTCCGCAATGATCGAACAACAGTACGGAGTGCCCTGTGATGATAAGTTAGTGATTCGGCTGTTAAAGCAGGCGGCATTGAACGCGAATGTACTCGCGGCTCAAAAGTTGTTGGACTTCCTGGCAGATCGAGGTCTGACTGATCAAATCAGTGCTCAGGAAGTCGAACGTATTTCTCTGGTGGCTGATCTGGCCGAACTTAATATCCGTTAACACATTACGAGCGCTTTTAATTCGAATTCATTCTGTTCGGGTTCATGTCGTAACGGTTGATCTAGCAGCGGTTGATCTAGTGCTGGTTGATTTAGCACTGGCTGATGTCATTTAAGCAAATTAAGTGGGTGTTTCTGAAAGTCTTTGCTCTAAATGCTGGGCGGATTTTATATAGCCGGATAAATAGAGAATGTCCGAAATCACCTGATGAATTTCCTTTCGGGACACTTCGGACACTTCCCCCAAATGTTGATGATTAGAAAGTACCAAGAGAACTTGTGTGGTCAGTTGCGTTGCTTCTTTGCCCGTAAATTCACCGGTATGCTTACCTGTGATGTATAAATCCTGAAAGATTAAATCTGCATTAAAAGCTTTAGACTGATTGCCGTCGATGCAAAGCTTGGGGAGCCCTTTCTCAACTATGATTCGAGTTGTCGCCTGCATGGTTTAAGTCCTCGGTGGAAAGATGTATAGAGACGTCGTTTGATCGTAATTACAACTCACTGCTCACTGCTTTCGTTGGTGCTTAACTTAAAGTAAAGGCCACAACGGTTTTGTTGTAGGCTGTTATGTTACCTCTGTCAATGTCTCTGGTCGGTGTTGATCTGCTTTCGGAGTCAGTTTAACCAATGAAAGTGCCTGGATCTTGAGTTAGCGCAATAGATTTAACGGAAATTTGATATTTTTGGATATTGAATAGATGACGATGTGGTCAGCTATTTGGCAAAAGTAAAGATCTTTTTTTCATTTTTCTTGGATAAATGGACGAAAGGCACTCTTTTTCGAGGAAAAGCGGGACATACTAAGAGCTGTTCTCTATAATAGCCCGCCTTATTTTTAGACGACCATTGGTAATAAAGGTAACGTGTATGAAACCTCTAGTAGGCGTCATTATGGGCTCCAAATCGGATTGGAGTACTATGGAGCATACAGTGTCTATGCTTGAACAGCTCAAAGTACCGTACGAAGTAGAAGTCGTTTCTGCTCACCGAACTCCGGACAAACTCATGACGTATGCTGAGACAGCGGAAGGTCGTGGTTTGCGAGTGATCATTGCAGGTGCTGGTGGTGCTGCACATTTACCTGGTATGGCTGCTTCTAAGACTAATTTACCGGTATTGGGTGTTCCGGTTCAGTCTCAGGCTTTAAGTGGTAAAGACTCTCTGTTATCAATCGTTCAAATGCCCGCTGGTGTTCCGGTAGGTACGCTGGCAATCGGAAAGGCTGGCGCTGCCAACTCTGCAATTTTGGCTGCACAAATGCTTCAGTTTGAAAATGAAGAAATTCGAACGGCTGTAGCTGAGTTTCGTAAGACTCAAACAGAAACTGTGTTAGCAAACCCAGATCCTCGACCTGAATAGTTCAGGTTGTTTGCCGGGTTATTTGAATCGAGTGAGTGAGGCATAGGTAATGAAGATTGGTGTTCTTGGTGGTGGCCAACTGGGTAGGATGATGGCGTTGGCCGGATATCCTATGGGGTTAGAGTTCGGTCTTTATGACCCTACTGAGGATTCATGCGGTGGTCAGGTTGCACCATTGTATACGTCACCTTTTGAAATCACTGACACATTGAAAAAATTCGTTGATGAGCACGATGTGTTCACTTATGAGTTTGAAAATGTACCGCTTGAATTGGCTGAATACATTGCTCAGCGTAAACCCTTGTTTCCAGGTAAAGACGCGCTTTTTTACAGTCAGCATCGTTTGACTGAAAAAAATCTGTTTAAGTCGCTTGATATTCCGGTCACTGCGTTCAGTAAAGTGGATGACAGAGCGTCGTTATTGGCTGCGGGAGACATCGTTGGTATTCCGTTCATTTTGAAGACTACGACACTGGGTTATGACGGAAAAGGTCAATATCGGGTGATGTCTCAGGGTGAGTTAAATGAACTGGCGGATAAGTTGTTTCCTGAAGAAGGGGATGCTTGCCAGGATACGGTTTACGGTGGCGTCAGCGAATACATTGCTGAGGCGTTTGTAAATTTCACCCGAGAACTGTCCATCGTATGTGTACGTGATCAGAAGGGGGATTGTAAATATTACTCACCGGCTGAAAATGATCACAGAGACGGAATTTTACATCTGAGCGTTGCTCCTGCAGAAGGTCTTTCTGATGAGCACTTAGAGTGTCTTCAGGGTTATGCTAAAAAATTACTGGAAAAACTCAATTATGTTGGCGTTCTTTCCATCGAGTTTTTCGATACACCGGAGGGATTGGTGGTGAATGAGTTTGCTCCGCGTGTGCATAACTCAGGCCATTGGTCGATGGAAGGCTCCATTACCGGTCAGTTCGAGAACCATATTCGCGCAATCGCTGGTCTGCCTTTAGGTGATACTGACAATCGCTCAGTCAGTGCTATGTATAATTTGGTGGGTCATGATATTGACCGTGCAGCGCTGAACCTGTCGGATGTCCATGTGCACTGGTATGGCAAAGAGATCAAGCCTAAGCGTAAGGTCGGTCATGTGAATATTTTGGCAGAGAGTTATTCGGCGCTGAAGAACAAAATCACTGAGGTTGATAAGCTGGTTAAGTGATGGTCTTATCTTTCCGTGACAAAAAAGAGAGCCGCTGCTCTCTTTTTTTGTTTTCGTTATTTTAGAGAAGGGTTAGCAAGTCCGGTTTCTGCCGCTTTTTTTTGCTTCATATAACTTTTCATCCGCTTTATGCACGATGTCATAGCAGTCCAGCGTGTTGTCCGGTGTCATGGTGGCCACGCCGGCGCTGATTGTTACTTTGTCAAAGGGGCTGTCCTCTGCGTGTTTAAAGTTCTTTTCAGTAATGGCTTTACGGGTTCTTTCGGCAAGCATTACAGCGTCGTCGTGAGAGGCGTTGCTGAGAATAACTACAAACTCTTCTCCCCCGTAGCGAGCGACCAGGTCTTCCGCCCGGGTTGCTTGACTGGAGATGGTATTTGAGATTTCTTGAAGTAAGGCGTCGCCCATCTGATGGCCAAACTGGTCGTTGTATTTTTTAAAGTGATCTACGTCGATCAAAATACAGGATAAGGGGTGTTGTCGCCGCAGGCAGCGGTTCCACTCACGTATTAGGGTGTTATCAAAACTTCTTCGGTTAGCAATTCCGGTTAACGGATCGCTTAGCGTCTGTTGTGTTAAAAACTCTTTGGTGCGAGTAAGTTCGAGATTACTCTCTTCCAAACGAGCGTTTTTTTGTTGCAGCGATAAAAGCAGTTCCTGATTGGTGTTTTCCAGGTTTAAAGCGTCATTCACCAAATTGGAGAAGTTGTTTCCGAGAATAATCAATACGGCCAAAAACATGATGCATAACAACCCCAGCGTAATATTGAACTCGTTCCCGGATAAAATGTTCATCACAATGGCAGGAATAAAAATCAAACATACGAAAATTTTTTGAGCGTATTTGGAAGGGGATAAACTCAAACTCCCGCCCATAGCAATGGCAGAGGCAATCCAGATCATTAACAAACTGTATGCTTCGTCGGTGTACAGGCAAAACAGTAAGAAGCTGGCACCCCAAACTGCCGCCGTGAAGGAGGAGCCGAAAATGAACTGTCTCATGCTGTCTTTATGGTCTTTCTGTAAATAACTCTTGGTAGCCAGAGCCTGTCTGACGTTGTGATATCTGATTAATGAGGCTGAAAACACTATAGAGAACCAAATAAGGATGGTTTCCCAAGGCACTTTCGTCCACAGTAAAACCAATAAAATACTGCTGGTTAATATGGTTGCGGGGATGGACTTGAGTGAGTTGCTGTAGAGCTGATAAATGCGTTTGTATTCTGGTGCGTTTTCATTATCTGAGAGACTATCAGCATTCATGATTTACATCCTGTAATCATCTGATGAAGTTCAACATCAAGTTGAGACTGCCCGGCTTGAATTATTATTTTAGGTCGGGTGGAACCTGTTGATAACCAAGCAATCTGTTAATTTTATTCGCCGTGATCTGTTTTTTCCTTAAACTGATCCAGTGGGCCATGCTTTCTTTCGAAGATTTTCCAAGAGACATAGTAGGGGATGAAGTATGCCGCAAGCAAGGCTACAAAAGCACGAGAAGCGATTGGCTTCAGGTCGTCTTCGGTCAGGCCTGCTAACGAGGGCAGTAAAACTGCACCTATAAGAAAAAGTCCCCATAAAATAATGCCGTATATCTTAAAGAACTTTAATAGTTTTGCTCGAAGTATGTGTGCTTCGGCGCGTTCGTTTGTCATGGTTTTGTCCTATGCCTTATCTGCAGTAGGGATATTACCAGAAAACGAGCGGGAGTTTTATCCAGGAGAGAGCGGAAAGCTGTCTTAGTAGACCGCTTTCCATGGAGGGTTGTGTTATTACCGGGTCAGGCGGTTTTAAGTGTGTACAGGCGAAGCTGGTCTGCAAACTCTTTTAAGCCATCAATGCCGGATTGCTCAGCTTCGTGGCACCACTGTTTTAAGGCCTGAAGCAGTTCTTCACCACCGGCGGATCTTCTGGCCCAAACGGCCTGAAGTTCTTGCTTCTTTTTATAAATTTCATTTAATAAGTCGTGGGAGTCGAGTAAAGAGTCTCTTTGTTTGATTGCCTTATCGGACAGTAAGGCTTCATCGCGGCAAAGAATTTTTTTGGCTTTGCGGAACGCTTGATGCAATTCGGCATGTGCTTTGGCTTTTTCTTCTTTGATCGCAGGACGAATGACGTTTTTGGTATAGGACGACATGATCTGGAATCGGTTGTGCACTGCTGCTTTGGCAGCATCAAGATCCAGAGCTTGTTTACTCTTGTCTTTGACGGGAACAGGCGCTACTTTTCTGACGTTGGCTAAACCAAAAAACTCGAACGTTTTGATCCACATCCAGCCGATGTCGAACTCCCACTTTTTGACGGAAAGTTTTGCTGAGTTTGGATACGTATGATGGTTGTTATGAAGCTCCTCGCCGCCGATTAAAATTCCCCAGGGAGAAATGTTGGTGGCTGCATCGGAGCACTCAAAGTTGCGATAGCCCCAGAAGTGGCCAAGACCGTTGATCACGCCAGCGGCAAACACGGGCATCCACATCATTTGAATGGCCCACAGGGTGATGCCAATCGGGCCAAAAGCAAGCAGGTCAATGGCAAGCATCAGGAACACGCCTTTTAGCTTGTGTGGCGTGTAAACCTTACGTTCCAGCCAGTCATCGGGCGTTCCGTTGCCGTATCGTGCCAGAGTTTCCGGCGTTGCTGCCTGTTTATACAGTTCAGCGCCCTGAAGAAGTACTGTTTTAAGGCCTTTCACGACGGGGCTGTGAGGATCGTCTTTGGTTTCACATTTGGCGTGATGTTTGCGATGAATCGCAGTCCATTCTTTGGTACTCTGTGCTGTTGTTAACCAAATCCAGAAGCGGAAAAAATGTTGAAGGGCGGGATGCAATTCCAGTGATCTGTGTGCCGAAAAACGATGCAGGTAGACGGTGACACTGATAATGGTGATGTGGGTCATGACCAACATCGCGATAAGGAATTGCCAAACATTCGTACCTAGCAACCCTTGTTGCCAAACTTGCTCCCACATTGAATACGTCTCCAAAGAATTTTGGGGTTATTAATAATTATAAGTTATTTGCATTAATCAAAGGCAGTCTAACGATAATTATGCCTTATTTGAACCCCGTTTTAGCTTACTCGTGTACGTTTATTATTTAGGTTTAATATGTCAGAAAAAACACATTTAGACATTGTTTATCAGGATGAGCACTTAGTGGTGATTGATAAACCATCCGGACTGTTGGTTCACCGGTCAAAGATGGCGCATGGGGTGAAAGAGTTTGCACTGCAATTATTGCGGGATCAGCTAGGTCAAAAAGTCTATCCTGCCCATCGTTTGGATCGGCCAACGTCTGGTTTGCTTATTTTTGCTTTAAGTGAACAGGTTTTAGCTGAAATGACTCGCCAGTTTACCGAGTTTCAAATCACTAAAACATACCAATGTGTGGTACGTGGTTTTACTGGCGAGGGCGTCATCGATCATCCGCTTAAAGACCCGGTTGATGACCGTCGTTTGTTAAGAAAAGGCGTGACTCATGAGGCAAAAGACTCGTTGAGTGAATATCAAACACTTGAGCATTACGAAATGCCCTGGGAAATTGGCAAGTTCTCTACGTCGCGATATTCGTTAGTGTCGGTTCAGCCTAAAACCGGCCGCCGGCATCAGATCAGAAAACATATGGATCATATTGCACACCCTATCATTGGGGATACTCGTTATGGGCAGGGAGTCCATAACCGTTTGTTCCGCGACAAACTGGAATGCAACCGGTTGTTGTTGGCGGCCACCGAGCTAAACATGCTTCACCCGGTTACAGGGCAGCCTCTGCAACTGACGATTCCTCCTGCAAAGGAAATGACAGCTGTGATTCAGGCGCTTCGGGCGTTTCAGGTTGAGTGCTGAAACGGTATTGATGAAAGCAATCCGGATCTAAACTGCATACGAACTGAACGTCCTGCTCATTAGATGCCAGGGTTGCTAATTTCTGAAGGGTATGAAGGCGGTCGGCCCGACAGCAATCCATGGCGGCACTTAACAGCTTGGTCAGTGATAAACCGCCGTTATTCAGGGTGCTGCTGTCGAGTATTGCGTCCCCGCAATGAAGAAGCCAGCCTTGCTGTTTCCGGATGGCCACACCAATATGATCTCTGCTGTGGCCGGGCAGGCTGATCATCAAGACCTCATCCGACTCTGGAAAGACCGGTGAAAACTCCAGCCCTTTCCATAAACCACCAGTAAAAGAATGGAGAACCCACTTGGCGCTGTGTTGCCAGTGTTGTTTGGAGTAACGCCACTTTTCCTGAACGGTTTGTGGTGTATTGGCAGCCTCAAATTCTTTACGCATCGTATGGATGGAGGCGTTGGGAAAATCGGAGAGCCCGCCTGTTTGCAGAAAGTCCATGTGGGTTAACACGATATGGCGAACGTCATCTCGGCTGTAACCCAAACGTTCGACCTGGTTAATAGCACATTCGACTTTCAACAGAGCAGGCTGAGTGACCAGCGTTCGGTGTTTGCCGAGAGATATGTCCGTTCGTTCTATGTCTTTCCGGCCCAGGCCAGAGTCTATGAGGATCAGCCCTTTCGCCGTTTCAATCAGTAAACAGTGGGTGACTAAAAAGCGGGTTTCAGATAAACCGGCGGAAGGGTATAACAGACGCGAACTGAAAGGGTTGAGCGTGCCACAGTTCAGGTGGTGGATTTGACCAGTCATATCGAGCCTTCTCTGATTGTGCCAACATCGGCAAGAGTGTTTTCTTGAATTTATACTGCGACAGTTGAATGTTCATACTAGATTTAATAAGTAAATCTTTATTTGGATTCATACTGGGAAAGGCTGATGCGGAAAAAAAATAAAGTGGCTGAGCGGATTTCAAAGGACATTGTCAAATCCTGGCATCAAACGGTGGATATGGTGGCCCAGCTGCTGCAAGTGCCTGTTTGTATGGTGTGTTTGGTGGAAGAAGACGCATGTTCACCCATGGTGGTGAATAAATCGGAAGAAAATCCTTTTTCTCATCGTAACGTTTTTTCTTTTGATCAGGAATTTTTATGTGAGTGGGTGGTAACTAATAATAAAGAACTAATGGTTGCTGATCTCAGAAGTGAGGAGCCTTGGTCTAAGTCGATCATGAAAGATCATGATCTGGTGAGCTTCATGGGCTATCCATTGCATGCACCTAGCGGTGAAGTGGTGGGGGTTTTTTGTGTCTTAGACCGAAGCCCGAGGAAGTTTGAAGAGGCCTTGGTGGAAATATTTGCTCACTTCCATCAGCTTACCGAGTTTCAACTGGACTTGGCGTTTGAGCGACATCAACTATCCCACGCTCAGACGGTGCTGGAAAAAACCGAAGAGCTGAACAACGAATTGTCATCGAGAGACAGTCTTACCGGGGCATACAACCGAAGAACGTTACATGAGTTAGCGGTTTCCGAACTGTCCAGAACTACCCGTAAAACGGGGTGCTTTGCCCTGGTGTTACTGGATGTGGATCACTTTAAATTAATAAATGATGAGTACGGGCACCTGGCGGGTGACGCCGTATTGAAGCACCTGGTTGTGAGTCTTTCGACAATGCTGCGGCAAAGTGATTTTATTGCCCGGTTTGGTGGTGAGGAGTTTTGCCTACTTATGCCTGAGATGGACCCGTCCATGGCCTTTAATATTATTGATCGTGTTCGTAGAGAAGTTGCCAAGCAGCCTGTGTCGTATAACGGCGAAACCATATACTGCACCATCAGTCTGGGTTGTGCATTGTTTGAGTCGGGAATGATTACCACCGTAGAAGAGCTTCTGAATATGGCGGACAACGCATTGAATGAGGCGAAGCGGACAGGCAGAAACCGAGTGTGTATGGCTTCTGAAAATCAGTTTTCCGAAGCGCACAGTGCTTGATAGGTTTTCTGTTCCCGTTTTTTTAATGGTCTTTATGAAAGAAAAAAGCGCAGTGGTTGAGTACTGCGCTTTTATGAGCTGAATTGACTGAGCTTCGTGAATGAAGTTAAACGAGTAATCGTTTACTTCATTCAGGTCACTAAGTCGGCTTCTTTTGTTTGCTCTTTGTTTTCATCGTCCGGTTTGGAGTGCAGACACTCAATCCAGTCTTTTTCGTCCACTAGGTTAAGCTTACCGTCTTTGGTCGTCCGAATTGGCACTATGTAATGGCAAGAGGTCTGCGGCTTAACGCTGGCAAAGATCGGAATGAAACCAAAGTTCACTGCCATTTCAATGATTGATTTTTGGTTTTCCGGATCGATGTCAGCCGCTTCGTCGATGTAAATCGGAATTTTATACAACCCTTGTTCTTTCTCAGCCAGCAGTTGTCGAATGAAGAGCATACCGCACAACAGCTTGATGGTGATTCGGGTGCCGTTGGAGCCGGCGGAATCAATTCGGTCAAAAAATTCTGTTTCGTCGTTGCGGTTAACAACTTTGAATCGTACATCAAACAGGTCAGAAAGGGTTAGGCCGCCTTTTTCTGAGCCGGCTTTGATCAGGTAGTCTTTGGCTTCTTCAAGTTGCAGATCCGATACTTCAGAATTCTCGGACAGTCCCAGGTCGAATACAGACAGGGTGTCACCGGCTTCATAAGACTCGGACGTAGACAAAATAGTGTCGATGGCTTCCACAATATGACGACGTTCGATGATGTCAATTCGGAAGTCTTTCAGGTTGGAAATGTGCTTTTTGCCCACGCGTCGATTGAAACCGTTCATTTCATTTTTCAGGCGATCGAGGTCTTGCCGCAGTCCTTTAATGGTCGAGGCCACTTCGGTCAGTGCGACGCGAGACTGCCTTTCTACCGCTTCCCGCTCGTTGTCGAGGTTATGGAAAGCCGAGATCAATTTGTCGAGGCGGGTGTCTTCATCTTCTTCAACATCAAACTTGGTCACGCCTGAATTGAAGACCATTTTGTAGCTGTTTTCGATGTTGATGTTGGTCAGGTTCAGCTCGCGGCAGTCTTCGTTAAACTGATCCAAAGTATCGCTCAGGCTGTCCATGTCGATCTGTATGTCTTCCGGGTAGGGAATGACATAGCCGTGCCGAAGGTCGAACTGATCATCAATGCGTCGGCGAGAAGAGCTTCGCATTCTTTCCTGCTGGCGAAACAGTTGTTCGCTTTTTAATCGGATTTGGCTGCGTTGATCTGCGATCTGGCTGGATTGAACGGTAATGTCTTGCTGCTTCAGTTCAATGATGGCTTTTTCTTCTTCCAGTTGCTCTCTCAGTGAAAGCTGGTCGTCATACTGAGATACGGCGGCCTGGTAAAGTTTGAATTGTTCCAGATCTTTTTCATTTTGCTTCAGTTCTTCGTACAGTACTTCGCGTTCGGCGAGCTTGCTTTCCAAATCCTTAGCAATTTCTTCCTGCACTTCAAGTTCTTCAAGTGAGTGGCGTAATGCTTCAATTTGCTGAACGAGCGCCACTTTGTCTTCAGTGGAAGACATGTCAGGGACGGATAAATCGCTGATGTCGATGGTTGCACCAGGCAATACAATCTGATTGCCTTTGATGGATTCTGCAATTTGCTCAATGAATTGGCTGAACGCGTGCTCATCTTCCACTTGAACTTCGCCTTGAGCGGTGGTCGCAAGGCTTAGAACGTCTTGGTTGAAAAGACGGCTGATGGTGTCAACTTCATTCACGGACAGGTCTTCACGTATTCGGGAATAAAGGTTGTACTCGATGTTCTTGAGTTGACGTTCCTGCGTTTTTAATTGTCTTGCAATTTCTCGGCGGCGACTGACGATGGTGGCCAGGTTTTGACCTTTAATGCCTTGAATGCCGTGTGAAAGCTGGTCGTATTCAGCTCGGCTCTCCCGCAGGCGGCTTTCCAGCGTGGATAAACTGGTCAGCGTGAACTGTTGATCCAGGCGGGCATAATCAGCAAACCACCGTTCCAGATCCACCTGGTCAATGGCAATTTTACTCAGTTGCGAGGTAAATAACTGGTTCTGATCGGTGAGGCTGGCTTGTGTCCTGTCCAAACCGATTAACTGTTGATCAAACTCTGCTTTCGAGGTTTGAATGTGTTCGTCCCACTCGGTAAGCGCAATGTCCAGTTTAGGTTGAAGTAAGCTCAGCTTGCCCTTCAATTCAGCTCGCTTCAAACGAAGGGCTTCCAGTGACTCTACCGCATCCTGTTGAGACTCAAGCAATTCGAGCTGTTTACGGGCCCGGTTAACCTGTTCAAAAGAGGATTGCCATACTTCGTAGAAGTCGATTGAGCCGGCACTGATGGAGCGATCGAATACTCTCAGAATGAAGCGCTTAACGTCATTGGCGGACAGGTTGTGCAAGTTCAGGATTTTTCTGAAAATCTCTTTATAGATAGGGGCATCGCTGCTGTTGTTCAGGGGCACCATTCTGAGGTTGATGCGGCCGTCGTAGCGGGTTGCGCCGCCCGTTAATAACGAGTTGAGCTCTCCGGGTTTCAGCTCAATGGGGTTTAATCCCTGGTTGTTCAAATCAATGAACACTTTGCTGTATTTTTTCAGTTTGCGGTCGTCGAAATAGTCTTCTAAGTTCAGTGCCCCCTGATAAGTAAAGAACTGGTGCTCGTAGCCAGATGCAGGGCCTAATCCGGCCACACCGATAACCACTTTTCCTTCTGGTAGGTTGGCTTCCAGTAACACGAATGAACGGTCGGAACCAAAGTAGAACTTACGCGTTTCATCAATGGAGTGCCCATCCCACTCGGTTAATCGTAAGTCGTTGATCAGAGGAAATTGCAATGCATTAATGACTGACGATTTACCCGTGTTATTGGGTGCACAGATAGAAGCGGGCTGATCCAAAGGGATAACGCATTTGGTGTAACCTGCCGTATTTAATAACGCCAGTTTGGTGAGACCATAGTGTTGAGTCATTATTCGGCGTCCTCAAAAGTGGCTTGTTCGTCTTGTTTATAGGCGTCGGACAGTTCCATGACGGCATCGATGTATCGATAACAAGAGGGCAGTAAACGATGTTCTTTGCCTTGTTCTTTGGCGAAGCCCAGTCGGGCCATACGTTTTAATATTTCATTCTGAATGTCGGCGGCGCTGTTAATGTCGATTTGTTCGAACACGTTGATGTTTTTGTCGTAGAGCTGACGGCAGACGTCTTTATTCAGTGGTTGATCGAATAGGGCGCCAATCGGGTCGTAGCCTTTGTCTGCCCAATGTTCGATCAGGGTGTAAACAAGGAGGGCGATGCGTCGGGAGGTTTTGGTCATAGTGACCGTGGTATCCGGGCTGGAAAAATAAAAGTAACCGCGTGCGTCCTTAATTAAGGTATACCCAAGGCCTTTGAAGAGTTGTTCGTACTCAACATTGAACTGATCCAGCTCTTGCCATAGGGTCAGGTTGGCTTCGGTGATATGAAAGCCGGACATCAGTTTTTGGTAGATCGGGGTCATTGATCGCATCTTCGAAAGATCAATGTTGATCGCTGGTCGGGTAAATGTGTCAGTCGACTCTCGTTCGACGGAGGGTGTTTCTAATAAATCTTGATTCATACTACTGATCCGAAAGTTGCTCGGTGGCTGTATTTATTTTATATGGCTAGGAAGTTTGGCTGTTCTGCTGGTTGGCTTCGAGCGTATTGACTTCTAATTTATTGCCACCAAGGGAATGAGCAATGATTTTCATTTGCTCAAAGGTGTATTCTTTTTTGTCCGCAGGGTCTGTGAGTTCCAGCTCATCCGACTCAATCACCTGAAGGTATAAATAAAGCAGTTCGTCGGCGGGCAGCGCCGAGTACTCTTTTTTCAACCATTCAAAGTAATCCGATGTTTGAGTGGCCGGAAGCTTTTTGAAAACCTCCCTGAATTCTGGAATTTCCACTGGATTAAAGGGGGCGATTTGCTCTTCGTCCGGCAACACCACATCTTCGTCTTTAATATCAATGACATCGGCCAGGTAACTGACGATGTTTCGGTGCAAACCGAGGTTGTGCCTTGCTGCATCAGTGGAAATGACCGGCATCGCCGCATGAATCCGCTGGTCAATTCCCCGCTTACGAACGTTCGCTAAAAGTTTTGAAACGGCGCGGGTCACTTCGGTGTTTTTTCTGAGTTCATCCCGCAGTGGCATCAATAAATCGGTGCTTTTGCGCAGACAGTGCTGGCCAATTTGGTATAGCTCAAGAATTCGGGTTCGTAAATGAATGCAGGTGTTTTGTTCCCGTTTCATTTGTCCTGTGGTGTCCGCGTGCTGAATGATTTGTCGCAGCGCTTCTTCGATGTAATCCAGTGTTAACCGGAATTTACCGTAAATGTCGAGCATATCAAGCATGGGCTCGATGTATTGATCGAAGGCTTCAAGCACGGACGCATATCGCGTTTCGAGGCGAATGGATGATTTCTGTGATTTTGCTTTTTCCACCAGATTCGCAATGGCAATTTCGTTGTAGCGGAAGTGTTTAATGACGGCTCGAATTCGGTCGTCCAAACGATGAAGGTAGCGACGAACCTCGTATGCGTCTTTATCTTCTGCTGACGCCTGTACTTTTTTGATCAGGCGTTCCATGTCGTCAATTAATACTGAAATCTCTTCTGCCAGGCCCAGCTCATGTTCGTCCAGCAGGCTTTGACCAAATTCCAGAATGGGCTGGCTCAATTCATATTCACTGGACTTGGCCAGAGGAATTGCAATTTCAGATGAGACGATGCGTTGTGCTTCTTTGAATGCCTGGTCTGTGGTGAACGAAGGGTTTTGTTGTCGGATCAACCCTTGCAGCACTTGGAAAGTAAAACTGCCCGTTTCACTTCTGATGATCAAAGCCTGAATGGTCGGCCAGTGATCGTATAAACATTGAATAATTCGTTTTGGCGGTATCATGCAATCCGGTGCTTCATTTGTGTCGGTACGAATTCCGAAGTTAAGAGTTTTGTATTTGACCTGCCTATTGTTGGGGTTAATTAAAAAATTTCAATCCTCAAATCAATGGTTTTGTGTGAACGGGCATATTCAGCCATTAGCTTCGGATGAATGGTTGTTTCTGAAATGGCTGAATAGTAATCACTCGACTATGCTGATGGCACTTAAATCAGGGTTGGTTGTCTTATCAAGAGCATGATGCTGTGAAAAAAATAGTTGTTGAATAAATGGTTGATATGTCAATAAAAACCGGGGTTCAGTGATTATTTCAGGAATTGTCACCAAACCTAAAATGCGAACAAAGCATTGACATTCCGTTCGAATTTACTCATCGTGTGCCCACCAAGAATCAAACGAGCGTATGAATTGTACGGTTTTTAAGCGGTTCAGTTCGGTTGATAACACCCTGGTAAGGGAGCTGGAACTCATTGATTATCTTGAGTTTCAGCATAGAGAAGTGCTGGAGGCGGTGGTTTAACTACACGGCTTAGGTCGGTTTTACCTGCTTTCCAGTTTCGACCAAAATAGCTAAAACATAGCGTGGAGATCAGTTGATGATTTACGAAGGTAAAGCCATCACGGTTAAAGAAATCGAAGGCGGCATTTTGCAGCTAAATTTCGATCTTGAAGGTGAGTCGGTTAACAAATTCAACCGTCAAACAATTGAAGATTTGAAAGCTGCGGTAGAAGCAATCCAAGGTCAGAGCGACGTTAAAGGTGTTGTTCTAACAAGTTCAAAAGATGTCTTTATCGTAGGTGCAGACATCACCGAATTTACTGATACTTTCAAGTTGCCAGAAGAAGAATTGGTAGCTGCGAACGTTCAGGTAAACAAGATTTTCTCTTCTGTTGAAGATCTACCTTTCCCAACCGTTGCTGCAATTAACGGCATCGCGCTTGGTGGTGGCTTTGAAGTCTGTCTGACGTGTGACTATCGCGTTATGTCTGAGAAGGCAAAAGTAGGTTTGCCTGAAGTTAAGCTAGGTATCTACCCAGGTTGGGGTGGTACTGTACGTCTTCCTCGTCTGATCGGTGCGGACAACGCAATCGAATGGATCTGTGCAACGAAAGAAAAGAAAGCTGCAGTTGCATTGAAAGAAGGTGCTGTAGACGCTGTTGTTTCTCAGGACAAGCTGCTTGACGCTGCTGTTGACTTGATCAACCGCGCTGCTGAAGGCGAGCTGGACTATAAAGCACGTCGTGCTGAGAAGACTGGCAAGTTGCTTCTGAACCCAATGGAAAGCATGATGGTATTTGAAACTGCTAAAGGTTTCATTGCTGGCCAGACTAAAGGTCAATACCCTGCTCCTATCGAAGCAATCAAGGCGATGCAAAAGCACGCTGGCATGACTCGTGACAAGGCTCTTGAAGTGGAAGCAAAAGGCTTCGCTAAGATGGCTAAGACGAGCATTGCAGAATCTCTAATCGGTTTGTTCTTGAACGATCAGTTGTTGAAGAAGAAAGCGAAAGAAATGCCTAAGACTGAGCCTGTTAAGAAGGCAGCAGTACTTGGTGCAGGCATCATGGGTGGCGGTATCGCTTACCAGTCTGCATTGAAAGGCACGCCAATCATCATGAAAGATATTAACCAAGCGGGTATCGACTTGGGTCTTTCTGAAGCGAACAAGTTGCTTTCTAAGCGCGTTGACAAAGGCCGTATGAAGGCTGACGCGGCTGGTAAAGTACTTAACAACATCATCCCGGCTCTTACTTATTCTGAGTTTGGTGAAGTTGATCTTATCGTTGAAGCGGTTGTTGAAAACCCTAACGTTAAGAAAGCGGTATTGGCTGAAGTTGAAGGTCTTGTATCTGAAGACACTATCATCACTTCAAACACTTCTACTATTTCTATCGATCTTTTGGCTGCTGATCTTAAGCGTCCAGAGAACTTCTGTGGTATGCACTTCTTCAACCCAGTGCACATGATGCCTCTAGTAGAAATTATCCGTGGTGCTAAGACGTCTGACGAAACTGTTGCGAAAGTTGTTGCTTACGCACAGGCAATGGGTAAAACCCCTGTTGTTGTTAACGACTGCCCTGGCTTCTTGGTTAACCGTGTATTGTTCCCATACTTTGGTGGCTTCACTGCGCTAGTGCGCGATGGTGCTGACTTCCAGAAAGTTGACAAAGTAATGGAGAAATTCGGCTGGCCTATGGGTCCTGCTTACTTGCTGGACGTTGTTGGTTTGGACACTGGTGTTCACGCGAACGAAGTGATGGCTGAAGGCTTCCCGGACCGTATGAAGGCTGATTACAAGTCTGCTTTGGAAGTATTGTTCGAAAATGACCGTTACGGTCAGAAGAACGACTCTGGCTTCTACAAGTATGAATTGGACCGTAAAGGCAAGCAAAAGAAAGTTGTTGATGAAACAACTTACGAACTGCTGAAGCCGGTTGTTGCTGATTCTAAAGATTTCTCTGATGAAGAAATCATCGAGCGCGTAATGGTTCCGATGTGTATCGAGACTGTTCGTTGTTTGGAAGAAGGTATTGTTGAAGATCCTGCTGAAGCAGATATGGGTCTAATCTTCGGTATTGGTTTCCCTCCATTCCGTGGCGGTGCATTGCGCTATATCGACTCTTTGGGTCTAGATAAGTTCTGTGAAATCGCTGACAAGTACGCTGACCTAGGCAAGCTGTATCACCCAACTGAAAAGATGCGTGAAATGGCTAAGAAAGGCCAGAAGTACTTCGGCTAATAGACGACCTGGAAATTAATAGGAGAAAATCAATGGGTTATAATCCTAATGATGTAGTAGTAGTCGATTGCGTACGTACGCCTATGGGTCGCTCTAAGGGCGGTGCTTTCCGTAACGTTCGTGCTGAGACTTTGTCTGCTTCACTAATCAACGCTCTTTTCGAGCGTAACCCTAACGCTAACCCGGCTGACGTTGAAGACGTAATCTGGGGTTGTGTTAACCAAACTAAAGAACAAGGCTTTAACGTAGCTCGTCAAATTTCTTTGATGACTTCTGTGCCTAAAGAAGCAGGTGCTTTGACGGTTAACCGTCTGTGTGGTTCTGCAATGTCTGCAATCCATACTGCGGCTCAGGCAATTATGACTGGTAACGGCGATACGTTCGTTGTTGGTGGTGTTGAGCACATGGGTCACGTTGACATGCAGCACGGTTTCGATCACAACCCTGAAGCTTCTAAGTACTCTGCAAAAGCATCGAACATGATGGGTCTTACTGCTGAAATGCTAGGTAAGATGCACGGTATTTCTCGTGAAGCTCAGGACGCGTTTGGTGCTCGTTCACACCGTCTTGCTCACGAAGCTACAGTTGAAGGTCGTTTCGCGAACGAAATCGTTCCTATCGAAGGTCACAATGCTGATGGTTTCAAAGCATTGATCACTGAAGATGAGACAATTCGTCCAGAAACAACAGCAGAGAGCCTAGGCAAGCTGCGTCCTGTATTTAACCCGAAAGGTGGTACTGTGACTGCGGGTACTTCATCTCAGTTGTCTGACGGCGCGTCAGCTATGTTGATGATGTCTTACGCGAAAGCGAAAGAGCTGGGTCTTGAGCCAATGGCTCGCGTTAAGTCTATGGCTGTTGCTGGCTGTGACGCTGCGATCATGGGTTACGGCCCGGTTCCTGCAACTAAGAAAGCACTTAAGCGTGCAGGTCTTACTACTCAAGATATCGACTTCTGGGAATTGAACGAAGCGTTCGCTGCTCAGTCTCTGCCTTGTGTTAAAGATCTTAAGTTGCAAGACGTTGCAGAAGAGAAGATTAACCTGAATGGTGGTGCGATCGCGCTTGGTCACCCACTAGGTTGTTCAGGTGCTCGTATCTCTACAACCCTTCTTCATATCATGAATCAGAAGGGCGGTGCATTAGGTGTTTCTACTATGTGTATCGGTATGGGTCAGGGTGTAGCTACCGTTTGGGAGCGCCTATAATTTAGGTCCTGACTAGCAAAAAAGCCGAGGTCATCCTCGGCTTTTTTGTTTTCGGTTTTTATAATCTTTTCTTGACCCTGCGGTTATTTACCCCTATATATTCGACCAAATAATAATTTTCTGGCCACTTTGTATGCTGGCTGATAGGTGATGAGTAAGGAATTTATGGCGAAATCTCTGGTTATTGTGGAGTCTCCAGCTAAGGCAAAAACGATCAATAAGTATCTGGGCAATGATTACATTGTTAAGTCCAGTGTTGGTCACATCAGGGACTTGCCTACCGGTGCGGGAAATAAAAAGCCGGTTGATACGAAAGCGCGTGCAGCCGAAGCTGCTAAGACGCGTAAGATGGCGCCTGAAGAAAAAGCGATTTACAAAAAGCAAAAATCTCATAACCAATTAATTCAGAAAATGGGAATTAATCCTGAAAAGGATTGGGCAGCGACGTATCAGGTGTTGCCGGGTAAAGAGAAAGTTGTTGATGAATTACAGAAGTTGGCCAAAAACGCTGACCATATCTATCTCGCAACCGATTTGGATAGAGAGGGAGAGGCGATTGCCTGGCATCTTCGAGAAGTGATTGGCGGTGATGAAGACCGTTACAGCCGTGTTACTTTTAACGAAATTACCAAAAGTGCAATTCAGGAGGCCTTTAAAGAGCCGGATGAATTGAATATGGCTCGGGTCAATGCGCAGCAAGCACGACGTTTTCTGGATCGTGTCGTTGGCTTTATGGTGTCGCCATTGTTGTGGAGCAAAATTACCCGAGGATTGTCTGCCGGCCGTGTTCAATCGGTGGCTGTGCGTCTGGTGGTTGAGCGTGAGCGAGAGATTCGGGCGTTTAACCCAGAAGAGTACTGGGATGCGTTTGCTTTGCTGAATAAGCCGTCGGAAGATAATGTTAAATTTCAGGTGGCCAAAGAAAATGGCGAAACCTTCCGGCCGACTAACAAGACGCAGGCTGAAGCCGCAGTTGCCAAGTTGAATAGTTACAACTACCAGGTAACGAAGCGTGAAGATAAGCCGACTAAGTCCAAGCCGAGTGCGCCTTTTATTACCTCAACATTGCAACAGGCTGCGAGTACGCGTCTTGGCTTTGGTGTGAAGAAGACAATGATGATGGCTCAGAGGCTCTATGAGGCGGGTTACATCACTTATATGCGTACTGACTCCACCGCATTGAGCAAAGACGCTGTAGAGGCTTGTCGAGGCTACGTTGAAGATAACTTTGGTAGCAAATACCTGCCGGAAGCACCTAATACATATTCTTCAAAAGAAGGCGCTCAGGAAGCGCACGAAGCAATTCGTCCTTCGGATGTGAATAAAATCGGTTCTTCATTATCCGATATGGAGCGAGATGCTCAGCGATTGTATGAATTAATCTGGCGTCAGTTTGTGGCTTGTCAGATGGTGCCGGCCGAATACACGTCTACTACGATTACTGTCACGGCTGGCGAGTTTGAGTTGAAGACCCGTGGTCGAGTGGTACGTTTTGATGGCTACACCAAAGTGATGCCTCAAATTGCGAAAAAAGATGAAGACATTACGCTTCCGGATCTGAAAAAAGGCGATGATCTGAATCTGGATTCAATTGATGCTAAGCAGCATTTTACCAAGCCAACGGCACGTTTCAGTGAAGCTGCGCTCGTCAAAGAGCTTGAAAAGCAAGGCATTGGTCGACCGTCAACGTATGCCTCTATTATTTCAACGATTCAGGATCGCGGTTATGTTCGCTTAGAGAACAAGCGGTTTTATGCTGAAAAAATGGGCGAAATCGTTACCGACCGCTTGATGGACAGTTTTAACAACCTGATGGATTATGGCTTCACCGCTGGCATGGAAGAACAGTTGGATGATGTGGCCGAAGGCGAGAAGGAGTGGAAAGCGCTTCTCAATGAGTTCTACGGTGATTTCCGTAAGAAACTTGAACATGCTGAGTCTGAAGACGGCATGCGTCCGAATAACCCGACCGAGACTGACATTAAGTGCCCCGATTGTGAGCGAAATATGTTGATCCGAAATGCCACGACCGGAGTGTTTTTGGCGTGTTCAGGTTATGCATTGAAGAAAGATGAACAATGCAAGAAGACGTTAAATCTCGCACCGGGTGATGACGCTGTCGCGGTTTCAGTGGGTGATGAAGACGAAGCCGAATCGTTGGCCTTACGTCAGAAAGAGCGTTGTCCGGTGTGTGACAACGCGATGGAAAGTTACTTAATTGATGAATCTCGTAAGCTTCATATTTGTGGTAATAATCCGGCTTGTTCAGGCTATAAGCTAGAGGCAGGCACTTTTAAAATTAAAGGCTACGATGGGCCGGTACTGGAGTGCGATAAGTGTGCCTCTGAAATGCAATTGAAGACGGGCCGGTTTGGTAAGTACTTTGGTTGTACCAATGAAGAGTGTAAGAACACTCGCAAGCTGCTGAAAAGCGGTGAGCCTGCGCCACCGAAGATGGACCCGGTACCAATGCCAGAATTGAAGTGTCTGAAGGTTGAAGACCATTATATTCTGCGCGACGGTGCGACCGGGATGTTCCTGGCGGCCAGTCAGTTCCCTAAAAATCGTGAAACCCGAGCACCAAAAGTGGTTGAGTTGTTGCCCCATAAATCTGAAATTGATCCTAAGTATCATTTCTTGTTGGAAGGCGAAACCCACGATGAAAATGGAAACGAAGCTCAAATTCGCTTCAGTCGTAAAACCAAACAACAGTATTTGATGACCGAAAATGCAGAAGGTAAAGCCACAGGCTGGACGGCATTTTTCGATCAGGATACTAAGAAATGGACTTACACCGAAACGAAGAAGCCTAAGGCCAAGGCCGCGCCTAAAAAGAAAGCAGCTGCCAAGAAGTAACTGTTGGCTGTGACGGCTAAAAACCAGGGTGGGTGACACTCTGGTTTTTTTTTGCCTGCGGAATCCGGTTTAAAGAAATCTATCCAGTTAATAACAATAACCAAATACTTAAATTGTCGTATTTTGGTATCATTAAACTCATAAGAATTCAGACTGACTATAAGGCTCTGTCAATGTTGATGTTAATCTCTCCGGCGAAGACGCTGGATTATGAAAACCAACCAGTTACTCAAAAGTTCACTCAACCGTTGTTTTTGGAAGATTCAGCTGAATTGATTGATGTACTCAAGCATAAGTCGCCAAATGATATTTCAGAATTGATGAAAATCAGTGCAAAACTGGGCGAGTTGAATGCGAATCGTTATCAGGCCTGGAAAGCGCCATTTAACGATGTTGATTTTGAGACCTTAGAAGCCAAGCAGGCAGTGTTTGCGTTTAAGGGCGATGTCTACACGGGTCTGGATGCCGAAACCCTTGATGCGGCTCAGCAGGCGTTTGCTCAAAAGCATTTACGGATATTGTCCGGCTTATACGGTGTGCTTCGCCCTCTGGATCTGATGCGAGCTTATCGCTTGGAAATGGGCACTAAACTGGATAATGGCCGGGGCAAAAATTTATATGAGTTCTGGGCTGATAAGCCGGTTGAGTACATTAATGGTCAGCTGGCTGAATTGGGCTCGGAAGAACTGGTCAATCTGGCCTCCAATGAATATTTTAAATCGGTGAATACCAAGAAACTGGCAGGTAAATTGATCACGCCGACGTTTAAAGATGAAAAGAACGGTAAATATAAAATTATCAGTTTCTATGCAAAGAAAGCACGAGGGTTGATGGTACGTTATGCCATTGATCATCAAGTGACTAAAGCAGAAGAGCTGAAGCGCTTTGATTATCAGGGCTATCAATACGCGCCGGAAGAATCGTCCGATAAAGAATGGGTGTTTAAGAGAGCTGAGTCTGCGCAGTGATTTTTTCACCGTGATTCGTTAAAACAAAAAAAGAGGCCGTTGCGGCCTCTTTTTTGTTGAGCTTACTGAAAACTTTTAAAGTTTCAGTGCCCGACCGTTATCTGCAACCTGTGGGGTTAGGCTCAATATGTCGATTAATATTTCACTGGATTCAACCAAAGCGGCATCATCCTGAGCTGGTTTCTTATCCGTGCTTTCTTGGTTGCTATTGAACTCATTCATTTCTTCCACGGTTTTAAAGGCAGCTTCTCCTTTCGCTTTTCTTCGTTGATTTTCCAGTTCAAGCGAAGTCAGCTCGAGTGACTCACGTTCTGCTTTTCGCTCTTGTTCGTTCAGCGATACATGCTCTTTTTCACGTTGTTCGTTGATTCGCTCAATCTGTTTGTTGAGGTACTGGAAGTCCGGGTTGCTTTCAATACGGCGCTGATGGCGAGCATCCAGAGTGCTGATCAAGCCTGAGAAGTCACCGTATTTTTTGTGGTGAATCGGACGAATAGTATCCCATGGCAAAGCATTTTCCAGAGAACTTTCACCAACTACGTCCTTGTCATACAGGCTTGGGTAGATGATGTCAGGAATGACCCCTTGCTCTTGCGTGCTTTGACCGGAGATTCGGTAGAACTTCGCCTGAGTAAGTTTGAGCTCACCATGACGTAGACGCTGAAGAGACTGAACGGTTCCTTTACCGAAGGTTTGGCCGCCGACAATAATTGCTCGTTTGTAGTCTTGCATGGCGCCAGCGAAAATTTCAGACGCCGATGCGCTCAAACGGTTAACCAGCACGGTCATTGGCCCGTTGTAATAAACATTCGGGTCGTCGTTGGTGTGTACTTCCACTTTTTGATCGGTGTAGCGTACCTGAACGGCCGGGCCTTGTTTAATGAACAAACCCGTCAACTCTCTGGCTTCAAACAGTGAACCACCGCCGTTGTTTCTGAGATCGATCACTAAACCGTCGATGCCTTCCTGCTCAAGTTCACCAATCAGACGTTTAACATCACGGGAGGTACTTTTGTAGTTCGGGTCGCGCTTTCGGTAGGCTTCAAAATCCATATAAAAAGTGGGGATGTTAATGACGCCGATTTTATAGCTTTCACCGTTTCTGGTTAACTCGATGATGTCTTTTTGAGCGGATTGCTCTTCTAATTTAACCTTGTTACGAACAATTGAAATCGTTTTGGTTTGGGTAATGTCGCTGGCACTGGCGGGAATGATTTCAAGGCGTACTGTGGTATCACGTTTTCCTCGGATTTTTTTAACCACGTCGTCCAGTCGTTCACCGACAACGTCAACCATTTCTCCGGTTTCATCCTGTCCAACACTGACAATGCGGTCGCCAGGCTTTAACTCACCGGCTTTGTCTGCCGGACCCGCCGCAATCAGGCGAACAACCTTGGTGAATTCATTGTCACTTTGTAACACGGCGCCGATTCCCTCCAGAGACAAACTCATGTTGATGTCGAAGTTTTCAGCATCACGAGGGGAAAGGTAGTTTGTGTGAGGATCAAACGTCATGGTAAAGGCGTTCATGTAGAGCTCGAACACATCTTCTGATTTGGTTTGACCTGCTCGATGCAGTTGGTTCTTAAAGCGCTTTTGAAGTGTTTCGGTGGCTTCTTCTACCGTTTTACCGGCCAGCTTTAACCCCAATAATGAGTTTTTAATTCGCTTTTTCCAGAGTTCGTCCAACTCTTCATCCGTTTCTGCCCACTTTGCGTCTTCGCGATCTATGACTAGGCTTTCTTTTTTCTCAAAGTCCCAGATGCTGGCTTCTTTTGCGAGTAACTCCTGCACCCAAACCATGCGATGAATCATTTTATTCTGATACTGATTGAATATATCAAACGCAGCACTGAGATCATTTGTCAGTAGGGCGTTGTCCAGGTTTAAGCGATACTTTTGGAAAGCTTTAATCTCGGACTTAGTCCAGTAAAGTTTATTGGGGTCCAGGCTTTTCAGATAACTGTCAAACATGTGGCTGGACAACGTATCGTCAATCGTAGGGCTGCTGTAATGGCCTTTTAACAGGCTTAAAACAATTTCACGATTGGTTTTAGGGTGAATATTGTCTGGGGATAATGTGGTTAAGTAGTCTTTAACTTCAATACTGTCGCTGATGGCTGCGGTAGTGGTTTCGCTGTACGAAGCCGCGCCAAGTGCAAAAGAAAGCATCAAAGCCGAGAGGGTGGAACGTCTGATCAATGTGCCAAATTTCAAAGTCATTTAATAATACCGGTATTTTTTACTTGTTGTGTCCATATTACAGATAGATTAGACGAGGGCAAATAAAGTTCCTGTTTTTCATCGCAATTATCGTTTGCTGTCTAAACTTGAGGTATAGATCGTTGCTTTTTAGGGGGGAGATATGCCGTGGTTTGAACTGACTTTGACGGAAGAAGAGATTGCAAAACGCGCTGACCTGAACTTAGAACGTGAGTTTAATGTGGTGTTGGCAGAAATTGAAGCGAACCGTTGTTTGGCTATGTATCGGGATGCCCAACATCAAAACGTCTTTTATATCGGTTGCGATACGGCTTGTCAGTTATTGCATGGTTTGATTGTTTTTTATCATGGTAAACCCTGTGAAAAGCCAAATTTAGTTGATCTGCATTCAGTCACAGGGCATTTTGATGATCATCTGGTCGAACAGATTCTCTAATCAACTTATAATGGCCAGAAGTCGTATCAGAAAGTAAGGCATTTATTTTCTGAGTTCCGGGTCAACTATGGGTAGAAATGTATGGCGGATAAAGCATCAAATTGGATTCCACTTACCAATGAAAAATTATTCTTTGCTCAAGTGATTTTATCTTATTACCAAACCGAGCAACAAAAGCAGTCGACGTTTGGTAAGAACACATTAGCCGGGCTGGCAGAGAGTGCTATTGCTCATTTGTATAATGCTTATACCGGGCTTCTGTGTGAATTGGCAGCTGAGCACAATCTGGTTTTTCAGCCAGAGTCGATTACACTCAATGAATTGAATGAATCATTGATGACCAGAGATAACGGGCGCAGAGACATTGCAGAGTTATTGGCACTGGTTGAAGATCAAAACTCCTGGCTTTCCGGCTTACTGAGCCGATATCGCAATCGCTTTATTTCGAAGCAGCAGAAATCGGAATACAAAGCTGAGGAGCCTCAGTTGATTAATGCAATATCGGTACAGTCGGTTGAAGATGCTCATAGCGAATTTGACATACAGGCTGCGTATCAATCATTAAAAGCGTTGGTGGAGTCGATCAGAAGCTATCGGATTGAAGATTAACCATGGACTTTTTCCTGGTTCATACCGGAACTCTTATTAAAGCTAGATTACTAAAATGATGTTTGATATCAATCTGAGCTGCTGAGAAAACAACCAAAAGCTGGTATCATCCGCCCATAAATGACTAGGAGCCAGATATGACCACCTCTTTTTTAGAAATTATTGAGCTTTCAGATGGTGATGTTGCTCTTCAAAAAGCAGACAGTGAAGATGAGCAGTTAGTGACAATCCACTTTTCTGACGAAGCCAAAGCCATGCTCCAGGGCGATTATGTTCAAATTGCCAAAGGTATGATTCAGGCAGGCTTACAGATTGTCGGTCGCATGCAGGAAGAAGCAGAACAGTTGGAAGAAGCTCCAAAGATTGTGCATTAATTGCTCATCTTTTTAATTTAAAACAGCCAATTCAAAGCCTTTTGATTTGGCTTAAATCCCGTACCCATTTCGATTGCCGTATCCCTATATGAAAACTGAATTACTCTCCCCAGCAGGTTCATTAAAAGCCATGCGTAATGCATACGCGTATGGTGCTGACGCTGTGTATGCCGGCCAGCCTCGGTACAGTTTGCGCGTCCGAAATAATGATTTCTCCACCCTTGATGCGTTGAAACAAGGCATTGATGAAGCGCATGCGCTGAATAAGAAATTTTATTTGGCGGCGAATATTGCTCCGCATAATTCCAAAGTGAAAACTTTCCTGAGGGACATTCAGCCTGTTATTGAGCTGAATCCGGATGCCCTGATTATGTCTGACCCTGGCTTAATCATGATGGTGAGAGAGCATTTCCCGGACATGCCTGTCCATTTGTCGGTTCAGGCGAACGTTGTGAATTATGCGGGAGTTAAGTTTTGGCATAAGCAAGGGATTGAGCGCGTTATTTTGTCTCGTGAGCTTTCACTGGATGAAATTGAAGAGATACGGATGCAATGCCCGGAAATGGAACTGGAGGTGTTTGTTCACGGCGCTTTGTGCATTGCTTATTCCGGTCGCTGTTTGTTGTCGGGATATTTCAACAAACGAGACCCAAACCAAGGTTCTTGCACGAATGCGTGTCGTTGGAAGTATCAGCTTCATGATGCCAAAGAAACGGACACCGGTGATATCATTGCCAGTGATGCAGCGGTTCAGCAACATGCCGAAGAGTCTGCGGTGAATGAAGTTGATCCTGCTGCGTTTAAGCCATCATTGTCTTCCGATTTTGATCCGCACGTGGACGGCCTGGAAAATGAAACCTTCTTACTGCAAGAAGCGTCCCGACCTGGTGAGTACATGCCCATTTATGAGGATGAGCATGGCACTTATATTATGAACTCCCGAGACTTGCGCGCAGTTCAGCACGTTGAGCGTCTGGTTAAAATGGGCATTCATTCTTTAAAAATTGAAGGTCGTACTAAATCCCCTTATTACGCAGCAAGAACCGCTCAGGCTTATCGTAAAGCCATTGATGATGCAGAGGCGGGCCGCTCGTTTGATATGGGGCTGATGGATGAACTGGAAGGTTTGGCCAGTAGAGGTTACACCGAGGGTTTCTATCGACGCCATGTTCATGATCAGTATCAAAACTATGAAACCGGAAACTCAGTGGGTGATAAACAGCAATTTGTGGGTGAAATTGCCAGCGCTGAAAATGGTCAATTGAAAATCAATGTTAAGAATAAATTCAGTGTGGGCGATAAGCTGGAGGTGGTTAAGCCTTCCGGTAATGTGCCGTTTGATTTAACTGAGATTCTCAATAAGAAGGGGGAGTCGGTAGACTCTGCACCAGGTTCTGGCCATGTGGTGGACATTCCTGTGCCGGAAGGGGTCAATCAAGAAGACCCTCAACTGGAAGAGTTTGGTATGTTAATCCGCTATCTCTGATTGTTTTGTAAACGCTCAGAAATTCCTGAAAAAGCCTATGCTTTTAACAAAGCGTAGGCTTTTTTTTGGGGTTTTGGGAGCTCGGAATGCCTCGTCCTGAGAGTGTTTCGTTCGTCTTGTTTAAGAAAATATTAATAAATTATTTATCTTTTAAAACAATTAGTTAGTTGGTTGTTTTGGGGGTGGGTCGGGAAGGTCGGTTTGCGGAAATACTCAGAAAATCGTATTATGTTTTTAATTGAACGGTTAATTAAAAATAAATTTAGCGGCTGAATTTATGCATTCGGCCCTGAGTGTTTTACGTTATGGAGTGTAGTAAATGGCCTTAAATCGTTACCAGAATTTTGTCGACGGCCGTTATCTCCGAAATCAAAGTGGCGAGTTTTTCGAAGTCATTAATCCGGCCACAGGTAAGGTAGAATACGAAGCCGAAGTTGCGGATTGTTTAATTCAGGATTTAGCGATTGCCAGTGCCCAAAAGGGGTTCCAGACTTGGTCTGCAATGACGGCTACGGAGCGCAGCCGTATTTTATTAAATGCAGTGCGTTTGTTGCGGGAAAGAAACGATCAGCTTGCAGAAATCGAAGTTATTGATACCGGCAAGCCCTGGCAGGAAGCCTCTGAGGTGGATGTTGTCACAGGGGCCGATTCCATTGAGTTTTTCGCAGGTATTGCTCCGTCCTTAGAAGGCAATCAACAAACTCTGGGCGATGATTTTTATTATACCCGCAGAGAACCGTTGGGCATTTGTGCCGGCATCGGGGCTTGGAATTACCCTCTTCAAATTGCGTGTTGGAAGGCCGCTCCGGCATTGGCTTCTGGCAATGTGATGATTTTTAAACCTTCTGAAGAAACACCATTAGGTGCATTAAAACTGGCTGAAATTTTCATTGAAGCCGGCGTACCGGCAGGCGTGTTCAATGTGGTACTGGGCGCGGCGGATGTCGGTATTTGGTTAACCCACCATCCCGACATTGCGAAAGTTTCTTTTACCGGTGAAGTGGGCACGGGCAAAAAAGTGATGGCCGCTGCGGCTTCTTCATTAAAAGATGTCACGATGGAACTTGGCGGTAAGTCGCCTTTGATTGTTTTTGAAGATGCCGACCTGGATCAGGCGGTTTCCGGGGCCATGCTAGGTAACTTCTATACTCAGGGTGAGGTGTGCACTAACGGTACTCGGGTGTTTGTGCACCAAAGTATTTACGATGAGTTTATTAAAAAGCTGGTGGATCGCATCCAACGAAATATCATTGCTGGTGACCCGATGAATCCGGAGACAAACTTTGGTGCATTAATCTCGTCAAAGCATCGCCAGCTGGTGCTTGATTATATTGAGAAAGCCAAAGAAGAAGGGGCTACCTTGTTAACCGGAGGGGCTGCGCTGTCACCGGAGTCGGCACCGGATGGCTTTTTTGTCGCTCCGACTGTGTTTACGGACTGTCATGATGATATGACCATCGTAAAAGAAGAAATTTTTGGTCCTGTGATGTCTGTGCTTACCTTTACCGAAGAGGATGAGGTCATTGCCCGAGCCAATGATACGGAGCTGGGCCTGGCGGCTGGCGTTTTCACTCAGAATATTACCCGTGCTCACCGGGTTGTTCATAAAATTCAGGCAGGCATTTGTTGGATCAACAATTACGGTGCTTCACCTGCTGAAATGCCGGTAGGTGGTTACAAATTATCTGGAATTGGTCGTGAAAACGGGACCGAAACATTGAAGCATTATACTCAGCTGAAATCTGTCTATGTGGGATTAAGCCCATTGGAGAGCCCGTTTTAAGTAGCCTGGTTGTTATTTGAAGCTATTTTTAAGATATTTTATTTTAAAGTTATGTCGTAAAAATTATGTCCTTAAAAGAAAGATACGATTACATCATTGTTGGTGCTGGTTCTGCTGGTTGTGTTCTGGCAAACAGACTGACGGAAGATCCAAGTGTTGAGGTTTTGCTGCTGGAAACCGGAGGCAGTGATAAGAGCATTTTTATTCAGATGCCAACAGCCTTGTCCATTCCAATGAATACCAAGAAATACAATTGGCAATTCGAAACGGAACCGGAACCTTTCTTAAACGACCGTAAGATGCACTGTCCGCGAGGGAAAGTGTTGGGTGGCTCTTCTTCCATCAATGGCATGGTGTACGTCAGAGGGCATGCCAAAGATTTTGACGAATGGCAGCAAGAGGGCGCTGAAGGATGGGATTACGCTCACTGTTTACCTTACTTTAAAAAAGCTGAAACCTGGTCATTTGGTGGCAATGTTTATCGAGGCGGCGAAGGGCCGCTGGCGGTGAATAACGGCAATGAAATGGAAAATCCGCTGTATCAGGCATTTATTGATGCCGGAGTTGAAGCTGGGTACTTTCATACCGAAGACTACAACGCCAAGTTGCAGGAAGGCTTCGGGCCAATGCACATGACCATCAAAGACGGTGTTCGCTGGTCTACGGCCAATGCTTACTTAAAACCAGCACTGAAGCGACCGAACTTAACGGTGGTGACTCATGCGTTGGTTCATAAGGTTTTGCTGGAGGGCAAGCGTGCAGTTGGTATTCAGTTTGAAAAGCAAGGCCAGACACAGCAAGTTCTAACTAAGAAAGAAGTAATTCTATCTGCAGGGCCTATTGGTTCGCCTCATTTGCTGCAACTTTCAGGCATCGGCTCAAAAGACGTGTTACAAAAAGCCGGCATTGAGCTGAAACATGAGTTACCGGGCGTCGGCGAGAACCTGCAAGACCATCTGGAGTTTTACTTCCAGTTCAAATGCAAACAACCGATCACCCTGAATGGTAAATTGGACCTTTGGAACAAGTTTTGGATTGGCGCCCGTTGGTTCTTTACCCGTAAAGGCTTGGGGGCGACCAATCATTTTGAATCCTGCGGGTTTATTCGTTCTAAGAAGGGCGTTGAGTGGCCAGACCTTCAATACCACTTTCTGCCTGCTGCGATGCGCTATGACGGTCAGAGTGCCTTCGCCGGCCATGGGTTTCAGGTTCATATCGGCCATAATAAGCCCAAGAGTCGTGGCTATGTCCATGTTATGAGTGCCGACCCGAAACAAAGTCCGGCCATTCGATTTAATTACCTGGAACACGAAGAGGATCGGGAAGGTTTTCGAGATTGCGTACGATTAACGCGCGAAATCATCAATCAACCTGCTTTTGATGCTTTCCGTGACGGAGAAATCCAGCCGGGAGAGCAAATTCAAACAAATGATCAAATAGACGACTTTATTCGTGATACAGTAGAAAGCGCTTATCATCCAAGCTGTTCATGCAAAATGGGAAGTGATGAGATGGCGGTGGTCGACTCGCAAACACGAGTGCACGGAATCGAACAATTACGTGTTGTTGACTCGTCCATTTTTCCGACCATTACTAACGGGAATCTGAATGCACCCACCATCATGGTGGCCGAACGAGCCGCTGACTTGATCAAAGGGTGTGACACGCTTGCGCCACTTAACGAAGAGGTTGGTATGGAAGCCGATTGGAAATCAAAACAAAAAACGAATAACCCAACACGGGCGATCTAAGGATTAAGAGGAAAATGAAAAAACTACATAAGTTGTTTTTGTCAGCGGTTTTGGCTGCTCCACTTTCAGTATCTGCAAACCAATGTGAAACCGTCCGCTTTTCAGACGTAGGTTGGACCGACATTACAGCAACCACTGCAATTGCATCCGTTGTGTTAGAAAATATTGGTTACAAGACAAAAACTCAGTTGTTGTCTGTGCCTGTGACGTACAAGTCATTAGAGAATAAAGACATTGATGTATTTCTTGGTAACTGGATGCCAACCATGGAAGGAGACATCAAGGCGTATCGTGAGAAAGGCACCGTAGAAACCATCCATAAAAATCTGGATGGTGCTAAGTACACACTGGCAGTTCCTAAGCATGTATACGACGCAGGCGTTAAAACCTTTGCTGATATTGCGAAGCATGCCGATAAGTTTGATAGCAAAATTTATGGTATTGAGCCAGGCAACGATGGCAATCGCCTGATTCAGGACATGATTGATCAAGACGCATTTGGCCTGAAAGGCTTCAAAGTGGTTGAGTCCAGTGAAGCGGGTATGTTGTCTCAGGTGAAGCGTAAGCAGCGTCGTAATAAGTGGATCGTATTTTTAGGTTGGGAGCCGCATCCAATGAACGCGAATTTTGAATTGGCGTATCTGGAAGGTGGTGATGACTTTTTTGGTCCGAACCTGGGCGGTGCAACGGTACACACCAACGTGCGTAAAAACTACGTTCAGGAATGCGCCAACGTAGGCCAGTTCCTGCAGAACCTGACGTTTTCGCTTCAAATGGAAAATGATGTCATGTCAGCCATTATGGACGAAGGCAAAGCCCCTAAAGCGGCCGCTACTGAGTGGTTAAAAGAGAACCCACAAGTATTGGAGAACTGGTTAGAGAACGTTAAAGACATTAAAGATCAGCCAGCACTGGCAACGTTGAAGAAAAACCTGAAGTTGAACTAATCTGACTTCATTCATTTAATAATAAGCCGGACATTGATCCGGCTTATTATTATTAAATTCATCCAAATCAGGAATCTTATGAGTTGGATCACCGAGAATAAACTGCCCATTGGCGATTGGGCAGAAACTGCGATTGATAGTTTAATCGAACACAGCGGAGCATTTTTTGATTTTATAGCGATGTCTCTTGAGTTTTTAATTCAAGGGGTAATAGACGGTTTGTCTGCTTTGCATCCTTTGTTATTCATAGCATTGGTTGCTGTATTTTCTTTATGGCGGCAACGGCATTGGGGAACCGCGCTGTTTTGCGCTTTGTCTCTTGGCTTAATTTGGAATTTGGGGTATTGGCAACAAACCATAGAAACCCTGTCACTGGTGCTCTTTGCCACCGGCTTTTGTGTTTTGATCGGTGTGCCTATTGGTATTGCTGCCGCGCACAGACCTATGCTGTACCGAGTGCTTCGGCCGATCCTTGATTTAATGCAGACGATCCCAACGTTTGTCTATCTGATTCCGACCCTGACATTGTTTGGCTTAGGCGTGGTACCTGGCCTGATCTCTACTATTGTGTTTGCCATTGCCGCGCCCATCCGACTGACTTATCTGGGTATTTCTGAAGTGCCTAAAGAGTTGCTTGAAGCAGGAAAAGCCTTTGGTTGTACTAACCAAAATCTCTTGGTGAAAATTGAAGTCCCGGCAGCGATGTCGAGCATTCGTGCCGGCGTTACCCAGTGCATCATGTTGTCTTTATCAATGGTTGTGATTGCTGCACTGGTGGGTGCGGACGGGTTGGGTAAACCCGTGGTGAGAGCACTGAATACCGTGGACATTGCCATGGGGTTTGAAGCGGGTTTGGCCATTGTATTGATCGCCATCATGCTAGATCGTTTGTCCAGAAGTCATCAAAAATAAATACGGGTTGTTAGCGAAATGATTGAGTTTAAAAACGTCGATGTGGTATTTGGCAAACAACCTGAGCGGGCTTTAACCTTGTTGGATCAAGGGCTGAGCCGCAATGAGATTCTGACTCAGACGGGTTTGACGGCTGCTGTTCGTAATGCCAGCTTATCTGTGGATAAGGGCGAAATTTGTGTGCTGATGGGGTTGTCTGGTTCGGGTAAATCCAGTTTGTTGCGTGCGGCCAATGGCCTTAACTCGATTACTCGGGGTGAGGTTCAGATCAAAACGGATCAAGGTATGCAGGACTTTCTGGCGCTGGACGAAGCCGAGAAGCGTAAAGTTCGGATGGAACGCATAACTATGGTGTTTCAGAAGTTTGCGTTGATGCCTTGGCTGACGGTGTATCAGAACGTGGCATTTGGCCTGGAGCAGAAAGGCTTAGGTAAGCGTGAAATTCGTGAAAAAGTCATGCATCAGCTGGACTTGGTTGGCTTGTCTCAGTGGGCTAAAAAGCGACCATCGGAGTTGTCCGGAGGTATGCAGCAACGCGTTGGTTTGTCTCGGGCGTTGGCCATGGAAACAGACATCATCCTGATGGATGAACCATTTTCTGCGCTGGACCCCTTGATTCGAAATCAGCTTCAGGATGAATTACTTCGACTGCAAGAACAGTTGAATAAAACCGTATTGTTTGTCAGTCACGATCTGGACGAAGCGCTCAAGCTGGGTAATCATATTGCCATTATGAAGGACGGTCAGATCGTTCAGCATGACACGCCCGAGAATATTATTCTTAATCCGGCGGATGAATATGTTCGTAACTTTGTAGCACACACTAACCCAGTGGACGTGCTGAAGGCCCATGCGATTCAACGACCGTTGAGTGCTTTGGATAAAACCGGTGAAAGCTATTGTTTAAGTCATCGCTACGACTACTGGTTGGACTCAGGTCATTCCATTGAAACCAGCAAAGTGCGTTATGGTCAAACGGAGTTAGCCATTCAGTCTTGGATTCCAGGTCGATCCATTGAAGAGCTAGCCAAATCACCTACAGTGGTGCCGCTGGACTCTTCAATGAAAGATGTGATGGAGATCCGGTATCACACAGGACATGGCGTATTTACAACCAATAACCAACAGATTGTCGGTTATGTAGGGGATAAAGACATTTATCATGCATTGCTGGGTAAGCTGTTGGAAGACGACTAGCGTTTAAGTTTTTTTAGTCGGGATAAAAAACGGAGCCAATTGGCTCCGTTTTTTCGTTCAGGCTGCCCGTTAGCTTTGGGGCGTGCCTTTTACTTTTTCACGTAATGATTGAATCATCACATAAAACGCCGGAATCAGCAGTGTCCCTATCACGGTAGCGGCCATCATACCGCCGAACACGGTGAAGCCGATGGAGTGACGGCTGGCTGCGCCTGCGCCGACCGCTAAGATCAGAGGCAAGATGCCGAGGACGAATGACAGCGCGGTCATAAGTACCGCCCGGAAACGCATGGTAGCGGCCGTTAAAGCGGCCTCTTTGATAGAGACTTTATCGTCTTCCCGCTTGGACTTGGCAAACTCGACAATCAAAATGGCGTTCTTGGTGGCTAAGCCGATTAATAACACCATCCCCACTTGAGCGTATAAGTCGAATGGGTTGTTCATCGCAAACAGCATGCCGATGGCGCCCAGAATTGCGATCGGAACAGAAAGCATTACCGGAATCGGAACACTCCAGCTTTCGTATTGAGCGACCAGGAATAAGTACACAAAAATCAACGCTAAACTGAACAGAATCGGTGCCAGGTTACCTGCAATGATTTGCTGGTAAGCCATCCCCGTCCATTGAGAGTCGTAGCCGTCCGGTAAAGACGTTTTGGCAAGTCGCTCGGCAGCGGCCATGGCTTCACCGGTGCTGTAACCCGGTGCCGGAATGATGTTAACGGTCACTGAGTTGAACATGTTGTAACGATTGATCACGTCCGGGCCAAGCACTGAGCTGGTGGTCAGCAGGGTACTTAGCGGAACCATTTCACCTTCAGAGGTCCTTACGTGAAGTTTGGCTAAATCACTTTCGTCGTCACGAAACTCTGCTTCTGCCTGAATCATTACGCGATAGACCTGACCAAATTTATTAAAGTCGTTTACATAGAGCGAACCTAGCTGAGCCTGTAACGTCATGAAGACTTCTGATAATGGAATTTCCAGATTCTTGGTTTTAACGCGGTCGACATCAACGAACAGTTGAGGAATGTCTGCGGTAAACGTACTGAAAGCAAAGCGAATTTCCGGTGCCTGGTTCGCGGCCAGAATAAAACTGCGCATAGCGGCCGCCAATGACTGTGCATCTCGGCCCTGAAGGTCGGTAAGCACTAACTCAAGACCGCTGGTACCGCCTAAACCAGGAATGGCTGGTGTCGAGAAGGCTCGGATGTTGGCGCTTGAAATAGACGCTAATTTGGCCTGTACTTTCTGCAAAATAGCTTGCTGATGAAGGGCCGGGTCTTTTCGTTCATCCCAGTGATCCAGAGTAACAATGGCCAGACCGGCATTGGAAGAAACAGCTCCGGAAATCAGGCTGAAACCACTAACCGTCATCACATTACTGATGCCCGCTTCTTTATTGATGGCATCCGTTACTTCTTTCATGACTTCACCGGTCCGGTTAAGTGCTGAACCGTCCGGTAGCTGAATATCCACCATGAAATAGCCTTTATCTTCGTTCGGGATGAAGCCTTTCGGAAGAATATTCATTAAACCACCGATGGATACGAACACCACGGCCAAGGTAATAACCACAAGTGAGATACGCTTAATACTGAAACTGACGGCTCGACTGTAAGACGCAGTGATGCGATCAAAGACATTATTAAACGCAGTAAAGAATCGGTTGGGTTTGAACTTGCCAGGCTTCAACAAAGAGGCACACAAGGCAGGACTTAAAGTCAGTGCATTAATTGAGGAAATCAGTACAGCGATTGAAATGGTGACCGCAAATTGGTTGTACATTTGGCCTGTGATGCCGGGCATCAAAGAGACGGGTACAAAAACAGCCAATAATACTAAGGTGGTTGCAACCACAGGGCCGCTCACTTCTTTCATGGAAACACGTGTGGCTTCAACAGGAGAGAGCCCTTCTTCCAAGTGCCTTTGAACGTTTTCTACCACGACAATGGCATCATCCACCACGATACCCACAGCGAGAATTAGCCCGAACAAACTGACCGTGTTAATGGAGAAACCAAGCGCCAGCATGACCGCAAAGGTACCCACCAAAGATACCGGAATAGCAATGGCAGGAATAAGTGTTGAGCGCCAATCCTGCAAAAAGATAAATACCACCAGAATGACCAGGAACACGGCCTGGAACAGGGCAAGTACTACTTCATCAATGGAGGTTTTAATGAACTTGGTGGTGTCGTAAAGAATTTCATATTCAATGTCTTCCGGGAATCGGGCGGAAAGCTCATCCATTAATTTGTAAACGTCTTCCGCCACTTGCAATGCATTGGCATCCGGAGACTGGTAAATAGCAAGTAACACACCGGGTTGATTATTTAATTCGCCGTACCAACTGTAACTTGCGGAACCCAATTGAATTCGGGCAATGTCTTTCAAAAAGACACTGGAACCGTCTGAGCGAGACCTTACGATGAGGTTGTTAAATTCTTCTTCTGACGTTAATCGACCTTTCGCTTTTAAGGTGTACTGGAATTGCTGCTCAGGAGGTGAAGGCGCAGCGCCTAACTGGCCCGCAGCGACTTGTACATTTTGCTCTGAAATGACTGACTGTACATCGGCTGTGGTTACCCCCAGCGATGCCATGCGCTCTGGGTCCAGCCAGATACGCATGCCGTAGTCCATTTCACCCATAATGGTCGCATCACTGATGCCGTTAATACGAGAAATGTCATTCTTTACGTTAATGCTGGTGAAGTTGGACAGGAAGAGGCCGTCGTAGGTTTCTTTAGGGGAATATAAATTTACGATCAATAACATGTCGGTGGATTTTTTCTCCACCGCAACGCCTTGCTTCACTACATCGGAAGGCAGTTTTGGGTTGGCCCGGCTGACTCGGTTTTGCACATCGATTTGTGCCATGTCCGGATCGGTACCAATTTCAAACGTAACGCTGAGTGTGTAGCTGCCATCATTGGCGCTCTTCGAAGACATGTACAACATGCCTTCAACTCCGTTGACTTCTTCTTCAATGGGGGCAGCAACGGTTTCTTGGACCACTTGTGCATCAGCACCAGGGTAAGATGCAGTCACCTGGATGACCGGAGGCGATATTTTCGGGAATTCTGCGATGGGCAGAACCTGCATAGCGATCAAACCCGCCAACGAAATTACAATAGCAATTACGAAGGCAAATTTGGGTCGGCTAATAAAAAACTGGCTAAACATGGCAAAAATCCTTTTTTATTTTGCGGCCGGTAACGTCGCAGTTTGCGAAGTCGCTTTACCACCGATGCGGACTTTTTGAAGACCGTCAACGATGACTTGTTCACCGACTTCAAGCCCTGATTTTACGGCGTAATTGATGCCTTTCTTGGAACCCAATTCAACAGGGCGTTTTTCGACCAGGTTGTCTTCGCCGAGAATGAGTACAAACTTACCGGATTGATCTTCTTGAATGGATTTTTGAGGAATGACTAACTGATCGACGCCTTCGCCTCGTTCAACCAACATAGTGACGTGTTGGCCTGGTAACAGGAAGTTATCCGGGTTTGGAAACTGTGCTCGTATCTTAATGGTGCCTGTGGTTTGATCCACTCGATTGTCCAGAAAATCGAACGCCCCTTCATGTGGATAAATCGTACCTGTTGGCAGCTTTAATTTTGCGATCAGTTCTGGCATCGGTTTACCAGCTTGCTTCGCAGCCATTCTTTCTTCTCGGAACGTAATTAGCTCTCGTTCACTGATTTGGAAGCTGACGTACATAGGGTCAGTTTTTACTAAGGTCGCGAGCGTTGTGCTTGGGGTAATTAAATCGCCAATACTGACTTTTGCCTGGCTCATGCTGCCGTCGGTTGAGGCATGGATTTTGGTGTAGCTTAAATTTAACTCTGCTGTTTTCAGGGCCGCTTTAGAGACTTTAATGGCTGCGTCGGCTTGCAGTTTTTTGCTGGTTAACTGATCCATCTGAGATTCACTGATCGCCCCTTTGACGATTAACTCTTTGCCCCGCTTGTAGTTACGCTGTGCTTCGTCTTCGGCGGCTTTGTCCTGAGCCACTTTCGCTTGAGCTTTGGTGACTTCGGCGTCGTAGGTATCGCTGTCCAGTTCAAACAAAAGGTCGCCTTTTTTCACGTTTACGCCATCGCCTACGTGTTGTTTGACTAAGTAACCTTGCACTCGGGCCTGAATATTGACGTCTTCTTTGGCTTCGGTTTTACCAACGAATTCTTTGCTTGGGTTTACTTTTTCAGACGTGACTTGAATAACGCTTACTTTAGGCGCTGGCATGTTAGCTTGGTTTTGGGTTGCAGGGTCATCCGAACAAGCGATCAGGAATAAACTGGAAAGTGTCAGTGTGGGTATGAGTAAGCGTTTTTTCATTGGGGGGATTGTCCATAACATTATGATTAAGAATAAAAATTATCATAATGGAATTTAATGAATAAGTTCACCATTGGTTTACAATTTCGTAACTGTTTATATATCCAGTGGTGTGCTATTGTTTGATTGCTGTTATTGATCGTATTCGTCGTAATTGGTTCCTTTTATTTATGGCAGAACATTTCTTGGCTGCTGAACGCAGCTTTACTGTTGAACATCACGCCACAGTTGATAAGCGTTCCGGGACTGAGCCTGGTGCCCGAAAAATAATACACGTAGATTGCGATTGCTTTTTTGCGGCGGTGGAAGTCCGGGATAATCCTGCGTTACTGAATAAACCCATCGTAGTGGGGGGGAGTCCCAACGGCCGGGGTGTGGTTGCTACGGCCAGTTATGAAGCGCGCAAATTTGGTGTTCGGTCAGCCATGTCATCCGCTCAGGCACTCAAGTTGTGTCCGCACCTGATTTTTGTAAAACCCAGAATGGACGTTTATCGAACCGTTTCTCAACAGATCCACACCATTTTTTCAGATTACACCGACTTGATTGAACCCTTGTCTTTGGATGAAGCATACCTTGATGTTTCTGAAAGTACGGACTGTAAAGGCAGTGCAACTTTGATGGCGGAAGAAATCCGGGCTCGTATTGAACAGGTGACCGGGATTACTGCCTCGGCTGGTGTAGCACCGAATAAGTTTTTAGCCAAAATCGCGAGTGACTGGAATAAACCCAACGGCGTGTTTGTGGTTACGCCTGCTCAGGTTGAGGCATTTGTGGTGGGTTTACCTGTGGGTAAAATACACGGCGTTGGTAAAGTCATGCAAAAAAAACTGTCAGACTTAGGCATTAAAACCTGCGGTGATCTACGAGCGTTGGATTTACTGACTATGGTGGAACGTTTTGGCAGTTTTGGGCCAAGACTTTATGATTTGGCTCGCGGTAAAGATAACCGGGAAGTCCGGGCAGAACGCAGGCGAAAATCTTTAAGCGTCGAACATACCTTTGAGCGGGATTTAGATACGTTTGCTCAGCTGGAAGCCGAAGTACCGGCCTTATTAAACCAGCTGGAAACACGGTTACAGAAGCGATTGAAAGACGATTATCTGATCAATAAGTTGTTCGTGAAAGTGAAATTCAATGATTTTGTACAGACCACACTGGACTCGGCGCAAGAGCAATTGCGGTCCTGCGCTGGTTCTCAGCATGAATACATTGAACTATTAAAAGTGGCGTGTGAAAGGAAGGATAAGCCGATCCGCTTGATCGGCTTAGGTGTCGGTTTAAAAGATATGCGCAGTGACGGGGAGCTGACTCAGTTAGACCTCTTTGATTCGGACTGCGATTAATCTTTGAAAACTGGCCTTTTGCCGCTTAACCGAATGACTTTGAAGCTTTTGTTATGCGCCAGCAGGTCGATTCGTTTGAAGTATTTCTTTGCTTTTTCTTCCAGTGGAATGAAGGCGTTCACTACAAACAGTGCTGCACCGCCCGATACCAGCAGTCGCCGGGTAGTAGCAAGAAAGCGATCAGTCATCTCATTTTCCACTGAAAACCCCTGATGAAATGGCGGGTTGCAAACGATGGCATCAAAAGGGTCTGTGATGGTGTCTGCGCAGTTGGCTGGAATGATATCGGCTTCCATGTCATTGGCCGCCAGCGTTGCCTGAATGGCTGCAATGGCGGAGGCGTTATTGTCGGTGCCAACAAAGGTGGAGAAGCCATAAGGTTTCATATTGGCTAACAGGTAACCGTAGCCACAGCCCAAATCCAGTACCCGACCTGTTTTGAGGTCGTCTGAAATGTTTTGTCGCTTAATGAACTCAGGCATTTGTTCTATCAACAAATCACTGCCCTGATCAATTTTGTTCCAACCGAACACACCGGGTTTGCTGATAAAGGTTAAGCCGTTATTTGTTCCGATGGTGGTCAGCTCTGAATAGTTTTTATCGTCCAGTTTGGTTTGATCCGAATGGTGGTTATGGAGACTGGCGAGCCATAAGTCTTTGTTGAGCTTTTCTATTTGCTTGTCGCAATTCAGGTATTTAGCGGCTTTGTCTGTGTAGGTTTTAATGCCTTCGTGTTTCCCTCCGGCAAGGTATAAAAGGCCACCTTCTTTTAGCACACTGGCTGACTGGTTTATGATGTGGTGAACCACCGCTTTTTCTTTGGACACTCGGTACAGGATGGCTTCAAACAAGCTGCGATCAAACACTGAAAAATCGAAATCACTGAATAAACACTCAATTCCGGACTTTTTCAGTGCATTGACCTGATCAATCCGGTTCGACAGGAAAGTGATTTGCAGGTGTTTAGGCAGTAATGACGGATGTAAGTCGAAGGGGTGTTCATCTAATACCCAAAGTACCGGCCCAGTACAGTTTTGAATTTGGTCGAGAAAAGTTTGGTTCAATGTATGCACTAGCGGATACTCTCAATTTCTTGTTGGGTTAAGGGGCGGTATTCGCCGGGTTCCAGCGTCGGGTCCAGAATAATGTCGCCAATTTGGCTGCGATGCAAATCAATCACTTCGTTACCTGTGGCAGCAAACATGCGCTTCACCTGATGAAACATGCCTTCCGAAATGGTCAGTTCCACCAATGTCGACTCTATGACCTTGACGGCGGCAGGGCGGGTTTTACGTTCTTCACTTTTGAAATAAATGCCAGCCGTTAACATTTCAATGGCTTTGTCGGTAATTTCTTTGTCTAAACTGACCAGATACTGCTTTTTGCACTCGTGATTTGGGCTGGTGACTTTATGAGCCCATTGACCGTCGTTGGTTAGCAATACCAAACCTGTGGTATCTACATCCAACCGGCCTGCTGGGTGAAGGCCTCTGGCGGGTTCGTCAATTAAGTCGATCACGGTTGGGTACTGACCGTCTTCGGTGGAAGAAATAAAACCGGACGGTTTATGCAGCATCAGATATTGGGTGCCCAAGTGTCGAATGGGTGTGTCATTAATGCAGACCTCATCGTCAATGGATATATGCAGGGACGGGTCGGTGATGATGGACTCATTGACCGTCACTTGTTTCTTTTTAATGGCTTTTTTAGCTTCACTGCGAGTAATGCTCGCATTGTGACAAAGGTATTTATCTAGGCGCATGACTGTAACTTGAGTAACTGTAACTTGAATAAATAATACTTAATTAAGCATAACGTGATTAACTGTTTTTGAACGAATCAGCTTGAACGAAAAGGCTTGAGTGTAATTAATAACAACGGAATCTATTGTAACAGACCCGTCTGTCATGGTTAGGAAGAATTTGAGCTGAATTTAGGTTGTTCGGCAACGGCAAGTGCTCCGCGCCCGGATTTTTTTACTTGGTACATGGCGTGATCCGCCGAGATGATCAATTGGTCTATGTCATTGCCGTGCTCCGGATACAGAGAAATGCCAATGCTGCAGCCGATTCGAATGACCTGATTATTGATTTCGAAAGGGCGGTTGATCACGGCGATTAATTCGGTAGCGACCAGTTCGGCATCCGGTCGGTTGTCTGTGTCATCCAATAACACTAAAAACTCATCCCCGCCAATTCTTGCCAAGGTATCGGACTCCCGAAGTCGCTCAATGATGCGTTTGGTTACCTGAATAAGAAGCTGATCGCCAGTTGAATGACCGAAGCGGTCATTGACCGGTTTGAATTTGTCCAGATCAATGTAAAGCAAAGAAAAGCCACGGCTTTCCCGCTTGGCTCGTGCAATGGATTTTTCCAGCAGAACATTAAAGAAGCTCCGGTTAGGAATTCCGGTTAATGAATCGTGATGCGCCATGTGAGAAAGCTGCTCTTGAAGCTGCTTTCGTTCGTTGGCGTAAATGCTGTTGCTGCACAGCTCGGACACCGAGGCCAAGAACAGTTCGTTGCCCGAGATGTCTGATTTATTCTCTGGCTTGAATTCTGAAATGAGGGCCCCTTGCACTTGTTTACCGACAATGATTGGGCAAATAACTGCGTTGTCGTAAACATCGATCCCCAATAACTCCTTAGTCCGGTTGGTGTCGAGATCGGTAATGAAAGTTCGTTGTTTGATCAGTTTCTTTAACAGACTTTGAGTGAGTACGTTGGTGGATACTTTGGTGTTGGTTTCTACATTGTCGCCTGATTTGGAATAGCAGGCATAACATTGGGCGGTATCCAGGTCTTGGTTAAGCAGCCAGATGGAGCTGCGTTCGCTCTCGGTATTTGTGACTAATGACGCCAGTATTTTATAGAAGGATTGGTGCAAATGCCCTTCGTTTAAATCTTTATCGTTAGCGAGTTCAAACAACAGTTTGTTTTGTTTCATGCTTCTTTGCTGAATCTCATGTTCGTAATTCAGGCTTTGCCTTAATTTTTCGATGGCTTCTCTGAGGATGTTGGTTAAACGGCCGATTTCATCTTTGCGTGTTTTTTCTTTCGGTATATGAACGTCCTCCAAAGAGGCTGTGTTTTCGAAGGTATTAATTAAGCGAGATAAAGGCAGCGATATCCAGCGTCGTAAATACAAAAATGAAATCAAGCCAATGATTGCCGCAGTAATTAACTGGTTATAAAGAACCTGGTTGAAAGTGGATTGGCTTTGGTTGATGAATTCTCGTGGCATCTCAGTACTCAGGGCGATATTCAGTTTACCGTAGATATCGGTCAGGTATTTTGAAGCAACCAGTTTATTGGGTTGTTTCTCAATGATGATCGATTCCTGAGACAAACTTTCTTGGCTGTGATTTGTGAAAAACGCCAAGGTGGATATGGTGGTTTTGGTATTCAGTGTGGATTGACGGGATTCGAATAATTTTGGGGTCGCCAACCGAAACATGATTAACCAACCAGCAGAAGGGCCGCTGTAGTCGCCTCGCAGAATGCTGTGCACTGACACAAAATAGATTTTCTCATTAAATACCAACATTCCGGTTTTTGAATAGTTGATGTCTTCGACTAAATCAATAATGTGGCCGTGTTGCTGAACAAATTCATTTAATAAATGTGGTGTTATCGAATACCGCGCGTCTGACATAATCCCGGCTTTCAGGGTTTTATCCGGTTTAAGCAAAATAATGCCATGAGCCTTGAGTGCCTCTAAGCTGGGCGAATGGATGTTCGAGCGAACAAAGTCGTTGTTTTCGCCCCTCATAAAATCGTAGTTTTCATCCCAAATGGACCAATCAACGGTGGTGGTTTCCAGCTGATTCAACTGGCTGTTCAGAAACTGCTGGCTGTGTTCCAGCTCGCGCAAAGAAAACGCGGTTTCCAGCGTTTCCAGGTTTTTATTGACGAGCAATTGATGGCTTAATAACTGAATCAGTAAAAAAGCGACGAAGGCCGAAATCGCAACGGCCGCGATTTTAGATACAAGACTCATGAAGCTAGACGACTCGTTGGCTTATGGGTATTTGTTATTTTGTGTTTTTGGGTATTGATAACCGATTCCTTTCATCTTCTGTTAGAATTGCGGCCTTATTGGGTTTTAGACCAAATTTTCTATAAGTGTAGACCGAAATTGAGGTGATAAAAGCAGTGACGTACCAGGATCGTTTTGGCGGCATTGGCAGGCTTTACGGCGTTGATCAGTTATCCATCTATCAGACTGCGCATGCTTGTGTGGTTGGGATAGGCGGTGTGGGTTCCTGGGCGGCGGAAGGGTTGGCGCGCTCAGGGGTTGGTAAGATTACTCTGATTGATCTGGACGACATCTGTGTCACCAATGTAAATCGACAGGTGCATGCGTTGACTGAAACGGTTGGCCAGTTAAAAATTGATGTCATGGCGGATCGCATTCGATCCATCAACCCGGATTGTGAAGTGGTTACTGTGATGGATTTTGTCGATGCCAAAAATGTGGCTGACTTGATTCATAAGGATTTTGACTGCGTTGTTGATTGCATTGATAGTCTGAAACCCAAAGCGGCATTACTAAATCATTGTAAGCGTTCTAAGATTCCAATGATTTCAACCGGAGCGGCCGGTGGCCAGACTGATCCGACCAAAATTGAAATAGCGGACTTGAATAAAACGTTCAATGACCCGTTGATTCGTCGGGTTCGTTCCTGGTTACGACGCAATTACGGATATTCCCGTAACCCTAAGCGAACTTATAGCATTCCTGTTGTCTACTCTACAGAACAATTAGTGTATCCGCAGCCGGATGGCTCTGTCTGCCAGCAAAAAGCGCTGGATGACGGTTCTACCAAGTTGGACTGTAATACCGGTTTTGGTGCAGTCACTATGGTGACTGCATCGTTTGGTTTTATGGCCGCCAACAAAGCGCTGGAACTGATGACCAAGCATATTTTAAAAAAACGTCATAAAGCCGAAGCATAAAAGCGGCTTAATTATGAAGATAAGGAGATTGTCATGATTATTGATTTTAACGACGTCAATGGAACACAGGCCTATCATTTGTTGACTCAAACAGTGATCCCAAGGCCGGTTGCCTGGATTTTAACGGAGAATGAATCAGGCAATTACAACCTGGCCCCATACTCTTTCTTTACCGCAATTTGCAGCACACCACCGATTGTGATGTTTTCTGTGGGTAAGAAGCCATCGGGTGAAGTGAAAGATACGCGCCGAAATATAGAGCGAACTCAAGAATTCGTGATTCACATCGCCGGTATGGACTTAGCGAACGACATGACTGAAAGCTCAAGAACGCTTGATTACGGTGTTTCGGAAGTGGACCACTCCAACCTTGCACTGAATACCGACTGGCCTTCATCATTGCCGCGATTAGAGCAATGTCAGGTGGCCATGCACTGTGTTTTGCACAAAGTGGATGAGATCGGCGACAACAAACAAGGTGTGGTTTACGGCGAAGTCAAACATATGTACTTGTCTGAATCGGTGATCAAAACATCTGAAAGGTTGCAAGTGAATGCTGTGGGTGTTGACCCTATTGCCCGTTTAGGTGGCAGTGAATATGCAGGGCTTGGCTCGGTCATCACCATTTCAAGACCAGAATAAAGCAATCAATAACTGAGTCAGCATGGGAGTATCGTGCTTAGGTATTTTAAGATGCTGACTTGGTTTCTTTGGGCGTCATGATGTCTGTCAATTTAAAAGACTCCTCACTCAGTTGGCTACACATATGAAAAAGTGGTCAAATAATTAGAACTAATTTAACCCCCTCAACTAACCCAGTGCTTTTAGCCATTCAGGTTTCAATGCCTCGATGGCTTCTCGGGCCGAACGGGTTTGAGCGGTAAGCTGCTCGCAAAGGTGGCTTAACGTTTCCTGTGATAATGCGTTATCCAGTTCATTTAACATGCCTTGCTCTTCTCGTTGTTCGTGATGTTCGAGCACGTTTTTAAGTTGTTTCTGTCGATCCAGTAGTTCAATGACCCAACGGCGGTAAGCTGTATTTGATGGCGCACCTTCTTTGATAATCAATGCGCCTTCCTCCAGCTCTGAAGCGGATTTTGCCAGCATTTTTTCTACTTTATTATGTTCATGTTCGTAGAGGGTATGGGGCCAGCGAATGTCTTCGATTTTCTCCAATTCAGGCAGTAGGTGCTCATTCTCAAAGGTTAAATGTGCCACTTGATATTGTTGGTAGGCATTAAAAATCGTTAACGCTAGTTGAGGTTTTTGTACGAGCAGTGCCTCTTGATGCAATAAGAAGGCGTCACCAAGATACTGATGCTGTGTATCAATGGCTTCAAACAGGGAATAATGACTCATTAAGCGACCTCGAATTCTGCGTTAATTAAGATGTTTCTGGGGGTTAGTTTTCGATCGCAAAACGTGCCAACCTGGACGTTGTAACCTTGCTCTGAAAGGTACATTGCCCGATCATAAACGAGCCATAGCTCCAGTAATCGTCGAAAACTGTGTCTGGCCAGCTCCAGGCGTTCGATTTGCGCTAAGCGGCGAACGGCTTTTTCCAAATACGCTGCATAATCCAGATCTTTCGGAAGGGAGATTTGCAGGTGCAGTGCAAACTTTTGTACTAGGGCTTCAAACCCAAGTTTTATGATGGATGCGGGCGTCGATGGACAAGGCTGATAGGTGTTTTGCTCGTTATGATCCCGTTGAATTAAGTCAAAGGCGACACGCCATAGTTTCAATGTATGTCTGCTGATTTGGTCTCGCCCCGGTGCGGTTACGGTTTCTTGTACCGCCAGCGCCAAGTCTTTTTGAGACAGCTTCAACTCGCTTGATAAACCCGACATCAATTCGTATTCCCGGTGTGCGGTTTTTTGATAACAGCAAGGCGAAATACTTAACGATGGCGCGCCATGCAAGCATGATTGACGGATCACCGTTTGATGTAAATCGCCACAGGCGTGCAATGCCACCTGGTGAGCGTCAAAAATTGATGGGTTCTCAATTGGAGTCATAACATCGTGATTCAAAATGGAGACTTGAGCTAATAACTTTTCGGATACATGATTTCCGGTGTCACATAACGATGAGTCCCATTCTAACCCAATGACAGGACGTGCCGTATTGCTGTAGATCAATCGAGCCAGATGGCCTTTACCGCAACACCAGTCAGTGTATTTTGCTTTACGTGGTAAACACTGGATGAATTTTTCGATTTGGTTCAGTTTTCGTCCCGGTATCCCAGTATTGTAATGAGGGTTTCGGGTTAACGGAGTCGGCTGTTGATAACTTGGCAGAGCACTTAATTCGCTGAGCTGGCCAGTAAGGTTCAGAGCTTGCTCCGTGAAGGTGAGTAGCGACTCTGGTTCGGTTTGGAGTGTCTTGAATTCGGCATCACCCAGGTGGAGCAGAGCGTTTGCGAACTTGGGATATTGGTCCGTCCACTCGAGTGACAGGTGCTGAAAAGGCTCTGGCCGCCAAATGGATTGGTATTGAGTTAATACCTTGTCTATCGCTGAAAACCGCTGGTGGATTTGATCTCGGCTAAGTTGAGTATCACTGTTGTTCGAAACCATGAGTGAGCAAACCGTATTGCGGGAAGAAGCTGGCGAAGTGTACTGAATGTGGTGGATGACGCAAGCCCAAAGGTGACGAAGAGTGAGCTGTTTGAAATTTGCTCAGAAAAATGAAGTGTTGTGTCCTTGATCACCTTATATATTTTCAGAAGCTATAGGATTACTCTGGCGTAGTTAACCTATGTTGTTTTTTTCTGGATAGTAATCCTGTTGATTTTGATTAAAGTACTGAAAGCAAAGGGAAACATTATGGATAATATAGAGTTGCTTGAAGATGTGTTGCTAGAGTCAGGAAGCATTGATAGATATTTTGGTCGTAGGATTCCGGTGGATCTTTGGCGAGCCAAAAAGGTAAAAAGCCAAGAGCCTTTATTTAACTTGGTTGAAACGGAAATAGAAAGAAAAAGAGGTGCTCCAAGAAGACCTGATATTACGATTAAAAATGACAGGGTCTTTGTTCGGGATAGACCTAGAGGTATAAGTACCTTTGATCGCCCAAATACATTTAAAGGGCAGTGGGAATATTATAAGTTACCAGCTGGTACATTATTACCAAAAGGGTTAGTTATCGTAAAAGATTCTTATAACCCTGTTTTCGATGCAACGCACCATACTATAGCGCCTGAAATGGATATGTCGTTAGCAAAATTTAAACTTCTGCTAAATCAGTTGGCAGGAATGATAGAAAAAGATGAGATAGCTTAATGCAAGTAAAAGATGATTGGTTGGCAACCATTATATGTGCCCTTAATGATGCAATAAAATTTAATGATGCTTTAAGGAGCAGTGAAACTGTATCTGATTTAGAAGATATAGAAGAGTGGCTAATGCAGATTTTTGAGTGTAAGGAATATTTACGAGAAGAAATTGTAAAAAATCCAAAGCTGTTTGCTCAGTTAGAAAAGCATTTTAAGATTTAATGGTAGCGGCGCTAGGTCGCCGCTAGTTGCTTAGAAGTCATTCAAAAGAAAACAGCCGCTTCGAAGTAATAACTTCTGCCCGGGCCGCCCGGCGTTTCGACCAGATTGGTTCGAATGTACTCGGGGTACGTGTAGGATTCATCCAGCAGGTTTTTTATTTTACCTGTGAATTTGTAACGCTCAGAAGGTTGGTAGCTGAGGTTGGTGTTGAGTAGCAGGTAGTCGTTCACTTTCCCAGAAGTACCGTCGTTGGTGGTGTAGGCCTTGTCTCCAATGTACTGAGCGTTGGCGGAAGCGCCCCAGTACTTACTGGCTTTATAGGCCACAGAGGCATTGCCCTGGATGTGCGCTATGTATTCCAGCCCGTTGTTTTGGCTGTCCTGACCTTCTTTGTAAGAAATGTTCACAAAACCACTGAGCTGTTTGTTCAGTGAGTATTTGAGTTCGGACTCAAGTCCCCAGATGTTCACATCGTTGCCATTTACGTAGGTGGCAGATGCTCCGTTCATGGGTGGCTGTCGGACAATGCCTTCTTCCAGTTGCTGATAAAATGCATTAATCCGCAAAGCCAGGGTTTTCCATTGGGTATCTATGCCTAAATCCAGGGTTTTAATTTTTTCTCGGTCGAGGCTCTGGTCACCGAGGATGACGTTGGATTCAGAGTATCGCTCTAAATAATCCGGATTTCGGAAGGCTTCGCCATAGAGCAGTTTGATCCGGGTGTCGGGAGAAAGGGAGTAAACGGCGCCCAGTCTGGGAACGAAATCGCTGATGCCAGCGTCTTCATTATGATTTAACCGGCCACCGGCGATGAGTGAAAGCTGATCATTAGCCTGCCACTTCCACTGTGTAAAGATGGATTTGTTGGTGGTGCGTATTTCGCCATAGTAGGGCGTAAGCTGGTTGTCTGCACCCGTGTCATTGAAGGTTACGGAATAAGGCTCGCTCTTATCGTGTTCTATTTCCAGCCCGCTGATTAAGGACATCCCAGGCTGAATGTGCCATTCGTAATTCAGGTCGAAGGCCCACATACTGCTCTGGGTATCAAGCGTCGAGTTGTAGTTGCTTCGGTTCGGGGTAAACGGGTCTATCAAATTGCCGCCATCGGTTTGTCTTGAGTTTTGGTCATGGCGAAGTCGGGTTGATAAAACGCCATTCTCAAATTGCCAGTTATATTTGGCGTCAATGTAATAGGCTGAGAATTCATGGGTGCCAGCTTGTTGGACTTGTGGCCAAACACCGTATTTCATTTTGGTTTGTTTGAAGTAACCGACGTTTAATCGAAAATCATTCTGGGTGAAGTCAATGAAGAGGTTGGTCAGGTCGTTCTGATAATCCAGATTAACGGGTTCTCCCAGCTCATCGATGGTGTCGTTGTAATCATAGCCATTGTCTTTTTGGGTACTGGCGCTGATCAGCAAAGGGCCGGCCTGGCTTATGAGTTCGGCGTAGCCGTGGTTGTTTTGTCCTATTCTGGTGTAGAGTTCGGTTGAGTTTAAGCTGGCACCGTCTCTTGTAATGATATTGATGACACCTGAGAGGGCATTAGTGCCATATAATGCAGAACCAGGACCTCGTATAATTTCCACCCTTTCAATCATGTGTAACGGCATGAACTCAAGATGTGAAGAGCCAGTAACGGTCTCAAACGTAGGATGGTCGTTGATCATAACTAATACTTTATTATTGTGATGTGGCTGCAATGTGCCACGAACATTAATAGCGGTATATCCAAAATACGTTTCAGTCAAAGTAATTCCAGGAACAAAACTCAGCGCCTCATAAAGTGTATTCGCTCCAAGGTTTTCAATATCTTTGCGGGTTAATACACTGATTATTGATGGGCTTTGGGAAACAGTTTCCTTTTGTCGGCTACTGGTTATAACTTCAATTTCGCCGAGCGCCTCGAGAGGAAGGTCAAAAAAGTCTTCGTCAGGTTCGCTGTCAGCGACAACTTGGGTGCTGTGTAATAGAAACACAAGAACAGAAAAAAAGAGACGAATACACATAAAAAGTCTATGGCTACTAAATTATTCTTATAAGTTATGTTCTGTAACCATACTAGACCTTTAGAAATGGTCAAGTAATTGACGATGTTTGATGTGTAAAAAAAGTAACAGTGACGCAATTTTGTTAATCAATCGTAAACAGTTTTTTCGGGCCTTAAAAAACCACTTATAAAACACAGGGTTCTGAAATTGGCTATCTTGTAATACAAGAGGATCGGTTAATCTGCGCGTTACGCAAAATTTTCGGGGAAAAGTCATGACATTGGATACCATTGAAGGCTATTTGATGACCATCGTAGGTACATTAAATGATGTAGTCTGGGGTAATCTGCTTATTTATTTGTTATTAATTTCGGGTGTGTTTTTTACCTTAGCTACGCGTTGTGTTCAGTTCCGGTATTTTGGACACATGATTAAAAACTTAAAGAACAGTCGCGAAACCCGAGGAGGAATTTCTCCGTTTCAGGCGTTTTGTACCGGATTAGCTGCTCGTGTTGGCACAGGTAACCTGGCGGGAGTTGCGGTGGCTATTAGTTTGGGTGGCCCTGGTGCGATTTTCTGGATGTGGCTGGTGGCGATCATTGGCATGGCAACCAGCTTTGTTGAATCAACGTTGGCGCAAACCTTTAAGGTCAAAAACGAAGATGGCAGTTCACGAGGCGGACCGGCTTACTATATTGAGCAAGGGTTGGGCTCTAAATTTTGGGGCGTCATTTTTGCGTTGTGTTTGATGGTGTCTTTCGGATTTGCTTTTAATGGCGTTCAATCAAACTCGATCAGCGCTGCATTGGAACTATCCTTCGATATTCCGACCTGGTTAAGTGGCGTCTTTATTACCTTAGCGACCGCAGCTGTAATTTGGGGAGGCACCAAGCGCGTCGCGAAGTTTGTTGAGGTGGTTGTACCTGTGATGGCGATCGCCTATATCCTGGCTGCATTGACTGTGGTGGTGTTGAACATTCCTGAACTGCCGTCGGCATTCATGAATATTCTCTCCTCGGCATTCGGTTTGCAGGAAGCGGGTGCCGGTGCTTTGGGTGCTGCCATGATGAATGGAATCAAACGGGGTTTATTCTCGAACGAAGCGGGTATGGGCAGTGCAGCCAATGCGGCAGCCACGGCCAACCCAAATCCTCATCACCCGGCGACACAGGGTTTCTTTCAGATGTTCGGTGTTTTTATCGATACCATCATAATCTGTACCTGTACTGCGGCGGTTGTGCTGTTATTCGACGGATATGCCGATTCAGATCTGAAAGGCATTCAACTGACTCAGGTTGCGCTTTCTTCCCATCTTGGTGATTGGAGTGGTACTTTCATTGCGCTGATTGTGACTGTGTTTGCGTTTACCTCCATCGTGGCGAACTACACTTACGCAGAAGGCAATCTGAAGTTCATTACTGAAAGTGATAATGCGTTGAATGCATATCGCATCTTGCTGTTAGGCATCGTTATGTATGGTTCCATTGGTAGTCTGCCTTTGGTATGGAACTTTGCAGACTTGACGATGGGCATCATGGCGTTAGTGAATTTAGTGGCGTTATGTTTATTGTTCAAACACGTAAAAGTGATCTTCAAAGATTACGAAGAGCAGCATAAGAAAGGGGTTATTCCTGTGTTTGAGAAGAAACGCTACCCTGAAATTGAAAAGCGGATTCAGAGTGACGTTTGGACGGAAAACCGTTCAGAAGTTTAGAATTGATGTTTTCATAGCATAAAAAAGCCCGAGTGATCGGGCTTTTTTATGGATGACTTCTGGTGTTTAAGTCGGCTTCAGACTAGAGCTTAAACCAGTTCGAAGTTAATTTGTTTTCTGTCCCAATTGACACCTTTGACTTTAATCGTAACATTGCCTTGTAACTGGAATCGTTGGCCTTCTTTGGCGTGTTCCATCAGTTCTTGATTAAAGCTGGTACCCAGTTCTTTGGTTGCGATAAAGCCTTCAACGCCATTTTCATCAATGCGAGCGTGGAAGCCTGCGCTGTTTACGCCGCAGATTACTGCTTCAAACGATTGGCCCGCCAGAGTTTCAGCATATTGGCACTTCATCCATTGTTCCAGATCGTTCGCGGCGGATCGAGATTGCAGCTGTTGGCTGTAAATGGACTGGGCTTGCTCAAGAGAAAGCGCTGGTTGAGGTACGTCAGTCAAATGCGCCGCAAGAATACGATGAATAATTAAATCATTGTATTTACGGATTGGAGAGGTACAGGTGGTGTAACACTCAGCGGCCATTCCTACATGCGGTTTGGCTTCTAAGGTCATTTCGCTGCGCTCCATGTTGCGGTTTACGATCACCGCCAGAGGGAAGTCCAGATCAAGTGCATCGGCACTCTTTAATACTTGCTGGTATTCGCCCGGCTTTCGTAGTGCCTCACCTTGAATGTTCAGACCGTGGTTAGTTACCAACTGAACCAACTGTTCGACCCTGTCTTCTCTGATTCCGGCATGGTTGATGAACAAGGCGTTAATTTTTTGAGCTTTTAAGAAGGCTGCAACCAATTGGTTGGTGGCGATCATGCATTCTTCGACAATTTTATGCGCGACGGTCTTTGATTGTTTTTCAATAGACACGACTTTCTTATTGTCATTCAATCGAATGCGATAATCAGGTCTGTCTGGTAAAACAGAGGTAGGACGCTGGTTGTTCAGTTGAGCACTGGCTTGTTCAAGCACTTTTAATGATGTCTGAATGGCGTCGGAGTAGGTCGCAATTTCTTCTTGGTTATCTTGATCTTCGGTTAGGAAAGAAGCGACGCCTTGGTAGCTTAATTTACCGTGAGATTTTACGACGGCTTTTTGCAACGCTAAATTGCTTGTTTTACCTGAGCTGTCGATGTCCATAGAAATGACTAAGGCTAAACGTTCCTGATCAGCCACTAATGAGCTGAGTTCGGTCGATAACTCGGCAGGAATCATAGGGATGGCGTTATCAATCAGGTAAGTCGAGGTCGCTCGTTTCTTCGCTTCGGCATCAATAGCGCTGCCGGGAGCGATCAACGCTGCAGGATCTGCAATGGCCACCATTAATTTGATGTCGCCATTGTCTTGCTGTTCAGCGTAAAGAGCGTCATCCATGTCTTGTGTGTTGGATGAGTCAATCGTGACAAAAGGAATGTGCGTCAGATTCTCTCTATTGGCTTTAAAGCCCTCAATGCCTTGCTCTGTAATGGCCTTGGCTTCTTCAATGACTTTTTCCGGCCATTGGTGGGATAACTGATAGCGACGAATAATGAGCTGTTCTTCAATGCCTGGTGTTTCTGTATTCCCCAGAACGGACAGGATTTCTGCCTGAGCCTTACCTTCTGACTTAAACGGGTGACGTGTCAGCTTACATTCAATGAAGTCGCCATCTTTAGCGTTTGCTCGTTTGTTTGGTGGAATGAATATCCAGCGGGTGGCGCGGCCAATTTCCGCATCCACAAAGTGCCCTTTGCCTTTTATTATGTAGCGGCCGATTACATCGGAAACATCGCTTTTAATCAATCGCTCAATTTCAGCGGTGGGCTTATCCGACTCTGCGTTAAGCAGAGACACTTCGACCCGGTCTCCCGGTAATACTTTCATGTATTCATCGGGAGGCAGAAAAACTTCACGTCCTTCATCCAGAATGACAAAACCAAATTTGGTGGAAGTGGCTTTAATCTCGCCTTCAAATGTTGGTTTACTTGCTTTGATTTCGCTTTTAAGTTGTTCTAACTGGGCAAATGCTTCTGGATTAATCATGATAATAATTCTGAATTGATGCGCTTTTGAGTAAATCGAGACGAGTGAATATTCGTTGGCTCGATATAAAGGATGATTGGTCAGGTCTGGATGGATTCAGAACTGTCGATTAAGGCCTATAACAGGTATTATTTCTAGGAGCGCATGATACCGCCAGTGTTTATAATAGGCCAGCGATCCGTCAAAGAATCTTGATTCGGTTGGTAAACTGGTGGCTTTTTTACTTTGTCTGAGAGGTCTGCTCGTATGGGGCAAGTCATAGAATTTAAAAAACCGAATCAGAAACAAAAAACCAAGGAAAAAGCCAAAGGCAAGACCTTGTGCATTAATGGATTCCATAAGTGGGCTGTGGATAAGTCCAAACAGTTTGATGTTAAATCAGGCAAACTGGTAACTGTGTATCGCTGTGAACGTTGTAATGAAGTGAAGGTAAAAGCCCATTAAAATGTCTGTGGATCATTCCGCTCAGCTTGCTGAAGCATCTCGAACTTGTCCTTTATGCCATCAAACGGACACCAACCTTTATTTTGAAGATAAGCGAAGACCCTACCTTCAATGCAGTCAGTGCGATTTGGTGTTTGTGCCGGATGTTTTTCGGCTGGAGCCAGACGAAGAAAAAGCCGTTTATGATTTGCATGAAAATGATTTCGATGATCCAGGGTATCGTCGGTTCTTATCACGATGTCTTGATCCGGTTGTTGAGCGGATTAACAAAGGAGATATCGGTCTGGATTTCGGTTGTGGCCCCGGCCCTGTTTTGGCCAGCATGTTTGAAGAGAAGGGTTGGTCAATGGCGATCTATGATCCCATTTATCACTCTGATGATTCGGTGTTTTCTCGGCAATATAATTTTATTACCTCCACGGAGGTCATTGAGCATGTGTATGAGCCGGATATTGTCTTGAAGACGCTCATAGATCTGCTCGCACCCCAGGGACTTTTGGCGCTTATGACAAAGCGGGTTCGTTCAAAGGAAGCCTTTACCGGATGGCACTATAAGAATGATGTCACTCATGTAGGCTTTTATAGCGATGCTACATTTCAATGGATTGCAGACCAATATCGGTTGGAATTGACGTTCGTTGGGGCCGATTTAGCGTTATTAAAGAAGTAAACTATATCAATTTTTTTCGATTTATAATTAAGCGTTCTATCAATAACTTTATTCATATTTTTTCTTTATGCCGCTTATCCTCAATCGGTGGCTACTTTTCCTAAAATGAGCATTAATTCACAATTATCTTAAATTTCGGCTTGAAGGTCTGAATCACAACGATTAGTCTTAGGGTTGAACAGACAACAACTATATGTTCCAAAAATAATAACAATATGGAAGCAGTCCAATGCGTGATTACTATAAGTGGATAGGGCCCGTTTACGACTTTCTTGGCAGAGTCTACAGTGGTCAACAGATTGAACATTGTAAAGTTGCTATGTTAGAGCACTTGAAACCTGGTGAAAAAGTTCTGTTTGCCGGGGTTGGTCACGGCCGTGATGCAATTCATGCTGCAAAGCAGGGCGCGGACGTTACCGTTGTCGACTTATCGAAAACCATGCTTGATAACTTCCAAAAGTTGCTGGATAAAGAAAATGTTAGTGTGAACGTGCGTCAGGTTCGCAGTGATATTTTTAAGGTCGATGAGTTAGAGCAATACGACATGGTGGTGGCTAACTTCTTCCTGAATGTGTTCAGCAAACCTATGATGCAGGATGTTCTTAAGCATCTGATTACTTTATGCAAACCAGGCGGTTACGTGGTTGTCGGGGACTTTATCTATCCGACAGGTAATATTATCTCTCGTACTCTGAAGAAAGCTTATTGGTACGGCGCTGTGGTGATATTTTGGGCGATTGCGAACAATGCCTTGCACGAAGTGTATAACTATCCGGAATTTATGAAAGAAGCGGGCCTTGAAATTGAACAAAAGAAACGCTTCAGCTTATGGAAATTTAATGCCTATTGGTCCGTTTTGGGCCGTAAAACTGCGTAATTTTAATGCCAGTTTAGTTATTTAATAAAACCGGGACGAAAGATTCCGGTGACAAAATAAAAATAAAAAATAGAGGGCGGAATAATGGAAGATCAAACACTACTTGTCTCAGGTAGAGCGCTGACTGGTTTTAACGGTTTCTCTTTATCGGAGCGCGTTGAATATTTAAAACAGTTTGGTGGTCACAGTCAGTCATATTCAGCGATGCAGCCGGATATGAGGTATTTTGATTTGCCTGGTGTGGGCTTTATCGGATATAAGCAGAAGTTTGGTATTTCCTTTGTGTTGGGTGATCCGGTTTGTGCTACTGAGCACAGAGAGCATCTCGTTGCCCAGTTTTTAAGTAAATTCCCTAATACCTCGTTTGTTCAGGCATCGGAAGACGTCGCCGTTATGATGCATAAGCGTTTTGGTTATCATTCCACTCAGTTTGGTATTGAGTCTTTCATTGATTTAACCAAGTGGTCTTTGAAAGGAAAGAAAAAGCAGGTATTACGTACTTCGCTTAACCAAGCTGAAAAGCGAGGCATCGAAGTTAAAGAGAGTTACGCAGAGCAGCGTACCAAAGAAATCTCAAAGGCCTGGCTTCAAACGCGCCGGGTCAGCAAAAAAGAAATTAATTTCGTGATTCGCCCGATGTCGATGGATTACAAAGAAGGCACCCGAAGCTTCTATGCCTATCAAGATGGTGAGCCTGTCGGTTTTATCTTCTTCGACCCTATTTATGAAAACAACAAAATTGTGAGCTATGTTCCAAACATCTCACGTGCATGTGCTTCATTTAAACAGGGCATTTGGTATACCTTGATGATTCACGCGATGGATGTTTTCAAGTCGGAAGGTTTAGAACGTGTGGATTTAGGCCTGATTCCTTTAGCCGGTTTGGATGCACCAGCTTCACATGAGTCCAAGTTATTGAAAGGGATCATGAATTTTGTTTATGACAAGTGTAACTTCCTTTATAACTTTAAAGGACTTCACTTTACCAAGAGTCGTTTCAGGGGTGAGGATTTTAAGATTTATTATTGTCACCGCCGCTCATTGCCAACTCGCGACATATTGGGCGTGATGTTGCTCTCGAATCTGCTTTAACCTCTATTGAGGCAGATATTCCGCTTTTGCGTTATTACGTTTCGGCCCATCCTTTGATGGGCTTTTTTATGTCCGAGTGTTATTTAACGATCCAGGTTTTGTGTTTGTGAAAGGGAATCGCTGGGTTCATCTTCGGCAAAGTACTCTTGGTATTGTTTGTCATCAAGCTCACTGATGTCTCTTCTTTCTTCTACCTGCTCTGCAAATGTCCAGATATAGCCATTCAGGTCTTTTGCTGTGTAAATGCGATCTCCCCAAAAGGTATCCAAAGGCTCGGATACAATTTCAGCGCCACACTCGTTTGCTTTTGTGTAGTGCTCAACAACGTTAGGGACATAAAGATACAGACCGATGCCTTGTTGTTGCCCCGATTGGTTTGGTGTTTGTGAAGCGCTGCTGAAACTGCCTTGTCGTTGAAGCATGATCCTGGCGTCCAGGCAAAACATTTCAGCAAAAATAATCAGACCGTCACGGATCAGGGGCGTGTCTATTCTTTCAAATCCAAAGACAAGTTCGTAAAAACTCATGCTTTCTTCTGGCTCTAGAACTGTAATACATGGCGTTAATTGAGGAATGTGCTCGGGTTTGAAGTGGCCTGATGACATGAGACTGTCCTGCAGTAGGAGAGTTGGTATCCGTTAACTCTAGAACAGTCTCTGCATCTCGACAATGTAATCGCATTAACTTTGAGTATTTTTTAATCGGGGTTAATCCGCGCAATTTATGCATTTAGTCGCATAGGGTAGGGCGGCTATACGCGCCGGGTTAATTGTATTTCCACATTCGGAGCACAACCCGTAATCACCGGTTTCAATTCGGTTGAGCGCGTTGTTGATTAATTTAAGTTCAAACTTACCTTCGGATTCAAGGGCATGGAGGACATCAAGGTTCTCTTGCTCGGTTGCTTGCTCGCTAAAATCCTGGCTGAGCGGTTCTGACCGGTTCAGGTCATGGCTGATTGCATTGACCCGGCGCTCGATTTGGTCTTTCTGTTCTTCTAGCTTGAGTTTTATTTCATGAATATCCATAGGCTACCTCTTTGTTTCTATAAGATGCCTCCCCATTAAGGCATCTGACTGCCAGGGTTTTCCTGGCTCAGCCCGTTGGACATGGGCCTAACTGGTTTTTGGCAGTGCCGATATTTCTGATAGGATCACGAATCAAGCAGATTGATTGTGCACTTTTATCAAATTCATTGTCTAATTTAAGTATATCTAAGGATTCTAATTTGTGTTCAATTTAAGGGGAGAAAACATGATTGAGCCAGAACAGGCGTTGAAGGGGCGTTCAAAAGTCATGGACGTTTCTGGGGTGCATCGGGTCACTGGAAATTCCATGCGGATCTCTCCGGCTTCGGACATGTCGAGTATTGTGGTTGGGATGGGCTGTTTTTGGGGGGCTGAACGTTTGTTTTGGAATATCCCTGGTGTCTACTCAACCGCTGTGGGGTATGCCGGAGGGTATACGGAAAACCCCCTGTACGAAGAGGTTTGTTCTGGAATGACAGGCCATACCGAAGTTGTTTTGGTGATTTACGATGCGAGCAAAGTAAGTCTTGAAACTCTCTTAACGTGCTTTTTCGAGAATCACGATCCGACGCAAGGTATGCGGCAAGGTAATGATATGGGAACACAATACCGGTCCGCAATTTACACCTCAAACGAGCTTGATAAACAACTGGCTGTTTCGATGAAAGAACAATTTGAACTGGCGTTATCCAGGCGAGGTTTTGGGTCGATCACTACTGAAATAGACCTTCTGAATCATTTTTATTACGCAGAGGAGTATCATCAACAGTATTTAGCGAAGAACCCAAACGGTTATTGTGGGTTGGCCGGAACCGGTGTGTGTTTCAGTCAATAAAGTTCTTGATGGCATGATGTACATCATCGCGTCATTCTGCAGGTTTTGTAATCTCAATCTATACTTTGATGATTCAATAGGAGTTTTTTAAATGCCAAAACAAACCCTGAGACAAGCCATTGACGAGTTAAGAGACAACCTTGATGGTGTGGAGCTTAAGAACCCTGAGAAGGTGAATGACCTGTTAGACCGCATTGATCACCAATTGGTGTATCAGGATGTTTCCGATTGGGATGAAGATATTATTTCAGAAGTTGAAATGAGTGTGATTGAGTTTGAAGATCAGCACCCTATGGTGGCCGGTGCTTTGAAAAGCATCATGAATGCCTTACATTCTATTGGTGTATAGAATTGGGGTTATAAGCAGGCGATTTGTCGCCTGTTTATAACCTGTGGCCTGAAGAGCTTCAGGCTAACATTATTTTAGTGACGCGTAATAAGCTGCTAGATTTTTGATGTCGTCGTCGCTAAGAGGTTTTGCCATTGATCCCATCACAGGGTCTTTGCGTCGGCCATCTTTAAACGCTTTTAATTGCTTAATCAGATAACCTTTTTTTTGTCCTGCCAGATTTGGATACATGTCCATTGCAGCAATGCCTGCCGCGCCATGGCAGGCAGCGCATGTGCCTGATTTTGCTTTACCTGCAGCGATATCGCCTGCTTGGACGGATGTTGAAAGTGCAGCTATGGCTACCAGGCTCAAAAACTTTTTCATCGGCTTCTCCATTTATAATAATTGAGCAGACTTTCACTGCTCATGCTAAGTCGTATTATTAAAGAGAAAACAAAAAATAGTTTTGCTACAGGTCAATGGTTTCATTAATCAGGCTATCGAGCGGCAGGGGTTTCGCGATGCCGTAGCCTTGGCTGAATTCCACTCCGATGTCATTGATGATTTCCAGAATGGTGTCGTTTTCAACGAATTCAGCGACGGTGCTCATGCCCAGTGCTTTGGCGACGTCGTTAATTGATTTAACCATGGTTTTATCAATATGGCTGTTTGCGATGTCGCGGATAAAACAACCATCAATTTTAAGAACGTTAAACGGTAAGTTTTTAAGGTAGCCATAAGAAGCGAAGCCGGAACCAAAGTCGTCCAGTGCCAGATTGAAACCTTCATCCCGAATGCGGCGAAGTAAGGGTAAGGATTTGTCCATGTTAATGATGGCACTGCTTTCCGTTACCTCGAAACAAATTTTCTCGGGAGGAATGTTGTTTTCATGAAAACAGTTGATGATGAAGTTAATGGCGCTGACGTCATTGAGCGACGCTGCGCTTAAATTAATGGACGCCCGGTTAAGCTCTTTTAAATGTTCCGGGTGTTTAATAAGCCATTGGCAGTAGTTTTCAACTACCCATTGGTCGATGGCCGGCATTAAGTTATAGCGTTCGGCGGCAGGCAAAAACAACCCTGGCGGAATAATTTCATTGGCACGATTGGTCATTCGCACCAGTATTTCGTAATAACCTGAATAAGCCCCTGTTTTGGTGGGGACGATCAGTTGTTGATGCAGGACGAATCGGCCGTTTTCCAAGGCCTGGTTGATTTCAGACACCCGGTGCATTTCGGACTTTAAGGCCTGGGCTTCGCCTCGTTCATGATCATAAATATGAATGCTGTTGCGGCCCTGGTCTTTTGCAGCAAAACAGGCGGTGTCTGCCAGGCTGTGAACGTATTCAACGGAGCTGCAATCGTCGTTGATTGAAATAATCCCTATGCTGGCCCCCAGAGAAAACATAAGGTCGCCCCATGGAAACTGGAAGTTGCTGATGGTTTGTCGCATGTGTTCGGCAAACTGGTAGCTGCTCTCTTCGTTATACCCAGACAAGATGATTGCAAACTCGTCTCCACCTAATCGTGTTAGGCATGACCCCAGCGGAATGAGGTCGCTCATGGTGGCAGTCAGCTCTTTCAATAACTTATCACCAGCGGTATGACCGCAAGTATCGTTTACGACTTTGAACTGATCCAGATCGATGTAAATTACGGACGAGTCGACGTTTTTGTTTTGATAGTTCTTAATTGCTTCAGACAACGAACTCATGAACTTTCGTCGGTTGTAGAGACCTGTCAGTGGGTCGTGATCCGCCAGGTACTCAAGTTTCAGCTGGCTTTCTTTGCTGTGGGTGATGTCCAGTAGTGCACCCGAGAATACTTCAGAACCGTTTGCGTTAAATTGATCCGTGCGTAAGTAGACGGCGGCCCAGAAATTACTGCCGTCTGTTCTTTTACCCTGAACCTCATAGCTTCTGACTTCACCTTCTTCACGAATTTGCTTCATGATGTTTTTCAGATCGTGGTCTGAAAATAATTTATCGGACTTTACAGAAGATTTAAGTTCATCAATGTCTGCGTAGCCGAGCATGTTACACAATGCTGGGTTTGCTTCAATGAGCTCGCCTTGGGTCGTGATGGTGAAAATACCTTCCAGCGAGTTTTGAAATAAGTTGTAGAATTTTTCCATCAACTTTAACGAGGTGGTTTGGGCCCTTTCTTGCTCCAGTTTAGCACTGTTGATCCGGTTCGCTAATGAAAAAGACAATAAGAACAAACCTGTTAGCGAGGTGTAGACCAGAAGGTATTCGGTAGAATCGTTACGGGGAAGAATGCTTAAACGATTGAGGATCATAATGGCCCCGCCAAAAAGGAATAACCCCCATGAAATGGTAAATAACCGGACGCCGGGTACTTTTTTTATCCACAGATGAATGCTGAGAATATTGATCAGAACAATGGAAACAGATGTGATAGCAAACGCTGCACCTATGCGTGTGGAGTGGTTCAGGATGAATGCAGATAAAATGATCCACACACCCAGCAAGGCAATGGTATTACAAATATAGTAGTAGGGTTTTAAGGTGTATTTTAATCGCAGCGCGACAATCGGTAACAGTGCGCCAGAGATGGTCATGATTCCTAAGCAAACGGTCATCCATCGTTCATTCCAGGTTTTTAAGTCCAGGCCCAAGTATTGGATGGATACTCCAGAGGAAATCGAAACCAACGCCGAGGTGCTGATGGCGAGTAAGGCGAACAGTAAGTAGGTTTTTTCATTTACGGATAAAAACAAGAAAATATTATAAATGCCCAGTGCGGTTAAAATCCCAATGAACGCAAATAGCAGCGATTGACTCATCAGTCGGTTTTCATAAAAGGCAACTTCGTCCCAGACGGTGATCGGCGCCTGAATAAAGCCGTCATTCTGTAGACGCATGTAGACGGTCACTTCCTGACTTGGGCCTAAGTGGATCGGAAAGGCAAATGCCGAATCGCCGATGGGTCTGGTTGAGTAGGAATAAATGCTGCCTGTACGGTAGTGGTCTGAATAATCGGTACTGTTACCATAGCTGTAAAAAACTTCGACATAATCCAGTAAGGCGTAATCAAGATGAAGTATTTTCTTTGTTCTTTGGTGGTCCTGATTTTCCAGTTTTATTCGTAACCAAATATCACCAGTCACCAGAGAAAAGCTTGGCACACTCTGGTTGCTGGATTGCCACAATTCAGATGGCAGGTTGATCATGTCGTGAATGTCTTTTTGTTGTTGAGGCGCTAAATAATAATCAACGTATTTGCCAATGCTGTCGCCTTTATTTTGGTGGTTCAACGGAAAGCGATCGAATTCACTGTTGGCGATACTGGCGGTGCTTATTAGTGTGAAAGCCATAACGCAAACTAATTGCAGAATGTAGGTAGGAAGCAGGGCTGTTATTTTTAGAATTTGCAGGGAGGTTAAATACATTGGGCCAATCAAAGTGAAAGATATCGTAAGTGAAATATGGACTATAAATCTAAAAATCCAGTGCTAGACTGAGGTTAACCCATAACTAACCTTCAGGGTAGTCTAAATTCACGGATGTGCATGTTTTAAATAGGATTTTTTGTGATTTTTGCCCATTTTAAATCATTTTTTCCATACCGGATTGGCTGTTTTGTTGTTATCTCCGTGTTTTCGATATTGGCCTATGAACTGCAATTTCCTTTGTTGGAAAGAGTGGCTGGCGGTTTTGATGATATAAAGACGGTCATGCGGCAATCCATGGGTGCTGCGCCGGAACCGCATCCGAACTTGGTGGTGGTGACAATCGATGAGCCGAGCATCAATGAGTTTGGTCGATGGCCGTGGGACAGAAAAAAAATGGCGGCGTTATTCCAGTCGCTGAAACCTGCCGCCGTCGTTGTGATGGATATTGTCTTTTCCGAACCCTCCAATCCTGATTCGGATCAAGCCATGGTTGACCAGATTGAAGCGAATCAGAATGTTATTTTAGGGTATTTCTTACGCAATGAAGCAACCGAGCATACCGATGAGGAAGCGCTCGATTTTTTAGAAGAGTGTTCTTATTTTGATTACGAGCTCAAAGCCGATAAAGTGAAGGTTCGGGAATTTCCCTATTCCGAGCTGAATATACCGGACGTTGCAGACGCAGCTTTAACTTGCGGTTTTTTCACTACGGAACCCGACCCCGATGGTTTATTCCGACATTATTCCATAGCCTATATCCATGAAGGATTTTTGCTGCCACCGATAGGCATTCAAGCCGTCCGACAGTACTTAAACCAAGAAGCTAAGTTGGTTTTGGATGAAAAAGGCATTCAACGTTTTTCTTTGGGCGACTCACTTTTAGAGTCTCAGAATTTTCTCAGAATTAATTTTACCAAGTCCGTGAACAGTTGGTCTGCAAAAGACGTTTTGAGTGGCAGTATTTCCGCAAAAGACATCAAAGATAAAATCGTTATTGTTGGGGTGACGGAAGTGGGAGTGTTTGATATGCGTCCAACTCCGATTGATGCAGTGACACCGGGAGTGTTTCTTCACTACATGGCTGCCAGTAATTTACTGAATAATAACCTGATTGAAGAATGGCCTGCGCTGGATGTGTTCAGTATTTTGTTTGGTTTATTGTTGGTGTTAGTCATTAGTTGGATGAAACAGCCCAACTATAGAATGACCTCGTATTTCTTTGTTATACCTCTGTTTATTGTGATTTCTTGGCTGCTTTATTTTCAGGGGAATATTTGGCTTAGGGAGTTCTATACGGTCATGCCGATGGTGATTTTAGCTATTGCCATTGAGTTGATGTCCGCAATCCATGCTGATCGGCAAAGCCGTCAAATTAAAGATGCCTTTTCTTCGTATGTGTCATCCGAACTGGTGGGTGAAATCATTAAAAATCCGGAAAGCCTTAAGTTGGGGGGGGATGAAAAGGAAATTTCGGTGTTGTTTTCTGATTTAAGAAACTTCACTTCCATGTCTGAAAAGCTGACGCCAATAGACCTTGTTTCTTTGCTGAATCAGATTTTTGACCCCATGACTGAAGCCATACTGAAAGAAAAAGGCATGCTCGATAAATACATCGGTGATGCCATTATGGCGATTTTTAATGCGCCCATAGAACTGGAGCAACACGCAGACAGAGCCGTTCAGGCGGCACTGGCTATGGTTACGATCAAAAATCAAAAGAACATTTCGCTCCGGGAGCAAGGGCTGCCAACCATTGAGATTGGTATAGGGGTAAATACCGGGCCTGCGGTGGTAGGGAACATGGGGTCTAAGCTCAGATTCAGTTACACCGCAATCGGTGATGCAGTGAACTTGTCCTCTCGTTTAGAAGGCATGAACAAGCCTTATGGGACGAGAATTTTAATCAGTGAAAACACGAAAAACGCTTTAAGCCAACCTTATCAGGGCTTCTTATTACGGATGATGGATCGAATCCGTGTGGCCGGTAAAAACGAACCTGTCATTATTTTTGAAGTGATGATCGATAATGACAACAATAAAGCTTTGGCAGCTCAATTTGAACGGGCTTTAACTCAGTATTTTAACAGCCAATTTTTACTGGCTCTGGAGTTATTTTCTGAGTTGGCGCATGCCTATGAGGATCAGGCTTCGAACTACTTTATTGCCCGATGTGAACAGTGTTTGGCTGAGCCCCCCCCGGAGGACTGGGGTGGGGTGACCAGTTTTAAGAAAGGATAGCTTTTGCGGTGGGCTTAATTGCTCAGGATTAATCGTTCAGGGTTAATCGCTCAAATTTAAGCGCTTACGCGTTAATTCCGCCTGCTTATCGAGTGCTTCAAATAAGGCGTTATAATCGTCGGGCATGGGGTACGAAGTCAGTTCATCGCCTGAAATAGACACCGCTGTTCCTGCTTCCATATCAAACGATTTTAAATACTCAACAAATTCGCGTTTCATGTCGGCAATCCCTTGGCGCATTTTCTGTTTCTCTTCTTCGAACTGGCTCATCATTTGTTTGCTGTATTCATCGAAACTGTCTGAGGTCACGGCTTTATAGTGTTTAAATGAACCCTCAACCGGGTTCACTTCTACACGGCCTTTGTTGAGGTAGACATCCACCTGATCATTTTCATCCTTAACCAGAAATTGAGTGCCTTTTACGCCAATAACGGCGGTTTTAGTGGAGACTCTTAGCCCTTTTGAATTGCCTCGTTTTCGGATATCAAACAGGACGGTGCCTTCTTCCAGGCTCAAAGACTGAAGCCCTTTCAGATGGATGGAAGATTTTTCCTGAAGCAGTACCGTTGATCCATCAATCAGCTGAATGACGGCATTTGAGTTTCTTTTGGTTCTCAGTACGTCCTGAGCCTTCAGGGCATCACCAACGGATGCACTGGCACCTCGTGCTTCACCTTGCTTGTTGAGAATTGCCTTACCTGATAGCTCCCTGATTTCACCTACGACCAGGTTTTCTGCAATGACAATCGGGTTGGGTTTGTTTTCGGAGGTTCCAAACGCTTTTTGTGGTGAAGCAGATGCACCGGCGGCATCGGTTTTTTCCAGAGTTGACGGGACACTTGAGCTTGCAAATACAGCTAAAGAGCATAAACAAAGCACTACTAGGGTCAGTAGTTTTTTCAGCATGGCAGTCTTCCTGACAGGTCAAAAAGTGGATAAATATACTGTTAACTTTAGACCAGTCCGATCCAGTGTCTAACCATATGATCGGCTAAAATTGCGCCAAATAATCCTAAAAGATACACAATGGAATATTTAAACAATTTTCGGGCTAAGGCATCGGTGCCTTCAATGAACAGTTGCCAGGCTAATTTAATGAATTTGAGGTTGAGGTAACTGACGAAAAGTAAGTAGACCCAGGATGAAAATTGAGTGATCCATGGCAAGGCTGTAACCAGTACCAACAAAATCGAATACAGCAGTATGTGCAGACGGGTAAATTTTTGCCCGTGTGTGACAGGCAGCATTGGCACCTGGGCTTTTTTGTAATCATCCACGCGGTAGAGGGCCAGCGCCCAGAAGTGAGGCGGGGTCCAGGTAAAGATGATCAGTACTAATAATAGTGCGTGGGCATTAATGGTTGGGCTGATGGCTGTCCAGCCAAGTAGGGGCGGGAGGGCACCGGCGATGCCTCCAATGGTGATATTCTGAGGTGTGATGGGTTTTAAAATTAATGTATACATCACGGCATAACCTAAAGTGGCCGCCAGCGTTAAGAGCAAGCAGAGTGTGTTTACATTCAGAAGCAGAAGCACCCCGGTGGATAATAAACCGGCTGCAAACAAGAGCGCTTTGACCACCGGGAGGTTTCCGGCCGCTACAGGGCGTTTACGGGTTCGGCGCATTTTCTGGTCTCGCCAACGATCAACCACATGGTTAATGACGGCGGACGAAGATGCACAGAAAGCAATACCGGTTAATGCAATGATCATGGTTCCCATCTGATTTAAGGTTGGGATGGACTCTAAGGCCAAACCCATTCCTACCATCGAGGTAATTAACATTACGGCGACAACCTTAGGTTTACATAACTCTAAATAATAATTAAAGATTGTCCTGTAAGAGGAATGGCTACCTGTTTGATTAATTGTGGTAGATAAGGCCATGCTCGATCTCCTTATGATGTACACCGTGAATCAAGTTGCTTGTCAGTATCCAAACCAACATTGCCAACAAGGATGCTGCAACCAGGTTATGGCCCAGTGCAACGCTCAATGGTAATAACAAAACCGCAGATAAAATGCCTAAGATGATTTGAGTGAATAACAGCACCAATAACCCGTAAGCTTTATATCGATTGCTGGTGGACGATTGTTTAAGCAGCTGATAGGTAAAAAAGAGTAAGGCAATGGTGGTCAATAAAGCGCCAAGCCGGTGAAAGTACTGTATTGAGACCCGGGTTTGGGCATCACTTCGCCCGTGTAAATAGGACTCGTCATCGTAATTCGGCAGTTCAAATGCTTTATTGATTGAAACGTCGGGCAGCCATTGGTTTTGGCACGTCGGAAAGTCAGGGCAGGCAAGCCCAGCGTAATTACTGCTCGTCCAGGCACCGAGGGTGATCTGAAGGACTAACAGGAAGAGCGCAGCCACCCCGGAAACTTTAGGAAATGAGCCAGAGGTTGAAAAAGAAACGGCGTTTTGGCTCGGCTTGCTGGCCTTAATGTAACTGGTGTTCAAAGACTTCAGCGCGATGAGTAAACAAAGTGTTGTGAAGCCGCCTAAAAGATGAAGAGTGACCACTGGCGGCCATAGTTTCAGTGTGACCGTCCACATCCCGAATAATGCTTGGGTGACTACTACAATACAGAGCGTGATGGTGAGCTTTTTCAATAATGGAGGTTTTTGGGTCTGGAATGCAATCCAGGTAAGAGCGAGAACTAAGATTCCTAGGCTGCCTGCTGCGTAACGATGGATCATCTCCATCCATGCCTGATGCTCTATGACAGGGGCCTGAGGAAATAAGGCTTCTGCTTGTTCAAGTGCTTCGGTGGTATCGGGCGGGATAAGTTGACCGTAACAACCCGGCCAGTCCGGGCACCCTAACCCTGCATCCAGCAGCCGCGTTAAGGCGCCAAGGCCAATAACAATAAACACAAAAATCAAACTGATATTAATGAGTCTTTCAAACATAGTTTTAACCCAGTTTGCTGTATTTGAGTAAACGCTTTATGTCTTGGAATATGTCTTTATGACTGGCGTTTTCGGGATAAATCATGATCAAATTGTTGAGTGGGTCAACGATCCCGGAAGCAACATCCGCACCTTTAGGCATGACTTGCCGAAGGCTGGGCTTCAAACAAACTTCGCCATTTTTCACTCGGTGAGATTCCCGACCGAGGGCTTGAATGATCTTTTCGAGTTTTTGATTGTTTGGGTTGATGGTCGCTGGATCTGTAGAAACGGAACAGGCACTGGTGCCCTTCGTTGCTTTAAGTGTAACTAATTGCCATTGTCCAACATTCAGGGAAGACTTATCTTGAATGTCCGGTTTCCCCTGATGGGTTAAAGGAATGACAGGAGATAACAGGTTGCCATTATGCTGGGGCTCCAGTTGTTGGTGAAAGTTACCAAAGAATAATACAAAGGCGGCAACCATAGGTGCTAATCCAAAAAATGTGATTAAAAATAAAGGCAATAATCGCATTCGGCTTACAGTGGTTTTAGTTTCCATATGAGTTACTCCTTCCGTGTTAATTGACTGAGCACTTAGCGCTTGAACGTTAAGTCGCTAACTTTTTATTGATCGTTGAGTGCTGATCTGCTTTTTTTCGGTGTATTGAACTGATGAGTAAGATGATCGCTGCTACTGCTGTAAGCAGAAACCATTGCACGGCATAACCCATGTGCTTTTCGGGGGCCATTTGGTTGTTAATCCAGTGGTTTGTGGTCAATGCTGTGTTGTGTGACTGCAATCTCAGGTAGTCAAGGCGTGGTTGATTTAAGGTGCTCAACAGCTCGGGATTGATTGCTTGTACTCGTAGGATGTCTTTGGTAAGCCATTCTGTATTGTGCGACGGGCTTCTGGTGGACAGCGTATGCTGCTTTAACGGCAGGGATACTTTGACATCCGAAGGGCGCTCCAGTGGCGGTATGACAGAACGTTGCGAGTGAGCTGGCACCCACCCTCGGTTAACTAATATCTTCTGGCCTGAACCCGAGGGTGAGAAGAATTGGATAACCTCATAACCGACTTTTCCATGGGCGTGCTGGTTGTCTAAGAGAATGATAGGTGAAGCAAGAAATTTACCGCTTATGAGCTGGACTTGTCGGTTCTGTTCGAGCTTCAACGCTTGTTCTTTTTGATCGGCCCGGTCGAGCTGCCAAACCCCGAGGCGAATGCCTAACGCAATAACCAGTAGCATGAAGATCCAATAAAAGGGGCGCACTTGCAGATACCAGTTTGCATTCAGCCAGCTAAACTGAATATTGATTTCTTTTATTGGGGTATCTTTCGTGTTTTTTAAAACCATTATTATTGTTCTGCTTATCGCTGTAATTGGAAGTTTATTCTGGTCTTTCTGGCATCTCGTTCGTCATCAGCAGCCAGGTCGTAAAGTGCTTCATGGCCTGGCTGTTCGGGTTGCGCTCAGTGGTTTGACGCTGTTAGCGATCTTTATATTCTTGTGGTCTAAATCGACCTGAAGTTATTCGTGTATGCTCTTCAATGAATTTTTTAAAGCACATACACAAACGTAAATAACAACAACCAAACTACGTCCACAAAATGCCAATACCAAGCGGCGGCTTCAAAGCCAAAGTGTTTTTCTTTGGTGAAATGCCCCTTGGTTAAACGCACTAACATCACGGCCAGCATAATGGTACCGATGGTGACATGAGCACCGTGAAATCCCGTTAGCATGAAGAACGTAGAGCCATAAATGCCCGATGACAGGGTCAGTTGCAGCGAGTTGTACGCCTCATCATATTCGTGAATCTGGAACCCAAGAAAAATAATGCCCAGCGCCACAGTGGAGGCCAGCCACAAAATGCATTTCTTACGGTGATCTTCTTTCAGTGCATGGTGAGCCAGTGTCAGGGTGAAACTGGAAGTCACTAAGATTACGGTATTTAAAAAGGGAATCTGCCAAGCGGGAATAGTGCCGCTGGGGCCAGGAAAGGTTTCTGGGTCCGGGTTGGTTAATAACGGCCATTGTGCGCTGAAATCTTGCCACAGCAGGTTGCTGATACCTTTATCCCCTTCGCCTCCGAGCCAGGGAACGGCGAGAGTTCTGACATAAAACAGTGCGCCAAAAAAGGCGGCAAAGAACATGACTTCTGAAAAAATAAACCATGCCATGCCAAGGCGAAAAGACTTATCCAATTGATGTGAATAAAGCCCGAGGCGGCTTTCCTTGACGACGCTGGCGAACCAACCGTAAATCATGTAAACGGTCAGCCCTAAACCGGCGAGCATGATCCAGCTGGGCAGGGCACTGGACTCTCCCATTTTGGAGGAGTGAAGCATCGAAGCCATGCCATAAATAAGCAGTACAACTGCGATGGTCGCAATGATCGGCCACTTGCTTTGGTGTGGCACATAATAATTGGGCACGTTGGAATTATGTATTTGGCTCATCAGATTTTTCTCCTTCAGCGAAGTTGGTATCTAATTCTTGAGCGGAGTCCTCTACAGAAACGCTTTCGATCGGGTAGAGGGAATAGGAAAAGGTGATGGTTGAAATATGATCTGGCAGTTCTTCGGATACCTGAAAGGTTAATCCCATTTCCCGGGTTTGCTGTGGGTCTAAGCTTTGTTGGTTAAAACAAAAACACTCCATTTTGGTCACGTAGGAGGACGCCTCCGAAGGCGATATGCTGGGAATGGCTTGCAAGCTGACCTTCTGATTGGAGGCATTACGCGCAAAGTAGGCGGTGGTTACCGGCTTGTTCAGCTCTGCTTTTAATGTGGCTGAGTCGGGATAAAAGTCTCCGGAAAATCCAGTCTGCGGGCTGGCAAGAAACTGGACTTTGACCAATCTTGCATTGCTCTGGGGCTGATTTTCAGTTACTTCCGCCGTTGGTACGGGGTTCAGTTCAGTTATATCTGAACGTTCGAACCCTTTCCCATTAATGCCGGTAATGTCGCAAAATACATCATATAAAGGCACTAAAGCGAAGCCAAAACCGAACATGCCTAATGTGATCACTGCCAATTTGGTTGGTAAGTTTTTAATCGCCATGATTAATCCACCTTTGGTGGTGTTTCAAACGTATGAAGTGGCGCAGGAGAAGGAATAGACCATTCAAGACCTTCTGCGCCTTCCCAAGGCTTTTGTGGTGCCGGTTCGCCTTTGCCTCGGGCACACTGAACAACTATGTATAAGAACAACAGTTGGGTTGTTCCAAACAGAAAGGCTCCAATACTGGTGATCATATTGAAGTCAGCAAATTGCAACGCGTAATCAGGAATACGGCGTGGCATGCCTGCCAGTCCGAGAAAATGCATTGGGAAAAACGTCAGATTCAGGCCGATGAAAGATAACCAGAAATGAAGTTTCGCCAAGGGTTCGTTATACATGTAACCAGACCACTTTGGCATCCAATAATAGGTCGCGGCAATGATGCCAAAAATGGCGCCAGGCACTAAAACATAGTGAAAGTGTGCTACCACAAAATAAGTGTCATGGTATTGAAAATCCGCAGGGGCAATGGACAGCATCAGGCCGGACAGCCCTCCGATGGTAAATAACACCACGAAAGCGATTGAAAACAGCATCGGTGCTTCAAAGGTCATAGAGCCACGAAACATGGTTGTGACCCAGTTAAAGACTTTTACACCGGTGGGTACGGCAATCAGCATGGTGGAGTACATAAAGAACAGCTCAGCCGCTGCGGGTAGGCCAACCGTGAACATATGGTGTGCCCAAACAATGAAAGACAGTATGGCAATGGATGCGGTGGCATAGACCATGGACTTATAGCCAAACAGCGGTTTTCTGGCAAATGCCGGAATGATTTGAGAAACCACCCCAAAGGCCGGCAAAATCATGATGTAAACTTCCGGGTGACCAAAAAACCAAAATATGTGTTGAAATAACACAGGATCGCCGCCACCGGCCGCATTGAAGAAGCTGGTACCAAAATGAATATCCATCAGCATCATGGTGACTGTGCCTGCAAGCACGGGCATTACCGCGATTAATAAAAACGCAGTGATTAACCAGGTCCAAACGAACATGGGCATTTTCATGAGGGTCATGCCGGGGGCTCTCATATTCAAAATGGTGGTGATGATATTGATTGCCCCCATGATTGAAGACAGCCCCATCAGGTGGACCCCAAAGATGAAGAACGTGGTACTCGGCGGAGCATAGGTGGTGGAAAGGGGCGCATAAAATGTCCAACCAAAGTTAGGACCGCCGCCTTCCATGAATAAACTGGAGAGGAGAATGGCGAATGCGAAGGGCATGATCCAGAAGCTCCAGTTATTCATGCGAGGTAAGGCCATATCTGGCGCACCAATCATCAGAGGAACCATCCAGTTCGCCAGCCCCACAAAGGCCGGCATGACAACCCCGAAGACCATAATGAGGCCATGCATGGTGGTCATCTGATTAAAAAATTCAGGATTAATGAATTGAAGTCCAGGCTGGAAAAGTTCGGCCCGAACCACAAAGGCCATGCCTCCGCCAATGAATAACATGACAAAGCTGAAAATCAGGTACAGTGAACCGATTTCTTTATGGTTTGTAGTGTACAGCCACCTTGTTATGCCTTTTGGGTGGCTTTCGTGGTGGTTGAGATCGACCTTAGTGGTTGATATGGATGATGTGTCCGTCATAGTGCACTCCCTGCCTGACTAGCGAAGACTGGTTACGTCTGAAGGTTGAACGGTTTCACCTGTATTCTGGCCCCAGGCATTTCTTTCGTAGGTGACAATTGCGGCCACCTCTGAATCACTGAGCTGTGGTGCGAACGCAGCCATTGCAGTGCCTGTTCGACCATGCAGGACGATGCGAATGTGGTCTTCAATCGACCCTTTGATTACCGGGCTGTTCTTAAGTGCAGGAAATACCGGGGGAAGTCCCTCGCCTTGTGCCTGATGGCAGGCCAGGCAATTTTTCTCATAAACGCTTTTGCCTAATGGCATCAGGCGATCCATGTCCCATCTCTGGGCGGCTTCTTCGGCTGCTTTGGCCAGCTTAAGGGCGGTTTCCTGCTGCTTGGTTTGAACCCAGAGATCGTATTCTTGCTGTTCAACAGCTTCGACAACGATGGGCATAAAACCATGGTCTTTCCCGCACAGTTCAGCGCATTGGCCACGGTAAGTGCCAGGCTCTTTAATGTAAGTCCATGATTCATTGATGAAACCAGGAATGGCATCTTTTTTAACGGCCAGTTCCGGCACCCACCAGGCATGAATGACGTCGTTGGAGGTGAGTAAAAAACGAATTTTTTTACCCACCGGAACCACCACCGGGTTATCTACTTCCAGAAGGTAGTTTTTGTTCTTTGTCTGTTGGTTTTGGATTTCTTCGCTGGGGGTGGTCAGTGTGGAAAAAAAATCGATGTCGTCATTGAGGTACTCGTAGCGCCATTTCCATTGGTAACCTGTGACTTTGATGTCTATTTCGGAGTCATCGTAATTGTACATGGCAAATACGCCTTCGGTGGCGGGTACCGCCATCACTACCAGTATCAGTAAAGGAATGACCGTCCAGATGATTTCCACTGTGGTACTTTCATGAAAATTCGCAGGTTTATAGCCTCGGGATTTTCTGTGATAGATGATTGACCACAGCATTACTCCGAAAACAATGACAGCGATGACTACGCAGATATAAAAAATAATCATGTGTAAGTCATAAACGGTTTCGCTGATGGGAGTCACGCCTTTCGGCATATTTGTTTCCCAATCTGCGAGTAAAGACGTTGGAAAAAAGAGGGCAGAGATCAGAAGTAAAAATCGAGAATAAGACCGTATTGCGACTGCTGTCATAAAGGTGTCTCCCTGATTACCTGTTACTCACGTTCCTTATGATTCTGGCTGTCTGTCCAACATATCCATTCAGCCAAAACTCCTTTTAAATTCTTATTGTGCAATTTTTAGTCAGTATAGACAGGGGCTTCGCTTTCACAAATTTGATTTGGAATATATTTCATTTTTTCCCACGCCTATATGCTATGTTTATGATAAGAAAGGACTTATTTTTATTTGTAAATTCGTGTTGAAATGTTATTTGGTTGGGGCTAATCATGCGCGTTTTCATCCTGTTGATTGTTGGGGTTGCAGCTTCCCTGAATGTGCCTGTTACGCAGGCGGGTGAGGTTCAATATCAGAAAGGAAGTGTTCTTACACCGGCCTCCGGTTCTATTTCCTATTCGGTGTCGAAAGGTGAAAAAGGAGAGAGTGAGTACCGTGAAGGTGAAAAGGCCAGATTAAAAAAGGATTTTAAGCGTGCTGAAAAGTACTTGTCTAAGTCCGCGCAGAAAGGGTATGGGCTTGCTCATTTTCGATTAGGCCAAATGTACGCAACGGGCAGGGGCAGTGTTCGTAGCCTGGTTGAAGCGCATATGCATTATAACCTGGCGTCTTATCTTGGCGTGGAAGACGGTCGTAAGGCCATGTTGGTGATGGAGCCGCAGTTGACGGAAGATCAGTTGGAACGAGCGATGAGAAGGGCTGTTTCTTACCGGGAGCGTTATCACTTGTAGAGAAAGTTATTCAAGAATGTCAGTTAAATGTTTGTTTGCTTGGATCTTTGTCTAAACTGTGGATGAACGACTGTAAATTGTTAGGATCGGCAGGAAGGAAAGGAACCGAGATGCTTGCCAGTGCAAATAATGCTGTGAAACCCAGACCAACCTGTTTACTGAAACAATTATCGACTTTGACTTTGTTATCTTGCTGCTCCGTTAGGGCGCACGCAGATCTTGAACATTCCCTGTTACCTACTTCAGCCAGTGTGTCGTTAATTTTTATTCTTATCTCTGCTCTGATTGTTCTGGTGGTTTTTTTATTAAAATCACTCAGGCGTAATCATGAACTCTCGTTGGCTGTTGACCGACTGGAGGCCTCAGAAAAAAGTTTTAAGCGATCTGAGGAGAAGTATGCTCTGGCATTTCATGCCAGTCCGGATGCGGTTCTCATAGTCCGTTATTCTGACATGAAAATACTGGACGTTAATGAAGGTTTTGAACGTTTGCTTGGATACCCTCAGCAGGAAGCCATTGGGAAAACCACCCTGGAGCTGGATTTATGGCAAGACCTGATGCGAAGGGATGTACTGCTTAGGCACGTTGTCGAGCACGGGGAAGTCAATAGTTGGGAAATGGGACTCATCACCAATGATGGAGACACCTTGAATTGCGAAATGTCCTCCAGCCTGATTAATCTGGATGGTGAAATGTGCTTATTGACCATTTTACGTGATATCAGTGATCGCAAAGCTGCAGAGCAAGAATTGAAACGCGTTAGTGCACTGTTGGAAGCGGCATTAGTGAATTCTCCGGTGGGAATAATCATCGTCGATGCACCTGACGGGCGCATTCGCTTGATAAATGAGTCCGCCCGCCGTATTCGTCAGTTGTCACACTCTCAGTATGTGGGAGGCCAGGAAGATCACTGTTTGATATTGGACGAAAAAGACAGGCCTTTGGTCGGTGATGAGTCCCCGTTGATGAAAGCGGCCAAACAGGGCGAACACACAATCAATAAGGAAATAAAAATTGTTTACCCGGACAAGTCGTATTGCTGGACTATCGCGAATGCTGCGCCCGTTATGGATGGTCAGAATCAAATAATAGCGGCGGTGATCGTTTACCTCGACATTACCGATATGAAGTCGGTTCAAAATGATTTACAGAACTTAAATCGGGATCTTGAAAAGCGCGTTGATGAGCGAACGAAAGCGATTACAGAAACCAACGTTCAGCTTAACCAGGCGATTAAACGGGCCGAAGTTGCTAACCAGGCCAAAAGTGATTTTTTAGCCAATATCAGCCATGAAATACGGACGCCGATGAACGGGATTTTAGGCATGACTCAGTTGGCGATGAATCATTGCAAAGATGAGCGACTGTTCAGATTCTTGAATAATATTGAAAAGTCCTCGGATGTCCTGATGCATATGATCAATGACGTTTTGGATTATTCCAGAATCGACAGTGGCAAAATGCTGATTGAGCATGCGCCGTTTAATTTAATGGAAATCATAGAGCAGCTTAATCTGTTTGCGAACAAACAGGCTGGCGAAAAGCTGTTGAACTATCACTTTGTTGCAGAGGATGATTTACCGGACTTTATTATTGGCGATGCTTCAAGGGCTAAGCAGGTTTTGGTGAATTTGTTGGACAATGCCATTAAGTTTACGCCCGAGGGGGAGGTCGTCTTATCGGTAGCCATAGACACGTCTTCTGATCTGGCTGAAAAAGTTATTTTTAAGGTGAAAGATACCGGTATTGGCATCAAGGAAGCCAATATTGCTGGCTTGTTTGACAGTTTTGCTCAATTGGACAGCTCCATGACCCGTCAATACGGTGGAACCGGGCTGGGGTTGGCATTGTGTCAAAAGCTGGCTCGCTTAATGGACGGTTCAATCGAAGTGGTCAGCAAAGAGGGTGAAGGCAGCACATTCAGTTTGATTATCCCGCTAATTTCAGAGGAGCCCTCTGCAGGTAAGATTTGGGATGAAGCCACTATTGAACAATCAGATCGAGATGAGTCTGAGGGGGTGGTGGGTCATGATCAGGTGATGAAGAGTAAGGACATCATTGAACATGTGAATCTAAACACTGACAAGGAGGAGAGCGCTGACCCTGTTAAAAGGGTGGCGCATTTTAATCTGCAAGAGCTAACTGAAAAGGTGGGTGGAAATGAGGCCACTATTCTGAAACTTCTGCTTATGTTTTATAAAGACTACATTGAATCGGAAAAAGTCATTGAGTCGCTTTTGGACGATGTTGCCTATGATGTTTCAACAAGCCTTGAGCAGTTGACCCAAGAGTTAATAGGGCGGGTGCATGCGTTAAAAGGGGTTGCTGGTAATCTGTGTAACGATTATCTGCATAATATTGCGAAGGATGTTGAGTCGGCATTAAGAGAGAAAGGAATAACGAACATCATCAAAGAACATATTCGCTCGTTGTTTTCGGTGGCGCAAAGAGAAGCAGGTGAGCTTGAAGTGTTTTTGTCCGCCATGCAGGAAGAAACTAAGGTTGGGGGTGAATCCAGTTCTGTGTCTGATAATGAAATTAAAGTTGAATTAATGCCGGTATGTAAGGCGTTACATGAACAAGTAGCGAATAACTTTATGATAGATAATGAGGACTTAGGCCGCCTTAAAGCCTTGTCTGGTCAATTAAATCTTGACCATATTGCAAACGGAATAGAGCACTCGTTAATGGCGTTTGATTACCAAAAGGCAGGAACCTTGCTGGAAGAGCTGGCTTTAAAAATTGAGTAATAGGATGTTTACAGACATAAAAAAGCCGAGAATAAATTCTCGGCTTTTTTATTAAAATCTGGTTGCGGGGGCCGGATTTGAACCGACGACCTTCGGGTTATGAGCCCGACGAGCTACCAGGCTGCTCCACCCCGCGTCATTGTGGGCGCTATTATAGGCATATCTTATGTGGTGTCAATGGAAAACTGAATTAATTGGACAATCTTTATTGGAAGTGACGAAAAGTTAAATTAATTCGTGCTTTGAGTGGCTTTTTTGATTTGGGTATCGAGTGTTGTAAATGACTTTGGCAGCCTTCATTCATGACCAAAGCAGAGTTATGAGCCAGGGGTAAAGAAAACATCTGTTTCGTTTCTGTATTCTTTCGAACGGCAAACATTCGTGGTTGGCCGAAAGAGACCGAAGTGATGATCGGGTTCTCTCCCAGTTCTTTTTCATTGTCACTGTGCCAACCCATGGCGTCGCAGCCATCTCGATAGAGGTTGCATAACACACCATTAAAGGGAATATTACAAAACTGGCTGACTTTGGCATTTAACCAGGACAGTTCTTTACCCCATTTTTTGGCGTGAAAGGTTCGTCCTGAGTACCGATATGAGACATTGGGCTCACCGTAGAAACATTGTAATCTGGGCGAAGGAATCTGCTTGCCAAAAATCATGATGTTTTCTTGTTGCCAGTCCAGTGTTTCAAGAAAAATCTCAAATAGATCATCTGCCAGACTATCTTCCAGGAAATGGCGATAGTAATCCAAATTACAGTGCTCTAGCTGAATCCGTTGACAAAACATACTGAACTTTTTTGATTGTGTGTCTGTTGAGGGCCATTTGGTCGATTTCGCCATTGTTAATGGCTCAAGGGATGAGCCCTTGGGATCTTAATATATCAACTGCGTAAGGCAAAACAAGGGCGGTGTATGCTCCGGTAAGGCCCATAGACAGGGCTGAGAAGGCGCCGCATTGGGGGCTGATTTCAAGTGCTTTGGCGGTGCCTACTCCATGAGCTGCAATGCCTATGCTCATTCCTTTGATTCCATCGTCATGCTCTCCGATCAGCTTGAACAAAGGTTCGGCAATAACGGCACCAATGACTCCGGTAATTAATACGAACGCGGCCGTTAAAGAAGGGATGGCACCAATACTTTCTGAAACACTCAGGGCAATTGGCGTGGTTACCGACTTTGGTGTCAAAGACAACAATACATCGTGGCTGGCATCAAAGCTCCAGGCAATCAAAACAGAAGCAAATACAGCCACGCTGCCGCCAATGATGACCGCCAGAAATAAAGGTACTGCCAGTTGTTTTATGCGTTCTCTGTTTTTAAAAAGCGGGATGGCCAAAGCAACAGTGGCAGGGCCTAAAAGCAGATGAATCGGGTAGTTGTATTTAAAATAGGTTTCGTAGGGAATTTCAAGCAAGGTTAAGGTTGTGATGATTGCGACGATACTTGTCATGACCGGCTGTAGGAGAGCTGTGTGATTAAATCGGCGATATAACGCTAAACACAAGTAATAGAATATCAGGGTGATGAATAAGCTAACGGCGGCATTGTTTTGGAGCCATGTGTATAAATCGGCCATTATTTTTGAATGTCCTTACGCGTTTGACTTTTAAAGAACAGACGAGTGAACAGTGAAATGAAAATCATTGTAAAGGCTGTTCCCACCAGCAACGCACAGGCAATAGCAATGGCCTGGCCTTTAATGAGTTCCAGGTATTGCATCACACCAACTCCGGCAGGAACTAAAAGCAGCGGTAAGTACATCAGTATTTTCTCACTGGTTGTAATCAAAGACGGCGGAGCTTTTCCTTTTAGAGTCAGGGCAATGAACAGCAATAACATGCCAGCCACAGACCCGGGAATAGGACTGGCCAGGAAATAGACGACAAGTTCACCTAAAATATAGAAAAAGAACAGAATTGAAATACCAAGTAACATAGCTTTACTGTTTTATAGTCGGAACGATGATTTTCTTTGAGGTCAATAATTATCACAGGATTTTAACCGTTCTAATTAAGTATGGACACTTAATGTATTTAATAAATGCTCTTACAGCAGTTAGTTTTTTGGGGAGTCGTCATAATGTCGCGTTTGGATTTAAAACACGTTCGTGTAGGAAATGAAGTTTTTCTTAAAACTCAAGTGCTTAAGAAGCTTTCAAATGAAATTGCTTTAATGGCACAGCACATGGTTGATTTGTATGCGAGCGGTCATGACGAGCTGGAGGTTGAACGAATCGATTTAATGATTAAACAGCGAGCGGAAGTTATCGCACAATTGACCGGAAACTAAGTCGCCAACTTCTTAAAAAGCGCCAGCTGTTGTCGCTTTTTTTGTAGGATTTTGGCTAACGATTGATCTATGATTGACCTATCTAATATTGGAAGTTGTTAGTAGAGGTGTATATGGATTACGAAGTTGTACTGGCGTTGGTCGCTATTGTTCTTTTTATGGCTGTCTGTGGGATGGTACTCAGAGGCCAGTGGGCTGACTATTGCTCAAGAGTGTTTAAACGGTCTGAAAAGAAAGCCCGCCGACAGGATAAAACCCACCACGCATAGTACCGTATCTGGTGTCAGGCTCATTGGCTGATATCGGTTCCGGCGTATTTTTGGCAATGGGCTTCGGCTTCGCTAACTATATAATTTAATTGTATTAAAAAAGGCCTTGTAAGATTAAGGCCTTTTTAGTGTGACGACAAAAAGCCAGCGCTTAACTGTCTTTGATGCTTTCGTATTCTTCGAGCGTCAACTCACGAGCCTCGTGCTCCAGCATGACCGGAATGTCGTCTTTGATTGGGTAAGCCAGTTTGCTTTTTTTGCACCAAAGCTCTTCCGTTAATTGGTGGTAGCTAAGTTGTCCTTGGCTAACCGGGCAGACCAGCATGGCAAGTAGTTGTTTATCAATCATGTTTAGAATCCTGTCTGTTACAGCAGTCTTGTTCTGTGCCGGGCACATAATCAAAGCCACCGTCACTCCATGGGTGACAACGACTTATTCGTTTTACAGCAAGCCAGCTTCCTTTCAATACGCCGTGCTTTTTTAGAGCAATGATCGTATATTCTGAGCAGCTGGGGTAAAAGCGGCAATTGTTACCCAACAGAGGGCTTATGCACCACTGATAGACGGTGATAAGCCCGATGAATAACTTACTGATCCAGTTACGCACGTTGCCAACGTGTGCCTTCACGAGTGTCTTCCAGCTCAATACCTTGGGCTTTCAGGTCGTCGCGAATCTGATCGGATCGGGCAAAATCTTTGTTTTTCTTTGCTTCAATTCGTTCTTGAATCAGCGCTTCAATGGCGTCATCGCTCAGGCCGCCTTCAGATTGGTTACCCCGTGATTTAAACCAATTTTCAGCATCGTGAGAAAGTAATCCAAGCAGCGAGGCCGACTTTCTTAATTGTGCCGCAACCAGGGATTTTTCTTCTGCTGATTCAGTTTTGTTAATTTGTTTTGCTAGGTTGTGCAATTCCGCAATGGCCATTGGGGTGTTCAGGTCATCGTTGAGTGCATCAATGAACGCTTGAGGCAGTTCAGCGGATTCAATTGAAGTGGAGGCCGGTATGTCTCTTAGCGCTGTGTATAAACGATCCAGCGCAGTGTAGGCCTGCTCAATCAGGTCAATGGACCAATTCAGTTGTGAACGATAGTGGGCAGATAACAGCGCAAAACGAACCACTTCCCCCGGAATTTCTTCAAGTAACTCTCGAACGGTGATGAAGTTACCGAGCGACTTGGACATTTTTTCCTGGCTGTTACTTTCTTTGTTCTGGATGGTGATGTAGCCGTTATGCATCCAATATTTTACGTAAGTTTCACCGTCATGGGCACAGGTGCTTTGTGCTATTTCGTTTTCATGATGAGGGAAAGTCAAATCCTGACCGCCACCATGAATATCAATGGTGGTGCCAAGGTGGCGTTCGATCATTGCTGAACACTCAATGTGCCAGCCAGGTCGGCCATTGCCCCATGGGCTGTCCCATCCTGGCTGTTCATCAGAAGAGGGCTTCCAAAGCACAAAGTCACCGGCGTATTGCTTGTAAGGTGCTACTTCAACCCGCGCACCGGCGAGCATGTCGTCCAGTGAACGTTTGGAAAGCTCACCGTATTGCTCATAGGCTTTCACGTTAAACAGTACATGGCCTTCAGCGGCGTAAGCAAAGCCTTTTTCTATCAGTCGCTCGATCATGTCGATCATTTGATCGATGTTCTCGGTGGCTCTTGGTTCAATGTCAGGCGTCAGTACATTCAATTGGTTGATGTCATCGCGATAGGCTTGGGCAAATTTGTCACTGATGACACGAATATCGACGTTTTGTTCTTGTGCTGCTTTATTGATTTTATCATCTACGTCCGTGATGTTGCGTGCGTAGGTCACTTTCGGGTAGTGATGCTGAAGCACTCGATACAGCGTATCGAAGACAACCGCCGGGCGAGCATTACCAATGTGTATGTAGTTATACACAGTGGGGCCACAGACATACATTTTAATATGGTCTGGGTTGCTTGGAGTGAATGCTTCTTTCTTTTGAGTCAGCGTGTTGTATACCGAAAGCGTCATTTGTTTTTTGTTTCCTGAATATATTCATCTGGCCGCTATGATAGCGAAGCCAATTAAGAGTTCAAGCGATGAGCTTGAAGTTTGGCCGTTACTGATCGTGGATTAGTATTCAGCAATGGCGCCTTTCCGATAGCCCTCAAACGCTTTGACCTTATAGGTGTTCGACGGTGTTTCTTTTTTCAGCTGTTGTGCGATGTGGTCGGCAATCCACTCTACCGTTGAGTCAGTGTCAATCAGGTACACCTGGTCTGAATTGATCGACAGTTCAAAGTGCCCCTGAGGAGCCTGATAGCTGAACTTGGTGCATGAGACCTGATTCTTGCTGGTTGTGGCAGCAATGTCTTCACGGGTACCGATGTAAATATCTTTAAATTTTTCAGCCCAAACTTGTTCTAACTCAGCGCTTCTTTGTTGGTTTTCATAGATCTCAATGGGCGATCTGTGTCCGTGGGCGATTCGCTGGCAGTTTCCTTCGTGTTTTTTCAAACCGTGGCTGTAGTGATAGAACGATCCCGCCAGGTTTTCGCAATACAGGTGCAGCTTAATACCTTTTACATTTTCCGGAAGCAGCGTTTTAATCCAGGTTTCAAGCAGCTCAGTCAGTGATTCGGTGGTGACTTCTTTATCTTCTAAAAATAAAAAGGCATCTTCAGGTGCGCTGGTGGATAAGTAGCGCTGACCGTTTTGCCATTCAATTTCAGTTTGTCCGTCCCCGAGGTCCGAAATGGTTAAATTGTCTGTTTGGGTGGCAATGATGAGCTTATGGTCTGCGTAGGTATCAATAAATTCTTTGATGAATTTTTTTACATGGCCAAAATCAAACAACATACCTTCGTCATTTAATTCGCCGGATAACTCACAATCAACCAGCCAGCTTTCTCCTAATAGGCCTCTTGAGCTATTAAGATACGAGAAATCAATGACAGTCAGTTGGTCAACAAAAAGGGTTTTCATTCTTTAAACAACACACGCAGAAAAAAGGTTGGTAATCATACCGTAATCGACAGGTTTTGTATTCTGTTTCATCACTTGTCGAGATTAGATCTTAGTCGGTTTACAGTGGTTTTGGCATAAAAAAAGACGCCCGTAAGCGTCTTTTTTCTGAACCGGGCCGCTAAATTATGCGAAATTTTGAGCAGCGAAGTCCCAGTTAACCAATGCCCAGAAACCTTTCAAGTATTCTGGACGTACATTGCGGTAGTCAATGTAGTAAGCGTGTTCCCAAAGGTCGACAGTGATCAGTGGTGTCACGCCTTCTTCAGTGATTGGCGTACCCGCATTAGACGTGTTTACGATGTCTAAAGATCCGTCCGCTTTTTTCACCAACCAAGTCCAGCTTGAACCGAAGTTGTTGACTGCTTTGTCGTTAAACTTCGCCTGGAACTCTTCAAAAGAACCGAATGCTGCATTGATTGCATCTGCCAACGCACCTGTTGGTTGGCCGCCACCGTTTGGTGATAGGCTGTTCCAGTAGAAAGTGTGGTTCCAGATTTGTGCTGCGTTGTTAAATACGCCGCCTTCAGAAGTCTTGATGATTTCTTCAAGAGTTTTGTTCGCTAGATCAGTCCCTTCAACAAGACCGTTTAGCTTCTGAACGTATGTGTTGTGGTGTTTGCCATGATGGAACTCAAGTGTTTCCTGAGAAATATGTGGTTCCAATGCATTAATTTCATAAGGTAAAGCAGGCAATTCAAAAGCCATTTTAACTCTCCATATCAAGTCACGGTTTAAAAGTGCCATTGAGCCGTTGTGTAGTTGTGGTGGTCTCCGGCATATGTGGTGGCGATAGTACCACCGTTTAAAATTCTAATCTATTCATGAAAAAAGTGTGGTTTTTATTCATTCATATCGCCAAAAGTGATCTTACCGCAGTTAGGCAGGTTTTCGATCAATTTCCAGGTCATCAATTGAGCGGGCGTATAAACTCCACCGCTTCTTTCGTGCTTTAGCAAATACAGCGCAATATGAACGGCGGCATCCACAGTAAACCGATAAATGTCCGGAGTAGAAACCCTGGCGGTCATGGTTCTGCCATTTTCTGATGTTCCCCTCGCCCAGAAATGGCTTTGAGAGGATGCTTTATAAGTTGAGTTGAGGAACAAGCGGTCGATGGCTTTAAAAAGGGGTTGGGTTCTGAATATGCCGGGAAGCCAGTTTAATAGTTGCAGGAGGGGAATAAACTGTTTTGAGGTTGCAAAGTAGCTTTTTACATTCGGGCAGCCTGTACTGCTGTTGATCGCAATCAAGTCGCCCGTAGGAACTTGGCTGACACGTTTTTTTCTGTTTCTGAACAGTACTTGACGCGCTCCAATTGTATAGGGCGCAGCATTGGGATGGCCGTTGTGAATTTCTATGTTGCCTCTGGTGAGGCGTTGTATGGTTGACTTGATGCTACCCGACGAAAACTTGTGATCGATGTCGTAGGCAACCTCAAGAGACGCCAATGACGTTAGATTGTGTTTGATACTGCCTGCCAAACATTCACCGGGTATACACTCGGCACCTATGCCGGCGCAAATTACTGAGTGGTTTTGGCTTGCAAGTGGTTTAAGTGCCTGAAGATTGGAAAGCGTGCTGAATTGACCTCCTACGTCCAGGTAGTGGCAGTTTTGGGCGATGGCCGCTCGTACAGCAGGTTCAGGGTTGTCAACTAATGACCCGGCGCAGTTCAGAAACAGTTCTGTGGATTGGAGGTGTTTCTCGATGGTTCGGTTGTTAATAAGGTTGAAACATAGGTAGGGAAGGTTCGTTCTGCTGGCCAAAGCGATCAGTTTTTTTTCATCTCTTCCTGCTAAAAGTGGTGCGACCCCTTTGTTAACCAGTTCGTTAATAACTGCTTGGCCTATTTGCCCATAAGCGCCATAGACAATTATTTCGATGGTTTTTGTCATTGATGATTCCGAAAATGAGGGCTTAATAAAAGAGTATGAATACCACAGTTTTCAGGTTGATTTCGAGAGGAAGATATTTTTTAAACTCGGTATACTTGTCCCGGCATTATACGTTGATAATAAACTTTAAGCATTTAGCCTAACAATAGGAAATAGTTAATGGCTCACGATGATTTATTGGATTTAAAGGCTGAAAGGGACGATTGGCAAAACAACGCGCCTTCAGATCGCTCAAGTAAAAAGAAAGGGAATAAAGCGCCTGCGTCGTCCGGCGGGAATAATACCGGGCTGATTATTATCACACTGGCTTTGGCCCTATTGCTGGGGGCTATGGGGTATTGGGTTGCCGGTCAGTTTAATCAGGTTTACGGACAGTTTGATCGTGTCACTCAGCAGTTTGAGCTGTTATCTCAAAGAGTTAAAACACTGGAAGGTAAACTGGATTTGTCGAATGATACTATGTCCAGTTCTGATGCGGCTGTTCGTGCGACATTAAAGGAGCACGGTTCTGAAATTCGTAAGCTTTGGGGCGTCAGTTATGACACCAATAGAAAAGCAATTAAAGCGAACAAAACGGCGTTAACCTCATTAAAAAGTACTGCAAATCAGCTTCAGAAAGAAAGTAAGAGCCTGGCTTCTCAAATAAAAGAGGCGGAAGCGCAACTGACCGCTTTGTCAAAGCAGTTGGGAAGTATGGACTTTAAAGGCTCCATTGCAAAACTCAGAGAAAGCCAGAATAGCCTGAAAGAAATCCAGAGTAAGTCTGAACAGAAACTGGCTTCCTTATCTGAAAAAATGAAACCCATTTCGTCAACACTTGAAAGCCATCGGGCTGATTCGGTTGCTCAATCCAAGAAAATCAAGGAACTGAATGACGAGCTGTTAAGATCTATAACGGATATTCAGATTCAGTTGAATGATGAATCGCTGAAGAAACGAGTGGATAAACTGTCTGGTCTGATTGATTCGATCGATAAAAACAGAAGTCGGGTGAATGCTGAATTGGTTAAACTTTCAAACCGGGTGAATGAGCTTCAAAAAGCTGAGACAAAGTAAAGCGGGTTCATTTGGGTAGCTGAGAACTTGACTCAGCTACCTTTCTTAAGATCAGAAATTAGGACTTTTTATTTAAACGGTCGAACTTGGTAACAAGGGATTCAGGGTACTTTTTCTTGTTACTTTTGTTGAGGACAAAAACAACCGTTTCACCATTGGCTCCGTAGCCAATTTTAGCGTGACGATACGCAGCTTCGCCTGTTTTACGAACGGCTTTCATATCTTCCAGTTCGCTGAACACAAATGTACGGCCATGTAGGTTCATTTCTGCATAGAAGTTTTCAGCTGGTGCAAGCTTTCCGTCCAACAACTCCACGCTAGGAATACCTTCACGTTTTTTCTTGTCTTGCTTGGTCAGCCCGAAAACCATTGTTTCGCCGTTCGGGCCTGCACCAATTCGAGTGTACATGTAGGCTGTGTGGCCGTGTTTCAGAAAATCCTGGTACAATTTAAAATCATAGAAGGTGTAAATTCTGTTATCTTTGTGTACTTCAAACAGCTGGCCGTTTCGCTTATCTTCTTGTTGGATTTGAGCAGTCGTTTGATTGTCTGACGTACTCTCTGGCGTAGTTTGGCAGGCTGCGGTGAATGCAATCGATGTGGTTAATAATGCAATTTTTAGTGATTTCATATTAGTCTCCTATTTCAATTGCCTAATAGGCTAAGACCGGTGTGTTTCAAAAAGATGACAATAAAGGCGGGGGAAGACTAAAAATGGAAGTATGGACAGCTCTGAAATCTAAAGTCCATGAGTATCGATCTGTTTCAGATCAGAGTCTCTACATAAGAACATGCCTTGAAACGTCCCGGTCGGCAAGCTTGCTCGACAGCCTCGAAGTGTTGGTTTCAAGTGCTGCCAGTGCTTCTTCTTCTGCTTCGTTTTGGTTGGGGTATCAGGTGGCGATTCAGAAGCTCTTCGGACATGTTCTTGAAGGTCAGCTTGCTTCATTTGTTGTCAATGAGAAAAAAAGCCCGGTTCCCAAGCATTGGCAAACTTCGCTGAATAAGCAGGGGCCTGATGCGCTGTTGGAGTTACAGGGAGCTAAAGATTTTGTGACGGCGGATGATCAGATCGAGGCGTTGCTCGTAGCGGCCAACCTGAAAATGACCAGCCTGAAAGTGACCCCTAATGAAAATCAGAACGAACAAAAACCGGAGTGTAAGGTGGCCTTAATTCCCTGCCAGGCTAAGGGGGTTCAACTGACCGAATTTGATGGTATGCCGGTTTTTAAAGATCTTAAAAAAGCCAGGTCGGTGTTTGATCGCGTGCACGTAGCTGATCAGGGTTTATTGCCTGGCGATGGTTATGACCTTTATGTGAAGCCTTTCAGGGTTGTTGAAGACTTTTATGTATCTGCTTCGTTGCTTGGTTATGTTTCCAGGCTGCTAATTATTTCTGGTGAATTGAAGCAAGAAAATAATCTTATTGTGGAGCAGCTGAATACGCTGTTTAAGGCGTTGGCTGAAGCAGAGCGGGATTTATTATTGGTAATGCCTGAATGCCAGACGACCTCGTTCCTGTTTGAGACTGTGCTTAGAGATATCAGCGCTTTTATTTCGGAAATGGTGCTGAAACACAAAGATGATGCCGGATGGGAGGGGTTGACCGGGGATCTGATGGTTTTGAAAATAGGAGAGAAAGCCCGATCCATTCGTTATGATCGGGCCTCTGAGCGCCTTACTTGAGAAACATTATCTGAAATTGGTGTTGTTCAGATTACTTTGAGAAATGCTGGAAACTGAGTTATTGGTTACGCGAGAAGATATGTTGGCGTTCACTCTCACCCCAGAAGCGTTAACGGCACCAATGTTATTCAGACTTGAAGAGCTGCCTCGGTTGTGAGATGTACTGAGCAGTTCTAAGGTTTCACGAATTCTTTCGTTCAGATCTTCCTGGTCAATAATATCGGTCAGACCTTCGGTGTCTTCGTCGTCATTTCTTTCAATATCTTCAAGAACACTGGTGTCCGCAATTATGTCTGCTGTTTTTAATGTTGTGGTACTTACGCCACCAGCGGCAGTTGCATCAAGAGCACCTAACACAACAAGATCAGACATCTCGTCGGCTTCCAGAGCTGATAAACCGATATTGCCCGTTAGTGGGGAAGGTTGCTGATTGTCGGCTTTTTGAATCGCTTCAACGATGTCCGAGCTGTAGTAAGAATCAACTTGCCGGTTTGGAGGGATGTAGTCACCGTAATACTCTTCCGGAACCTGCTCCAAAGCGTCACTGGCATTTTCGGATTGTTGAGTTTGGTCTGCAGACTCTACAATTTGTTCTCTTTCTATTTCTTTCTGTTGAAGTACGGCGGTTGCTTCCGGATCATTTTTTTCTATGACCGATATAGACTCTTCTGAAAGCAGACTGTCGTCAATGACAGGGTTGTTCTCATGATTTACTTCAGGCGCAGGCTGTAGTGTTGTTTCCTGGCTAAGTTGCTGTTCTATTTCTGTTGGGTTTTCCGCAATCGCTTTAGGCTCTGGCGTGCTGAGTTCTGAATTAGCTATTGTTTGTGGCTGAGCTGTAAGCTCGGCGGATGATTTCTGTCCAGGGTTAAGAGGCTGCTCGGCAACGACCGGTTTGCTGTCTTGCACGACAACCACGGGTTGCGCTTGTTCATTGTTTTGCTGGGTTTCAGTCTGGTGTTGATCGCCTGTTTGAGGTGCTGAGGACTGTGCCGCCAGACCTTCTTTGGATTCTGATGGTTTTTGGTTGTCGGCAGGCTGTACCTTGGAGGTATTTTCGACCAGAGCTTCGGCTTCAGTTTTTTCTTGTATTTTAGGTTGGGAAGCGAACTGATTATCGGTGTCACTTTCATTTAGGCCGGCGTCTTGAGTACTTGAGTCGCTGGACTGATTGGTACCTTCGGTGGATACTTCTCCAATGACTTGGGCTGAGACTTCTTCTTCGGAGGAGGGTTCACTGTCGTCACTGCCAGGCTTTTTTACAATTACAATGGTCAGTTCTTCGTCATCAAGTTCAATGCCTGCTTCTTTGACGGCTTCTGCAATCAGTTTATTAAGCTCTGCCTGTTTTTCTGCAGTTAACTTTGATTTGCCGTCTGCACCGTAACTGCTGGTGGCTGATAGCCCAAGAATGATTGACAATGCCGTTGTCTGATAAATTTCTTTGGTTAGAAATTTCATATCCATGCCTAAGATGAGATTATTTTTATTGTTAATTGTTAAGTAATGTTAATAAATTCTGTACGAATCTCAACCAAAATTCGCGATATTGGCGGTAAAATGTGAACAAGCTCCATAAACTTGCTCAATACCATTCTTTTAGTTGGTTTTAGTTGTTATAGTTTCCGTTACAAAATAACAATAAAAGTCTGTAACTTGGATTGAGTTATGCCTTCAAAAATATCAAAAGCACTGACCCTTATCTTAATTTCTGTCGTTGCCCTTAATTTGGGTGGTTGCCGTATCTACCAATCTTTAGGGAAAAGTATCCCGGGATCTTGGCTTCATCCGGTGAATGGCCCTGAATATGCCTTACCCTCCGATGTGGATATGGAGAACAATGCCTTATTGGTGATTTATCGTCCTGATTCAAAGTGGGCTTCAGAAGAAATTGAATCTCCCAGCTTTTACATAGACGATGAACGTGAGTTTGGTATCAAAAACAACGCGCATTATTGGTTTGAAGTGGAGCCAGGCAAGCGTCATCTCGTCATTCGAAGACCTTTGTTGGGGTTAGAGGGCGTTACATTCTTTAGTTTACGCATCATTTCTGACTTTACTGTGGATCTGAAAGCAGGGCAGACTTATTTTCTAAGGTATTCGGAATTGACTGCACCGCCGATGGATAAAGCAATCAGTGAAGAAGAGCCTATGGGTGATGGAGCTCTATTCTTAATTCCTGAGGCCTTAGCAAAAAGAGATTTACTGACGACCATGTTTGATGATCAAAGCGGTCGTTTTCTTACCTATAAAATGGAATATCATGAGCCTGAACAATACGCTGCACTTGAAGAACAAAAAAGTCAGGGCGAAGGCAAGTGGTGGTGGCCATTTTAATTCAGGTGTAATTTGAGCAGGCCGACAGCGGCCTGCAAAAATTCCATATCATTCCCTTTTAAACTCTAATTTACGCCGCAAAGTGGCTGTTGTTGGCCGGTTCTGCGAGAATAACTTGGTTCCTGCCTCTTTGTTTTGCGTTATACAGGGCTGCATCTGCCCGAGCAATCAGGCTCTCTGTTTTTTGATGGTCTTCTTTGGACGAATACAGGGTTACGCCAATAGAGAGGGTGAAGGAAGGGGCATCCGGTATTTCGTCGAAAACTACTTTTCCGAATTCAGTACGAATTCGCTCTGCACATTCCATCGCCGCATATTTGTCGGCACGTGGAAGAAACAGAATAAACTCTTCGCCGCCATAACGAGCCAGTAGGTCGTTTTTTCGCAAGCATTTACGTGCTGTTTCGGCAAACCGCTTGAGGACTAAATCTCCAATGATGTGGCCGTATCTGTCGTTCACTTGTTTGAAGTGGTCTAAATCCAGCAAGCACACTGAAAACTCACTTTCAGGGGTGGATTGTTCCAGGTAAGGCCGTAGACAATCAATGAAATGACGACGATTGGCCAGGCCTGTGAGTTCATCCGTCGTGGCCTGCGTGCTTAGCTTTGATAATACGGCTTGTAATTCATTGTTGGTTCTACGGATTTCATCTCTCTGTCGCTCTATCTCCATGCGCTTTCGGATGAGTTGAGATTTTTTCACTTTGTTCTCATTACGCAGCTCATGGACTTCATGTCCGAAATACGAGAACCATATTAATAAAATGGCTAATACTGCCCATTGAACGAGATTTAAAGTGAGGTTGAAATGCGGCGCCAGCAATGCAACGTCTTTGGCAATAATTAGTCCGTATCCGATGAGAGCAAGTAATGACAGGGCTAAATATTGACGAGCTGTCAGCCTGAAAATACCAAACATTAAAATTACAAAATAAAAAACCAGAACCACCCCTCGTACGGACTGGGTAATAGAGAGTAGGTAGGTTACCCACAAAAAGCCCGGAATCATTTGCTGGATGGTAAGCGAAGGGTCTTTAAATCGTAGGTTTTTACCACTTTTTATGAACAGATAAAACGCTGCTTGCAGGATCAATGAAAGCGAGGAGGCCATAGCAATTTCTGTGATATGAGTTTGCTCTGTTTGGTCGGTTAAATAGTAAAGCCATACGATCGCGCCACAGACAACGTAGGCGGCAACCGCCATCATCAAGCGCTTGAGTCTTATTTTTTGTTTTTGTTGTATTTCATCTGACAAGGTTACAGCTTCCTTTATCACTCAATACTTTCTCTTATCGGTGTGCTTTCAAATATGAATCGGACTTTTAACGAATCAGTTAAGGCTATCACGGCGATCTGTTAGTGAGATTTATGATTCGTTCGTTTTTGTTACGATATGTCGAACACAGTGTTGTTTTATATGTATAAAGGTAGGTGATAATTCGCCAAACTTATGCTTTCTTTTGTTAAATAATGTAGAATTAGCTCCGTTTTTTAACGCATATAATTTGGGTAAGCGCGAAACCTGAAGTGAACCGCAGTTGATGAACTTAACTTTTTTTTGAAGGGTTAAGTGTATTGAACAGCAGGTGTTCAGATTCCGGATTTCGAAAAACCAGTTTTACCCCACCAGATTAGCCGGAAAGAGGTTCCTCAATGACTGTAATTCGCCAGGATGATTTAATCGACAGCGTTGCCGATGCCCTGCAATACATATCTTATTATCACCCGAAAGATTTTATTGATGGCGTGTACGAAGCCTATCAACGTGAAGAGTCTCAGGCGGCGAAAGATGCCATGGCTCAGATTCTGATCAACTCTCGTATGTGTGCAGAAGGTAAACGTCCTTTGTGTCAGGACACAGGTATTGTGACTGTGTTCGTTAAGGTGGGGATGGATGTCCAGTGGGATGCTGACATGGGCCTTGAAGATATGATCAATGAAGGTGTTCGCCGGGCATACACGCACCCGGATAACGTCCTTCGAGCTTCTATTTTGGCTGATCCGGCGGGTAAACGTCAGAACACGAAAGATAATACACCAGCGGTGATTCATACTCAGGTTGTACCTGGAAACACGGTGGATATTCAGGTTGCTGCTAAAGGTGGTGGTTCTGAGAACAAGTCTAAAATGGTTATGCTAAACCCTTCTGACAGCATTGTTGACTGGGTAGTTAAAACGGTACCAACCATGGGTGCAGGCTGGTGTCCACCTGGCATGTTAGGCATAGGCATTGGTGGTACGGCAGAAAAAGCGGCATTAATGGCGAAGGAGTCGTTAATGGAGCCGATCGACATCCATGAATTGCGTGAACGTGGCCCTCAGAACCGAGTGGAAGAGTTACGTATTGAAATCATGGATGCAGTGAATGAGCTGGGTATTGGTGCTCAAGGTCTGGGTGGTTTAACTACGGTTCTGGACGTGAAGATCATGGATTACCCAACGCACGCAGCCTCTCTTCCTGTTTGTATGATTCCTAACTGTGCTGCGACACGTCATGCGCACTTTGAACTGGACGGTTCTGGCCCTGCATTGCAGACACCGCCGAGCCTGGAAGATTGGCCTGAAATTACCTGGGAAGTGGGCGACTCGGTTCGTCGAGTGAATCTTGATACGCTGACTCAGGCAGAAATGGAAGAGTGGCAACCGGGGGAAACCGTGTTGCTGTCAGGTAAGATGTTAACTGGCCGAGATGCAGCCCATAAGAAGATGGTTGATATGATTTCGAAAGGCGAGAAATTGCCGGTCGACTTGAAAGGCCGTTTCATCTATTACGTAGGGCCGGTTGACCCGGTTCGTGATGAAGTCGTAGGCCCTGCAGGTCCAACCACTTCTACTCGTATGGACAAGTTTACTGATACCATGCTTGAAACCACAGGTTTGATGGGAATGATCGGTAAGGCTGAACGTGGACAAGTGGCGATCGAAGCGATTAAGAAACATAAAGCAACCTACCTGATGGCGGTAGGTGGTGCTGCTTACTTAGTTTCAAAGGCTATTAAAGGCGCTGAAGTGGTTGCGTTCCCTGAGTTGGGAATGGAGGCCATTTATGAGTTTGACGTTCAGGATATGCCTGTAACGGTGGCGGTTGATGTGAATGGTACGTCCGTGCATCAGACCGGCCCGCAAGAGTGGTTTGAAAAAATTCATGAAGCGAAGGCAATTGAAGTTAAATAAACTTTAACTGCTTTAAAAAGCCCCAGTGTTGCTGATGGTGACTCTGGGGCTTTTTTATTGTTTAATCCGTCTCGTAATATTAACGAAAAGAATTTAGGTAATTAAATGGAACGCGTTTATCGATTGGTTATATCTTGTCCTGATGCTACTGGCATTGTTGCGAAAGTGAGTAATTTTCTTTCCGGGCATAATGGTTGGATTACAGAGGCTAATCATCATGCCGACAGGCCAAGTGGCATGTTCTATATGCGCAATGAGATACGAGCGGACTCGCTGCCATTTGATTTAGAAGAGTTTGAAACGTTGTTTCAGCCGATTGCCCAAGAATGTGGTATGAATTGGCGCATTACCGATTCTCATCAGCCCAAGAAAGTTGTTTTGATGGCATCGAAAGAAAGCCATTGTTTGGCGGATATTTTACATCGTTGGCACAGTAATGAACTGCCGTGTGAAATTTCGTGTGTGATCGCAAATCACGATCATTTACGCTCAATGGTTGAATGGCATGATATCCCGTTTCATCATGTACCGGTAGATCCGAACAATAAGCCAAAAGCATTTGCGGAGGTGTCAGGGTTAATAAAGCAATACCAGGCCGACACGGTGGTTTTAGCCCGGTATATGCAGATATTACCACCTGAACTGTGTCATACCCATGCAGGGCGCATTATTAATATTCATCATAGTTTTTTGCCTTCGTTTGCGGGTGCAAGACCTTACCATCAGGCTGCGGAAAGAGGTGTGAAGCTCATCGGTGCAACATGCCACTATGTCACGGAAGTGCTGGATGCAGGGCCAATCATCGATCAGGATGTGAGCCGTATCAGCCACAGGGATACGGTTGAGGACATGGTTCGGCTGGGCAAAGACGTAGAAAAGAACGTGCTGGCTCGAGGATTGCGTTGGCATTTGGAAGACCGTGTGATTGTTCATGGCAATAAAACGGTCGTTTTTAGCTAACTCAATATTGCCAGTCATTAATTAAAAAGTGACTGGCTCAGTGTTTTATTATTGATTGATGTTTTTCCTTTCAGAATCTCAATTTGCTGAGGTTCTGACCCTTCTTCTGTTAATTCTATCTTACCTTTTGTTTTCGCTATAAGTGACAGAAGGTGGTCGTCCATGTATTCGGGCAGGTCTGGAAACTCTATTTTTCCTGTTAATCGTTTGTGTTGTTTTTGAGTTGGTGAGTAAAAAGAAAGCTGATTCAAGTTCAGTGTTGCTCTGTCTGAAAGCAGCGCTGGCGTGAGTGTTTGTATGGCGGTCATATACTCCAATTGAGCATATTCATCTGTAATCGAGTCAAACTCCAAATACACTTTCTCTATCAGATCATAAATTGCGGACATGGCAGCCAAATCTGCTCGATGTATCCGGGCATCGAGTGTTAGGTTTTGCCAATGGCTCCAGGGGGTTTTTAAGTCGTTGGACTTTGCCAGAATAATCAGATGAGTTGCCTGGGCGGATTCTTCTATGTTGATGACGTTATGAATGGAAAATGTCAGTTGCTTGATTCGAAGAGGAAGATTAGGGACGTCTATTTCTTCTGCTTTAAATTCAGTATTTCCTTGCCAGCTTTGATCGTCTTTACGCTCGATGGCGCCAGCCAATCTTAAATTTTTAACATTGAGCCCGGAGTTCTGATCATTGGATGAAGCGCCTTGCCAGTGAATTCGGTAGTGAATTTCATCAAACTCATAATCTGCTTCGATGGACGCGATTAATGGCTGCAGTTTGGTTTCCTGAGAATCAGAAGAATCCATATTTAAGTTTAAATTTAATTGGATATTGCCCAAGAATCCGGCTCGGGCAAAGGCAATCAACGAAGGCTGTTTTGAAGTGTCCGTTTTACGCTGAGTGAATAAGTAGAAGGCGCCAATACCGGGCTGACGATTTATGACCGTTACTGGGCCGTGGCCAAGCTGAACTTGCAGTGTGCTGATTTCTATGTGGCTTTCTTCATACTCATCCAGCACGCTGGCGGTCAGATTGAACGAACTGCTGAACCAGCCTTGCTGATAGTCACTGATTTCAAGATGAAGCGCTGTGTTCAGGTTGTTTAGGTAAATACCACGCTCAATATACTCTTTGGCTAAGTAACCTAACGCACCGGGTAGCGTCAGCAAGCAGAACAGGGTTGTCAGGGTGAAAACCAATAAACGTTTTATCTGCATTTGTTGCAAGCCTTAAGATTGAGCAGAGTATATTTTCTCGATCTTAAGCGTAAATTGATTCATGTTTGGCGAGCAAGAGTATATGTCTGTTTCAGGAAACGATTCTTTGATGGTGTTCATTATTTTAATTCGGTTGTCTGGAGAAAGAGCTGCACCGAGATAAACCCGCTTTAAGCTGTCACCATTAAAGGTGTAGTCCGTGTATTTGGTTTGCTCTGATTGGGTTACCTGAACTTCAGAAAGCGTTCGTAAGCAGCGCCATTCCTGCTCTGCTATGAAAGACTTTGACTTTACCAGGAACTGACCTGAAAACATGGTCTTTGGGTCGAGGCGACGAATTCCCATGATATGTTCAATCTGTGCTCTCATGTCGGTTAAAACAGGGCGTTGTTCACCGTATTTCACTTTATTCGGGTTCTGGGGGGCGCCATCGTCGTGGGCGGCATTGACTTCAAAACCAAAGGCGACGCCACAGTGGTTATCAGCGTGATGCTGCCAAAGCGCTAAATTGTCTGGCTTGTCTCCTAAGCACAATAAGCGTAGGTGGGATAAGTAGAAGTCCCAATGCTCAAGCATTTCCTGGTTTTTTTCTTGTTGATTAAGAATTGTGCTTTGTAGTAAATCAGTTAATACGCCTCGGGCTTCTTCTTCTGAGTCGAACCGCTCAGTGGAACGCCAGCGGATAATGGCTTTGACAATCGGGTTGGATGTGTCTTTGAAGGGCAGTGAGTGGGTAAAGATCATGTTTGCCACAAACTTGGCCAGTGCTTCAGTTAAAACATCGTCTTTAATCATCAATGACTTAGCGGAGTTAACGGCAAAAGGCTCTGGAAGTTCAGACGGTGCAATCCAACGAAGTTTCTTGGATGTGATAATTTTATTGGCTGTTTCGAGATCAGCGAACTTATAAAGTAAAGCGGGAATGGAGGACACTCCGTAACTCCATGTTTAACAAAATATAGTTATTTGAATGGGTAAAAATATTAGTATTGTTTAGATCGGCCCTGAAAGCAATGGCTTTAACATCTTAGAATAATTTAATTCAACAGGCGGTAAGAGGAAGTTGGCCTGGATAGATTAATAGCTGTCGACCATAATGTCTGTTTAGATTAAAATGTGAACGAAAATCCGTCAGTAGAATTCTAGATCAGAGGAAAAGATAAATGCGTCGAGTCGTGTTTAATCAGAAAGGTGGAGTAGGGAAATCCAGTATTACCTGTAACTTGGCTGCTATCAGTGCTCAACAGGGATTTAAAACGCTTGTTATTGATCTGGACATTCAAGGCAATACCACGCATTACTTGCTTGGCAAACCTTCATCCGAGTGTGAGAACAACATTGCCCAATATTTTGAGCAAGTGCTTTCTTTCAAGGTCTTCAATAAAAAACCTGAGGATTTTATTACGCCAACGCCTTATGAAAATCTGGACGTGATTGCCTCAAGCCCCGAGCTTGAACATTTGGAGCGTAAGCTGGAAGCAAAGCATAAAATCTATAAGTTAAGAGATGCTTTGAAGGCGCTTGAGCGTAAGTACGACCGCATTTATGTGGATACGGCACCGGCGTTAAACTTTTATACTCAGTCTGCATTGATTGGTTGTAATAAGTGCCTCATTCCGTTCGATTGTGATGATTTCTCGCGCAAAGCGCTTTATAACCTGGGCATGGAAATTCAGGAAATACAGGAAGATCACAACGAAGAACTGAAGATTGAAGGGATCATTGTAAATCAGTTTCAGCCAAGAGCAAGTTTGCCTCAGCAGCTGATTAAAGAGTTGTTGGACGAAGGATTGCCTGTGCTTCCCGTGTATTTGACCAGTTCAATTAAGATGAAAGAGTCGCATCAAAAGAATCGTCCTTTGATCCACTTGGATCCAAAACATAAGTTGACTCAGCAGTTCAGTGAACTTGCCGAAGTGCTGGAAGGGAAAAAAGTAGCTCACCCTGAGTTTGCTTAATTCAGGTTACTCGCTTTACTTTTTCTGCCCTTTCTAAAATACAAAAGCCGCATCATCCGATGCGGCTTTTTTGGTTCAGCAGGTTTGATCTAACAGTCCAGGCGTTACTTAATGCCATTGAATAGCACGCCAATGCACTTGCTAAGCGCTTCAGACCGTTCGGTGCTGCGAATGACAGCCATAAGCCAAGGTCTGACGCCCGGAATTGCCACCAAGTCACTGTAGAATTGAATGAATATGTACTCGCCACTGTCCATCTGGGCGATGCATTCAAATAATTGAAAACACAGGCTTTCGTTTTCTAGGTCTTTCCAGCAGCGGCTGGCAATCGCAGAAATCAGCTCCAGGTTATTATTTACCTGATCATTGGCTAACATCTCAATGATCAGCTCTTGCCTTGGCGTTGCTGCTTTCGAACCGGACATTGCGCGTAAGTAGGCAGCTAATAACGTTGGGTTGGGTGTGGATTGTGCCAGTTCCTGACGTGCGAGATCTAGAATGGTCAGAGACAAATCTGTGGAGGGTATTTCATTTTCCAACAGTGTTAGAACGAGCATCTTGGGTGTTTCAGGTAACCACTTTAATGAGCTTTTAATCACTTCTTCATGGTTCATGTCTTCCAGTCTGGCGCAAACATCGGCCAACCCCTGAAGGCCAATGGTATCCCAGCTGTCTACTTCTTGTTCTTTCTTTAAGTAGCTGATTGCAGGTTCGTAAAAACTGGAGGCATTTTTATTCAGAAAGTGTGAAATTTTTGCGTGAAACGCAGCCATGCGTTCCTGATTAGGCGTAAAAGCTAACTCTGATTCGCTTAAAATGCTTTGGTCTCTGGTTTCCGGGTTGTGAACTCGGTTCTGGATGGCTTTCATTAATCGCTGAATGAAGTCGTCTCTGGAGGCAGGAATAATAATGCCTTGCTCATCCAAGGGGAGTTTCAGAAACCATATCAAGGGCTCTTCTTTGGTTTCTTTCCACCAAATCAGAATTCCCAGCCAGGCGTGTCTTTGCAGTGGCGTGGGGTAAGGCGTTTCAAAATTTTCAAAGGTCTGGAATTGTTTGTTGGAGAGTCTATATAATCTCCGCCCCATATCAAAAACACGAAGCTCTGCGTCCAGTGACTTTACAAAATCTGTGATCGTATTAATGACGGTGTCCATGGTACCTCTAAACTTATTGATTGGGTTGAGCGTAATTTAGTGGGGCAGAATTATAGCACGCCGTTGGCAAAGGTAGGTTTATCTTTATGTATCATGATCGACAAGCTGTTCAGGAAGTATTGCGGGCTATTGAACAGGAAATGAAGCGACTTGAAGTTTGGTCCGCTAACCCACCTTCACCGGAGGCATTACTTAGTCGTCAGCCATTTTGCTATGACACCATGGCATTAACGGAATGGGTTCAGTTTGTATTTCTGGTGAAAATGGAGGTGCTGATGGCTCTTGGAAAACCTTTGCCTCTTCAGTGTGGTATTGCGCCCATGGCTGAAGAGTACTTTAAAGGTTACACGCTGGACGTAGATACTTTAATTCACTTATTCAGGCATTTAGACGAGCTTTTAGGCGGATTGGCTGAAAATTAAACAATTTGGTATGAGATGTGCATTACTCTGCTGAGAGATACGAAATGTTACATAGGCAGAGCTGAAACATGGCGATCAACCAAATTACCAACAATAGTGTCAATACTTCGACTCAATCGTCCGTCAAACAAACGAACGATGTTGTCGATAAGTCAAAAAGTGGTCGTAAGGAAGGTGAGGGCGATCAGGGTAGCCCTTACAGTGATAAAGTTTCAATTTCAGGCAAAGCCTCTCAGCTGGAGCGCTTATCCCAAGAGTTATTTACGGACTTAAAACCGGATACTCAGATCGGTGATGTTGCCCATAAATTGTATGAGTTTGGTTTTATTACTCTGGAAGACTTGAATCACATTCCGCTGGCAACCCGGACTCAGAAAATTAATAGCCCAGACCAGGCTGTCAGTGTTCTGCAAACGCAGTCCAGAGATCTTGCTCTTCAAGGAGAAGATTCCGCGACGCTGGAAGGCGTTAATCGCATGCTGACGACTTTGAAAAATATGACGGCGCCCAGTTATCCAGCCAGTGCTTATCAGCGTGTGACTGGATACGGTTATGTAGGGATACAATAATCGCTCCCTGTCGGTTTGGTTGCTTAATTCGGCGTCTCTTTGGCCCATTCTTAGCCGAAAGTGTGGGCTTTTTCCGTTCTGAAGTAAAATTCCTGTAAGTTGTGACGCTCATCATTTCTTGTTAAAACATCTAGTATGTCTATTCTAAATCCCGTTGTTACCATCCAAATTAGCCCTTCAGCACAACTTTGAATGGTTAAGCTGCACTTTCAAGGACGTGTTTGTGTTTAACTTTAAAAAGGATAAAAGCTATGTCTGAAGTAATTGAAGCTGTTGAAACGGAAGAAGCCACAAGCGCTAAAATTGCAGAACGTTTAAAGGTTTCAGCGCATCAAATTTGGTTGGCTGGTTTAGGTGCTTACGCAAAAGCGGAAGAAGAAGGCATTAAAGCCATAGAGTCATTGATTAAAGAAGGTGAGGACGTAGAAGTCCGTGCCAGCGAAGCTCGTAAAGAAACCATCGCCAAAACCACAGAGTTACGTGAAAAAGCGAATCAATCTATTGAAGACATTAAAGAAAATCTTTTAGGGTCTTTGGGGAAGGTTGAAACGGTCATTGATCAGCGAATAGAAGCCATTATTAACTTCTTTGGTTTGCCAAGTAAGTCCGATGTGGATGAGTTGATCATTAAGGTAGAAGAGTTGAATAAAGCCGTTAAGGCGTTAGTAAAAGCATCTTAGTATCTGCGTGTTATTCATAGGCCTCCTTATGAGGTCTATGAAAATACCGCTTATAAATATTTCTTACTTAAGTCCTGCATGAAGGCGCGATGCGTCGGTTCCAGGTAAGGCGTGAGTAGGCTCATGACCTGATAAACCCCCTTGCCTAAGTCTTCAGTGTGCTTACCTTTATTTCTCACATTTTCATAATTAAGCCAATACGTCATGGTCATTGCGATGTTGCGTGATAATGACTCTACTTCTTCCATACCGGCGATCATAGTTCCGTTTTGGATTAAGCCTTGGCAAATGGCTTTATTAACACGTTCTTTTTTATCCAGGATGCGGTTGAAGTGGGTGGCGAGTTTATCCACGCTGGCCAGAAGGTCAGGCAGGTTTCGGTAAATAAAGCGGTATTCCCAGATATGTTCAAACAGTAAATGAATGAACAGCCAGTGGTCTTCCATGGTGATTTCCCGGTCTTCGGGTGGCGCGACCAGGATCTCATTCATTCGTTTTTCAAACTGTTGATACAGCTCGTAGATGATTTCATTCTTGTTTCTAAAATGGTAGTACAGATTGCCGGGAGAAATATCCATTTCGTCCGCTATGTGAATGGTGGTTACATTAGGCTCACCAAATTCGTTGAATAATTCCAAACTGGTTACAAGAATTCTATCTCTAGTTTTCATAACTGCCGACCGCTTAGTCAATCCCTATGGCACAAATACAAACCGTCACTCTGGGGTGAAAGTTCTCATCCAAATAGTGTTATAACGAATTCAATTAGAATCAACCACCAAAAATGAACACAAGTTGGCCAAAACCTGCGAGAAGTCCCAGAATTCCGCCTGCCAGAATCAGCATCCACTCATCTTCCTGAAAGGCAGGGCGTAACACACCTTGAAATTCTTCCGGAGATAAGGCTTCCATGCGTTCCCTGATCATATCTGCGACCAAGGTTGCACGGCTTTCATTGAACTTTTTGTCTATGAAAGGCTGTTTGGAATACTCGAATGCAATGTCTGTAATGTTATCTTTAAGGTTGGCGTAGCCTGTAGGTCCCATGGTTACTTGGGCAAGGGTTCTTAATGCCACCGACTCATCAAGTAATGTGCGGATGTGTTTATCAACGAGGGCTTTGGTTTTGTGTGAGTCCGGCCCTTCCATCAGCGTTTTGGTGAAGTTCTCTACGGTTAATAATTCGTGGGCAACGATATCGCACCAGGCTCGGGATACTTCTTTTTGACGCTTCAGGAATATCCCCTGAATTTCAAACTTGCCGATTTTGATAGGACGTAACGGTCTGAAAACAATGTTCAGGGCAATCCAGTTGGTGACATAGCCAACCAATAAACCAAACAGAGGAAGAATCCACCAAGCCGGTAGAAAATACCAGATTAACATCTGAATGAAGCCAAAGGCCAAGCCAAAATATAAACCGGAATTGACGATGAATTTGAACTCTGCATTCCCTGATTCCAGGAAGATGCGGTTCAGCAATTTTTTGTCCTTACCTAATTCCGTAATGACCATGTGTTTTAAGTTGATCAGTTGGTCTGCGTCTTTTTGGAAGTCGTTGATGATGGAGTCGATGCGTTTTGGCAGCTCTCCTTTGATGTGGTTGTATACTTTGTTTTTTGCGACTTTTGGCAGATTCTCCCACAAAACCGGCTTTTCTTTACGCATGATGTCATCGACCATGGTTTCTACCTGGGGTAAAAACACGTGAATCATTCGGTCGATTAAAGCTTTGGGTTCGAGGCTTTGGATGATATCGGAAAGCGTACCCAGTTTGCTCATCGTGGTGTCGACGCAAATGGAAGCCATTTTTTTGTATGAGCGTGGAACAATGCCTTGCCAGCCAAAGAAAGGTTTTTTGTAACCTTGGAACTCAACGGGATAGAAAGTAAGTTGGATAGCCAGCCAATTGGTGCTCCAGCCAACTAAGCCGGCGATTAAAGGGATACTAAGGTATTTCCAGATTTCTGGATTAAAAAGAACTTCCTGCATGCAGATTTACCAATCTATCTTCGTTGTTATAGGTTTTAGAGCAATAGAGTATAACAAGGGGTCAGTGATATAAAGTTGAGAAATTACGACATAGTTGTTCAGTTGGGAACTGTGTCTGTTTGATGGTTTTTTAATTTCTGTTGTTTTGGTCAGGTATTTGTTTGTTTGAAAATGTAATTCCGTATTGAGTTCCGCTTTACCGAACACTATATTTCGCGTTTAAGGTGTAATAAGGCTCGGCGATTTATGAAGTGTGTGTTTTGTGAGCGTAGCGTGATAGGGAGTAGCGATGCAGTTTCCATTGACGGTGGTGCGCCAGCTCACCAAAATTGCTATCAGTTTCAGTTGCTGTCTCAAAGGGTGTTTAAAAACATACAGCTCAAAAGTCTGAGTGACCACGAGTTGGAGGAGTTGGAGGATTTAGTTAAACAGGAAAAAAACAGCAGGGAAGAGAGCTTTGAAATGGTTGAGTTGTTTTAATAACAAACGGTAAGTAATGTGGTCAGAAGCAGAGGAGTTCTGCTTCTAGGGTCTATTGATTAGCTTTCTTTGATTTCAAACACGCCTTCGGCTACGTTCTTTTTCACTTTTCCGGCTTCAAAAATACGGCCGCTCATGGATATATAGACCCCTTCAGGCAGGGATTGTACTGCACCCACGGCGCAACCTGCGTTAAATTCGGCATCGCTGGTTTTATACATGGCCGGTTCCATTGCGCCAAACAGAACAATGGTTTTGCCTGTGATTGCTTTTAGCGTTTCGGCGGTTTCTGGCATGGTATCTGTGCCGTGAGTCACTAAGATCAGGTTGTTGGGGCAGGTTGATATTGCGTCTTTTAAGGTATTTCTGTCTTCCTGGGTCATTTCCAGGCTGTCTTTGCGAAGCACTGAATGCACTTCAAATTCAATGTTCAGTTTGTATGCTTCCAGAATTCGGCCAACTTTGGGTTCGCCAACCTGGTAATCGCTTTTTGCATCGAAGTAAATCTTGTCGATGGTTCCGCCGGCACAAAAAATATCAATTTTCATAAGCATCTTAAGTTAATGTGTTGTGGGTAAATGGAATAAGTTAAAAAGACTGGTTTAAGAGTAAACAAAAAAGGAGGCTTTCGCCTCCTTATTGAGCTCAGGCGTGGAGGTTAGATATTTTTAATCTTTTCCATCTGCTCTGAAAGCTGCTTAACCGCCGTCGACATTTCTTCCAGCTTGGCTTTTTCTTTCGCAACAACGGCTTCAGGCGCTTTGCTGACAAACTTCTCATTATTCAGTTTGCCGGAAACACGTTGAATGTCTTTTTCAAGCTTTTCGATTTCTTTGGTTAACCGGCCTACTTCGGCTTCTTTGTCGATCAGACCGGCCATAGGTACGAGTACTTCCATTTGTCCGACCAGTTGAGTGGCGGACATCGGGGCTTCTTGACCCGCTTCCAGCCATTCGATGGACTCAAGCTTCGCAAGTGCTCTCAGGAAGTTTTCGTTGTCATCCAGGCGTTGTTTGTCTTCGTCACTGCCGTTGCGGAATAACAGGTTCAGTGGCTTCGTTGGTGAAATGTTCATTTCACCGCGAATGTTGCGAACGCCGTCAATGATGCCTTTTAGCCATTCAATGTCTTGTTCTGCGTGGGTGTCGATCTTAGAATCGTCCGCCTCAGGAAATGCCTGAAGCATGATGGATTCGCCGTCAACACCGGCCAAGCCTTTGATAGACTGCCAGATTTCTTCGGTAATGAACGGCATGATTGGGTGAATCAAACGAAGAATCGTTTCCAGCACTCGTACCAAGGTACGGCGAGAACCACGAAGCTGAGCATCAGTGCTGTTTTCATTCCAGAAAACAGGCTTGGACAATTCCAGATACCATGCACAATATTCGTTAAGAATGAAGTCGTACAGGGTTTGACTCATCAGGTCGAATCGGTACTGTTCGAAGTTTTTATGAACTTCGGTTTCAACCTGCTGAAGGCGGGAAATGATCCAGCGGTCTGCCAGGCTCAGTTCTACATCACCGCCATTTTGACCGCAGTCCAGAGCATTACCTTGTTCGTCTTCTGTGTTCATCTGGACATAACGTGCAGCGTTCCAGATTTTATTGCAGAAGTTGCGATAACCTTCGAGACGCTTCACGTCGAATTTGATGTCACGACCCAGAGAGGCCATGGACGTCATGGTAAAGCGGAGGGCGTCCGTACCACTTTCGGCAAACCCTTCCGGGAAGGCTTTGCGGGTTGCTTTCTCAATTTTCTTTTGCAGTTGAGGCTGCATCATGCCGCTGGTGCGTTTTGAAACCAGGTCTTCAACGTTGATGCCGTCAATTAAGTCAATAGGGTCTAATACGTTGCCTTTTGACTTAGACATCTTTTGGCCGTTTTCATCACGGATCAGGCCTGTCACGTACACTTTCTTGAACGGAACCTGAGGGGTGCCGTCTTCATTTTTGATGAAGTGCATGGTCATCATGATCATTCTGGCGACCCAGAAGAAAATGATGTCAAAGCCGGTGACTAACACGTCGGTCGAATGGAAAGTTTTGACCGCTTCCATGTCATCAGGCCAGCCAAGCGTGGAGAATGTCCACAATGCTGAACTGAACCAAGTGTCTAACACATCGTCGTCCTGACGAAGTGTTACGTCGTCATTCAGGTTGTGTTTTTCACGTACTTCCTGTTCTGTACGACCGACATACACTTTGCCGTCTTCATCGTACCAAGCGGGAATTTGGTGACCCCACCAAAGCTGACGAGAAATACACCAGTCCTGGATGTCTCGCATCCAAGCAAAATAGGTGTTTTCCCACTGTTTTGGAACAAATTCAATGTCGCCATCTTCAACGGCTTTGATTGCCGGTTCAGCAAGTGTTTTTGCGGAAACGTACCACTGGTCTGTTAACCATGGCTCAATTACCACGCCGGAACGGTCGCCACGAGGCACCACCAGGCTGTGATCTTTAATCTCTTCTAGTAACCCCTGAGTTTCGAAGTCAGCCACAATTTGCTTACGCGCATCGTAACGATCCAAGCCTGCATAAGCTGCCGGAATAGAGCAGTCCACACCTTCGATTGGCTTGCCTTCAAAGTTAAATGACTCCGCTTCTTTCAGAATTTGTGCATCGCGGTTAAAGACATTGATTAATGGTGTGTTATGACGCTTACCAACTTCGTAGTCATTGAAGTCGTGTGCCGGGGTAATCTTTACACAGCCGGTTCCGAAATCTTTGTCCACATACTCATCTGCAACGATAGGAATGCGACGGCCTACAAGAGGTAATTCAATGAACTTACCCACTAATGCAGTGTAACGCTCGTCCTCAGGGTGCACTGCGACCGCCGTATCACCGAGCATGGTTTCAGGTCGGGTGGTTGCGACAACGATGTAGTTTTTGCCTTCGGCTGTGGTTTCGCCATCCGCTAATGGGTATCGGAAGTGCCACATGTAGCCGGATTCGTCCTTGTTTTCTACTTCCAGATCAGAAATGGCGGTGTGCAGTTTCGGGTCCCAGTTCACCAGGCGTTTGCCACGGTAGATCAGGTTTTCTTCATACAATCTGACGAAGACTTCGTTTACTGCGTTTGACAGGCCTGCGTCCATAGTGAAGCGTTCGCGAGACCAGTCCACTGAGGTGCCTAAACGACGCTGCTGGGAGGTGATGGTCCCGCCGGATTGTTCTTTCCATTCCCAGACTTTGTCGATGAACTTCTCGCGGCCAAGGTCGTGGCGTGTCACATCGTCTTGAGCTAACAAGCGTTCAACCACCATTTGAGTTGCGATGCCTGCGTGATCAGTTCCCGGCTGCCATAGGGTATTATGGCCCTTCATCCGGTGGTATCGGGTTAACGCATCCATGATGGTTTGCTGAAATGCGTGCCCCATGTGAAGGCTGCCAGTGACGTTCGGCGGCGGGATCATGATGCAGTAGGATTCACCTTGACCTGAGGGAGCAAAGTAGTTTTTCTCTTCCCAGTTTTTGTACCAGTTTGTTTCTATATCTTGGGGTGCGTATGTTTTATCCATAGTATCCGAACGTCAGTAATCTTTAAGACAGAAAAATGCAAAACATTATATAGGGCTAACAGGTGTTTAGCTATGATTGAATGGCCTCTGTAACGGTGATTTCAGAGGAATTCTATATCATTCGTCGGAGGGGGCATCTTTCAATGATTGTTTAATAAACTCCGTTAATGACTTTCTCAGCGCTTTTTCCATGATCGGGCGATATTCATCCATGACCTCATCTACAAGAGATTGTATTTCAGTATCGCTGGGCAGCTTGATGACCGCTGCGACGGGCTTTGATTGAATGCCAGGAGGTGTTTCGGGTTCAGTTGGTGACAGTGAATCTGGCTGTGTTTCTGTTTTTACTTCCGGCTTCGGGGCATTTTTCGAGTATTTAAACAGGTCAAAGCCATCAATGGGCGGTTTTTCAATGCCTTGTTGCGCTGCCTGCATCACTTCGGCGGCAAAGTTACGCATGGAACTCCGTTCTTTGTTCAGGCGGTCAATGGCCTCGTAAGGAATGAACGGGTTGTTGTTTTTTGGCTTGCCTTTTTTCTCTGCCGGAGCTGCGGAGTTTTGATCATCAACTTTTGCATCACTTTGGCCTGAGACTACGTCTGACAGGAGTGGTATGTCCGGAGCGTTTGACTGATCTGTTTCTTTCGAAGGCGTCTCACTGTTAAGCAGTTTTTGGATTTTTTCCAAATCACCCAATAAGCTTTTTTTACTGTCCTTTGAATCTTTCATAGATAACTCAATCGCTATTATCTGTTTCTAAGGTCGTGGTTGTGCAGAGGGTAGCCTCGTTCTTTATAAAACTTATAGTGTTCCCTGCTTTTGGCTCTTTGCGTTTCGTGTTGTGACGCAATCTGGGTGACGCGTTGAAATCGTGTGAATTCAGAAGGGACTTCACTGGATAAGTTAATTAACACTTCGTAGTCGTTGCCCAGTTTATCCCATACGATTCTTACAGGGGCGTCTTCCGTATCATTCTCTTTGACATGAGGAATGAAACTTTCTGGCCTGAATTCCCATAATAGACGATCCAAATCGGTTGCCTGTGCTTCGGTGTCCACTTTAATGGTGATTTTGTGATCGAGTTTGAATGCTTTTTCTGCCAGTTTGCAGGCGAATATTAAAATCTGCTCAGGTTGATCCTGAGGAATTATGTAAAAATCAATCCGGGTCATTCGTTGGCACTGCTGTTTGTACTTTCTGTGTGGATGCAATCCATCGGTCGATGAATTGCACAGCTTTGGTGGCTAAATACCTGATTCAAGTCTTTCATGACGGTGGAGACCATCGACGGCTAGCAGTGACTTGAACAACAAACTAAATACCCCAATGGGGTGTTTAGTTTGTTGTGGGTGTTCAGCGTAAAGCAATTATGAAGTGATCAGGCTTGTTTTAAAAGGTAATCTACCAATAAGGGTACAGGTCGGCCTGAGCTGCCTTTCTTTTTACCTCCGCTGTGCCAAGCGGTGCCAGCGATATCAAGGTGTGCCCACTTGTATTTCTTGGTAAACCTTGAAAGGAAGCAGGCTGCTGTAATACTGCCTCCTGCCCGGCTGCCGATATTTGCCATGTCTGCGAAGTTCGAGTCAAGCTCCTCCTGATACTCATCCCAAAGCGGCATTGGCCACACTCGATCCCACGATGCCAGCCCAGACTCCACAATGGTTTTGCTTAATTCGTCGTCGTTGGCGTACACCGCAGAAGGGTGATGACCAAGCGCAATCACACAGGCACCGGTTAATGTTGCTATATCGATGACCGATTTAGGGTTGTACTTTTCAACGTATGTCAGTGCATCACAAAGTACCAAGCGGCCTTCTGCATCGGTATTCAAAATTTCAACGGTTTGTCCTGACATGGTTTTGACGATGTCGCCCGGTTTGGTTGCATTGCCGCTTGGCATGTTCTCTGCCGCGACTGCAACGCCGATGATGTTGGACTTAGGCTGGATATCAATGATGGCTTGCATGGTGCCAAAAACACTGGCAGCACCGCACATATCCCATTTCATTTCGTCCATGCCTGCACCTGGCTTGAGGCTAATACCACCGGTATCGAAGGTAATGCCTTTGCCCACTAATATGTTCGGCTGGTTATCGCCATCGTTTGTGTAGTGCATGATGATCAGCTTAGCGGGTTGTTCACTGCCACGACTGACGGACAATAGAGAACCCATACCGAGTTCTTCCATGTCACTTTCTTCAAGAATGGTGACGCTCAGTTTGTCGCTCTTAGCTTCCAGCGCTTTTGCTTGCTCGGCAAGGTAGGTCGGGGTACAGACGTTACCAGGTAAGTTACCCAGCGTTTTGGTTAACGCCATGCCTTTGGCAGTGGCCTGAGCTTTATTCAGGTTGTCTTCGTTTACGCCGGAGGCGTGGATGCTGATGGTTTCCAGTGTTGCCGCCGGAGCTTTTTCACTTTTCAGTTCGTCAAACACATAATGCGCAGATTCGATAGCGATGACTTGTTGTTCTGCTTTCCAGTTTGCATCACGGTTGCCAACTTCTGCTTCCGATAGAAAGAGTGCTGCTGAAGTCGTTGGTGTGGCTTTGATTGCTGCGGCTGCGGCATTCACCACGGATACATAAGCGCTTTCGTTCAGCGCTTCGCTGCCAAGCCCGACCAGAACGAGGCGGCCTGTGGATAAACCGGAAGGGCGATGCAGAGTCAGTGTTTCACTCTTTTTACCTTTAAAGTCGCCAGAAGAAATTAGTTCGCTGATTAAACCATCGGTGGCTTTATCTGCTGATAAAGAAGAACCCGACAGTGGTTTCTCTTGTTGCACACCGATCACAATGCAATTAGCTGAGCTGGATAGAATGTCTCCGCTTTCCAGTACAAAATTCATTAGTTGCTCCGCAAGACTTTATAAGGATATTTGTGGATAATTGCCATTTTCTGTTGCCTGTAAAAATACCTATCTGGATTAATAAGATAGGGCAGTGTTTGTATTAATGACAATTAGTCGTAATTGTAATTTGAATTAGTGTATCCCTCCATTCGATGGACTTCCAGTGTCTTAAGTGAGGGAATAAGGGTTTCTTTTGATTATATTTCGTTATTTAGCCCGGCAGGTTTTAGTCAATATGCTTGCCATCATCAGTATTCTGCTCATGATCATTGTCAGTGCGAGGCTGGTGAAATACTTCAAATACATAGCAGAGGGCACTTTAGCGCCCGAGTTTTTATTACTTTTTATTGGTTATCGTATTCCTGGTTTTTTGGAGTTGATTGTGCCACTGGCGTTTTTCTTAAGCGTCCTGCTGGCGTATGGCCGAATGTATCTGGACAGTGAAATGTCGGTGCTTTCATCGTGCGGGATGAGCCGTCAGCATGTATTACGTTATACCTTAGGGGTCAGCATGGTGGCCTTTGTGGCGGTGGCTTCAATGACTTTAGGCATTACTGCCTGGGGGGAGCGAGAGGTACAGAATATTAAAGACAAACAAAAGTCGATGCATGTGCTGGATTTCATTTCTGAAAAAGCATTTAGTTTCATTGGTCGTACCGGCATGGTGGTTTATGCCGGTGACATGTCAAAAGATCGCTCTGAAATGTTCGATGTATTTGCAACCCGGCCTGTGCCGGATCAGCCTGAAATGCGTGATGTGGTGGTTGCCACCAAAGGCCATCAAATCACATCAGCAGATGGCGAACGCATGCTGGTGCTGGAAGACGGTCAGCGGGTAATGCTGATTCCGGGTAAGTTTGAAGCTGACGTGGTTAAGTTTGAGGAGCTTCGAGTTCGGCTGCCGAAGTCTGTGGTGGTGCAACAGAAAGACGTTGAAGGCATGGATATTCACGAACTTTGGGCGCAGAGCGACTCCGAAGCAAAAGCTTTTTTACATTGGCGGTTGGCGTTGCCTTTCATGTTACCGATATTGGCGCTTTTGGCCGTTCCATTAAGTGAAATAAACCCAAGAGACGGTCAGGTTAAGCGGTTTGTTCCTGCCATCGGGATTATCTTGGGCTATGCCGGATTAATGATTTGGGCAAGAGACAATATTGAAAAAGAGACGTTGCCTGTGATTGCCATTTGGGCGGTACACATTTTGTTTATAGGGCTGGCAGCCTTCCTGAATAGACAGATATGGAAAGATAAAAAAATCATGAATGATAACACTTTAATGTCTGCACCTGAGACGAAAGGAACGGCTGCGTAATGAATACGATTGAACGATACATTGCCCGAGTTGTTTTTTCTTCGTTTGCTGCGCTGGCTTTGATTATTCTTGGTTTGGACTTGTTGTTTTCGTTTCTGACTGAATTAGGTGACACTCGCAATCAATATCAGTTTGTTGATGCGATGATGTTTATGTTGATGACCACGCCACGTCGCCTGTATGAATATCTCCCTTTGTTGGCAATGATTGGCGCTTTGGTGGGCATTGGCCGACTTGCCAATAACAGTGAGCTGGTGATTTTAAGAGCCGCAGGGATGTCGACTTACCGTATTGTGTATGCAGTAATGAAGGCGGCGTTTTTCTTAATGCTTGTTGGCTTTTTATTGGGCCAGCTGGTGGTGCCGGTTTCTGAGGAATACGCGCAAACCTCCAAAGCGATTAAAATGGCGGACGGTAAAGTTCAGCTCAGTGGCAAAAAGAAAGGTTTTTGGCATAAAGAAAGCAGTGAGTTTGTGCACTTCAGTTTGGTCGAACCTTCAGGTAAGTTGCACGGCGTAACGCGTTATAAATTTGAGGCCGATCAGCAGCTTGAGTCCATCGAATATTCCAAAATGGCGGAATATACCGATGGTCAATGGCGCTTGTACGATACCGAATTAACGCGTTTTTCAAACAACAAAACGCAAGTTGAACAAATTCCTGAAAAAATCTGGGATGTTTCTTTGCAACCTGCGCTTTTGTCCGTCATTGTGCTGAAGCCTGATTATCTGGCGATGACCGACTTATACGACTTATCTGATTACCTTGAACAGCAAGGTCTGGATGCCAGTTCATTTAAACTTTCATTTTGGCGAAAAGCCTACCAGCCGCTGGCAATCGGTGCTTTGGTGTTGATTGGTATCTCTTTTGTGTTTGGGCCATTGCGTTCCGTTGCAATGGGAACCCGGTTGTTTTACGGCATCATTACCGGGTTAAGTTTTAAATACCTGCAAGACTTTATGGGGCCGGCGGCAACGGTTTTTGGTATTGAGGCCTGGCTGGCCGCACTGTTGCCAACGGTTTTATGTGCCATTCTTGGGTGGCTGATGTTAAAGCGGGCCGGTTAAAGCTGGTTGGTATTCTTATCGGAATAAATTAAGGGGAAGCAGAGTTCCCCCTTAATTGGTGATTACTTTTGTGGCTTCGGTATGACCGTTGTGCGGGTATTGGAAATACGTTCGTGCAAGGTTAATTGGTTACTGTCGACAAACATCCATAGATAACCAAGGCCTAAAGGCAGGGCTGAAACAAAAGCAAACAGAAAACGGATTAACGCTTGTTGAAGCGTAATTGGCCGGCCATCCAGCGTTTCCACTCGTATTTTCCATGCTTTCATACCAGCGGTTTGTCCGCCGTCTGTCCAGAACTTGGCGAAGAAGCTGAACGCTGCGATAAATAACAGGCTTTGAAACAGCGGACCTTTCACGGACTCCATGCCATTCACTCCTGTCACAATGAGAGTCAGTACAAAGTATATCCCCAACATGATTAACGTGTCGTAAACCATCGCGGCAAAGCGTACAACGATGCCGGCACTGGGAAGGGTTGCTTCAATTGGATACGGTTGAGATAAATTTGGTTGCATAATTTTTGTTGACCATAAGAACACGCGAAGTGCATTCTAATGGATAGCTCGCGCAGGTTCAAAGCCACTCCTCACTTTCAAGCTTTGTGTATCGCCGTCGGGTTGTTTGCTTCATGTTTTCCCGAATAGGATATGGTGTGATTTTTCGTTTAAAACCTTATTTGACAGGGCTTGTCATCATTATATTTGCCCAGTGGTTATTAGAGACTCAAACGGAAACCTTACGAGGTTGGTTTGATTTGTTAAAGTGGTCTGGCTACGGCTTATTGGTTTTAACGCTCGTTGTGTCCGTGCATTTTAATCGTCCGGTTTATGCGCACTTTATGGTGCTGGTGGGCATTCAGTATTATTTAATTCAGAATTTCCTGCAGGTTCCTCTCAGTGAGCCTTCTGCACAGGTGTTGTATTTATGGTTGGCCATTTGGTTGCCATTGAGTGCTTTGCTGGTATCAGTGGTTCCTGCCAAGCCGATTAAACACTGGTTCCAGGCACTGGTTGCCTGTGTGTATTTAGCCCCTTTACTTGGTGTTATTGCTTTATTGGATTCAATCAGTGTTTGGTATTCCGAATTCTTAGCCTCAGGTGCCGCACCGGATTTATTGTTTCAGTTCTGGCCTTCCGACTGGCTGGTTTCATCGGTTGGTGTTGTGATCTTTTACCTGATGTGTCTGCTGATAGGCCTTACCTTGGTCCGGTTTAACAAGGCATTAACGTTGCTGCCTTTGATGATTCTTCTGCAGGCCGTGTTGTTGATGCGTTTTCATTTAACCTTCGCTTCTGCGGTGATGTTTTTGGCGGGCATGCTGATTGTATTTGTGTATTTGCTTCAGCAATCCTGGCAGTTGGTGTATTTGGATGAACTGACCGGGTTACCTGGCAGGCGAGCGATGAATGAAACCCTTCAGGGGTTAGGGCGAAGATACACGCTGGCCATGATGGATGTAGACCATTTTAAGAAGTTCAATGATACCTACGGTCATGACATCGGAGATCAGGTATTAAAAATGGTGGCGTCACGGATAGGCGAAGTCGGCGGGGGAGGAAAACCGTTTCGTTATGGCGGGGAGGAGTTTGCAATTGTCTTTCCTGGCAAAGCGCTGGGTGAAACCCTGGTGCACCTTGAAACAGTGAGAACCGCTATAGAAAACTATCAGATGACCATTCGCCAGCCTGATCGCCCGGAAGATAACGTCGAAGGTAAGAAAAAACGCGCGGTTAAGGTGGCTGAGTCGACCAAGGTTGTTTCCGTGACGATCAGCATCGGGGCCGCTGAGCGGGTGCAAGGGGAAAAGGACCCTAATGATGTCTTGAAAAATGCCGATAAAGTTCTGTACCAGGCGAAAGAGGCTGGCAGAAATTGCGTATGCTATTAATTGGCTAAGATTTTTGCTTTAACAAGATGCGCTAGCAAAATTACTTGCCTGGTCTAAAGTAATAATTAGATCACTTAGGTGGGTAAGAAACATGTCTATATTATCAACGAGTCTATCGGCGAGACTTATTGCAGTAACCTTGTTCGGTACATTGGTGTCCGTTGTCGTTGCTCTGTGGGGAATGGGGAACATCAACTCTTCGGTAGATGGCTACCGTCATCTTGTCTCGGTTGAAATCGAATCCGAAAGAACCATTGCTGCGATGAACTATGCCTTTAAGGTTCAGGTTCAGGAGTGGAAAAATGTTCTGCTGCGCGGTGATGACCCTAAACAGCTAGAAAAATATTGGGGTAAGTTTCAAAAGAAACGTGCCGAAATAGACAAGTTGGCCAAGCACCTGAAAAGCATTCTAGAAAATGATGAGGCGTCCAAACTGGTCAGCCAATTTATTTCCGCTTACGCCGAAGCCATGCCCAAGTATGAATCCGGCTATCGGGCGTTTCAGGATGCCGGATACGACCACAAAGCGGGTGACAAAGCGGTCAAAGGCATTGATCGGGCCCCGGCTCAGCTTTTAAATCAGGCGCAAGAAATTATTTCTCAGGTAGCGGCGGATGAAAGCGCCCTGATGGACACCAACGCGTCTTCAGCGTTTGTGCTGTCGATTACGGTATTGATTATTTCTTCGCTCGTTGTGCTCGTAATACTCTTCTATGGCTTTTATAAAGGTTTGATTCGGCCGACCAAGTCCCTCGAATCTTTCTTCAGTGAGCTGGCCGATGGCAATCTGGCCGTTTCGTCTGATATTCGAAGTCAGGATGAAATAGGTCGTCTTGCAGCATCCGCTCGCTCATTACAAAGTTATTTAATTGAAGTATCGAATGGGTTAAATAACGCTGTTAAAAGCGTGGAGCAAGCATTTACTGAGATAAAAACAACGTCCAGTCAGGTTTCGGAAGCAGCGCAAGAACAAAGCAGCCGCGCTGAAACTGTGGCCGCTGCCGTTCATGAGATGTCTACCGCAGCGCAAGAGATATCCAGCAATGCGACGAATGCTGCGGAAGCGGTGGATGAGACGCGAAATATTTCTGCCTCGGGTACTAAAATTATGCAAAGTACGGTGGGCGGTATTAATCAGTTGGCCGAAGAGATAGGCAACGCGGCGGATGTGGTTCAGAAACTCGAAGAAGAATCCCAGAATATCGGAACGGTGTTAAGTGTTATTCAAGGCATTGCTGAACAAACGAACCTGTTAGCGTTGAATGCTGCCATTGAAGCAGCGCGAGCGGGTGAGCAGGGTCGGGGGTTTGCGGTGGTGGCCGATGAAGTGAGAACCCTGGCTCAGAGAACTCAGGATTCAACCACGGAAATTCAGGATATTATTGATAATATTCAAAAAGGCGCGCAAGCGGCCGTAACTGCTATGTCCAATGGGTCGGAGCGAACAGCAACTTCCGTATCTCAAGTGAACGAAGCGGGGACTGCATTAGAGAACATTAACCAGCAGGTAATGCGAATTCACGATATGAACATGCAGATTGCGGCGGCTTCTGAGGAGCAAACTCAGGTTATTGATGAAATTTCCACGAATGTGAGAAGCATTTCTGATTTGTCTGTTAAGACGGCTGAATACGCGACTCACGGAGAAGATTCGCTAAGTTGTCTGGATGAAGTGAAAGAAGAACAAATTAAATTAGCCAGCCGATTAAGAACATAAATCGGAATTGACGCTTTATAAATGCCTGCATTCGAATAGAATGTGGGCATTTTTTATGGATCGGAGAAAAATAAAATGAAAGACGTAGTGATTGTTTCTGCTGTTCGTACTGCGATAGGCAGCTTTGGTGGCGGTTTATCCAGTTTACCTGCTTCTAAATTAGGAGAGGTGGTGATTTCTTCTGCGTTGGAAAAAACGGGCATTTCTTCCGATCAGGTGGATGAAGTAATCATGGGGCAGGTGTTAACAGCAGGCTGTGGCCAGAATCCGGCAAGACAAGCTTCCATTAATGCAGGTTTGGCAAATACCACTCCGGCAATGACCATCAATAAAGTGTGTGGTTCTGGGTTAAAGGCTGTGCACATGGCGGTTCAGGCAATTCAGTGTGGTGATGCAGAGGTTGTTATTGCGGGTGGCCAAGAAAGCATGAGTCAGTCTCCTCATGTTCTTCCTAAGTCTCGTGATGGTCAGCGCATGGGGAATTGGAGCATGATCGACACCATGATCACAGACGGGTTGTGGGATGCGTTTAACGATTATCACATGGGGATTACCGCAGAAAATTTAGCCGAGAAATACGATATCTCCCGTGAGGCTCAAGACGCGTTTGCTGCGGAGTCTCAACAAAAAGCGGTTGCTGCTCAGCAAGCCGGTAAGTTTGCAGATGAAATAGTCCCTGTATCAATTCCTCAGCGTAAAGGTGAGCCGGTGATTGTCGATCAGGACGAATGCCCTCGTGCCGGTACCACCGCAGAGAAGTTGGCAGGCATGCGAGCTGCGTTTAAGAAAGGCGGTACTGTTACCGCTGCAAACGCTTCTTCTCTCAATGACGGCGCGGCTGTCGTGGTAGTAATGAGTAAAGAAAAAGCGGATGAGCTTGGCTTGGAACCTTTGGCCATTATCCGTGGGTATGCAAATGCAGGCGTAGCGCCTGAAATTATGGGTATTGGCCCTGTCACTGCCACTCAGCGTTGTTTAGAAAAAGCAGGTTGGTCCATTGATGAGCTGGATCTTGTGGAAGCCAATGAAGCGTTTGCGGTGCAGTCTTTGTCGGTTAATAAAGAATTGGGTTGGGATGCTTCCAAAGTGAACGTGAACGGAGGGGCAATTGCTCTTGGTCACCCAATTGGTGCCTCAGGTTGTCGTATTTTGGTGAGTTTACTGCATGAAATGAAGCGCCGGGGTAAAGCGAAGGGTTTGGCGACACTTTGCATTGGCGGTGGTATGGGAGTTGCGTTGGCGGTGGAAACCCTGTAACTCGAAAAGCCTGTAGTTAAGACCAAGACTAAGACAGTCAAAACTTCATGATTTTAATGCCCTGAAACCAAACAACGGTGGTTGGTTTCTGGGCATTTTTCGTTTTTGTCGTGGTGAATTTTCTAATAGTTTCAATAAAATCAACTGGTTGAGAGTTGGCCTGGTATTTGAATATGTATTCAATATATTCTAAGTACAGGGCATGGTTATGTTTGGCGCAGAAGTAATCGCATCTTTTATTCTTATTTTTTCAGCCGGTATGGTTTTGGTATTAGGAGGGTTGTATTTAATAACTTCCTACTCTAAAACACGCTATCAGCGTCGCTCTTTGGCCAACTATGAGGCTGTACTTCAGTTAATAAGACTGGTGCAACAACACAGGGGATTGTGCCAAGGTGTTATTTCCGGTGATGCATTACTGGGAAGTAAGTTGAGTGAAGTGCAACGGCAGATTGTCCATTTGGTGGATGTGCTAAACCATAAACTGGAAGGCAAGTCTCAACAGCGTTGGGAAGGTTTTTTTGATCATTGGTTACGTTTAAGCAAGGGGTCTACGTCAGCAAAAGCAGAAGACAGTTTTCAACAGCACAACCACATGATCAGTAACTTAATGTATTTGAGTGAGGATATTTGTCTTAATTCCGATTTGGGTTATGGCGCGAACAGGAGTCAAACACAGTTGCTTTGGCGGCAGTTATTGATGTTGTCAGAAAGCCTGGGTCAATCCAGAGCCATCGGCACTTCGGTGTTAACCCGTCAGGAAACCAGTTATTTAGAACAAATACGTGTACAGCTGTTGTTTGATCGTATTGAAGCTCATATCGAATATTTGGCGGGGTATGTGTCGGAAGGAACACAGGCAAAGTTACAGGCTTGCATTGCTCCTATTTCGGCCACTTTAAAATTTATTTCTGAGGATATATCAAAAGTCTCCTACTCCGGCCAAGAATTTTTCTCGGTCGCGTCGCATTCTTTGGCGCAGGTGACGGGTATGCTTGACAGTGAAATCCATAGAGTAAAGCAGAGTCTGGGCCATTCGACTTCGCCAACGGTTGTTGAGTCGGTTACGTTACAACCGGACGATACTCGCGTTCAAAACAGGATGGTTTTTCATTGATTTCAGACCCTTCTGAAGGCGCGGGCGTTAGGTTTTTTGAACTTGCTCAGAGGTTTTTTAACGTTTTATGAGATTGAAAGAATGCTTCTGCCTGCTCTTTGGTTAAAGGTCGAGAGTAGAGGTATCCTTGCGCTTCATCACAGTAATATTCTTTTAGAAAGTCGGATTGTTGTTGGGTTTCTACCCCTTCAGCAATGACTTTCAGGCCCATTTGGTGCGCGAGCGCAATGGTTGATGTTGCGATGGCGGCGCCACCTTCGTCGGTTAAAATATCATCGACGAAGCTTTTATCAATTTTCAGTTTGTCGATGGAAAAGCGTTTCAGGTAGCTCAAGGAGGAATAGCCAGTACCAAAATCATCGATCGCCAGGTGTATGCCGAGGGACTTTAGTTCTTTGAGGGTTTCAATGGTGACTTCGATGTTTTCAATGGCGATGCCTTCGGTAATTTCCAATTCCAGGTTGTCCGCTGGCAGCTCAAATGTGGCTAAGGCTTGTTTGACCTGGCCGACAATGTCGGAGCGATGGAATTGTTTTGCTGAGAGGTTCACGGCAACTCGGCCAAACTGATACCCCATGTCCAGCCATTCTTTGGCTTGCCGACAGGATTCCATCAAAACCCATTCACCTAACTTTAAGATTAAACCACTTTCTTCCGCCAACGGAATGAAGTCTCCCGGCGATATCATCCCTCTGCCGGTGTGCTCCCACCGAACCAAACTCTCAAGCCCTATGATGGATAAGTCGCTCAATGATAATTGAGGTTGGTAGTGCAATGTGAAGTTTTGATCCTCTAACGCCTTGTGCATGTCGTTTTCAAGAATGAGCAACTCGACGGCACGATGGTTGATTTCTTCGGTATAGAACTGGTAATTATTTTTGCCTTTTTCTTTGACCTGATACATGGCTGAATCAGCACAACGTAATAATTCATCGCCGTGAGTGCCGTTATCCGGGAAAAGACTGATGCCAATACTTGCGGTGCTGTGTAGGTTATGGTTTTCCACCTGAACGGGCTTTGATATGGCTTTTAACAACTTTTTAGCGACCAGAACGACATCGTGTATGTCTGGTGTGTCTTCCAGTAATACCACAAACTCATCGCCGCCTAACCGGGCAAATGTGTCTGATTGGCGAATGCACTCATTAGCACGGTTGGCGATGCATTTTAAAAATTGATCGCCTATTTCATGACCGAGGCTGTCATTGATGTTTTTGAAACGGTCTAAATCCAGAAGCAACACCGCTAATTTGTAGTTTTCTCGTGATGCTCGGGTAATCGCATGGTGGAGTCGATCATTATAAAGTAATCGGTTGGGTAAACCGGTTAATGTATCGTGATGAGCAAGGTGTTGCAGATGGGACTCATGCTCCAGCAATTTATCTTGGGCGACCTTGGTTTCCGTTATGTCCTGAATGGCGCCGACAATCACGGTCCGGCCTTCGTCATTCACTTTTCTGTTGCCTTGTAACCTGAGCCATTGGGTGTTGTTTTCGGTTTCCGTTCTGAGGTTTAAGTCCAGGGGTTCTCCGGTATCAAGGGTGATTTCAACGGATTTACTGAATAAATGGCTGTGCTCGTCGTGAAACATGCTAGAAAAGGTATCTAAGTCACTCTGGTTGTTGGTCAATTTAAGAATGGACGTGGTTTCCTGAGTAAAGAAAACAGTGTTGTCTGAGAAAAGTTCCCAACCGCCAACCTTGGCTAACTTGCCGGTTTCGGTCAGCAGTTGTTTGCTGTGCCTTAGCTTTTCCATGGTTTCTTTTTGACGGCTGATGTCTCTGACCAACAGCCAAAAGGCAACCGGATGGCCTAATTCATTAATATGAAGGCATTGACGAACGTTGACAGGAAATACTTCGCCATTGCTGCGAATGAGTTCTTTTTCATACTCCTGACAGTGCTGGCATTGTTTTATTTGGTTATTACGGATTTTGGCATCAATCCTGTGCCAGTTCTTAGGGGTCACGTGTTCTGAGTTAGACTCAATGACCTTCTCCCATTTCATGCCAAGCATGTGACAGTAAGTATCATTGGCATCAAGGCAGGAGCCGTCCAGATCATAATAAGCGATGCCGTCTGAATTGGTTTCGAAGAGGGTTCGGTAGCGACGCTCAGATTCTTTCAGCGCCCCTTCAACGACCATTTGGTCTGTAATGTCGTATTGAATGCCAACGAAATGAGTAACTTCCCCCGAGCCGTTAAACACTGGAGAGATGGTTAACTCGTTCCAAAACATTTCCCCCGACTTTTTGTAATTTCGAAGAACGGTTTTGCATTCAGTCCCTTTTTCAATGGCTTGATGAATGATGGGAATACCGCGTTGATCGTTATCGCTGTTTTGTAAAAAACGGCAGTTACGGCCAAGAATTTCGCCGATGTTGTAGCCTGTTAATTCTGAAAATGCCTGATTGCAATAAATGATCGGCTGGTTGGGCAGTCGTGCATCCGCAATTGTGATGCCGTGTTGTGCGGCTTCCAGGGCTCGTGATAACAGATACATGAATGTACTGTCTGTTGCCGGCTCAGCAACTGATATTTGCACAAGAGCGCAGTGCTCGGCCGGAGCCTGTTCACTGGATTGGCTTGTTGAATTTATTTCGTTTTTTTGAGGTAGCAGACTGGCACAGACATTCAGGTTGCAGTTGTCGAGTGCAATCTTTTTTTGAAAGTACTTGCTGTCGACCAGACAATTAAGTTCATTTTCTATGGCCGATAGCTCAGGAAAGGAATTAAATAACGGTTTTGAGACAAAGGTATTTAAGCAACGTTGAAGCGTAAGTTCTTTACTGCATATGGAGCGAACGCATTGGTCTGCGAGATGAATCACCAGAGAGAGATCATTGATCTGCCGAAAGTAGGTGGCTAAAGATTGTTGAATGACTTCCTTGTTGTCTTGCATATGCACTGAATTTCCGAATCTCAAAGAAACGTTATTTTGTAAAACTATAGTTGAGATCTAATGTGGCGTTAGGAATTTTGGTGAGAAGGCACACAATAAATAGGGCCAATTAGGGATGTTGGTATCAGGATAAATAGATTTTTCCGTCTTCGACATCATCCTGCTCAGGCAAAAGGACTTGTTTAGCGTATTTTTTCCACACTTTACTTCGAACAAACAAATCAAATAAGTCCGGATCAATGTGGTTGCTTTCTTTCATGTTTTTAAGAATTTTCAACGCCAGACTTAATGGCATCGGTGGTTTGTAAGGGCGATCTCTGGCAGTTAATGCTTCAAAGATGTCAGCAATGGCCATCATTCTTGCCGGTAACGACATTTGTTCGCGTGTCAGTCCTTTGGGAAAACCGGAGCCGTCCATTTTTTCGTGGTGGCCTCCGGCGTACTCAGGCACGCGTTTTAACTTTTTGGGGAAAGGCAGAGACTCAAGCATGTCGATGGTGACCTGCATGTGATTGTTGATGATCTTCCTTTCATCCACTGACAATGTCCCCTTGGGAATACACAGGTTTTCCACTTCTGAAGGTGTTAACAACGGGTGCTCATTGCCCTGTAGGTCTGTCCAGGTAATGCTGGCCAGTTCACGAACCTTTTCCTGATCTTCCTCCCGCATAAATTCCCCCCCTTTATTTGCTGAGGTGAGGAATTCTGCAATGCTTTGTATATCTTGGGTGGTAAGGCTTTGCTGGGTGCTCTCTGCAGCACTGGACGGGACGGTATTGGACAATCGATGGTTCAGTGCCGCGAGCCGGGCGAGTACTAAATCAATGCCGTCCTGCATGGTGTGCAGTTTGGTGGACTTTTCAAGCACGGTATCTGGTGTCGCCAATTTGCCACAATCGTGCATCCAGGCGGCCACCCTGACTTCATACCACTCGTCTTCGTTGAGGTTAAAGTCGGCAAAGACTTCCTCGTCGTCACAGGCCGCCTTCGCTATCAGCTCCATCAGTAAAGGAACGCGTTGGCAGTGCGCTGACGTATGCGGTGATTTTGCATCGATGGCCTGAGCAATGCATTGTATGAAGGCATCCAGCAGGTCTTTATGGTCTTGCAGCAGGATTTGATTGTTCAAGGCAATGGCGGCATAAGTGGCTAAGCCTTTAATTAATGGCTCTATGTGCCGACTGAATGGAATGGTTTCTTTGGTGTCCGGGTTTTTAGCGTTAATCAGCTGCAAGACGCCGATGACATCTTCATTGTGGTTGAGCAGTGGCACCGTCAGGAATGAGCAGGACTTATAGCCGCTTGAGCGATCAAAGGCTTTGGTGCCATCAAAACAAAATGCTTTGTTTTGATAAGCGTCTTCAATGTTTACCAGTTGCTTGGTATTAGCGCAGAAGCTGGCAATGTTGGTTAAGTTATCCTGGCCTTCTTTATCTTTTAACGGAATGGGCGGGAAATTACTTTTTTCCTCAGAACCCAACAGGTTTTTGTTGATGTTTAAGGTTTGGTTACGTATGACCGAAAAACACAGTTTTGGCTCGGTTTCTTCATCTTCCATCAGGTAAATGGTGCCTGCATCCGCCATGGTTAGTGCTTGCGCTTCCTCGAGAATTTTGGGAAGAAGAGTCTGTGTTGAAGAAAAGGCTGATAACTCGGCTAATAAGGCTCTTTGGCTGTTGATCTGCAGTTGCTGATCCATTGCGACGGAGGCAAAGCGCCCCAGTTCCGACAGTATTTCTTCACAAGCGTCGTCAAATTGAATGATGTTGTTGTTTTCGTCCTGAGCATTGATTAACTGAAGTACACCCACCAATTGATTGGCTTGGTTGATCAAGGGGAGGGCGAGGACAGACTCGGTATGGTAATGAGATTGCCTGTCTATTTGAGTGGTGCCCGAGTGATGCTGCTCGTCTTGGTAAACGTCAGAAATATTAATCAGCTCTCTTTCATGGGCAGCGCGCGTGACCACAGTGCTCAAATTGGGTTCGCAATTAAAGGAGTCGTAAAGCGGGATTGGAGAAAACTTAACTTTTCTTCCGGAGGTGCCTCCTTGGTGTATTTTTAACGAGGTGTTTTTGACAATAATGAATTCGAGTGATTTAGGTTGCTGAGGGTTGGTGATGTATAGGGTTCCGCCGTCGGCATGGGTTAACTCTTGGGCGTAAGAGAGTACTTTTTCGAACAGTTCATTGATGTCTCTTTCTGCGAACAATTCATGGGCGATGTCCATTAAGTGCCGACTGGTTTCCAGGTCTAAGACACGTTTTACTCGATTCATGAGATTGCTCCTGGCCTATGCACCGATTATGGATCTTTCCGGCTCCTTTGTTGAACTTAGAAGCAGAGACAAGGTGTGTCAAATGGGGACTTCCGTTTCCGTACTTGGCAGGTTAAGACAAGACAATTGAGTCTAATCAAGTGGTTCGTAATGTTAATTGTGATAAAGTTGCTCGCCCTTGATTTCGGCGCACAAACGATCGCTAAAGTTAAGGTAACGGGAAGAAAAATACATGGGCTTGGGCAGTGGATGTCGTTGTATGTTGAAGCCTCCAGAGATGAGAAATTATGAGTTCCACAATTGATACACTTACTAAAACCCGGAAAACGGCTGTTCAAGAGGCGGTGGAAGATTTAGAAATTCGTTCTGACATTACCTCGTTAGGGGGGGTGAACGAGGCTGAAGGGGTCGAAGAAAAGAGCAATGAATCCATAACGAAGAGCAGCTTTGGCCTAAGTTGGCACCCGAATCGTAACCGACTGTACGATGAGTTACATACACGACCATTCCCTGTCATCAGTTCGTCGGTAAGAGTTTCACATTTTGCTTCACTCCATGGTACGGAAGGGAAAACAGAGGCTTATCTGCACCTTGTCGAGTTGTGTTCTCGATATGGCGTGAATCCACCCGCTGAAGGCATCAATTGTTATTATCAGAGTTTTGGGGCCTTTGAAGTCCGGTGGGAAGCGCATACCGAGTTTTGTACTTACACTGTCATTCGTCCGGTGAAATCCGCATCGCCTTTTGACGGCAATGCATTGTCTACGCTGCCGGAAGACTGGGTATCCCAGATTCCGGGGCAGGTCATTGCGGCTGTGCACGTAGAGATGTTAAATGAACAGGAGTCGATTCCGCCACTGGATGAGTTGCATGACTATTTTGAAGGGCATCGGTTGATTGGCTGTATCATTGACAACAATCAGGCCAGGTTATGGACGGCTTTTCGTCCACACAGTGATGGGTTTGGCCGGGTGCTGGTCTATAACCGTAGTCTTAATGCATGTCAGGCGGGCCGGTTATTAAGGCGCTTATTGGAGTTGGAAGCGTACCGTTCGATGATGCTGCTCGGGCTTCCGGTCGCCCAGGATCTGAATGGTGAACTCACTCAGTTAGAGCAAAAGCTGACGGATCTTACCGGTGAAATTTCGGACATCCAGGGGGTCGCTGATGAAAAGAGAATGCTTGGTCAGTTGTCCACGTTGTCTGCCCGAATTGAACAGATAATCACTTCTCACAGTTATCGGTTCTCGGCCACTCGGGCTTATTACGAGTTGGTGGTGACGCGCTTGAAAGAACTTAGAGAAGCGGAAGTTTCTGGTTTGTTAACCATGACCGAGTTTTTGACCCGCCGTGTGACGCCGGCTTACCGTACCTGCGAAGCCACCAGCAGCCGAATGGACGACTTGTCCCGCAGGGTAGACCGCGCCAGTGAATTATTAAGAACCCGCATTGATGTGGTCATTGAACAACAGAATCAATATTTACTGAAGTCAATGGACCGTCGGAGCAAGCTGCAGCTTCATATGCAGCAAACCGTTGAAGGTTTGTCGGTGGCGGCGATCAGTTATTACTTACTGTCCATGCTGGACTTGGTATTGGGGTCAACTCACATATTGAGTATTAACCTGGATCATAAAATGATTATCGGATTGGCGGCCCCGTTTGTTTTGGGTATGGTCTGGTGGTCTCAGAAGCGGCTCAAAAATAAAATTCATTCGGTCAACCAGACCATGAAAGAGAAGCAAAGAACCACCGAAGAGCAAAAGCTTGTTGAGTGATGCCTTGCAGACAGGGCCACTTTATTGTGGCTCTGTTGGTGTTTCGATGGTGTGCCAATGCTGCTTGAACGCTTCCATGCGTTTACGATTGACGCCAAAATCAGAATAGCCCACTCGGCTTGAAGATCTTAACTGAATTTCAGTTAAGTCATCATTTATCATGAGTTCTATATCATCGACAAACCTGAAAAATGTCGATACTGCCTCAGCATGGACGTATTGAGCGCTGTGAATGGTTACGTTCAGCCCCATTTTGTCTGTCAGAATGTCTATAATTTGAGCCATTACCTGTTCTTGAGTGTGGTTTTTTTGTCCATGAATCTGGATAGGGGCTATGTAAAACTTACTCCGTTCATCGGTAGACGATACACAGTTAGGTGAATTCTTACATACGGTCAGGGCTTCTGGAGGTGCGATGTTTTCTGGTTTTTTCATAGTGCTGCATCCCGTCAGTAATACGAAGGTTACGCCAGCGGCTAAAAAAAGTGCTGGAGTATTGATGAAGGTTTTTAGATAATCTGACTCTTTGGTCAATATTTTGATCATAAAAATAAACTCAAATAACAATACATCAACAGAAGAACGTACTTATGTTGGAAAGACTCTTTAAACTATCTGAACACAATACGAATGTGAAGACAGAACTGGTCGCTGGTCTGACTACATTCCTGACAATGGCTTATATATTATTCGTTAACCCGGATATCCTGTCCGCAACGGGCATGGACAAAGGCTCTCTGTTTACCGCGACGGCGCTGGCCGCTGCATTTGGCTGTCTGGTGATGGGGCTGGTTGCTAATTTCCCTGTTGCATTGGCACCTGCGATGGGCTTGAACGCATTTTTTGCGTTTACCGTGTGCGGTTCAATGGGGTATACCTGGCAGGAAGCCATGGCTGCAGTGTTTGTGGCGGGTATCGTTTTCTTTCTTTTGAGTGCGTTCAAAATACGTGAGTGGATCATGAACAGTATTCCAAAGAACTTGCGCTTTGGTATTGCTGCGGGCATTGGTTTGTTTTTGTCGATCATTGCTTTAAAGAATTCCGGGATGATTGTTGACCATCCTGCAACCTTTGTCACCTTGGGTGATTTCACACAAATCGGCCCATTATTAGCGGCGGTGGGTTTGTTTATTATTCTTGCTCTTGAATACCGTAAAGTTCCCGGCGATGTGCTGATCAGCGTGCTGATCGTGACGGCCATTTCAGTGGTGATTACGGGGCAGGAAGTTGGTTCATTGGTGTCGCTTCCGCCAAGTGTTGCGCCAACGTTCTGGCAAATGGATTTCAGTAAAGTGATGGAAGGCGCCATGATCTCGGTGATCTTTGCGTTTGTGTTTGTGGATTTGTTTGACACGTCCGGGACTTTGCTGGCCGTGGCCCAGAAAGCTGAGCTGGTGGATGAAGACGGCAAAATTGAAAATATCGGAAAAGCCATGGTGGCTGACTCCGCCGCCAGTGTGGCGGGGGCTGCTTTAGGTGCTTCGACTGTGACCAGTTATGTCGAGAGTGCTTCCGGTATTGCTCAGGGTGGACGTACCGGCCTGACGGCCGTTGTGGTCGGTCTGTTATTTTTGCTGGCTTTGTTTTTTGCACCGATTGCTGGTTTGGTGCCGTCATATGCGACCGCACCAGCCTTATTGTACGTTGCTGTGTTGATGATGTCTGAGTTGCGCCACGTTGAGTGGGATGACCTGACGGAAGCGGCTCCGGTCTTTGTGGCTGCGTTGGGTATGCCTTTAACCTTTTCTATTGCCGACGGTATAGGTTTGGCTTTCATTACTTACGCGCTTGGTAAAGCGGTGACCGGTCGCTACAAAGACGTTAGCCCTGCCGTTTGGTTGGTTGCCTTTGTGTTTGCATTGAAATTGGCGCACGTTTTTTGATTTTGAGCGAAATGATTCATAAAAAAACCGCATGGATTTGCGGTTTTTTTATGTTTGGTTCAGTGGTTCAGGCCAATTAATGGGTGATCACAATCGAACCATTCCCTTCTGCTTTTGCTTCCAATAAAGCCTCTTCGGTGTTGTGGTACATTTGATCGAAGGGGAGTTGAGATCGTCCTAAAACATGTGCACCAATGGTTACGGAGGCTTTGAAAACCCGGCCTTCAAATTCAAGGTCCAGGTTATTGAATAAGTCTTTGGTTCGTTGCGCAATGGTTTCGGTTTGTTTTTGGTTTGCGCCGGACAGTAAAATTGAAAATTCATCGCCGTCTAATCGTCCGATTAAGTCGTAATCCCGATACAGTTCTTTGAGTTCGTTGGCCACCTGGATTAAGCAGTAATCTCCGGCCTGATGGCCAAACTTATCGTTGATGTCTTTTAGTTTGCATAAATCCATGAGCAATAGCGCGGTTGGTTCGTTGGCGCGATAGCCCCGGCTGATTTCACTTTTGGCCCGATCTGCAAAGGTTCTGTGGTTGAGCAAGCCGGTCATTAAATCCCGACTGCTGGCTTCGTTTAATAACGTTTGCGAGTGGATTAATTCTTCATGGGCTTCCCGGCTATCGGTTTGATCGTAAAAGAACACGCAGAGGTGGTCGTCTTCCAGCAATTGTTCAACGATTAAAAACCAGCGGCCGTCGAGGCTGTCCACTTCAAAGGAGCGATAAACTTCTGATCGTCGGTGGAGCATGGCTTCGGTCAGCCATTCATCAATGTCGTCTGACTGAATTGATAAACCGCTTTGTGTCGTATAGGCATGTCTGATAAGGCTTTGGTACTCCTTACCGCCTATTTCGTGGCTCTGGTAACCAAAGAGTTCCGATGCCATTTGATTGCAATACACGACCACATCGTGCTTATCTAAAATCATAATGCCGTTTTCAGTAAGGTCGAGTGCGGCAGTTAATAATTTGATGATGTTCGAGTTCATAGATAGCCATCTTACAAAACATGTTACGTGTATAAAGTATTAGTTCGGATATTCATGTTTTGCAACTTAGTGACTGATTTAACTGCTAAATCTGGCACAGTCGGGCAAGACGGTATTGAAAGCTTTTCTCGAACCAGTACATATGCCCCTGACCGGGCAACAGGTGATATTGGGCGTTAGGCAGGCAATCCGCGAGGTGTTGGCCAATGCGTTCAGGGACAAAAGGGTCTCTGTCGCCCTGAAACACCGTCACAGGGCACTCGATGCTTTTTAAATAAAACGGCCATTCTCTGAACTGGATTAACAGATCCATGAATAGGGTGGATGCCGATTGGCTGATGCTTTGCTTTTGCGCCTCAATCAGCATGTCCCGGTAATGAGGATGTGCTTCTATGATATCGGAGTCGGGCGTATGACAGTGCTGCATCAGCAGCTTGAAATAGAGAGAAGGCATGTATTTCAGCAGATATCCGGCCATCTTACATGCAAGTAAGCCGAGTGCCGGGAAGCGAGTGGTCACTTGCTTTAGAACCGAGGCTTGTCCTGCAAAATGCGATGGTGCCTGATCCAGTTCTGCAAAATGGCTGTAACTGCTCAATAAGATGACTTGCGATATTTGGGTATGGCTGTGTTTTGCCTGCCATAAAGAAGGAACGCCGCCAGATGACCAGCCAATTACCGTGACTTTATTGAATGCCAGTGACTCCAATAGAAAAAAACAATCTTGGGTAATTTGAGATAATGAATATTCGCTCAATGATGAAGATCGACCGATGCCTGGCCGATTCGGGCAGATCACGCGAAGTCCGTTGTCTTTAAACACATCATTCAAAACCTGAGCTTCAAACGCCGAGCCGGGCATTCCGTGGTTGTAAAGTACTGGTGTGCCTGAACAGTCTCCGTATTCAATGTATTCGAGAGATCTGCCGTCGGGCAGGGTGATTAACTGTGAAGTATTGATGGTGCTTTTCATCCCGAATTATGAATCCTTAGCCTTCAATGGCTTTCTTTGTAGATTATCTGGTCGATAATTCTCATGTGTCATGATCTGAGGTTTTTGCTACAATGCCGCCTCTTTGGTGATCACATAGTGATCAATGAATTGTATTTAGAGTGCGAGCTTAATAACGTTTAAGGCTCGTTCTCATGATTATTAACGGCTGAGTGATAAGCAGGCTGACCCTATATGAAAATTCAAGCACAAATAGAGCAAAAGATTAGCTCAGATTTTGAGCCTCAGTTTCTCGAAGTTCTGAACGAAAGTTATATGCACAATGTTCCGGAAGGATCTGAATCCCATTTTAAAGTGACGCTGGTGTCCGATAAGTTCGAAGGCAAGCGTTCGGTGGCGCGTCATCAAATGGTTTATAAGGCCTTAGGTAACTTAATGGATTCGTTTCACGCACTGGCGTTGCATACCTATACCCCTTCCGAATATCAGGAAGTGCAATCCGCACCTTCCTCGCCTCAGTGTATGGGCGGCGGAAAATAATCTTCTTTCAGAATTGAACAGTATCAGAGAACAGGCTTTAAAAATGACAGACCAAGCAGTAAATAACGAGCAGGGCGAATTTGTTGTCGCTGCAATGTATCACTTCGTGACGTTGGAAGATTATCAGGACATTCGGGACCCTCTGAAAGCGTTTTGTGATGAACACGAAATCAAAGGCACCTTGTTGCTGGCTCAGGAAGGCATTAACGGCACGGTTGCTGGCCGTCGTGAAGCGATTGATGCGTTGTTGGCGTATCTGAAAAAAGATGATCGTTTTGAAAAACTGGAGCACAAAGAGTCGTTTGATCAGGTTCAGCCGTTTTATCGGATGAAGGTCAAACTTAAAAAAGAAATTGTCACCATGGGCATTGATGGTGTGGACCCTAATAAAGAAGTGGGCACTTACATCAAGCCGAAAGACTGGAACAAAATCATTTCTGATCCGGATGTTATCTTGCTGGATACTCGCAACGACTACGAAGTTGAAGTCGGAACCTTTGAATATGCGGTAGATCCTAAAACCAAGATATTTCGAGAGTTTCCGGAGTATGTGCGTGAAAATGTGGATAAAACAAAACACAAAAAAGTGGCCATGTTTTGTACTGGCGGTATTCGTTGTGAAAAAGCTTCATCATTCATGAAAAATGAAGGCTTTGAAGAAGTTTATCACTTGGAAGGCGGCATTCTTAAGTACCTGGAAGAAGTGCCGAAAGAAGAAAGTTTGTGGAAAGGCGAATGTTTTGTTTTTGATAACCGCGTTACGGTGGATCACAATTTAAATAAAGGCTCGTATGAGTTGTGCCACGCTTGCCGTATGCCGATTACCGATGAAGACAGAGCGTCGGAACAGTTTGAAGAGGGCATTTCTTGTCCGCGTTGCTTCGATTCGTTGGATGAAACCACGCGTCAGCGTGCCAGAGATCGTCAGAAGCAAATGGCACTGGCTAAAACTCGTGGTGAAGAGCACATAGGTATGTCACTGGAAGAGCGAAAGGCCGCGAAGTTAGCGCGTAAAGAGGCGCAGCGTGCCCGCTCCCAACAAGCAGATTCGTAAAAAGTTCCCTGAATCTGCGTTCTGGCAGTGAGACGCTTCTATAGCGCACCTGGAACTCAAAAGGGCATACACTGGGAACCCTAGAAACATGATGTGTGTTTCTAAACCTTTCCAAGCGATTGTTTGGAAAGGAGATATCAGTCTTAATGATTGGTATCCCCTCCTATGATGTGCCCTTTCGCCCCACTATTGAGTGGGGCTTTTTTATGTCTATTGATTGAACTATAAATAACCAAAAAGGGCTGTCGTGAACATAATTTTGGTAACTCCTGACGACTTCATCGGTGAACAGACAGTACGCTTTGACGATCAGCGAGCCAAACATATTAAGGATGTCCATCAGGCAGAACCGGGTCGTCGACTGAAAGTCGGTTTGATGAACGGGTTGATGGGGATGGGGGAGGTGATCGAGGCAGAGGATTCTGGCGTGGTTTTGGAATTATTACTGGATCGACACCCTCCTCAAAAACTGCCCTTAACGGTTGTTTTGGCTTTGCCGAGGCCTAAAATGTTACGTCGTATTATCCAGAGTTTATCTTCTCTTGGAGTTCGAGAGTTAGTACTTATTAACTCTTATCGCGTTGAAAAAAGCTACTGGCAGTCCCCGTTTTTAAATCAGCTGGACGATTATGTGCGCTTGGGGTTGGAGCAATGCGTCGATACCGTGCCGATGCAGATCACGCTTGAAAAGCGCTTTAAACCTTTTGTTGAAGATCGTCTTGAAGCCTTGTCTGAAAACAGTTTAAAACTGGTCGCCCACCCATACGTGGATAGGGTTTGTCCCAGAAATGTCGAGCAAGCCACGACCTTAGTCATTGGCCCGGAGGGCGGCTTTATTGACTACGAAGTGGATAAGCTGGCAGCGGTAGGGTTTGAACCCGTTTCGCTTGGTGATCGTATCCAGAAAGTTGAGACGGTATTGCCTCAACTGATCGGACGCTTATTCTGACCGGTTACAAATTGACGTTTAAGCACAAATGGCTTCTGAGTCGTCACTGACAGAAGGGCCTAAGATAATAGGCTTTCGAACTTCCGCGTTTAAAATATCCGTGGCTTCTTGCCACTCCTGACGGGTGATGTATTTAAACCCAGGAAAGGCTGCATTAAGTAATGCGATTTGTTGATGCAAGGAAACGTCAGAATGGTAACTCATTGGTTTGAGTGTCAGCGCAACCGCAGCAATGGCCGTTGCATAGTTCAGGTTGGTGCACAGTTCGGTGTGTGGTGTTTTTAAAAACTGATGTTGACTGGCCAAGCCTCGAACCGAAGAAGCAAGGTTCGGGTTCTTTACCAGGTGGTCATCCCATATGGTGGTGTGTTGTTCTTCCTTGATGTGAAATAAGCCGAACGAATCCTTGGTTTGATGAAACAAACCGGAATTTCGGCCCAGTCCGATGGTGGCTGCCATGAGCAGGTAATGGTTTGTTTGCTTTGGTAATTCAACAAACTCCGCCACTTGATGAGTGATAGGGCCGATAACGTAATGTTTTAATGATTCTAGATTGAAATCCATAATCTTACCCTGTTTCCTTATAAATCAGGGGGAGAGAGGGAGTTTTAATTAACTTGATTAAGTTGTCTCCCTAACTCATTGATAACGCTACATTGAATAAGTTAGCTGGTTCTTGGGAATATAACAGTGGCTTTGGTGAAAAATGGCCAAAAAAAGGCAGGACCCGATAAATGGTCATGCCTTTGGCTTTTCTTTATGAGTGTACTTAAGAAATGGAACCTTGGTTTTGTTCTGGTTGCGCTAATTTTCGTCTTCAAATGCGCACAGACTGTACACGCCAATGCCCAGATTTTGCAGCCGGGTGGAGCCGTTCAGGTCAGGTAAGTCAATGATGGCGGCTGCTTCCATAATTTCAGCGCCCTGGCTTTTAAGCAGCGTGCTGGCGGCCATCATGGTGCCGCCGGTCGCGATGATGTCATCAATGATGAGAACCTTATCTCCTTTATTGCATGAGCCTTTCTGAATTTCAACGGTGGCGGTGCCGTATTCAAGCTCGTAACTTTCAGAGATGACAGGAGGCGGCAACTTGTCTTTTTTGCGAACCAGAATCAGTGGTTTATTCAGGTTGTATGCCAGGACGGAGCCGATCAGGAATCCTCGGCTGTCGATTGCAGCAATTCGATCAATTTCATGGTTAATGTAACGCTGGGTCAGTGCATCAATCACCATTCTGAAGGGCTTTGGTTGTTGCAGAAGCGGTGTAATGTCCCGAAATACGACGCCTTCTTTTGGCCAGTCATGCACTGCTTTGATGTTGGCTTTAATGTAAATTTCATCAACTGACATATTTGAATCCTTCCTGTGTTCAATCTCTTTATTGAATACCAGAATGGCAGAGGATGCCAGTCTGGTTTATATATTTACAATAAAAACAAATGCTTGCTGATTATCTTTAGAGGGGTTAGCAGAGCCTTACTTTGAAGGCTCTGCAGCAGGAGGCGTTGTTGTCTGAGGAACCGGGGGCGGTGTTCGGGTGACCGTACGTTTAATTGATAACTCATTGCCATCGTTATCTATGGCGTGAATTACAATTTTATTTTCACCGTAAGCCAATGGCACAACCACCGCGAAAGCCGTGTGGTAGAAAAATTTACCGCTGAATTGGCCCGACACTTTATTGCTGGTGGCGTACACGCGCTGTAAACCCACACCAATGTCGTAGGCCTGGCCTCTTAAGCGGATTTCTTCGGTACCTGAATCAACCACTTCTCCGTCATTGCCGGATAACTCGAGTGCTGGCTGCAGGTCGTCCGGGAAGCTTTTAGGGTCGTTCGGGTCTGAATCAAAGGCTTCTTCGACGTCATTGGCAAACAGGTCGCCATCGCGATCAATGTCTTTATTATCGCCGATGCCGTCCTCATCGAGGTCAGACCACTCGCTGTAGTCATCCGGAAAAACGTCCGTGCCATTATCGTAGCCATCTCCGTCTCGGTCGGCATCCAGGCTGTCCGGGATGCCGTCTTTATCCATATCTGGCGGTGTGCTGTTCGGGTCGTTCGGATCGGTGCCGACCTGAATCTCATAATGGTTGTTGATCTTATCGCCATCCCGGTCCGGGTCTGAATTATCGCCAATGCCATCGCCGTCCATGTCTGCCCATTCCGTTGGGTCGTAGGGAAATTTATCGGCTTCATTGAGGTGGCCATCGCCGTCAATGTCCGGGTCCAGGCTATCCGGGATACTATCTTTATCTAAGTCCGGAGGCGTGTCGTTCGGATCGTTCGGGTCAGTACCGACCCGTTCTTCATAATGGTTAGAAATGCCATCACCGTCGCGGTCTTTATCCGAGTTGTCGCCGATGCCATCCTGATCGATGTCCGACCACTCCTTGGCATTGCGGGGGAAGGCGTCCTGTTCATTCAGGTAACCATCGTTGTCCATGTCCGGATCGAGCGCGTCGGGAATACCATCAAAATCAAAGTCCGGCGGTACACTCTCAGGGTCGTTCGGGTCTGTGTTTAGCTGAATTTCATAAGCATTGGAGATGTTGTCGCCATCGCGTTCGGGGTCGCTGTTATCACCGATGCCATCATTGTCGATGTCAGACCATTCTGTCGGATCAAACGGAAAGGCGTCCTGATCGTTTAAGTGGCCGTCATTATCGATGTCCGGATCACTGTTGTCGCCTATGCCGTCTTTATCGAAATCTGCCCACTCTTTAGGATCTGTCGGGAAAACATCCACGTCGTTATTGTAGCCGTCACCATCCCGGTCTAAATCGTTTTGATCCGGAATGCCGTCACCGTCGGTATCAAGGCAATACCTTGGGTCGTCCGGAAAGGCATCTTCGTCATTTAAACATCCGTCGCCATCCCGGTCGTCATCAATGCTGTCTGGAATGCCATCGCCATCTGCGTCTGGTGGCACACTGTTTGGATCGTTCGGGTCTGTGCCGACTTGTTCTTCATAGTGGTTGGCTATACCGTCGTTGTCCCGGTCGGGGTCAGAATTATCGCCGATGCCATCACCGTCGAGATCGGCCCATTCTTTCGGGTCCGTCGGGAAGAGATCATCGTCGTTTAAATAGCCGTCGTTATCGATGTCATCATCCAGCGCATCCGGTATGCCATCGCCATCGGTGTCCCGAGGGTAGCTGTTCGGGTCGTACGGATTGGTTTTTAACTGACGCTCAATGGCATCACTGAAACCGTCGCCATCTTTTTCAAGATCGGCGTTATCCCCGATACCGTCCCCGTCGATGTCGCCCCACTCTTTTGGGTTTTTGGGAAACTTATCCAGTAAGTTATTTACCCGGTCACCGTCTAGATCAACATCAATTTCATCCGGCAGGCCATCTTTGTCCTGGTCAGCAGGCGTGCTGTTCGGGTCTCGAGGGTCTTTGTGGGTCTGGAGTTCGTAATGGTTGTCGATGCCGTCTCCGTCCATGTCGATGTCCCTGTGATCCGGGATACCGTCTTTGTCCATATCCGGTGCATGGTTAGCGGCGAGCTGTAAGCCGTTAAGTGCAGAAGAGGATTGGAACGGGTTTTCTGAAAGCACAAACGGCGCCGCAATTGCGACGGACAGAGTGCAAGCGGAAACAACGATCAATGTTTTTCGTTTAAATGGCTGGCTAGGCATTGTTTTTTTATTTGTTTTTTGATTTCCGAAGATTCTACTGGAGCAATTCTTTAATGGGAATTAATTCGGTGAAAGTTTGTCTATAAGTTCACGACTCGATGCTGGAAGAAGTTGATACATACGCCATTTTTATTGCTAAGTCGCCAAAAGCAATTGTTAAATGATATTGAGCCGTTTAGGATGGTATTTTTTATGCATTTCATTGAGAACAGATAATAATGTTTAAACCTACAAAATTAGCCGTACTATTATCATCTGCTGTAGCACTTGCTGCATGTGGAGAAAAAGAAGTTGAATTGAAGACAGAGCAAGACAAAGTTAGCTATGGTATTGGCTATAATGTTGGTTCTGGTATGCGTCAGGAAGGCCTTGAAGAGATGAATGTTGAGGCAATTGCTCTTGGTTTGCAGGACTCATTGGCAGACAAAGAGCGTCGTCTGACGATGGAAGAGTTAACTGCGGCATTTAATGAAGTACGCGCTCGTCAACAAGATAAGCAAAAAGCTGTCAACGACGAAAATGCGCGTGCGGGCAAAGAGTTTCTTGAGCAGAACGCTGAGCGTGACAACATCACTACCTTGGATAGCGGTCTTCAGTATGAAGTATTGAAGTCGGGCGAAGAAGGGGCTTCTTCTCCGGGCATTTCTGATATGGTGACCACGCACTATCATGGTACTTTGGTTGATGGAACTGTGTTTGATAGTTCGGTTGATCGTGGTCAGCCTGCAACTTTCCCGGTTGGTGGTGTGATTAAAGGCTGGATCGAAGCGCTTCAGCTGATGAAGGTTGGTGATAAGTGGAAACTGTACGTTCCTGCGGATTTGGCTTATGGTGCTCAAAGCCCGAGTCCTAAGATTCCACCAAATTCTGCGTTAGTATTTGAAGTTGAATTGCTAAGCATTAAAAACGAAGACTCATAATTCTTCGTTTTAATAAGAAAAACCGAGGTTTATACCTCGGTTTTTTTATGCCTTGGATATAGCTACATGACAGTTTGTGGACGGTTAGTTCTTATGATGGAAGAACGAGAGAGAACTGAACTTGAAGGCCTTTGTAAACAAAATGTCGGGGAAGGTTTCCAGCCTTTCGTTGTAGGTGGTTACAGCATCGTTGTAACCGTTTCTAAGCAGTGCCAGTTCGGTTTCCAGCTTGGTAATATCCGTCATGAACTGTGAAACAATGTCGTGGCTTTTTAAATCCGGGTAATTTTCAATGATTGCTTTCATGGTTTGTTGGGTGTTTTGAGTGGCAACAAAGCATTGCTCCAGTGACGCATGCTCTTCCTGGGCGTTCTCAAAGGCACGTCTGAATTCGGCGGTTTGCGTCATTACGGTTGTTTCATGTTGCAAGTATTCTTTTACGATGGTTTCCAGAGCAGGAATCAGGTTTTTCTTTTTCCGGATGGCTATGCTGATGTTGGCCCAGTTACGATCCGCGCGCTGTTTCAGAAATATCAGATCGTTGTAGTGAAGTAGCAGTGAAAACAGCAGCATGTAAATGGGGCCAAACAATGCGGCTAATAAGAAGTCGCTGGGCGAAAAGCTGCCCGTCTGAGCGAACCACAGTAAACTGCTGATGACAATGCCGGTAAACGCGAGGTTAAGAAACAGCAGTCCTGTCCATGCTTTTCTGAGCATGACTTTGGATTCCGGTAGGTTACTGACAATAAACGGAAGCTTGGAGCCTGCTTCGGTGATTTGCAGTTTGTCTTGCTGAGCAGGTTGTGACTTTGCTTCTCCAATGACATACAGAGGGTCATCAATTTTCACGATGGTTTCCGTGTATCGCCGATTGCCACTGCTACTGCTGTTGGTATGAGAAGAGATAACATCGGCATCTTCAGGAATGATTTTGACACTGCCTTCATCGTCTTCACAAAGGAAGTCGATATGCTCTTTGGTGTTAATTACGGTAACCCATTTATCCTTGTCACCACTTCTTCTTTTTTCTTGTACCCGGTAATGGTACCAGCAGCAAGGGGTTGAAGTTAAAGGGCTTTCTAGGGCTGTTGTATTCTCCGCAAGGCTGACTTTGCCTGCGACTTCGGCCATGCCGGGTACCAGGCCAAGGGTTTTTTGGGTGGGAATATTTTCTATGAGTCTTTTAAATTTTATGGTCTTGAAGCCAAAGTAGGTGCAAATGGCCATGATCACCAGACCTAGAATCAGGAAGAAGGTGCTGAACCCGCTGGATAACTTTGTTTTGGTAATACTGGACAGCCGCTGATTCAGTAATGTTTGCTGTTCTGGTGTCAGAGATACCCGCTGTTTCTCGTTTAAAGAGTATTGCCAGAGGGGGGCCAGAATGATTTCCGGGAACCGTGATAACTGATCATTAATGAGGTGCTCTGACATGGCTAAGTTTATTTTTAATTCGGTCAGTTCATCGTTCAAGGTTTCTTTATCTTGAGGGGTGTATGGTGTGGTTAAATATTTTTCCACCGTTTCATGGGGTTCACTGAAGCTATTTGCCAGTTTTACAAGAGTGCCTTGCCATTGTTGTTGATAACGAACGGTGGCTTGATTCAGATCTGAGTTCATTAACAGGAGGCTGAACTGAATTAACACCAGGCTAACGACTGTGATCAGAATTACCTGGTACTGCCAAACCTTATGAATTCGTAATACGATTGAAAAACCGTACAACGACATAGCGACCAGAGCGAGACCGCCCCACAGAAAGTAAATACCGGAACTGCCCATTTCCAGTTGTTCGTATTCTTTATCGAAAGAAGAAATTAAGGGTGAATACCCGTCTTGAGATGTGAATGTTAATTGGCTGGATGTTTTTCCGTCGGCACCAAGTGTTTGTTTTACATTGGAGAAGATAAAGAGCTTATCGCCGGGGTCTATTCGCCATTCAGTGTACCTTTCCTTGCCCGATACCGTTTGAAATTTACGTTTCACAGACCAGTTGATTTGGCTGAAGTCAGGGCTTGGACTAACTTCTGCGATGTCTGTTCGGTCGTTCAGGTTGAAAGATACCGAATCGGATTTGCTCTCCGCCAAGCTCCAGGATGTATTGCCGTCGGAATCTTTGGTTTCTACTTCGCGGGTGTAATAAAAATAAAGGGATGTCGTTTTGGTGTATGGGCTGGTCAGTGTTTCGTTGCGTATTTCTGCAAAGCCGCTTACCGCCGCTGGCCCCGGAATCAGACTGATCAAAGAGGATATCGGAGTTCTTTCCAGTTGCCTTAGGCTTTGGATGTCATTAAAGCCTGTGGTCATTAATTGCCAACCGCCCCAGAAACTTAATGCGCCGAGCAAAAGGGGTAAGAGTTGAGTTAAAAAGCGCTCCTTTAATGTCACAGTAGCTTTCCTTGAGTGCAATAGTTTTGGGTTGTAACAGAGTTTAGGTTTTTTTGATGGCGTTGTCACAGTCAGGTGTTTGTGACTTGCGAGTATGGATCAATTTGTATCCCTAACTGTCTCTTTCGCCTCGCTTTTATGTGTTGAGCTACTTTTTTTTTATGATTGGTAGTAAGGTGTTTGTGCTTGTTTTTTGATGGGAATCAAAGGCAGCTCAAATCTTACGACTATGATCGTGCAGATAACATAATAATCTTGGGGAAGAAGATGAAATTAGAAACGCTTGCTCTGCATGCAGGGTATGACGGTGATCCAACCACAAAAGCAGCGACCACGCCGATTTATCAAACAACATCGTATACATTTGATGACACTCAACATGGCGCGGATCTTTTTGATCTGAAAGTACCGGGCAATATTTACACCCGAATTATGAATCCGACCACTGGCGTGCTGGAGCAGCGCTTGGCTGCGTTGGAAGGTGGTATTGGTGCTTTGTGTGTGGCGTCAGGTATGGCTGCGATTACTTATGCGATACAGGCGATTGCTTCGGTCGGCAGTAATATAGTCAGTACCAGCCAACTGTATGGCGGAACCTATAATTTATTTGCACACTCTTTGCCGAAGCAGGGAATAGAGGTTCGTTTTGCTGCGCACGATGATTACGCTGGGTTAGAAGCGCATATTGATGAAAATACAAAGATGCTGTTTTGTGAGTCGATTGGTAATCCTGCCGGTAATGTGGTGGATATTGAAAAGTTGGCAGAAATAGCGCATAAGCACGGGGTGCCTCTGATGGTGGACAATACAGTGGCGACGCCTGCTTTGTGTCGACCGTTTGAGTATGGCGCTGATATTGTTGTGCATTCATTGACAAAGTACATCGGTGGTCATGGTACAACCATTGGTGGTGCCATTATTGATTCGGGTAAATTCGACTGGGCAGGGAATAAAGAGCGCTTTCCTATTTTAAATGAGCCAGATCCTTCCTATCACGGTGTGGTCTATACGGAAGCTATGGGGGAGGCCGCATTTATTGGTCGTTGTCGTGTGGTTCCGCTTCGGAATACCGGTGCTGCACTTGCGCCACACAGTGCTTTTCTATTAATGCAGGGTTTGGAAACCCTTTCTCTGCGGATGGAAAGACACTGCGAAAATGCGCAAAAAGTTGCAGAATATCTGGATAAGCATGAATTAGTTGAGTGGGTTAACTATGCCGGTCTTGAGAAAAGCCCTTATCGAGCTTTGTCTGAAAAGATCACACAGGGTAAGGCATCCGGTATATTGAGCTTTGGCATTAAGGGCGGTATTGAAGCGGGCTCCAGATTTATTGATGCGCTTCAAATGATTTTGCGTCTAGTAAACATTGGTGATGCCAAGTCACTTGCTTGCCATCCTGCTTCAACGACTCACCGCCAATTGTCCCCGGAAGAGTTGAAGTCTGCCGGTGTCAGTGAAGACATGGTTCGGTTGTCCATTGGTATTGAGCACATAGACGACATTATTGCTGATATTGATCAGGCTTTGAATGCATCTAAGTAAGATTTGGGTGCGCTTAAGGTAACGAGTCGGGTGACTTAGGTTGCCCGTTTTTTTGATGACTTCTGAGTAGGTTAGTAAGTTTTAGATAATGGTCGGAGTGGAGGGATTCGAACCCCCGACCCACTGGTCCCAAACCAGTTGCGCTACCAAGCTGCGCTACACTCCGATATATAAGATCAAGGATAACCTTGTCTGACTAAGCTTCATGCTTAAGAAATTGTGATTCCATCACAGGGGAATTGATGAGAAAGAATGGTCGGAGTGGAGGGATTCGAACCCCCGACCCACTGGTCCCAAACCAGTTGCGCTACCAAGCTGCGCTACACTCCGAAATGGCTCCTCGAGCTGGACTCGAACCAGCGACCAATAGATTAACAGTCTACTGCTCTACCAACTGAGCTATCGAGGAACAACTCATCAAGTTGGCGCGTATATTAATGACGACCTTGTTTAGTGTCAACTGTTTTTAACGTGAATTTTAATAAAAAACGATTTAATTTAACGGCTTGTATAAAGTTCGAACAAAAGTGTTTGGTGGTCGATTAAATAGTAAACAGAGTGGTTGATTATTGCTCTCTTTTGAGTAGCCAGTCACTGATGACAGGCCAAACTTTTTGGGGGGCATCGCTTCCGCAGATGATGTCCATGTGGCCAAAGTGTCGATGGTCTTCCGGTTTTCCGAATTCTCGCCATTGGCGATCAATGCTGCCTATTTTGTCGTACGCTCCGGCAATGGACTCTGGCGGTACGACTTTGTCTTTATCAGCAGATAAAAATAATACCGGGATAGTGATTTGCCGGATGGACTGTTCGTAATCGTGTTGTCGGTTAGTACTTAAAAATCGTCCTTCGGAAGCCCAGCTTAATAGAGTAGAGAAAACGGCCATGCCGGTTCGATCAAACGCAGTGAGTAATAATTGCGATAGATGATTTGGTTCTATAGTCCCAGGAACCCAAAGGGGGGCAAACCACCGGTTTTTATGATTATCTAAGAAGGGGGTTGCCCGGTGTGTTAACACGCCGACTAAATCAATGCTCAGGTGGCGGGGAAATAAACGGGTCATTTTAAGGGTTTTATTTATCCAGCTGTTATTGAGCCAGTTATACAGTTTGGCGAGAGGTCGAATGACTTTGGTTCCCTTACCAAAATTGAATGGCCCACAAACGGAGATAAAGCCTTTTAACTGCTTTTGCATTTCGGATGAAGCTCCGTAACAAATCGCACCTCCCAGAGAGTGGCCAATAAGGTAAATTTTGGGGTGCTGGGTGCGTTGGCAAATAAAATGGATCAGCGCGGGGACATCGTAATCCACGTACTCTTCAAAGCTGTTTGGGTAGGGCGCTCCGTTGGCACGGCTTAAACCATGCCCTCTGAGTTCGGCGATAAAGACATCAAACCCCTTGGAAACCAGAAAGTCAGCCATAGACCGGCCTGGTAAATCCCAGAAGTGTCTGTTTTGACCCAGCCCGTGAATCAGCAAGATAGGCGTTAAGTTTTGTTTTTGAATAAGCGGCAGTTTACGCGTGACAATCAAAGGGATGCCATCGTCTGTCGGAACTTCGAATAGCTCTTTATAGCCTATTTGAGATGCTTGGCCATGGTTGGTGGAGCTGAATCGTTGCCGCATTTTATCTTCCTTGGTTGATTAGTTGATGGGTTAACTAATTAAGTATGAACCAAGTATAGATGAGTTATTTCTTGTTAGAAGTCAGGGGCCATCTGGGCAGAGAGTCGTTCATTGCTGATTGGATGAGTCACGGTCAGTTGCTTGGCGTGGAGTAGTAGCCTGGGCGCTTTAGCAATTGAATCTTCACAGCCATAGAGGTTATCACCAATGATGGGATGTCCTAATGCTTTCATGTGCACTCGTAATTGATGACTCCGGCCGGTGATCGGGGTAAGTTTGACTCGGGTTCTGTCTGCTTGTTGATCGATGATTTGCCAAAGGGTCTGGGATGGTTTGCCATCCTGAAAGCAGACTTTTTGTCTTGGTCTGTTCGGCCAGTCGGTAATTAACGGCAGATCGACCGTTCCTTCTGTTGTGTTCAAATGCGTCTGCAAATTGCCGTCCACCACTGCGATGTAGTGTTTTTCTGTTTGTCGGTCCTGAAATTGTCGACTTAATTCACGATGAGTCGTGGGTGTTAAAGCGACCACTAATATTCCAGATGTTGCCATGTCCAGACGGTGAACCACTTTCGCGGTTGGCCAGTTCTTTTGAAGGCGGGAGATCATGCAGTCCGCTTTTTCCGGACCTTTGCCTGGAACGGTTAACATATCAGCGGGTTTGGAGACCATGAGTAAATGATCGTCTTTATATAGGATCTGGATATCTGAAACCTGATCGATCACATTGTTGTACAGGGGTTGTGTCATGCCTTGCTCTGGATGCAGTAGGGGAGCCGAAGGATTATCCAAAAAGAATTTCAGAGTGCAACCAATTATCTATCTTTGCAGACCGCCTGCTTACAATTTATTGCACAATTATTAACTCTGATGTCTAAACTCAGTGTAGATCCTTAGTTTCTTGAAATGTTCAGTCTGGGATTTGGAGTAGCTACATGTTTGATGTAATGAGTGAACATCAACTGCAAGAATTGCATTTATTTCAACATGATAAGTTGAAGGCCATCGTTGCAGTGCACAGTACTGAACTTGGTCCTGCGCTGGGGGGGTGTCGGTTTGTCGAATATGACGATGTGGAAAAAGCAACCGTGGATGCCGCTCGATTAGCACGGGGGATGACTTATAAAGCTGCAATGGCAGGTGTCCCTTACGGCGGTGGCAAATCTGTAATTATGCTTCCTTCGGAACCTTATGACCGGACCGAACTCTTTGCAAAATTCGGTCAATTCATTGAAACACTGAATGGCAGATACATTACCGCAATGGATTCTGGCACGAATGTCCAGGATATGGATGTCATTCATTCCAAAACACAGTTTGTGGCGAGCCATTCGGGCATAGGTGATCCATCCCCTTATACGGCTGAAGGCGTTTTTCAATGCATTAAATTTTCCCTGCAAGATGAGCTGAACATCCCTTTGAGTAAAGCTACTGTTGCGATTCAAGGGTTAGGCAATGTGGGCTATCGTTTGATGGAAAAGCTGATTGATCAAGGCGCGACAGTTATTGTATCTGACGTTGATCAGGAAAAAACACGAAAGGCCATCAATGAACATGGTGTGTTTGTTGCGCCTGTAAGTGAAGTGTTGATGGAGCCATGTGATGTGCTCGCACCATGCGGTTTGGGTGGTGTGATTACCGAGGCGTTAATTCCTCGTCTCAACTGTAAATTGATAGCGGGGTGCGCAAATAATCAGCTTCTGAAAGACTCTGTTGGTCAAATGTTGTGGGATAAAGATATTTTATATGCGCCAGATTTTGTAATTAATTCCGGCGGACTGATTTATGCCTCGGGAAGAATCGGGGGGAAATCCATGGATCAGATTAATGATGATATCGATCGATTATCAAGGACGCTTCTTTCTGTATTTTGTCGTGCTCACAAAGAAGGCCAATCGCCAGATCAAGTGGCTTTTGAAATGGCGAAAGAAAAGTTGGCGCCTTAATTGTGAGTATCTTAGGCTTTTGCTGATCGGGGCATATACCGAACAACCCAGGCTAATGAAAGCACAATCACAAATGATGCCGCATTGGCAGGTAGTTGCAGGCTAAAATCAACCGTACTGTGAAGTAGCATTGCGATGATCGACATGAGCGGTGCAAAAGCCATTGCTTGCATTTGAAGCGTTTTTCTCTTTCTCATGGTTTGTACTGAAAGTACCAGAGCAGCTATAACGATGGAGATTAACGGAATCACACCAATCAAGCCGTGTTCAGCTACAAACTGTAAATAGTCATTATGAGCATGGTCGTAATATAGCGTAATGTCCGCTTGGCGATACTGCGGAAATGCGGTGTAGAAACTTCCCGCGCCTGTGCCGAATAAAGGCTGATCCTGGATGAGCGTTAATGTGTCCCTGTTCACTTCATCACGGGTTTCTTTGTTAAAGGCGGTGCCTTCCAGACGTTCTGCAACTTTATCAATACCGAACCAGGCGCCCACGATCATGGTGTCGATAACGATTAGGCTGATAATTAAAGCAATGCTGCCTCGGGTAAACCGTTTTGTTGCGGCCAACCATATGATCCCCGAAGCGATCAAACTAAAAAAGAACGCCGTGTTGCCCATTCTAGAATGGGTCAAGACTAAGGCGATTACCATAATAGCTAAGCTTATTCTTACTCTCGCTTTGTTACCCAGTAATGAGGCTAAGATGCGACGGCTTCTTTCACGCCAAGTAGTTGATTGTGTTTGATAAAGCTCAGACAGCAACAGCCCTGTCCCCATTGCTAGGCAAAGAATTAAATAATTTGCTAAATGATTTCTGTTCCAGAACGTTCCTGTGGCTACACCATGGAAGGCTTCTTTCTTAAAAAAGAAGCCAAATTCAATCCCGGAGAGTGTCATTAAGCTGCCATACAGTGCTTGTAGAGCACCTGATATGACAAATACGAGAGCAAGTACTTTTAGACGTTTTCGGGTATTGATGAGCGCTAAGGTCAAAAACGCTAAGCAGGTATAAGCGAGTGTCTGTTTTATGTGAAGCCAGCTGATGACGGGGTCGATTGAGAGCGTAATCCAATTGCCTGGCTCAACGCTTTTATTGACAGGCCTTAATAACTCAATGAGCGAAGCTGGGAATGGGATTATTTGAAGCAGAATGATGGCAGCGAAAGTTAATAAGCCTGTAATTAACCAATTGTTTTTTGAGAATACGACTGGTAACTCAACTTTTTGCTGGATGTAATGGTAACCCCAGACGGCGACCAGAGAATAGCTCATTACTTCCATTAAGTGCCACGCCCAAGGACGATTACTGCCTAAGGGCAAAGGAAGCCAGATGATTAAAGCTAAAAATATATAAAAGAGGGTGGTGTCTTTTGGCTTGATTGCTTTTGAGGTATTCAGAGGCATGGGTCGTCAAGGAGGTTATGAGCGGGGTGAAATAAAAAATCCCGGAGAACCGGGATTTCATCAAATAGTAAAACTTTCCAAATACATTAACCGCCACTTGCAGTCGAAGTGCCGCCGCCGCCACTTCTGGCAACGATGGTTGGTGCTCTGAACTGGACTGGTGTTTCATTACCTGAGGCGGTTGTTGGTAAACCCTGGATGATGGCAGCTGCAATTAAGTCACCTGAAATTTCCATCGCTGAAGACAGTTCTTGGATGATTGAAGTTAACTCTGGGAATTTGCTAACCGCTTCAGCAATTAGCTCTGCAATTTGATCGTCACTCTTGTTTGCTTCAATGGCTGAGTTAAGCGCCTGACTGAAGTTTTCGATGGCAGACTTTTGCGCTGAAGTTAACTCTTCTGCCGCTGACTCATTTGCTTGGTCAGCATTTACTGCTTCTTCTGCAGAAGCCTGAACAGCAGGAACGGCACCCATGGCAACCGCAAGTGTGTATTTGACAAATGGATTCATCGGTAATTCCTTTTACAAAAGTGAGTTGAACTCATTGGTGTGAATACTAACTTAAATTTTTCTTCAACAAAAGCAGACATTTGCCATGATTGTTGAGATATCTCTTACGTATATTTGTGTGTAGTAAAGTATCAGGTTTGGGTATTTAAGCGTGGTGATTGTATGGTATATTGGAACACTGTGTTTATTTAATGTTATTAATAATGATGTCTTTGCATAAACGCTGAGTAGTTAATACAAGGAGTGTATGGTGAAAGTAATGCTTGTGTTTGGGACTCGTCCTGAAGCGATTAAAATGGTTCCTGTTGTTCACGCATTAAAACGAAGGCCTGATTTGTTTAAGGTTCAGGTTTGTGTAACAGCTCAGCATAGAGAAATGCTTGATCAGGTTTTAGATTTGTTTGAAATTACTCCTGACTTTGATTTAGACCTTATGCTACCAGGGCAGAGCTTAGGAGGGCTAACTTCAAGAGCATTACAGGGCTTAGAGTCTGTATTTCAAGAGCAAAAGCCTGATGTGGTTCTTGTTCATGGTGATACAACAACAACTTTTACAGCCTCTTTAGCTGCATTTTATCAGCAGATTTCGGTAGGTCACGTAGAAGCTGGTTTAAGAACACATAATATGTACTCGCCTTGGCCTGAAGAGTTTAACCGTCGTGTAACAGGCCTAGTTGCTAACTATCATTTTGCTCCCACAGAAAAATCTCAAAATAACCTATTACAAGAGAATGTCGATCCTGTTACTACGTTAGTAACTGGTAATACGGTAATTGATGCCCTTCAATGGGTAGTTAATAAAGTCCAATCTGATGACAATATTGCTGCTCTTATGGCAAGGCAGTTCGATTTTATAGATGAAACAAAAAAACTGATTTTAGTTACCGGTCATCGCAGAGAGAACTTTGGTGGTGGCTTTTTAAATATTTGTAAAGCAATCAGTACAATTGCTGAACGTGATGATGTACAGGTTGTTTACCCTGTTCACTTAAATCCTAATGTGCAGAAACCTGTGAATGAAATTTTATCTGGATTTAATAATGTTCATTTGATTGAGCCACAAGATTACCTTCCTTTTGTTTATTTAATGAATCGAGCCTATTTGATATTAACTGACTCTGGTGGTGTACAAGAAGAGGCCCCTTCTTTAGGTAAGCCTGTGTTAGTGATGCGTGATACTACAGAAAGACCAGAAGCGGTAGAAGCAGGTACAGTGAAACTGGTAGGTACAAGCCAAGAAAAAATAGAACAAAATGTTATTTCGTTGCTAGATGATATTGATGCATATAAAGCGATGTCATTTGCTCATAACCCTTATGGTGATGGTGAGGCTAGTGAACGTATTGCAGACTTTTTACAAAATTTAAATCTTAATAGGGAAATAATGTAATGAAGCAAGAGATCAGTTTTAAAACTGTTAGCGTGATTGGATTGGGTTATATTGGATTGCCTACCGCTGCGGTTATTGCTTCAAGAGGCATTAATGTTATTGGCGTAGATGTGAATCAGCATGCAGTTGATACGATAAATAATGGTTGTATACATATTGTTGAGCCGGATTTAGATATCGTTGTTCGGGGTGTGGTTTCTACAGGTAATTTAAAAGCTACGACTAAGCCTGAGCCTGCTGAAGCATTTATGGTTGCTGTACCTACTCCTTTTAAGCACAGTGAAGATGGTAGTCATAAACCAAACCTTGATTACATTAAATCTGCTGCACAGGCGATTGCTCCTGTATTAGAAAAAGGTAATTTAGTAATACTCGAATCTACATCACCAGTAGGGGCAACTGAAAAATTAGCAGCTTGGTTGGCAGAGGCTCGCCCTGATTTAAGCTTCCCGCAAGATAAAGGTGATAGTGCAGATATCAAGGTAGCTCATTGTCCAGAGCGCGTCTTGCCTGGTTATGTTCTGCAAGAGCTAGTAAGTAATGACCGTGTTATTGGCGGAATGAGTAAAGCTTGTAGTGAAAAAGCTGTTGAGTTGTATCAAACATTTGTGCGTGGCGAATGTATTATAACAAATTCACGTACAGCGGAGATGGCAAAGCTTACAGAAAACTCTTTCCGTGATGTCAATATTGCATTTGCAAATGAACTCTCAGTTATCTGTGACAAATTAAAAATTAATGTTTGGGAGTTGATTAAGCTTGCGAACCGTCACCCTCGGGTAAATATTTTAAATCCAGGCCCTGGTGTGGGTGGTCACTGTATTGCTGTAGATCCTTGGTTTATTGTTGATAGTTGCCCTGAAGAAGCAAAAATCATTAAGCAAGCACGCCTTACCAATGATGCTAAACCTCATTACGTTGTTAATAAAATAACAGAAGCTGCAGATCAGTTTAAGAAACCTGTTATCGCTTGCTTAGGTTTAGCTTTCAAAGCTGATATTGATGATTTGCGTGAAAGCCCTGCACTTCAAATTGTAGAAGAGTTGGCTAAATCAGATGTTGGGCAAATCATGGTTGTAGAGCCGAATATAAATGACAGTGAGATGCCAGAAACCCTAATCCAGTCAGAGGTCGAATTAGTAACGTTAGAGAGTGCATTAGAAAAAGCGAATGTAGTTGTTGTACTTGTCGATCATAAAGAGTTTAAATCAGCCGATCGAGTCCAGTTTGCTGCGAAAGTGGTAATAGATTCACGTGGTGTTTTATAGGTGATTCTATGCGTAAGTTAATGTTAGCTATTTATTATCTTAGTTACAAAATATTACCTCCGTCTATCGGGGGACGATTTTATTGGGGGAATGCAATTAGGTTTTTTCTGCTGAGCAGGATTGTGGATAAGTGTGGCTCCAATGTGGTTGTTGATAGAGGTGCTTATATTGGAAATGGCAGAGGTATCCGGGTGGGTGATAACTCAGGGATTGGGCCAAATTCATACTTGCAGGGGCCTTTAGTTCTTGGAGATTATGTGATGATGGCTCCTGATGTAAAGATTTTAACTCGTTCTCATGAGTTTGACAGAACTGATATACCTATGGCTTTACAAGGCCATCAGCCTCAAAGAGGTGTTGTTGTTGGTGATGACGTCTGGATAGGGACTCGAGTTATGATCATGCCTGGTGTCAATATTGGGCGTGGCGTAATTATAGCTGCTGGATCGGTTGTGACTAAGGATATGCCGGACTACGCAGTATGTGCTGGTGTTCCTGCAAAGGTGATTAGGTTTCGCAGTGATAAATAAGCTTGCCAAATACGCTGATCATTTTTTCTTTGCTGGTGCAAATATATTGCTGGGTTCTTGTGTGGCAAAATATGGAACTGAGGGGGCGTTCAATAATTTTGTATTAGGTGTAACTATAGCTCTTTTTGTTTATGGCTTTATCAAATTTGTTTTTGTAAATGCTTTGGCTGTGGGAGTTATTAAGTTTTCTAAAAATACGGTAGCTGGGTTATCTGTTTATCATCTTTGTTTTTCTCTTTTAGGTATAATCTGTTATTACTATGAGACGGCCTATGCCGATATCGTTGTATTTGCTACCTTTCTTATATCTGTATATTTAGGTATTGATTATTATCGTTTCTTTTTTATTGAAAAAGGTTCGTATATAAAGTCTCCATTATTTAGCGTTTTATTTTTCTTTTTTGTCTCGATTAATTATTGCTTAAGTAGTTTTCTTGATGTTGATTATTTGCAATTCTCTATGTGCGTGGCAATGCTAATATTGTTTGTTATTTCTTTTATTCGATTTATTTTTTCTGGAAGAAGGGGAGAGTTTGGTAAGGGAGTTGGAGAATTCCATTCCTGTCTTTATTGGTTAGCGAATTCAATGTTATCTCATGCTCCTGTAGTTTTTATGTCTCTGTATAAACCAAAAATGGCTGCTGGGTTTTATGCACTTAGAACAATATTTAATGTCGTATCAACTTTTCTTCGCCCCAAGGAGGTTGATTTTAGGTTGTCTTTGAAGTACGGGGTGGATGAGAGAAAAGAAGTTTTAGCTTTTCTTAGGTTGGCTTTTTTGATGTTTTGGGGGGTCGCAGTAATTGTTTCCTTACTGAGAGAGAGGATTTTTGAAACTCTTTACTCTGATAGCTTTGATCTAAATTTTGCCGATGTTTTAGTGTTTTCACTTTATATGCTTTTAAATTGGATGCCTCTTTTATTAGAGGGAATTGCAACAAAGCAAGGTAATGTGAGAAAGCTATCTGAAGCTAGGTTTTATGATTTAGTGTTGCTTTTTATTGTTTTAGCGGGTTGTTATCTTATAGATGCAGACTTTATTTTGGTTGTTTTTGTTCTAATGTTATCGGCTATACCTTCATACTTTTTATTGTTTAGGGTTGTTTCTGTAGGTAATAGGAGGGGGTGTGAAGGTTAGAGTCCCTGCTACTCAGAGGGAGTGGATGTCTCTTTTGATGATAATTGCAATATTTGTTGTAGATGCTGTTTTTCGGGTTAGATCATATGATGATAAAAGTTTAGATACTCAGGTCGTTTTAAAATTGTTGGTGTATTGCTGGATCTTTATGTTAGGTGGGCTTCTTCAGAGGGAAACAGGGGTAACTTTTAGATACCTTCATAATAAGGCAGTTCTTCTTTTGATTGTTGGTTTTACTTTGTCTAGTTTTTGGGCGCCTAATATGGCTTATGCTTTGGTAGCCTCTTTCTCTTTATTGTCGTATTTTTTATTTATAACCTCCTATGCTTCGCTTAACGGTACAGATGAGCTTCTTACGTGTATGGCTAAGGCTCTTTTCATTTTTATTTGTGTGTCGTTTTTATTTTATTTTTTTATTCCTGAAGTTGGAAAGATTTCTTATTGGGAGTTTGATGTCTACGTTGAAGGGGGGCGCATGTCTGGTATAGCAGGCAGTGCAAATAACCTAGGTAGAATAGCGTGTTTAGGGGTCATTCTTTCGGTGTATTTTATGGTAAAGGGGAAAACAGGAAGGCTTTATAAATGGCTTCTTATCCTTTCGCTTGCAGCTTTAGTTTTGAGTCTGAATCGCTCTAGTTTTCTTATGGCGATTATTGGAAGTTGGATTGTAACCTTTAGTTGGCGTTATAGACAAATTTACGCTTTGGTTCTTTTAATAGGGGTTATTTGTATTATTGGGTCTATGTTTTTTTTAGAGGACTTACTCCTTATTTTATCTCGGTCTGGTAATCTTGATGAGATTTTAACCTTCACTGGAAGGACTTATATTTGGTCAGTGGTTACGGATCTATTGCTAGAGAAACCCTTGATTGGTTATGGCTATGGCTCCAGTATGTTTGTGCTTCCTGTATATGAATACGCCATTGGGTTTACTGCTTCACATGCTCATAATATGATACTTCAGGTACTTCTCTATCTTGGAGTTGTGGGTGGACTAATTATGATGTCATCATTTATTTTATTCTTTGTTGGTCAAAAGAATATTACAAAAATTCAAATGGCATTGATTGTCTACGTTCTTTACAACGGCTTGCTTGAATCTGGTGCGTTTAATGGACTAGTCAATATTACTACTGTAGCGCTTTTTGTCGCCTTTAATGCTGTCGAAAGGGAGAAGGTAAGTTGAGAATATTAAATATTACTGCGGACTATCCTGATGTGTTTAAGCCGAATAAAACAAAAGCAGTTAAGCTGCTTATTAGTGAAAGTAACCATGATCATTTTATCATCTCAATAAATCGGTGTTCAAGTCCGCATTTAGAAAAGTGGGAGGAAATGGAAAATGGCGTTTCAATATCTTACTTCTCACCGCCTATGGGGTTGATGCTTAGGTTTTTTCTAAGGCGGTTAGCTAGTAAAATTAAAAATTATATTAAAAGTAAATCTATCCTAGTTGATTTTATCGTCGCGCATAAAATGACTGTGGAAGGGCTTATTGCAAAGGATGTTGCAATAAACCTTGGTGTGGGCTACGGAGTCTCTCTTTGGGGGTCAACTGATAAAAAATTTATTAAATTAAAGCCAGAGTTGCAAGGCACTTATAGGGATGTTTATCACGATGCACATATAGTGTTTCCAGCAAGTCCTTGGATTCGTGAATATGTAGAACAAAAGTTGAACTGTAATAGTAGTTCTATAGTATTGCTTCCGGTGGTTACAAATAATACTTTGCCCTGCAGTCCGACGAGTAATGAGATAAACTTTGTTAGTGTTTTTAACCTAGATCTATATCGACTTAAAGGCCTTCCTTGTTTATTAGAAGTTTTATCTGGTTATGAAGAGTCGTGGAGTCTGGATATTTATGGTGTTGGTTCTTTTAAATCTGTAAAGAGTATTCGGAAACTATTACAGAAGCTGGGTATTGATAATAGGGTTCGCTTGATGGGGCAAGTTGATAACGAGAGAATAACTGAAGTGATTTCGCAGTATCATTCTTTTTTAATGCCAACAACATCAGAGACATATGGAATGGTTTATATTGAAGCACTTTTTGCTGGTGTTCCTATTTTATATTCAAAGAATCAAGGAGTTGATGGATACTTTGATGAAGTTGATATTGGTGTGAAAGTGATTCCTAGTGTAAAAAAATCTATATTAAAAGGTATTACTGAGTTGGTGAGTATGCGGTCAGACTATGTAGAAAATATATCAAAGCTTCATGAAAATGGTTTTTTTGATAAGTTTAAGAAAAAGTCAATTGTGAACTCTTTTGATCAAGCGTTAATGGAAGTGAAAGACCATGGTTAGGCGATTTGTACTGTTTTACATTAGAGAGATTTTGATTTGGATTTATTTAAGCTACCTGCGGTTTCGTGGTGTCAATATCTCTAAAGGGGCTAAGGTTTCTCTTAAGTCTCGAATAGATTTTACAAACCCTGGTGGTGTTCATATTGCAAATGGAGCATATGTGGCGTTTGATGCTGTCATTTTGAGTCATTGCTTTGTAAGAGGGATTCATGTGGATACTTTTATTGGGGTGAATTCTTTTGTAGGCGCTGCATCGGTAATTATGCCTGGAGTAACAATTGGCGCCGGTTCAATAGTTGGTGCTGGCTCGGTAGTGACTAAGGATGTTCCAAGCGGCGTTATTGTGGCTGGCAATCCTGCGAAAATTATTAAAAGAGGCATAAAAACGGGACAGTATGGTCTTTTAATATACGATGTTAAGAAATCTACTTCTTAAATTTAAATAATAAGTTCACCTACCCATAAACTTACTCTTCTTTCTTAAGTGAATTTTGAATGTATCTTTTATTTATTTTAATAGGGGTATTATAAGGAAATTATGATGGATCGTATCGAATTTTTAGGTGCTCCAATGGACAGCGCTACCATGTCTGATACTGTGTCGCTGATTGCGGATCGTATTGAGAGAAAAGACTTTCTTCAGCACGTGGTGGTTAATGTCGCAAAGTTAATTAATATGCGTAAAGATGAAGAGCTAGCCCAATCTATTAAAGAGTGTGACCTTATTAATATTGATGGTATGGGGGTTGTGCTTGGAGCGCGTTTCATGGGCCATAAAGTACCTGAACGTGTAGCTGGTGTGGATTTGTTTCACAATCTTTTGGATATGAGTGTTGAGAGAGGTTTTTCTGTATTTCTACTAGGTGCAGAAGAGAATGTTGTAGCGAAAACAGTTGAGAATGTTTTATTGCAGTACGATGGCTTGCAAATCGCTGGTTATCATCATGGTTATTTTTGGGATGATGAAGAGCTGGTTGTTCAGAAAATTAAAGACTCCGGTGCTCGGTTGTTGTTTGTAGCCATTACATCCCCTAAGAAAGAGAAATTTATCAATAAGTGGAAAGACCAGCTAGGTGTTGATTTTGTAATGGGCGTTGGTGGTACATTTGATGTGGTTGCCGGCAAGGTGAATAGAGCTCCTGTGTGGATGCAAAACTATGGCTTAGAATGGTTTTATCGAGTGCTTCAAGAACCGCGACGTATGTGGAAACGTTATGCGATTACAAACAGTTTATTCGCATTGATGTTGTTAAGAGAGAAGTTCAAGCGAAAATCGTAAGTGGTATTCTACCCTCCCTTCTGATCTAGCTGCTAGCTAGAGCTAGCTAAATTTTTATTTGTTGTGCGGAAGTCTTACATTGTTGAAAAAATGGAATGATCAATCCATTAAATAGTGTGATAATGGTGTTGTTCTTACAAATAAAATAGACTACCTCTAGTGAGATGTTACTTAATTTCACATAGAATGCTCCCGTTCTTTCATTATATTCAAAGGATTGATTCATGTCTGATCGCTCTAACTTTTGTTTGAGTTCGTTTTCCTCAAATTCATTGATCTGTAGTTTCGCTTTGGTTTCTCTTTCTTTTGGTTGTTTTTCAGTTGCAAAAGCTGGAGAACCTGCAACCGTCGATGTAGGTATCTTTAAAGTAGCGCCAATTGTTATGTCTGACCAAGAGTATAACGACAATATCTTCTCGCAAGAGAGTGATGAGAAAAATTCTTGGGTTTCAGTGATATCTCCAAGCGTGCAAGCTAAGGCTGATAATGGTGTACACGCTTATTCGCTAGGGTACCAGTTAGAAGCAGGTTATTACGAAAACAGTACGGATGATAATTACATAGATCACCATTTAGATGCTGACGCCGAATGGGAACTAAATCAGCGGCATAAATTAGCAGTAAATGCAGGTTATTCTGCTACGCACGAAGATCGAGGAACTGGTTTTAGTCAAGGTACCGCTACGTTTAATAATGATAGTCCAGATGAGTTTCAAGAGATTAACCTTGGTGCTAATTATACCTTTGGTGGAATTCGTACCAAAGGCCGTTTAGTAACAGCGCTTGAGTATTTAGACGTACGTTTTACCAATCATCGAGGCCAAACTAGAGGTCGCGATCGGGAAGATATTAAGCTGGCTGAGACATTCTACTGGGATATCGGTGGAAGCACTGATGCTTTATTTGAGTTGGCTTATACCAATGTAGATTATAAAAACGATCCTACCAGCGTGAGCGGCTCTACTGATACGTTAGATAATGAGCTTGTTAAAGCGTTAGTGGGTGTTACTTGGCTGGCTACAGGTAAAACCGAAGGTACTGTTAAATTTGGCTACGCAGAGAAGAATTTTGATGATTCAGATCGTGATGATTTCTCTGGTTTTGATTGGTCGGTAGCTGTCAAGTGGTCGCCTAAAGCATACTCATCTTTAACGATCAATACGGGGCGTCGTCAAGATGAATCTAATGGTTCAGGTGATTTTATTGATGGCCAAGATTTTGGATTAGTTTGGAAGCATGCTTGGAGTGACCGCTTTAACACGCAATTATCGACAAACTACTCTATTGAAGATTATAAAGGCGATGTCAACAAGCAAGAAGATGATTTATTGGATTATAGCTTACGTGTGAATTATGAGATGCGTCGTTGGTTAACTCTTGGTACATCATTTACTTATGAAGAACGAGACTCAAATCAAGAAGGAGAAGACTTCACTCGTAACATAGTTGCCTTACATATAGAGGCATCTCTTTAATTTATAGAAGACTAAAGAGCTAAAAGAACTAATTGAAATATGAGAAATCTAATGGGTACCCCTACAATAATCGTTAATTATCTTCAGACTCTTTTAATTCTGTTTTTGTTGTTGATTGGCGCATTTTCTTTGAGTTTATTCTCTCCGCAAGCGAATGCTCAATCGGCAAATGTGCACGGTGGTTTGTCTGAATATTCATTAGGTTCAGGCGATTTGATTAAAGTACAAGTTTACGGTGAGGAGGATCTTACCAGAGAGGTCCGTTTAAGCGATGCAGGAACCCTATCTTTTCCATTCCTGGGAGAGTTTCAAGTACTTGGTCTAACAGTTGGACAGTTACAAACTTATATAACTCAAGGGTTGCTGGGAGATTACCTGGTTGATCCAAAAGTATCTGTAACAATTGTTGAGTACCGCCAATTTTTTATAAACGGTGAGGTTGAGAAACCGGGTGGATTCTCGTTCCAACCCGGGTTAACAGTCCGCAAAGCTGTATCCCTCGCAGGGGGGTTTACCGAACGAGCATCTAAAAAGAATATTTTCATCATTTCTGACTCTGATCCAACGAATACTCCAAAAAAGGTATCATTAAGTGGTTCTTTAAAGCCAGGAGATATCATTACAGTTGAGCAAAGTTTTTTCTAAGGTTGCTGTAGTTCTTTAGAACTGATTTAGGGCGTACTTCATTGATAAACAGACAGAAAATAAAAGTTAGTAATGAGTGTATAGGGTTGGGTTGTAAATTATGTCAAAACTAGAAAATAGCAATCAACAGGGCTCTATTTCTGCTGAGAAGGCTGAAGTCATTGATTTGAGCTATTACTGGACGTTGCTGCTTAAAAGTAAATGGAAAATTATTAGTTTTGCAATTTTTGTAACGATTTCTGTGGCTATTGTTGTTATATCTCTAAAGCCTATCTATAAGGCCACGTCGAGGGTTTTAATTGAAAACTCTCAATCTAAGGTACTGTCAATTGAAGATGTTTATGGTTTAAATACTTCGGGAAAAGAGTATTTTCTAACTCAATTTGAAATTTTGAAGTCTCGCGAATTAGCATTAAGAGTAATTAAACGCTTGAATCTTACAATACATCCATTGTTTGACCCTCGTATCCAGGAGAAATCGTTTGATTGGAAGGCTTATCTACCTATAGATGTTGAAGTTGAGAATGCAGAAGTCTCTGAAGAGCAGATATTACAGTTGGTCGTTGAGAAGTTTCGTAAGTCGTTAATTATTAGCCCTATTCGTAAAACACAGCTAGTCGATATTAGCTTCGAGTCTCGAGACCCAGAAGTTGCATCTTTGGTAGCGAATACTATGGCTGATATTTTTATTGAAAGTCACTTAGAGGCTAAGCTTCTAGCAAATAAAAAAGCGGTGTTTTGGCTGACTGAGCGTTTAGATGGATTAAAACAGAAATTGCAGCGATCAGAAGGGGAGTTGCAAAATTACCGAGTTCAAGAGGGGTTGATTGATGTTTCAGGAATACAAAACTTTGGTACTGAAGAGCTAGAGCAATTAACTCAACGTTATATCGAGGTTCGTAAGAATCGCGCCATTGCAGAGTCTATTTATAAACAGGTCCAGTCATTGGGTGGCACCCCAAGCTTTGAAGAGTTAATGGCACAGCCAAGTATATTAAAACATCAACTAATCCATCGCTTGAAAGAGCGCCACAATGAAGCTGCAATTAAGGTGGCAGAGTTAAGTAAACGCTATGGCCCTAAGCATCCGAAGATGATTTCGGCACTTTCTGAAGTTGATGTTGCATTGAGCCTATTGCAGCAGCAAGTAATTCGAGTCGCGCGGGGAATTAAGGTTGATTATTTAACAGCGAAGGAAAATGCTGCAGACCTAAAAAAGCAGTTGGATGATGCTCGAAAAGAATATCAGATAATGAATAGTAAGGAAGTGAAGCTTCGTGAACTAAGTCGTGAAGTGGAGAGTAATCGTCATCTTTATGAATTGTTCTTAAATCGAGCTAAAGAGACAGGAGAGACAGAAGGACTGCAGACGGCGCATGCGCGTGTAGTAGACTCGGCTGTTGCGCCTCGTTTGCCTATTAAACCAAAGAAAAAACTGATCGTTATGATCTCTTTGGTATGCAGTTTAGGGTTAGCTGCTGTATTTGTGATCTTATTGGATGTATTAGATAGCGCTGTAAAGTCCGTAGAGGATGTTGAACAGAAATTAAAAACAGCTCTTTTAGGCACACTTCCCCTAATTAAAGGCAATAAATCAAAAGTTGCTGTTGATGCATTTAGTTCTGGTAAGCATCCAGGTTTTACTGAGGCCATGCGCACCATACGTACAAGTGTAATGCTGTCGGGAATAGATAACCCTCATAAGGTTATTGTGGTTAGCTCTACCCAGCCAAACGAAGGCAAGTCTACCGTTGCTTTGAACCTGGCTTTGGCTATGGGCCAAATGGAAAAAGTTCTTCTGATAGACGCGGATATGAGAAGACCGACATTGGCTGCCAGCTTGTCAATGGACAAGCGGTCTGTAGGTTTGTCCAACTTAGTTTCTGGAAGTGATGAGCCAAAGAGTTGTATCCATAAAAATGAAGACTTGGGTATCGATGTAATACCTGCTGGTGTGATACCTCCAAATCCTTTAGAGCTGATTTCTTCGTCACGCTTTAATCAGGTATTAACTAAGTTGTCAGAGCACTATGATCGAATCATCATTGATTCTGCTCCTGGAAGCGCAGTGAGTGATGCCTTGGTGTTAGCATCTTATGCCGATGCGTTGGTGTTTGTGGTTAAAGCGGACTCAACACCAGCTCCTCATGCTCAATCTGTATTGAAGCGCTTTAGAGACCATGATGCCCCCATACTTGGTGTTGTATTGAATAAAGTAGATATGGATAAAAATCCAGTGTATGACGATTACTACAGTTATAACTACGAAAAAGGGTTAAGTGAACAAGGACAAACTTTGAAAAAAGGTCGGTCTGCAGCCTAGTCTTATGATTGATTTACATTGTCACTTATTGCCAGGTATTGATGACGGCCCCTCTAACTTAGAGGAGTCACTGGCGTTAGCTCAACAAATGGTTCAATCTGGTGTGACCCATGCAGTGCTAACGCCTCATGTTCATCCTGGGCGATGGGATAACACGAAATCAACCATTGAGCCCCATGTTATTGAGTATAAGAAAGCTTTGGCCGACGCCTCGATACCTTTAACCGTTGGGTTTGCTGGTGAGGTAAGGATCAGCCCGGATATTCTTAACGCCTTTATGGAAGGGGAGTTACCTTTTTTAGGTGAGTTAAACGGCCAAAAAGTTTTATTGCTCGAGCTACCTCACAGCAATATTCCGCTTGGCACGGATAAAATTATCAGTTGGCTTTTGTCTAAAAACATTCGAGTAATGATTGCTCATCCTGAGAGAAATAAGGATGTGATGAGACGGTATGAAAAGTTAGCGCCTTTGGTCGACTTGGGGTGTTTATTTCAAGTGACGGCCGGATCTTTAATTGGCAACTTCGGAGAGCAGGCGGAATTGATTTCAATTCGAATGTTAGAGGCTGGACTGATAACCATTTTGGCAAGTGATGCTCATCATGTAGTTCGCAGGCCATGTAATTTAGACCAAGGCTTTGCAAAGGCTTCAGAGGTAGTGGGTGGAAATGAAGCACTAAATTTGGTCAAAGGTATGCCTTTAGAAATATCAGCTTCTCAGTTTACTGTTTAATGGCGGAGTTTCGTTGAGGGTGCTTAGAGCTAAAAAAAATACGTTGGTTTATGGTGTTATTTTCACTTTATCCGTGCTGCTATTGAATTCTTTTAAGGACTTGATCATGGATGTGAAAGTTCATCAAGTTGAACGTGGAGAGAGGCTTTGGTCTCAAAATGTGCACAGCCTGAGCCCAGATAGAATTAACCATGCTCGCAAGATAATGAAAGAGGTTTTATTTTTTAGCCCTTTTAATCCTGATTATCTTCAAATTGCAGGCAGATTAGGCATTTGGAATGATTATGCTGAATGTGCAAATAGTTCAGGCTCGAAAGTTGCTGAATCAAACAATGAAAATAAAGAGACGGATGAGGCGACTTGTAGAAATGAAGCAATTGATGCCTACACGAATCTTTTCACTGACAGTCAGAGTGTCAGGCCTTATTGGCCCTACAGCTATTCTGATCAGGCTTTATTGTTATCCTTTTTTTTAGATGATAATGCAGCCAGAAAAGATGCGTATTACAAAAGCTGGGCGCTGGCGTTTGAGTTAGGGGGCAATGAACCGGGTGTTTCTTTATCATTGGTTCAAGCGTCTTTAAATGGCTGGGACCTTGTTAGCTGGAAACATAAAGCGAAAGTGGTTGGATTGGTTCAGCAAATAGCCTCAAAGCCTGGCGTTGAAATTTTGGGTGTTTTAAATGTCATTGAGCAATACGGTATGACAGAACAGTTTTGCAATGTGTTGTCACTCCAAGAGGGTGCTTCCAAGTTTGTAAGGCAAAAATGCAGACTTTAGCTATGAGGTTTGTCTGTTTCTCAATTGTTTCATATTGCTTGGTTATAACTTATTTATATTGAAGATAAAGTGGACTAGAACAGCGCAAAGTTGTTACGGATGATTTTGTTGGTTGATTTGATGTTTGTAATACGACCTGTTTCAGGAAGAACCAGGTGACAAAAGGAGAGGTGCTCAGGTGAAAGGTCAACAAGGGTTAATTAAACCTTATGCTTCCAAGTTTGTTTTTATATCAAGGTTCCTTGATTCTTTTTTAGTGGTTTCAGCGGTTGGTATGCTGGGTATGTTGAATGACCATACAGTGCCTCTTGAGTACTGGGTTGCAGGCTTGCTTGCCGGTCTTTTGCATCAAATAATGGCTGAATTTACTGAGATTTATCGTTCTTGGCGTTCTGAAAGTCTTTGGGCGGAAGCTAAGCAGGTCGTGCTTTGTTGGGGGATTTGTTTCGCCTTAGTATATATCGTAGGTAAATTTACTGTACTTGAAAACAGTTTATTTGCTTGGCCAGAAGTTTTTGCCTGGTTTATTTTTACGATTACTTTATTGCTTTTTTGGCGTCTTGTGGTTCGGGTTGCTTTAAGGCACTTAAGAATAAAAGGCTATAACTCTCGAACGGTTGCTATCGTGGGAACTGGTTCTTTGGCGCAGCAGGTGGCGAACAGACTTAGGTATTGCAGTTGGGGTGGCTATAAAATAGATGGATTCTATGATGACAGAAAAATTCATAAGCACTTGGATGATGATTGCAGACGTGCCTCTGGTTCAGATCACTTAGTTAATGACATTATCGGTAGTTTTTCTGATTTGGTTGAAAAAGCTGAAGCAGGAGAGCTGGACAGTATTTTTATTGCGCTTCCTATGCGGGCAGAGGCTCGAATTCAGGAGTTGCTCGATAGGCTTTCTAATTCGACTGCTTCGGTGTATGTAGTGCCAGATTTGTTTGTCTTTGAGTTGTTGCATGCTAGGACGATCAATTTGAATGGTATCCCTGCGTTTGGTTTGATTGGGGAGCCGATGAGTGGCTTAAACGCTTGGCTAAAACGTGCAGAAGATATTATTGGTTCGCTGGTCATTTTATCGGGGATTGCTATTCCTATGCTAGTTATAGCAATGGGCATCAAACTGACTTCTAGGGGACCTGTTATTTTTAAACAGCACCGTTATGGCTTGGACGGCAGGCCTATTGAAGTATATAAATTTCGTTCAATGACGGTATGTGAAAACTCGGAAGTGGTAACTCAAGCCACTAAAAATGATATGAGAATAACACCTTTTGGTGGTTTTTTACGCCGAACTTCGTTAGATGAGTTACCGCAATTTATTAATGTCTTACAAGGTCGTATGTCGATTGTTGGACCAAGACCTCATGCGGTAGCCCATAATGAGGAGTATCGGGTACTTATCCCTGGTTATATGCGACGCCATAAAATTAAGCCGGGCATTACCGGCTGGGCTCAGATTAATGGTTGGCGTGGTGAAACGGATACGTTAGAAAAAATGGAAAAACGTATTGAACATGACCTTCACTACATTCATCATTGGACGCTCTGGTGGGATGTCAAAATTATTATCAAGACAGTTTTTAAGGGCTTTGTTGGTAAGAATGCGTATTAATAGAGGTATTGTAGTTTTTTCTGGTGTTTTATTTTGTATTTTAGCTGCGGGGTTGTACCCGCAGCCAATTCCATTGTTTTTTCCCTACTTTGATCTAGTTCTACACTTTGTTGCTTTTTTTGTTCTTTCTGGCCTAGCATTGTTCGTTTTTCCTTCGGATAAAATATTAGCAGGCATTGTGTTATTGTTGCTTTTAGGTGGTTTTATTGAACTATGCCAAAAGCTTATTCTTACCGAAAGGTTTTTTTCATGGACTGATTTGCTGGCAAACTCTTTAGGTATTTTTATGGCCTGTATTTTGTTTTCTGCGTTTAAGTTAAAAAGGAAGTAAAGAATGTCTAAGTCTTCTATTTTACCTGTAATCATGGCTGGTGGTTCTGGGACTAGAATGTGGCCGCTGTCCCGCTCTCAATATCCGAAACAGTTTTTAACTCTTTGTGACTCTTTTTCGATGATTCAATCAACGGTTGAGCGTTTGACGGGGCTGGAAGCGTTTGGGATTAATTCTGATAACTCTGTTGTTATTTGCAATAACGATCATCGATTTATTGTTGCTGAGCAATTAAGACGAATTGATAAGCCTGCGGGTTCCATTATCCTTGAGCCTGTCGGTAGAAACACGGCACCTGCAATTGCCTTGGCTGCGTTGAATGCTCTTAACCAAGGGAACGATCCAGTTTTGCTGGTTCTGGCAGCAGATCATGTCATTCAAGATAAAGATGTATTTCATCAGTCAGTAAAGCACGCTTTGTCGTATGCAGAAGAGAACCAATTGGTTACTTTCGGGATTGAGGCAACGGCTCCCGAAACGGGTTATGGCTATATTCAAAGAGGTAGTGAGGTATCTCTTGAGGGTGATGATGATTGTCTTGGTTATTCTGTCGCTCGCTTTGTAGAAAAGCCTGATCAAAAAACGGCTGAAGAATATTTGGCATCGGGGGAATACTACTGGAATAGCGGGATGTTTATGTTTAAAGCCAGCCGCTATTTGGAAGAGTTAAAGTTGCACAGACCGGATATTCTCGAAGCATGTGAGCAGTCATTAGCTGGCTCAAGTATTGATTTGGACTTCTTACGATTAGACGATGAGGCATTTGCGAAGTGTCCGGATGAATCAATTGACTATGCGGTTATGGAGAAAACAGATCAGGCCGTTGTGGTTCCTATGGCAGCAGGCTGGAGTGATGTGGGTTCCTGGTCTTCTTTATGGGATGTAGAGAAAAAGAATGCAGACGGTAATGTTCTTAAAGGCGATGTGATATCTCAATCCACAGGAAATAGTTATGTTCACTCTGAAAGTCGCTTGGTGGCGACAGTCGGTGTCGATGATCTTGTGATTGTTGAAACAAAGGATGCTGTTCTGGTTGCACACAAGGACTCTGTTCAGGATATAAAATCCGTCGTTAGTACTCTTAAGAAAGAAGGGCGGAGTGAGTGGCAGTCTAATCGAGAAGTGTATCGGCCATGGGGGGTGTATGATTCGATTGATCATGGGACTCGTCATCAGGTCAAACATATCACTGTAAAACCAGGTGCCAAATTGAGTGTTCAGATGCATTACCACAGGGCTGAACATTGGGTGGTTGTTTCTGGCACTGCAAAAGTTACCGTTGGTGAGGAAACTTTCTTGGTTTCTGAAAATGAATCCACTTATATTCCTATTGGTATTGTTCATGCGCTTGAAAATCCAGGCAGTATTCCTTTGGAACTGATTGAAGTTCAGTCTGGCTCTTATTTGGGGGAGGACGATATAGTTCGCTTTGAAGATAGGTATGGTCGCTCTTAATCTTTTATCCGGATACTTATAAATGACTGAATTGACATGTTTTAAAGCTTACGACATTCGTGGAAAGTTGGGCGATGAGTTAAACGATGACATAGCTTACCGGGTTGGCCGAGCCTTTGGGGAACTTTTAAAGCCTAAAAAAATTGCAGTTGGTGGCGATGTACGTTCAACCAGTGAGCAACTGAAGCAGGCTGTTGCTAGAGGGTTAATGGACTCGGGGGTGGATGTGGTTGACCTCGGAGAGGTGGGTACAGAAGAAGTTTATTTTGCGGCATTCCATTTGGATGTTGATGGTGGCATTGAAGTTACCGCTTCCCATAACCCAATAGATTACAATGGTATGAAGTTGGTTACCAAAGGCAGTAGGCCCATTTCTGGAGATACGGGTCTTAAGGAAATCCAACGGCTGGCGGAATTGAATTCGTTCCCTGAAATTGAGACCAAAGGGGAGTATTCTAAGCTTTCCATTCTGAACGATTATGTTGATCATCTATTAACGTATGTAAATACGTCACAGCTTAAATCGCTAAAGCTCGTGGTGAACTCAGGTAATGGAGCTGCTGGTCATGTCATTGATGCGATTGAACAGCAGTTTCAGAAGCAAGGCGTCCCTGTTGAGTTCATCAAAGTGCACCATGAACCGGACCCAACATTCCCTAACGGAATCCCAAACCCTTTGCTGCCGGAGAATCGGAGTGCAACGTCAGATGCCGTTATTGAGCATAATGCGGATATGGGTATTGCATGGGATGGGGACTTTGACCGTTGTTTTTTGTTTGATGAACAGGGCGCATTCATTGAAGGCTATTATATTGTCGGTTTGCTTGCCGAAGCCTTTTTGAAAAAGGATCACGGAGCAAAGGTGATTTATGACCCTCGTTTGACCTGGAATACTCAGGAAGTTGTCAGTGAGGCAGGTGGCGTTCCTATTATGTCTAAGACGGGGCATGCTTTTATCAAAGAGCGCATGCGTAAAGAAGATGCCGTGTACGGTGGTGAAATGAGTGCTCACCATTATTTTAAGGATTTTGCGTATTGCGATAGTGGTATGATTCCCTGGTTGTTGGTTGCTGAACTGATTTCAACAAAGGGTGCATCACTATCCTCAATGGTGAGAGACAGAATAAATAAGTTTCCTTCTTCAGGAGAAATTAACTCTAAGTTAGAGAACCCTCAAGAAGCCATTCAACGTGTATTAACCAGGTATCAAGAAGAGGCTTTAGACGTTGATTATACCGATGGTATCGGTGTTAGTTTTAGTGAGTGGCGTTTTAACCTGCGTAGTTCTAATACCGAGCCTGTGGTTCGTTTAAATGTCGAGAGTCGTGGAGATACGGCCTTGATGGAATTAAAAACTAAAGAGATTTTAGGCATACTTCGTGCTTAATTCTGTATGCTGTCGTTATTTGAAATAAGAGTTTATTAAGGATTGAACTATGAAAGCTGTTATACCTGTTGCTGGTCTTGGTACAAGGATGTTACCAGCCACTAAAGCAATACCTAAAGAGATGCTGCCAGTGGTTGATAAACCGCTGATTCAGTACGTTGTGAATGAAGCTATTGCTGCTGGTATTAATGAAATTGTACTGGTGACACACTCAAGTAAAAATTCCATCGAAAACCACTTTGACACCAGTTTTGAACTTGAAACCCAGCTGGAACGTCGTGTTAAGCGACAGTTGCTTGATGAAATTCGTGCAATATGCCCTCCTCATGTGACCATCATATCGGTGCGTCAGAACGAAGCAAAAGGTCTGGGGCATGCCATTTTATGTGCACAGTCGGTGATTGGTGATGACGACGTCGTTGTCATGCTTCCTGACGTGTTAATTGATGATGCAGCAAGTGATTTAAAGAATGACAACCTGGCTTCAATGATTCAACGCTTTAAAGAAACCCGATCAAGCCAAATTATGGTGGAAGGCGTTCCTGAAGAGATCGTTGATAAGTATGGCGTGGTTGATTTGGGTGGCGAAGATCTTGACGTTGGTGAAAGTAAACCTATGACAAGTATTGTTGAAAAACCAAAAAGGGAAGACGCGCCTTCGAACCAAGCGGTTGTTGGTCGCTATGTTCTTTCTAAGTTTATTTGGCCATTGCTTCGTAAAACACCACTAGGTGCTGGCGATGAAATCCAGTTAACCGATGCCATTGCCATGCTAATGGATGTTGAAACGGTTGAGGCATATCGTATTGTAGGCAAGAGCCATGATTGCGGCAGTAAAATTGGTTACATGAAGGCCAATGTTGAATATGGTCTTCGTCATGCTGACTTAAATGGTGAATTCAAACAATACTTAAAAGACATTGTTAAGTAATAAGTCTGATAAAATTTTTAACAATTAATTTTTGATAAAAGTTCAATTTACTTATTTGATCCGGCTGGCTTGTTTGGTCTGAATTAAATTCTTTATGAACAATAAGTTATCAGAATTTGGTTGATGAATAGAGCCCTGCTTTTTTCCTGAAAGCGGGGCTTTTTTATGTGTGTTTATTTTCAGGTAGCTGTTCTCTGCAACGTGTTTAAAGCAACTTTGACTAAAATAGAGTCAGGGCTTCGTTTTACTGAGCTTCGTACTTTTGTGAGTAAGGAGAGCTTATGACAGAGTTATTGCAGGTTGAACTAAAGCGGTTTCTCAATGCTGGTGGGGAAGTCATCACTGATGATGCCCGCGCTGGTGTGATATTAAACGACTCGGAATTATTACAAAGCGCCTATCGTTGGATGACTCTTACGCGGTTGTATGATCAAAAAGCGGTCGCATTGCAACGAACAGGACAAATGGGAACCTACCCGTCATCGTTAGGTCAGGAAGCCGTTGGCGTGGCTGTTGGCTTGGCAATGACTGAACAGGATACGCTCGTTCCCTATTATCGGGATCACGCTACCATGTTAATTCGTGGAGGCAAAATTCGGGATTTACTACTGTATTGGGGAGGCGATGAAAGAGGGTGCAGTGGAGGCTACCCACAAGATTTTCCTGTGTGTGTTCCTATTGCCACGCAATCCTCTCATGCCGTTGGTGTTGCTTCTGCCATTAAAATACGAGGTGAAGAAAATGCCGTTGTTACCACCATTGGTGATGGTGGTACTTCAAAAGGAGATTTTTTAGAAGCCTTAAATCTGGCTGGTGCCTGGCAGTTACCTGTTGTGTTTATCATTAATAATAATCAGTGGGCAATTTCGGTTCCAAGGAACATACAGTGTGGCGCCAAAACCTTAGCTCAAAAAGGCGTTGGTGCAGGCATTCCTTTTGTTCAGGTGGATGGCAATGATTTTTGCGCACTGTACTCAGCCCTGCAAGACGCGCTTGTTCGTGCAAGAGCCGGGAAAGGCGCAACGCTGATTGAAGCGGTTACCTATCGTCTTGGAGACCATACCACCGCTGATGATGCAACACGATATCGCTCTCCTGAAGAAGTCAAAGAGGCCTGGAAAAATGAGCCGATCAAACGCTTACAAACGTATTTGGTTCAAAAAAACTGGTGGTCTGAAAGTAAAGAGAAAGATTGGCAGGCGGAATGTGACAAATTGGTCGAAGAAGGAATAGAGGCATATAAAGCAATACTTCCTGAACCAGCCGAAGCTATGTTTGACTATTTATATCATGATTTTCCGGAGGTGATGTCGGAACAGCTGGAATTGCTTTACCAAAAAACGGAACGTATCGAACGATTGAAATCCAGTGTTAATGATGCCTCAAACGATGCCTGAGAAGGAGTAAATTATGAACGAAAAGATTCATGAAATTACTTTGGTTGAATCGGTAAATTTAGCACTGGCTCATGAGATGCGTGTCGACGAGCGTGTTGTCGTTCTGGGTGAGGATGTGGGGGTAAATGGCGGTGTTTTCCGGGCGACGGTCGACCTGCGAGATGAGTTTGGTTTCAAGCGCGTAATGGATACACCATTGGCGGAAACGCTGATTGCCGGGATGAGCATTGGCATGGCCGGGCATGGACTAAAACCTGTGGCTGAAATTCAGTTTATGGGGTTTATCTACGCTGCCATGGAGCATTTGGTTTCACATGCAAGCAGGTTGCGTAATCGAACAAGGGGACGCTTGGAGTGCCCTCTCGTCATCAGAGCGCCTTTTGGTGGGGGTATTCATGCTCCGGAACACCATTCCGAAAGTACCGAAGCTATTTTTGCTCACATTCCTGGCTTGAGGGTGGTGATACCGTCTTCACCGACACGCGCATATGGTTTATTGCTGGCCTCAATCCGCTGTCCCGATCCGGTGTTATTTCTTGAACCTAAGCGTATTTACCGAATCGACCGACAAAAAGTGATCGACAATGGTGAAGCACTTCCTCTGGATACTTGCTTCACGTTAAGACAGGGGAGTGACATCACACTGGTGAGCTGGGGTGCTTCCATTCGAGAAACACTGATAGCGGCTGAAGCACTGAGTAAAAAAGGTATTGAGGCTGAGGTGATTGATTTGGCCTCGATTAAACCATTCGATTTAACTACGATTTTGAACTCGGTTAGGCACACGGGCAGATGCTGTATTGTGCATGAGGCTTGCCGTTCTTTTGGTGTGGGTGCTGAAATTGCGGCCAGTCTGGCAGAGCATGCTCTTTTGGATTTAAAAGCGCCTATAAAACGGGTGACGGGGTTTGATACGGTGATGCCTTATTTTAAGAATGAGCATTATTATTTACCGAATGAACACGACATTGTAGATACCTGTGAACAGCTGATGGCATTTTGAATGCTGCTCATGCTCGTCTTGAAAGACTGAGCGGTGTTGGAAAGACTGCGGTGTGCTGAAAAGGCTGTAAGTGCTGAATAAACAATCCCAACAAATTTTCCGGAGGCGCTATGAAGTATTTCAAACTTCCTGATTTAGGTGAAGGGTTATCTGAAGCAGAAATTGTTGAGTGGCATGTTAAGGAAGGGGATGACGTAAAAGAAGACGACTTGCTGGTTTCTGTGGAAACTGCAAAAGCGATTGTAGACCTGCCTTCACCTGTGACAGGTAAAATACTGGCGTGTTTCGGTCATACAGGTGATGTGCTGCACATTGGCGACCCTCTTGTAGAGTTTGATCATCTTTCTGATGATACAGGGACAGTGGTTGGTGAAATTAAAGCTGCGGATCAAAAGGTTCAATCGGACACGTTTATCATTGGTTCATCAGGGACTCAAATCAATCAGGCAAAAGCAACGCCCAGTGTCCGAGCCTTGGCTCGAAGGCTTAATGTCGATATTGAACAAGTAAAAGGCAGTGGGTCTGAGGGCAGGATTCTGTCTGAAGATGTAGAGGCATCCGCCAAAATAGATCAAGAAAAAGGTCAAAGTACAGTATTACGGGGTGTACGAAGGACGATGGCAAAAACGATGGCCATGTCTCATCAGCAAGTTGTCCCTGTCAGTATTTTTGATGTGGTTGATGTTCATAAGTGGCCGGAAGGCGACGACACTACTATTCGTTTGGCCAAAGCCATTGCCCTGGCTTGTAAAGAAGAGCCTGCATTGAATGTCTGGTTTGATGGTGAACGTAATTCGATTCGGCCGTGCCAACAAGTTGATCTGGCCATCGCGGTGGACACAGATCAGGGTCTTTTTGTACCAGTACTCAGGGACATCAATAATCGTTCTTTGAAAGACTTGCGCAGCGGTTTGGATCAGCTTCGGCAAGCAGTTAAATCAAGAAACATTCCGCCTTCTGAGATGTTAGGGGCCACAATTACTTTGAGTAATTTTGGGACAATGGCCGGGCGCTTTGCTACACCAGTTGTGGTGCCTCCCACCGTAGCGATTGTTGGTGCAGGAAAAATTTATCAAGGCGTTGTTGCTTATAAAGGGCGAGCAGTTGTACACCCAGTTTTACCTGTGTCGTTAACCTTTGATCATCGCGCGGTAACGGGAGGAGAGGCGGCACGTTTCTTAGGGGCCATACTAAAGAGTCTTTCTAAGAAACAAGTAAAATGATTTAAGCGTTTGATTTGTATGAGTATTGTATTATTGGACAAATAGTTGATTTTATACGACACTATTTTAATTGAACGACAATTCAATAAAGAAGGGTGCTAAATGACCTAAAATGGTTGCTATTTAACCTCTTTGGGCTGATGGTAGGGTGTTACTGTGCTACTAGCACTTCTATATAAACAAAATAACAATAGGTACATGAACAGAACAAGTGCATACATTTGTTCTCTCAGGGAAGTTCAGGCGTACCAAATGTCAGTTGTATCATAGGCAAGCCATGAACGATAAGTTACTCGATAAAGAGCAAATTCCGACTATTTACGCTGCTGTGCTTTATAAAGTCATTGAAAATGCTGGGGGGCATGACATTGACTTAGGCAGGACGGTTGGTATTAGCAAAGAAAAGCTGTTTTCTTCGGAAGGGAGAATCAGCCGTCGCCAATTTGGACGACTGATAGATTTAGGATACAAAGTCACTGATTCACCCGAATTAGGCCTTGAGTTTGGACGTCAACTGAATGTTCATACTGACGGGCTGATGTCTCAGGTGGTGATCACTGCGAATACCTTAGGTGAAGCCGTAGACCGGATGATGAAATATTACCCTGTCTGTGGTTTTTCTATGTTGCAATCGGTGACGGTGACGGATGATATTACCACCTTGCGTGTGACTTATCCGTATCATAATCGTATTAAACCTCAACATAAGATCTTTACTGCTGAGGCTGTGTTTGCAAGTTATTGGGTCAAGTTACAAAGCATGCTGGGCGATAAGATGATGTTGTCTGATATGAAGTTAGCATTTGGCCGACGAAAATACGCGAAAGATTATGAGGACTTATTCGGTTGTCCTGTGCGTTTTGATCAGCAGTTTAATGAAATGACCTTTCCTACTGCGTTGTTGAATCAGCCTTTGAAAACGGCCAACCCGTTTCTGGCTGACTTATCGAAGCAGTTGTGTGATCAACGCATTAAGGAAATTTCAGAGCAGGATACCTTGCCTAATCAGGTTAAGTTGATTCTTCAGAAAAATACCGGTGAAGTGCCCAGCTTAAATGACTTGGCGGACCACTTTGAATTATCGCCAAAAGCTTTACGTCAGCGTCTTGCAAGACATGACACCAGTTATCAGCATATAGTTAATTCTGTGTTAAAAGAAAAGGCGTGCTACTTCCTGGGTGATCATCGTTTGTCGGTGGACGATGTGGCAATGAGGCTGGGATACAGTGACAGTGCAAATTTCAGAAGAGCGTTTAAGCGCTGGACCGGAAAAGCTCCGAGTGAGTATCGTCGCTGTTAAAAAACTCTGACCGAGCAGGATTAAATGGAAGAAACTCACGTTTAATTCTGCTGGCAGGAATCTACGCTATTTTCGATTTGCTTAATTATTTTAGGGTGCTTCTGAATAAAGTGGTGCCCCAGATACACCCCTAAAGGTTTGCTTTTCGCAATCAGTGAATTCAGCTCAGAATCCACGGAATTTCTATAATTTAAATACATTGGTTCTGTGGCCAAAACATAGTCGAGTTTATCCAGTTCGAGCAATTCAAAAAGGTGTTTACTGCTTTCGTGGGCAATGATTTTGTAGCCCTCATGAGCGGAAATCCATTGATGCATATTTGTCCCCAAAACTACCCCGATGTTGATGTTTTCAGGGGTTGGTAATCCATTGTTATCCATTCTGGCTTCCCGTTCGTGTTTTAAGTACCAATGCCAGTAGCTGGTAATAAATGGGCCGAAATAGCGAGCGTATTGGTTTCTTGTGTTGTTTTCCGAGCCGACAAAAAAGCCGTCGTACTTTTGTTGTTTTACTAACTCCTGGGCTCGTTTCCAGGGGAGTAATTCCAAAGTGAATTGAAGGTCTGTGTTTTGTTCAATACACCGGATAACGTTTATTCCTAGGCCGGAAAGCTGCTGTTCCGGATCGTACTCCTGATAGGGTTCCATGATAGAAGTGGCAAGCTTGGCTGGAACGGCTTCCGATGCGTGGCTCGTTGGGCAAAGTGAAAGCGCCGTAAAGAAACTTAAGCTGGGCAAGCTGAAAAATACAGTAAGCCTGCCATACAGAGGTCGTTTAAGCATTGAAAATTAAACCGTTATAGCCACAAGGTATATTCAGTATGGCACGGTTTAATTGATTGAAAAGAAATCGGACAGGGCAAGCGTTCTCCCTGTCCGATTCTGCATTAACTTTTGGTTTTTTCCAGGTGGATAAAGAACGCGAGCAGTGCGGGAATAACAAACAGTGTTAGCAAAGTGGACAAGGCTAATCCTCCTAAGATAACACTGCCTAAACCACGGTAAATTTCACTGCCTGCGCCGGTAGCGATAACCAGTGGAAATAACCCAAACAAGCTGGTGGTTGTGCTCATAAAAATGGGGCGGATGCGAGTCCGAACAGACCAGAGAATTGCATCAATTCCTTGCATTGCGCTGTGTCGGATATTATTCAGAGACTGATGAACAATCAGAATCGCATTATTCACCACAGTTCCGACCAAAATCACAAAGCCCAGCATCACTAAAATATCAAACGGCTGTGGTGCCACGAAAGTATTGACTAAGGATAACCCTACAAAGCCGCCTGCAGCAGCTAATGGTACTGAGACCAGAATGATGACCGGGTAAAGGTAGTTCGAAAACAAAGCGGACATCAGCAGGTAGGTAATGAGAATAGCGAGTACAAAGTTCCATTGCAGGGCGTTTCGGGTTTCGGTTAACTTGTCTGCATTTCCGCCCACGGAAATTTGAACCTTATCAAGCAGCCCTTTTTCTTTGACGGAAGGGACGATGGTCTGAGTAATGTTTTCCAATGCGGTTTGCAGTGGAATATGCTCTGGAGGGGTTACTTGCAAGGTAATGGTTCGTTTTCGTTCCCTGTGGTTAATTTGAGGCACACCAGTCGCGTATGTCAGTTCGGCTACGTCACCAATGCGAACTAATTGTCCAAAATTATTGACGATGTGCTTATTCAGAATGTCTTCCGGTGAGGTGACGTACTGTTCATCATTCCTCAGAATGAGATCAATTTCTTTATGGCCGTCCGGTTTGTATTCACTGATTTTTCGACCGTCCATAATAATATCGATATAAGTGCCTAAGCTGGTTTCATCCAGACCATTGGCTAGGAGTTTATTTCGGTCGGGGATGATCCGGGCTTCTGGATAAGAAATTTCCAGGGATGGCATAGGGCGGATTTGTGCCCCTTCAATGGCACCCGATAAAGTGCCATAGAGAACACGCGCAGCATCCACGATATCGCTGTTGTCGGTGCCGGAGACATTCACATCAATGCTTCTGCCTTTTCCTATGCCACTTTCGAAAATCCCGGCCTGCAGGCTGACGCCGAACATGTCGGGGATGGATTGCATGACTCGATTAAACAGTGGCATTAATTCTTTGGCGCGGGTTTCGTGCTCACTGAGTCCGCCAAATAAGGTCAGGCTGTCGTGGCTCACAAAGAACAGGTCTTTGATCTGCGGGTAGCCTTCAACGCCATCCTCTTTGATGTAGGGTTCAAGCTCATCGTAGACGTATTCAGATATCTGTTCTCGTTTCTCGACGGAATAGCCGGGCGGCGGTACAAGTATGTTGAGTATTAAGTTGCGATTGCCTTGAGGAAGGTATTCGGCTTTGGGCAAAAGCCACATGGTGATCATGTATGAGCCTGCTACAAACAAAGTTATGGTAGCTAAACGACTCCAAAATGATTTAAGTGTTAATTGTGATAACAGCATGATGGTACGCACAAAGAGATTGCCTTCATGGAGTTTGACGGGCTTTTCATAGCCTGTTTTGTCTTTACTGCGACCGTAGAACCGTCGGATGATGGTTGGGATTAAGGTGATGGAAACCACTAGGCTGAATACAATGGAAGCGGTGATCGCAATGGCGATGTCCCGGAATAATTGACCTGCTTCTTCTTCGATGAAGAGCACCGGTAAAAAGACCGCAACGGTGGTGACGGTCGAGGCCAATACCGCACCCCAAACTTCAGTTGTGCCGTCAAGAGCTGCCTGAAATGCGTTTTTCCCCATTTGCCGGTGACGGTCGATGTTTTCAAGCACCACAATGGAGTTGTCGACTAACATACCGACCGCGAATGAGATCCCGGCCAGGCTGACCACATTGATCGACCGGTCGCCCAGGTAAAGAAAGATAAAGGTGCCCATTGCTGAGACAGGAATGGCGATGGCAACGGTAATGGTTGAGGCCAGTGACCGTAAGAACAGCAACAAGACTATGACGGCAAGTAAGGCACCAATGATCAGATTCGTTTTGACCATATCAATAGCGGTGTTGATGTACGGGGTTTGGTCGTAGACCCAATCAAAATATAAGCCCTGATCGGCCAGTACCGTTTCGTTTAATTCATTGACAACCGCTCGAACCCGCTCGGTCAGGTCGAGCACGTTTGCGCCTGACTCTTTTTTCACACCCACAATGATCATCGGCATACCGTTATGCAAAACGGCATCTGTCTTTGGCTCGTAGCCAATGCGGGCTCTGGCAATGTCTGCCAGCGTGATTCGGTAGAAACCATCGTCTCGAATAGGGAGGTTTTCTACATCCTGAGTGGATTGAAACTCCGCTAAGGTGCGTATTCGGTAGTTACGTCGGCTGATACCTTGGACACCGGCAGAGGTGGTTTGATTTCCTCTTTGGATTCTTTGCGCCAGTTGCTCAATGGTCAGCTGGTTGTTGGCCAATGCCGTTGCATCCACGACCACTTCCAGCTGTTCTTTGGTGCCCCCTAATACAAATAAAGAACCAACACCGTCTACCCGCTCCAGTTGAGCACGAACTTCGTTTTCAAAAAAGGTCCGTTCTTTTCGAACGTCCCGAAATGGTTCTTCCGTTTTTTTCAGCATCATCCAAATGATGGGGGAACTGTCTGCACCAGAGGTGTTGATGACCGGTTTGAGCGCATTTTCCGGGTAACTGGATACTTCATTCAGTTTATTCGAGACCAGCATGTTCGCATTATTCAGGCTGGTCCCTACTTTAAATGTTAGGGTGATTTCTCCGTAATCGTTGTAGCTGGCACTCTCCATCAGTAGCAGCCCTTGAACGCTTTTAAGGACTTCTTCCTGAGGCTCGATGATTTCTTTTTCTATCTCATAAGGGCTGGCTCCGGGCCAGGTTGTACGGATTGATATTTGAGGCTGTTCTACGTCGGGGGTAAGCTGAACCGGAAGTTCCATTAAGCTGACGATGCCAAACATCACCACAAGAATGACAGCTGAAACGGTCGCAACCGGATGTTTGATGGACTGAGCAATTAATGACATGGGTTGCAGCCTTTATTGAATGATGATCGGTTGGTCGGGACGAAGACGATCATTTCCTTTCACGATAATTTGAGTGGTTTCACTGATCAGGCCAGGTTGCACGGAAACCTTGGCACCGTAGCGACCGGTGATAGTGACCGGAATAATCTGCGCTTGTTTGCTGTTGTCGTCATTGGTTTTTACGGCATAGATAAACTCTTTTCCTTGGTGCTGGATTAACGCATCTCTGGGAAAGGTGACTGCGGTTCTGGGTTCTGATGTTGCTATTGATACTTTTAATGACATATTGCGAACCAGTCCGCTTTGGTAATCAATTGTGACTTTTACAGGAACACTTTTGGTTCTGAGGTCTGCCACCGGGACGGTGCTGTTTAAAATCCCTTCGATCTGAAGATCCAGGGGGGCGATGTTTACAGCGGTTTTGTTGCCTAGCTTAATGTAACGGACATAGCGCTCGGGTACGCTGACTAAGGCAATGGTTTCGTCGAGCTTGGCCAGTGTAACAATCGGGTCTGCCTGTCCTAGCCACTCACCAGGTTGTTTATGTTTCGCAAGAATTAATCCGTCGTATTGGGCTTTAATTGTGCTTTTACGAATCAGTATGTTCAAGCGCTCAATTTGGTTGAGCAGCTTTTGGCGGTTGGCTTTGTTGGCTTGCAAATTAAACTCGAGGGTTTCCAGTGCTCGTTTACTTTCAAAACTGGTTTTTAGCAATTTTTGAGAACGGGCCATGTCTTTCTCGATACGCCCTTGTTCGGCTTTAAGTGCTTCGAGCTCTGAGTTTTTTACTTTGATGTCTTGTTTCAGTAGGTCGGTGTTTAACTTGGCTATCAATTGACCTGACTTCACCATGTCACCCTCATCAAAGTAAATCTCAGAAATAATACCTGCTTGTTCGCTGGTTATTTGGCTGCTGGTATTGAAGTCGATGATGCCGGGTATTTCAGTGGTATCAGCCAGTTCTTCGATGGTTGCTTGCACTACTTCAACTTTTGCCGGTGGTGGTGTTTGACCAAATACAGAGGTCGTTGCAAGTGTCAGTATGGAAAATACCCCTAATACCATTGTTGCAGAGGGAATTGAAAGACGGCTGATAACAGTAGAATGTTTCATAACGATGTTCTTATATGGAATTAGGAGGGAGGCTCAATGGGTTAAACTGTTGAGATAATGTAATAATTTTATAGGGGTTTACGTGCATTGCACAATTGAGAAAATTGATCGTTCGATTAAGTTATTTTAACTCGAGTTATAATGACGTCAGGAAATAGGGAGCAGTTTTTTTTGAGAAGAAAAGTTTGGCACAAAAAAAAGCCCGATTTCTAAGAAATCGGGCTTTTCAGATTCTGGTGCCGACACCAAGAGTCGAACTCGGGACCTACTGATTACAAGTCAGTTGCTCTACCAGCTGAGCTATGTCGGCAAATCGTGGGGAGTATTATAGGTATATATTTATTGCTGTCTATACTTTTTTTAATTTTTTTATGTTTTATTTTTCAGGTGGTTAAAAAATACTCAGGTGGGCGCACTGCGTATTCAATAATTTTCTTATTGAGGGGTTCTGGTTGCGTTACGTCGTGTCAAATCATCGCCAATTGAGCTCAAACTGGTTAAAATGGCCGAAATCAGAGAAGTTACAATGCAGTTCAGAGACGGTTACTTCGCAGTTCAAGTGCCGTTTCTGCAAATAAGAAAGACACGTCAGGCTCGATGAATTAACGGAATCACCCTTTATTGGAATTTTCATGGTAAGAAAATCGGACTCTAAATACGTCGAAAAAATCCGCACAGGCAGTTTTGAACGAAAGTATCTGATGGCAAAAGCCGGGGTTGTTGCCGGTACTCGATACGCCTCTAAAAGTGCCGGAGCGATGCTGAAAAGTCAGGATAAGCGCCGTAAAGCGCATAAAAGGGCCTTGGCTCAAGAAGCTCAATATTTGGTTGAAGAACTTGGTAAATTGAAGGGCAGTGTGGTCAAAATCGGCCAAATGATGGCGCTTTATGGCGAATTGTTTTTGCCTCAGGAAATCACCGATGCACTTCATACGTTAGAAGAGGATACGACGCCCGTTGCCTGGACGACCATTCATCATGAGTTGGTGAAAGAATTAGGCGTTGAGCGTTTGACTGAGCTGGACGTTGATCCCGTTCCTCTCGGGGCTGCTTCGTTGGGACAGGTTCATCGAGCGACACGCAAGTCCGACGGCAAGCAATTATGCTTGAAAGTTCAGTACCCTGGTGTGGCGGAAGCCATAGACTCTGATTTAAGTTCGGTCGCGACACTGATTAAATTAACTCGTTCGGTAAAGATGGGTCGTGATTTTGACCAGTGGTTTAATGAAATACGATTCATGATGCACCGGGAGGTGGATTACCATGAAGAATTTCATACCACGCGGAAGTTTGGTCGTTTATTAGCAGACGACCCCCGTTACGTTGTACCTGAAGTGTTCGAGCGCTATTCTACAGGGGCGGTTTTGTGTACTTCCTATGAAGAAGGTCATAACGTCAACAGTGATGCGGTGTTGGGGCTTTCTCTAGAGCGCAGAAATGATATCTCCAAATGGGCACTGGACTTGTTGTTTAAAGAACTGTTTGTCTGGAAAGAAATGCAGACAGATCCTAACTTTGGTAACTACCGAGTGCGTTTAGGGTCAGACGGTGCTAAAGATCAGTTAGTTTTATTGGATTTTGGTGCGGCTCGTACGTTCGATGACTCCATTATGAAACCGGTTCAACTGATGATTAAGGGCGGTTATCTCAGAGATCGAAAAAAAGTGTTAGAGGGCGCTGTCGCTGTTAATTTTATGCAAGCTCACTTTCCACCGAAGGTGCTTAATGCTTTTACAGAGATTGTTTATGACTTGCTGGAACCGGTTGCTAATGGTCAAAATCCGCCTCCGGCGTTTGCACTGAATCAATTTGGTGATTATTGTTGGGTTGAAAGTGATTTACCGGCCCGGGTTGCAAGAAAAGCGACCATTTCTGCCATTTCCAAGCACTTTAATATGCCGCCTAAAGAGTTTTTATTTCTGCAACGAAAGCTGGTTGGGGTTTACACTATGATTTCGGTGCTGAAAGCAGAATTCAACGGGCAAGAGATTTTTGACCCCTATATTGATCTACTGGTGGATACGCTCGAACCGGTTTTATCTGAATAAAAACACAAGACAAAGAGTTGTATTCAGATTTGACTGCGGCCAATAACGTTGCGTAATGAGTGAAAACGAAAAGCAAAAGCGGGTTAACTACCACAGCTTTTGTTTTTCTTCTTGAAGCCATTTCTGTGCTTGCTCCATTTCTTCGAAATACTTGATGTCGCCAGATATGAACCAAGATCCGACTTTGGCGGCGTAATCCTGCCATTTCTTATTGCCGTAGATAGCAATTCTGGCAAATTCATTTCCATGTTTCATTCCAAGCTTTAAGTCATCCCAGGCGGCTCTTAATTCCCAGCCTTCAAGTTCAGAGGCATCGACAAATACGTTGATGTAAGGATGTTCTATGCCCTCGACGGCTGCGTCCAGCATCGGAATTATTTTGGTGTAGTCGTCGTGTGTTAATTTACCCAGAACTTTCAAGTTAAGCAGAATGACTTCATTCGTGCGTTCCAGACCAATTGATAAACCGTGTCGTTGAGTGCTCATGCTTTGGAACCTTACGAGGTCGTGCTGAATCGGCTGAACCAAGATTAATAGACTTATGTATCGGCTTCCTGATACTAACGTTTATACGTACCAAAATGGCCAAGAATCAAAGACCCTAGTACCCAAGTTTCTTAATAATAAATATAGGTCTCTGCGAGCAGGATGAAAGCTTTATAACAAAAAAAGACGAAACTTCTTTATGGTGCTTGGAATGCTTTCGATAGAATGTTGTTATATTTCGTTATCGCATAAACTTAAAACTTTTTATTCGATTAATTTTATGTGTTTTTAAAGTCGGTAAGGCTCAGGAAGGGCGCCGCATTTCGGTTTCTCGAAATTTTAAATTGTATGGTCTTAATAAGGTAAATCACTGCATGTTGCGTTTTTTTGAGGGACTCATAAACCCATTTCCAAAAGAAGAGCCAAAACAGCCTCCGAATACGTTTCTGGCGTATTGCAGGCATCATATCCGGGGGATGGAATTTCCATTGATTATGCTCGGTGTTTTGGCTGCAGCTCTTGCGGTTGTTGAAGTGTACCTTTTTGGGTTCATGGGGGATTTGGTGGATTGGTTATCCACAGAGACGCCAGATGAATTCTTTGATCAACACCGCGATCAGCTTTTCAATGTGGGGTTGTTATTGTTAGTGGGGCTGCCCGGTTTGATTTTGCTCCATTCCGCATTCATCTATTTGGTGTTGCTAGGGAACTTTCCTATGCAAATACGTTGGATGTCGCACCGTTATTTGCTCAAGCAAAGTATGTCTTTTTATCAGAATGATTTTGCAGGTCGTATTGCTACGAAAGTGATGCAAACGTCATTGGCTGTTCGTGAGTCGGTGATGAAGGTGCTTGATGTGTTGGTTTATGTCAGCGTTTACACCGTGTCTATTTTAGTGTTGGTTGCTCAAGCAGACTACCGGTTAATGCTGCCTATTGTCGTTTGGCTTTGTGTTTATGTTGGCTTGTTATCTTTTTTTATTCCGAGATTAAAACGAATTTCGATTGACCAGGCCGATGCCCGGGCAGAAATGACCGGCCGGGTGGTTGATAGCTACACGAACATTGCAACGGTGAAACTGTTTTCACACAGCCAAAGAGAGGCCGCATACGCCAAAGAAGGTATGGATGGTTTTTTACAAACGGTCTACAGACAAATGCGGTTTGCCTCAGGTCTGAGTGTTGGCGTTAACATCAACAATTACTTACTGCTGTTTTGCTTGTCTGCTATCGGCATTTGGTTGTGGCAAGGGGATTTGATTGGTGCCGGAGTCATCGCTGTGACAGTGAGTTTGGCGTTGCGTTTAAATGGCATGTCGCAGTGGATTATGTGGGAGATATCAGGGCTTTTTGAGAACATAGGTACAGTCACTGATGGTATTTCAACATTGGCTCAGCCTCAGGAGGTGCTGGATAACCCGAATGCACCGGCGTTGGAAGTTACTCAGGGAGAAATACAGTTTGATCATACGTCGTTTCACTACGGTAAAGACAGTGGCGTGATTGAAGATTTGAATTTACACATTAAACCGGGCGAGAAAGTCGGGGTGGTGGGACGTTCTGGCGCAGGTAAATCAACACTGGTGAATTGTCTTATGCGCTTTCATGATCTTGCTGGTGGCAGGGTGTTGATAGATGGTCAGGACATCAGTCAGGTTCAGCAAGAATCACTGCGAGCTAAGATAGGCATGGTCACTCAAGATACATCGTTGCTGCACCGGACGGTTCGCGAGAATATCCTATATGGTCATCCGACGGCATCTGAAGAGGAGATGATCCAGGCAACCCGAAAAGCCGAAGCCTACGACTTTATTCAGTCTCTGTCCGATCAACAAGGGCGAATAGGGTTTGATGCAAAAGTGGGTGAACGGGGCGTGAAATTGTCGGGTGGGCAGCGACAACGAGTGGCCATTTCGCGGGTGTTATTGAAAGATGCGCCCATATTAATTCTGGACGAAGCCACTTCTGCACTGGATTCAGAAGTTGAAGCCGCGATTCAGCAAAGCCTGAATAAGCTGATGGAAAATAAAACGGTGATTGCAATTGCGCATCGCTTGTCGACCATTGCGGCTATGGATCGATTAATTGTGCTGGATGAAGGGAGAATTGTGGAGCAAGGCACTCACCAAGAGCTGGTGGCTTCAAACGGCATCTATGCGCAACTCTGGGCGCATCAAACGGGTGGTTTTATAGGGGAAGATTAATCTCCCCCTAGCATCTTCTATACCTTAAATACATTCAGTCTGTTTTGTTGTTGATCCGCTTGCTCTTCCATATTTTGACAGTGCATGGTCTGTTCTTTCGCACCGTCGGCAACGATTTGGCTAATGTCGCGTATGTTGGTGGTGTTTCTGTTAATTTCTTCTGTGGTTGCACTTTGCTCTTCTGCTGCGGCCGCAATTTGAATGTTCATATCTGAAATTTCTGAGATACGATCACGAATGGCCTGAAGTGCTTCATTGGCCTGGCTTGAGATGTCTCGGGTATCGTTGGCCATGGTTTTACTGTGATTGATCTTTTGTTCGGCTTGTTTCACACCTGAAATTAACTGGTTAATCATGTTCTGAATTTCTTCAGTGGACTGTTGCGTTCTGGACGCCAGTGCTCGCACCTCATCTGCAACCACAGCAAATCCACGTCCTTGTTCACCGGCTCGGGCGGCTTCGATGGCGGCGTTCAACGCCAGTAAGTTGGTTTGTTCTGCAATGCCGGTGATAACCGACAAAATGGATTCAATATTACTGCTGTATTCGGCCAGATTATTGATGGTCGAAACAGCCTCTTCCATGTCACTTGATAATTGGTTAATGGCGCCAGTGGTTTTCGCAACCACTTCTGAACCGTGAGAAGCGGCATCCTGAGCTGAAGAAGCCGAGTCAGCCCCACGTTGCGCGTTATCAGCCACTTCATGAGCGGTAGAAGACATTTCACTCATCGCTGTGGCAAGTTGATCCAGTTCCTCCAGTTGTTGTAGGTTGTTGGACGCGTTCTGTGCCGCGTGGTTGGTTAAACTGCTGCCATCCCTGACGCCAGAAGAAAGCTGTTTAATTTCAATGATCATTTCCTGTAAATAGCTGATGAAAATATTAAATTGCTCCGATACTTTGCCGAACTCGTCGTTGCTGGTGATCGGTAAACGTTCGGTGAGATCCCCTTCTCCCCGGTTAATTTCAATCAATGATTCGTGCAACTGTTTTAATGGTTTTAACACATGGGTCATGACCGGGAACAGAATAACAGAGCTAATCAGTACCCCTAAAATCGCTGCGATCAGCGCGCGGGTGCCTATGGTATAGGCGTCAGACATAATGATGTCTTTATCCACGACGACGCCAATCATCCAGTTTGTGCCTTGCAGGTTTTTAAGTGGGTGAAAGGAAACCAGGGCGGTTTGATCATCCATATCCAGTGTTTGCAGTGTGGTAGTGAGCTTTGGCTTATCCTGAGTGAACAGTTTCGCAATTTTTTGGCCGTTAAGTTTGTTGTTCGGGTGGCTGATGATGGTGCCGTTGGCATTTAATAAAAATGTGTAACCTGCACCGCCGAAGTTAATGGTGTTCACTGCATCTGATACTGTTTTCAGGCTCAGGTCACCACCAAACGCACCTTTGAACGTACCGTTGTCTGAGAAGTTGGCAACCACTGAGATCAATATTTCGCCGGTAGAGGCATCGGCGTAGGGGTCGGTCAATGCGGCTTTGCCATTGGCCGCTTTGGCGACCCCGTACCAAGGGCGCTGACGGGCATCCCAGTTGGCCGGATTCCAGCTTCGGTCATTGGTAATGGCTTTTCCATCGGTGTCCAGGCCGCCGAAGATCAATAAAAACTCGTTTTTCAGTATGGGCAAGTTGAACGTTTGCTGAATTCGTTGCTGATTAAAATCGGCGTCGATACTTTGTGCCATCATATCGATTAAATGAAGCTTGCCGTTGAGCCAGTTAGAGACCTGAAAGCCAAGGGCTGAGCTGGTTTCATTAATATTCTTTTCTGCTTTCTGGTAGAGGCTGTCTCGGACCGTGACGTACTGTGTCCAGGATAAAATTGAAATGACGAATAAAATGATGACTGCTGAAACAAGAACAATCTTTTGGGATACTTTCATACTTGCCTTCCTTTACTTCTATACAACTTTAATCAGGCACTATTAAGTCGAGTTGATTTTTTATCTAAGATGAATAAAAAACGTCAGTAAACTCAGTGAGTTGTAATGCTTCGATATTAGAATAGTGTTTAAATACTATAGATCATATTTTTTAGTCCGAGCGGGCAAATTTTTGAAACTTGGGAAGGTGGGGCAAAACGACGGCTAATTACGCTTTTTGTGACCTTAATTTTTATGTGGACAGGAATCAGGAATGTTAATCTCATGAAAAATAGAACCATAGCTGTTGGGCTGTTATTGCTGGCTCGGATGGGTTCCGCTGAAGAAGCTCAGATTTCGGTGGATGAATGCATCATTAAGAGTGTTGGGGTCGCCGGTCCGGAAGTGACCGCCAAAGAGATTCGGGACAACTGCCAGCGGCTTGATACGATAGAGGAAGTTGAGGTTCCAAAACGGGTCTTGGTGGAAAAAGCCACCGAAGACAACCCTTATGTGATTACAGGGCATCGTCAAAACTATATTTTGCCTGTTTCTTATATGGAAGACCCAAACCAATCGCCGTATAACAATAATTTTTATCCTGGAGAGGAAGATCCGGTTAAAAATGAAGAGGTCAAGCTTCAGCTGAGCATTAAAGTACCGCTGACCTATTCGGAAGTACTGGTTCCTAATGATGCGGTTTACTTTGGTTTTACACTGAAATCATTTTGGCAGTTCTACGCCAGTGAAGTGTCTTCCCCGTTTCGTGAAACCAACTACCGGCCTGAAGTGTATTACGAAGCGCCAATTCCGAGCCAGTTTTGGGGTGGAACTTTACTTACGCGGGTAGGGATTGAGCACGAATCGAATGGACGTGGTGGTGATTTAAGCCGAAGCTGGAACCGGGTGTTTGCTGGTGTGGGCTTTGCGAAGAATGACTGGGGCGTTTATTTACAACCTTGGTGGCGCATTCCTGAAGATGCAAAAGAGATGGAGGATGATGCCGACGGCGATGACAATCCTGATATCAATAAATACATGGGGTATTACGAACTTCACGGGGTTTATAAACATAACGACTTCGAATTTTCGGCCATGAGCCGATTAAATTGGGCTACGGGTTACGGTGCCATTGAGGCGGGCATGAGCTTTCCTTTGTACGGTCGGTTAAGAGGTTTCGTGCAATACTTTAATGGTTACGGTGAAAGTTTGATTGATTATGATCATCACCAGCAGCGAATTGGCGTTGGTTTTCTGCTGACCGGGCTGTTGTAGCCTCCGGTGCCCGGCTTATTTCTTCAGAGCATGAACCAAGTAATTTGATTGACTGGCTCATGATCTGAGGAATGGCACGCTTTTCAGCTTTGTTAGGCAAAGATGATTGGCCCATAGGCCACCAATAACAGGGTTGTACCCATGACCAGCAGTGGCAGTAATAGTCGCTCATTTCGATAATAAAAGCTGTTACCTTCCTTCATGGCCAGTTGCACTTCCTTTTCTCCCACCACTTGCCGGGTAAAGACGTGATTGATTGCGACAGGAGGGCTGAGATAACCCAACTCAAAGGCAACCAGGCAAATCATCCAGAAATGCACGGGGTCGATGCCATGTTGATAGGCAATAGGCGCTAAGCTGATACTCACTAAAACCAAAGCTCCGAACGGGTCCATTAGCATACCAATGATGACCAGACAGAGTAATAAAAATGCCATCATTAAATACTGAGAGTCCACAAGGTATGAAAGCCCTTGTTCAAAGCCGCTGAACTCCATGGAGCCGCCGACAGCGTAGGAACTTGCCATGATCATCAGTAATGCGCCTATGTGTGGAGTGGACTCGTAAACGGAGGCTCGAACGGGGGTTGCACTGCTTTTTGTCCTTTGATTTGAGTGTTCTGTTGGCGGGGTGGGATACAGATCTTTTTCGAGTGCAGAGCGCTCCCAAATCAATATTAAGATGACGATGACCGGTAGCAGGAAAGGTGCGGTAAATTCATCAAGGTGTGCATCCAGCACAAAATGGTAAATCGACAGGGAAAAACCGATGATGACAAAGTAGGGAAAGAGTTGTTGAATGTCAGAAAATTTATCACCGATTGACGTGTCGGTTTCTTCTTTAGTTGGTTGTGCTGTCGATTCATTGTGTTTTTTAGCTGATCGCAGCAATAAGATGAAGACTGAAAAGACGATTAACGTCAGCGCGAAGATTTGAGTGCCCCAATAATAAAGTTCATCGGTTACAACTTCTTTGTTCAACATGGCGATGCCGACGATCAATAAACAGGGTCTCAATACCACGCCTGAACTTCCTGTCATCGCGGTGACCGCTAAGGCGAGTTGTCGGCGAGTCCCGACGTTCCTCAATTCCTGATAAACCACAGATCCCATCGCAATAATAATGATGCCCGACGCTCCTGTGTACGCAGTGGGTAGGGCCATAAGCAGAATAGCTACGATTGCCAGTGCCTCGGGAGGAAGTTTCCAGGCACTGAATACCTTAAACAGCCTTGTTCCGAGTGAACTTTGGCGGAGCAGCATTCCCACCCAGATATACAAGGCAATTTGCAGATAGAGTCCTGAGAGTTCGAACATTTGAGTAAATAATATGGCGAGACCGGCAGGGTGACTCTGCGAGATGAAAAAATGGTAGGCGGCACTGAATATCATGTAGCAATAGATGGGAATGGACAGAAATGAGTCTCGTAGTTTTCCTTGAGGGCGCTGTTTATCAGCGCCAGAAATAAAAAAAGCTGGCAGAGGGCTGAACAGTGCGTAAAGCGAAACTGCAGCAATCATTAAGGCACCGACTACTAACACATAGACTATTTCTGGCTGGTCGATCGCGATGCCGGATTTATTTTGTGTTAACAGGTAATCGATGCCAGAAATACAAATCAGGGCGTTGGCTGTTAATTGAGCGATGGAGGAGAGTCTGTGGTCGGACTCGGTATGCACTGGCCGGAAGCTGATGTGATTATTTTGAATTGTGGCGATGAATACAGTTGCGAAAAGCATAATCACCAGAATGAGCCGTTGTTGCTCTAGAATGAACAAGCTGAATGAAGCCGTATTTTGTTCAACTTCCCGAAACAGTATTAAACTTTGAGTGACTTGCTGATGGTAACGGTCAAACTGCTGGTGTTCTAGCTGACAGCTTGCAATTTGACTGTATAAGGATTTTCCTGCGGTTACTCTGTTGAACGGCTCATTGATGAACCCGAATTCATCTTCACTCAGGTTGTGATTTTGCTCCAGTTGGTTGAGCTTGCTTTCAATATCAATGTTGGGATCACACTGGGGCGCGGTCGGGCTGTTTCTTAATTGCGAGTAGTCATCCCAAACATAATCCCCGAGCTTTAAAAATTGGCTGTGAACATGTTCCCCGGTGCCTGCCAGTACTGTCAGCAATAATAAGAAGAAAGTAAAATAGCTTAAGTAGCTGGATAGGTTGCGTGTGCTTACTTTGCTATCAATGGCTGGTTGCATACTGCTGGTATTCAACGTTTTCGTTGGTTTATTTGTTGATACGTTAGGACGTTCGCCGGTGGAATAGGTATTCATAAGTGCGCCTATTCTTTGTTGTCTGACGTGCATTCTGAGAGTGTCGGATCTATTTTACAGCGGACTTTTCTGAATAATGTCAGTGCCTTGGCGTTATAAATTCCCTGGTCTCTTAATGCTAATCTGTTTTTCCGGTGAGTATCATTCCAGGCCGCTTTTACCTGTTGAGGAATTTTGATCCAGTATTTTTCAGGGATATTAGCTTCGCTGGTGGTGATGATGTCCATGAACAGATTATTGAACTCTCTGCTGTGGGTTCTGGAGTGCTGACCGAAACCGTCCGGGAATTTTTTCCAGCGAATCACCAGTTGAACAGTACTTTGATGCAGTGGCCAGTCAATGATGCCTCCGTTCGGCTCAAGTCCTTTATATAGCTCCATCGGCTCGTAAGCGATGGCCGGAGCGCCAGTGATGTCGACGGCGTGGCTGTTAAACTTTTGTAGTGCATTGGTGATGGTTGAGGAGACTGGTGTCATACCTGTTTGCTGGATCAAGTATTCTGATTCAGGCGCGCTATCCAGCACCGTAATTTTTTTTCCGGCCAGTTTTTCCGGGGTATTAATACTGCGGTCGATCACAAACCCAAACAGCGCGCCAGTGGGGGCTATGGACACAATTTCATAGTCGCCTTGACGCATGTACTTTGCTGCTTTTGGTGAGCTGAGTGTCGATAAGATTAACGTTAGATGTTGGTAGCTGGGGATGGCACCAATGGAGTTCAAGGAGCCGGTAAAGTGGTTATAGTTTCGAGCTCGAATGCCGGGAAGGTTGACCATGTCGCAGACGCCGGCATTGAAATCTTCTGCAGCAATACGGTCATTCGTGTAAGACTTAAATGTTAACTCTACGCCCCATTTCATGGCTGAAACTCGATACTCATTCATGATGTTATGAGTCGGACCGTTTTTACCAATGATGTCAAATACACACATGGTGATTGGCGTGAGTTGATTGGTTGTTTTGACGCTGGCGGCGGAATAAGTAGCTAAAAGCGTACAAGCCAGGCTGAGTAATAAATGTGGATTTACGAGCGACATTAAAAAGCGTTGAATGCTTGAGAAATACCCTTGAATACTGACTGGCTGATTCATGGTTTGTCCTTTTTATTGTTATTAGTGTCTGTTATTCCTAAAAATTGTAATGTCAGTGGGGCAATGCTTAATCCTACTAAAGTAGGGTTTGAACATTTTTTCGCTAATTTCGGGAGGCTCTTGTAAAATTGTCTTTTGTTCAAAAGGAGTTATAAGTCCAGTGATGAATTTTTTGGTAGTGGTGATTCTTGTTGCTTTGGTTGTATTTTTTACAAAACGCTTTTCCGATGGTAAGAAAAACGCTTTAGAAAATGTTAAAACAGGCAATGCGTTTCTTGAAAAAAATAAGCAGGAAGAGGGGGTTGTAACCACCGAATCCGGTTTGCAGTATCAGGTTTTAACCAAAGGCACTGGTACTGAAAAGCCTGCGGCTACGGATAAAGTAAAAGTTCATTACCATGGCACTCTTCTTGACGGCTCGGTATTTGATAGTTCGGTTGAGCGAGGCCAACCCATTGAATTCTTTTTGACCCAGGTGATCCCTGGCTGGACAGAAGGATTGCAACATATGGCAGTGGGTGACAAAACGCGTTTGTTTATCCCCAGTAAGCTGGGGTATGGCAACCGAAACGTTGGGGGCATCCCGGGTGGCTCTGTTTTGATTTTTGACGTGGAGTTGTTGGATATAAACTAAGAAGGCTCTGATGAAAGCCTACAATGCTTCTCTGAAGTCGCGCTGTATGGTGATTTCACGTTCAACTCAGTGTTCAAGAAGTGAGTGTTGTTTTGTGAGTCAAGCTTACTAAGTTTGCTCAGCGCCCTAGTTATATACCAGCTTCCATATAAGCAGACGGTGTTCCATTGTCTGTTTATATGGATACGTTAAGAACTTCTTCCTGTTCTAATTCTTCTCTTGCACCTCTCTTTGTTTAGGGAATATGTATTGTCTATAAAATAGACTTTAGTGTTCGTTAATTGAGATTTACCCTCTGTTTTTTGGCTCAGGTTATGCTTAAGGTGTTACTTTATATTGTTGATGTATAAAGTAAAATTTAAGTTTTTCCCTCTGGGTTGTCCAGTCGTCCCTTCAAATGATCCAGTTGTCATTCTGGTTGATATTTGAGCATTTGTTCGGTTTGATTTTATTTTCCTTGGTCTAAGATTAGTGTGAGAGATTGAGATTCTGCTTGGTGGTATATGGGCCAGTTCAAATGTCAGAAACTAGGAATGTACATGAAAAATGAACATGGGTTTAGCTTAATAGAGCTTATGATCGTCGTGGCAATTGTAGGTGTTTTGGGCTTTATTGTTGTGCCAAGTTATCAGGGATTTGTAAAAGACGGTAAACGTTCAGCAGCACAAAGCTATATGTTGGAACTGGCTTCTCGGCAAGCAAATTACTTACAAGACAATCGAAATTACACAAGTACAGTGTCTGAATTAAATGTTGTGGCTTCGGATGAAGTCACAAGTAATTATAGCTTTACGATAGTAATTGGTGCCGCTGGTGAAGCGCCCATTTATACTATCACTGCTTCCCCTAAATCTTCAGGTTCCATGTCTTCCGACGGTGATTTAACAATTAATCATCTAGGTGTGAAAACACCCGCAAGTAAATGGTGAGCACATGAAAAACCATAGATTTAAATGTTTTCGTCGTCTTGGGTCAGGGTTTACTTTGTTAGAGCTGTTATTGGTCATGGCGGTTACTTCTGTACTTTTTACTGTGGCATGGAGTGCTCTTAGAAATTACATCCCAAATGAGGATGTTCGACAAGTTGCTTTGCAGCTTCAAACAGGCTTGTTAATGGCCAGAAGCGAAGCAGTGAAAACTTCAAATAATGTTTACTTAACAGCATCTGCGAATGGTTACATTGATGGCTGGGCAATCTCTACTAATCAAGCAAGAACATTTGAAGATTGTGTTACAAGTGCAAACTCTGACTGTGTTTTTGTCTATCAAAATGATCGGCCTATTTCATTTTCTGGAGAAGTAGCTCAGGTGGTTTATGACCGGCAGGGTCGATTACCTTTAGGTAATAATTTGGATGTGGAAGTTTGTGATGGAGATGAGAGTAGTTATGTAACCAAAAGAACCGTTGTAGTGAACTCAAGTGGTTTCCCAAAAATTATTGCTGAAGGGGACTGTTTGCCATGAAATATGCTCGGTCTGTTTTCTTCGACGGTATTAATCAAAAGGGGTTTAGTCTATTAGAGACTCTTGTAGCCATGGTGATTTTTGCAGTCTCTATGTTGGGCTATATTGGCATGCAGTCTCGTGGTGTTCAATTAAATCTAGAGAGCGATCAAAGAGAGCAGGCTATAAGAATGGTTGAGTTCTTAGTTAACGCGATTAATACCAATAGAGATGCCCGAGGTTGTTATCAAACTATAGGTGGAGAGCATACAACACAATACGCAGGAACAGGTAATACTGAGAACTTTACTTGTCTAGGGTCTGGGGTTATCGAAACTCAGGCTCAGGCTAATAATGATATGGACTTATGGGATGACTTGCTTAAAGGAGAGAACCAAGGTGGCGCTATGATCAACGCCCGGGGCTGTGTTTCTCTTGATGGTGCAACAGGAGATATGACGGTAACTGTGGTGTGGCAAGGTTTGGTAGCTACGGAGGCTTCCGGTAGTGCCTGTGCCATAGACCTCTACACGGGTGATACTCGCAGAGTTCTTAGTTTTACTATTAGCTTTGCTGACCTGGAGGCATAGTATGAAATTACCAAGTCTTCAAAAGGGTATTACATTAATAGAGGTTTTGATTGGCTCTTTGTTAGGTTTTATTTTAAGTGCTGCAATTATGGCTGCTGTTATTAACTCAAATATTGTTAATCGTGAAAGTATGAAATCTGTAGAAATTACAGAAAATGGGCGTTTTTTAAACAGTATTCTAAGGCACGATATTGCAAATGCGGGTTTCTATGATGCTTTAGGGGATCTTCCATTTGGAGGGGCTTCAGTTGACCCGTGTAATCGAGCTATTTTCTCTGATAGTTTAGAATTTCCGATACAGGCTTTTAATGATACAGATACTCCGGCTATGTCCGCAGTTACTTCCTGTGACTTGGAAGTTGTTGATAACACTGATGTTTTAGTTGTACGCCGCGCAAGCAGTTTAATAGAAGATTCTGCTGCATTACCAGATGAATATAACTTTCAAGCGGATTACCAGAATTTCATAATTCAAAGAAGTACTGACCCTGCGCTGTTTCCTTTTACAAATAAACAGGGGGCTGAGGATATACGCAGGTACTTAGTGCATATCTATTATGTTAGCCCTTGTCCTGAAGATGATTGTAGTGATGGTTCTGCAACAGATTCCCCAACCCTTAAACGTCTTCAACTGGAAAACGGGGAGTTTACACAAGTGGTTGTGGCAGAGGGCGTTGAACAATTTCAAGTTGAGTACGGTATTGATCGTTCAGGAAATGGAATTCCTAATGAATCAGGTGTTGGTCTTGATGATGCCTATATTGATGATCCGAACGATGATGAGATGCAAAACATAGTTTCTATTCGATATTACATGATTGTTCGTTCTACAGAAGAGAGTGAAGAACACAAAGACTCTAATAGTTATGACCTTGGCGAGTTCGGCATAGTGACAGGAGAATCCCTTGGTGAATTATATAAACGACGTTTATTCATGAACTTGACGCGTGTTGTCAATATTGCAAGTAAACGGGAGAGTTAATTATGAACGTAAATCCAAGTTTTTGTGGCAATCGTGAAAAAGGAGCTGTCTTACTTTTGTCTCTTGTAATGTCTTTAGTGCTTGCTGTTACTGCAATAAGTTCTGTAAATGTAGGGACAATTAACCAAAAAATTATTAGAAATCAAACTGAAATTATGCGAGCTGAACAAGCAGGCTTAGAGGTCATTGAGATTCTATTAGGTGGCACAGCCGAATTTGAAACCGCAGCCAATAATCAATTTCTGGGGGTAGTTCATACAATCAATGACGATACGTTTGATCGAGAAGGATTTGAAGTTGCTGTGGTTAATGTTCGTTGTACTTATGCTCATCCTATCGCTGGTTACTCGTTGACGACGACAACTACTCCGGAAACGAATTACTTTGAGTTTGATGTGGTCGTCAGTGATGTTCTTACAGGTGCGAGTCTATCAATGACGCAAGGTGTCAGATTTAATTATCCTGCTGGTTTATGCCCATAAATTAGAGGATAAAGTGGAGACAGCTATGAAAGTTATAAAGCTCTGTTTAACATCCTTATTTGGTTTGTTTATGAATGCTGCTTTTGCGGCTGATACGGATATTTTTGAACCTAACCCTTTGGCCTCAAGTTCAAACCCTAATGTTCTTTTCTTATTGGATAACTCTGCGAACTGGGATGCTCAGAGTGGTGGCACGACAAAAAAAGTTCTCCTTCATGAAGCGCTTTATAAAGTCATTATGTCGTCAGATGAAAACATTATGAATTTGGGCATGGGGATTTTTGCTGACACCGGCGGTGGCGGTGGCGGTGGCGGAAAAAAGATTGAAGGCAGTAAATTTATTTCAAGGATTAAAAATTTAGATGCAGCGTCTAAAGATGAGTATGCGAACTTGTTGTACAACAACGCAGCAGATCTAACTTTGGTTGAGGTGAAAGATGCTGACGGCGAAGTCATTGGTTACAACATAAACGGCTTTGTGGCGGATCAAGAAGCAATTGACAAGGCGAATAATGCTCCCTACGCGATGTCTATGAATGAAGCTCGACTTTATTATGGCGGTTTGGCTCCTGAGTCATCAAAGACTAACCCTTGGGATAAACTTGCATTAGGTGCCGATCAACTGGGCGATTATGAAAGCCCAATTACATTACTTAACGCTTGTAGCGCAAATTACGTTATCTTGTTTGCTAATGGCTCTCCTGACAGTGGTGAGAATACTCAGGCACAAAATAGGCTTGCGGCTTATGGCGCCGATACTACAAAAATTGATTTAACCGCAGATAAATTTGAAACGAACTGGGTCGATGAATACGCGAGATATATGTCAACGGTGGATATGAATGATGATATTGGTGGCGACCAGCCAGTGATTACTTATGTCATAGATATTTATGATGAGTCTGCATTAACAGGAAACAATAAGCCTGGATCGAACAACTTTGAGGGAGCAAGAGCGCTATTAAAAAGTACGGCAGCTCAAGGGAAAGGTAAATACTTTGCTGCTTCTAATGCCGACGAGGTAGCAGCTGCATTACAGGATATATTAGATGATATTTTAGACAAATCTTCCGTATTTGCTGCAAGTGCTCTCCCTGTTTCCGTTAATAACAGGGGGACGAACTTAAATCAGGTTTATATGGGGGTCTTTCAACCAGATGCGGATCGCCAGCCCAGGTGGTATGGAAACTTGAAGTTGTATCAAATCGGGCTTGATAGTGGCAGTTTAGAATTGATTGATCAAAATAACGTTCGTGTTAGAGATGCGAGTCGTGGCTTCGTAAACTCGAATGTACAAAGTTTCTGGACACACGACTCAGACTTTTTTGATTACTCTCCAAGGGGGACAGGGGCGTTTTTAACTGGAAGCGACAACCCTGACGGTGAGGTAGTCGAAAAAGGTGGCGCTGCACAACAAATAAGAGACGCTTACCTGGCGGGCCTGAGCAGAAAGCTTTTAACCTGTACCACTTGTTCCGGCTCGTTTGATCCGGTGACGACGACAAACAGTGGCTTAAGTGCAGATGTTGTTTCATGGCTGTATGGCGCAAACAATGCCAGTGATCCGGCAGTAGATGCGGCATTGGCAGCTAACAATGATGATGAAGGCGTCCGTACTGTGAGAGCATCGGTACATGGTGATGTTGTGCATTCTCAACCGACGATTATTAACTACGGTAGCGGTGATATCGTTGTTTATTATGGTGCAAATGATGGCGTGTTTAGGGCTGTTAGAGGTGGGACTTCCGGTGCTGATGTGGGAAAAGAGCTGTGGGGGTTTATTCCTGAAGAACATTTTTCTGACATAGAAACTCTAAGAAATAATGAAGGGAGTAATTTATTTGGTAGCCCAAATAAGCCTTGGTTTGTAGATGGAGATATTACTTCCTACTTTGAGGACAGTGATAATGATGGGGTTATTGAAACAGGTGAAAAAGCCTATTTGTATTTAACCATGAGAAGAGGAGGCAACTTTATTTATGCAATGGATGTTACTGACTTTAACAACCCTAAATTCTTATGGAAAATCAGTGGGGGAAGTGGAGCTTTCTCTGAATTAACACAAACCTGGTCGGGCTTAAAAGTAACCAAGGTTAAAGGCAATACTAATCCCGTTGTTGTGTTTGGTGCAGGCTATGATGCTGATGCTGAAGACGTTGGCCCTGACTCTTTGAGCGGCACTACTTCGGCTGGTGCGGTGACGAAAGGCCGGGGGATTTATGTGGTTGATGCGTTCACTGGTAATCTGGTTGCTAATATTGGGCCGAATGGTTCAGCGACGGTACAAGAAACCGGGATGGTAAACCCAATGCCAAGTAACATCGCTGTTCTTGAAAGTGAAGGGGTTGCTTATCGGTTTTATGCCGGAGACACCGGAGGTAAGATTTGGCGTGTGGATACTGCCAATGATTCAAACCCTTCGAATTGGACAGTTACTTATTTTGCTGATGTCTCTGATGACTTTGATGGTGATTCTTCTAATGACGGTCGTAAGTTCATGTATCGAGTTGATGTGGTTGAGGCTCATGATTCCTTGGGGGCTTATCATGCGGTACTTGTAGGAACAGGAGACAGAGAGCATCCTTTTGATACCAGTGTGCAAAACTACATGATGATGTTTAAAGATCGTTATACAGGTTTATTATCAGAGCAAGGTTCTCCAATTAAGATGACATCACTGTATGACGCAACGGATAACTTGATTCAAGAAAGTTCTGACCCAACGGCTGAAATTGCTTTATTGGATTCTGCCAATGGTTGGTATATTGAGTTAGGCTCGGGGGAGAAGGTGGTCAGTCATGTCACTTCTTTAGCGGGCGTTGCGTACTTTAATACCAATCAACCGGACCTTAGCCCTACTTCTTGTGGCTCCAATTTAGGCATTGCCAGAATTTATCAGATTGCTGTGACCAATGCTGTTGCTGTCACCGACAATGACGCTATTAGTGGTTTAACCATTGATGACAGAAGTTATGAAGTTCCAGGCGGCGGTTATCCACCACCTCCTGTTCATATCATTGTAGAAATTGATGGTGAGTTCCAGGAAGCGGTTATTTCTGGCACAGAGGTAAATGCGTCACCTTCTGAGTTTAATACGAGAACGAGAACTTTCTGGACCCAATGGCTTGATTAATTTGAGTTAGAATAAGGTTGGTTTATGAGTCCGGGTGAAGAGTTAAGGATTTATAAACCAGTTTGAGTGTTCATCCTGAGGTTGGAAAGTCCAGGCGATGAATCGGCTGACTTTCTGGCCTTGCGCCATTTCAATGGTTCTGAACTTCACGGCCTTGGCTTTTTTTAGTGCTCGGTAAATGTCTGTTAGGTGTTCTTTTTTTGATACTAATGAAGTGAACCACAAACATTGATCTTTCAGTTCGGTGCTTTCGGTGATCATCGTTTTGATGAAGGCGGTTTCTCCGCCTTCGCACCACAGCTCGTCTTGTTGGCCACCAAAGTTAAGTGTTACTTGGTGTCTGGCCTTGTTGGCATTTTTCCCTTTATTAAGGTTACGGTTTTTCCGTTGAGTACCTGCTTGGGCTTCCTCGGCAGAAGCATGAAACGGGGGATTACACATCGTAAAGTGGAAACGTTCTGTACTGTTAATAACGCCGTTCAGGATCATCTTTTCAGACTTCTGTTGCCTGATGCTGACCGAATTTCTCAGACGCGGGTTGGCTTCTGTAATCAGTTTGGCAGAGTTGAAGGCAATTTTATTGACTTCGGTTCCGGTCATTTTCCATTGATAAGCATGTGTGGCTATGATCGGATAAATTAAGTTAGCCCCTGTGCCAATGTCCAACCCTTTGATGTGTTTACCGTGTGGTGTTTCCCCGTTATTTGAGTCAGCCAGAAGGTCCGCCAGATAGTGGATGTAATCGGCTCGCCCCGGAATGGGTGGACAAAGAAAGTCTTTGGGCAAATCCCAATGCTCAACGTGATAAAAATGCTTTAACAAGGCTGAATTTAAAGCTTTAACTGCTTGTTGGTTAGCAAAATCGATGGTTTGCTCACCTTTGGGGTTAAGCGTAATGAAGGTTTTTAAGTCTGGTTGACTTGCACAAAGTTCAGCCAAATCGTATCGGCCATGGTGAGGGTTACGCGGGTGCAACTTGGGTTTACCCGTAACCCCGTGTTTCGATACTTCTTTTTTCGAATTCATTCAGAGATTACCCTAGTTCTAGGCCTGCATCTTTTTTATTGATGAGTTCAATGCTGTAGCCATCCGGGTCTTTTACAAACGCGATGACAGTATTGCCACCTTTTACTGGGCCAGGTTCCCGGGTTACGATGCCGCCTTTTGCTTTAATGGCTTCGCAAGTGGCATAGATATCTTCTGTTTCCAGGGCGATGTGACCGTAAGCGGTGCCTAAGTCGTACTCTTCAACGCCCCAGTTATAAGTAAGTTCGATGACCGCGCCGTCTTTTTCGTCGCCATAACCGACGAAGGCCAGCGTATATTTGTATTGCTCATTGTCTGATTTTCGAATCAGGTTCATACCTAATACTTCGGTGTAAAACTCGATGGATGTGTCTAAGTTGCCAACGCGCAGCATGGTATGAAGTAATCGCATGGGTGTCTCCAAAGAGTGAATGACTAATCAGGTTATCAGAATTGGGTGATGTGACCATCAGTATATACTGATCATTATTAATCGCTGGTCTTTTCTTTGTATTCGCAAAGGTCTTCAATGATGCAGGAGGTACATTTAGGTTTACGCGCTGTGCATACATAACGGCCATGAAGAATCAGCCAGTGATGTGCGTCCATCAAAAATTCTTTAGGAACGAGGCGAATGAGCTTGTCTTCCACTTCTCGAACGTTTTTACCCGGGGCGATCTTAGTTCGGTTTGAGACCCGGTCGATGTGAGTATCAACCGCCATGGCGATTTGTCGGAAAGCGGTATTTAATACTACGTTTGCCGTTTTACGACCAACTCCTGGCAGAGCTTCTAATTCTTCCCGTGTTTCAGGGACAACGCTGTTGTGCTTTTCAATTAATATTTTGCACATAGCAATGGCGTTTTTGGCCTTCGAATTAAACAAGCCAATGGTCTTGATGTATTCGGTCAAACCCTCGATGCCAAGGTCATAAACCGTTTGTGGGGTATTGGCCACAGGAAACAGTTTGCGTGTGGCTTTGTTGACGCTCACGTCGGTTGCCTGAGCAGAGAGTGCCACCGCCAGCAGTAGCTCGAACGGGGTGCTGTATTCGAGCTCCGTGACTGGGTTCGGATTTTGTTCTCGCAGGCGTGTGAAGATTTCGGTTCTTTTTAATTTATTCATTTTAGACTCAAGAAATCGTGCCTGTTACCCGCGCTCGTTTGGAGCCCTTCACAACTTCTGTTTTATTGGCTTCTTCTCGTTCTTTGATTTTAGCATCAATGATGTTTTTCATTGCGATGATCAAACCTAAACCAATAAAAGCTCCGGGAGGTAAAATTGCGAATAACATTCCTTTGTAGTCTTCAACGATGACCCATGTCCAGTTTTCCGCCATGCTACCGAACAGCAGGTTCATGTTAGAGAACAGGGTGCCTAAACCGATGATTTCACGCATACCACCCAGCAGCACCAAAATTCCGGTGAAGCCAAGCCCCATCATCAATCCATCAATAACGGAAGGTAATACCGGATTTTTACAGGCGAATGCATCCGCACGGCCAAGGATGGCGCAGTTTGTTACGATCAAAGGAATGAATATCCCCAGAATCTGATACAGCTCGTAAGTGAATGCTTGCATCAGCAACTCAACACAGGTGGTGAAAGAGGCGATGATCATCACAAATGCAGGTAAACGCACCGCTTCCGACACATAATTACGAATTAATGAAACCGCTAGGTTAGAGCCGACCAGGACCAGAATAGTCGCAAACCCGAGGCCTAAAGCGTTGACGACCGAACCGGTAACAGCAAGAAGAGGACACAGGCCCAGCAGCTGTACGGTCGCCGGGTTATTTTTCCAGAGGCCGTCGACAACAATTTTTTTCATGTCACTCATTGGTTTTCCTCTTCTTTGATGGTCAGAGTCAGAATATCCGCAGGGACGGGATTTTCGGTGCTGTTGTGCGTTTTCGCATTAAGAATGGCGTCTTTGTTTTGCTCGTAGACTTTCAATGCTTTATGGACCGCTTTAACAATGGCTCTTGGCGTGATGGTTGCGCCGGTAAACTGGTCAAACTGGCCACCGTCTTTTTTAACTTTCCAGTGCTGCTCTTCCGGTGATGTTAACGATAGGCCATTAAATGAAAGCACCCAATCGGATTTCTTTAGTTCGATTTGATCGCCGAGGCCGGGCGTTTCCCGGTGCTTTAAAACACGAACCCCAGCCAGTTTGCCGTTGGTTTGAATACCGACCACCAAACTGATTGGCCCTGTATAGCCTTCCAATGCTCTCACGGGAAAAAAGACAGCAACAGGAGTATTCGCCTGTTTGGCAATGAACCCTTCCTGAGGTTTGATCAGACCTAAATCTGGGCTGTCAATCCAGAATGCATCCTGGAGAAGGTCATTGTCGTGGGTGCTTTTGGGTAATATTTCATGCAGGGCTTTGACGCGCGCTTGCTGCACATTTTGGCTGATTTGTTGTTTTGTGGTGACTTGAACCAGAGCAATCAATCCTGCGGTGATAGCAGCAAAGATGGCTAAGCCAATACTGTTTTTACGGATGGCGCTAGTTAATGAATCCATCGATTAATCCTTTTTCTTCGGCAAGCCTTTACGGGCCTTTCGGTGGCCGTAAGTACGAGGCTGGCTGTACTGATCAATGAAAGGGGCCGCAAAGTTCATCAGCAGAACCGCAAACGCAACTGCATCCGGGTAGTTACCAAAGGCGCGAATGATATAGACCAGGATGCCAACGCCAATGCCGAAAATAAAACGGCCTTTGGTACTGGTGGCGGAAGTCACCGGATCGGTAATAATGAAAAATGCACCCAGCATGGTGGCGCCGGTTAACAGGTGGAAAGTAAGTGGTGCGTAAGTATCCGCATCGTACAGGCTGAAGATTAAGGCCATTACTGCCAATGATCCTAACATCCCAACCGGGGCGTGCCATGTATAAATGCGTCTGGCCAGTAAATAGACGCCTCCGATCAAGAAACAAATGCTGACGGTTTGCCACGCCACTAATGTTTCTGCCATCAGAGCAGGGGTGTTCATGAATAATTCGTCGAGCGTTTGGTTGGAGCTGTGCTTAAAGGCGTCTAAAGGTGTAGCACTGGTCATGCCGTCGAATGTCACACCAAGTCCGAAGATATGCTGGAAGGTGCCAATGAAGGAGGGTGCTGTCTCAGGCAAAACCCACTGCGTCATGTCCACTGGAAAAGAAACCAGCAGTAACGCATAAGCAACCATTGCAGGGTTGAACGGGTTGAAGCCCATACCGCCGTACATATGTTTAGCGACGATAATGGCAAAAGCCACACCCACTAAGGTTAACCACCAAGGCGCTAGCGGTGGAATAGCCAATGCGAGTAACAGGGCCGTTACAATGGCGGAGCCGTCTTTTAAGTAAAAGCCAACAGGGCGCTTTCTTAATTTTAATACCAAGGCTTCACTGATCAGGGCAACGAGCAGCGCGAAGCCAATATTGATTAAAGTTCCCCAACCGAAAAACCAGGTCATAGCCAGAATACCAGGCACGGTAGCGAGAATGACTTGGGTCATTACAAAGCCAACACCGCGTGTGTTGGATTTGTTCATATGAGGTGATGTGATCGCGAGTAATGACATGCGATGGTTTGTCCTAAATAAATGTTGTCTTAACTGTCCAGTGCCGCCATCGCTTTGGTTTTCGCTTCGTTGGCCTGTTCATAAGTTGTTTTTGCAGCAGAAACTTGTTGTTCAAGTTCAGAGGTATCTTCCCCGGCTTCCTGAGCTTTCGTTAATTCTCGCTCCAGTTTTCGCCAGGCGGCTTTGCTTTGTGAAGCGGCGACTTTTAGCTCTTTAACTTTCTGGGCCGGGTCTTCTGTATTGGCTGTTGTTTCAGTCGGTGCTGCCTTACTGGTCTCCCTTTTAGCCGGTGTTGACTCCGCAGCTGTTACCTCAGCATTATTTGCATCCGAACTGGCAGCGGCAGCTTTACGCAGTTTAACCTTTTCCTGAAGCACTAATTTTTTGGCGTTCAGTTTTTCATAGGATTGAACGGCTTCGGCTAATACTGTTTCGAGCGCTTTCAGTTGTTCCGAATCTTTGCCTTGCTCGTTGGCTTCATCGACTGCTTTTTGAGCCTGCTTGGCTGCTGCTCTTGCTTGAGAGGTCTCAACTTTCAGTTGCTTGTATTTGTTCTCAAGGGTTTGAGCCGGGTCGGTCGCATCTTTGGTCTGAGCTGCTGGCGCAACTGGGGAAACGGCTCCTTTGCCGGATTTAGCGTTATCCAACGCCGCTTTCGCTTTTTCAAAAGCTGCTTGTAATGACTCTATTTCTTTTAATTGGGCATTGAATGCTTCTTCCGGTTCACTGCCTTCTTCTTTGGCTGCATCGTACGCTCTTTGGGCTTTCAGGTAGGCGGCTCTTGCCTGAGATGATGCAACTTTTAATGCTTTTACATCGACAGCTGGTGCCGTTGCCTGTTCGGCAGAAGGTGTGCTATTGCCGTTCTTTGCCGCATCCAGTTTGGCTTTGGACGCTTCGTAGGCTGTTTGAAGCTTGGACACCTCAGCTTCTTGTTCCGCCAGTTGCTCGGCCGACAACTCGCCGGCTTCTTTAGCGGCGTCGAGTGCTCGCTTGGCTTTGAGGTGAGCAGCTCTTGCCTGCGATGAAGCAACTTTAAGTGCTTTTACATCAACGCCAGAGTCTGGTGTTGAGGTGGCTTTCTTTGATTTTGCTCGCGCAACAGCAGCGGCAATGGCCGCCTTTTTATCATCTTCGACCGAACTACCAGTAGGCTGGGATGCTGTTTCAGTTACCTGATCTGCTTCAAGCTTGGCTTTGGCTTCTTTTTCAGCCTTGGCTTTAGCGGCTGCTTCTGCACGTGCTTTACGACGGGCTTCTTTTTCGGCTTCTTCTTTTGCAAGACGTTCTTGTCTCGCTTCGAAACGCATTTTGGCATGTTCCGATTTAATATGTGCTTGCTCTTCTTGGCGAATCCCGCCTTTGGCAAAACGGAAATGCTGAACCAGCGGAATGTGACTCGGACAAACGAACGAACAAGCACCGCATTCGATGCAATCGAACAGGTTAAAATGTTTGGCTTTCTCGAACTCTTTTGAGCGAGAGAACCAATATAGTTGTTGTGGCAACAACTCAGCCGGACAGGCCTCGGCGCACATGCCACAGCGAATACAGTCTTGTGCTTGTGCCGGGTTCGGAAATTCTTGTTCGGTGGCTGCCAAAATGCAGTTTGTGGTTTTGATCACCGGTAAATCAGTGCTGTGCAGAGTGAAGCCCATCATAGGGCCGCCCATGATCAGGCGGAACAGTTTGGAGTCATCCACACCGCAATGGCTCAACAGGTCTTGAATCGGGGTGCCGATGAGGGTTTCAAAGTTGCCTCGGTCGCTGACAGCGTCACCGGTGACGGTGGTAATTCGGCTGATCAGGGGCTCACCTTCAAGTACGGCTTTAGCCACAGCGGCAACGGTGCCCACGTTTTGACAAACGATGCCCAAATCTGCGGGTATGCTGCCGTGCGGTACTTCTTTGCCGGTAAGAATCTGGATAAGCTGTTTTTCGCCGCCGGAAGGGTATTTGGTCGGAATGGCTGCGACTTTTACTTCAAACGGTAATGTTTTCGGATGCGCCTCGACGGATTCCCGAAGGGCTTTTACCGCATCCATTTTGTTGTCTTCAACGCCAATAATGCAACGCTTTGGCTTGAGGATTTGTCCCAGAACACTGATGCCATCGATTACTTGATCAGCACGCTCGCGCATTAATAACTGATCTGAGGTGATGTAAGGTTCACATTCAGCACCGTTGATGACCAAGGTATCTATATGGTCATCGTCCTTTGGCGTCAACTTAACAGAGGTCGGGAAGCCAGCGCCGCCCATACCGGTAATCCCATGATTACGGATGTGGCCTAATAGCGCCATAGGGTCAGTATGGAGGTAGTCTTTGATAACCTCGCGCTCACACCATTCTTCTTTGCCATCGGTTTCAATAATGATAGTTTCAGCGGTCAAACCAGAAGAGTGAGGTATTTGGCGTGGCTCAATGCTTACGATGGTGCCTGAGGTAGGCGCATGCAATGAGGCGCTGATGAAGCCGTTGGCTTCTGCAAGGCGCTGCCCTTTAAGTACTCTGTCTCCGACATTTACTGTCAACTCAGCAGGGTTGCCAATGTGCTGCTGGAGAGGTAAATACAACTTTTTGGGAAGTGGCAATACGCGAATCGGTTGCTGATTCGATTGTGACTTGTTTTCTGCGGGATGGATGCCACCGTGGATGTCCCAGAGTTTTATAGCTTGACTCATTAGGCAGCCGCTCCTCGACCTTTATCGGTAATAATTAAATTGTCGTTTTTCGCGGTAATCAAGTCTGCCGTTGTTGCAGGTTGTTGCCAGCTCCAGGTTTGGACGGTAGGCGCAACCGGAACCATGTCAATACAATCTACCGGGCATGGCTCAACACAAAGATCACAGCCAGTGCATTCGCTGGAAATAACTGTATGCATTTGCTTCGCTGCGCCGAGGATTGCATCAACAGGGCAGGCCTGAATACACTTGGTACAACCGATACATTCGTCTTCCCGAATGACGGCGACTTTGGTTACGGATTCTTCGCCGTGCTCTGCATCCAGTGGCTCAGGCTCTACACCAAGAAGGTCTGCCAATGCCTGAATGGTACTTTCGCCACCAGGAGGGCATTTATTGATTTTTTCACCGCCAGCGATGGCTTCTGCGTAAGGCTTACAACCGGGATAGCTGCATTGGCCGCACTGGGTTTGAGGCAGTAGGGAGTCAATTTGATCGACAATCGGGTTGCCTTCTACCTTGTACCGAATCGAAGCGAAACCAAGAATGGCGCCGAACACCAAAGCCAAACCAACCAGTGCAAGGATGGCAGTTAATAAAGTCATATTGCCTCCTGTCGTTTAAAGTGTCACCAGGCCGGTAAAGCCCATGAATGCTAGAGACATTAAACCGGCGGTAATCATACCGATGGCTGCGCCCTGAAACGGTACTGGTACATCTGAGACCGCTATTCGTTCCCGCATGGCAGCAAATAACACCAGAACTAATGAAAAACCAACCGCTGCACCAAACCCATAAAATACGGACTCTATGAATTCGTTTTCTTTTTTGATGTTCAGTAACGCAACGCCCAGTACTGCACAGTTGGTTGTGATCAGGGGCAGAAAAACACCGAGTACTTTATAAAGCACCGGGCTGGCTTTACGCACAAACATTTCCGTGAACTGTACGACAACAGCAATCACAAGAATGAAAGAAATCGTTTTGAGGTAAGTAATGTCTAAGGGTTCTAAAATGAATTCGTAAGTTAAATAGCTACAAACAGAGGATAGGGTCAGAACAAAGGTGGTGGCCAGTGACATGCCCATTGCAGTTTCCAGTTTGCTGGAAACGCCCATGAAAGGACACAAACCTAAGAATTGTACCAATACGAAGTTATTCACCAGTATGGTACTGACCAGAATCAGTAGGTAATCAACCATCAGCTTTCATCACTTTAATTTGTTGGCTATTTGTACGTGCTCAGGTGAATTAATTGAGTGCAGATTTCGATCACTAAAACGAGATAAAAAGAGCTGATCGAGTTAAAAATACATCACAGAGCTCGGGCGCGCGTATTATCTGGTACTGAGGCTTTCCAATCAAGTTGAATTGGGTGGGTTATTAAGAGAATTGTCTATAATCTTTATCGGCTGGATCGATAAGTGTTAAGTGTTTGTTCGGGTTTGTGAATAAGCTTGATGAGTTCTTGTGGGGTTATCTATATGGTGTTGGCTATATGGGACTATCTATACGGGAATTATCACATCTGCTTTTATAGCGACTTGTCAGAACTCGCTTCGCTCATACACGCTGACTGCATCTTTTATAAAAGCGGATGTGATTGTTGTAGTTAAGGGGGGAAGGGATAGATAAATGTTTATCCCTTCCTGAAAGCAGTTAAAAAATACGCATACCAGGCTCGGCACCATCGTCTGGTGAGAATAGGTAGATTTCTTTCCCGCCTGGGCCTGCGGCCATGACCATGCCTTCGGACATGCCGAACTTCATCTTACGAGGTGCAAGGTTGGCGACTAAAATGGTTTTACGGCCGATCAGGTCTTCGGGTGCGTAAGCGGATTTGATGCCCGCAAAGACATTACGCTTTTCGCCACCAAGGTCGAGTGTTAGCTGAAGCAGTTTATTCGCGCCTTTCACGTGCTCTGCATTTTCGATCAGGGCAACACGCATATCCACTTTGGCGAAATCATCAAAGGTGATTTCGTCAGCGATTGGCGTTTCTTCCAAGTGCTTATTTGAAGTGGCTTCAGTTCCGCCAATCGACTTCTCAGCCAAGGCTTTTTCTGCTTCTAAGTCCGTAATGGTTGCTTCTTTCATTTTTTCGATTTGAGCGCCTTCTACACGTTGCATCAGAGGCTTGAATTTATTAATTGCATGGCCGGTTAGGATTGTTTTGCGGCTTTCCCAGTTCAGGTTCTCCAAATTCATAAATGCCTGAACTTTTTCTGCCATTTCAGGCAGTACAGGAGAAAGGTAAATAGTGATTTGGCGGAACAGGTTGATACCCATTGAGCAAATATCCAATACTTCTTGTGCCGTGCCTTCTTTTTTAGCCAGTGCCCAAGGTTCTTTGGTTTGGATGTATTCGTTGGCGCGGTCTGCCAGCTCCATAATTAATTTCGTGGCTTTACCAAACTCACGTGCTTCGTAGTATTCGGCAATCTGGTCGCCTGCATCTATGAAGCTTTGCAGCATTTCGGGTTCAGCAACATTTGCAGATAGCTCGCCACCGGCTTTTTTCACGAAGCCTGCACAACGTGAAGCAATGTTGACGTACTTGTTCACAAGGTCGGCATTAACGCGCTGAATGAAGTCTTCAAAGTTCAAGTCAAAGTCATCAACGCCGCTGCCCAGCTTAGCTGCGAAGTAATAGCGCAGAGCTTCTGGGTTGACGTGGTCAATGAAGGTGCGGGCTTTAATGAAGGTGCCGCGTGATTTAGACATCTTAGCGCCGTCTACCGTTACAAACCCATGAGCGTTTACAGCGGTAGGTGTACGGAAACCAGAACACTCCAGCATTGCCGGCCAGAAGAGGGCGTGGAAGTTGATGATGTCTTTGCCGATGAAGTGATATAGCTCGGTTTCTGAACCAGGCTTCCAATATTCATCGAAGTCGATGCCTTCGCGATCGCACAATGCTTTAAAGCTCGCCATGTAGCCGATCGGGGCGTCCAGCCAAACGTAGAAATATTTGCCAGGAGCATCCGGGATTTCGAAGCCGAAATAAGGGGCATCACGGCTGATGTCCCAATCCTGAAGGCCTGAGTCCAACCATTCTTGCAACTTGTTTGAAACGGAATCCTGAAGATGACCTGCTTTCGTCCAGCCTTTCAGAAAGTCCTGGAAGTCGGTCAGTTTAAAGAAGTAATGCTCAGAATCTTTCTGGATGGGTGTTGCGCCAGAAATCACGGATTTTGCGTTCTTCAGTTCAGCTGGCGAGTAAGTTGCTCCACATGCTTCGCAGTTGTCGCCGTACTGGTCATCAGTGCCGCACTTGGGGCATTCCCCTTTGATGTAGCGATCCGCAAGGAACAGGTTTTGTTCCGGGTCGAATGCCTGAGTGATGCTGCGGGTGGCAATGTGGCCTTTGTCGCGACACTGCTTATAGATGTATGAAGAAAGCTCGCGGTTTTCTTCGGAGTGTGTCGAACCGTAATTGTCGAACTGGATTTTAAAGTCAGCGAAGTCGGCCTGGTGTTCTTCTGAAATACGAGCAATCAGCTGTTCCGGCGTAATGCCTTCTCGTTCAGCGCGTAACATGATGGCCGTACCGTGTGCGTCGTCCGCACAAACGTAGTGGCATTGGTGGCCACGAGATTTCTGGAAGCGAGACCAGATGTCGGTCTGAATGTATTCCAGGAGGTGGCCTAAGTGGATTGGACCGTTTGCGTATGGCAAGGCACTGGTAATAAGAATTTTACGCGGTTGAACGTCAGTCATTGTGTAGCTCAGCTCGTCAGAAATGGGTGAACAAAAGTGAACTCGAATTATGGTTTAAATTCGGATGTAAATTTGAGGCGCAATACTACTCTTTTTAAAGGGTATTTTCATCCGGTATGAACTTGTCCGGGGTTAAAAACTCAATATGCACCGACTAAACAAAGTTTGAGTGTGGTTTGTATTAGGTGGTAAGTCTAATTTCTGGTTTAATACGCGCCATTAATTATCGACATTAATTGTCTGCGTTAATTAGTTTGCATAACACCCATATGATTTGTCAGTACGATAGCTTGGAGAACACCTATGGTTGATCAGTCCCAAATTGAAGAGATCATTAAAGGCCTCATTGATCCTTATCTTGAGCAAGATTATGTATCTTGCGGTTCTGTTCAGAGCATTGAGGTGGATGATCAGTCCATTGTTGTGAAGCTGACCCTGCCTTATGCCTCTGGTTATTTTGGTGGTGGCGTTCAGCAGATGTTGCAAGGACAGCTGGCGTCCGAGTTTGATGATCATAAAGTTAGTGTTGAGGTGGACTGGCTGGTTCGGGCGCAAAAAACGGCGAATAACCTGCCTGGGTTGAAAGGCGTAAAGAACATCATTGCGGTGGCGTCAGGCAAGGGCGGTGTTGGTAAGTCGACGACCTCTGCGAACCTGGCTTTGGCAATGAAACAGGAAGGCGCGCGCGTTGGCCTGTTGGATGCCGATATTTATGGCCCAAGTCAGGGGTTGATGCTGGGGGTTGCAGAGAACACCCGACCAGAAACTAAGGATGAGAAGTATTTTATTCCGGTTGAAGCGCATGGCTTACAAGTGATGTCGATGGCGTTTCTGGTGACAGACAATACGCCGATGGTGTGGCGCGGCCCTATGGTCAGTGGCGCACTCCAGCAGTTGTTAACTCAAACATTGTGGGATGATCTTGATTATTTGATCATCGATTTGCCGCCGGGCACGGGGGACATTCAACTGACGCTTTCTCAAAAAGTACCTGTTACGGCGTCCGTAATTGTTACAACACCGCAGGATCTGGCGCTTTTGGATGCCAAAAAAGGCATTGAGATGTTCAAGAAGGTGAATGTGCCGGTGTTGGGGGTGGTTGAAAATATGAGTACTCATATCTGCACCAACTGTGGTCATGAAGAGCCGATTTTTGGTGAGGGCGGCGGGGATCGTATTGCCGCTGAATACGGTACTTCGCTCTTGGGCGAGTTGCCTTTGTCGTTAAGTATTCGAGAGAAGGCGGATTCCGGTAAGCCTTCTGTGGTGGATGACCCGGAAAGCCCGATTGCGATGATGTATTTGGAGATCGCTCGCCGTTCGATGGCCCGTTTGGCATTACAGAATCAAAATCAGGATGAAATTCCTGTGATTCAAATGAGTGACGATTAATACCTGGCGGGTTTAATGCTTGGTGCGTGCGATGCTCGGCAGAAAAATGATGTCTGGCGTTCTCTTTGAGTTGGGACGCAGGTATCATGTGGAAAATTTTTTGAAGTGGTTGAATGAACCGCTTCTATGGAGAAAAAGATATGGCAATTAAGTCAGATAAGTGGATTCGTCAAATGTCGTTAGAGCACGGCATGATTGAGCCCTATCAGGAAGGTCAGGTTCGTTATGGTGAGAATAATGAGCGTTTGATTTCGTACGGAACGTCCAGCTATGGCTACGACGTTCGCTGCTCAAATGAGTTTAAAGTGTTTACCAATATCAATTCGGCGACGGTTGATCCGAAGCACTTTGATGAGGGCAGCTTTGTCGACGTTGTCAGTGATGTTTGTGTGATTCCGCCGAACTCATTTGCATTGGCTCGTACCGTTGAATATTTCCGTATTCCTCGGGATGTGTTGACCATTTGTCTGGGTAAGTCGACTTATGCGCGCTGTGGCATCATTGTTAATGTCACGCCGCTGGAACCTGAGTGGGAAGGGCATGTGACACTGGAATTTTCAAACACAACGACCTTACCGGCTAAGATTTATGCCAACGAAGGTGTGGCTCAGATGTTGTTTTTGCAGTCTGATGAAGTTTGCGAGACCTCGTACCGTGATCGTGGTGGCAAATATCAGGGTCAGACGGGCGTGACTCTGCCTAAGGCGTAATCGCTGAATGATTGTTAATGAGTTTCTGTTTGGTTTGATTCGATGATAAAAGATGTGTCCCCCAGAGTGGAGTTGCGTAAGAAACCCGCGCAAGCTCGCTCAATTGAAAAATACAATCGAATCCTGGATACCGTGGCGGAGTTGGTTGAAAGTGGTGGTACGGATTGTATTACCACCAATCTGATTGCTGAAACCGCAAAGGTGCCCATTGGCACTCTGTATCAGTTTTTTCCGAACAAAGAATCGATTCTTTATGCACTGTTTGAACGTCAGCTTGAGCAGTTGGATGCTTTGTTTGAACCCTTCTTCTCGGAAGAATTTGATCGCTACTCCGTAAGAGAGCTCATGGATCGAGCGATTCTGAACATGAGCAGCGCTTATGAAACGATACCGGGGATGGTGAATATTATGAACAGCATGCATGTTCACCCGGATTTTCGTGAGTTGAGTGCGATCAATAATGCAAAGTTAGCTAAGTGGATGACGATGGTGTTGGTGCGTCGTTATCAACAGGCGTCTGAGTCGGATGTGAAGTCCGTTGCTGAAGCGGTGATTGAGCTGGGCGATGCTATTTTCAGAAAGCTGTTGTTGAATGGCTCGAAGGGCGAGTTGAAAAACAACATGCTGTTAGGCTTTCGTTTGTCGGTAGAGGCGCTGGTGGAAGTAAAGTTAACGCCTTAAAAAAACCAGCTTTTGTTCAAAAGCTGGTTCTGTGTTTTTTAATCTTATTCTTGATCAAAACTTCTGATTTGAAGGCCTTCGGTGGGAAGTACTTCGCCATCCAGTAAGCAATCATTGTTTTCCATTCTTAAACGCCCTTCGGAAAAAAGCTGAACGGTTCTGGGAAAGATGATGTGCTCTTGGGTGAGAACGCGCTGAGCAAGCATTTCGGGTGTGTCACCTTCTTGAATAGGTACAACTGCCTGAAGTGCCGTCGGGCCACCGTCCAACTCTTCTGTGACGAAATGCACGGAGCAGCCGTGTTCTTTGTCGCCGGCTTCAATGGCGCGTTTGTGGGTGTGCAGGCCTTGGTATTTAGGTAATAAAGAAGGGTGGATGTTGATCATCCGACCTAAATAATGACGAGTAAATTCGGGCGTAAGAATTCGCATGAAGCCAGCCAGGACGACTAATTCTGGTTGGTATTGATCGATGATTTTAATTAATGACTGATCAAACGATTCTCTTGAGTCAAATGCTTTGTGGTCTAGCACATCGGTTTGGATGTTCGCCCTTGAGGCTCTTTCTAACCCGAAGGCATCCGCTTTGTTGCTGATAACTGATTTGATGTCAATGTTGAGTGAGCCGTCCAATTGGCCATCAATTAATGCTTGTAAGTTGGTGCCGCCACCGGAAATTAAAACAACTACGTTCATATTGGACTACATCAGAATGGATTTTTTACGAGGATTCATTGAAGGCTGGATATGAAGCCAGGCCATTGGCCTGACTTCATTTAAGCGCAAGTTTATAGATTATTAACTACAACTTGCTCTTCTTCGCTGCCCGCTTCTTCGATCTGACCAATGATGATTGGTGCTTCACCTTCCGCTTTCAGTACTTCCAGTGCTTTATCTGCTTGGTCAGAAGGCACTACTACTACCATGCCGATACCGCAGTTCAATGTACGTAGCATTTCTTTGTCTTCTACGTTGCCTTGCTCTTGCAGCCAGTCAAATACGGCAGGGCGCTGCCAGCTGTTAGAGTCGATTACGGCTTTTGCGTTTTCAGGCAGTACACGAGGCAAGTTTTCATACAAACCACCACCAGTGATGTGACACATTGAGTTCACTTCTACTTCTTTAAGAAGCTTGAGTAACGGTTTAACATAGATACGTGTCGGCTCAAGAAGCACTTCGCCTAAAGGACGACCGTTGAAATCTTGGTTGATGTCGATGTTCTTAACTTCAATAATTTTACGAATTAACGAGTAACCGTTTGAGTGCGGGCCAGAGGATGGCAAGCCAATCAGAGTATCGCCGACCGCAACTTTTGAGCCGTCGATGATTTCAGATTTTTCAACCACGCCAACACAGAAACCGGCAAGGTCGTAGTCGCCGCCTTCGTACATGCCTGGCATTTCAGCCGTCTCACCGCCAACCAATGCACAGCCGGATTGCTCACAGCCCGTGCCTATGCCATCAACCACTGAAGCGGCAACGTCGACGTCGAGCTTGCCCGTTGCGTAATAGTCCAGGAAGAATAATGGCTCTGCACCCGCGACGATCAGGTCGTTCACACACATAGCTACGAGATCAATACCGATGGTGTTGTGTAGGTTTAAGTCCATTGCTAAACGCAATTTAGTACCTACTCCATCGGTACCAGATACTAGAACGGGTTCGTTGTAGCCTTTTGGAATCTCAAAAAGGGCACCAAAACCGCCTAAGCCTGCCATTACGCCAGGACGACGAGTGCGTTTCGCAACGCCTTTGATTCGCTCTACCAGTGCATTACCCGCATCGATATCAACGCCCGCGTCTTTATAGCTAATGGATTTCTGATCTGTCATGTGTTTTCGCCCAATCAATAATTTGTGATAAAAATGTATCTTTTCGTACTTAGTTCTGGAGACGTGGGACTACACGTTGGGAATGTATTACAATTGCCACGCCTATACGAATGGTGCGCTATTTTAACAGTACCCTGTATGACGACCAAGATTAATTTCGATTCACCATGGATGTGAAGCGTATGTTTCAGATTTATAAGAAGTTTTTTGTTTTTATTTGTGCTTTGCTAATGGCCGTTTCAACAGCTTTTGGGCAAGAAATAGGCTCGATGAGCATTGTGCGCAAGGTTGTAAGTCAAAATCAAACCGAATTTAAAGCTGCTGTGCAGAGTGCATTTCGGCAATATTTGGTTCATATGTCCGGACACGGCAGTACGCCTGATTTGCCTCAGGTACAAAGTTTGCTGGTTAAACCGGAAAAATATTTATTGGAATTTCGCTATGAACCGTTGGCGGAAGAGGAGCTGGAAATCGGCTCTGAATTTGTTCAGACCAAACAAGCGAAGTGGTTGCTGAAACTTCGTTTTGATTATAAAGCGGTTGAGTCTGCATTATTTAATGTTGGTGCGCCGATTTGGCAAACGCCTCGTCCGGATTTGATGGTGTGGTTAGCCTATGAGTCTGAAGATGGTTTGAGGCAAGTGATTACTTCGAATGAGCCGGATGCACTTCAATCCGTACTTGGGGGTGTTGCATCCACTCGGGGCCTGGTTATTAAGCTGCCGCTATACGATGACGAAGATCGAGAGGTCTTGCCTGAGTCGGCATTGTGGGGGTTGTTTGAGGAAGAGTTAAAACAAGTTTCCCAAAGTTATAATGAGTCTAACAGTATTGCGTTAAGGGTGTACCCGATCTCTGCTTCGGAGTGGCAATATGACACACGGTTACTGATGCCTGACAGCTCAGTGACATCTTCTGGCGTTGCTGCTGATAAAGTATCCGCCATTCAGGCGGCTTTGCTGGATGCTATGGATAAAATGGCCGACCGCTATGCGTTACAGGTTGATCCGACTCAGAGTGAAACTGTGCTGTTCCGTTTGTCTGGTGTAAATACCTTTGATCAACTTCAGGGGTTAATGGCGGAACTGAATAAAGTATTAATGATTAAAAATGTTGTGCCTAAAGCGGCGCGCGGAAATGAAATTTGGTTGGAGCTTACCATTGTTGGTAATAAAGAGCTTTTACAGTTAACTTTGGCCAACTTTGATCAGTTGGCAGAAGAGCTTGAAGAACATGGTGTCCAGGAGCATATACTCCCTGGCACTGAGGAAGTGGAGTCCGGTGTATCTGAGCTTTCTGATCCTTTAATGATGTCACAGGATAATCAGCCAGTTGATCTTGAAACAGAGGGTGAAGCTGATAAGGGCATCGATGATTCGGCAGGTTTGTTTCAAGGGCAAGCGGAGCGTTCTTCAGAGAGTGCGGCAGAGATGGTGGGGGTAAGTAGCCCAATTGAACCTGTTCAGGCGAACGAAAAGGGTTTGCACTATCGGCTTGTTCCTAAGGTTCAAGAATCAGATAACATTCTTCAAACGCAAGAAAATAACGATGTTCTTTTTGAAATAAAATAATGGGTGTTTATTCTTTGATATGGGCATGAGTAATTACAGTTGGTTACCTAATGCGCTTACCGTATTGCGTTGTTTGTTGGTTGTACCGGTCGCATGGTTTATTCATCAACAGAATTTTGTTGCTGCGTTGGTGACTTTTGGTGTTGCTGGATTTACAGACGGTCTGGATGGCTACATAGCAAGAAAATATCACTGGCAGAGTTATATTGGCGCCATTTTAGATCCTTTGGCTGATAAGCTATTAATGATGGTAAGCTTTATTTCGCTTACCTTTATTGGCTTGGTTCCGTTCTGGTTGATGATCGTGGTTGTGATCCGGGATTTAGTGATTGTGGCTGGTGCGGCTTTGTTCCGGTGGCTGCATGGACCATATATGATGTCGCCCAGTATTTCAGGAAAGGTCAGTACTTTTCTTCAGATTCTTTTAGTTTTGTGGTTACTTGTAGAGCAAGCTCTTTCTTTGGAAGGCGGGCCGATTACAGTGCTGATGATTTGGTTTACCTTGGTGGTTGCTGTCATCAGTGGCTTGGAGTACATAGTTGTTTGGTATCGAAAGTCGACGGAGTTTTAGTCGATTCATTACAAGGAAGTGGGTATGACGGTTTCCCAGCGTTGGTTTTTTTTAGTGTTGTTTTTGGTTGTGTCTTTGTTTTTATACATGTTACAGCCTATTTTAATGCCGTTTTTATTGGGCGCTCTGATTGCTTACGTGGGTGACCCCATTGTTGATAAGTTGGAAGAGCATCAATGCCCTCGGGCGGTTGGCGTCAGCATCGTCTTCTCCGTTTTTACGCTATTGAGTATTCTTGCGCTGTTATTGATTGTGCCAAGTTTGTTGAAGCAGCTGGAGGCTTTGCGAGCCTTAGTGCCTAATGCCGTAATGTGGGCTGAAAAGGTCGCGGCACCTTGGCTAGCCGATAATCTTGGGTGGGAGCTGGAGCGGCTGTCTTCCAGTAATATTCGACAGGCAGTACAAAATAAATTGTCCGGTCATGGTAGTTTGTTGGCTTCGGTTGCAGCTCAGGTCACCACTTCAAGCCTTTCTATGTTGGTGTGGGTCGCTAATCTGTTACTTGTTCCTGTGGTTTCGTTTTATTTGATGAGAGACTGGGACACGATTATTGAGCGCATCCATAACCTGCTGCCTCGTAATCTTGAGCAAAACATCACGTATCTGGCCAAAGAAAGCGATGAGGTGTTAGGGGCGTTCTTAAAAGGGCAATTAATGGTCATGTTAGCTTTGGGGGTTATTTATTCTCTTGGCTTGTGGATTGTGGGGCTTGATTTAGCGTTATTAATTGGTATGGTGGCGGGGCTTTCCAGTATTGTGCCATATCTTGGTTTTATCGTCGGTATTGGTGCGGCATTAATTGCTGCTGTGTTCCAGTTCCAGGAATGGTTGCCATTGCTTTACGTTTGTATTGTTTTTGGTGTGGGTCAAACACTTGAAAGTGTTTTGCTGACCCCGATCCTGGTTGGTGATAAAATTGGTTTACACCCGGTCGCTGTTATTTTTGCCATTATGGCGGGCGGGCAGTTATTTGGTTTTGTTGGTGTGTTACTCGCTTTGCCTGTTGCCGCCGTAGTAATGGTGATTCTGAGGTTTGCCTATCACGGGTACAAAGGCAGCCATTTTTATCATGCCGAAAAGTAACTTTATTGAGTAGATGAACTGAAGAGAATGACAACCTCTCACGTAGTACAGCTTCCACTGGATATTCAATTAAAACAAGAAGCCAACTTTGATAACTTTTGGGTGGGCGAAAACGCGCCTGTCTTTGAAGCATTTAAAATGTTGGCGGGAGGTTTTCATTCGCCTCAGGAATTTCAAGAGACCAATTATTTTCTGTGGGGCGGTGAAGGTGTAGGCAAAACGCACTTGTTGCAAGCGGTATGCAATCATGTTGCTGCACTCAATATCGACTGCGCTTATATTCCCTTGGCGGAATTGATGAAATATCAACCTGAAGTACTTCAGGGGTTGGAGCAAATGCGCCTGGTTTGCCTGGATGATATTCATTGCATTTTAGGCCGCCGGGATTGGCAGATCGCTATTTTCCATTTATTCAATAAACTTCGGGATCAAGGGCATACATTAGTGGTGTCGAGTGATCAGTCTGCATTGCATATTCCTATTGAATTGGCCGACCTGAAGTCTCGCCTGAGTTGGGGTCTGACGTTTAAACTTGATCCGCTTTCTGAACAGGGGGCTAAAGATTTATTGATAGACCAATCTTTAAAGCGTGGTCTTGAGATGACGGAAGAAGTGGCTGATTATATTATCAGTCGCGCTCGTCGCTCAGCGCCCGAATTGATTGAAACGCTGGATGCTCTTGACTTAGCCAGCTTATCTGCAAAACGAAAACTGACTCGCCCGTTTGTGAAAGAAGTGCTTGGCTGGTAGGCATGAATGCATCAAACAATAGAATTTTACTGATTGATTCTGGCATTGGTGGCCTGAGTATTTTCAACGAGCTGACGACTCAACTTCCTTTTCTTTCTATTGATTATTTTTGTGATCACGCATTTTTTCCTTATGGCAACAAAGAGCTGAGTACTTTGGTTACTCGGGTGCATGACATTGTTGAAAACTGTTTGCAGAAACACAGTTATGATTTGGCGGTGATTGCCTGTAACACAGCAAGCACTGTTGTGTTGCCGTCGCTGAGATCTTCTTTTGATATTCCGTTTGTTGGTGTTGTTCCTGCGATTAAACCTGCCTGTGCTCTGTCCCTGACTCGTCAGGTGGGGTTGCTGGCAACGGAAGGTACGGTGACCAGAGAATACACTCATAACCTGATTAAAGAGTTTGCCTGTGACGCTGAACTTACTTTGGTTGGTTGTGCGGAACTGGTAAAGGAAGCGGAAAAGAAGCTTGCCGGAAAGCCTGTTGATCTTGAAGTACTTAAACAGGTCATTGCACCCTTTAAAGCGAAAAATGTGGATACGATTGTATTGGGTTGTACGCATTTTCCATGGCTGGTTGAGGAATTGGCTTCGGTGATTGAGTGGCCGGTAAAGTGGGTGGATTCGGGTAAAGCCATTGCTGCGCGGGTAGAAAGTTTATTGAACGATCAGGCGAGCCATCTGCTTGATCGTTCTGCAGCCCAATACCGGTTTTATACCTCTGGCGCGTGTTCCGATATTCATTTAGATCATCTGCCGATGGACTTTACTCTGATAGAAAGTTTTCAGGTCTAGATGTGCTTTGCCGAACATAGTTATCGCTCGCCACAACTAAAAACACACTTCAAAATTAACCTCCTCTAATCATGTCATGGCATCCAATGGCAGGGCATAGAGTGATTATTGAATCGCAATTTCTTTTTGATGGCTGAAATATTTTCCTAATAAATCCTGTAATGCATTCATTGTGACTGGCTTAGGAATAAAGTCATCCATGCCGGCTTCAATGCATCGGCGTTTATCGCCTTCGATGGTATTGGCTGTTAGGGCAATGATCAGGTTTTTTCCTCCCAGTCTGGCTTCCTGTTCCCTGATCTTTCGAGTTGCTTCAAAACCATCCATTACGGGCATTTGGCAATCCATCAGAATTACATCGTAATTGTTGTGAAACATTTCGAGCGCTTTGGTTCCATCCTCTGCCAGCTTTACTCGACAGCCCAGTTTTTCCAGAATGCGTGTGGCCACGCGCTGATTCACAGGGTTGTCTTCCACCAGTAAAATATCAATACCAAAGTGGGCGTCCTGAGTACTTTCGTTGGTTTGAGTTAAGTTGGACTGCTCTGTTATGTCCGCCTTGGTAATTGGCTTACTTGATTTCTTTTCTTGTGCGTGCAGTTTTTGAAGGATGGGTTCCAGAATGCTGTACCGGTAAACTTTTGAATAGCAGCCGTCAAACAGATTCGCATTTAAGCTGGCCGGTAAGGTGTCGTTTTGCGCACTGTTGGAGAAGATGACTTTGGTGTGTCCGATCAGGTCTTGATACTTGGAGAATAAATGATTCATGCAGTCGTAGTCGAAATCATCCGAAACATGAATCAGTGAAATGGATTTGGTAACGTCATCATTTCGGGTAAGCAGCTCTTTTAACTCATCTTTATTTTTGACCCAGTGCACAGTGGCACCAAAGTGCCGGAATATCTCCCTGAGCGAATCAAGCTCGTTTTTATCTGTGCAGGCAAGCCCGATATGCTGACCCTGAAGAAGGCCACGGGTGAGCATTTCGAAAGCGCCTTTCGGGGCTGCCAGAGGCAGATGCTGACTGAAGGTGGAGCCTGAGCCCTTTTGGCTTTCTACACTGATTCTGCCGCCCATGAGTTCTGCGAGTTGTCTGGAGATGGTCAAGCCTAAGCCAGTGCCACCAAACCGGCGGGTTGTGGAGCTGTCTTCTTGAGTGAAGACTTTAAATATGTCGGACAGCTTTTGGGTGCTGATGCCGTGGCCGGTATCGATGACTTCGATCACAATCGGAACCTTATTCGACATTGGGCGCACCTGTACCGAGGTGTCCCGCTTTACGTGAATCATGACATGCCCTTCATCGGTGAACTTGATGGCGTTAGAGCACAGGTTCAGAATGATTTGCTTGATTCTGACGTAGTCACCGATCAGCTCACCTTGTAAGTCGGGCTGAATTCTCGTATCCAGGCTGATGTTCTTTTCTGCGGCTTTGACACTCAATAGGGCCGTCACGTCTTCAATTAATTTGACCAAATTAAAAGGTAATATCTCAATTTGAAGTTTGCCGGCTTCAATTTTTGAGAAATCCAGAATGTCGTTCAGAATATTCAGCAGGGTGGATGCGGAGTTATTGATGGTTGAGACGTATTCGTTTTGTTCCGAGTTCAACTCGGTTTTCTGGAGAATGGACGCCATACCCAGAATACCGTTCATTGGTGTTCTCAGTTCATGGGACATGTTGGCTAAGAACATACTCTTGGTTTTATTGGCGGCTTCCGCTGCCCGCTTTGATTCAATCAGGGCTTTTTCAGCGCGTTTTTGAGCGGTGATGTCTTTGCTGACGCAATAAATGATGTTTTCTCCGCGAAGTACCATGGAGATCATTGACAAGTCGATGATGGAAACATCTTCCTGATTTGGCGCTAAAAAGTTGAGCTCTTTGTGCGCTGAGCCGTTACTGGAGGCTTCATCAATCAGCTGGTTTATTTCGTTTATTCTGTCTTCTTCACTGAGATTTGGAGCAATCAGAAGTTCGCCTAAATTTGTGCCGTTGATGTCTGTTTCTTCTGTATCCACTGTTTTCAGCAGCAGTTTTGCTGAATGGTTGTGATCCATGATTTCGTGATTGTGGATTAAAAAAATCGGGTCGCTTGACGCGTGGCAGACTTCAAGGAATTTGTTCTCACTGTGTTCCAGTGCGATGTTCATCGATTCGCGTTCATCAATGACCTGATTGAGGTGGAGTGCCACCTCACTGATTTCATCGTTGCCGTAAACGGTGACTTTATTAGAAAAGTGTCCTCGGCTTGCATAACTGGTCAGTGTTTTATTGATTGACCCCAGCGTGCTTGATGCTCTGGATACCAATAAATAACCAAGCCAGAGCGATCCGATGATAGAGAGCAGAGTGACAATGATGTAACGAACCAGCTGGTGTCTGGCGCTGTCAGACAGGTCAATGATTTCACTCAATGCTTGCTGGCTGATAATCTGGCGAATATTGTGGATGTGCTCGCTTTTTTGAAGTGAAAGGTCGTACCAGCGTTGTAAACTAAATGTTAACGCCGCTTTTTTAAGCTCTTTTAACGAGTTTCCGAGTTCACTGGTCCAATAGCTTGCGTCTTGTTGATCTTCCAGATCGTTACAGCCATTCAGGAGGGTGTTTAACTGTCGAATGGAGGTTTGTTCGGAATCTTTGGTTTTGGATAAAAAGCGATATTTATCCAGCAGGATGTAAATACGACTGCTGGAAGATTGGATTAAAGGGGAAATCTCGCTGCCTTCCTGAACCAGTTGACATAAATTATACCAGGAGCGGGTTTGAAGAATGTGCTCAAGTTGTTGAATGATTTCCAGTTTCGCTGGCAGGTTCAGCATCTGGTCTCTTAATTCATTAATTTTTTGGGACGCTGACTGGCTTTCACTGCCGTAGAGCATGTTTTTTTGTTTTTCAGTGGCCAATTCAAAGTGAAAGTCATCGTATAGCGTGTTTTGAACCAGCATGTTGGTTTGAAGAAACTTTAACTCATCGTTTTTTTCACTTGGGGTGCCCATGAAGGTCAGCCCATGTGCGGTTTCCAGACTCACCTGCTCTTCGATTCTGGCTAACAGATTTACCACGTTGGTCTTTTGAAGTACGGATAAGTCGTGGTTGGTGGAGGTGATGGCTTTTACAAGATAAAGGGCCGTTTGAATGATGTCGGAGAAAAAGTAGAAGTAGTCGCTGTTTGGGTTTTTGTTATCAAAGCCCGCACGCACATCCCGGATGGACTCCAGGTCGAAAATCAGTTGGTTCAGGTCATTGATTGGGTCATTGATACGACGATAAGGGTTTAGGCTACGAGGGTCTTTAAAGCGCTTGCTTATTTCACTTCGCTTGATGAACTGCTCAAGTTGATGAATTGCGTTGTCCACCACTTTTCTGTGCCGTAATAAGGCTTCCTGGTAAGACGCATCATTTGTTATTTCATAGGTTCTGCTGAGTGTTCGTTCTGTTTGCAGACCACTGACGATGGAATAAATGTAATCAATCGCATGGAAATCGGTCGCGGTTGTCGAGAAGTCTTGATAAACATCGTATCTTTCATCAATAGCTTTAATCGCAAAAGCAAGGAGGGTGATTCCTGGTAGCAATACAATTAGGGCGAGCTTGTAGCGTATTTTAAGGTTGTTAAACCAATTCATCCCTGTTTTCTCTTGTGTAAGTTCTATCAGTGCAGTCAAAACTGCGTAAATCCATCCTTTGGTAGTGCTGATATTTTTATTATGTAACTAGATTATAGGCAAAGTCCGCGTAAGTGACGCTTTGTTATTGTAAAAATATTTATTTTTATGCCGTTTACTTTCAAAACCAACCTATAAAGTTCAGTCTGGAACATTTTTTTGTTGTAATTATTGACTGGTTTGCCTTTAAGTTGGTGACGAATTATACGATTTTATTCCCCGACTGGAAGCGGTTTTTTACTTGGCGTTTGAGTCATTGGGTCAGAAAAGGTAAAGTGCTGGGTTTTCTTTGAAGAATATTCTAAAGAGAACACTCTTAGGAAACGTGCATAGTTGCTCCGTGGTGTACGTCCGGAAAGAACGATAAAGAGATCAAGGCATGGCATTTAATTTAAGAAATAGGCACTTTTTAAAGTTGTTGGATTTTAACCAGCAAGAAATTGCTTTTATGTTGAAGTTAGCTGCGGATTTAAAAGCTGCTAAATACGGTGGATACGAGCAACCGCGCATGAAAGGTAAGCAAATTGCTCTTATTTTTGAAAAGAGTTCAACCAGAACTCGCTGTGCTTTTGAAGTGGCTGCTCAGGATCAGGGCGCATTTGTCACCTACCTTGGGCCGAGTGGTTCGCAAATCGGTCAGAAAGAATCGATGAAAGATACGGCGCGGGTTTTAGGTCGTATGTACGATGGCATTCAATATCGTGGTTACGGCCAGGCCATTGTTGAAGAGCTGGCTCAGTATGCAGGTGTGCCAGTTTGGAATGGTTTAACTGACGAGTTTCATCCAACTCAGATATTAGCCGATTTCTTAACCATGCAAGAACATTCGACCAAAATGCTGGAAGACATGGCTTTCTGTTATTTAGGCGATGGTCGAAATAACATGGCCAATTCTTTAATGGTGGGTGCTGCCAAGATGGGGCTGGATTTCAGAATAGCAGCGCCTAAAAGTTGTCAGCCAGAAGAGTCACTGATTGAACAGTGCCAGGAAATAGCCAAAGCATCGGGCGGATCTATCTTGATTACGGAAGACGTAGAAGCCGGTGTGAAAGGGGCGGATTTCTTGTACACCGATGTCTGGGTGTCAATGGGAGAACCGGATTCAGCTTGGGAAGAGCGCATTAAGCTTTTAAAACCGTATCAGGTTAATCAACAGGTCATTGATCAAACAGGTAACCCGAACGTTAAGTTCATGCATTGTTTACCGGCCTTCCATAACCGGGAAACCGTAGTCGGTGAAGAAATCTATCAGAAGTTTGGCTTGGATGGCATGGAAGTGACTGAGGACGTGTTTGAATCTCATCATTCCATTGTTTTTGATCAGGCTGAAAACAGAATGCACAGTATCAAAGCTATCATGGTTGCAACCTTAGGCGATTAATGGGGATTTTGGGTTATGAGTGAGTGGATCACCATTTATCAAGTAGACGCGTTTGCAGATCAGGTTTTCAGGGGCAATCCGGCGGCCGTGGTGCCGTTGGCAAAATGGTTGCCTGATGAGAAATTACAGCAAATAGCTGAAGAAAATAATTTGTCTGAGACGGCTTTTTTCAGCCCGGATGAGACGGGCCAATTATTGTTGCGCTGGTTCACCCCGGTCAGTGAAGTGGAGTTGTGCGGTCATGCGACTTTGGCTGCAGCCTATGTGTTGTTTGAAGAAATGGGGTTTGCTGATGAACAGGTTGTTTTTAACACTTTGCACAAGGGGCCTTTGACGGTTAAACGGGATGGAAAAGCCTTTGAAATGACTTTTCCTAAACTTCAGCCGGAAGTGGTGAACGAAGTTCCGGCCGGGATTTCCCAAGGCCTGGGGATTGACGTTGCGGAAGTGCTGGCTTCAGATGATTATCTTGTTGTATTGCCCTCCGAAGACGATGTTCTGAATGTGAACCCGGATTTTAATGCGTTGGCGAAGCTTGATCGACGTGGGGTGATTATTACCGCGCCAGGTAAATCTGAGGATTTCGTTTCTCGTTTTTTTGTGCCTTCGCTAGGGGTTAATGAAGATCCTGTCACAGGTTCTGCTCACTGCATCTCAGCTCCTTATTGGGCCGAGAAATTGGGTAAGTCTCAGTTGACTGCGAAACAAGTATCCAAGCGAACGGGGCTGCTGTCGTGTGAGGTATCAGAAAGCTCGGTGACACTGAAGGGAGAGGGGGTGTTGTATATGAAGGGTTCGATTTTAATCGGGTAACGTCATCTACTGCTATTTTCCTATTTGCGCTCAATCTGCATAATGGCGGTTATTGTGCGGGTTGAAAGCGTTTATACTCTGGTTTTCAAATTCTAATCAGCTGATTTAAAAGTGTTTTTTTTAGTGATCTGGATCACTTGGTTACATTTTGATACTTGATTTATTGGTCATCATTTACTTTAATCTTTGGAACTTTTTCTTTGTAGCGTTATTGAAATAATGCTAGAAATGTTGAGTTAGTTAGCTCTCAGTTGGATATCTGGGTGCTAAAAATGGAAATAGATTCTCTTGTACTCATTTACGATTGGATACAAATATTTAGGTTGTATCTCAATTATTTGTCTAGAGTGAATGGGTGAGAGTCTAAATTTGAAACTCTATGTATCATTAAATTAATTCGCATAGATATATTAGTAAGAGGAATTACTATGAAAAGATCTTTATTGGCAGCAGGTTTATTGGCGGCTTCTTTCTCAGCTTCAGCAGTAGTACCTGGTGGTGATAGCTGTGGTTGGGGTAACATGTTGTTTGAAGGACAGTCTGGTCTTCCAATGCACGTTGTTGCTTCTACAACTAACGGCACTTCTGGTAACGCTTCATTCGGTATGACAAGTGGTACAAACGGCTGTTCAGCTAACGGTACTTTGACATACGGTGGCCAGCCTATGATCGATCTTTCAAGCATCATGGACGAGTTTTCTGAAGACGTAGCTCGTGGCCACGGCGATGCACTAAGAACTGTTGCTGTTGCTTTGAACATCGAAGCACAAGATCGTGCAACGTTTGATGCTGTAATGCATGAGAACTTCGCGGTTATCTTCCCGAATGAAAATGTAACTTCAGACCAAGCAATGTCTGCAGTTCTTGAAGTAATGAAAGCAGACGATCGTCTAAGCAAGTACGCTGCTTAATTTGCTTTTATAAAGAATGCCTGGCCCGGTTCGGGCATTCTTTAATATGATTTCTCTTCTTGTTCATGTTTTTGCCCGCTAATCTTCTTCAAATTTAGTTTCTTATATGCCCCAATTTATTGTTTTGATGCTGAGTGTTTTACTGAGTTTCAATCTTCACGCGCAAACTGAAAATTCCCAACCGATTTCATCTCATGTATCACCGGTTTCATCCCCTGTATTAAAGTATCAAGGTCTCGCCATTGAAATGAAGCTGGCGGAAGAACAGACTTGGTTAGCTTTACTTCATTTTCATGAAGATTCTTTTTCTTCTACCGGTTACAGCAGCTACGTGGATGATCCCGATTTCTTTTATTCCAAAGAAGGAGACACCAACAGCGAAGCTGAGTTATTAGCGACCATTGAGCGTCTCTTTTCTCAGGAAGAAACCGGAAATGAACAAGCCCAGTGTCGGTTTGTTTTTCGTTATCAGTGGTTATCTGAGCAACTGTCTATCGACCCGAAAGAGTTGCCTGCAGTCGATTGTGCCGACTATAAACAATGGCGAAGTGAAGTGAATGCCCACTCAGCCTCTTTAATTTTTCCCGCAAGCACATTAAATAGCCCTTCTTCTATGTTCGGCCATACGTTATTGCGCTTTGATCCGAAAGACATTGACGATGGTTCCGACTGGCTTTCATATGCCCTGAACTTTGGTGCGAATGTGGACAGCGGTGATAACTCTATCTTTTTTGCTTATCGTGGTTTGGCCGGCGGTTATCCGGGTGTTTACAACATGATGCGATACTTTGAAAAAATTAAAGAATACAACCGCATGGAAAACAGAGACATGTGGGAATATAAACTCAATTTAACGCCTGAAGAAGTGGATTTGATGTTGGCCCACGTGTGGGAATTAAAAGACATAAACTTTGATTATTTTTTCTTGGATGAAAACTGCTCTTTTCGATTGCTTGAGTTAATGGAGTTGGTTCGGCCTACTGTAAATTTAACGAACCAATTCAGTTATGCCGTCATTCCGACCAACACGGTCAGAGCGGTCATTCAGGAAGACATGGTGGATGAAATTCGTTTCAGACCTTCGGAAGTCAGCAGCCTTCGCTCCCGTATTAAGGCGCTTTCCAATGAGCAGCAAGCGCTGGCAAGAGCGCTGGCCGATGATACTCAAGTATTGGAGTCCGACTCTTTTAAAGCACTGACCGTTGAAGAACAGGGCAAAGTTGTTCAACTGGCATACAGTTACTTGCGTTATGAGCAGCGCCAGACTCAGCGTAGTAAAGATATGGCGAAAAGAAGTCACAAGCTGCTTTTGACGCTGAATAAACTTCCTACTCAAGCGCTGGAAGTGGAAGCGCCAGAGTCTCCTGAAAATGGTCATGAGACCAGTATGATTGCCTACGGTGTGGGTGAACGAAATGAGGACTTCTACCAGCAAATCAACTTTCGCGTGAATTATCATGACTTACTGGATAATGAGTTAGGGTATTTGCGCGGCGCTCAAATTATGTTTGCTAACTCTGAGCTGCGTTATTATGAGGATGCGGGGTTTAAATTTAACCGTTTTGATTTGATTGATATTAACTCCATTTCTAAGCGGAATTTATTTTTAACACCGTTGTCATGGCGAGTGAATGTCGGGTATGAGCGGGTTTTCAGTGAAACAGATGATACCGGTGTTTTACAGGTGAATGCCGGTGCCGGCCATACTTATGAAATGACTGATGATATTGCTTTCTATGGATTATTAACTGCACGAGCGGAGCACAATGAAGACTTTGATTATCTGGTGGAACCTGCCTTCGGCAGCGCAATTGGGTTGTTGAACAATACGTCTTTTGGCGCGCAACGGATCGATGTTAACGGTTATAAATTCTTTAATGGTGAATACCGAGCGAAAGCCGAATTTAATCAGAACTTTAATTTGTCGGTAAATCATGCGTTACGGGTGACTCTTGGTTATGAATGGCATAAGGATGATACCTTCTCCGAGATGTTGGCCAGTTATCGGTATTACTTTTAGGCCGATCCTGGAATAATTTAAACTAGGCCGCGTTTGAATCAGAATGAGCAATGAAGGGGGCAGGATGTGATCAGAGGTAAGGAATACTTCAGACTTTTTGCGATGGTGAGCTTCTTTCTCTCGCTGACTGGTTGTCGTTCATTGACGACCTTATATTTTCATCCGAGTACCCAATACTTTAATGACCCAAAAGATTATGGGCTCTCGTACGACACTGTGACCCTCAAGACTGCTGACGATCAATCTCTTACCCACTGGCTGTTTCATCCAGAGGGTTCGCTCAAAGGTCGTGTCGTTTTCTTCCATGGCAATGCAGAAAATATCAGTACTCACTTTGCAAGCGTTCATTGGTTGCCCAAAGCGGGTTACGAGGTTTTGCTGGTGGATTATCGTGGCTATGGAAAATCCACAGGTGTGCCTGCACTGCCTGATGTGCTTGGGGATATGCAATTGTCGTATCAGTGGATGAAAGCGCGCTCTGCGCAGGATGATCAGCCGGTTTATGTATTAAGTCAAAGTATTGGGTCTGCATTGACTGTGATTGCAATGGCAGAGGAGTCTAGCCAGCCAGATTGTATAGTACTGGATGCTGGATTTGCTTCTTTCAAAGATATGGCAAGAATTTCATTTCAACGATCCTGGTTATTCTGGAGTTTTGCCTATCCGGCCAGCTGGTTATTGCCCTCCGAATTTGAGCCAATGGATTATGCCAGCCAAGTTACCGTGCCTGTTTTGCAGATGCACTCAAAAGCCGATCAGGTGGTTCCTTATGAACAAGGGCTCAAACTTAATAAGACCTTCTCTCGTGCCAAATGGCTTGAAGTCTCGGGTCCTCACATCGCAACCTTTAATTTGCAGCGCAATCGGGATGCGGTGTTGAAATTCTGGGAGACGGGGTGCGCAACCGATTAAGCAAGGAACGGATTTATTAAGCTGTATTTATGATGCGTTTTGAAAGGGCTTTTAAGAGGATCTAAATAGGCGCTTCAACGAGAAGCGCCCACTTTATTGGCTGAGAAGTAGTTAGGGTTGGGTTTAAACCAGATGACCCCACATGTCGTACTCGTCGGCTTCTTCAATTTCAACGGTAACGATGTCACCAGGCTGAAGGTGTACTTGGTTATCAAGGAATACCTGACCATCAATTTCCGGAGCGTCGGCCATTGAACGACAGACCGCACCTTCTTCAACCACTTCATCGACGATGACGTCCATGGTTTTTCCTACTTTGGACTGCAGTCGTGCCGCACTGATTTTCTGCTGAACGGCCATGAAGCGATCCCAACGCTCTTGTTTGACGTCTTCGTCTACCTGATCCGGCAATTCGTTGGCTGTCGCGCCTTCCACGGGGGAATACTTGAAGCAACCGACTCTGTCCAGCTGAGCTTCTTCCAGGAAGTCCAACAGCATCTGGAAATCTTCTTCTGTCTCGCCAGGGAAACCGACGATGAAGGTTGAGCGCAGTACAATTTCAGGACAAATCTCACGCCACTTCTTGATTCGGTGAAGCACTTTCTCTGAATGAGCAGGACGCTTCATGTTTTTAAGCACTTTAGGAGAGGCGTGTTGGAATGGAATATCCAAATAAGGCAAAATTTTCTCTTCTGCCATGAGCGGAATCAGTTCATCGACGTGCGGGTAAGGGTATACATAATGAAGTCTCACCCAGATTCCCAGTTTAGACAGCTCTTCACAGAGTTGCGTCATGCGAGTTTTAACCGGGCGGCCTTCCCAAAAATCCAGTTTATATTTGGTATCAACGCCATAAGCACTGGTATCTTGTGAAATCACCAGTAATTCTTTTACGCCAGCATCGGCAAGACGCTTAGCTTCACTTAATACTTCGCCAACGGGTCTACTGACGAGATCACCTCGGAAGGAAGGGATAATGCAGAATGTGCATCTGTGATTACAACCTTCGGATATTTTCAGGTAAGCATAATGTTTTGGCGTTAACTTAACGCCTGTGTCTGGCACTAATGATTCATAAGGATTGTATTCTGGTTTGTCGACCACTTCGTGTACCTGAGACATGACTTCGTCATAGGCGTGCGGACCGCTGACGGCTAAAACATTTGGGTGTACTTCGCGAATGACGTCTTCTTTTGCGCCAAGACAGCCAGTCACAATGACTTTGCCGTTTTCTTTCATGGCTTCGCCGATGGTGTCCAGAGACTCCTGCACTGCGCTGTCGATGAAGCCACAGGTGTTAACCAATACCACGTCTGCGTCGTCATAACTTGGGGATATTTCGTAACCCTCGGTTTTTAACTGAGTGAGGATTCGCTCGGAGTCCACAGTATTTTTAGGACAGCCCAAGCTGACGAACCCTACTTTGCCTTGACGGTTTGACATATAGATATACTTCTTGCTGAATTGGTTATTGAATGATCAAAATTGGCGCGTATTGTAGCGTCAGACTAGGTATCCGTTAAGGGAAATCATGAAACTTTTTTTTAATAAGTGTTTTTTCATCCTAAGCGGTGCAGGTTTGAGCATGATTCCGCGAAAGTACACAGAAAAATTCTGAATATTTTCTGTGGGTTGCGAGGTTTTTGACTACACTCAAAGGCATGTGTTTGTGTTCTCCGGCGAATGCAGTAATAAGAAAAGGCTGTGCGGGTTTTTGAAGTCAAATCCGTAAACCTGTGAAAATCAAATGTGTTTTCCAGTTGTCACTTTATACCCGGTTGAATGATTCGTCATCGTAACAGGCCAGGCTGATGCTGGACTCTTTTATCAAAGTAGAGGATCTATATGGAACTAGCGGCAATTTTTGATTCTTCAAAGCAACTTCCTAACATTCCTAAGGTTGTCCAAGAGTTAATCGAAAGTTTTAATGATGAGGACTCGATTGATATTGATGATATCGCCGATAAGATCTCGAAAGATCAGGTCTTGACTGCCAAAGTGTTGCGGGTGGCGAATTCTGCTCGTTATAGCACCAGCCGGGATGTCAAAACCATGAATGATGCTGTGGTTTTATTAGGACTAAGCATGCTGAGAACCATGGTATTGGCTTCGGGGATTTCGGGTGCGGTCACTGTGCCACAGGGGTTTGACCGAAAAGCATTTTGGAAGGACAGTTTTGCGGTGGGGGAGTTGGCTAAGTGGATTGCGCGCTATACCGATGTAAACCCTGAAACCGCATTTACCACAGGAATGTTGTATTCGATTGGTATTGTTCTGATGCATACAGAATACCCGCAGGAGTGCGTCGGCGTTGATGCTATGGTCAGTGAGGGCAAAGACCGCATTGAAGCTGAAAATCAAGTCTTTGGCTACAGTTATGCCGATGTGAGTGCCGAGTTGGCAAGACGTTGGCGTTTCCCGGATGAAATGAGTGAAGGCATTGCATATCATTATAAGCCGTTGGAGTCTGATCCTATTTCAAAAATGGCCGGTATTTTATACTTAGCGCGTTTTTTAAGAAAAGCACATCAAGAGAAAATGAATGAAGCGCAGATTATTGAAGGATTCCCTTCTGATGTGGCGGATGCCATTGGAATGGATCATGCCAAAGCGCTGCAGGAAGTTCAGGATACGGTAGGTGTTGAAGAAGGGTTAGAGGCCTTATTAGAGGGTTTGTAATTTTCCAATCCACACGTGATCAAAGGTCAGCTTGTCTGACCTTTTTTTGTTTTTACTGACGTGACTCTGTTGTAGAATAGTCGCCCTTAAATTTACTTCGTGATCCTTTGTTGTCTGATGGGTCGCTCTCACATTTTATCTAGGGTCGATATGAATCTTCGTAATTTTCTTGATCAGTCTTTTTCAAAAGCATTAGTAGCAGCGGGCGCTCCAGAAGGTACTTCAGGTATGGTCCGACCAAGTGCTAAAGCGAATTTTGGTGACTATCAATCCAATGGTGTGATGCCAGTTGCGAAGAAGCTGGGTATGAATCCTCGTGATTTTGCTCAGAAAGTCATTGACCAAGTTGAACTGGACGGCATCGCTGATAAGCTGGAAATTGCCGGCCCAGGGTTTATTAATATCACGCTTAATCCTCAATGGGTTGCTGAGCAATTGTCTGCGTTTGATGATCGTTGTGGGGCTGAGAAGCAAAACCCTCAAACCATTGCCGTGGATTACTCTGCACCAAATGTTGCGAAAGAAATGCACGTTGGCCATTTACGCTCAACCATCATTGGTGATGCGGTGGTTCGTGTCCTGGAGTTCTTGGGACATAAGGTGGTTCGTTGCAATCACATTGGTGATTGGGGGACTCAGTTTGGGATGTTGATTGCGCACCTGGAAGAGTTGATGCGTGATAACCCGGACGTGATGCAATCGGAGTTGTCTGATCTGGAAGAGTTTTATCGTGAGTCTAAGCAGAAGTACGACAGCGACGAAGCGTTTGCGTTGCGTGCCCGAGGGTATGTGGTAAAACTTCAGGGCGGTGATCCGTGGTGTAATGACATGTGGCGCAAGCTGGTGGATGTCACTATGGATCAGAACCAGAAAACTTATGATCGATTGAACGTGACTTTGTCCAAAGACAATACCATGGGCGAAAGCATGTACAACGACATGTTACCTGGCGTGGTAGAAGAACTTAAAGCCAAAGGCCTTGCAGAAGAAAGTGAAGGCGCCATGGTGGTGTTTCTGGATGAGTTCAAGAACAAAGATGGCGAGCGCATGGGCGTGATCATTCAGAAAAAGGATGGTGGCTTTCTGTATACAACGACAGACATTGCTTGTGCGAAATATCGTCATGAGCAATTAAATGCCGATCGTGTGCTTTACTTTATTGATTCTCGTCAGGCTCAACATTTACAGCAAGCCTGGACCATTCTGCGAAAAGCCGAAGTCATCCCTGAAGCGATGTCATTGGAGCACCATGCATTTGGCATGATGTTGGGTAAAGACGGTCGCCCTTTCAAAACGCGTTCTGGTGGTGTAGTGAAGTTATCCGACTTGCTGGATGAATCAAAGGAAAGAGCGGCGGCATTAATTGAAGAAAAGAGTACCGAGTTGACCGAAGAACAAAAGCAGGCGGTCATTGATGCTGTGTCTATTGGTGCGGTGAAATACGCTGACTTATCCAAGAACCGCACGACGGATTACATTTTTGAATGGGATAATATGTTGTCTTTTGAAGGCAATACGGCGCCGTATCTGCAATACGCTTATACCCGGGTTGCAAGTGTGTTTCGTAAAGCAGAGGTAGACATGACCTCGTTCGAAGGCGAAGTTGCTATTTCTGAAGCTGCGGAACGTACATTGGCGATCAAACTAATGCAATTTTCTGAGATTGTGGATTCTGTGGCGAAAGAAGGTACACCGCATGTACTTTGTTCTTATCTGTATGAATTGTCTGGCAACTTCATGACCTTCTATGAAGCCTGCCCAATCAATAAAGATGGCGTTGCAGAAGACGTTCGTGCCAGCCGTCTGGCCCTAAGTAAACTGGTTGCTAATACCTTAAAAACAGGTTTAGACTTGTTGGGCATAAAGGTTGTTGATCGTATGTAATAATCTTGTATGACATAATTCTGTCGCCTATTCACATAGGGCGAAAAAATTGCAAAACAGTCCACATTTTTGTGGAACCCAAACCAGTACACTAGGTCAAACGCAGGGTGGTAATCCAAAACCGACTTGTGTACTGGATGACTAACAATAAAAATATGGGATCAGAGATAATGTTTAAGAAAATCATCGCATGTGGCGCAATGGTATGCGCAATGTCTGCTTCAGCTATGCAAGTTGCTGATGTTGAAGTGCCGGAAAAAATGTCTGCAGGTTCTAGTAACCTGATTCTTAATGGTGCAGGTATCCGTGATAAGTTGTTCCTGGATCTGTACGTTGCTGGTTTGTATCTTGAGAGCAAAGGCCTGACGGCTGAGCAGGTTGTAAATGCAGATCAACCAATGGCGCTTCGTCTGCACATCATTTCTGGTTTAATTACCGCTGAAAAGATGGTGAACGCTACCAACGAAGGCTTTGAAATGGCAACGGGTGGCAACACTGCGGCTATCAAGTCTGAGATCGAGCAATTCATTAGTGTTTTCCGTGAAGAGATCAAAGAAGGCGACGTTTTTGATTTGGTTTATGTTCCGGGTGTGGGCGTTAACGTAACTAAAAACGGCGTAGAGAAAGATGTTGTAAAAGGCGTTGAGTTTAAGAAAGCCATGTTCGGTATTTGGTTGTCAGATAATCCAGTACATGATGGTTTGAAGGCTGAGCTTCTGGGCAGCTAACGGCTAAGACTTTTAAGTCAATAAAAAAGCGGGCTTTTAGCTCGCTTTTTGTGTTTATGCCAGACGCTTTAATAAATTTGAACGAACAGGTTTTGATTAACTGTCCTTCTCTCTGAGGATGTAAAACACATTCCCGCCTTCGCTGCACAGCCATAAATCTTTACCTTCCTGGCTAGCTTTAGATGTCGCGGCTTTTGCAGAAATGTAAAATACCTTATCTCCGTCTTTCAGAATAAGTTTCTCATGCCTGTTTTTCCACGAATCTATCTTTCTCAGGTATTCCATCGAATCATCTCTATATCACGCTCAATACAAGTATAGCTTCAATATTTGCTAAAACTTGAGCGGTTGTCTCTATTTGCGTCGGTATTATTCAGGCGATTTAAGCGTCAGAAAATGATGCATTCCTTCTTCGCAGAGCCATATATCTGAGTTAGTGTCTCTCGCCATCTTTTGTACGCACTTGAATGACACCCACATTCTGTGTTGTTCACTGTCCCAAAACATGACGTGCTCTTCCATTGGGATGTAGTTTACTTTTGAAAGATATTTCATTCCTAAAAGCCCTGTTTTTAAATTTGGCATTCGATCAGAATCGTCAGATTTATTTTTTTACTCGCTTGTTACTAATGTAGACTATGAGTCAGTGAGAAGTTTGTATTTTTTATAAGATGATGGGAGTGTTGAGTGGAGTGTCGATTAGGTTGTGGTGCGTGTTGTATTGCTCCTTCCATCAGCAGTGCTATTCCGGGGATGCCTCATGGTAAAAAAGCCGGAGAAAGGTGCATTGCATTGTCTGACGATAACTTATGTACGTTATTCGGTAAGCCGGAAAGGCCTAAGGTTTGTGCTCAATTCACCGCTGAAGTGGAATTTTGCGGTACATCCAATGAATCTGCCTTGAACACGCTGAATGCGTTAGAACAAGACACGTTAATTATTTTAAAAACCTAAACGGTTAGTCAGTGCTAAACGATTTATGTCTACGCGTAGTGAGAGGCTGCTTTAGGGGCATCCAAGTCTGGTAAATCCTGCCAAATTCTTAACCCTTTATCCCGATAATACTGAAGATCAATTCCAAACGCGCCATCGTTGTGAATCTCTTTAATTCGCAGGGGTGTACCATCTTTTAGTTTTTGTACTTCGTGGAGGTCGATCACTTTCTCCATCGGTGTCTGTTTATCCGTTGACCTTACAATCATTACCTTTGGTCTGAGTTTATGATCCTGTTGGCTGGATAGGATGATGCCTATATGGCCGGTATTTAATTCGGCAATGTGCCCTGGTGGGTAAATACCAATAAACCTGACAAATCGCTCGGCTAATTCACGATCGAAATGAAGGCCTCGGTCGTCATAAATAATGCGTAGTGCTTCCAGAGAGGAGCTTCCGTTACGATAGCAGCGGTTACTGGTGATGGCGTCATAGGCATCGGTAATCGCCACGATTTTTGCAAAATACGGTATTTTTTCGCTGGTGATGCCTCTTGGGTAACCTTTGCCATCGACCCGTTCGTGGTGGCTGTAGGCCACATCAACCGCGCCTGCAAACACATCCCGTTTCGATTGCAGCAGTTTTTTCCCTTCTGTCGGATGGGCGCGCATCGCTTGAAATTCTTCCGCTGTTAATCGGCCTTCTTTGTTCAGAACTTCCAGAGGCACTCTGACTTTCCCTACGTCGTGTAGTAAGCCGCATACCCCCAGGTTTTCCAGTTCTTCTTCCAATAAATCAAGATCTTTGCCGAACGCGATGGACATGATTGCAACGCGCAACGAATGCTCTGCCGTGTAGTCGTCCCGGTTGCGAATCTGAGTCAGCCATGACAGTGCACCAGAGTTTCGGATTACGCTCTTAACACAATCTTTCACCAGCGACTTTATTTTAGGCGCATCTAAATCGTAGCCCATTCGTAAGCTGGTCAGAATGGTATCCACTTGTTGTTTGGTTTGTTGGTAAGCGTTGACGGCTGTTGGTAGTTCATTTTCGAAGGACACTGTGTCCAAGTACCTGCTTTTTTTCTTTACTGCCGCAGTTCCGCCCGGTTTATGCTGGATTTCAATGGTTTGTTTGATGTCGATAAACACTTCTCTGCAATATTGCTGCAGTTGATATATTTCTTCTTGGTTAGAGATTAGAAAGCCCTGAAAAATAAAGGGAGTCTGTTCCCAAGGTCTGTCCAATTTTGAAACAAACATGCCTATTTCTAGGTCTGTTGTGGAAATTACTTTTTGGGATATGTCGGTATATCGGCTCACAATGGCTCTTTCCTAACAGTTGGCTCCACCTCTTCTAATAATAGGACTTATTGACAAGAAGATTAGACCGTTCAGCTATATTAACTGTGCGAAAATCTAGACAAAGCTTATGTTTCATAAGTTCAATTTGCTTGAAGTCTAGATTGGAGGGGATGACCACAGTGCCAACGCTTTTTCCAGATAGAACTGGAGCTTGATGCCGAATGCGCCGTCATTATGAATGTCTTTAATTCGTAGCTGAATCCCGTTTTTTAGCGTGTCGGTTTTACTTAAATTGATAATTCTTTCTGGTATGGGTTCTTTATTTGGCGAGGTGATTAACAACAGTTTAGGCTTTAATTTATTTTGCTGAGTATTGGATAGAATGATGGCTAAATGACCGGTATTCAGTTCCGCTATATGGCCTAATGGGTAAATGCCAATAAATTTTACAAACCGCTCCGCAAGCTCCCTGTCATAATGCAGCCCTCTTTCATCGTAAATGACGCTTAATGCTTCTGGAGATGAGATGCCTTTGCGATAGTTGCGATGACTGGTAATGGCGTCAAACGAATCTGTTATAGCAATAATCTTGGCAAAGTAGGGGATCTTTTCGCCGGTTATGCCCAAGGGATAACCTTTACCATCTATTCGTTCATGGTGGCTATAAGCGACATCTATCGCTTCCTGAATGGGGACGTTCAGCATTTCTAACAGCCGCTTACCTTCTTCGGGGTGGGTCCTCATTCGTTTGAACTCTTCTGCATTGAGCCGACCTTCTTTATTTACGATATCCACAGGAATGGTAGCTTTTCCTATGTCATGTAATAGTCCACAAATTCCCAGGATTTCAAGGTCGCGCACGGGAAGTTCAAGTTCCTTGCCAAAGGCGATGGCGGTTATGGCCACACGAATGGCGTGTTCAAAGTGGTAGGCATCCTTGTTGCGAATTTGTGTTAACCAGGTCAATGCACCCGTATTTCTTAATAGGCTTTTGACGCATTTTCTTATTAAATCAAAGAGGTCTCCTGAGTTAAGACCTTTGCCTGAACTGGCTTCAATCAGAAGTTCTTTGTATCGGTTGTTCATGAACAGATAAGTATCGTATGCAAAGGACAACTCTTTTTCGAAGGTGACAAGGTCTGTGTATCTTGGTTTGTTTGGTTTTTTCTTTTGTTCGGTTTTCTTAACTTTTTCTTTCAGGCTTTCTTTTTGGGTAAGCAGCGTTTGTTTGATGTCGACATAAACTTCCTGGCAATGCTCTTGCAGTTGATAAATTTCATCTTTGTTGGAGATAAGAAATCCCTGGAAAATGAAAGGTGTTTGTTCCCATGGACAGTCCAGTTTCGACACGAACATACCGACTTCCAATTCAGAAGAAGGGATGAGTTTTTGATAAGTATGGGAACGGTTGCTCACGGCTTAATGACTCCAATGACGCTAGATAAATTAAATATAGAACTTATTTGATGGGACACTGCTCCATTTGCATGGTTGGTGAGGGTTTGTTTAATGGCTTTTAGTGATTAATTTGGTATTCCCTCCGATGGCGGCCAGATTTTCAGAAATACACTGTTCATTCACGAATTGAAGTAAGTAATTGGGGCCGCCTGCTTTGAAGCCTGTTCCTGAACGCTTGTTACCGCCAAATGGCTGTGCGCCGACCTGAGCACCCGTGATGTGTCGGTTGATATAGATATTCCCCATGCTTAATTGAGAGCAAAGGTAATCCACCCAGTTCTTATCCCGGCTGTGTATGCCTATGGTTAGGGCGTAATCTGATGTTTCGATGTCGGAAATGATTTGTTCTACTTCGTTGGTTTTATAGCGAACAACGTGCAGAATCGGGCCAAAGGTTTCTCGGGTTAATTCAGTCAGTGATTTAAGCTCGACCAGTATGGGCGATAAATAATGGCCGGTTTTCATGGAGGGCGGGATCGCGTGCAGGATCTGATTGAGTTGATCTTTTTGCGCAATGTAACTGACTAAAGAGGTTAGTGCATCCTGGTCGATGATTGGGCCTAAATCTGTGCTTGGAGTCAGTGAGTTCCCAACCTGAAGTACATTCATCGCGCCGATCAACGCTTTGACTGTTTCTTCGAACACCGAATCATGAATGAACACCACTCTTAAAGCGGAACACCTTTGGCCAGCAGAACCGAAAGCAGAGTGGACGACGTCTTTGACCATTTGTTCGGTCAAAATGGAGTCGTCCGTGATCATGCAGTTAATGCCGCTGGTTTCTGAAATGACAGGAATGGGGTAGGGGTGGTTTTCCAACAAATGCTGTTGAATTTTTCTGGCGGTACTCAGTGAACCCGTGAAAGCTACGCCATCAATGTTTGGTGTACTAAGCAGTGTTTGGGTTAACTGGTTGTCAGACGTCAGATAGTAAAGGCTGTCCGCAGGGACATTGCTTTCTCTTAATAAATCGAAGATTCGTCTTGCACAGATTCTTGTTTGCGGGGCTGGTTTGATGATCACTCGGTTTCCGGTAATCAAGGCTGCAACCACTTGCCCCACTAAAATGGCTATAGGGAAGTTCCAGGGACTGATGCAAATAAAATTGCCTTTTGGGTTGTACTTGAATTGGTTTTTTTCATTCACGGTGCCAGGAAGTACAGTGGTTGATTTCATGCCGTTGTATTGATTGGCGTAGTAACGACAAAAGCCAATGGCTTCTTTCATTTCGGCAATGGCGTCTTGCCAGGTTTTACCTGCTTCCCGAATGCACAAAGTAATGAATTCATACTGGTTGGATTCAAGTTTGGAGGCAAAGACTTTAATGATGTCTATTCGTTTATCGGGCGGGTAAGCGGACCAGCTGGCCCTGCCGGAGAGTAAAGTTCGGAATGCTGGTTGGTCAACTTTGGTGAGAGTGTAACTGATGCCGAGGCGATGTGTTTTATCATTGGGGGAGAATAACGTTTCTGCGATTTCTTCTTGTTTAAGGTCGTCGGGAATGGCTGAGTGTACCTGATAGATGGTGTCAGTAAACGGGTTGCATGCCTCGGACAGCCGTTGCCAGTGGCCCGGTTGGTTTATATTGCAGCCAACGGTCTCTGTAAAAAATGGCTGGTAGATGTCTATAGGTAAAGGGAAGTCCTGATGATAACGATCGTATTGCACTAAACCGTGAATGGGTAATTGGCTGAGTGTTTCTGCGTTGTCTTTAAAGCTGGCCAGCTCATTTAAAAAGGATTGATTTGCACCGTTCTCCAGAATTCTTCGTATCAGGTAAGGCAAAAGCTCTTTGTAGGGGCCTACCGGGCAGTAGGTTCTGCAAACATACTCGGTAAAATGTTTTTGGTATCCGCTCAGTGCGTTGTAGATGGTTTCGCCCATGCCATGAAGCCGTTGGAACTCGATCGGAAACAGGGTTTCTTGTTTATCATCCAGTAAGCGGGCTAATGTGATCACGGTGGCGATGCTTGTGGCGTTGTGGGTGGCAAATTGAGGTCGAACGTGACCTGCAAGTTGTTGCTCAAGTAACAGTTGGATGCACACCTGATAGTTTAAATCTGTGGCTTGTTTCTGGATGAATACCGGATACCCTGCCAAACCCAGTTGTTGTGCTTTGTTGATTTCGTTATCCCAATATGCGCCTTTCACTAGCCGGACAGGTACCCTGGTTTGATGTTCCTTTGCTAATTGAGCGATAAACAGAATGGTTGGTATGGCTCTGAACCCGTAAGCCTGAATGGCGATGCCTAAACGCCCCCAGCCTTTCAGGCCCGGTAAGGTAAGACAATGTTTGAACACGCTCAGAGTTAACTCCAGTTGGTCGGACTCTTCTGCGTCCATTGTGATTTCTACGTTTTGTTCGTGAGCGCTGCGAACTAACTTTTCCACTCTGACTAAAAAACGACGTTGTAAGGGCGATTGGTGTCTGAACTCGAACTTGGGGGTCAGTGCTGATAACTTGATTGATACGCTGTCTTTTGGGGAAGAAGGGGGGGCTTTGGGGGCATTTTTTTCATGCAAGGCAACAGCATCAATGGCCGCCAGGTAATTTTCTAGGTACCGGTCGGCATCTTCTTCGGTTAAGGCTGCCTCACCCAGCATGTCGTAAGAACAACAGTGGGTAGTATTGCTGGTGCCTTTCGAAAGTGCGGACTGAATACTGGCACCACGGATGAATATAGTGGCTAATCTGGAAACAAGTAGTTTTAGCGCTTCTCTGGCCAGGACGTTACGACTGGCGTTTAACCAATGGTGGAAAGGCTTCTCTTCTTCGTTGGATACCAGCCAGGACTTAAGTTTGGAAAGGCCTTCGGTTGCCAAGTTAACAGCACTGTGTTTGCTTTTTTGTTTGTGGGACTCCCAGTCACCCGCAATGACTTTATCTTCTATGAATCTCTGTGCAGTGTCTTGATCTTTGATGCGTAACAGGCCTTCGGCCAAAGACAGCAGCTGAACGCCTTCTGTACCGTTGAGTTTATATTCCGACAGTACTTGGTTGAGTAAGGGCAGCTTATGACTTTCAGAGGCTACGCTGATTAACGTGGCTGACAATTGTTGGATGGCCTGCTCTGCAGAGGGCTCAAGATGAGAAATTGCTTTGAGTTGCTCCACAAAATCTTTTTCGTCGTATAGGTAATAATCTGAGACTATCTCAATTAAGTGATCAGAAGTTAATTTCTGGTATCTCAAAAGTAAATCTTTTAGGATGAGCATCGGCTCTCCAAGTCTGTTCGGCGGTTGTGGGCAAATATCTAATTTATCTATTAAAAGTAGCTAAGACACTCATATTTAGAAAGTTTAGGCGTGATTGAACTCATGGTAGGAAGTCGCTCTTGGAGGACTTAATAACCTCAATGGAATATTTCTTTCCCGATGCTATATCGGGCCTTCCGCTGTTATGTTTATTGGCTGCGAGTTTTGTTGGCTCACTGATCACTGCAAGCCTGGGGGTGGGTGGCGGTGCTTTTTTAATTATTGTGATGGCGGAATTCATCACTCCGGTTGTGCTTATTCCTTTGCATGGATTGGTTCAGTTTGCTTCCAACGGAAGCCGAGCCTGGCTTACCCGCATTCACATAGATCGCTCGTTGGTGGTGGCTTTTTTTATTGGCGCTTTTTTGGCCGCGTTGATTGGTTTGACGGGCATTCGAGCTCTGCCGGAAGATGCCATTAGCTGGGCCGTTGCGATCTTTATTTTATACAGCTGTTGGGGAAAGCTTCCCAGTGCAGGCTTTTCTGAATCCAAGACCGGACGAGTTTTGGGCGGTTTCTTAACTACTTTGGCTACGCTGTTTGCCGGAGCGACGGGGCCTTTGGTGGCCAGTTGGTTACGAACCCCGAACATTGACCGTTTCTATTACACGGCCAATTTTTCTTCGTGCATGACATTGCAGCACGCTTTAAAAGTTATAGTTTTTTCGTTTGCTGGTTTCTCATTCTATGAATGGGCTGGAGTGCTTGTACTAATGGTATTGGCCGGGCTGGTGGGCACTAAGCTGGGCTTAAAGTTATTAGGGAGGTTGCCTGAAGAGACTTTTAAGACGGCCTTTAAGTGGCTCTTGACGCTGTTGGCGGTTCGCTTGATTTATAAGTTGGTGTGAGACATATCGGCTGAGAATGGATTAAAATGCGAGATAAGAAAATGGCCTCCCCATGAGGACTCGAACCCCAATCACCCGCTTAGGAGGCGGACGCTCTATCCTGTTGAGCTATGGGGAGAAGCCGAATCGGATTTTACAGTGAGTCATTAGGATTGTCACCCGAACGCTAAAAAATTAATGGGTTCTGAACTTATTTTGATCAACTCGCTCTAAGCATCAGATTTCCACCGGATGGAACGGCCTAATAATTAAATAAATGAGATAGCTATGAGAGATACCAAATCCTTATTGATTGCGACTGACTTTCCGCAGATTACCCGGTCTAAACTGACGACACTGCAAGTAAATCTTGGGTATCTTTGCAATTTAAGCTGCACCCATTGTCACGTGAATGCCGGGCCGAAGCGTACGGAGTTAATGGATAAAGAAACGGTTGAGCTGATTATTGAATGTATTGATCAGTTAGGCATTAAATCTCTGGATTTAACCGGGGGTGCGCCGGAGATGAACCCGCATTTCAGGTGGCTGGTGGAGCAGGCGAGAGCTCGGGATGTGGAAGTCATTGACCGCTGTAACTTAACCATTTTACTGGAGCCAGGTTATGAATGGCTGGCGGAGTTTTTGGCTGAGAACAAGGTGCAGGTGGTGGCATCTCTGCCTTGTTATACCGAAGATACAGTGGATGGTCAGCGAGGCAAAGGGGTTTACCAAAGCAGTATCGAAGCATTGAAATTATTGAACAGCATTGGTTACGGCGTTGGTGATCCTTCGTTGCCTTTGAATTTAGTATACAACCCATCAGGGGCCTTTTTACCGCCGCCCCAGAAGCCTTTAGAGGCGGACTATAAACGTGAGTTATCCGAGCAGTTCGACATTACTTTTGATCAGCTTCTTACCATCACTAATATGCCGATCAGTCGGTTTGGTGCCGTGTTATTGGCAAAGAATGAATTTGATAATTACATGACATTGCTGCGTAACAACTTTTCGGAAACCAATCTTGACAGTGTTATGTGCAAATCATTGGTCAGTGTCGACTGGAATGGCAACTTATACGATTGTGATTTTAATCAGATGCTTGAAATGCCTTTGGCTGCGACTTCAAAAACGCAGCCCCACTTGCGTGATCTATTGGAGAATCCATTAACGGAGCAAGGCATCCGAATCGCAAACCATTGTTATGGTTGTACCGCAGGGCAAGGCAGCAGTTGCGGTGGTGCACTTGAGTAATGGGTTTCAGCTTGATCAGAATGCAAGGCTGAGTGTCATCATTCCGGTATTTCATGACACTCGGCCGCTGTTAGATTTGATTGATGATTTGAAGCCTTTGGGGCGTCTGGTTCATGAAATCATTGTTGTGGATGGTGCTCAGGACGCCTCTTTGGATTCATTGCTGTCGGCCAACCATGTTCAGTTGTTTCGTACCAACCCTGAACGCGCAGGACAAATGAACTTTGGTGCCCAACAGGCTTCTGGCGATATCTTATGGTTTTTACATGCAGATACACGGTTAACGAAAGAAACTGTATCGGATCTGGTGAATTTTATTCAGTGCCCAAAAACCTGTTGGGGGCGATTTAATGTTCACCTTGAGCCTTCTGGTTTTTTGCTGAAAATAGTCGCTTGGTTTATGAATCACAGAAGTGCTTTAACGGCAATCAGTACTGGTGATCAGGGGATGTTCGTCAATCGGGTGGCGTTTAACCGGGTAGGCGGGTTTCCTTCGCAATTGTTGATGGAAGACATCGAGCTGAGTAAACGACTTAAGCGCTTGTCCCGTCCTTTCATTCCCAAGTCGCATATCATTACTTCCAGCAGAAAGTGGCAGCGTGAGGGTATATTCAAAACCATTTTTACGATGTGGTATTTGAGGTTTATCTATTGGCGTGGCGCGTCGGCGGAGCAGGTTCATCGTATTTATTATCGAAGGAAATCCCAATGAAGGCTCACAATATATCCAACTCACAGGATGTGGCGGCCAAGGTGGCAGTGCTGGTATTTTCAAAGGCACCAAAGCTTGGTCAGGTGAAAACTCGGTTGGCTACAACCATTGGAGAGTTAAACGCGTTGAATACTTACCAGGCAATGCTGACGGTAATTGTGAACCGTTTGGCTCGCTTGGACGATATTGATTTGTACCTCAGCGCAGCGAATGAGCTTGATCATGCGTTTTTTACGGACTTGTCTTGCAGGTACGGGGTGTCAGGCCATCTTCAGTCCGAAGGGGATTTAGGTGTGAAAATGGCGAATGCCATAGACTCTATGCTGGTTCACTATGACAAAGTCGTTATTGTAGGCGGTGATGCCTTATCGATTACTGAGCAGAGTATTCGGGAGGTGGTTATTCAGTTATCGAATAATGATCTAGCCATTATCCCGTCTGAAGATGGCGGTTATGTCACGATTGGAGCGTCGAAAACTTGCTCAAACATTTTCAATGACATTGATTGGGGAACGGAACGGGTTTTTGATCAGCAAGTTAAGCGGATTAATGATAACGGCTTTAAGGCTTGGATTGGTGAGCCGCTTTGGGACTTAGACGAGTATCAGGATTTAGAGCGGGTGTATCAGTGTTCTGAGTTGTTAGCTGAGATGACTCATCATGGTTTTACTGTCGAGCCTTTAGCCTGATTTGTTATTCGAATCTTTGTTTTCTGGCTTCTCGCTGAATTTCATTGACAAAGCGTTCCATGGTTCTGTGACCCAGGCCAAACAGTTCGGTCAGTTGTAAACCAATGATGAAGGACGCATCTTCTTCCACTTCTGAAATAAAACGGACTTCAGCCTCGCCTTCAACGTGTATGTTTTGGCTGATTTTGAAGTTAAAAAAAGGAATGTGGTCGCCGTTTTCGAAAGGCGGCTCAGGCATTTTTTTAATTTTTAAGCGACAACCCGTTGCTGAAATATCCAACACTTCCGCATGGGTGGTTGATTGATGCTCATCCCCACGAAATTCAACGAATACCTCGCTTTCTTCCGGAATATCTACCCGAAAGGCATGGCGTCTTTGTAAATAAAGAACTTCTGACGGAAAGGTGATTTTATAAAATTGACCGGTTTCAGACTTTCCTGCGCCGACGATGGAGGAACCTTTGATGATGATTTCGACGCCGTTTAATTTAGTGACGATGTCGAAAGATTCCCCGGAAGCTGCCAGTTTATGGCCGCTGGGCGGTCTGAGTTCGTCAATATAGAAGCAACGATTAGCAATATCCGCTTTGATGACCTGAGTTAAATACTCTTGATCATGAGAGTGGAAAGTCAGTGTGGTAGGGTAGCGATTGTCCTGAATAGTACGTAATACAGAATAATGTTCTTCTGGTGTTTTTAGTATTCTATATGTCATCCAGTACTACCCAGTTCCTGTTTGCTTGTTATCGCGTAAATTAATCGGCTTTCATCATGTGGTCAAGAGCAGGGGCCACAAAAGCAGAGAATTCACGCGATCAGGCTATGCTTCACCTATTAGGTTGCCTGTAATAATAGCTGAGGTATTGCCTAATGGGTTATAAACCTTGGGTTTATTTGATTTTCCCTGGACAATTTTTAAAACGTGCTGCAGTGATTGGCGTGTACGAGACGCAATTTTGCTGTTGATGATGTTTGCTTCCTGACATTCGGTCAGGTGAGCCTTCAGAGTGTGCCAGGCGGTTTCCAGTTCTTTTCGCGGCGATCCTTCGAACAGGGAAAAAACGCCTGACTCATCATTACTGAAATTAAACAGCTTCAGGATTTCACTGCGCTTATTAGCACGCTTCTCCATCGCATCTGTAATTTCCAGTTTTCGTTTGCTTAGAGCTTGAACTGTCTCAATGTCGCGAGAATCGAGGGCTGTTTTTTCATTTGACAGCAAGGTGCGAAGCTCGTTGGCGTCTTTTAAATCACCTTGAATATCCGTTGAAATTATTTGTCTCGCTTTTTCTATGTTTGCTGACATTGATATGTTCCTTAATAACAGTCAATTCAATTGCTGCTATTCAGTTTTAATTAACTAAATAGCTCTTCAAATTGAATAATGTTGTTAGCTAATGCTTCGTCATCGATGGCAAAATTGCCTTCGGCGATGGCTGCTTTGATTTGTGCTACTTTGTCTGTGTCAAAATCTGGCTGTTCTTTAATAGAGCTCTCTAAATCGTTCATTGCTTTACTTTCTGAGCTAATGAATACGGTTTCACCTGCGCTTGGTTGTGAGGTGATGTCCTGAGATTTTTCTTTGCCTGCTGAGCTTGTTTCAGCTTGCTTAGCCTTAGGACTGCTGCTATTAATATTTAAGTTGTTGATTTCCATTGTTTACTCCAGCCTTGCCGCGAAAAATTAATTGCTTTCACTCGGTTATATCGGCAGATGTCATAGTGACTTTAGTTAACTTTTGCAATTAGTTGCCTGCAGGTTGTTGATTTTCTATCTGTGTTGCCCTACCGGCGTTAAAATCAGGCTCAAAATGCTCATTTATGACCTATAAACTCCGCTTTTTCGCCTGATTTTGCCTTGTTAAGCCTGCCTCGATAACGAAAATCAACAGCCTGCTAGTATAACATAACAATTACGGTGTCCCTGTCCTTCACTCTGGCGATCACTTCCCGGTCAGATTTCAGGTTTCTGACTCGGATATTTTCGCCCAACCGACCATGAGTCAGGGCTTCTCCCGGTGTGCTTACGGTTAACAGTTTGCTGACGGCCTGGATCATGATGCCGTCCCCCCGCTTAATTAACTTAGGGGCTTCAAATTGGTTGTGAGTCAGCATGTATCCTTGTCTGATAGGCCTTTTAGCGGCCAGTCCAAGTATTGAGTCTGCTTCCGTCAAGACATTGCCATTCATTTTGGCTAAATTTACTTTGCTGTATTTAATGTGGTCTTTGGTCACAATTTCTCCTTTGCCGATGGGAGAGCTTGCAGTTATTACGGTTCCGTAAGCTTTGACCGTAGCGCCACTGTAGAAACTCCATCTGGGACTGGAACAACTTACTTTGATGGTGTGCCGCCCATAATGATTGGCGTTTTTACCTGTCCGAACGAGATCCAGGGGTTGAGTGCATTTCGGCAATCTCAACGATGAACTGATTTTATGAGGCGCGATGTCAATTTCTTCTGTGCTGGTGTCCAGCTCGAACTCAGTTTCAATGAAAGCGATTATTTGTTGCTGAATGCCTTCAGGCGATATCTTGATTGAGGCGTTCGCTGAGACCGGGTGGCAAATAAAAAAAGCGAATCCGGCAAGAATCGGCCAAAGAAGGGGCTTTGCCTTTTTATATATTCGTCTAGAATTGTCTAAATGCTTCATCAGATATGACATGTGTATGTTCCAGGTGTCATGTTTTTGCCGCTTTGTTGTCTCTGTGGTTAAAGAAGCAATAGCTGTGCCATGAAAAATAATGTCAGTGGCTGTTAAGTTGCTATAGTTATATGTGAAACCGTGATAAGTAGTACCTGCAATTCATTGGTTGTTGATAAATTTTTTCAAGAAACGGTCAATGACGCCGATAGGACAATCTGAATTGAAAAATAAAGCCGTTAGCCTCATTAGGAGTGTGATTTAAATGGCGGGTGTATTAGACGCAGTAAATTCCCGAACGCAGCTGGTAGGCCAAAACAGGCTGGAACTGCTGCTGTTTCGATTAGGGTCGGATCAGGTATATGGTATTAACGTCTTTAAGGTTAAAGAAGTTTTACAGTGTCCTAAGTTAACCATGATGCCTAAGCTAAATCCTGTTGTTCGTGGGGTTGCTCATATTCGTGGTGGCACAATACCTATTCTGGATTTGAGTATGGCGACCGGAGCTTCTCCGTTGCCGAACATTGAAAACAGTTTCGTGATCATCTCTGAATACAATCGTACGGTTCAGGGGTTTTTAGTCAGCTCTGTTGAACGTATTGTCAACACGAATTGGGAATCCATTCATCCGCCACCACCGGGAACAGGCAAAGAGAGTTATTTGACTGCGGTTACTGAGCTGGAAGGCAAGCTGGTAGAAATCATTGATGTTGAGAAAGTGATTTCTGAGGTTGTACCAAGTGGTGAAGCCATTAGTGAAGAAATTCTTGAAGAGATTCCTCAGGAAGAAGACGATGAAGGGTTAGGTCATATTCTTATTGTTGATGATTCTTCGGTTGCTCGCAGGCAGGTTCAGAAATGTATGGAGTCTGTGGGGCTGGAAACGACTTTGTTTAAAAACGGTGCTGAAGCTTTAACGCATTTGAAAGGGCTGGTTGAGCAGGGTGTGAATCCTGCAGACAAATACATCATGATGATTTCGGACATTGAAATGCCTGAAATGGATGGCTACACCCTGACTTCTGCAGTGAAGGCTGATCCGAGTATGAATGAGTTGCATATTATGCTTCATACGTCGCTCAGTGGCGTGTTTAATCATGCGATGGTGGAAAAAGTTGGTGCCAATGACTTTATGGCGAAATTCAGTCCAGATAATCTAGCCTCAAAAGCAGTGAGTGTTTTAAAGGGAGATTATGCACCTGTTTATAAGGGAGGGGAGTAATCATCCCTTTCTGTTTACGCTGAATTTGAGGTAATGGATGTCGATATCGGGCTCTATACGATTTGAAAAAAATGACTTCGATCAGTTTCGGGCTTTTCTTGAGGGAGAGTCCGGCATTGTATTGGGTGATAACAAGCAGTATTTGGTTGCCAGTCGATTAAGAAAAATCATGCAGGAAGCCGATCTGCATGACTTAAAGGACTTGTTGTCTAAAATTCGGATGAATACCCGCTTAAAAGAAAGCGTGATTGATGCGATGACAACCAATGAAACCTTATGGTTTCGTGATAAGCATCCGTATCGAATTTTAAAAGAGATCTTATTTCCCGAACTGGTGGCACAACGTAAAACCAGCGTGAAAATTTGGTCTGCTGCCTGTTCTTCCGGTCAGGAACCATACTCAATGAGTATGATGGTGGAAGAGTACAATCGAGCAAACCCTTCCAAAAGATTAAGTCAGGTGCAAATTCTGGCAACGGACTTGTCTTCTGAAATTTTGGCGATGGCCAAAAAAGGGTCTTATGAAAAGCTGGCATTGGCCCGTGGGCTGGATGCTGACCTTCAGCGCCGGTATTTCACGGAAAATACGGACGGTTCCTGGTCCGTGAATCGTGACATCAAAAGCCGTGTGGATTTTCGCTCATTAAACTTACTTCAGAGTTATGCCAGCTTTGGTAAATTCGACATTATATTTTGTCGTAATGTGCTGATTTATTTCTCGGCAGAACAGAAAAAGGATATATTGACGCGCTTGTCTCGTTGCCTGAACCCCGGAGGGTATTTGGTGATTGGTGCTACCGAGTCTTTAACCGGACTGAACGACATCTATGAAATGATTCAATGCCGTCCTGGCCTGATCTATAAAGTGAAATAATTAAATTATGGCCCGGAGGCAGTTTCTTCGGGTGTTTTGTATCTTTTCTTTCTTTCCTCTTCTTTCTAGTATTTACTGATTCTAGCCCTGTTTGCCTTTCCGTGGTGTTTTTTGCCGTTTTTGCCGCTTGCCGCTTAATATTTGTCTTAATAATCATAACTTATTGAATTTATTGTGTATTTTTATTTGGCACGCTATTTGTTTGTTAAATAGAAAGTTTAAGAATTTGATCGTTGAAGGCGGCAATATGGCAATTTCATTTGATAACGCATTAGGTATCCACCCACAAGCAATGGGTGTGAGGGTTCAGCGCGCAGAAATCATCGCGAATAACCTGGCAAACTCTGACACCCCTGGTTTTAAAGCGAGAGATATTGATTTTAAAGCCGTTTTGAATGCTGAGTCTGATCGGTTGTCTTCTGTCGGGCTGGATAAAACGGACGACAAGCATCTGGATGGCTTATTAAGCCCGGATCAGGGGCTTAAGTTCAGAAATCCGCATCAGCCAGCCATTGACGGAAATACTGTTGAGACTCAGGTTGAAAACTCAGAGTACATGCAAAATGCCATGCAGTATCAAGCGACTTTTCAATTTTTGAACAGTAAATTCAAAGGCTTAACTGGCGCAATTAAAGGCGAATAAGGAGACTGATTATGTCACTGGGAAATGTATTTGATATAGCCGGAACAGGCATGATGGCTCAGTCTATTCGCTTGAATACGACGGCCAGTAATATTGCCAACGCAGAAACGGTTAGCAGCAGTATTGACGAGACCTATCGTGCACGTCACCCGGTTTTTTCACAGATTCATAAGGATGAAATGGGGTATAAGTTTGAAGGTGTGGACGTCAATGAAGATATTGGCAACGGCGTTCATGTGATGGGCGTGGTGGAAAGTGATGCGCCGCTGGAAGCGCGTTATAACCCGGAGCACCCGATGGCAGATGAAGAAGGGTATGTATATTACCCGAACGTGAATGTGGTCGAAGAAATGGCAAACATGATTTCGGCATCGCGCTCTTATCAGACCAATGTCGATATCATGAACACAGCAAAAACAATGATGCAGCAAATTTTGACGTTAGGTAAGTAAGGAACCTGGGAACCAATATAGGTGAAATCAAATGACTGATATTAATGGTACTTCAACAGATGCGCTTGCTACCTATCGAACTCAGACAAGTAACGCATCATCGACTCAAGGTTCGGATGAGCTGGGTCAGGATCAGTTCATGGAGCTGTTGGTTGCTCAGCTGACCAATCAGAACCCGCTTGATCCTCAGGAAAACGGCGATTTTATTGCAGAGCTGGCACAGTTCAGCTCGGTGGAAGGCATCGACAAGCTGAACACCAGTGTCGAATCCATGATGAGTGACTACAAGTCGAGCCAGGCTTTACAGGCTTCATCATTGGTTGGTCGGCAGGTTGTGGTGAAGCAGGACACGGCGTATTGGTCGGGTGAAGGCAATGTTGCCGCCATGGTGGATGTGCCGGAAGGTGCCACGAATGTGATGCTGAGCATTACCAACTCGGCCGGTGCTCTGGTGGGGGAGATTCCAATGACTAAGGCTGTGCCGGGAGAGAATGGCATTCTTTGGGACGGGAAGGATAACGAAGGCAATGTTTTGCCTGCCGGTGCTTATAAGTTTAAAGCCACGGGCGTGGTAGATGAAAAAGCTAAGACGTTCGAGGTGTATGGCTCGGCCAAGGTGAATAGCGTGACTTTAGCGGGCGGTGACATGATGCTGAATGTGGCAGGGGTTGGTAAGGTGCCAATGTCCGATATCCGAGAGATTTTTGAGTAACGCAAACAAGTTTTAAGTTCAATAACGGTTGTCTGGCCTGCAATTTACCAGTCAGGTAACGAAGAGATTTTTAACTTGTTGAAGTGTCAGCAGGTTTAGCTAGAAGAGGATCAGAATATGTCTTTTGGAGTCGGCTTGACGGGCCTGAAAGGGGCTCAAACGGATCTGGATGTTACGGGTCATAACATTGCGAACGCAGGAACCACCGGGTTTAAGCAGTCACGCGTTGAGTTTGGTGATTTGTATGCCGCCAATGTCTCGGGCAATGGTGCCTCCGGACAAGGTGTCAATATAAACACCATCTCGCAGCAGTTTAACCAGGGGGATATTAACTTTACTGAGAACAGTCTTGATCTTGCTATTAATGGTGAAGGATTCTTCGTCGTGCAAAATGATTTGGGCGAGCAGTTTTATACTCGATCCGGCATGTTTAGCTTAAATAATGAAGGTTTCATTGTAACAAATACCGGCGAACTGGTTCAGGGTTTTGGGGTGCCGGAAGAACTTCAGCTGGAGGCGGCTCCGAACCCGTCACGTCCTTTGGGCGATATTCAGGTTGATGATGCTGATATGGCGCCAAACCGGACAACGGACGTGGATACGGCTTTGAACCTGGATGCCAGAATGGCATTTGCCACCGGAGGGTTGCCGGCAACCACCAATGGTACGGGGATCAGTGTAGCTCAGGCGGGTACCGTTAATGGGTATTCTGCTACGACTACCACAAGTACTATTCAGTTGGTGAATGCTGCAGCGTCACCGAATGAGGTGATTTCGGACATCAGTTGGGCTGCAAACGCTTCGGCATTCGATATTGCGACGACTATTTCAAATGTGGATGGTGCGACAGCGTCGGCGTCTACCACGCTTCAGCTTACAAACTGGAATACAGCACAAAATGCCACTTTGGATGGGTTGCCGCTTACGGTGACAGATCCGGCCAGTGCCAGTTTTGGTAGTGGTACGGCATTGGCGGCAGAAATCAGTGGGCGGGCAAACTACAGCGCAACTTATGATGCCGCGACGGATACTTTGACGGTCGTCAACTCACTGGGTAATGACGTGTCCTTTGCTATTAATGATGCTGCAGACCCGACCTCTCCGGGGGTTGGCAGTATGGATGTGACCGGGGTAGTCAATGGCCAAACGGTTGGTGCTGCAGTTACGACAACGCCAGGTGCTGGTAACGAAGTGACGGTCGGCGGTTTTGTTGATGTGATTGTCGATCCCGGTTTTTATATCGTGAATAACGATGCAGCAACGGCACCGAACTCCGTGGTGTTTGGTGCAACGCCAACGAACGATACGGCGGTGATTCGTCCCTTCAGTCCGACGGATTCCAAAAGTTATAACCACACTACTTCGGTCAATATTTATGATTCCTTGGGTAATCAGCATGTGATGACTCAGTACTTTGTGAAAGAGCCGGCAACGCTGAACGCTACAAATACCAATACCTGGACGATGTATGTTGTGGTGGATGGTGAAAATATTGGCGATGTTAACCCTGGGTTTGACCCTTCTCAACCGGTCTCAGATACAAATCAGCGTAACTTGACCTTATCTCAAACGCTGGTATTTGATGATCGGGGGGATTTAGCATCGAGCAACCCTGCAACGCCTTTGTTGGTTGATGACTGGGTGCCCAGAGATGCCGATGGTAACCCTAATGGGGCGGCAGGGCCTGTCGCGGGTGAGCAGCCGACGGTGCCGCCAACCAGCTCCAATTTCACCATTGATATTACCGGCAGTACCCAGCGAGGTTCTCAGTTTGCGATTAACTCGTTAGCGCAGGATGGCTTTGGTACAGGGACTCTGGTTGGTCTTGATGTGGATACGAATGGTCAGGTCATCGGTCGGTACACGAATGGTGAAACGCGCACCTTCGCTTATGTGGCAATGGCTAACTTTACCAATGAGCAGGGTCTGGTGCCTATTGGCGATACCATGTGGCGGGGCTCTACTGCCGCAGGGGAGGCAGTAATTAACCTGCCGGGTACGGCAGCGCTAGGTAAGATTCAGTCTTCAGCCCTTGAAAGCTCTAACGTTGACCTATCGGATGAGCTAGTTGGCCTAATCATTGCACAACGTAATTATCAGGCAAATGCTAAGACAATCGAAACTGAAAATACCATTTCACAGACGATTCTCAATATCTAAATAAGATCTGATGTTGATTTGGGTTCATGAGGTATGAGCCACATGAAGAACGAAACCAAGGCAACGTCGAAGCAGTTCAGGGAGGAAGACCAACCTCCAGCCGCAAGTCGCACAGGGATTCGTGCGGCGACTGTAGCGGTCAGCTGAAAACGGAATTTTTTCTTAATTGAGTATTGAGTCTGTTTTGTAAATAAATGCGAAAGTTTCCGGTTGTCAGGCGTTTGAATTAACAACTATGGCTGGAGACCATTATGGACAAAGCACTCTATATCTCAATGTCTGGCGCTAAGCAGAATATGTTTGCTCAGCGATCTCATGCGAATAACCTTGCCAATGCAAATACCACCGGTTTTCGAGAAGACTTTGCTCAAGCTCGCAGCCAACCTGTGTGGGGCGATTACCACCCGACTCGCGCCTATGCCATGACCGAACGACCTGCCAGTAATTTTAAAGCAGGTGCGATGATGGAAACCGGCCGGGCGTTGGACGTTGCTATTCCGAACCAAGGGTTTTTCGTGGTTCAGGACCCGGAAGGCAATGAAGCACTGACCCGTCGAGGCGACTTTGTGCAAGACGTTGCAGGCCAGCTGCTGACACCGGATGGCCTCCCTGTTTTGGGGGAAAATGGCCCTATCATCATTCCGCCGGCAAGCACCGTTAATATTGCCAATGACGGTACGATTTCCTTGGTGCCAACGGATGGTCTGGCCACTGAAATTGTTGATATTGGTCGTTTGAAATTAGTGAATCCGGAGATTGCGACTTTGGATAAAGGCACTGACGGGCTTTTCCGAATCAAAGGTGAGCCTGGCGCCGCTTTTGAACAGGACCCAACCGTGAGTGTTGTGTCCGGATTTCTGGAGTCCAGCAACGTAAATACCATAAATGCCATGACCGAAATGATGTCTCATCAGCGTCAATATGAAATGCAAGTCAAGATGATGAAGACCGCCGAGGAGAATTCCGAGAAGGTGGCAAGCTTATTGCAAATTCAATAATTAACTGAATATTTTGACTGATCAGTGACGGCAATCGGCAGCCAAATGCCTAACCCGGTTTGGGGTTCTCCTGGAGAATAAAGGCAGCTTAAACACTGATCTGATCTTGTATGAATTAGGTGCTAGGAGATAGGTTATGCACGGCGCATTATGGGTAAGTAAAACAGGTTTGAGTGCTCAGGATACACAACTGACCACCATTTCAAACAACTTGGCAAACGTTGCGACGGTTGGCTTTAAACGTGACCGGGCAGTGTTTCATGATTTGATGTATCAGGTACAGAAGCAACCGGGTGCTCAGTCTGCTCAAGACTCCCAGCTACCTTCCGGCTTGCAGTTGGGTACAGGTGTTCGGGTGGTTGGTACGCAAAAAGAACATACACAGGGGAACTTTCAGATCACGGATCAGCCGCTGGATATGGCGGTTAACGGCCGAGGTTTCTTTCAGATTACGTTACCGGACGGCTCCACAGGTTATACCCGTAATGGTCAGTTTCATAAAGATGCTGACGGTAATGTGGTTAACCCGATTGGTTTCCAGTTGGAACCCAATGTTGTGATTCCGCAGGACACCACCTCCATCAGTATTGGCCGTGATGGTACGGTCAGTATTACTCAGGGCAGTGAAACCGAGGCAACAGAAATCGGCAATATAACTTTGGTGTCATTTGTGAACCCGGCGGGTTTGCAGTCCATCGGTGATAACTTGTACGTTCAAACAAATGCCAGTGGTGACCCGGTAGAGGGTGAGCCCGGATTGGACGGCATGGGCAGTATTCTGCAAGGCTCTCTGGAAAACTCCAATGTGGATGTGGTGGAAGAAATGGTCAACATGATCACCACGCAACGTGCCTATGAGATGAACTCGAAAGTGATCTCTACCGCCGATGAAATGCTTGGATTTATCAGTCAGACGCTTTAATAACCGTTGAAGTTAGCGGGATTTACCTCTAATAGTTCGGGAGAGGGCAATGAACAAGAACAGTAAGCTGTTGATGGTTGCAGTAGCAGCGATAATAATCTCAGGGTGCAGCAAAGACATCGTCAAACCCGATGATCCTATGTATGCGCCAATTCAACCGACGGCATTGGTGCCGCCTGAACGGCAGGATGGGTCTTTGTATCAGGCTCGATACAACATGGGATTATTCAATGATCGTCGTGCCCATCGCATCGGAGACATCATTACCATCGTACTTTCAGAGCAAACCAATGCGAAGAAATCTGCTAATACCGAGTTAACCAAAGAGCAGGATATACAGTTTGATCCGGGTGTTTTACTGGGCAAAGATATGGGAAACCAAATCACCAGTACCATTCCTTTGTTGAAGGATCTTGGGCTGTTAACCAGCTTGTCTCAAAACCGGGAGTTTACCGGTGAAGGCGACAGTGACCAAAGTAACAGCTTGTCCGGTCAAATTACGGTAACGGTGTCGAATGTCTTGCCGAACGGAGTATTGGAAGTTCGAGGCGAAAAGTGGATGACCTTTAATCAGGGCGATGAATATATTCGCATTCGGGGGCTTGTTCGTCCTGATGATATTGCTGATGATAATACCATCATGTCCAACCGGTTGGCGGATGCTCGCATCACCTACAGTGGTACCGGTGATTTGGCGGATGCAAACCGACAAGGTTGGGTGGCAAGATTCTTTAACAGCGATTATTGGCCATTCTGAGGAGCTTAATTATGAACGTGGCTGGGATGATTAAGACGATTTTCATTCAATCATTTTGTTTAGTGATGTGTTTGCTTTCAATCGAGGCATACGCTGAACGCTTGAAAGACATTACCAGTGTCGCCGGGGTGCGATCGAATCAACTGGTGGGCTATGGTTTGGTGGTGGGGCTGGACGGCTCCGGTGATAAAGCACCTTTCACAGATCAAACCTTTAAGAACATGATGAGCCAGTTTGGAATCACCATTCCGCCTGGTACTAACCCGAAACTGAAGAACGTTGCCGCAGTGGCAATTCATGCCGAGTTACCCGCATTCAGTAAACCGGGTCAGAACATTGATATAACGGTGTCTTCCATTGGTAACGCCACCAGCTTACGCGGTGGTACTTTGTTGATGACGCCTTTAAAAGGCGCTGATGGCCAGGTTTACGCTGTGGCTCAGGGCAGTATGGTGGTTGGTGGATTTGGTGTCGAAGGTGCCGATGGATCACAACTGACGGTAAATGTGCCGAGTGTGGGTCGCATTCCAAACGGGGCCATCGTTGAACGAGCGGTTCCGACGTCGTTTAACCAGGGTGACTCGCTGGTGTTTAACCTGAACAGTTCCGACTTTACTACCGCTAAAAGAGTTGTCGACAGAGTGAATCAGTTGCTGGGGGACGGTATTGCCTCGGCTATTGATAGCACTTCGATTCGGGTCACAGCACCGAGAGATCCGTCTCAGCGGGTTTCATTTATGTCCATTCTGGAAAACCTGGAAGTTGATCCGGGTGAAGATAAAGCCAAGGTAGTGATCAACAGCCGGACCGGTACCATTGTTGTTGGTCAACATGTAAAAGTTGATCCGGTGGCTATTACCCATGGCAGCCTGACGGTCAGCATCAATGAGAACCTGGATGTTGATCAGCCGAACGCGTTTGGTCGGGGTGAAACCGTGGTGACGCCACGAACAGAGCTGAACGCGCAAGAAGCGATTAATCCGATGTTTATGTTTGAAGGTTCAACGTCACTTCAGGAAATAGTAACGGCGGTGAATCAGGTAGGCGCTTCGCCCTCTGACTTAATTGCAATCCTGGAGGCCATGAAAAAAGCAGGCGCCTTAAAAGCTGAGTTGATCGTACTGTAACGGGGTTATTAACATGAAGTCTAACTTTGATACCTCGTCTTTGGGGTCTTATCACGACTTAAATAGCTTGCAGAATTTAAAAGGCAAGTCGAGAGAGTCTGATCAGGGCAAATTGGAAGCTCTGAATAACATCGCAAAGCAATTTGAAAGTATGTTCGTGGGGATGATGCTGAAATCCATGCGTGATGCCAATGCAGCATTTGAGCAGGATAATCCATTAAACAGCTCGGAGATGAAGTTCTACCGGGATATGTATGACCAACAGCTATCCATGCATTTATCGGAAGGCAAAGGCATTGGTTTGGCTGATACCTTAGTTCGCCAAATCAGTCAGCAGGTTCCTGGACTGGAGTCGTTGACACAGCAAGGAAAAGGATGGGAGCAGCTTGGCATGGATCACTCTGGACCGGGTGGTCAGGGCAAGGATATGCCTGGCAGGGACGCCACTTTTTCTCCCTTTGAAAATAATAACTTTTTCCCGACGGTGAAGCTGGACCCCAAAAGTGGTTTGCCGATTAAAGATCAGGATATTCTGTACGCACAGCCGGATTCACCACAGGCGAAGCGCATAGCGAATGCGGTTAAAGACTATATGGATCGCCAGCAAATCTCGATGTATGCACAGGACGAGCAGGCGTTGAAGGTGGGGGTTGAGCACGCGCGTTCCAAGCAAGATCGCTTTGATTCACCTGAGGAGTTTGTGAATGTTCTTTGGCCCGTGGCACAAGTGGCGGCTAAAAAACTGAATGCTGATCCGAAAGCGTTATTGGCACAGGCGGCTCTGGAAACCGGTTGGGGCAAAAAGATTCCGACGCATGCCGACGGTGGCAATTCTTTTAACTTGTTTGGCATTAAAGCCGATTCCAGTTGGAGAGGGGAGGCTGTGAATTCCGATACCACCGAGTTCAGGAATGGCATTGCGCGAGAAGAAAAAGCTCTGTTCCGATCTTATGGCTCCTATGTTGAATCCATGCTGGATTATTCAAGTTTCTTACAAAGTCGTAGTCATTATCAAACGGCACTGAATCAGGCGGGTGACGCAGAGAAGTATTTAAATGAGCTGCAAAGTGCCGGTTATGCAACCGATCCTAAGTACGCGAATAAGATTGTTCGAATCATGAACAGTGACATGATGAAGTCGCTGTAACTTACTTTGTTTCTTTCTTGAATTTGTTTTAGTAAGAATGGGCCGCGCGTCCATTCCTTATTCATTCTTCACGTTTTTGCATTTCTCTGACTTTCTTTTTTGGCACGTTTTTTGTTCTATCCCTTGTAGATGAATATTTTTTGGCCGTTGAGCGGCAATTATTTTCCAGGGGTAATGTCATGTCTCTTATCAATATTGGTTTAACCGGGTTGAAGGCAAATCAGGCTGCCTTAGCAACGACGGGTCATAACATCACGAATGCGGACACCCCTGGTTATACCCGACAACGGGTTGAAAGCTCTACGAACCCGGCAATATTTAAAGGCGGCCTGGTACAGGGGCAGGGGGTTAAAGCGGATGAAGTGGCCCGGATCTTTGACCAGTACATTAATGATCAACTGATTCGTGATACTTCCGTGTATAAACAGGTGGAGTCGCACCTGTTGAATATCGAACAAACCAATAAGCTGCTCTCCAACCCGGAAACAGGCATCCTGAATGAATTGTCCGGTATGTTTGATAGCTTTCAGGTGGTGGCGGATGACCCTTCTTCCGTCAGTATCCGAAATACCGTAGTGAATGACATCAAAGACGTTGTGGTACGTTTTAATCAAATGTCACAGAGTATTTTTGATCAGCAATTGACGAACTCCCAGCAGCTGGAGTCCTCAGCCATTGAGATCAACACCATCTTAAATAACATTGCTGCGCTGAATAAGGAGATCCTTCAAGCCGAAGGTGGCGGTACGGCCACTGCAAATGACTTGTTGGATAAACGAGATGAATCCATCCGTCAGCTCTCCGAGTTTGTTGATATCAGTACGGTTGAAACGGAAAGTGGTGCACTGTCTGTTTTCATGTCCAATGGCCAGAATCTTGTTGTGGGTGACACTGCGTACAGCATTGAAGTTCGCGACGATGATTTCGATTTAAACCGGAAATCGGTGTCGGTCAATGTGGCTGGTGTTTTGGTGGATGTTACCGATCAGGTTGGCGGAGGCTCGGTGGCTGGTTTATTAGATTTCCAGAATGAGTCAATTCCGGAAGCACTTAACCAGTTGGGGCGGATTGCCATTGTTATGGCTGATCAGCTTAATGAGCAGCATCGTTTAGGAATGGATGCAAACGGCGATTTAGGCGGCTATATCTTCACTGATGTGAACGATCTGGATATAGCCCGCAGTCGTTTCATGGGCTCCGGTGAGAATGTGGCACCGATTGATCGTGTGGGAAATGTGACCATCATTGATTCCAGCATTATGACCGCTGACGATTATGTGCTTGAATTCACCGGGCCTAATGACACCAACTACGAAGTTCGTCGGTTATCGGATGACTCTGTCGTTACCCGGGGGGTGGTATCCACCGTTTATCCCTTCGAAATTGATTTTGAAGGCGTCAGAATTGAGCTGGAAAGCGGCAGTTTTGTGGAAGGCGATGAGTTTGAAATTCGACCAACACGAACTGGTGCATCGGACATCGCCACAGAGATCGAGCGGGGGGATCAGTTAGCGTTGGCCTCACCCATTCGAACCGAAGGGGATTTAGGCAATTTGGGCACGGCAAGCATTAGCCAAGGTTCTATTCTGGACATTTACCAGGAGGCTCCAAACGATGATGTCTTGTTATCCACCTTTGCCACAGCAGGGCAGTTGTCACCGCCTTTGATCGTGAAGTTCACCAGTGAAACCACTTACGACGTGCTTGATAATTCTGACCCGGCCAATCCGGTCAGTCTGGTGCCTCCCTATGAGGATCAGGTGTTTATTCCCGGGGTAACGAACAAACTTTTTTCAGAAGATCCGGGTTTAACTGTGGTTGAGTCGACGGGCGCCAATGCGGGGGTTGTGGTCGCAGGTGGCACCAACGGCTATTTGGCTGAAAACTTAAGTTTCACCTTCACTGATCCGGATACGGGCGTCGTAACGGCCCGGCCTGGAGTGGCAATCGCGGCGAATACGCCTGCACAGCAAATTGCTAATCAGCTAAATCAGCAACAAGGTATTGTGGCCACGGCCAGAACCGAAGTGACACTCAGTAATTTTGTCGATAACGGGGCCGGAACCGCGTATGAAATAGTAATCAACGGTGAAACCTTAACGATTACTGCACCGGATGTAGTGGATGCGGACACCATTGCCAGAGAAGTAAATGCGAACGGCAACCTTTCTACGCAAAATATTCGTGCGTTCAGCGATGGTACCAACGTTCGTCTTGAATCTTATGTCGGTGTAGATATTACCGTGACAGTCAATGGCGACGCCAACCCAGGCGGAGACACTGTGGATGTGACGGACAGCCTGTCGAATACCTTAACGGTGGATGGAGGAAACTCTGCAACCGTTGGTGGCACGATCGATATTCAGTTAGAAGAAGGCTTGCTGGTTACCTCTGATGCCATCGGCTTGGGTAATATTTTTACACCGGTCCCTACCGCGACGGGTTTGTATTTGGGTTATCAGGCTGAGATCAATGGTGAACCTCAGCGAACAGACTCTTTTACTATTGATTACAACACTGACGGGGTTTCAGACAATCGAAATGCCACAAACTTGATTGATATTCAGCGAGAAAAAACCATTGGCGTGGATCAGTCCGCAGGTCAAACCCTGGAAGAGGGTTATAACCAGTTGGTCGCAAAGGTGGGCTCTGAAACCGCGTCTTTAAGAATTAACGAAGCGGCCGCAGAAAGTGTGTTGGCTTTGACTCAGTCTCTTAAAGAATCGGTGTCAGGGGTGAACCTGGATGAAGAGGCAGCCAACCTGATTAAGTATGAACAGGCCTATAACGCTTCGGCGAAAGTCATTCAGGTCGCTCAGGAAATTTTAGATACTTTATTAAGTACATTTTAAATCTTCAGACGTTAAAGGAGTTTGATTATGGCCGTACGTATTTCATCCAGTCAGGCGTTTGAAGCCTCAGTGTCTCAAATGATTGACTTGAATTCTCAAATGCTGAGAACACAAGAACAAATATCCACCAGTAAAAAGAACCTAAGTGCTGCGGATGACCCACTGAACAGCACGCGTATTTTGCAACTGCAACAGTCCATCTCTTTGCGGGATCAGTACAGTACGAACCTGGATACTTTGGATGGTGCCTTACGCTCTGAAGAGTCTGCTTTAGACTCTATTGTGACCAACATTCGTAAAGTACGTGAACTGACGGTGAGTGCCGGTGATGGTACTTACAGTTTTGATGATCGAAAGTCGATAGCGCTTGAAATTGGTCAGCGAGTGGATGAACTTCTGGCCCTGACAAACACTAAAGATCCGAATGGTGAATACATATTTGCCGGTTTTCAAGGGTTTACTGAACCTTTTGTTGAGCAGCAAGACGGACGTTTTATATACCAGGGGGATGAAGGCGAGCGCTTTGTAAAAGCGGATGAAGCGACAAACCTTGCCAGGAATAATCCGGGAAAAGAAATTTTCATGGACATTCCAAGTGAAAATAACACGGTATCCACTTCTACAGACCCGACCAACTCAGACGCAGATACCTACATCACCTTGGGCAAAGTGGTTGATCAAACGGTATATGATGCGTTTTACCCTGAAGATATCGTCATTGAGTTTAATGCGGAAACGAATGTAATACCCAACGGGCCAAACTTTACCGCCTATGAAAAGGAAACTGGCCGACCCATCGTTCAGGATCAGTCTTATGTACCGGGTCAGGAAATTCAGTTGGAAGGTGTTGCCTTTAAGGTGGTGGGAAGCCCTGATCCAGGCGATAACTTTTACATTGATTCATCTTCAAAGCAGGACATATTTACCACCTATAAGTTACTTGAAGATGGTTTAAACTCGTTAACAGATACGCCAGTAGATCAAGAACAGCTGGAAAAGTTATTAAGTGATACTTTGTCGAATTTGGATAACGCGTTGAACTCGGTCATTAACGTGCAAAGTGACGTTGGTGGCCGGATGAATATCGTAGCGACCAGCCGGGAGACACAGGAAGAAGTGAAGCTGGTCAGCCAGGAGGTGTTGTCTGATCTTCAGGATTTGGATTATTCTGAAGCTGTATCGCGGTTGAGTTATCAAACCTTTGTGCTTGAAGCGACTCAGTTAAGTTATACCAGAGTGACCGGTTTAAGCTTGTTTAATCAGCTATAAACGTTAATTTTTTATCTATGGAAAATACACAATTATGCAGAATAAACAGGGTATGGCTGAAGAAAGTACTGATTATAAGAGTGAATTAGCCTCATCTTATGATGATCTTCAATATCAAAGCCAGCCAATCTGGAAAACCCACCCGGAAAATATGGCTGCACTTGCTCATTTGTATGGTTTAGATCCGGTTTTACCCTCTAAAGCTAAGGTGATTGAAATAGGTTGTGCTACCGGTGGAAATTTATTGCCGATGGCGATGAATAATCCGGATGCACTGTTTGTGGGAGTGGATATTTCTGAGCAACAAATTCTTGAAGCGGTAAAGACAAAGCAAGAGCTGGGCTTAAAAAACATTTTCTTTTTACACAAAGGCATTGAAGAGGTTGATGAAGAGTTTGGCCTATTTGATTATGTGATTTGTCATGGTGTGTTTTCTTGGGTGCCAGAGCATGTTCAAGAGCAGATACTAGAGTTCTGCAATACGAGAATGTCAGCTAATGGCCTGGCGTATGTGAGCTACAATACTTTTCCGCTTTGGCATCATCGTATGCCAATGTTGAAGTTTATGCGCTTTATATCCAAAGGGAAGAGCGACATCGCGACGGTCTCGGACACCATGTCAAAAACCAAAATGTTTTTGAATGCCATATCGTCTGATACCTTGTCTTATAAAACCTCTTTTATTGGGGCTTATGAACAGGCTTCAAAGTTCCCTGAATATTATCTCGGGCACGAATACCTGGAAGACTACAATAAGCCGTTTTATTTTAACGAGATTTCTGATCTTTTAAAAAAATACGGTTTAGATTATGTTGCTGATTCGGAGTGGCAAAGAAACTTTGGACGACTCTTTAATAAAGAACTGAACGACAAGGTTGAATCATACGGTGCCGATCGTCTGGAACGAGAACAACTGTTCGATTTTATTGAGGGAACGGGTTTTAGATCCAGTTTATTTTCTAAACAGAAAGTGCTTGGCCGAGTTGATTTCAACAGGGCTAAAGATTTGTATTTGTATAGCTCCGCAAGCTATAAAGGACAAAATAATGGTCGTTATGAATGGAAGCAGGGAACGAGCCTCATAACTTTTGACGATCGCTTTACTCAAAATGCACTATCGTTTTTATCTTCCAAAGGGCCGGCAGGGGCTTCCGTTCTTCAGGTCATGGAGGCTGCATCTCAGGGGTTGGAATTTGGCTCTCATGAGCAAATGGATCAGTTCATTGCAGACATTGTCCGTAACCTAATAAAAACCAATATATGTGTGTTTCGAGTGAACCCTGCGCTTTGCGTTGACTATATTTCTGACAAGCCAATGCTGAATCCGGTTGCTTTGGGGCAGCTCAAAAAGCATGAGATGGAAAGCACGAATCAACTGCATTTTTCTATTTCGGTAAAATCCGAATTCAGAAAACTATTTGCTATGTTTGACGGAACAAGGACTCCTCTGGATGTTCAGGAAAACTGGGGCGATATTTTTTCAGAAGAAATGTTAAACGGTAAGAAGATAAAGCACTTCTCTTCTCAGGAAAAAGAAGAGCTGATAGGTAAGGTATTATCATCAATGAAAAGAAATGCAATGCTGATAGGGTAGTGGTAGAGGGGGAAGCCCCTCTACTTTAGTTATTTATTTTTTGAAATATTTATTGTAGATTTTTTGACACTCATCTCTTCCGTAAATTGAAACAACCCGACTTTGCATTTCTACCATCTGAGGGTACTCAGGCGTATTTTTGCTCTTGAGAAACATTAAGCCGGTATTGTTTAGAGCGTTGTATATCTTATAAAACTGGCTGTATATGTTTTCTAGACTTTCATTTGGGTTGAGCTGACTGACTTCAACTACAATTTCACCGATGGATTTTTTGCCATCAATGGCATTGAACAGGTCTTTGGTACACTCCCTGCGAAAAATCTCTACAGCGATATTGATTCTGATCTTTTCGCCATTTCCGTTGAATTGTTTTTTTAGGTCTTCAAATTCAACGGCGCCTTGGCTGGTGATACTGTGTATTGGAACTAAGTCTTTGTTTGTAAATTGAGCTTCTTTGTTTGAAGCGTTTGATATGTAACAGCAATGCTTAATTCTTTGGCCATACAATAATTCGCTAATAGCCTCTTGTTCTCGCTTTGGCAAGCTCATAACTTCTTGAATTAATTGTGGGTCATTCAAGAAAGTTTTGGGGTCGAATATCATTCTTCCTAAAGCGCTTTCAAGCTCAAACATTGTATTGAGAACCAGGCCCTGGCTTTCGACGAATTCATATAATTCCGTCGTAGTGTAGGATCTGTCTTGTGAGTGCAAAAGAAGATCATATATTCCAATATCACTGGCTAAATCCAAGTTAAATATTTGTTTGTTAAATTTGAACCAATTGGTGTCAGGCAAACAATTTAGAACTTTTTTTGTATTTGAAATTTTCGCTCTGATGTCTTCTGTTGTTTGGTTTACTCGCTTCATTAAATCTTGCATTTGGTATACGGCAGTTCGGCCATAAGTGCCGTATAACATTAAAAAAATAGAACCATTTTTTTTCAGAACTGATTTCAGTGCCGCAAGACCCGCTTCCGGACTCGATAGATGATGAAGCACTCCTGTACAAGTAATGTAATCAAACTGGCCTAAATTTAAGCTCTGTAAGTTAAGAATAGAGTCATGTACCCACTGAATGTTGGTAAGCTGCCTGACCTTGGCCCTTTCTTGAGCGACTGCCATGGACGCTGTGCTCATATCGAGGTATACCACTTCTGCATTAGTATTTCTGAGTTGTTCTGCAAGGTAAATCGTGCAGTCTCCAGTACCTCCTCCTGCAATAAGTACTCTGAAATTTTCAGTGTGGTTGAGGTTACCTTCGAAGCAGTAGTGGTTAATGCAATCTAAAGAGGACGACTTGGTTGATAGGAGTGTTCCCTTTTCTACCTCCGGGTTTCTTTCCGGGTATGGGTACTCTTCATATTGACGTCTAACCTCTTCTAAATAGTTGCTATCCATAAAGTGTCCGTAAAGTTTAAGAGCTGTGTTGGGTAATGGCTGAAAGGGCGCTAAAAAATTCTTTAGCGCCCTTATTTTTTAAAGTTTTTGGCAGAAAAACTGGTACATACCCGAGAAAAGTTCTTTGTTTTTCTCTTCGAAAGATTCCCAGTTATGGAGGTCTGTCATGTCTTTGTCCAGAGGGAATCGGCGTCCATATTCTTGTTTTCGTTCTGGTGTTAAGCCAGTAAACCCCTGGAATTTTAAGCCAGTTGTTTGAGTAAGCTTCCTTAGCGAATTTATATTGTAGAGGTGCTCAAGTGGGTTATAAAGTAAATCGGCACACCCTGCCATATGAAAAAAGTCAGGCGAGCTGATTAGTTTTCCATACTCAGCCTTTAAATTATCATCGGTCATGATTAACCAGCGTAACTTTCGGATTTGTTCTTCGTCTGCCTGAGTGAAGTTACCGATAATTTCTTGTTTCAGCTGATTGATTTTCAACCGGGCTGCTTCACTGTATAGCCCCAGTTTTATAAAACCGTAGGGCTTGAGGCAATTGGTCAGTGCTTTTAACCCTTCTTCGGGAGAGGGTAGATGGTGCAGTACACCACTGCATTCAATAATGTCGAACTCTTCATTCAGTTGCTCAACCTTGGTTAAGTCTAAAGCGAGAAATTTTACATTACGGATCTTAAGCTTTTCGGCTTGTTTTTCAGCGAACGCGAGGCTGGAAGCACTGATGTCAATGGCGGTTACTTTGACATTTTGGAAGTACCTGGCCGCCTTCAGAGCCTGCAGTCCTGTACCACAGCCTGCAACCAACATGTTCAAGGTTTTGCCTTTCAGTTCAGGCGGGATAACGATATGAGACAGTTCGTGGCGTAGAGCTTGTGTATAGTCACACAGTGTATGGAACCCTAAGTTGCTCCAATGTGGGTATGGGAAGCGCTCATATTGCTTCTTGATATTATGGCTGGCATGAACCGTCATACCTGGGTTTTTATAGCGCTCCGCTCGGCGCATGATTTCTTCTGGTTCAGTAAGTGCTTTTTCAAGCATTGGCTGCAGCAGCTCAGGCCATTCAGAAACGGTTGTGTTGTTAATGGTGTCACCCACGTTTGAGCCAGTTAAAGGCTTATACATGGACAGAAGAATCAAAGCGCCAGTAACATCTTGTGGCTGCCAATCTTCTAACGCAATGATCTGCTCTATAAGACTTTCAATGCTTGCAACCACTTCTGTTTCGTCTTCGTACATGGACATAACATAGCCGTTTCTGGCTGACTGCATAGAAATAGCAATAGCGAGTTGGATGAACTCATCTATGATGTGACCGGCTTCCATGCTCTGGCTTAGAATTAAAAACCGCAGTGCCCGGATCGTATTTTCAAGGTCAACGTTTGTGCAGTGTACTTTTCTTAGGGTCTCTAAAAATAATGTGTCTTTGGCAATGGCAAAAATGTCCAGAGGGGATTCTTTATCTCCGCTGATGTTGTATTTATGATCCAGGGTGCTGGTGGCCAGGTTGGACAGTAAATCATGATCGGCATTAGGGTATTGAAGATATCGAATTAAGTCGTGCTCTAGCTCAACCTGATAGTAATCCGCTTTTAACATGGCCGCTGAACGGAAAACACCCGATTGGATGTTTTCATTAAAATGACCTGCGCGTATCAGGTTGCGGTAAGCTTGAAAAGACTCACCGTAACGTCCCATATTCAGGTATGTTAAGGCAATACCTGAAAGTGCCTGAGTGTGTTTGTTGTCCAGCTCAATGGCTTTCTTAAAGTGTTTAAGAGCGAGGTCAAATTTGCGTTGCATTAATTGCAAATAGGCTAAGTTGGTGAAGAACATCGGCTGACTTTGGTCGAGTTCAATGGCCGTTTCGAAGTGTTCTAAAGCCTTGCTGTAATCGTGCTGATCCAGTGAGATACGGCCAATCAGGTTGAGAACCTGTGGTTGGCTCGGATTTTTATTGTATAAGAATTCACAAAGCTGAGCGGCTTTTTCACGCTCAATTTCACGCATCTCTTCAGTAAGGTTACCTTGGCATGATCGGTTGTAATGCTCGTTGGCCTGGATGAGCATACTGGCAACATCGAGCTGCATGGCACCGACAGGATTTGTTAAATTTTTATTAAACTCTGTGTTAAATGCTTGTTGTGCCATAGCGGCAACCCTCCAGCTAAATTCATAACTTTTCTATTAATTAGCGAAAGCCATGCCAATAATTAAAGTTACTTTAAATCAATGGCTTATGGTGCTTTTCTTATGGGGGAGGTAAACTTTGCCGCTAACTTGTTGTTAAAGCGGTAAGCAATCTCAGTGGTTTGTATTTAAGAGATTTGTATTTAAGGGGTTAGTGTTTAAGTGGTTAGTGTTTAAGTGGTTAATAGTGCTGCGGTTGTAACTATTGAATGCACTTGGGTTATCAGCGCGATTTTGGGCGCAGAGAAGTAAAGACAGATAAGCAAAGACAGAGAAGTAAAAACAGAGGTGAAAAGCAAAAAGACCCAGCAGGCAATGCCTGTTGGGCCAATAGTTTCAGGTCAGTTAGGTGATTGAGTTTACTGCAGTAAACTAAGTACCTGCTCCGGTTGTGCATTTGCTTGTGATAGCACAGAGATACCTGCTTGTTGCAGCACCTGAGTTCTGGATAATTCTGCGGTTTCTGCAGCAAAATCCGCATCCCGAATTCGAGAATTCGAAGCACTTAAGTTTTCTGACGTGATTGACAGGCTTTCAATGGTGGATTCAAATCGGTTCTGATAGGCACCCAGGTTCGCTCTCTCAAAGTTCACTGAAGCCACAGCATTATCAATTGCCGCTAAGGCTTCTACGGCACCTTCAACCGTTGAAATATCAATGTCTTTGATGAAAGTCCCTTCCGTTGCTCCACCGTACTCGCCAGAGTTGAATCCAATCTCAGTGAGAGCATCTGGGCCATTAGAACCTGGACCAATTTCAATTTGTTCAGCAGAGGTCAGCGTTAGTGTTGAATAGGTGGTTTCTGCTGCATTGATGTAAGTCGCCGTTGCCGCAAAGTCGCCGGAACCAATGCCATCAATAGAGCTGTCTAAGCCAATTCCTTGGGTAAACGCTAATGCCTGAGCTGCTGTAAATCCATTGGCCGTATCGTTGGTATCAATGGCAACAGATATGTTTCTGCCGTCTTCGGCTGTCAGTGTGATTGATGTACCGTTATCTTCAGCAACGACTCCGGTTTGACCGGTGATGGCATTAATGGCATTAATTGTGGAAAGTCTATCGGACTCACTGTCTCCAGTACCTGCAACCAGGCTGGTTTGGACGCCGTTAATATATACTGTGCCAGTGCTGCCAATAGGGGCGCTGGCTGAAGAGGAACCACCAGTGACTTCGGTTGGGTTTACTGTCGCTGTAACACCTGTTTGCTCTGTTGATCTATTGATTGCGGCGCCTAAAGCAATACCACTGGATGCTCTGTCAGAAGTAAAGGCGGTATCGTCTGATGCGGTGTCATCCAATGAGCGTGAAGCACTGATAACTACACCGTTCAGTACTAAGTCACCTTCGTCTAGCGCTTGTGGCAGATCAGTACCTTCCGTCGAGTCTACTGTGTCTGTTACTGTGCTTTCACCGTACCAGGCTGCCATGTTGATATCAGCATTGGCAGCGCCCTGGAAATCTGAGACCTGAATATTCGTGCCGTTGGCCACCAGGGTGCCTGTCATTTCATAGGTGATGGTGCCTGTGCCATCGGTGGAACCGGTGACGACCACATCCAATTGCGCGGTTGTTAAACCTGCGGCCGCGATGGCGGCTGTAATGGCAACGTCTAGGGCGGGTGCCGCCAGCGCAGTGGATGCGTTCAGGTCTGCAGCACCGGATAAATCAGTGGCGAATACAATGTTATCGCCGTTGAATACTGTATTGCCTTGGGCGTCCTGCACGACAAAGTCAAAGGTGGCATTGTTGGTGTTGAAATCAAACAGTCCGTTTGCAGTAACGTTTGTGCCATTGCCGTTGAACGAAGTAATCAGCTCTTGAGGGCCACGAACGGCAATACGTTCCTGGCTTGTAGATGCTGCAATGCCGGTTTCATATTCGCCTCTGACTAAACCTACGTTATTTAAGTCGCCGCTGCCTGAGCCGTCGCCGCCATCAATAGTGACTGGTCCGCCATCGGTTTTATTATAAAGAGTGAAACCGCCTTCATAGGTGCCGTCCCGACCATTGGTGGTTTGTACCGTCGCGTTATTGAACAGTTCGGCAACGTCGCCTGCGCCACCGCTGGCATCGTTACCTGTGATGGTGAAATTATAACCACTGGCGGCTGCTTCCCCTGTCGCTCTGTAGAGAATGTTGGCCGCGTTATTTGGATCAACTATGGCTTCCAGGTCAACGCCGTTGCTGGTGAAAATAGTGGTCAGTGCAGCAGCACTTTGTGCAATGGTGTTACCACCAAAGTTAGCAGCACCAAGGGTAATGGTTTGAGAAGCGTTGGTGACTGTATTGCCGTTTTTGTCTGTAAATGTGATGGCAATAGTATCTGCCGTATAGTCACCAACAAAACCTGCCGGTGTAATTGACTGGTTGGCAATTTCGCCGCGAGGAAGCCCGGTTGCCTCAGCAATGGCTTCGGAAACACCAGTGATGGTGATGTTTCGCCCGTCATCGGCTTCCAGAAAAATACCGTTTACAGCGGAGCCCGAATCAACCGCAACAATACCTGTTTGGTCTGATTTTGCATTGATGGCTTCAATCACGGATGCTCTGTCAGCATCGCCGTTTTGGCCACCCCAACTGACGGTGATGTCCACACCGTTCAGCTGAACAGTGGCAGGGCTGGTGGCAGTGCCTGCGAGGGTACTGCCTGTTCTTTGGGTGGTGCCTTCGGCAACGGTAGTATTCGGTTCTGCTACTACGTTGGTTTCATCGGTATGTTCGTTAATCGCGGCTGATTTGGCGATCGATGAGGCGTCAGCATTGGCAAATGAGGCGCTGTCTGAAGATGAAACGGAAGACTGAATGGTTACACCATTGATGACTAAATCACCTTTGGTGATCTTTTCATCGGTGGCTATCGAACTAATGCCTGCCGTATCGCCACCACCCAGAGAATCAGTGGTCAGTTTGCCAATGGTGACATCAATGGTTTCACCTGCGTTGGCCCCCACCTGAAACTGCGTATCAAACGATCCGTCTAAAAGTTTACGGCCGTTGAAGTTTGTGGTTTCAGACGTACGCTGAACTTCATCGATCAGTTGCTGAGCTTCTGAGTTAAGGGCTTCACGATCAATGTCGTCATAGGTTCCGTTTGCGGACTGAAGTGCCAGTTCCCGAATTCTTAACAAGGCATCAGTAACGGTTTTTAACGCGCCTTCAGCCGTTTGGGACAATGAAATGGCATCCGATGAGTTTCGAATGGCAACATTGGTGCCTTCGATTTGCGCATCAAAACGTGTGGAGATCGCTAAGCCTGCCGCATCATCCTTTGCACTGTTAATACGTAAGCCAGAAGACAATCTCTGCAGCGCGGTTTGGTTGTCCGCTTGTGATTGGTTCAAGTTTCTCTGTGCGTTCAGAGAAGCAATGTTGGTATTAATGACCTGAGGCATAACGCTCTCCTATTTTATTTTAATGTCTTGCATATCAATGCGTGGTTATTGCGCTTCTTTAGGTTTTCAGCGCTTTAACTTCTTTAAGGAAACTCCTATGCGGAATTGAATCACCACGCATTAGAGCTATGAAAAGCTTTATGCTAAAGGTATGCCAGATTTTTTTTGTATTTTAAATCAATGGGTTATCGTGTTATGTGGTGAGCGATTATCTGCTCTGGTCGAAAAGTAGCCTGTTTTTCTAAAGTCACGGCAAGGGTTGGCCGATAGCAAATTTGAACAGAAGTAGGCGGTAAGTAATTTTTTGTAATCGATGAAAAAATGTTCTAAAGGTTTCAAAAGAAGTGCCGCTAACCCTGTTGAAGATTAAAAATTAGGGCCAAAAGAGCCCAATGCCAAGGCCGCTTGCGGCGGTATTGAATGGAGAAACAACCATGCCACAGATTATTAACACAAATATCGCTTCGTTGAATGCGCAGCGTAACTTAGATAAAGCCCAGTCGGGCAACGATACCGCTTTGCAGCGTCTTTCTTCTGGTCTTCGTATTAACAGTTCGAAGGATGATGCAGCGGGTCTTTCAATTTCCACACGTTTTGAAGCGCAGATCAGTGGTACTGATGTAGCAATTCGAAATGCAGGTGACGGTATTTCACTATCTCAAACAGCAGAAGGTGCGTTGGATTCAATTACAACCAACCTACAGCGTGTTAGAGAGCTAGCGGTGCAGTCTGCCAACGGTACTAACGCAGATGTTGATCGTGATGCACTGAATGCTGAAGCACAGCAGTTACTCGATGAGATTCAAAATACAGCAGATAACGCCAACTACAACGGCATTAACCTTTTAGACGGTTCATTTGCTACGTCTTTGCAGGTAGGCGCTAATGCAGGCGATACATTGGACGTTAATATTGGTGCTGTTACTACTGATACATTAGGTGTTGCAGATACCGCTGGGTTAAGTGCGGTCGGTTCTGATAATGCCATCAGTAATGGTGATTTGTTCATTAACGGGATTGCGATCGGTTCTTCATCTAAAGATGACGATACCGCATCTACAGATAATGCCGCAGCATCGGCGATTGCTAAAGTAGCGGCTATTAATAAGAGCACAGAAGAAACAGGCGTTCAGGCAACGGTTAACGAAAATACTGTTTCAGGTAGCTCTCAATCTGCTGCAGCGGCGGCCGATGCGGGTACTCTTGTAATTAACGGTGTTTCTGTCGAGATTTCGATTGCTGCAAATGATACTGCAGCGACTCGTTCAGGTATTACTCAGGCGATTAACAGCATCAGTGGTTCTACTGGTATTACAGCTGTTGATACAGGGGAGGATGCTAACGGTATTATCCTGACAGCGGCAGACGGCCGAAATGTGACTTTAAGTGCGGACTTAACCAACGACTTTGCAAACTATGCAGCTGGTGATGAAGCAAACTTTGCCCGAGATACAGGTTTGGCATTGGGTGGTGACTCAGGCTTAGGTACCCCGACAGTACAGACTTATGAGGGTGGCTTTACGCTAAGCACAACCAGTGGTACGTCTGAGATTGTAATCAGTGGTGGTGATGGTACTGGTACGGGCGATTTGTCTAATGCAGGTCTAACGGCTGGTACATACGGTTCAAGCAGTGCTGCTTTGGTTTCGGACAGTGTTGCTATTGGTGATTCAACTAACTCAGTGACCGGTGGTACAGCGGCGAATGATAATGCCACAGTTAAAACCGGTACAGTTGCGACCTTCAGTGTGGCTTTTGATGATACTTCAAATACTGCAGTGGCTAACGCGGCAGCAGATACGTTGGCTGATTTTGCTGCGACTGTGAATGGTTCTGTAGCAAATACTGGCGTGTTTGCTTATGAGCAGTTGGATGTTGTCATTGATGTGGCTTCTTCTGGTATTTCAACTCTGACAGACATTACTTTCGGTAATGGTGCTGTTGGCTTGGGTAACGCACTGGTAGCTGGTTCATCCGCCCGGGATCTTGTATCTGCGATTAACGCGACAGATTATACGGGTTCGAACTTTGATATAACGGCAAGTTATGATGCGGACAATGATGATATTCTTTTGAATATCCGAAGTGCAGATACCGCAGCCGCTGCATTTAAGATTGCAGCAGTGGGTGGAGCGATTGAAGTTGAGAGTGTCAATGGTGATACAGGTGCTCAGTCTACAATTGCAGCAGCAGGTAACGATGTCTTTACCGGGCAATTGGCTTTTGAGCAATTAGCAACAGGCAGTTCTACTGTTTCTGTAACGGATACTGGTGGTACTAACCTAGTTGATGGTAACTCACAAACCGTTGGTCTTACTCAGGACAGTGTGCTGCAAAGTGGTGACTTAATCATTGAAGGTGTTGCTATTGGCGCGGCAAACGCTGCGGACGATACTGCAACGGCTACTCTGGGCTCTGGTGGTGACTTGATTACATCCGTAGATACTCGAGCAAACGGTATCGCAATTGCAGCCGCTATTAATAAAAACTCGACTGAAACCGGTGTAACTGCAGAAGTTCAGGCGACTACCTTGGTAGGTGGTTCAGGTGGAACGGGCTCAGCGCTGGAATATGCTAAGACAAGAGCTGATATTGGCGATTCCGGTACTGTTTATATCAATGGTGTTGAAATTGGAACAACTACACTGGTAGATGATGGTTCTGGTGCTGTTGATTTTGATAAGGCGCGTGCTGATACATTAGCAGCAATTAATGCGAAGAGTGGCCAGACAGGTGTTGTTGCTGAGGATAATGGTGTTTCATTAACGTTAACAGCTGCAGATGGTCGCGCAATATCCGTCGCGGTTGATACAAACGCGGCAGCGAATGATGCTGCAGCTCTTGGTGCTGGTGATTCCATCTCTGCTTTGTTTGGACTGGATACCGAAGTTGATGGTATCGGTGGTGGTGACTTTACTACATTACAAGCTGGTTTGGCCGTGTACGCCGATGCAGAAGCGGTAGAAGCAAACTTGTATGAGACTACTTACTCTACAGTTAAGTTGTCAGCCGCAGGGTCATTTACTGTTGAGTCCGGTGCGAATGGTGCCTCTCAATTGTCTGCGCTAGGTTTGACTGCCGGTACGTTCGGTGGCTCTGAAAGTGGCCAGTTCCTTAAGGATGTGGATATCTCTACAGTTGAAGGGGCAAACGAAGCGTTGAGTGCAATTGATAATGCTCTGAGCCAAGTTGCAAGTGAACGAGCTAATCTGGGTGCGACTCAGAACCGCTTAGACTCTACCGTGAGTAATCTGGCGATCACGAAAGAGAACTTGAGTGCTGCTAACTCTCGAATCAAGGATGCGGATTTCGCAGCCGAGACCGCAGAGCTATCTCGTACTCAGGTATTGATCCAGGCTGGTATCTCTGTATTGGCTCAGGCGAATGCCCGACCACAGCAGGTGTTATCACTATTGGGTTAATCTGAGGCTTATGAAAGAGTGGGGGTTAAACCCCACTCGCTTTTGGTTTAAAAATATATTAAGGAGGGGGTCATGGCTGATTTAAGTCCGTTGGTCGGAATGACTACTTCAAATAGCTCAAGTACGAAAACAGATACTAAAGCTTCACAAGGCTCAGCCGTTAAACCAGATAAGTTTAACGAAGTGCAAAAACTTGCCGACGATGAGGTGACTCTAGGTGGCAAGGATGTGCCTGCGGTATCTGCAAAAAAAGAACCTGAACAATTGAGTAATGCGGTAGAGCAGTTGAATGACTACATTCAAACGGTAGATCGTAAGCTTCAGTTTAAGGTTGATGAAGATTCTGGTGAGGCGATTGTTACTGTTCTGGATGCCAGTTCTGATACGGTTATCAGACAAATTCCGGATGATGTGGTGATTAAATTGGCCAGAAGCCTGGAGCAAGATGAACCTGTTCAGTTGTTTCAGATCTCAGTATAACCATTAATGATTTACGGGATGGTTATGCTGGCCCGGTAATTGCAGAACGGCAGGCAGGTCATGGAAAGATCAATGACTTGACTGGCGTTTTTTGCTTTTAGAAAGGTGGAAATATTATGGCTGTATCATCAATTGGTATTGGTTCGGGAGTTTTAACAAGTGAATTGATTGATTCGCTGGTTGAGGCTGAACGTGCTCCAACTGAGTTGCGCCTCGATCGTGAGAAAGAGGATTTAGATGCGCAGCTTTCCGCCTATGGGAAAATTCAAAGTTCTTTGCAAGAGTTTCGTTTACCCGCTCGTGTTCTAAGCAACCCTAATGCTTTGTTGGGCACCGATGTTTCCTCTTCTGCTTCAGAGATTGAAGTTTCTGCTTCTTCCAGTGCGCCTTTGGCTGAGTATACCGTTGATGTCAGTCAGACAGCTCAAGCTCACTCACTGGTATCAGGAACGTTTGCCACCAGAGATTCGGATATTCTTGGTACTGGTACTTTGAGGTTTGAACTCGGTACATATACCACGACTAATGACAATGGAACTCCTGGGGATACATCGGACGATACAATCAATTTTGATAACAATGGCAGTGGTAGTTTTACCGTACCTATTACTTCCGGAGATTTAGATAGTATTGCAAAGGCTGTAAATGAAGAAACAACAAATACGGGTATACGTGCCGATGTAGTAGATACAGGTTCTGGTTTTGTATTGGTATTTTCTTCAGAGGAAACAGGTGCTGAAAACGCGATACGCGTGACGGCTCAAGTTGATGGAGATTCAGATACAACAGATAATGCAGGTTTGTCGCAGCTTACTTATACAGAAAATCCTGCAACTGAGCGGTTCATGACAGAAACGCAAAATGCTCAGGATGCAATGCTAACAGTGAACGGGCTGGCGATTACTAGCTCTTCTAACAAAATTAATGATGTTATTTCGGGTGTAACGCTTGATCTGAATGGGGTGACCACAAGCAGTGCAAAAATTAAGGTTACTCGTGATGCCTCAGTGGTCGGAGAACGAATTCAGGATTTAGTGGATGCCTATAATGGCTTTAAAGAGTTGATGGATGAGTATTCGACTTTTGATCCGGATAACCCTGAAACAGGCCTTCTACTCGGTGACAGCACTTTAAGAAATCTGGAAAATCAGGTGGATTCTGTTTTTGGTCAGGTAGTGTCCGGAATGGAAAACGCAAATGTTCGTTCTCTGGCGGAGCTGGGGTTGACACTTTCTAAGACTGAAAATGTATACGAGTTCGATCAGGATAAGTTTAATAAAGTTTTTGATGAGTTTCCTGAAGACGTCGCGGCCATATTTTCTCAAAAGTTAGAAAGCTCCTCGTCTCGTGTTGATTTTAAAAGCGTGGTTTCAGGAACGACTGCGCCAGGTTCTTATGATTATTCAATCACACAGCTTGCATCTCAGGGGTCGTATACAGGTGTAACAGCTGTGTCATTCCCTGCTGACTCATTCACTGTCACGGCTGGCGTTAATGACGCATTTAAACTTGAAGTCAACGGTGTCGCGTCGGGCCAAATTACTTTGACAGCGGGCGCTTATGACGGAGCTGCTTTGGCGCTTGAGATTCAGTCGCAGATCAATAATGACAGTACCTTAAAAAATAACTCAGCCAGTGTTGTGGTTGCTTACGACAGTGGCACCAATAGCTTTAGTATTACTTCGGACCTATATAAGAGCTCATCTTCCGTTGCTTTTACTGAAATTGCCGCCTCAACTGAAAATGACTTTGGTTTCTCTTTGACGAATGGTACAACGGTTGCGGGCAAAGACGCAGAAGGCACCATTAATGGTGTCGGAATGAAGGGAACCGAGTCCAGCGGTACTTTTACGGCTTTGTCTGTTTTAAGTTCATTTCCGTTCACTGTTGATGCCAATAATGATGAGTTCTCGATCAGTGTGGATGGCATCACTTCCGGTATTTTATCGTTGACTCAGCAAGCCTATGCCTCTGGTGGAGATTTAGCGACTGAGGTCCAAAACCAAATTAATGCAGATCCAACGTTACTGGCGGCGGGTAAGTCCGTTACGGTCAGTTTTGACACAGATAAGTTGATTATTACCTCGGACTCAAAGGGTACTTCATCCACGGTATCTTTTGCGTCACTGGATACCAATTCCAGTACCGACCTGGGCTTCAGTTTAAACAGCTCTTTGAGTAAAGCGGGCGAAGACTTTACTACAACCGGCGTGACGGCAAGTGGCAATCGCTTAGAGCTGGATGATCCTGATAATGCAGCCGATGGCGTGGTGTTAAATGCTTTAGTGAATGACTTCCAGCCAGGTGAAACGGAAATAACAGGAACCGCTAACTATGTTTCCGGTGTTGCGGATGAGTTGGTTTCTCTCTTTAACGGGTTCTTAGCATTTGATGGTTTAATCAATAATAAAACGGACAGTATTAAAACCGAACTGAAGTCGGTTGATGATGCTCGCAGTAGCATGGAGGATCGCTTAAAGGCTTTGGAAGATAAGTTAACGATTCAATTTATCTCTGCTGATCTTCGTGTTTCACAGCTAAAAAACACCGAACAGTTCGTCACCACTCAATTGGCGGCCATTGTTAACTCATTCACGAATTCGGATAAATAAGGCGGTTTAGCGTTGGCCCTCACTTTGTGGTTTTCAGATTCAAACTGTTACAAATAAGCGAGAGGCTTGGGTTAAAGTTTTTCAAAGAATAGCCGTTAAACTATATTACATATAGACGTCTTAGACTTTAATAAAAGAGTGCTGCGATCATGAATACATATGCAAATCGTATGAACCAATACAATAAAGTGAATCAACAAACGGGTATTGTTGATGCCGATCCTCATCGCTTAATTCAACTTCTTTATAATGCGTTGAAGTCTAATTTATCAAAGGCTCGTGGTCATATTGAAAGACGGGAATTTGAACAAAAGGGCAAGTTGCTTACTAAGTCTGTTGAGATATTAAAGGCATTAAGCGATTGCCTGGACGTAAAGCATAACCCAGAGTTGGTTGAAAACTTGGCTGCGCTTTATGATTATTGTGCCCGTCAGTTGATGCAGGCCAATTTACAGAATGAAGTGAAGTTTGTTGATGAGGTGGTTGAGTTGATAACGCCTGTTCAGCAAGCCTGGGACGACATTCGTGATCAAGTGGTTCAGCCTAAACAAGAGCCGACTTATAATGGCACGACGGCTACTGCGTAATACTCAATCGTTTTGATTTAAGATCTGGAGAGAAAAATGACAGACGTTACAAAAAGAATTGCCGATGTCCAACAGGCGATGCGCTTGGCTCTCTCCAATGACGATTGGGAAGAATTGAGTACGCTTGATTTAAAGTGCCGGACATTGGTTGAAGAGGCTGTCGCAGATGCCTCAAGAAATCAGATTATCGTTCGTGACGCCATTATTCCGCTGCTTGAACTGTACAAGCATGCGGTAGCCGCTTGTGAGGCGCATCGAGATCAAATAGCGGCAGAACTCAAAGGGTTTAATCGACAAAAGACAAGTGCTCAAGCCTATCAAAACTGTCAGTTTTAGTGGTTAAGTGATTCATCTTGCTAAGACGTGTCCTCTGTTTAATGCCAGTAAAAACAAAAAGTTAATTATTTTTCTGTTTTAATAGTGTCATTTAGTTGACTCTTCTGGCATCCTCGGCTTTACTTTTTCGGTACAAAAAAAGAAATAATTTTGGCGCACTGATTCCAGAAGAGATGTCAGGCGATTTAAAACTGCGTTTGGTTGAAAAAGCCAAACTATCAAGGGGTGGGTTTTATATCTATGTGGCGCGAAGTAAAAGTTCTGGTGATTGATAATAATGAAGAACGCCGCAATCAAATAGGCATAGTTTTAGGTTTTTTGGGTGAAGAATTCTTATTAGCGGATGAAGCCAGTTGGTCTTCCGTGTGTGACGCTTCCGTTAGTGATCCTGCATTAGGTGCGGACTCCGGCGCTTACTCTCCGGAAGTGCTGGCCGTTATTGGTGATTGCTCAAACACCGAAGCGTTATTGGCTAATCTTAAAGAAAGAGATCAGGCCATTCCTGCGATTTTACTGCGTGGCAGCGATGACGATGGCCGTGAAATTTCAGAAGGTGCCCTGCAAAGAATGTGTATTGGTCGGTTAACCTGGCCGGCAACGTATAATAAGTTAATGGATCATATCCATAGGGCTCAGATTTATCGTGAACAATACGATTTGAGCCGGGGTCATCAACAGCGACGAGAAGTCCAGCTGTTCAGAAGCCTTGTGGGGACCAGCAGGACCATTCAGCATGTCCGTGAGATGATGGCGCAGGTTGCCGATAAAGACGCCAGTGTCTTGATTACAGGGCCTAGCGGAACGGGTAAAGAAGTGGTTGCCCGCAACCTTCATCACAATTCTCCTCGAAAAGCGAACCCCTTTGTTCCGGTCAACTGCGGTGCCATTCCTGCTGAGCTGTTAGAAAGTGAATTATTCGGTCATGAGAAGGGCGCTTTTACCGGGGCAATTTCCAGCCGCTCGGGGCGTTTCGAAATGGCGGAAGGCGGCACATTGTTTTTGGATGAAATTGGCGACATGCCATTGACCATGCAAGTGAAGTTGTTGCGTGTTCTTCAGGAACGAACTTATGAAAAAGTGGGCGGTACCAAAACCCTTAAAACCGACGTTCGTATCATTGCTGCGACCCATAAAAACCTGGAGAGCATGATCGACGAAGGTGAGTTCCGGGAAGATTTGTATTACCGACTGAATGTTTTCCCGATTGAAATGCCTCCGTTGAAAGATCGAATTGAAGATGTCCCGCTGTTATTGAACGAGCTTATCTCTCGTTTGGAAAATGAAAAGCGTGGTTCTATTCGTTTCAACTCCGCAGCCATTATGTCTTTATGCCGTCATGAGTGGCCTGGAAATGTTCGTGAACTGGCAAATCTGGTCGAACGAATGGCCATTATGCATCCATACGGGGTGGTTGGTGTTCAGGAACTTCCGAATAAGTTTCGTCATTTAGAGGGCTTTGAAGAGGATCATGACGCTGGGGAACCAATGGAAATACCAGCCGCCACTAACACCGGCATGGTTGACCCTGAAGCGACAGCGTTATTGCCCGTGAACGGGATAGACCTAAAAGATTACTTAGGGCGTCTTGAAAAGTCTCTTATTTCCCAAGCTTTGGATGATGCCAACGGCGTTGTTGCTCGTGCTGCAGAAAAGCTCTCACTGCGACGAACCACGCTTGTGGAAAAGATGCGGAAATTGGGATTAAGTAAAGAAAAAGAAGCGAACTAAAGGCTTTAGACTAGCACAACCAGAGTCATCGCTTGATGATTCTGGTTATGACTGGTGGTTCGAATGAATGTTTAACTTATTCAAGCGCTCATTTCTGCGTTTCTAAACGGGCGCCATGCCTGCTTTACTCAGCCCTCCATCGACGTAAATGATCTCACCGGTAATGCCGCTGGCCATCTCTGAACATAAAAAGGTAGCTGTATTGCCGACTTCCTCAATGGTAACGCCTCGCCTTAAAGGTGCTACCTCTGCACTGTCGGCCAGCATTTTTCTGAAGTTTTTAATGCCGGCGGCGGCCAAGGTTTTGATTGGCCCGGCAGAGATAGAGTTTACCCGGATGTTGTTTGGTCCGAAATCATTTGCCAGATAGCGAACACTGGCTTCTAAACTGGCTTTTGCCAAACCCATTACATTGTAGTTCGGGATGATTTGCTGTGAGCCATGGTAGCTCATGGTTAATAAACTCCCGCCTGGACGAATCATTGGTGCCAATTCGCTGGCAAGCGCAGTAAAACTGTAGCTGCTGATGTCATGGGCAATTTTGAAGGATTCTCTGGTGGTGTTGTTCAGATAGGTTCCGTCGAGTGCTTCTGTCGGGGCAAAGCCAACGGAATGAATCAGAATATCAAACTCGCCCCAGTGTTCTTTAATGGCTGTGGCGACGTTTGTTATTTGTTGATCACAGCTCACATCACAAGGAAGAACAAGCTGTGCTCCCCATGCTTCCGCAAATTTTTCAACACGCGGCTTCAGTTTTTCGCTTTGATAAGTAAGTGCTAACTCAGCGCCATGCTGGTGAAAGGCTTCTGCAATTCCTTTTGCAATGGAGTGCTTGCTGGCAAGGCCGATGATCAAGGCACGCTTGCCTTTGAGAAGCTGAAACGTTTGTGATGTGTTCATACTGTGGCCTCGTAAAATGCGGCTTCCATCAGGGTTTTTGTGTACTCATGGCTTGGGCTTTCGAATACATCAGCGGCCTGACCTTGTTCAACAATATGGCCCTCTTTCAGGACGATCAATTGGTGGCTGATTGCCTTTACGACGGCAAGGTCGTGGCTGATGAACAGGTAAGTAAGTTTGTACTTACTTTGTAAATTTTTGAGCAAATCCAATACCTGGGTTTGAACGGTTCGATCCAGGGCGGAGGTCGGTTCATCTAATACGATCAGCTCTGGTTTCAGGATGACGGCTCGGGCTATGGCAATGCGCTGTCTTTGGCCGCCTGAAAATTCATGGGGATAACGATTCCGAACGGAAGGCTCCAATCCAACTTCTTGCAAAACATCAATCACCGCTTGCTCTCGGGCTTTGGCATCCAGTTGCGGCTCATGAATCTCCAGGCCTTCTTCGATAATTTCCTGAATGGACATTCTTGGGCTTAAACTGCCATAAGGATCTTGAAAGACAATCTGCATTTTTTTACGGAAAGGGAGCAGTTGTTTCTGGTTCATTTGATCCAGCCGATCCCTGTTGAGCAGGATGTCACCTTCACTGTTTATTAAACGGATGATCGCATGGCATAGGGTGGTTTTTCCTGAACCGCTTTCTCCTACGATGCCTAAGGTCTCGCCTTTTTTAACATCGACGGAAACGTTTTGAACGGCGTTAAAGTAATCTTTGACCCGGTTTAAGATCCCGCCCTTGATCGGGAAGCGAACGGCCAGTTGATTTGTGTTCAAAATTTCCGGTGCGTCGGATGCAATGGTGACAGGCAGTCCTTTCGGATCTGCATTCAACAGGGTGTTGGTGTATTCATGTTGTGGGTCATCGAATACTTGTCGGGTGGTTCCAGATTCCAATAAATCGCCGTGCTTCATTACACAGACATCATCGGCATAGCGATGTACGACGTTCAGGTCGTGGGTGATCAGTAAAATCGACATGCCGACTTTTTGTTGAAGTTCTTTGAGCAGTTCAAGAATTTGTTTTTGAATGGTGACATCAAGCGCGGTGGTGGGTTCATCCGCCAATAAAATATCGGGCTCATTCGCCAAAGCCATGGCAATCATGACTCTTTGTTTCTGACCGCCGGACATTTGGTGAGGGTACTTTTTCAAACTCTCTTCCGGCGAAGGTATTCCTACCAAATCTAAAAGCTCCAAAACACGCTTTCGTGCCTGAGAATTTTTTAACCCCTTGTGAAGTGACAGCACTTCTGTGATTTGTTTTTCGACCGTATGGAGGGGGTTTAGAGACGTCATCGGCTCCTGAAAAATCATGCTGATGCGGTTGCCTCGAATGGCGCGCATTTCAAGCTCATTCAGTTCAAGGATGTTCTGACCTTCAAACAGTATTTCCCCCTGATACTGCACGCTGCTTTTGGGGTGGAGTTGTAAGGCTGAAAGGGCAGATACAGACTTACCAGAACCACTTTCGCCCACCAGAGCCAAAGTCTTGCCGGGGTAAAGGTTGAATGAAGTTTGTTTGACGGCCCGGGTTACTTCAACGCCGTTGTTGAACGACACGGAGAGGTCTTTTACCTGTAAAATCGGTTGCAGGTTTTGTTTGGATTGGTCTGTCATAGTTTGGCCTGCATTTCTTATTTCTGTTTACGAGGATCAAAGGCATCACGTGTGGCTTCGCCAATGAACACCAAAAGAGTCAGCATGACGGATAAGGTCACGAAGGCGGTAATGCCTAACCAAGGCGCTTGTAGGTTCTCTTTGCCCTGTTTTACCAGCTCACCTAATGATGGAGAACCTGTTGGCATACCAAAGCCTAAGAAGTCGAGAGACGTTAACGTGGTCACCGCGCCTGTTAAAATGAACGGCATAAAAGTTAATGTGGCTACCATGGCGTTCGGAAGCATGTGTTTAAACATGATGGCGTGATTGCCAAGGCCTAAGGCACGAGCGGCTTTTACGTATTCCAGATTTCTGGCCTTCAGGAATTCGGCCCGAACCAGATCCACCAACTGCATCCAACTGAACAGCAGCATAATGCCCAATAACCACCAGAAATTCGGGGTTACAAAGCTTGATAGAATAATCAGTAAATACAGTGTTGGCAGCCCAGACCAGACTTCGATCAAGCGTTGCCCGATTAAGTCAATTTTACCGCCGTAGAAGCCTTGGATGGCTCCCACCATGATGCCAATGACGGTGCTGACGATGGTCAGCGTTAACGCGAACAGGACAGAAATTCGGAAACCGTAGATCACACGGGCCATGACGTCTCGGGCCTGATCATCACTGCCTAGCCAGTTGTTACTTGAAGGCGGCGCCGGCGCCGGAACCGGTAAGTCGTAAATGTGCGTGTCGTAGCTGTACCGAATGACAGGCCAAATCATCCAGCCACCAGACTCTTCGATGATTTCTGAGATATAAGGGTCACTGTAATCGGTTAAAATGTCGAGGTCACCGCCGAAGGTGGTTTCGGGGTAGTCGATTAACACCGGAGTGTAGAGGCCGCCATCGTATTTCACCAAAATGGGTTTATCGTTGGCAATGAATTCGGCAAATAAAGAGAGTACAAACAGGACCAGGAAGATCCACAGGGACCAATAACCCCGGCGGTTTGCTTTGAACTGTGCCAGACGTCGCTGATTGATAGGGCTGATATTCGCAAACATGATTAGCCCTCCCTGCTTTCAAAATCAATTCGAGGGTCAATGATCACGTAACTGATATCACTGATTAATTTCAATATCAGGCCGAGCAAGGTGAACATAAATAAGGTGCCGAAGACCACAGGGTAATCACGGTTCAGCGCCGATTCAAAACCGAGTAAACCGAGGCCATCCAGAGAGAAGATCACTTCGATGAGCAGCGATCCGGTCAGAAAGATACCGATCAGTGCCGCCGGTAAGCCGGCAATGATGATCAGCATCGCATTACGGAACACATGGCCGTAGAGTACTTGGTTCGGAGCCAGGCCTTTGGCTCTGGCAGTCAGTACATACTGTTTGCCGATTTCGTCTAAAAATGAGTTTTTGGTCAGCATGGTAATGGTGGCGAAACCACTGATGGACAGCGCAATGACCGGAAGGGTAATGTGCCAGAAATAGTCTTTGATTTGCCCCCAGGTACTGAGTTCGTCAAAATTGGATGAGGTTAAACTGCGCAGCGGGAACCAGTCCAGATACGAACCGCCAGCAAACAGAACGACCAACATAATTGCAAATAAGAATCCGGGGATGGCATAACCGACAATGATGATGGAGCTGGTCCAGACATCGAATGAAGAACCGTGTTTCATGGCTTTTTTTATGCCCAAAGGAATTGAAATCAGATAGATGAGTAAGGTGGACCAAAGTCCTAATGAAATTGAAACCGGCAACTTATCAATGATCAGATCGATCACTGGTTTGTCTTTGAAGAAACTGTCTCCAAAGTCGAACGTAATGTAATTTCCTAACATTTCCCAAAAGCGCTCGTGCGCAGGCTTATCAAACCCGTACATTTTTTCAATACGTTCAATTAGGTCGGGGTCTAGGCCTTGCGCTCCTCGGTATTGGCTGCTGCCACCGGAAGCTCCACCGGAAATTTCACTGCTGCCAGCACTGCCGGTACGTGAACCGACGCCTGTGTCGAGGCCTTGCAATTGGGCAAGCATTTGCTCAACAGGGCCTCCAGGGGCGGCTTGAATAATAATAAAATTGATTAACATGATTCCGAACAAGGTCGGAATCATCAGTAATAATCTTCGTATGATGTAGGCTGCCATGATTACTGCTTTCTAATTTTTGTTAATAAAAGTGATGATGCTTATTTCAGTTTTTCAGCCTTGATCGGGTCATACCACCAGGTGTTTGGCGAGAGTGAATGGGTTGTTACGCCTTTGGGGAAGTCAAACTTGTTCCAATAAACCACTCGGTTGGCGGGTAAGTGCCATTGAGGAATGACGTAGTGGTTCCAGAGTAACACCCGGTCCAGTGCGCGGGTTCTGGTCACTAAAGCCTCTCGAGTTGGCGCCTGAATCACTAATTCGATTAATTCATCAATCACTGGGTTTTTAATGCCAATGACGTTTCGGGAGCCTTTCTTGTCGGCTTGGGAGCTGTGCCAGAAGTCACGTTGCTCGTTGCCGGGGGAACTGGATTGGCCAAATGAGTTTACGATCAAATCAAAATCAAATTCCTGATGTCGTTTGATGTATTGTTGAACGTCAATGGTTCGGATATTGACATCAATGCCCACTCGCTGAAGATTTTTCTGGAAGGGCAGTACCACGCGTTCAAAGGTTGGTTGGGCCAGTAATATCTCAAACTTCATTTGCTTGCCGTCTGAGTTGACCAGTTTGCCTTTTTTGAGCTGCCAGCCTGCGCTTTTCAGAATCCGAATGGCCTGACGCAGGTTGTTACGAATATTGCCGCTGCCATCGGTGGTCGGGATTTTATATTCCTTGGTGAAGACTTCTTCGGGCAATTGATCTCTGAATTTATTCAGCAGTTCCAATTCTTTGCCTTCCGGCAGTCCGGAAGAGGCCAATTCTGAGTTTTCAAAATAGCTGTCGGTACGTGTATAAGAACCATAAAACAAAGATTTGTTCGTCCATTCGTAATCGAACAGGTAACTCAGCGCTTCCCGGACTTTGATGTCATTGAAAGGGGCTCTTCGTGTGTTAAAGGCAAAAGCCTGCATACCGCTTGGGTTGTCATGCATGATCATTTCTTTGACCATTTTGCCTTCTTTGAATAACTTGCCGTTATAGGCCGTTGCCCACTCTTTGGCTGAGTTCTCAACCCGAAAGTCAAATACACCGGATTTCAGCGCTTCAATCATGACGTTGTCATCGAGGAAATATTCAAACTTGACTTCGTCGAAATTGAAGCGTCCCTTGTTGATGCCTTTATCTTTTGCCCACCAGTCTTCCACTCGTTCGTAGACAATGGATCGACCTGGATCAAGGGATTTGATGGTGTATGGCCCACTGCCCACAGGGGGAGTTAAGGTGGTTTTATTAAACTCTTTATCCTGCCAATAATGTTTCGGCAGAATAGGGAGTTGCCCCATAATCAAAGCCAGTTCTTTATTGGTGGTGTCTTTAAAACGGAATGTTACCGTGAATTCGTCCGGTGTTTCGACGGAAGTGACATTTCCGTAATAGGACGCATAGAGCGGGTGGCCTTGTTGGGTAAGTGTTTCGAAAGAAAACTTTACGTCGTCCGAACGAATGGCTTCGCCATCATGAAATTTTGCGTTGGGTTCCAACTTAAAGGTAACGTAGGATCGGTCTTCAGGCCAGATGATGGTTTTGGCAATGGCACCGTATTGCGAAAAGGGTTCATCTTCGGATTGAGTGGTCAGGGAGTCATAAAACAGACCTTGGCCTAAATAGCCCAGGCCTGAGGCCGGTGTACCTTTGAGAATAAAAGGATTGAGGCTGTCAAAATTGCCTCGGGACGCTCGTCGGATTTCTCCACCTTTGGGGGCATCCGGGTTGGCGTAATCAAAGTGCTTAAAATTATCAGGGTATTTAAGGTCACCGTGCATGGCGATGCCATGAGACTGATGAATTGCCTGAGGTTTTTTCAGGGATTCATCTTCAGCTGCTTGAGTGAAGGAACTGACAGTAATAGATAAAAGGGTAACGACGGATAGATTTTTAAGTGAACTTTTTAAAGAAAGACGTTCATTGTTAGCTGTTACAAAATTTAAAAGCATAATTTCCCTTTATTATTGTTTGGTCTCATTTATCCACCAGGTATCAAACGCCAGATCATAGATGGCCTGAGTGTTTGGTCGGCCAAAAAATGACTGGTAGGCCACTCTGTGGTGAGATATATGCCAATTTGGAATCATATAATGCTGCCATAAGAGTGCACGATCAAGTGCTTTACTGGCGGCAACCAGTTCTTCTCGTGTTTGGGCCGCAATTATCTTGTTTGTTAAATGGTCAATGGCCGGGTTTTCGATGCCGGCTAAGTTTAAGCTGCCTTTTACGTTCGCATTTTCGGAATGAAAATACAGTTTTTGTTCGTGTCCGGGGGACAGTGTTTGCCCAAGTACATAGGTGGTCATTTCGAAATCAAAGTCGTCAATGCGTTGCTTGTATTGACTTGGGTCCACCACCCTGGCTGTGGCTTTGATGCCTATTTTGGACAAGTTTTTAATGAAGGGGTTCACTACCCGGGTTAAGCTTGGCTGTCGGATGAGAATCTCAAACTCAAAAACTTCACCGGTTTTTTGATGGGTCAGCTGGTTTTCTTTCAGTGTCCAGCCTGCCTGTTTAAACAGAGATAAAGCCTGCCTTATTTTTCGGCGAATGTTCCCGGAACCGTTGGTTTTTGGCAGATTAAAGGCGTCGGTAAACAGCTTTTCCGGTAAGTGCTGTTTCACTTCCTTGAGGTAGTCCAGCTCTTTACCTTGAGGCAGGCCGGTTTGTGCCAATTCAGTGTTGGCAAAATAACTGTTGGATCGCTGATAAGCACCATAGAAAAGTTGCTTGTTGGTCCATTCAAAATCAAACATCAGCCCAATGGCTTCCCGTACTTTTACATGCTTGAACAGCTCTGTTCTGGTGTTCATAAAAAAGCCCTGACTGCCCGCCAGAGATTGATGCGGAATTTCTTCTTTTATGATTTTTCCCTGGTTCAGCAGAGGGAAGTCGTAGCCGGTCGCCCAGTTTTTTGAGATGTACTCAAGGTATATGTCGAAGTTACCAGCTTTAAACGCTTCAAATGCGACGGTTAAGTCTCGATAGAAGTCAAAGCGGACGCTGGAAAAGTTAAATCGCCCTTGGTTAACCGGAAGGTTATTGCCCCAATAGTTTTCTACTCGTTTAAAGGTAATCGTTTTTCCCCAGTCAAAGGTTTCTATCTGGTATGGGCCGCTCAACAGCGGTGGTTCAAGCAGGCTCTTTTCAAACGTTTTTCCGTGCCAGAAGTTTTTTGACAGAATGGGCATTTCGCCAATTCTTAGTGGGAGGGCGCGTTTATCGAGGCCTTTCAGTGGGAACTCAACCACCCGAGCGCTGAGGGCAATGGGTTGGCCGACGGCTCTCAGTTTGTTCTGAAATTGAGGGTGGCCGTGTTTGATTAAGGTTTCATACGAAAAAATAACGTCTTCAGCCGTAATCGGGCTGTTGTCATGAAACCGGGCTTCGGGACGAATATGGAACCTGACCCAGTCAAGCGAGGTAGGGTATTCGATGAACTCAGCAATCAGTCCATAACCTGTTTGAGGCTCATCGCCGGATATGCCTGGGTGCTCGGAGCCGGTCAGTAGGGTTTCGTTCAGTTCTGCTACCCCATACTTGAACATTCCTGGCGATTTATACGGGCTGTTGCCTTTTAATGTATACGGGTTCAGGGTGTCAAAGGTACCTGTGGCCATGACTTTTATATGGCCGCCTTTTGGAGCATTGGGGTTAACGTAATGAAAGTGCTTGAAGTCGGCAGGGTATTTGGGCGATCCATGCAGAGCATAGGCATGTGTTTTGATTATTGGGGTTTCTGAGGAAACTACGGAAGAAGAGAGCGTAAGCGTCAATAATACAAGACAGATTCGTATCAGTCGGTTCATCTTTGCCTTCCTTGTTTATAGCCTCGGTGGACTTTTATAATTATTATTTTTTTTGTGCAGTGCAAGATCTCAGAGTGCGTTGGGAGACCGCACTCTGAGTAGAGTAACGTTAAATTTAATTCAGTTTAGTGACATCAACGTACAGCGTAATGGATTGGCCTGGGTGGATGTACTTTGAGTCCGCTTTTGGATTCCAGCGTTTGATGTCGCCCACAGAGACGCTGAACTTGCTGGCTATGCGGGCGAGAGAATCGCCTCTGCGAACTTTATAGCCCACTTTGCGTATAACCTTCTGGCCATTTTTCTGAGTTTTTGGTGCTTTCGTCCAAATAACCAGTTTTTGATTGATTTTCAACGGGTCCGTTGGCGCCATTTGATTCCATTTAGCCAGCTCTCGGACACCCACACCATACTTACGTGAAATGGTCCAGAAACTATCTCCAGACTTTACGGCGTAGCTCGACTTATGGCGGCCATTTCCTGGGGATCGGCTTTGTCGTTTATTGAGGCGCTGAATTGCGCTGAGTGTGTATTCATCCATATCTCTGCTGGATGTTGGAATTAATAGCGTTTTTCCTGCCCGAATCATGTTGTTGCGAACATTGTTCACTTCGCGGATGACCTGAGGGGTGGTGCGGAATTTTTTAGCGATGGTGATTAAGCTGTCGCCGGAGCGTATCTTATAGCGCTTCCAGTGCACGCGTTGTTTGTTATCCAGTGCTGCAAAGTTCTCGGTGAACACGTCGTGTTTTTCAAGAGGTACAAGAATGCGGTGCGGCCCGTCCGGGTGAGTTGCCCATTGGTTGAACGCCGGGTTCAGTTTGTAAAGTTCGTCGATTTCTATTTCGGCCATGTCTGCGGCTTGGGCTAAGTCGATTTGGCTGTCGATTTCCATCACTTTAAAGAAGGGTTGGTTCGGCACATAAGGCCAGACCATATCGTATTTTTCCGGGTTGGCCAGTAATTCTGCCAGAGCGACTATTTTGGGGGCGTATGCGGATGTTTCTCGAGGCAAAGAAAGAGACCAGAAGTCAGTGGCACGATTTCTTTTTCTGTTTTTGCGCATGGCTTTGGATACATTGCCGCCCCCCGCGTTATAGGCAGACAAGGCCAGTAGCCAGTCGTTATCAAATCTTTTATTGAGATTTTCCAGATATGTCAGTGCTGCATCTGTGGATGAGATGATGTCTCTGCGACCGTCGTACCACCAATCTTGCTTCAGATTGAAGTATCGACCTGTGCTTGGAATGAACTGCCATAAGCCCGAGGCACGACCGTGGGAATAGGCGAACGGGTCGTAGGCACTTTCTACAATGGGAAGCAACGCCAGTTCAGCTGGCAAGCCTCGTTCTTCGATCTCTTGTACCACATGATACATATACTTTTCAGCGCGTTGGCTGATTCTTACGAAGTACTTGGGGTGGCGCTTATACCAGTTGATTTGGGCGATGACTCGGGGCTGACTGATGTCCCGCTCAAGTTGCATATTGTCTCGGATTCTGTCCCACAAATTGTCGTAGTACTCAGGACCAGCAAAGGTATCGTCTTTGAAATTGTAAATGCTGGCAGGTGCTTTATCTAACTCTGAAGCGTAAGAAGGGGTTTTGTGTTTGGTGGAAGCGTTATTGGATAGAGAGTCGTTTGTTTCATCTTTTGAGTCGTGCTTATTACCAAACAGGGTTTCGTAACCGTTCGACGTTGTCGTAGAAAGCTGGGCGCACCCGGAAAGTACGGAGGCGTTGAGCATTACAAAGGCAGATAAGATGCATAACTTAATTGTCTGGGCCATAAATACACGCAATTTATTAAAGATGGATGAATGTCGGTGCAAAAAATGCGCCCAGTATAGCCTACCCCTGACGCTCATAAAATAGGGCAGTTCATTTTATGTATAGTCGTCTAGAAAGTGTCTTTCCAACGGCGCAATGCTATGAAACAGTCTTTTTCGGTAAGGCTATCGGCCCCAATTTTCTGGGCTAGAGCTACATTACGTTGAACAGACTGTTGTGCACATCGCATAAAAGGATTGATCTTGCGTTCTTTTTTTAAGGTTGTGGGCAAGCTGGGGCAGGAGGTTAGGTCGAGCTGATTAACCCGTGTTATTTCTTTTTGAATGGCTTGATTGTCAGGCTCAACGGCCAAGGCGAACTTTAAGTTAGCGGTGGTGTATTCATGCGTGCAGAACACTTGTGTATCTTCCGGCAGTTGGTTAATTCGGTTCAGTGAGCTAAATAATAGTTCCGCACTTCCATCAAACACTCGGCCACAGCCTGCGCTGAATAAAGTATCACCGCAAAATAGGGTCGGGCTGTCGTTTGATGTTTGCATAAGGTACGCGATATGGTCTTTGGTGTGCCCTGGTACTTCCATGATGGAAACCGGAAGATCAAAAATACAGAGTTGATCTCCTTCGGATACCGTATTCGTAATTTCTGAAATTTTATCACTGTCCGGGCCATACACCGGGATGTCTCGGTTCTGAATAAGCTCTTTAATGCCGGTGATATGATCCCAGTGATGGTGCGTCACTAAAATACCTTTTAATTTAAGGTGGTTTGAGGATAAATAGTCTTCAACCACACCTGCATGTCCAGGATCAACGACCCAAGCCTGATGATTATCATTGGTGATGCACCATATATAGTTGTCTGTGTAGGCGTAGATAGGTAAAACGGATACAGTTGATTCAGGCATAAGAGAAGGCTTTTTTGTCGTTGTATTTGAGAGAGTGGTTATAATTTAAGTTGAGTTAACAAACAAATCCAGTGATTGAGTAGCTTGAAATATGCAAACCGATAAACATCACGCGCATCGATATTCCGATACCGCTTCTGTCAATTTGGCCTGGCAGGATTGGTTAGTCAGTCCAATGGGTAAAAAACTGCTGGATCAGGAAACGGAATTATTCAACAGCATCTTACCCGGTTTGCGGGGATATGCCTTAGCTATTTCATCATTGAGTCAACCGGACGCATTAGTAGCAGGTTCTAGGAATGCCCATCGTTGGTGGTTAAAGGTGGACGCCACCACAAAAGTGGCGGGAGCAGCCACTGAGTTGCCGATGGTTGTTCATGACCCTGTGCAGTGGCCGTTTCAAGATGATTCTTTGGATGTGGTGGTGCTTCATCATACTCTTGAGTTTTCGCAGTGGCCGCATCAAACCCTGAGGGAAGCCGTTCGCTGTTTAGAACCTTCTGGTCACTTGGTGGTTGTGGGCTTCAATCCTTTCTCATTGTGGGGTATAGGGCGGGCATTGTTTGGCCGCTGGAGTACTAAAATTCCTTGGTTATCCCGGTTCATCAGTCCCTGGCGTGTGGCTGACTGGTTGACGATGCTCGACTGCAAAGTGACCAGAGCGTATTATACCCGCGCGCTTTTTCCTTGGCAGAATATATTCAGCCGATGGGGCATCGGAATTAAGTTAAATAGTAAGAGTTTTTCTTCGGGCTACTGGCCCGGTGCAAGCTATGCCTTGGTATGTAAGCCTGAGGTTCCCTGTTTAACGCCAATTCAAAAGAGCTGGCGCCGAAGAGAGTTTACCGGATTACCTCTTGCAGGAAGAACCATCAAAGAAGCCCCAAATATCAGGAGCAGTCATGTCACAAACGGCCATGCCAGCAAGCATCGTCACTGAAATCTTTACCGATGGCGCTTGCCGGGGTAACCCCGGCCCGGGCGGCTGGGGAGCTTTACTTCGTTATGGCAACATAGAAAAGAGGATACACGGTGGGGAGTGCGATACCACCAATAACCGGATGGAATTAAAAGCCGCCATCGAAGGGTTGGCGGTTCTTAAACGGCACGCGAATGTCCGGCTGACCACGGATTCGCAATACGTTCGCAAAGGCATTACTCAATGGATTCATGGTTGGAAAAAGAATGGCTGGAAAACGTCATCGAAACAACCGGTAAAAAATGCAGATTTATGGCAACAACTGGATAGCCTGGTGTCGAAACATCAGGTGGAGTGGCGTTGGGTGAAAGGCCACAGCGGCCACAGAGAAAATGAGATCGCTGATCAATTAGCCAATTTAGGCGTGGATGAATTGAAATAAATGAGGTTGTAATGGCTAATCGTCAAATTGTACTGGATACCGAGACAACGGGTCTTAATGCCAAAACGGGCGACCGTGTGATTGAGATCGGTTGTGTGGAACTGATTAACCGTAAGCTGACGGGTAATCACTATCATGTTTATATCAATCCTCAGCGTGATGTACCGGAAGATGCAATTGCGGTTCACGGTATCACCAATGAGTTTCTGGCAGATAAACCCTTGTTTAAGGACGTCGCCAATGAGTTCCTGGACTATGTTCGTGGGGCAGAGCTTGTCATTCATAATGCGCCCTTTGACGTTGGTTTCTTGGAAAATGAATATCTGTTACTGACCGGAAAACCGTTCAACCTTCGGGATCATTGCGGTGTCCTGGATACATTGGCGATGGCTCGTCAGAAGTATCCGGGTCAAAGGGCTACGCTGGATGCATTATGTAAGCGTCTGGATGTGGATAACTCTGCCCGGGAATTGCACGGCGCTTTATTGGATTCCGAGATTCTGGCCGATGTTTATTTAGCGATGACGGGTGGCCAGACTTCATTGATTTTGGACGAAAATGATAATGGAGAGGGCGGCTCAGGCGGTATTCGGGCGCACAAAAAGTTAACTGATGTGAAGGATTTACCCGTTATTCTGGCGGCGCAGGATGAGCTTGAAAACCATAATTACTGTTTGGATCTGGTGGATAAGAAAAGTGATGGTGCGCTGTGGCGTAAAGAGACATCTTAGTAACCTGTGCTGCTTTGCTAAGAATTAAGGTCTGAAATAAAAAAGCCCGCTGGAAGGTTAACGCCAGCGGGCTTTTTTTTTAGAGAAACTATTTAACAATCAGCTTTTCTAATTCAGGGAACTTGTTAACGCAAATGTGCAGCTCACTGTTCACTTTCTCTGGGGCTGTAGGCTCAGAGATATTCGTTGCGCTGACAATCTCATTACACGTTGCGTTGCTGTAATACTCGTAGTTAGAAACGCCAATGAAACCAACCAACGTAAGAACAATCGTATATGGGAAAGCCATAATCACCATTCGACCGTAAGATAATCTGATCAATGGCGCCAGCGCTGAAGTTAATAGGAACAGGAATGCAGCCTGGCCATTAGGTGTCGCAACGCTTGGTAGATTGGTACCCGTGTTGATTGCAACGGACAGAGTTTCAAAATGCTCCCGGCTGATTTCTCCCTTTTCAAACACTTGTGCTACTTCAGAAATATAAACAGTAGCTACGAAAACGTTATCACTGATCATTGAAAGAATACCGTTTGCCAGAAAGAACATGCCAGGTTGCGCGCTTGGCTCCAGGCTCAGCACCCAATTCGTGACCGGGCTGAACAGATGTTGTTCGTGAATAACAGCAACGACGGCAAAAAACACCACCAACAGGGCAGTAAAAGGTAACGCTTCTTCAAACGCATGGCCGATCTGATGCTCTTCGGTATAGCCGTTGAACGCCGTCAGGAATACGATCACCAGAAGGCCGATCAAGCCGACTTCGGCAATGTGGAAGGCCAGACCCAGTACAAGGATCAGGGCTCCAATCGCTTGAATGATCAGTTGCGCCTTATGCTTTTTGTTCATGTTTTTGGCTTCTTTAGCCGCAAAGTCTTCCAGAATATGACGAACACTGTCCGGAAGGGTGTGGCCATAACCAAACCACTTGGTTTTTTCTAAGACTACGACAGTCAGCAAACCTGCAACTAATACAGGCATCGTCACAGGGGCCATCATTGAGAAGAACTTAATGAAATCATCCCAGCCGACGTACTTGGCAATCAAAAGGTTCTGAGGTTCACCAACCAGAGTACAAACACCGCCCAGCGCAGTACCTACGGCACCGTGCATGATCAGGCTTCTTAAGAATGAACGGAACTCTTCAAGATCTTCACGTTGATGATCTTCCATTTTGGAGTCATCGGAAGTGTCGTGGTGCTCTGGTTCGTAATGGCCGCTTGAAACCACTTTGTGATAAACGGAGTAAAATCCGACCCCAACGCTGATTAAGACGGCGGTCACCGTAAGCGCGTCCAGAAATGCAGATAAAAGCGCTGCTGCGATTGAGAAAAGAAGTGACAGTGCTAACTTGGACTTTACGTTAATCAGTAGTTTGGTAAATACAAAAAGGAGCAAGTCCTTCATAAAGTAGATACCTGCTACCATAAACATCAGTAATAAAATAACCGGGAAGTTAACTAATGCTTCATGGTAGACGTTTTCAGGTGTTGTCATACCGAGCGCAACGGCTTCAATGGCGAGTAAGCCGCCAGGCTGAAGTGGGTAACAACGCAGCGCCATTGCTAATGTAAAAATGAATTCTGCAATCAGCACCCATCCCGCAATGAAGGGGCCAAGCGTGAAAAGTATCAGTGGGTTAATAATTAAAAAAGCGATAATGGCTTTTTTGTACCACACTGGAGAGTGGCCTAAAAAGTTTTTCGCAAAAGCGTTGGGTAGAGTGTGTGGCATGTGTTTTTGTTTATTCCATGAGCTTGAAAGTTGCGCGATTTTAGGGATCTTCCAAGGTTATGTATAGGTTTTTTGAACTGAAAAACATTATTTTTTAACAGGATAGATTATATTTTCTTTAAAGAAAGTGGCTCGTGTGCATAATTGTCCGACTCACATACCTATATTTATTAGTAAAGGATTTCAAGATGGCGTCGACTGGTCATACCCCAATCAATCAAGCGATCTCATTTAATATCGTTCGAGAAGAGGTGATAGATTCGTTAAGCCAGGCAGAAGCAGCTTTAGAACGTTTTCTCGAAAACAGAGAAAGTGCTGCTGACATGCAGTTGTGTATTGATCAATTCACAGCATTAAAAGGTGTGTTTGATATTATTGAACTTGAGGGAGCAAAGATTCTTTGTGATGAAATCCTTGAGGTTGCCAATGAAGTTCCTGTGGGCGCTGGTGATGAGAAAGACACTGTCCTGACCGCAATGGGAAAAGGGATATTTTCTTTATCCCGTTATTTGGAATTTATTAATACCCGTCAAAAAGATTTACCGGAGTTGCTCATTCCGATTGTGAACGAGCTGCGTCAACAGCGGGATCAAACTTTAATTCCTGATAGCCACTACTTTGCCGTAAACCTGAATGTAAACCGACCGAAAACAAATGGTCAGTCAGTGCCTGTTGAGCAAATTGTAGAAATCAGCAAACGTTATCGCCATATGTACATGGTGGGCTTATTGGGCATTATGAAAGGTGAGCATGTTCCTTTGTGTTTACGTTTGATGTTGCGTAGCATGGAAGGGTTGGAAAAATTATGCGGTGATCACTCTGTTGGTAAACTTTGGTGGTTAGCGGCTTCGGCATTTGAAGGTTTATCTGTGATGCCGGTTACTGAAATTGCGGATGGCCGTAAGCGTCTTTACATGCAAATTGAGCGCTACATCAAAAAGTTAAATGTTAACCCTGATCAGGTGTTGGACATTGAACCGCCAAGAGGTCTCATTAAAGATATTCTCTATATTAATGCACTGGTTAAAGGCGAAAACGCACGTTCTCAGGAAGTACTCAAAACTTATGGTCTTGATAGTTATGCAGACAGTGAAATTGATCGCCAGCACCAAATAGCGTTGTTGATGGGGCCGGGTAGCTCTGTATTAGCGTCGGTATCGGCTGCCTTATGTGATGAACTGAATAAGCTAAAAGATCAGATAGATCTGACTGCACGAGTTCTAAGGCAAGAACCTGAAGACCTTGTGGATATCATCAGTGAACTCCGGAAAATATTAAGTACTCTGGTTTTGATCAATCTGGATGCAGAAGCAAAGCAGATTCACCGTCAGGTGGAACGTTTTGAAGGCTGGAAGTCTGAAGGTCAGCAAATTGATAATGAAGACCTGATGCAGACAGCCGATGTGCTACTGGCCGTTGAAGATTCAGTTAGAAACCTTGAAGTGACCTTGGTGAACCAAGCTGAAAATACCGTAGGGTCGCACAATATTTTGACTCACGAGTTGGATCAGGCGCAAATTAATGTGTTGAAAGAAGCGGATGCGGGTTTATCAATTACTAAGCGTGCACTTAATGACTTCGTTGAGTCCGATTGGGATAAAATGAATCTGGCCAACGTCAACTCAACCTTGGCCACTGTCCGTGGTGGATTCCAGTTCCTGGGCAAAGACAGAGCTGCTAATATTTTAGATGTGTGTTCTCGATATATTGAAAACTCAATCATTCGAATGAGTCAGCCTCCAAGAGAATCTGAGCTAAACGCCATTGCTGATGTTTTGTCGAGTCTGGAGTATTACCTTGAAGGCATGCTAACTTCGAGTGGTGGCTTTGGTGAACAGGTTCTTGATTTGGCAGAAGATGCGTTAAAGCAACTAGGGTGCAGAATAAGCTGATCTATCGAAATTGTTTTAATCTTTCATTGTTTCATTTTAACTAAGGGGCTTTGCCATGGAGTTGGCTCTCTTAAAATATACGTTGATTTTTTCAGGTGTAGTGGTGTTTTTTGTAGCCGCTTTTATCTTCTTTAGATTAACGAACTGGCTGGTCTGGTTAAAAGGAAATGTCCCGTTTTTTGTGGCTGTAATCGGGATGTGCTTGGCACTGATGGGTTTCAGCATGCTGCCTTATGTTGCTGTCAGTCCTGTTCATAGCATTATGAATGCCTCTGTTCAGAAATTGCCGGATGGGCAATACAAATTGCTGGTTGATAATGGCTCTGACGCTATTGAGTTGATAGGCCATGGTGATCAATGGCAGGCCAAGGTGGAGTTGGTTAAGCCGGGGTTTGTCATGTCAGTGCTTGGCATGACTGAACTGGCTGTGCTTGATTCGCTTACCCTGGAAGAGAACAGTTTTGAAAAATCGGTCTTGGCCGATGGCAAAGAGCAGTGGGTCAGGGATTACGGTTTTGCAGGAAAATTTGAATCAGTGGCAGTGACCAATGAACTGCACTTGTCCCGACAGTTACCACTGGTGAGCGGCGCTATTTTCGGTTTAGTAAAACGCTATGGCCGTTTGGTTTGGGTTGGCGTTAATCCGATTGCGGAAGAGGCGTTGGCCGAGTAATTCAATGCATGTGAAATGATTGATGCGAAAAAAAACCAGCCTTTGGCTGGTTTTTTTTGTGTTCCGAATAAGTAAAACTTATACAGGGAACAGCTCAGATAGCTTAGTAGCTAGCATGATGTCGCCTTCAGCTTTAAGCTGACCCATCATGAATGCTTGCATACCATCAACATCGCCACTCATTAAGCCACTTAGAGTTTCAGTGGTCATGATTAGAGTTACAGAAGGGTCATCGTTTTCACCTTCAGCGATTTCAAAGCTACCGTCATTGATAGTCAAGAAGAAGTCGTCGCCATCTTCAATGCTGAACTGGAAAACATTTTCCATACCTGATGCTGCGTCAGCGTTAAACTTGCTCTTCATAGTTTCAATGATTTCTGCAACTGTAGACATCGATTCTATCCCTTCTTTGTCGGGCTTCTGCCCTTATTAGTGTTTGACCAACGTGGTCGTTTGGTGTTTCGCCGCACAATTGTACTGGCTAAGCGATAGCCGAGATTAAAATGTCTTTAGTCGAGAGTCAAGGATTAATCAAACGAGCGTTTGAATGGTTGCCTGAAGCCATTGGATTTGGTGAATCTTTGATAAGGTTATGTAGATGAGACGACTTTTCTTGAACTAACTTCGGTTATTTGTCTTTTGACAATTGTTCTCAACAGCAGAGAGCTTTATTATCCATGAGATCAAATTTTGAATATTTTATAGCTAGGGAGAATCAGCTTGGGCTTTTGGAGTGAGTACAGTGTATTTCTTGCACAGACGGTCACCGTCGTGGTGGCAATTATTGTGATTGTTGGTTTTGTTGCTGCCTCGGGTCAAAGAAGCAGGAAAGAAGGTCACATTGAAATTAAAAAAATTAACGATAAGTTCAGTGATTTGCAAGATCAGTTTGAAGAAGCCGTGCTTTCTAAAGACGAGTATAAAGCGAAAGCCAAAGCACTGAAGAAAGAAGAAAAAGAAAAGCAAAAAGCAGCGAAAAAAGAATCGAAGCAAACGAAAAACGAAGAGAAAGCGATTGCGAGAGGCAAGCGGGTTTATGTGCTGGACTTCGATGGCGATATCAATGCTTCTGCAACCGACTCCATGCGCGAAGAAATCAGTGCTGTGCTCATGACGGCAGAGCCTTGTGATGAAGTGGTTGTTCGTTTAGAAAGCCCGGGTGGTGTGGTTCATGGCTATGGCCTTGCGGCATCCCAGCTAGACAGAATTATTAAGAAAGACATCCCCTTGACCGTCTGTGTTGATAAAGTAGCTGCAAGTGGTGGTTACATGATGGCTTGTTTGGCCAATAAGATCGTGTCGGCGCCGTTTGCCATCATTGGTTCCATTGGGGTGGTCGCTCAGATTCCTAACATTCATCGCTTGTTAAAAAAGAACGACATTGATGTAGAGCTTCATACTGCGGGTGAGTATAAGCGTACTTTGACGATGATCGGTGAAAATACCGAAGAAGGCAGAGAGAAGTTCAGACAAGACTTGCAAGATACTCATGAGTTATTTAAAAGTCATGTGTCCCATCATCGCCCGGAATTGGCCATTGATAAGGTTGCCAATGGGGATATTTGGTACGGAACGGAAGCGCTGAACAACGGTTTAGTTGATCAGGTCATGACCAGTGATGAGTATTTGATGCAACTGGCGGATGAAGCGGACGTTTTTGAAGTGCACTATGAAATGAAAAAGACACTTCAGGAAAAATTAGGTATGGCGGCTTCGATGGGCATTACACGCAGTGTGGATCGCATCATGACTAAATTTGTCGACAGCCGTACTCATATCCGTTGATTTGAATATGAACTGCGTGGCTCTGTTTTAAAAAGTTTGATTTTAGAGGCAAGGTGAATGGAAAGTTATCAGGCGTTTGAAGTGACGGAAAATTCGGAAGGCGCTTTCGAGCAGCAGGTTGTGACTCGCTCAGTACCTGAACTGGAAGAAGGCAAGGTACTTATTCGCGTGCGGTACTCCGCAATTAACTTTAAAGACGCCTTGTCCTCGACTGGCAATAAAGGCGTGACTCGTGAATACCCTCATGTTCCGGGTATTGATGCAGCAGGTGAAGTGCTTCAGTCATCGAGCGATCGTTTTTCAGTGGGTCAGCCGGTGGTTGTCACCGGCCATGACTTGGGCATGAATACGGATGGCGGCTTTGGTCAGGTGATTTCTGTGCCCGTTGATTGGGTTCATGCTTTGCCAGAGTCTCTGTCGGTACGAAATGCAGCGGTATTAGGAACGGCGGGAATCACGGCATCTTTGTGTATTGATAAGTTGTTGATGACCGGTTTAAAGCCGTCAGATGGCCCGGTTCTGGTGACAGGTTCTACGGGCGGTGTGGGCAGTGTCGCTATTGCACTTTTGTTCGGATTGGGTTTTGAAGTTCATGCCATTACGGGAAAAGCAGCGCAACATGATGCACTGAAGGCTCTGGGGGTGACTGAAATCTTTGGCCGGGAAGAGCTGTCAGAACCTTCTAAGCGGCCCATCTTAAAAGGACGTTGGGCTGCCGCCATCGACACTGTGGGTGGTGTACCGTTAGAAAATGTATTGAAATCGCTGAAACCTCAAGGGTCTGCGGCTATTTGTGGTTTGGTGGCTTCACCGACACTGAATATGACGGTTTTCCCGTTCATTTTAAAAGGAATTAACCTTTTAGGTGTTGATTCGGCCGAAGTCACTCCTCAAAAGAAAGCGGACATGTGGCGCTTTATGATAGAAAACCAGGCCGCTTTGACTAAATATCAGGACTGGGTGACTGAAATTGGTTTGGCTCAATTACCTGAATATGTCGATAAGATTCTACAAGGTAAGATTGCAGGGAGAACTTTGGTGTCTTTGGATCAATAACCGCAGACGCGCTTCCTTGCGAAAAAGCACTGCCAATAGGCGGTGCTTTTTTTTGAGGTGCTTTTTTTGCGCTTGTTTTTTGAGGTGTGTTTGGTCAGTCTCTCCGTAACTTGTCCGTCATGGCGATGGGGGACGGATATCGAGTGATGACTAAATACGTCGATATCAGAAAAGTAATAATGGCGGTTGCTTGAATAACGTGGGCCGCTTCGTTGCCAATCATCCCGGTGCCGAGCGCCAGGAAGGCGACCAATAAGGCAAACTCGCTGTTTTGACCCAGTCTGAAGCCGACTTCCCAGCCCATGTTCTGGCTTTCTTCCATCTTAAATAAAAGAAAGCGGAATACGAGGGGTTTAAGCACCAGAAAAATCGCCGCTAGTATCACGGAAGGCAACCAAACGTCGGGGAGAAGCCCTAAGTTGAAACTCGCCCCCAGTGAAAAGAAAAACAGTACCAGGAAAAAGTCTCTCAGTGGTTTCAGAGTTAATGCGACAAACTGTGCGATCGGGGTTAAAGCCATCGTCACGCCAGCCACGAAAGCGCCAATCTCAGTGGACAGCCCTAGGAATTTAGCCAGCTCGGCAAGGCCAAGGCACCAACCGATGGTAATCAGGAACATGAACTCCTGAATGCTATCAAACTTGATCAGCAATGGAATAATGACCCATTTGACGGCCGCCCAGGCGACTAAAATAAGCAGAGGTAACATGAGTAATGGCTTGATCATGCTGAATAAGTTCATGCCCTCACCAGCGGATTGATTACTGAGTGACTGAATGGCAATCAGAACCAGAATGGCTATCAAGTCTTGTAGTAATAATAAGCCCGTGACTAATTCACCGACGTGTTTATGATGCAGAGCTGTTGTTGGTAGCAGCTTGATGCCTATGATGGTGCTTGAAAACATCATAGCCAGACCAATAACTAATGCTTCAATGTCGCTGTAGCCGAACAGACTGGCGAAGGAGAATCCAGCAAACGCAAAGATAGCAGAAGAAGCTATCGCTACCAGAGTGGCTTTTTTGAGCATGTTAACCAGCTTGTTGGGCTGCATGTCCAATCCGAGCAGGTAGAGAAGAAAGACAATGCCGATGTGGGCCAAATCACTGATCAGGGTAGGGTCGTCAATCAGTTCAAAGCCGTAGGGGCCAAGAAGCGCGCCTAAAACAATGTAAGCGATGAGCAGGGGTTGTCTACCGAACATAGCCAGCGTGGCCAGAGCCGCTGAGCCTGTAAAGATGACAAAAAAGTAAAAGGTGATGTCAGTATGATCCATTACAGGCAAAAAACTCCTTGCTCATGAGCTTTTGACTATAGCGTTTTTAAGAGGGCTTGGACAGTTTGTTTTAGGAATGAGTCGCAGTGAGGCTGGAGAGAGAATTGAGCTGAATAATTGCTGATACAAAAAAGGACGAAGTGTATTCGTCCTTTTTCGGTGGTGCTTATCTCGATTAGCCTAAGCGCTTTCTGAAAAGCGGTGAAGGATCATCGTTAGCGCCCTGATAAGAATAACGGAAAGCTTCAAATGCTTTCAGTGCTTCTTCTGCATCACGGTCTTCACGGACAGCAAAGCTGTCGAAGCCACAGCGGGCCATGAAGTGCAGCTGATCTAACAGCACATCGCCAATAGCACGCAGTTCACCTGTGTAATTAAAGCGTTCACGGATCAGGCGAGCGTAAGAGTAGCCACGGCCATCAGCAAACTTAGGGAAGTTTACCGCTAAGAAAGCGACTTCATCAGCGATCTCTTTCAGCAGTTCTGCAGGTTGATCCGATTCCAGCCAAACCGCGACGTCGTCGCGGCCAGCAAGCTCAGCTCTTTGATCCAGATAAACCTGGACTGGCAAAATGATTTTTCCGGCAGGCACTGCATCGCCTTCGTTGAATTCTTTGATGAGTACGAAATCGTCTTCAACAACTGAGCGATTCTTAATTAGCTTTGGCATAGACGCGCTCCTTGAAAGTGCTCATTCCGATGCGATTGAAAGTGTCGATGAAAAGTTCATCGTCCTGGCGGTGTTCAACGTAAATATTCAGGATCTTATCCAAGACATTGACGACTTCATCACGCTTGAATGACGGGCCAAGAATTTTACCAATGGCAGTATCAGTGATCTTACCGGAATCTCCGCCAAGGGAGATCTGATAGAATTCTTCGCCTTTTTTATCAACACCCAGAATACCGATGTTGCCTACGTGGTGATGGCCACAGGCGTTCATACAACCTGAGATGTTCAGGTCAATATCACCCAGGTCGTGCAGGTAATCAATGTCGTCGAAACGGCGCATGATTTCATCGGCAACAGGAATTGACTTGGCGTTAGCCAGCGCACAGTAGTCACCACCCGGGCAGCAGATCATGTCTGTCAGCAGGCCAAGGTTTGGCGTGGCGAAACCGGCTTCTTTGGCTTCTTCCCAGATGGCATAAAGGTCTGATTTCTTAACATCAGCCAGCACAATATTTTGCTCGTGAGTGGTACGTGCTTCACCAAAGCTGTATTTGTCTGCCAGGTCGGCAATCTTTTCAAGCTGAAGGTCTGTCACGTCGCCCGGTGCATGTCCAGGGCGTTTAATCGCCAGTGTGGCAACTGCGTAACCGGGCTTTTTGTGCTCAGCAACGTTGCGCTTCACCCAGTTGGCGAACCCTTTAGACTCTGCTAACTTAGCTTCAAACGCTTCGTTGTTGTCGCTCAGTGCTTCGTAAGCCGGTTCAGTGAAGTATGACTTCATTTTCTCAATCAATTCTGGCGTCAGCTTGCTGTCGCTGTCTTTGATGTGTGACCACTCTTCTTCAACCAGTTCAGCGAATACTTCAGGTGTCAGTGCTTTAACAAGAATCTTAATACGAGCCTTGTATTTGTTGAGTCGGTTACCCTTCTGGTTGTATACGCGAATGATTGCGTCCAGATAAGTCAGCAGGTCTTCTGCTGGCAGGTATTCACGAATAGTGCTGCCAATGATTGGCGTACGGCCCAGGCCGCCACCCGCAACAACACGGAAGCCTGTTTCACCAGCGTCGTTCTTCACTAGGTGCAAAGAAATGTCGTGTACATCCGTAGCAGAGCGATCCGACAAAGTGTTTGCGTTCACTGCAATCTTGAATTTTCTTGGTAGAAACGCAAATTCAGGATGGAAAGTAGACCACTGACGAATGATTTCACAATAAGGGCGTGGATCTTCAATTTCACCGTGACAAACGCCGGCGAACTGGTCGGTCGTTGTGTTACGGATGCAGTTGCCTGAGGTTTGAACCGCGTGCATTTCTACGGTCGCTAACTCGGCCAGAATTTCAGGTACGTCTGCCAATTCAGGCCAGTTGAACTGTACGTTTTGACGAGTACTGAAGTGCGCGTAGCCCTTATCGTACTTGCGTGCAATCTCTGCCAGTTTGCGCAGTTGGTTTGAAGCAAGCATGCCGTATGGCACAGCCACACGAAGCATAGGCGCCATACGTTGAACGTAAAGGCCGTTTTGCAAACGTAAAGGCAAGAATTCTTCTTCACTCAGTTTGCCATCAAAGTAGCGATTGGTTTGATCGCGGAATTGATTCACACGGTCTTCAATGATCGCATGATCGTAGTCATCGTAAACGTACATGGGTTTGGTCTACTCCAGTTTCTCTGGTATTCAGAGAGCACTTAATCACAGTAATTATTGGTATTTAAAATTTTGCCAAAGATACAGCAATCTCGCCCGAGGCTAAACTACTGTTTTTTTATAATGGGCGCATTCTAAGTTATAAGGTTGTCAGGTCAAAATTCATATTTAATATAAACATAATCGAAAAAGCCGATTATCTTGGCTCTTTTAATTGATTTTGTGCATATCAAGGTGGTCAAGGCTGACGGAGTGGTGGTTGCGCTTGTGTTCTCTGCGCCAAATGGAATACAGCCAGATGCTGTTGACGGCCCTTTGGCCTGCGTGCATCAAAAGATACAGTTCCAGTGAGCCGTTTTCAGTAAGGTGTAAGACCAGCATCGAAGGCAGTAAAACGCCCCACTGGGTAAACACCAGAACTTTCATGACCGCTTTGTTTTGACGAATGGCATACAAAGACTGTTTGGTTGTGATGGCAAATGCTTCAAGCAAAAGAGAAGGCGCTAAAACAAGCAGTGGGATGAAGGCCGCGTCTATCACATCGGGCTCATCAGTGAGTGTTTGAAGTATTTCGTTGGGGAAGGCATAAAGGCCGAGGCTTATCATGGCCACTAAACCGCCGGCGATCTGAATCGCAATGCGATACCAGTCTGTTGACAGCTCGGGATGTTGTCCGGTGGCCTGAAATTGGCTGTATGATTGGCTTATGAAGGTTGTAGCCGCCATGCCAATGCCAACGATTGGTAAGATCAATATAAGTGACAGGGTAATGAGCAGATGGGCTGCAGCCAGTTCACTGACGCCTAAGCGACCTATAATGGCCATGAATGCAGCGGTTCCGATGGCAAAAATGGTTTGTTGTAATGACGTTGGCCACGCCAGGTGCCAGCCAGTTTTGAGTTCACTTAAGCTAATTCGTTGTATTTCTTGCTTAACAAACAGGTGGCGACTTAATAGAAGTAAAATTAAGGTGCCGACCGTGATGGAAATCAAGTTGCCGACAGCCGCTCCGTTTAATCCCAGCTCAGGAAGTCCAAGTTCGCCATTCACTAATAAATAGCACAACACGCCCGAGCCTATGTGGCTTGCGAGTAAGCAAAGTAAAAACACTTTGGGCTTGTTGGCGCCGTGCCAATAGCCACGCATAGACATGAGGAGGGCAATTGGGAGAACGCTGAAGGTTTTGATTTGAAGGTAGATGGAGCCTGCTTCAATCAGAACAGGGTCATTCACCTGGAACGCAATAATCTCTGTTTTAAACAGGGAGACAGCCCCCAGGATGAGTAATGCGCAGCTGGTGATCTGAAAAATACAGATGTGAACAAAACGGCGGGCTTTTTGCGGGTCGCTGTCAATATAACGCGCAACCTGGGTTTGAGCAGAAATTGCAAAGCCGGCAAATGCAGACAGAAAAATAAAAAAGACGTAGTTGGCGGCTCCGCTCGCCGCGAGTGCAACTTGATTGTAGTGACCAAGAATGATGGTTTCGACCAAACTAAGCAGGCTAAGGGATAGCATCCCGGCGGCAATAGGCAAAGCCAGCTTGGTCAGTTGACGAGCGGAGGGTGCGTGGGCACCCCCATTTGTAAGCTCTGATGTCATGCTTGGTTACTGCTGGTTGCTATTAAGAGTCGTAAGATAAGACAGGCGATAACCAACGTTCCAGTTCATTAAGTGGCATATTCTTACGCTCGGCCAGACTCTCGACCTGATCTTTAGCGATTTTTCCGGTGCCGAAGTAACGGCAATCCGGGTGAGAGAAGTACCAGCCGCTGACTGATGCCGCAGGGTACATGGCGAAGTGCTCGGTCAGCTCAACGCCAGTGTTCTTTTCGGCGTCCAGTAACTTAAATAAGGTCGCTTTTTCGGTGTGATCCGGGCAGGCAGGGTAACCCGGTGCCGGACGAATGCCCTGATAGCGCTCTTTGATAAGTTCGTCGTTGGACAGTTCTTCGTCAGGAATATAACTCCATAGTTCTTTACGAACTTTGCGGTGCATGTATTCTGCGAAGGATTCCGCCAGGCGATCTGCTAATGCTTTAACCAGAATTGAGTTGTAATCGTCGTTGTTGTCTTCGTAGGATTTGGCCAGCTCTTCTGCGCCTATGCCAGCGGTTGTTACGAAACCGCCGACGTAGTCGTTTTTACCTGAAGCTTTCGGCGCGACAAAATCGGCCAAACTTTGGTTGGACTTGCCTTCCGGGCGTCGGTTTTGTTGACGAATATGGTGCAGGGTTTCCAGCAGTTCATTGTTCTCGCCATAGACTTCAATGTCGTCATCGTTGACCTGGTTGGCAGGCCAGAAGCCCACAACCGCTCTTGCTTGAATGAGTTTTTCATCGACGATCTTCTTAAGCATTTTCTGAGCATCGTTGTACAGGTTCGTCGCGGCTTCTCCTACCACTTCATCTTTAAGGATTTTGGGGAATTTACCCGCAAGATCCCAAGAGATGAAGAATGGCGTCCAGTCAATGGTGTCGACCAACTCTTCCAAAGGGAAATCCTCATACACTTTAACACCGGTGAAGCTTGGTGCCGGCGGCGTATAGCTGTCCCAATCGATTTGAGTTTTATTGTTAATGGCTTCCTGGTAAGTCAGGTCGGCTTGTTTCGGCTTGCGCTTGGCGTTGCGTTCACGAACTTTGACGTATTCGGCGCGGGTGTCCGATACAAATTTATCGCGCATGTCATCACTTAACAACGAGGTTGCAACCCCAACGCTGCGTGAAGCATCGGCCACGTAGCACGCCAGGTTTTTGGTGTAGTTTTGTTCAATCTTCACCGCTGTATGGGCTTTGGAGGTCGTCGCACCACCGATGAGCAGCGGGATATCAAAACCCTGACGCTCCATTTCTTTAGCAACGTGTACCATTTCGTCCAGTGACGGCGTAATCAAGCCGCTGAGGCCAATGATGTCGACATTGTGTTCTTTGGCCGCTTTTAGAATGGTTTCACAGGGCACCATTACGCCAAGGTCGATTACTTCGTAGTTATTACACTGCAGAACTACGCCAACGATGTTTTTACCGATGTCGTGAACGTCGCCTTTTACGGTGGCCATCAGAATTTTGCCGTTGGATTGAATGACACCGTCTTTTTCCGCTTCAATGAATGGAATCAAGTGCGCTACAGCCTGTTTCATTACGCGGGCACTTTTTACCACCTGAGGCAGGAACATTTTACCGGCGCCAAACAAATCGCCGACCACGTTCATGCCGTCCATCAGCGGGCCTTCAATGACTTCAATCGGGCGTTTTGCCTGAAGACGCGCTTCTTCGGTGTCTTCAATAATGAAATTGGTTAAGCCCTTTACTAAGGCGTGCTCAATCCGCTTGTTTACCGGTTGTTCGCGCCAGCTCAGATCTTCTTGCTGTTGTTTGACGCCGTCGCCACGGTACTGGTCGGCAATTTCAAGCAGTCTGTCCGTTCCATCTTCCCGGCGGTTAAGAATAACGTCCTCAACCCGTTCGCGAAGTTCTTTGGGAACTTCTTCGTAAATTTCCAGTTGGCCTGCATTTACAATCCCCATGCTCATGCCTTTTTGAATGGCGTGATACAGGAATACGGCGTGGATGGCTTCTCGTACCGGGTTGTTGCCCCGGAAGGAGAAAGATACGTTACTCACGCCGCCGGATATTTTTGCGTATGGCAGGTTTTTAATGATGTAGTCACAAGAGTTAATAAAATCGACAGCATAGTTGTTATGCTCTTCGATGCCCGTAGCAACCGCAAAGATGTTGGGGTCGAAGATGATGTCTTCCGGGTTGAAACCAACTTCATTAACCAGAATGTCATAAGAACGTTGGCAAATTTCATTTTTACGCGCTTCGGTGTCCGCCTGGCCAACTTCATCAAAGGCCATAACAATGACAGCAGCGCCGTAGCGCATACATAGCTTAGCGTGATGAACGAACGCTTCTTTGCCTTCTTTCATGCTGATGGAGTTTACAACGCACTTGCCCTGGACGCACTTTAGGCCCGCTTCGATGATTTCCCATTTCGAGGAGTCAATCATAATCGGTACGCGTGAAATGTCCGGTTCAGAAGCAATCAGGTTAAGGAAGTGAACCATGGCGTCCTGCGATTCCAACATGCCTTCATCCATGTTGATATCAATGATTTGAGCGCCGGCTTCTACCTGTTGGCGAGCAACTTCGAGAGCTTCATCGAACTGCTCTTCAACGATCAGGCGTTTAAAACGGGCCGAACCAGTCACGTTGGTTCGTTCCCCCACGTTTACAAACAAAGAATCTTCTGTGATGTTAAACGGCTCAAGACCACTTAAACGACATGCTTTCGGAATGTCCGGAATGACGCGTGGCTTAATGCCTGAAACTTTATCGGCAATGGCTTTGATATGCTCAGGGCTGGTACCGCAACAACCACCTACAATGTTGACGAAGCCGCTGGTGGCGAACTCAGCAACAATGTTGCCAGTTTCTTCCGGAGTTTCGTCATACTCGCCAAACTCGTTGGGTAAACCCGCATTCGGGTGTGCACTGACAAAACAATCTGCTTTGGCGGCTAATTCTTCAACGTAAGGGCGAAGTTCGTCGCCACCTAATGCACAGTTAAAACCAATGCTTAATGGCTTGGCGTGAGCCAGTGAGTTGTAGAATGCTTCCGCCGTTTGACCTGATAAGGTACGACCACTGGCGTCAGTGATGGTGCCTGAGATCATGATCGGCAGGTCAAAACCCAGTTCTTCAAATACGTCCTGTACAGCAAATACGGCCGCTTTCGCATTTAAGGTATCGAAAATGGTTTCGATCAAAATAATGTCCGCACCGCCTTCAATTAAGCCGTGGGTTGCTTCCCGGTAGTTTTCAGCAAGCTCATCGAAAGTAACGTTACGCTTTGACGGATCATTCACGTCAGGAGAAATGGACGCAGTACGGCTGGTTGGGCCTAATACTCCGGCAACAAAACGGGGTTTGTCTGGATTCTTGGCGGTGTATGCATCGGCAGCGGCACGAGCAACACGAGCGGACTCTCGGTTCAGCTCTTTAGCAATTTCCTGCATGTCGTAATCGGCTTGGGAAACTTGCGTCGAGTTAAAGGTGTTGGTTTCAAGAATATCGGTGCCTGATTCCAAATAGGCTTCATGAATCTTTTGGATAATCTCTGGCTGAGTAATCGACAGTAAATCATTGTTGCCTTTGATTTCCATATGGAAATCAGAAAAACGATCGCCTCGATAATCTTTTTCTTCCAGCTTATAGCTTTGGATCATAGTGCCCATTGCACCATCCAAGACCAGGATGCGTTTTTCTAATTCTTGTTTTAGTCGCTCTGTTCTTTGCTGTCTGGTATCCATTAACTTACCGCCGTAATTTTCGCTGCTTGGTTCAACATGATTTGTTCATTTAAATCATGCTGATACATATTTCGAACTAAACCTGTTGTGAAATGACAGATTATATAAACCTAAAAGGGCGGTTATTCTACCAGATTTCCCAGAAGTTGAAATGGCTGGTACTTGAGTAAAACACTATACTAATTGAAGTAACCGTAAGTTAGAGTACAATGCACATCCTTGATGATGAGCCGCAGGCATAAAAAGGCAGGTTATGAGCGAATACGAAGATATTGATCACAACATTAACGTGACAGATGGTGCAAAGAAGTACTTGGGTGAGTTATTGGCTAAACAAAATTCTCCAGGTATGGGTGTCCGTATGTATGTGACTCAGGCTGGAACCAAAGACGCTGAGACATGCCTGGCATATTGTAAGCCTGACGAAATCGTAGAATCAGACTTGGTCTCTGACTACATTGATTTTCGTTTGTACGTTGAACGCAACAGCGTTCCTTATTTGGATGAAGCGGTGGTGGATTTTGCTGAGGACAAACTTGGCGGCCAGCTTACAATTAAGGCACCGAATGCGAAAATGCCGAAAGTGGACGAAAACAGCCCGCTGCATGATCGCATCAACTACTTGTTAATGACCGAAGTTAATCCTGGTTTGGCTGCGCACGGTGGTGAAGTGAGTCTGGTCGAAATCACCGAAGATAAAGTGGCGGTATTACGTTTTGGTGGTGGTTGTCAGGGGTGTAGTGCGGTGGATATTACGCTGAAGAACGGTGTCGAAAAGCGTTTGCTTGAAGTGATTACTGAGTTGTCAGGTGTTCGTGATGTTACCGACCACACTGTGACGGATAACGCTTATTATCAGTGATTATTGATCTTAGCGGCCAAGCGCTGCTATGAAAAAATAAAGCCCGAAGAGTATTTGCTGTTCGGGCTTTTTTGTTAAAGGTGTGATGAGTATAAACATGAAGTTGGCCTGAGTTGAATTATGTATGATTTCAAGCGAACTCAGTTATTTTATGTCCTTCATGGATGCTCGAATGTAATCCGTTTCACCGTAAGCCTCTAGGATGGATATTTCTCTCAGCAGCTGGTTGGGGTCTATGCAGGTGGGCCTGTCCTCTAAATGACTGTGACCTAAGCTGCTGCCTGAAAAATCCCACTCTATGAGAAAACCCATGCTGGCGGGGTTTTCTAAAAAACGGCGCATTATTGGACTGTAACGCTCTTCCAGGATGTCCAGCGTTCGTTGTTTTAGAGGCGTAAGGCTTTCAAAAATGACGCTCCATTTGGCGATTTCCTGTTGTTGCTTGTCATTTCTTCCAGCAAAAGCATGAACCATTGTTGCCTCCTGTATCTTTCCTCATGTGGTTATTACTGGCGTCGTAGCTAAAGCGCTACATTGAATTGAGCCCTTTAACTCGATTCAGTAATCCTTTAAGTCTAGTTCGAAGGTATTAATATGGCTCGCTATTGATATGTGAGTTAATAGCTCTTTCGGATGGGCGGTTCGTAAAAAGACGACTTTAAAACCTGATTAATGTCAGTGAGGGTAACTCTCTAAGTTGCTAGAATGGTTGTTTAATGGATTTGTTATGACAGTTGAGTTTCAAAACTATGGCGCTTAAAAATAAACCGAATCAAGCAATGATGGGCTTGCGAAATGATAATTCGGTGGATGAGTTTGTACAGCGATATGAGCTGATTCTAAGTTCAATGAGCGAAGGCGTTTATGGGCTGGATACAGAAGGGAGGGCGACGTTTGTGAATCCGGCGGCGGAGCAAATTACCGGATGGACGGCAGGGGAAACCATCGGTCATATGATTCACGGAATGCATCATCATACCAAACCGGATGGCAGTCCTTACCCTCAGCATGAATGCCCTATTTTTAAAACGGCTAAGACGGGTGTGCAGCATGCCATAGAGTATGAGCTGTTTTGGCGAAAAGACGGTACCAGTTTTCCTGTTGAATATTCCAGTACGCCCATTTATATGAATGGAGATATCGTCGGTGCTGTGGTGGTCTTTAAAGATATTTCGGAGCGAAAACAGGCGGAAGCGAAACTTCAGCAGGCATTCCATCAAGTAAAAGTCTTAACGGAAAAGCTCGAAGCTGAGAATCGTTACCTCAAGGATGAAATGGAGGATGAGCTGGATTTATCGAGTTTGATCGGTGGTAGCTCTGCATTGAAGTCGGTTCAGGTTCAGATCGAACAGGTTGCGCCTACCGACGCTTCGGTGTTAATCCAGGGAGAGAGTGGAACGGGCAAGGAGTTAATTGCCCACGCGATATACCAATCAAGCCTTCGAAAAAAACAACCCATTGTGAAAGTGAATTGTGGTGCCATTCCTTCTAATTTGGTTGAGAGTGAATTGTTTGGTCATGAAAAAGGGGCGTTTACCGGGGCCATTGGGCGCCATATTGGCCGCTTTGAGTTGGCAAATGGCGGCACACTATTTCTGGACGAAGTGGGGGAGTTACCACTGAATGTTCAGGTTAAGCTATTGCGTGTGTTGCAAGAAGGTGAGATCGAGCGAGTGGGGGGCACAGGCACCATTCCGGTGGATGTTCGGGTCATTGCAGCAACAAATCGTGACTTGAGAGTCATGGTGGATGAAGGGCAGTTCCGGTCTGATTTGTATTATCGATTGAATGTTTTTCCGTTAATTTCGCCGCCGTTACGTGACAGAAAAGAAGACATTCCGGCCTTAATTCAGTTTCGATTGCGCAAACTGGAAAAGCAGTTAGGAAAAAGTTTGTTGGGTGTTACGCCTGAAACCATGTCTCAGTTCATGAGTTATCAGTGGCCTGGTAATATCCGGGAGTTAAATAATCTTCTGGAGAGGGCCGCAATCATTAGCGCAACGCCTTGGTTGGAGGTTTCAGGGCTTGAACCTTCGTACCAAAGGAAAGGCAGCGTGACTTCCTCGGTTGCTAAGACGTTATCTTGTTTTTCTGCAAATATGACCATGGCTGAAGCCGAACGAAATCATATCGTCTCGGTTTTGGACTCCGTGGGGTGGTTAATTGCGGGGAAGGGAGGGGCCGCAGAAGTGCTTGACCTGCCGCCGAGTACGTTGCGTTCGAAAATGAAAAAGCTGAATATTCAGCGACCATTGTGACGTGGTAAATCCAGTAGAATAGCTCAGTTAATCCAGTACATTTAATTCAGTAATAGCTAATGAAATTAGAAATCCTTTATATTGACGACAATCTTGTGGCCATCAATAAACCGGCGGGTTTGTTGGTGCATCGTGGTGAACGTGATAAACCGGGTACCTTAATGGCCTTGCAGTTGTTGCGTGATCAGCTTGGGCGAAGAGTTTACCCTGTTCACCGCTTGGATAGAGCAACATCAGGCGTGATGATCTTTGCCTTGAATTCTGAAACCGCAAGTGTGATGGTGGATCAGTGGCGGGAGCGGGATGTTGAGAAACGGTACTTGGCCATCACAAGAGGCTTTATGCCGGATGAAGTGCATTTGGATTATGCCATGTCTCCACCGATTGATCGCTTTGCTCGCCGGCCAAAGGTTAAACCACCTCAGGAAGCAATTACCGATTTCCGGTGTTTGGCTACAGTAGAGATACCGATAGCAATTGATAAATACCCTCAGTCTCGGTATTCGCTGGTTGAGGCTTTACCTCGGACGGGAAGAAAGCATCAGATTCGTCGTCATTTAAAACACCTTAATCATCCGATTATTGGCGATACCCGTTATGGGAAAGGGCGTCATACTCAATATTTTAGGGATCATTTTCAGTCACCAAGAATGTTACTTCATTCCTGGAAATTGTCTTTCATTCACCCTTATTCAAAGCAGTCATTAACTTTGATTGCTGGTCTGGACACCGTTTGGTGTTCGCTGCTTGAACGATTTGACTGGCTTAGTGCTTTACCTCAAACGTTACTTTCTGCGACCGATAAAAGCCCCGGTGAGGACGCGTCTCGTGTACTTCCTGTTCTGCCTGGGGATGACTTGCCAGAGCCGTAGTCACGACATTGATTAAACGAAATACCGTGCGCACGTTATTTCGTGTCTGTATTTGGTTTTGTTGTTGAGGTGTTCACTTTTCCTGGATTGATAATTCTAATTAAATCAATGTGTTAGTTTATTCGAGTGTCGATTTTTAAAGCTTGGTTTGATGGTACATCGCTTGCAATAGATGCCTGTGACAAGATTTTCTTGATGAGACAGGTAAGTAATGAATAGCAAAATAGATGTAAAGCAACTCGAATCAGAGCCTTCTTTAAGTATTGTAGAAAGCTTCAACCAAAACGTTCAATCCAGTGAAAAAATTCAAGTTAAAGCGGCTACAGGTTTTCACAGTAATCTAAGAAAGATCGTAGCGGGGCTGGGTTTTTTAGCGTTTTTTGGTTGTGTCTGGCTGCAATGGGGAGGCCATCAGGCGGTGCTCTGGGATTTATCCAATCGCCAGTTCTTAATTTTCGGCCTTACTGTTTGGCCTCAGGATTTGTATTTGCTTTCGTTTGCTCTGGTGATCAGTGCTTTTGGCTTGTTTGCTGTGACGACCTTGTATGGCAGGGTGTGGTGTGGATATGCCTGCCCTCAAAGCACCTGGTCATGGGTGTTTATCTGGATCGAGAACTACGTTGAAGGCGACAGAAATAAACGCAGGAAGCTGGATAAGCAGCCTTGGTCTTTAAGTAAATTTGCTAAGAAATCGCTCAAGCATCTGGGTTGGTTTACGGTGGCATTTTTCACCGGGTTGACGTTTGTGGGCTATTTCACACCCATCAGAGAGTTGGTGGCAGACATAATCAGCCTGGATATTTCATTAATTGCCTTGAGTTGGGTGATGCTGTTTACCGTCCTGACCTATTTGAATGCTGGGTGGTTGCGAGAGCAGGTTTGTTTGCATATGTGCCCATACGCGCGTTTTCAGGCTGTAATGTTTGACAGTAATACCATGGTCATTTCTTACGATGAAGAAAGGGGTGAACCCAGAACGGCGTCAAAAAGGAAACGAAACCCGGAGTGGGTAGAAGGAAGCCAACCGGCGGTCGGTGATTGTGTGGATTGTACCTTGTGTGTTCAGGTGTGCCCGACGGACATTGATATTCGGGATGGTCTTCAGTATGAGTGTATCAGCTGCGGAAAGTGCATTGATGCGTGCAACAGCGTGATGGATAAGATGGGATTTGCCCGAGGCCTGATCAGTTATACCAGCGAGAATAAACTCAAACATAAAGCGTCCTCTTTTTTTTCGAAACGTTTTTTGGGCTATTCAACGGTGTTGACCATCATGGTTGGCTGTCTTACGTTTGGTGTCCTGACCTTACCAACGGTGGACTTAGAAGTGGATCGCGGCAGAGGTGCCAGTTTATACCGGGAGAACTATCTGGGCGATATTGTGAACAGTTATAACCTGAGGGTGATGAACAAAACGCAAACCACCCAAACGTTTGAAGTGAAAGTGACCGGTTTGGACTACAAAACGGTGGAAGGCCTTGAGCCTGTTACTTTGGATGTGGGTGAAGTCAGTCAGTTACCGGTTGCGGTCACGGTAAAACTTGAGAAGTTATCCGAACGGGTTTCGCCGATTCAGTTTGAAGTCTGGAATGTTAATGATCCAGACCAGAATGATGTGGTGGAGAGCCGGTTTGTGGCCCCAGTGCATTAACTTAGGATGATGATGGTATAGCGTTCCCTGAAAGGCCTTCACTGAAGGCCTTTCTTATGGGTGACATTTTTATGTAAAGATTCTATGCTCTGCCAGAACAAATTCAACAGTATGAAGGACTCTACATGATCAAAGTCTATGGTTACCCGAAAACACGTGCGACCCGAATCGTTTGGTTGCTGGAAGAGATGGGGATCGATTACCAATATTGTTTAGTGGACTTTGCAAAGGGGGAGTCTCAGTCGCCCGAGTTTTTGAAAGTGAATCCGGCGGGTAAAGTGCCTGCCGTTGAAATGGATGGATTTGTTATGATCGAGTCGGGCGCGATCGTTACACATCTAGCGGATAAGTATTCGGCCGGTGAGCTGATCCCTGAAACGGGCACGGCTGAACGCGCACGCTATGAGCAGTGGAGTTACTTTGCATTAACCGAACTTGAGCAGCCATTGTGGACATTGGGTAAACATAAATTTGCATTGCCTAAGAAATATCGTGTTGAAGCTGCGTTACCGACTGCAGCCTGGGAGTTTCAAAAAGCGTTGAAATTACTCAGTGAAGGTTTGGGCGATAAGCAATATATGCTGGGCGATAAATTTACCGCAGTGGATATTTTAATGGCGCAAACCCTGCGTTGGGGGATTAATTTCAAACAGCCTGTAGAGCAGGAAAACCTGCTGGCCTATTTGGAACAAGTGGAATCACGGCCTGCCCGAGAAAAAGCACTGCAAAGAGAAGCGGCAGAAGCTTCCGCTTAACTGAACCAATATCTTAGGCTCCTGACGTGCGTGAACTGAATTCTATATTCTCAGTTTCGAGCTTCAGGGGCTGTTTATAGAACAATATTGTTTGTCAAAATCATCGCTCTTATCTCACGGCCATTCGTCTATCTGTCCATTTATTTATACTTATTTCTGATGTAATGTTGTTGATCGAAAAATGACCTTTTTGAATGTGTTGTTCCGTCTATACAACACTGAATTTTACAAATGTTAACTTAAGTGGTGTAGAACCGAACACATAACTTCGAGTACGTTTGGAAAATGCTCATAATTTTGAGTGGATTAAAAAATTACAATAACAATATCAGACAATCGAAAATAAGTAGTCTTATGTCAGGGATCGGACTGGAAAATACTCGAAGAAACGATGCTTTAAGCTCTTCATTGTGCTTGTTGGGTACCTTCTTTCTGACAGTATTTGGTATTAAATCCTATTTGTCGGGCTTGCCTTCGTATGGCATGGGTCTGATCATTTTTGCGTTTTGCACTTTTCTGGTTTGGCTTCAATTTCAACTGACTAAGAATTGGCTGGTGTTTCAGGCGATGATCTGCCTGGGGTTTTCGTTTTTGTATCTTTTTCTTTTGGCCTCCGGTGGTCAGGAAAATACAGGCCTTTTGTGGTGTTATGCGTATCCGCTGATCGTTTTTTCTTTGTTTGGAAGTCGGTTAGGGGCATTGCTGGTGGGTGTCGTGCTGATTCTTTCTTGCGTGATTTTATACGTTCCGGATTTATCATTCGTCAGTCACGGTTATACCGATGATATTAAATATCGCTTTACTGGTTCTATTTTGTTTGTGACTGCGATGGGTTACATGATGGAGAACTCAAGAATGCAAGCTCAGCGAAAAAGCGATGAAGCGAATGCCGTATTGAAGTCGATGGCGCACCGGGATGAATTAACCGGTTTGTTTAACCGAAGGGGCATTAAAGAATGTCATGGTTCTGATGCTCACCTGGATTGTTCATCTCAACCGGAGATGACAGTGGCGGTGTGTGACTTAGACCACTTCAAGAAAATAAATGATCAATACGGACACGACGTTGGTGATGAGGTGTTAAAGTTGGTCGCCAATAAGTTGAAGACTTGTCTAAGGGAGTCTGATCTGATTGGACGCTGGGGTGGTGAAGAGTTTTTGATTTTGTTGCCGAAAACCACACTGAAAGAAGGTTATGTGCTCATTGACCGGGTTCGTCAGGTTATTGCGGAATGCGAATACAAGGTCGGCGACGAGCTGATTACTCTATCGATCAGTTCTGGGTTAAGCTCTACCCGGTATTATGACTCCTGGGATAGTTTAATAAAGGCGGCGGATAAGCATCTTTACCGTGCAAAGAATCAAGGTCGAAACTGCACTTGTACCACTGAGCACTGAAGGCTGTTATCAGAGCTTCGGTGCGGAGGTTTGGGTTCTGAAAACCCTGGATCTGGCATGCAGTTATTCATTTCTGATAGTTTTATTAATTATTTCCTTTCAAAGCATACTGACCTCTGGGTAGTATTATTTCCATATGGAAGACTTCCAAATGGAAGCTTGTGACGTTCTGGTTGAGGGTAAAGTGTGGAGTTTTTAACTGGCTTCGGGTTGGCGTGTTTGTCATTGATTTTTGTATTAATTGCCCGTGATTTTGGCCGTTTAACCGTTGCCAAGGTGTTTCTTGCGTTGTTATTTGCGGCAGGGGGGTTTCTTTTGCACCCTTTGGTGCCCTCTCAATATCACTGGTTCACCATTGATCTGCAGGTCATGGTGCCGGGGTTATTTTGGCTTTTATGTCAGTTTGCGTTTACGGATCGGCCCAAATTAAAGTCGGTTTGGGCCGTGATGGCGCTTTACACCGCATTGGCTCCTATTACCGCCCGAGCTTTCTGGGATCGAGATGTGGTTGAGGGAGGTATACAGTTCTTTGGCTGGACGTTCGGGGAGTGGCTGGAATATCCGGTAATTTTAAATGGTTTATGGGTCATTGTTTCCAACTGGTCGAATGATTTGGTGGAGTCTCGTCGTCGGTTACGGGTTGCGATGTTGGTGATTGTTGGCTTTGCTGTTGGCAGTGCGGTGGTCTCCTTGAATTTTCGTTTGGCGGGTGAATACACTCGCGCAATCATTGTGTCTGTGTCCACATTTACGGTGGCGCTTCTCATGCTTAAAGGCAGAACCGGTGCGCTATATGGTGAGGCTCCCGAGCCTAAGCCTCCAGCGGAGTTGATTTTGCAGGCTGAGGAGGAACTTGAACCTGCTTTTGAAGGCGAGAAAGAAACTGTTTCTGATGCTGTGCCAGACGAAAATACACTTCAGAAAGAAGATGAAAAGAAGTTGCATACGGTTATGGCGAAAGGTTTTTATCGCACGGAGAACTTAACGCTGCGAATGTTGGCAAAAGAAATCGGGTTGCCTGAATATAAAACCCGAACTTTAATCAATCAAACCATGGGCTATCGTAATTTCAATGATTATATAAATCAGTTGCGGATCAGTGAGGCTGCTCAGCGTTTAATTGAAGACCCAGAAGTGCCCATTTTAAATATTTCTTTGGATGTGGGGTATCGTTCTATCAGTTCTTTCAATCGTGCTTTTAAAGACATTATGTCTTTGTCACCCACTTCTTACCGGCAAGAAACCATTCAAAAAAACTAATGGTAAATTCTTAGGTGTAGGCTGCGAACTCGGTGCCTAATTTTCAGAATGTTGCTCAAAAAGTGCAAATGGAGTTTTTGAGCAACCATAATTCATTGAATTGCAAACCCTTTCTAACCCCTGTAAATACTGACTATTCAAGAATTTGCATATGAGTTTTGTAATTTGAAAATAGCTTCTGCTCGTCGGCGGTAGCCAAACTCTTTAATTTCTAACTCGTAATAATTACAAAAATAAGTGTTTGGAGATTAGGAATGAAGAATCGAAATTTGAAGCCTGCCTGGTTAAAGAAAAGCTTGTACTTGTGTCTAACCGCTGCCTTGTTAGCGGGTTGTAGCAGTGATGACGGAAAAGACGGAACCAACGGTCTTAATGGGGCTGATGGTGCAGCAGGCGCTGCTGGTGCCGATGGTAATGGAAATCAAGATCCTTCGTTGGTGACAACGTCCGGCTACGCGTTTCCTTCGGACGCCATATTTGTTGCTCCAAACGCTCAGGATGGAGACAACATCACGGCAGACTTATTGCTGGCATTGTTTGATGCCCCTGCGGGAAGCACCGTGGTGATGCCTAAAGGCAGTTTCGTGGTTGATGAAACGATTACGGTTGCTAACGCCAATGAATTAACGTTAACCGGTTATGGAATTACAGACACTAAGCTCGATTTCACCGGGGCTACCGGGGATGACGCATTTCGTTTTGAAGCTGGTCTCGATATTACTATTCGTGATTTTGGTGTTTACGAGGCCAATAAAAACGGCATTAAAGTGGTGGGCGTTAACGGTGTTCATCTAACGTATACCGCGACCATCTGGGAAGGTGCTCTGGAAGCGGATAACGGTGCATATGGGTTGTATCCTCTGCAGAGTCAAAACATCTTAATGGAGCATAACTATGCCCGTGGTTCTGCGGATGCCGGTATTTATGTTGGCCAGTCCAATAACATTGTGGTGCGTAACAATATAGCCAAAGAAAACGTGGCAGGCATTGAGATTGAGAACTCAAACAATGCTGATGTGTATAACAACCTGGCGGTGGGTAATACCGGCGGTATTTTGGTGTTTGATCTGCCTGGGCTGGATCAGGCTTATGGTGGAAACGTCCGCGTATTTAATAATGAATCATACGCCAATAATGCTGAAAACTTTGCCGGTGGTGGTGCGGTGAGCATTGTTCCTCCGGGTACGGGTATTTTGATTTTTGCCACCAGTGGTGTGGAAATTTACAACAATACATTGACGGATAACGAAACCTCAGCCATTGAGATAGCAAGTTATTTCTTATCCGATGCGGATGTGGCCAATTATCCGGCAAATTATGGCGGAACCATGGCCAATGGTTGGAGCCCGCAAATCAAAAACGTTTATATGCACGACAACATCATCAAGCGTTCAGGTGCAAATCCTCGCGGAACCTTGCTTACTGATATCGTGAATGGTTACACCGCACCTGTTGCTTTGGGTGGAAAAGGCGAAACTATGCCGGCCATTCTGTACGGCGGCATTGGTGAGTTACTTTCAAATGCAGGCGCTTTGGCTGCGTTTAACGGTTTGATCACTGATCAGGATGCCATAGATGATGGTGTTAACTATAACCCATACACGGCTGCTGACTTGATTTGTGCCAATAACAATATCAATGATAATGAAGCGGCGGCTTTGCCTCAGTTCCCGGATGTGAACATTGGTTTGGTGTATGGCACGGACCCTACCGACAATGCACCTGCTAACTTTGATGGCGACGGTAACCCGGTGCCTACCTTACGAAGCGAACCATTGCAGGGCAATGCCACACTGCTTAACTGCACCTTGGATCGGCTGGCGCCAACAGAAGTGACTTTCCGTGGGAAGACTTACGGCTGTTCTGGTGATGACCTGGCTGAACCGGCCTGTTCTTTATAAGTCTGTCTGCTTAGAAGGTGTATGTTATGAAAATGAAAGAACTACATAAACTGATGTGTGGCAGCTTGGTGTTGCTTGCAACGACCTTAGGGTTGAGTGCGTGCAGTGACAGTGACTCGTCTGGCTCAAGCAGTTCAGCTCCAACGGCCAATTCCAGTTCGGTAAACGACGGTGCCGGTGCGCCTGATGGTCAGGAAGGTTCGTGCGATGCAGAAACTATAGGCGTCAATTGGAATGCTTTGATGACGAAAACCTGCCCGAACTTGTCCGATTACAATTTGTTTAAGGACAGCTCTGATCCTACTGATAATCCGAACACTGGTGGTATGCCTTATGGCTTATCGACCGCGTTGTTCACGGATTATGCCACTAAGTATCGCTATGTTTTTGTGCCTGAAGGTGAAAAAGCCGAGTATACCGAAAATGAGGTTCTGGACTTCCCGGTGGGTACGGTATTGGTTAAAACCTTTGCCTTGCCGGAGAACACCGCGTTCAGAGACGGCGCAGAAACCGTGATTGAAACGCGCCTTTTGGTTCATCGCGAGTCAGGATGGAAAGCGCTGCCTTATTATTGGGACACCGAAAACGATGCTTCTTTGGCCATTACAGGCAAAAGCATTGCAAATATGACGACCAATCATAACGGCGTGGATTTGAACTTCACTTATCAGGTGCCTAAGGCAACGTCCTGTACTTCATGTCACTCTGTAGTGCCTATTCTACAGGGGCCAGATGACCGTCGTCAGGCAATTTTCAAACCGATCGGGCCTAAAGCAAGGTTCTTGAATCGGGACTTTGATTACGCCGACAGCAGTATGAATCAACTTGTTTATTGGCAAGAGCAGGGCATTTTGGACAATTTGCCAGCGGATTTATCCACTGTGTCTAAGGCGCCAGTGTTTGACGATTCAACGGATATTGGCGCTTTGACGGCCGCAGAAGTGGATGACGCAGCAAAAGCCTACCTGGATATTAACTGTGCGCATTGTCATCGCTCTGAGCTTAGTTTGCCTGAACCAAATTACGCAGGGCCAGCGGGAAGCAGTGGCGTGAATGTGGAATATAACCGTGTTTATGCTGACAATCCGACCAAGTTTGGTACTTGTAAAGTGCCCGTGGCCGGCGGTCATGAAGACTATTCAGCCGACGTTGTGCCGCAGGATGCAGGTGATTCGTATTTGTTGTTCAGAATGAGCACGAATGATCAGCGTCATCGTATGCCGGAACTGGGTCGTTCGACGGTGCATCAGGAAGGAGTTGATCTGATTGCCGCCTGGATCAACGGATTGCCAGCTGCGAGTTGCACCCCGTAGTGCGTTATTAATTGATTGTATATTTTTCTCTTGTTAGGGGTTCTGGCTGAGTTTTACAGAAGCCCCACCGGTTACCAACTTGCTAGTGGTGAGCGTTTGGCAGCTAAAGTGACCTTTGGCTGCCTTTTTTGTTTGCGGGGTTTAAAACTCATTGGTACTAAGAGTTAAAGCTGATTGCCTTTGGCTTTGATGTCGTCGCAATAGTCTCTGTTACTCCACTTGGGTGTGAACCATAAATAATCGGCCGTTTGATCATCGACCTTCAGGTAATCAGAAGGTTCTGTTTTGCCCGGTTCAACTTCCACTATTTGTACAATCAGACTGGTAGCTTTGGGTTCTAGCTGCGCCAGATGAACAGGAACGCCAAGTGTTTTGTTCGCATGAAAATTACCGGTTATGAGTATGTTTTTGGGGGCTGATGAATTGACCATCGAGAACGCTAAACTGGCGTCTTTCGCTATTTGGATTTTGCTCATAGGCCCAACCTGGGACATAGGCATTAATTCGCAGTGTTGTTCAAAAATGTATTTGTCCAGCGTTAACATTTGAGCGTCGTTAAGCACATTCATGGTGGTGAATCGGTTGGCGGGTTTGAGAGACGCCGGGTTTGCTGAATACAGGGTCATGATCTGTTCTTTGGGCAGGTTGCCGCCAGAAATGGTTGCGCCTTTGTTTAGCGAAGTCTGAAGCAGAGGCAGGTACATTTGAGGTGCCCAACCTGAGGTTTGAAAGTTGGCGGCCGTTGCTATGTCACTTGTTAGGGAGGATGCGTTTAGCGTGTCCAGCTGGCTTTGCTGGTCGTAGGTCATCATTTCATAGGTTACTTGGTATTTCGCATTGGGCAGCAGCTGAGTGAGTAGCCAGTTTTGAAGCAGGTGGTGATCCGGGTTGTCGTGTTTTTCGCCGATCAGCACATAGTCCGCTTCAGCAAGCTCTTCCACTAACTGGCTGTCAGAAATACTGTGCTGTGTATCGGTTTTGATGATGTGGCCAACCAATGGGTGATTCATTTCCAGCTCGGACTGCCACTGTACTTCTGTTTGAGGGTAATAGGCACACGCAGTCATTCCTAAAAAAAATACACTCAATAAGCAGTTGGAAGCGTGTTTCAATGTCATAATGCGATTTAACATAGGTTTTAAGTCGATCCTTCATAGGACAATTGGAATTCGGAATGGAACATAACTTCTGGCATAACAAATGGCAAATTAATCAAATAGGTTTTCATCAGCAAGATGCTCATATCGGATTAGTGAACTACTTTCCGAAATTAACAGCGCAGTCCAAAGTAATGGTTCCTTTGTGTGGTAAATCGGTCGATATGATTTGGTTGGCTCAGCAGGGTTGTCGGGTTGTGGGCGTTGAATTGTCTGAAATTGCCGCGCATCATTTTTTGAAAGAAAATAATTTATCGGCGCAAAGAAGTGACATATCGATAGAAGGTGCATCGTTCATCGTGTTTCGTTGTAAAGAACTGTCGATTGATCTTTATATTGGTGATTATCTGAAATTCAAAGGTCAAACGTTCGATGTGATTTATGACCGGGCTGCCTTGGTAGCCTTGCCTGACGTCATGCGCGCTGAATACGTTGATCACAGTAAGCAGTTGCTAAATGAGGGCGGACGATTGTTTATCGTAACGCTGGAATACGACACTGATATTGCGTCAGGCCCACCGTTTTCTGTGGATGAACGTGAGTTAACCGAGCTTTGGCAAGGCGTTTTCAACTTGCTTTCTGAGCAGGAGTTGATTGATCAGGAAGAGCGTTGGCGCAAAAAGGGGTTGTCCAGTTTTGTGGAAAAGACTTGGTTGTGGTCTGAAACGTAAAACGTTGAACCTGAACGGGGGAAGACTGGGTGTTGAATGGAACTTGTTCTGAATCAGTTGTGAGTCCGTTGAACTTGGTTATAATGCCTGCTCGAATTTACGAGACCAGAAGTTGATTAGAAATGCAGCAAGTAGACCCGAAAGCCCTCGAAGAACTGAAAGCCTTTTTACCTTGTGAAACCCCCGACGCTTGGGTTCAGGAGGCTCTGGATAATCAGGAAACGCTGTTGATCAATCATGCTTATCTGGAGAAGTGCGCCGCCAGAACGGCACTGAATCTCATGTTCAAGCATCCGGATAAGCCTGACTTACTGCATAAAATGTCACGTTTGGCGCGTGAAGAGCTAGTTCACTTTGAACAGGTAATGAAAATTATTAAAAAACGAGGGTTGAAGTATAAAGCCCATAAGCCTTCTCGCTATGCAGGGTTGCTTGGGAGCGAGATTCGTAAACAAGACCCGCATCGGGTTGTGGATACGCTGATTGTGGGGGCTTTAATTGAAGCTCGATCGTGCGAGCGTTTTTCTAAATTAGCCCCGCACTTGGATGAAGAGCTGGAGAAATTCTATACCTCGCTTTTAAAATCGGAAGCGCGACATTTTAAAGACTATATCACCCTTGCTGAAAAGTATGCTGGTGAGCCCATTGATGATCGGATCGCGTTTTTTGCTCAGATTGAAAAAGAAGCCATTGAATCACCGGACCCTCAGTTCCGCTTCCATAGTGGTGTCCCAGTGAATGCTGTCCCTACGAAGTAGTCCCACTGATAAGTGTCGCTACGAAGTAGTCCCAGTAAAGTAACTCTATTAACTTCTATTTATTTTTAAGTCATACAATGAGCCTCGTTACTGAGGCTCGTTGATGATTTTTAAACTCTCCTCAGCAAAGCCTGTACCTGCTTCTGAAAAGAAGTTAAATACATGATCAATACCGTAGCTTTGAAGCAGCAGTTGCTCGTCAGCGTATCGAGCGATGCCGGCAATCGAGCCTTTATAGTTGTTAAAGCGAAGTTGTTCGGTAATGTTTTGCATATCGTCAATGGAGGGCAGAGCAAGCATCACCAGTTTTACTTTGTTCAGGTTGATGTTGTCCCAGAAGTCGGCATCTTCTGCATCGCCGAGTACTGCGGGCATGCCATCCTCTGATAAGTTTTTGATGGTGCGGTTGTCTGCATCAATGCCGCAAACGCGCTCGCCAATTTCTTTGTAAAGAGACCTATAGGCCCCTTGGCCTACCCGGCCTAAGCCGATCACAAATACTTCGGCGTTGGGCGGCTGACAAAAAATATCCCGGTTCAGGCGTTGTTCGGATTCGAAGCGACGGATCAGGTGCTTGTTCTTGGCGTAAAATACATGCGCACCTTTGTATGAAATGCTGGTGAAAACGAATGAGATGGATACAGCCAGGGCCACAATCACCAGCCAGTTGTTGTCCAGCCAGCCGGAATTAACACTGAGTACCATCACGATAAGGCCGAATTCACTGAAATTCATTAAGGACAAGCCAGATAAGTAAGACGTTCTTCCTCTGAGTTTTAACCCTGTTAACAGACCAAAATACAATACAGCTTTAAATATCAATAACAGGCAAACACCGAGAGCGATGAAGAACATATCCAGGGTTGGCAGAGCAGTGAAGCCAATGGTTAAGAAAAAACCAATCAGGAACAAGTCTTTAAAACTTAGAAGGGACTTGGCCAGTTCTCCGGCTTTTCGGTGATCAGCCAGTAAGGCTCCGAAAACTAACGCGCCTAGATCGCCTTTCATGCCTACCAGTTCGAACAGCTCATAACCGCCAAAAGCAAACAGAAAGCCGGTGAGCGGGAGCATTTCACCGTGCCCTGAGCGGTCTAGCAATATCTTTAAAAACGGCTTGGAGAATACCAAAAGCAATAAGCCCAGCGCCCAGATACTGGGTAATTCACCCTTGGCAAAGACCAAGAATAATACGGCAGCAAGATCCTGAATGACCAAAATGCCGATGGCTAACTTACCGTGGCGGGTTTTCATTTCTCCGCTTTCTTCCAGTAATTTTACCACGCACACAGTACTACTGAAGCTAAGTGCAAAGGCGATGATGGCGGATGACTGGAGTGTTAAATCAGTGAAGTAAGGTAGCGCGGTGGCGGATAATAAAGTAAACAGGCCGGTCAGCAAGCTGGTCCAGATGGCCATATGAAACAATGTTCCGCCCCAGACCTCGATGCGGGTAAGGTCTTTAATCTGAACTTTCAGGCCGATTGTAAACAGCAGCAGTATGACGCCGTATTTGCCCAGTGCGTAAAGAAGATCATCTGCTTGAAAGCCGTAGGCATGGAGGCCGAAACCTGCAAGTAGGTAGCCAATCAGAGGAGGAAATCCCAGTTGTTTAATAACGAAGCCGAAAATGTAGGCAATCAGAATCCAGATGAAATCCATAAAGTACTCAATATATTATGATGACGCTTTCGGGGGAGCTTATGATGATGCTCCCTAAGTGATTAGCAGAAGAACATTCAGTATTGCAAAATATACAGCTTCCTTATTGATTAATATCAAAATCCACTAAAACCAGCTGGCCTTTATCGTAGCTCAGAAACCAGCCTTTTTTGTCCCAGTCGCCCAAAACAATTCTTTCAGCGTTCGAGCATTGAAGGGCTTGGGCTATTTCCGGCATAGGGTGGCGTTGAGGTCGATGAGTGTGGCCGTGAATTATTAACGGCACGTTTTTTTCAATCATGACCTGTTCTATGGTGTCGATGGTGACATCCAGAATACTGTAGTCGCTGATGTCTCTGGATTTACTTTGAGAGCGAAGTTTGGCACCGATATTTTGGCGAATGCGTTTAGGCAGCTTTAAAAAAAACCATTGCACCAGAGGGTTGTGAACCACTCTGCGGTACTGTTGGTACTTTTCATCACTGGTGCACCAAACATCGCCGTGGGAGAGCAGGGCGTGTGTCAGACCGAGCCGAACAGGGTGCGGGTCAGGCAGCAAGGTTGCCTCTGCGATGTCACAGAATTTTTGGCCGACCAGAAAGTCGCGGTTGCCATGCATGAAATAGGTGGTTACTTGCTTTTCTTTTAGGGTGCCCAGTTTTTCTGCTACTTCTCGCTGAAAATCTGTCATCAGGTCGTCGCCGACCCAAACTTCAAAGAAGTCACCCAGGATGTAAAGGGTGTCTTGAGGCTGGACTTTTTCATCAAGAAATCGATAAAACGCCCGGGTAATGTCCGGGCGTTCTTCTTGCAGATGCAAGTCTGAAATAAACAGAGTGGTCATATAGAGGAAATTACTCTTCGATGATCTCTGCTTTTTCGATGGTTACGGTTTGAGCTGGTACGTCCTGGTAGCCCATGTGAACCGTTGTCGAAACTTTCTTGATTTGGTTTACGATGTCCATGCCTTCTACGACTTTACCGAAAACTGCGTAACCCCAGCCTTCCATCGTTTCTGCTGTATGATCCAGGAATGTGTTGTCAGCCACGTTGATGAAGAACTGTGCTGATGCTGAATGAGGGTCCATGGTGCGAGCCATTGCAATGGTGCCTGTCATGTTGCTTAGGCCATTGTTCGCTTCGTTTTTGATTGGATCGTTCGTGGTTTTTTCTTTCATGTCAGCGTCGAAACCGCCACCCTGAACCATGAAGCCATCGATTACCCGGTGAAAGATCACGCCATCGTAAAAGCCGCTTTTTACGTACTCTTCAAAATTTTTCGCGGTATTTGGTGCCTTTTCGTAATCTAATTGAATATCGATGTTACCAAAATTGGTGGTTAGACGGATCATGGAAAGCCTCATGCTTTGTTAAAATTAATATAAAAGAATCAACCGACCGTAACATGGATCGGTAGCACTAACTTGTGCTCGAAGGTACAATGATACGATTTTGAACGCTTTAAAAAAACACGTTTGTTTGTAGGGATAGTGAATTTTAGATATGACAGCTTCTGAAGCACCAAATACGCCAAGTAATTTTATCCGTCAGATTATTGATAAAGATTTAGCCAGTGGTAAGCACAATCAAGTGATCACACGTTTTCCTCCGGAGCCGAATGGTTACCTGCATGTGGGTCACGCTAAGTCTATTTGTTTGAATTTTGGTATTGCTCAGTCGTATCAAGGTATCTGTAATCTTCGTTTTGACGATACTAATCCTGAGAAAGAGAATCCCGAATACATCGAGTCTATTCGTAACGATGTTGAGTGGCTTGGTTTTCAGTGGAGTGATGATGTTAAGTTTTCTTCCAGCTATTTTGACGCCTTGTATGGGTACGCGATTGAACTGATTGAGAACGGCAAAGCCTATGTGTGCGATTTGACACCGGAAGAAGCCCGAGCACATCGGGGTAACCTGACCGAACCGGGTAAAGACAGTCCTTACCGTAATCGCTCGGTTGCAGAAAATCTGGACTTGTTTGAGCGCATGCGTAAGGGTGAGTTTGAAGAAGGGAAAATGGTGTTGCGTGCCAAGATTGATATGGCCTCGCCAAATATGAATATGCGTGACCCTATCATCTATCGCATACGTTTTGCAGAGCACCATCAGACAGGGGATAAGTGGTGTATTTATCCAATGTATGATTTTACTCATCCGATTTCTGATGCACTGGAAGACATTACTCATTCCTTATGTACGCTTGAATTTGAAGATCATCGCCCATTTTACGATTGGCTGTTGGACAACATTTCACTGGAATGCCACCCTCAGCAAATTGAGTTTGCGCGTTTGCAGTTAAATTACACGGTGACCAGTAAGCGTAAACTAAAGCAGTTGGTGGATGAAGGGCATGTTAGTGCCTGGGATGATCCGCGTATGCCAACCATTTCAGGCATGCGTCGTCGTGGTTACACACCGGCGGCTATTCGTAACTTCTGTGATTCTATTGGTGTGGCAAAGGCAAACAGTACCGTCGATGTGGCGATGTTAGAAGCTGCGATACGGGATGACTTGAATGAGAATTCGCCACGCGCTATGTGTGTTTTGAATCCTCTGAAGATTACCATCACTAATTACCCAGAAGGCCAGGTGGAAACGCTTTCTGCACCGATTCATCCGCAAAAGGAAATGGGTAATCGAGAGCTGCCTTTTACACGCGAAATCCTGATTGATAAAGAGGATTTTCGTGAAGAGGCAAATAAGAAGTTCAAGCGTTTGGTGTTGGGCAAAGAAGTTCGTCTAAGGAATGCCTATGTAATTCAGGCGAACGAGGTGATAAAAGATGAATCGGGTGAGATTGTAGAAATCTTATGTACTTATGACCCGGAAACGTTGGGTAAAAATCCGGCGGATGGTCGTAAAGTGAAAGGTGTGATTCACTGGGTATCTGAGTCCGAATCTTTACCGGCTGAAGTTAGAGTTTACGATCGTTTGTTTTTGGATGAGAATCCGGACGGCAACAAAGAAAAAAGCTTTTTGGAATTAATCAATCCGGATGCGTTTTCAAAAATTACCACTGCGCGCGTAGAGCCGGGAGTGGCAAAATTTGAAGCGGAGCAGGGTTTCCAGTTTGAGCGTGAAGGTTATTTCTGTATTGATCGTTATGACAGCAAGCCTGAGCAACTGGTGTTTAATAAAACGATTGGCTTGAGAGATACGTGGGCTAACTCTGGCGGTTAAGCCGTTGTCGGCGCTAGGGCTGATCCATGTATTAAGCACAAAAAAGCCGGCGAGTTGCCGGCTTTTTTGTGTTTGTGAATAACAGGCTGCTTATTTGTCGTGCAGGGTCTCGCAAGCGTACAGCGTATTTTCCATTAGGGTTGCAACCGTCATTGGGCCTACCCCTCCTGGTACGGGTGTGATCCAGCCAGCTCGTTTTTGTGCTTCTTCAAAACCTACGTCGCCAACTAACTTGCCTGATTCCAGGCGGTTGATGCCTACATCAATTACGATACAGCCCTCTGGAACCCATTCGCCTTTTACGAGGTCTGGCTTGCCGGCGGCGGCAATGATGATATCCGCTTGTGCCAAATGTCCCGGAAGGTCTTTAGTGAATCTGTGTGTTGTGGTGACCGTACAGCCTTTAATGAGTAACTCAAGGCCCATTGGTCGACCGACAATGTTGGATGCGCCCACAATAACAGCATGTTTTCCGTGAAGATCAACGCCAGTGGATTCCAGTAAAGTGATTACGCCTTTAGGGGTGCAGGGGCGCAGAACGGGTAAGCGTTGAGCCAATCGACCCAGATTGTAAGGGTGGAAACCGTCTACGTCTTTGTCGGGTTTGATGCGTTCCAGAAGGTCGTCTGCATTTAAATGGGCTGGCAGAGGTAATTGAACCAAAATGCCGTCGATGGCTTCATCTTCATTTAACTCGTCAATCAGACTTTCCAGGGATTCCTGGGAGGTGTTTTCAGGCAAATCAAATGACTTAGAAAGGAAGCCAACTTGTTGGCAGGACTTGCGCTTATGGGCCACATATACTTGAGATGCCGGGTTTCCTCCGACGAGGACAACGGCTAGTCCTGGTGCTCGCTTGCCTTGCTTTGCACGGTCAGCAACGCGCTCGCCTATCTCCTTTTTGATGTTTTCAGAGATTTGTTTTCCGTCGATAATTTGAGCTGTCATTTTGATTGATACCCCTCTGGATGGGTGTCCTGCCGATAGTTTTTATTTCACTGTAAATTGAAAATAACCATTATTTTTGCAGGGCTGGTAAAATTTGCGCGCATTTTCTCATGACCACCGCTTAAGGGCAAAAAGATATTTCATGTTTTATGAATAAATTTGGGTGAAATAAAAATTATTGGTTGACCGAGAAAAAAAGCTGATTATAATCTGCGTCCATCTTGAGTTGGGGGTGTAGCTCAGCTGGATAGAGCAACGGCCTTCTAAGCCGTAGGTCGCGGGTTCGACTCCTGCCACCCTCGCCATCATCAAGATACTTGTTGCGGAAGTGGTGAAATTGGTAGACACGCTGGATTTAGGTTCCAGTGCTTCACGGCGTGAGAGTTCGAGTCTCTCCTTCCGCACCATTCTTTATGTTTCCTTTCTGTTTTTAAGACCCTGTACAGTCAATTAATATCAGCTTTTGTCTATAACTGTGCCAGTATTTTGTTCGTTGCATATTTTTCTTGATTCCTTTGGCATCAATCCTTAAAGTAGCGGTTTATTTTTTTGCCGTACTGGTGCTGGAATGTGCATCAATAAATTGGCGTCACTACGAATTAAGTTAAGTTTGAGGAAGTTCCATGCAAGTTTCAGTAGAAACAACATCAGGCCTAGAGCGCAAAATGACAGTAGGTATTCCTTCTGATCGTATCGATACAGAAGTGAATAACCGCCTAAAAGACACTGCTAAGCGCGTTCGAATTGACGGCTTCCGCCCTGGCAAAGTTCCAATGAGCGAAGTTAAGCGTCGTTATGGCTTAGGTGCTCGCCAGGAAGTTCTAAGCGAATTAATGCGTTCAACGTATTTTGAAGCGGTAATGCAAGAGAAGTTGAACCCAGCGGGTGCTCCTTCTATTGAGCCTGTTGAAGCTGCTTCAGAAGGTGAATTCTCTTATGTTGCTACATTTGAAGTTTACCCTGAAATTGAGCCAAAAGGCCTTGAAGCAATCAGTGTTGTTCGTCCGAACGTAGAAATTAAAGACGAAGACGTTGCTGAAATGATCGATATCCTACGTAAGCAACAAGCTACTTGGGAAGAAGTTGATCGTGCTGCCGCTGATGGCGATCAGGTAACGATTGATTATGTTGGTACTAAAGACGGTGAAGAGTTCGACGGCGGCAAAGCTGAAAACGCACCGTTAGTTTTGGGCTCAAACAGCTTTATTCCTGGTTTTGAAGAGGGCCTTGTGGGCGCTAAAGCCGGTGAAGAAAAAGTACTGGATCTTACTTTCCCTGAAGACTATGGCAACAAAGATCTGGCAGGTGCAGCAGTACAGTTTACTGTAACTGTTAAAGCGGTTTCTGAGCAGAAGCTGGCAGAGCTGAACGAAGAGTTCTATGAGCGTTTCGGCGTGCAGGACAACAGCGAAGAGTCTTTCCGTGCTGAAGTGTTGAAAAACATGGAACGCGAGCTATCTCAAGCGGTTAAGAACAAAGTTAAAACACAAGTGATGGATGGTTTGGTTGAGCAAAACGAAACTGACATTCCTGCATCTCTTGTGAATGAAGAAATCGATCGCATGCGTGAGCAGGCTGTACAACAGTTTGGCGGTGGTGCTCAGGGTTTTGATCCTAAGTCTCTTCCGGCTGAAATGTTCCAGGATCAGGCTAAGAAGCGTGTTCATGTAGGTTTGGTTGTTGCGGAAATCATTAAAACGAATGAATTGACTGCAGACGACGAAAAAGTAGATGCGATGCTTCAGGAAATGGCATCTGTTTATCAAGAGCCTCAGCAAGTAATTGACTGGTACAAGAACAACCCTGAACAGCTGAATCAGCTGAAAGCGGTAGTTTTGGAAGAGCAGGTTGTTGAAAAAGTGTTAGCTTCAGCTCAGGTTGAAGAAAAAACGATGGGTTATCAGGAAGCAGTTAAGCCTGAAGGCCAAGCTTAATCCTGAACACTCTGTTTAGAGATTAAATCAATAGCATCTGTCGCGAGTGGTTCCATTCGGCAACGACAGGTGCTATTTTTGTATCAGAGTACACAAATAAAACTAATAGTCTGATTTTGCTTACAATTTGAGCAGTTTTTCAGGGAAATCCGAAATTCTTTAGGGAGTGGGCAGTTAATGATTAACTATCCTTTTGGTAACCAGTTTTCTTCAACTGAAGGTATGAATGTAACTGATCCGAGTGCAGCGCTTGTTCCAATGGTTATCGAGCAAACTTCTCGAGGCGAACGTTCATACGATATTTATTCTCGTCTGTTAAAAGAGCGTGTGATCTTTCTTGTTGGCCAGGTTGAAGATCATATGGCGAATTTGATTGTTGCTCAGTTATTGTTTCTTGAGTCAGAAAACCCAGACAAAGATATTCATTTGTATATTAACTCTCCTGGTGGTTCTGTGACTGCGGGTCTTTCGATCTATGACACAATGCAATTCATTAAGCCGAATGTAAGCACTATGTGTATTGGGCAGGCTTGCTCAATGGGTGCATTTTTGTTGGCGGCAGGGGAGAAAGGTAAGCGTTTTGCCTTGCCTAATTCGCGCGTTATGATTCACCAGCCAAGCGGTGGTGCTCAAGGCCAGGCATCAGACATAAAGATTCACGCTCAGGAAATTCTTGACCTTCGTGATCGTTTGAATCAAACGTTGGCAGATCATACCGGGCAGCCTTTAGAGGCCATTGAGCGTGATACCGAACGAGATAACTTTATGTCGGCAAATCAGGCAAAAGAATATGGTTTAGTGGATGCAGTACTCGACAGACGAGTATAGGCGTCCTAATATAGCCTAAAATGAAGCCATTTTTTATGGCAGTGTATAGAAAGATACGGAGTAGTCGATGTCCGACGAAACCAAAAACAAAGGCGACGATAACGGAAAACTTCTTTATTGTTCGTTTTGTGGTAAGAGTCAACACGAAGTAAAGAAGCTGATTGCTGGTCCTTCGGTTTTCATTTGCGATGAGTGTGTTGATCTTTGTAATGATATTATCCGTGAAGAGGTTCAGGAAGCTGAAGCTGAATCACAGGGTGATCGTTTACCTACGCCTCTGGAAATCAAAGAGACCTTGGACGAATACGTCATTGGTCAGGATAAGGCTAAGGTAGTTTTATCGGTTGCTGTATATAACCACTACAAGCGTTTGCGCTATGGTGACCGTGCCGGTGAAGTCGAATTAGGTAAGAGTAATATTCTTCTGATTGGTCCGACCGGTAGTGGTAAAACATTATTGGCTGACACGCTTGCACGTTTATTGAATGTTCCTTTCACGATTGCTGACGCTACCACGCTTACTGAAGCGGGTTATGTGGGCGAGGATGTGGAAAACATCATTCAGAAGCTTCTTCAGAAATGCGATTATGATGTAGAACGAGCTCAAATGGGCATTGTTTACATTGATGAGATTGATAAAATTTCTCGTAAGTCTGATAACCCATCCATTACGCGTGACGTATCGGGTGAGGGTGTTCAGCAAGCATTGTTGAAGCTTATCGAAGGGACTGTTGCATCTGTGCCTCCTCAGGGCGGACGTAAACATCCTCAGCAGGAATTTTTACAAGTTGATACTTCAAACGTTTTGTTTATCTGTGGCGGTGCATTTGCGGGCTTGGATAAAGTAATACGTGATCGTACAGAGAAAAGTGGTATTGGTTTCTCTGCGGTGGTATCCAGCAAAGACGACTCTAAACAAGTTGGTGAAGTGCTGAATGAAGTCGAGACTGAAGATTTGGTTCGATATGGTTTGATTCCGGAATTTGTTGGTCGTCTTCCTGTGGTTGCGACACTGACAGAACTGGATGAAGATGCTTTAATCGAGATTTTGGTTGAACCGAAGAATTCTCTCACAAAGCAATACATCAAGTTGTTTGAAATGGAAGGTGTAGAGCTTGAATTCAGAGATGAAGCATTACGTGCTGTGGCTAAAAAAGCTTTAGTGCGTAAAACAGGTGCTCGTGGTCTGCGTTCAATTCTTGAATCTGTACTTCTATCTACCATGTACCGTATTCCATCCGAAGAGAATGTGAGTAAGGTCGTGATTGATGAGAGCGTGATTAGCTCAGACGCTGAGCCCCTTCTTATTTATGAATCTCAAGACGCACCCAAGGTCGCATCTTCTGAAGATTAAAAAATAAAGGCCCTTTTTAGGGCCTTTTCCTTGTTTTTATACTTTTAATCCCCACATAATCTTAAAGACTGTTACGCCGGTTTCTTTTTATCTTTTCTGCACGCCGGTATTTATTTAGAGGAAGTGTTTATGACAGCAACTGAGATTGAAAAAACGAACGGTGTTCCTGTATTACCTCTCCGTGATGTGGTTGTGTTTCCGCATATGGTTATTCCATTGTTCGTAGGAAGAGAAAAGTCCATTGCTGCGCTCGAAGAAGCAATGGCTGCGGATAAGAAAGTTTTATTGGTTGCTCAGAAAGATGCCAATCTGGACGACCCTCAAGCGAACGACTTGTACCAGGTGGGGACTGTAGCCACAATTTTACAGTTGCTTAAATTGCCTGACGGAACAGTAAAAGTATTGGTTGAAGGGTTGCAGCGCGCAAATATTGATGCAGTTGAAATTCAGAATGAACTCATGGTGGCTAATTTAACCTTGCTTGAATCGGAAGAGCTTAAGGGTGAAGAGTTTCAGCAGGTTATAGATACCGCAATTGAAGAAGTTGAAAAGTACATTAAGCAAAGCAAGAAAGTACCTTCTGAGGTGCTGAGTGCCATTAAGAATATTTCTTCTCTGAATCGTTTAACGGATACTTTGGCTGCTCACTTTACGTCATTGAAGGTGCCTGAAAAGCAGGCGTTACTTGAGTTGTCAGATCCGCTGGATCGCTATGACCAGATTTTGGGAATCATTGACCGTGAACTGGATGTGGTTCAGGTGGACAAAAAGATTCGTGGTCGAGTTAAAAAGCAAATGGAGAAAAGCCAGCGAGAGTATTACCTTAATGAACAGGTTAAGGCGATTCATAAAGAGCTGGGTGAAATGGACGAAGGCTCAAGTGAGCTGGATGAACTTGAGAAGCGCATTGACTCATCCGGCATGCCTAAGGAAGCAAGAGAGAAGGCGGGTTCTGAGCTGAAAAAGTTGAGAATGATGTCGCCGATGTCGGCTGAGGCTTCTGTGGTTCGTGGTTACTTGGATTGGTTGGTCAATGTTCCTTGGAAAAAACGTTCTAAAGTTCGCTTGGATTTAAATAAAGCCGAAGAGGTTTTGGATGAAGATCACTACGGGCTGGAAGAAGTAAAGGATCGTATTGTTGAGTACCTTGCCGTTCAAAAACGAGTGAAGAAACTTAAAGGACCGGTCTTGTGTTTGGTTGGTCCTCCTGGTGTGGGTAAAACGTCTTTGGGTAAATCCATTGCCCGTGCTACGAACCGCCAGTTCGTGCGTATGGCTTTGGGTGGCGTGCGTGATGAATCAGAGATTCGTGGCCACCGCAGAACCTATATTGGTTCAATGCCGGGTAAGCTGATTCAAAAGATGTCTAAAGTCGGTGTTAAAAACCCGCTGTTCTTGTTGGATGAAATCGACAAGATGGGGATGGATCAACGTGGTGATCCGGCTTCAGCGCTTTTGGAGGTGTTGGACCCTGAGCAGAATAATGCATTTAATGATCACTATATGGAAGTCGATTACGATCTTTCGGATGTGATGTTTATTTGTACCTCGAACTCGATGAATATTCCTGCGCCCTTGCTGGATCGAATGGAAATAATTCGAATTCCAGGTTACACCGAAGATGAAAAAGTAAATATTGCGCAAAAATATCTGATACCAAAGCAATGCAAAGATAACGGTCTGAAAGACGGTGAGCTTGAAGTTCCGGAAGAAACTATTCGTGAGCTGGTTCGTCATTACACCCGTGAGTCTGGTGTTCGTGGTTTGGAACGTGAAATTGCTAAGCTTTGCCGTAAAGTGGTTAAGTCTGTGGTGACGGGTGATGAACATAAAGCGCAGGTTGAGCCTTCTCATCTTGAAGATTTAATTGGTGTTCAGAAATTTAAATACGGTATTGCTGAAGAAGAGAATAAGGTTGGTCAAGTAACGGGGCTGGCCTGGACTCAGGTGGGTGGCGAACTGTTAACCATCGAAGCGGTTGCCATGCCGGGTAAAGGCAGAACGATCAAAACCGGTTCTTTGGGTGATGTGATGCAGGAGTCTATCCAGGCTGCAACGACTGTTGTTCGTAGTCGTTCAAAAATCCTGGGTATTCCGGATGATTTTTACGAAAACCAGGATTTACACATTCACGTGCCTGAAGGGGCAACGCCAAAAGACGGGCCGAGTGCGGGTATTGCAATGTGCACGGCGCTGGTTTCTGTATTGACTGGTGTACCGGTGCGTTGTGATGTGGCAATGACCGGTGAAATTACCCTGAGGGGACAGGTTCTGCCAATTGGTGGCCTGAAAGAAAAGTTATTAGCTGCTCATCGAGGCGGAATTAAGACCGTTATTATCCCGGATGATAATGTTCGGGATTTAAAGGAAATACCATCTCATATCAAAGAAGACCTCGAAATACGTGCTGTTAAATGGATCGATGAAGTCTTGGATGTCGCGCTGGAATACGTGCCTGAACCTGGCAATGAAAGTGTAAATGACAAAAAAAGTGACGTCGATGGCGGTGATGACCGAATTAATGCACATTAATTTACAAAAAAGTGCCTCAAAGTAGAAAAAAAGTACTTTGGGGCAGTTACTTTTGTGAAGATTTAGGTAAAATAACTCGCACTTAAATAAGAAACTGAGCGTGCTCGGGACAGAGAAACCCGCCTTCTATATGCTTGACAGGATAGATAGGTAATTGATAGATTTTTTCTTCCTGTTAGATACAAAATGCACCGCAGGGAATTATTAGATCAGTTTAAATACTGCTGACTTTTTAAAGGGGAATAATGTGAATAAGTCTGAATTAATCGAAGCTATTGCTGAATCTGCTGACATCAACAAAGCTGAAGCAGGTCGTGCTCTAGATGCAACTATTTCTGCAATTACTGGTGCTCTAAAAGAAGGTGATCAAGTTGCATTGGTTGGCTTTGGTACTTTTGCTGTTAAAGATCGTGCAGCACGTACAGGTCGTAACCCTCAGACTGGTGCGCCAATCGAAATCGCTGCTGCTAAAATCCCAGGATTTAAAGCAGGTAAGGCGTTGAAGGATGCCGTAAACTAAAATCTGTTTACATAGATTTTAGGAGCAGTAGTTCAGTTGGTTAGAATACCGGCCTGTCACGCCGGGGGTCGCGGGTTCGAGTCCCGTCTGTTCCGCCAATATACGGGGCGCATCAACTGATGCGCCTTTTTTGTTTGAGAAAGATGCTTTTGCATCTGATTTGAATTGTTATAGATAGGGATAAGCTAGGTTAAGCTATGCTTCAGAGTATCAGGAATAACACACAAAGCCTGTTTGCCAAGATCTTGGTAGGCGTGATTGTTTTAGTTTTTGCATTATGGGGCGTAGATGCCATCGTTGGCGGCTTTAACGGTGAAAAGCCAGCAGCTACTGTTAACGGCGAAGACATTGCTGAGGTAAACCTTCAGCGTGCAATAGAGTTGAAGAAGCGGGAATTATATTCTCGGTTTGGTGAAGGGTTTGACCCGTCCTTGATCGATGATAATTTGATTCGTAACGCTGCCCTGGAAGAGTTAATCGGTCGCGAGATTATTGCTTCCGACGCTTCGGCCCAAGGTGTTTCTTTTTCAGATCAGGCGCTGGATAAGATGATTGTAAATGCGCCTACTTTTCAGGTAGACGGTAAGTTTTCTCAGGAAGCATTTGATTCGGCCATCCGAAGCTTGGGCTATACCCGTGTTGGTTTCCGTGAGATGGCCCGTGAAGATATGATGATTGGCCAGGTGCGTGGTGCACTGTCTTCAACTGCATTTGTTACCGAGCGAGAAGCAAAGCGTTTAACTGCCCTTGAGCAGCAGCGTCGCGATTATGCATACACAACGATTTCCCGTTCTTCTATGGATGATAAGGTTGAGCTTTCTGACGAACAAATCGAAACTTATTATCAAGACAATGCCCAGAATTATAAAACCGAAGAGCAGGTCAAAGTTGAATACATTACTGTTTCCTTGGACGATTACACAGCAGGTGTAGAAGTCAATGAAGAAGACCTAAAAGCGCTTTACGATGAGAGCGTTCGTGAGATGGAAGTAACTGAAGAAAGAAAAGCCTCTCATATTCTGGTAGCCGTTGACGACGAAGTATCCGAGGAAGCTGCGATTGCAAAGATTTCAGATCTTAAAGCACGTATTGATGCAGGTGAGTCTTTTGAAGATTTGGCTAAGGAATTTTCTGATGATCCAGGTTCTGCTCAACAAGGTGGTGATCTAGGATTTGCGGGCACAGGTACCTACGTTGAACCTTTCGAAGACGCGCTTTTTGCTCTGAATGAAGGGCAGATGTCTGAGCCGGTGGTAACAACCTTTGGTGTTCACTTAATCAAATTGACTGATCTTCGTACACAAAACATTCCTACTTTTGAAGAAATGAAACCTAGATTAGAGCAAGAACTTCGCGTGTCTGAAGCCAAAACAGCGTTCGTTGCTGCAGGTGAAGAGCTGGCGAACAGTGCATTCTCGGCGGATACTTTGGCTGAAGTGGCGTCAGAGCTATCGTTGGAGGTTGTGACCACAGATTACATCACCAGAGAAGGCGGTGCCGATCAGGTAACCAGCAACGCTCAAATCATCAATCAGATTTTTAATGAAGAATTCATTGCAGATGCCCGGACCAGTGATTTGATTGAATTAAGCGATGAACAGTCGGTTGTGATTCGGGTGATTGATCACATCGTTCCGGAAGTTAAGTCTCTGGAGGAAGTTAAAGAGCAGGTCGTGTCTGCATTAACTTCTGAGTTGGCACAGCAGAAGGCTCGTGATGCTGCGGAAGCGCTTTTAAAAGAACTTCGTGAAGGTAAGGCTCTGGAAGACTTCACCGAAGTGCCTGGCCTTTCCTGGTCGGTGATTGAAAGTGCAGGACGCACAACAGACTCTGTGAATGCCGCAATTAATAATAAAGCGTTTACGATTGGGGCTTCAGAGTCCGGAAGTTTCGACCGCGTTTCATTAGGTAATGGTGATGTGGTTGTGATTCGTCTTGATCAAATTATTGAGGCGGAACAACTTGATGAAGAAGAAATTAAGTCTACGCTGCAGCTTCAGGGTAACCAAGCGGCTCGTTTGGATTATCAGGCATATCAACAGTCGCTTCGTGCACGCGCTGAGATTGAAAGATAAAACCTGATGTTGTAAAAAAAGCCACAATTTGTGGCTTTTTTTTCGTCCTCAGTTTTTACGCTCAATGCCAGTGATGTTCAAAATTCTGGCAGATATTTCTTCAATCGAGAAAAAAGTGCTGTTGATGTGAGGAATGCCTTCCTTGATAAATAACTCTTCGACTGAATCGACTTCCATCTCACACTGAGCAAGAGAAGAATAGCGGCTGTTCGCTCTTCGTTCATTGCGAATGTTAGATAGGTTTTCAGCATTGATGGTGAGCCCAAACAGCTTATGTTGGTTCTCTTTCAGAAATTTTGGCAGTGTGATCATGCCGTCGCGCATGTCTTCTTCGGTAATGGGGTAGTTGGCAGCGCATAAACCGTATTGAAGAGCCATATATATGCAGGTAGGTGTTTTTCCGCAACGGGATACGCCAATTAGAATGATATCGGCATCTCGGAAATTTTTTGTCCTGATACCATCGTCGTTATCGAGTGCAAAATGAACTGCGTCGATTCTGCTTTTGTAGGTGTCTTCTTCGGTGATGGAGTGTGACGTTCCTACCGTATACGAAGATTGGTGGCCCAGTTCTCGTTCCAAAGGGGATAGAAAGGTTTCAAAAATATCAATCGGAAAACCGTTACACGTTCGTATCACGGAGCGAATCTCTTTATCCACTACCGTGTCGAAGATAATGGGTTTTTGGCCGTCTGTGATAAACGCTTTGTTAATTCTTTCAGCGGTTGTTTGAGCTTTCTCAATTGTGTCGATATAAGGTAAGACGTTTCTTTCGAACTCTATCCCTTCAAATTGCGTTAATAATGCATTACCCAGTGCTTCAGCAGTAATGCCTGTTCCGTCAGATATGAAGAAAACGCTGCGTTTCATGTAAATTTATCTCTGAAATTGAAGTTCGAACTATTATAGCGTGCAACTGGCTTTCTATAATACCTGCTCCTAACATTGATCTTTGTTAATTCAATAAAGAATAAGTGCAGTGAAAAAAGAAACGCACTAGAGTTTCATAACGATTTTCCAGTACTATACTGGCCTATCTGGGTACGGGCTTCTACCGATGGGGTTAGCCTTTTAGAAGGAGAGAAAATTGAGCAAGAATATTATTTGGTTCGATAAATTAGGATTAACAGATATCGAGTCTGTAGGAGGCAAAAATGCATCCTTAGGAGAAATGATCAGCCACTTAAGCGATGCTGGCGTTTCAGTTCCAAATGGTTTTGCTACTACTTCTAGTGCTTATCAAGAATTTATTCACTCCAATGGCTTGGCTGAAGACATCAATGCTTTGTTGGCTGAGTTGGATGTGTCCGATGTGAATCGATTAAGCGATGTAGGCTCTCAAATCCGAAACTTAATTTTGAATGCTCGCTTCTCTGAGGCGTTTGAAAATGACATAAGAGCCTCGTTTGAAACTTTGTCGGAAGGTCACAATATTGCAGTGGCTGTTCGTTCCTCTGCGACGGCGGAGGACTTGCCGGATGCTTCGTTTGCAGGCCAGCAAGAAACTTTCCTGAATATTAAGGGCGTAGACAATGTCCTTCTGTCCATAAAACAGGTATTTGCTTCTTTATTTAATGATCGTGCGATTTCATACCGTTCACATTATGGGTTTGATCATGATCAGGTTTCCTTATCTGCAGGGATTCAAAGAATGGTTCGCAGTGAAACGGCGAGCAGCGGTGTTATGTTTACCTTAGATACAGAATCAGGCTTTAGGGACGCTGTATTTATTACCTCTTCTTACGGTTTAGGAGAAACGGTGGTACAGGGGGCAGTCAACCCGGATGAGTTTTATGTGCATAAGCCAACACTGCTCGCTGGTCGTCCGGCCATTTTAAGAAGAAATATGGGTTCTAAAGCCGTAAAAATGATTTACGGTACTTCCACCGATGTAGGTAAAACGGTTGAGACTGTTCCGGTTGAAAAGACATTGCGACAGAGTCTTTCAATTACGGATGAGGAAGTGACAGAGCTTGCTAAACAGGCGGTCATCATTGAAGAGCATTATCAGCGTCCGATGGACATTGAGTGGGCGAAAGATGGTGACGATGGTAAGTTGTACATCGTACAGGCTCGCCCTGAAACTGTTAAAAGCAGAACCACAGCGACTCAAATTGAACGTTTTTTATTGAATGAAACCGGTACTGTGATTGCCGAAGGCCGCAGCATCGGTCATAAAATTGGCTCGGGGCAAGTCCGTATAGTTCAGGATGTTTCCGAGCTTGATAAGGTTCAAACAGGCGATGTTTTAGTCACGGATATTACCGATCCGGATTGGGAGCCGGTGATGAAAAGAGCCTCGGCTATTGTCACTAATCGCGGGGGCAGAACTTGTCATGCGGCAATCATTGCCCGTGAATTAGGTATTCCGGCTGTGGTGGGGTGTGGTGATGCAACTGAGCGTTTGGCTTCAGCGAAACAGGTCACGGTGTCTTGCGCAGAAGGTGATACTGGTCTGATTTATGAAGGTATGCTGGATTTTGAAAAGAAAACCGACAGTGTCGGCAGTATGCCTGAAATACCGTTCAAAATTATGATGAATGTCGGAAACCCGGATCGTGCTTTTGATTTTCATTCGCTGCCCAATGAAGGGGTGGGTTTAGCCCGATTAGAATTTATTATTAACCGAATGATTGGTGTTCACCCTAAAGCGTTGTTGAATTTTGATATTTTACCGGATGATATCAAGCGCATTGTTGAGCGGCGTATGGCTGGCTACTCAAACCCGGTTGATTTCTATGTTGAAAAGTTGGTTGAGGGAATTTCAACCTTAGCCGCAGCGTTTTCGCCGAAGAAAGTGATTGTTCGTCTATCTGACTTTAAGTCTAATGAGTATGCGAATTTAATTGGCGGACGCATCTACGAGCCGGGCGAAGAAAATCCAATGCTTGGTTTCCGGGGGGCTTCACGTTATATCTCAGAGACTTTCCAGGATTGCTTTAAATTAGAGTGTCGAGCATTGAAGAAAGTCCGTGATGAAATGGGCTTTACTAATGTTGAAATCATGGTGCCGTTTGTCAGAACTGTCGGTGAAGCTGAGCAGGTGGTTGAGCTATTGGCTGAAAATGGTCTTAAACGCGGCGAGAACGGCCTCAGATTGATCATGATGTGTGAATTACCTGCCAATGCATTGTTGGCAGATCAGTTCCTTGAGTATTTTGATGGTTTCTCAATCGGTTCGAATGATTTAACCCAATTGACACTGGGTCTGGACAGGGATTCGGGCGTTATCGCGCACTTGTTTGATGAACGTAATGAGGCGGTGAAAGCATTGTTGTCGATGGCAATACAAGCGTGTCGCAAACAAGGCAAGTATATCGGCATCTGTGGGCAAGGCCCGTCAGATCACCCTGATTTAGCGGCTTGGTTGGTGGAGCAGGGTATTGAGAGTGTTTCGTTAAACCCTGATTCTGTGCTGGATACTTGGTTCTTTCTTGCAGATAAGTAAGTTTGGGTTATATAAATATAAGGGAGGCTAAGCCTCCTTTTTTAATTTTGGGATCGACTAAAAGGACTTGAACTGATGACTCAAAAATGTGCAGTGATTTTTGGTGCCACGGGGCTGACGGGCTCAGCTTTGTTGAATGAATTGCTGCTGTCACCTCATTATCTGCGGGTCTATGCGTTTACCCGAAGTCCTATTTTGACTGAGCATGCAAAGCTAGAGGTGTTTGAACAGCCCTTGGATGCGATTAATAATGAAACTATTTCTCTGCTGCCCAATGAGATGGACGTTTTCTTTTGTTTAGGTACGACTTTAGCCAAAGCGGGCAGTAAAGACATGTTCAAAAAGGTTGATTACTATTTACCGTTGAAGCTGGTAAATATGTTTGCCCGAAAGGCCGACCACTTTTTAATTATTTCCAGTTTGGGTGCTCAGCCAGATTCGTTGTCTTTCTACTTATCTGTTAAAGGGCAGCTTGAGGTAGACCTTAAAGTTCTTGATATTGAGCGGTTAACTATTTTCAGACCGTCATTGTTGGTGGGTGACAGAAAAGAAAAACGTTTTAAAGAAGACTTCTCCAGTACTTTAAGCAAGTTGGTTAACCCGTTGTTTTCGTTTAAAGTGCTTAAAAAATACAAGCCAACTGATTGTGAGGACTTGGCTAAGGCAATGTGTTTGGTGGCCACAACAGGAAAAGGCTTAGGCAACGCTCGAACCAATGTTATTTCTTCTGATATGATTGCCGACTTAATAAATTCTTAGAGTGTTTTGTACTGTCATGACGTCGAATAGATCCTTCATCGGGTTGCATCTTTGATGAAGGTTCGGTTGTTGCAGAGTACAAAGGCTTTTCTTAACCCTTGGAGTGCTAGTTATGGAATATATTACCCCGGACTTATGTGATGAATATCCGGAAGTGGAAGTGTTTGAGCCTATTTTTAATAACTTTGGTGGTCGCTCCTCGTTCGGTGGAGAAGTCGTAACGGTTAAATGTTTTGAAGACAACTCGATTGTGAAGGAACAGGTCGGCTTGCCAGGCGAAGGCCGTGTGATGGTTGTTGATGGCGGTGGCTCTATGAGAGCAGCTCTGTTAGGTGACATGTTGGCCGAAAAAGCGGTAGAAAATGGCTGGGCAGGTTTGGTGATCTTTGGTTGTATCCGCGATGTGGATGCCATAATGGAGCTGGATTTAGGTGTACAGGCTCTGAATACTCATCCTCGCAAAACGGATAAGCGTGGTTTGGGGGATCTGAATGTGGATGTGACCTTTGCCGGTTTGACTGTAAAACCAGGGATGTACGTCTATGCTGATAATAACGGCGTGATTTTATCCAAAAAGCCGTTGTCCATGCCGCAATAAGCTATCTTTTGATAAAAGAGTCGCTTCTATGTGGCTCTTTTATATTGTTTTTCCTTATTTGAAAGTTTCAGCTAAGCTGAAAGAAAACAGTCAGAAAATTCTATGGCGAAAGAAACTATTCTAATTGTGGATGACATAGCGCAGAACCTACAAATTCTGGGTGAAGTTTTGTCTGCTCAAGGGTATAGGGTAGCGGTGGCAACTAACGGGTTGCAGGCTATTGATGTCGCACAGAAAGTAAAACCGGATTTGATTTTACTCGATGTCATGATGCCTGAAATGGATGGCTATGAATCTTGCCGTCGGATGAAGAATATCCCAGAAATTGAGAACATTCCCGTCATATTTCTCACGGCCAGAAATACCTCTGAAGACCTTGTGGCTGGTTTTGAGGCGGGCGCAGTGGATTTTGTCAGTAAACCTTTTATTAACGTTGAGCTGTTGGTGCGAGTGAAAACTCAAGTTCGAATGAAGCACCTTGTTGAAGAGCTTGAGAGAAAAAATATAGAACTCGAAAATAAAGCCATTCATGATGATCTGACTGGTCTGTTCAATCACGGCCATATGTTTGAGCGACTGACGCATTGCCAGGAAATAGGCGTCCGCTACGGAACCAGCTTGTCGGTGATCATGTTTGATGTTGATCACTTTAAGTCGGTGAATGACAACTGGGGGCATCAGGTGGGTGATCAGGTACTCAAAAAAGTGTCTCAGATCATTAAGGATACCGTTCGTAAAACAGACATTGCCGGTCGCTACGGTGGTGAGGAATTTATGGTGATTTGTCAGGAAACCACCATTGAAAATACTTACGCTTTAGCAGAAAGAATACGAGAGAATATAGCTCAGGCAGATACGGGCTATGAAGGGCTTAGAGTGACCATCAGTGGTGGTGTCGCTGAAAGTCGTGTTGGAGAGCCGGTAGAGCAATTGGTAAATCGAGCCGATGAACTTTTGTATGAATCCAAAAATTCTGGCAGAAATAAAATTACTCAATAGTTCGGTAAACACTTAAAAGCTCCATTGAGTTGTGAATACAGTTTCAGCATTTCAGAAATTCTTCTTTATATGAACTTTATTGCATTTAGCGTTTACGTTGCGGGCATTTTTACACTTAGGTAACTGAAGGATATTCTTAGGAATTGAAATCAGTGTTGCATGACAACGGGGATGCCGGTTTATCTTGTTCGAAAATTACTATGGTGCAGTGAACGTTTGTTCGATAGGAACTCGTGTCAAGGTTGAGTCAAGATACTGGCTTGAATCTCGACTTTGTGACACAAATCTTGTTGTAAATCTTTGATTTTGATTGCAACTTTACTTTTTCATATTAAGTTTTTGTGCTAAGTTGATAAAAAATAATCAGAAAGAGGCGTAGGCCGGAATGACCAAATCAGAGTTGATAGAACGGATTGCTGCTCGTCAGAGTCATTTGTCGGTAAAAGATGTTGAGCTTGCGGTGAAAACGATTATCGAGCACATGGCTCAAACATTGGCAAATGGAGAAAGAATTGAAATTCGGGGCTTCGGCAGTTTCTCACTGCACTTTAGAGAGCCTCGTAAAGGCAGAAATCCTAAAACGGGCGAACCTGTTGAATTAACAGGTAAGTATGTGCCGCACTTTAAACCGGGTAAAGATCTTCGTGATCAGGTGAATGAAGGCATGCTGGAAGAAAAGAAACTTTAATGAGACTGCTTAAACTTCTCTTTTTTATTGTTGTTATGTCTGTTGTCGCCATTACAGGAGCTTTGTTTGTAATCGATAACCCAACCCTGGTAGATATTAACTTTTATAAGTGGCAATTGCCGAACATCAGTGTGCCGCTCCTTTCTCTTTTTGTTTTTGCTGTAGGACTATTGACGGGAGCATTTGCTACGGTAATCCGCGTTATTGCTCTTCAGTCTAAGTTGGCTCTGGTGAAACGCCAGCTAAAGCAGGTGGAAAAAGAAAGAGATAAACTGAGATTGTTAGGAATAAAAGAATAATCCGGAGTTTCAATGCCTGACTGGCTGATTTTTCTGGCAGTAATCTTACTACTTGGAATCGGCTGGTTTATTGGTCGGTCACAGGCCCTCTATTTTATCCCCGATTCGTCACCCCCTCAAAGTTCTTCCCGCTTATTCAAAGGCTTAAATTATTTAATTAATGAACAGCCCGACCAAGCCATTCATTATTTTGTCAGTATGTTGGAAGAAGATTCCGAGTCAATTGATTTGCAAATTATTTTGGCCAAACTGTTTCGTAAACAAGGGGAGTTAGACCGGGCAATTACCATTCATCAACGACTATTGGCCCGCCCTAACCTGACAGAAGCAACGATTGACCGAATTCATATTGAACTGGCACAGAATTATTACAGTGCAGGCTTGCATGATAGAGCCGAGCAGCTGCTTTTGGATCTGGTTCATTCAAAGTCTTCCGGTAAAGCGACTGACCTGCTTTTTTCTATTTGGGAAGATCAAAAAGAATGGGACCAAATTATTGAGATTACTCCCACTCTGAAATTCCTCACTGAGTCCGCAAAGGCTCGTGTGGTGGGTGCTGCCTGTGAGTTGTTCGTCAGGCAGCCTGACACAGGCTTCAGGTATTTGACGTTGGCTGAACGGCATAGGGCAGACAGTGTCATGCTGAACTATCATTTTGCTGAAGCGCATTTAGCTGATAAAGCATATCGAAAGGCCATCAAGCGACTTAAAAAAGTCGTGGCTTTGGATCAGAGTATGATTCCAGTTGTGTTACCTGTTGCTCGCCGTTGCTTTGAGCATGGAGTATGGGGGCTGAACTATCATTCTTTGTTGAACGAGTGGTTTCAAATTCACCCTTCCTTTTCTTTGGTAAAAGAAATCTTTTCTATTTTGATGCATGAAGAAGGGGTTGATTCGGCCAAAGTGTTTTTATCTGATTATTTACAAACACATCCCTCTATTCCTGGTTTGGTTCAATTGGTAGACTTGCACCTGCAAACAGGGCATTGGGAAGATACCTCAACGGTCAAGATGTTCCGGGGGTTATGTGATCAGATAATTGATCATGATATGAAGTATCAGTGTCAGAAATGTGGTTATCAAACCATGAAGATGTATTGGCAATGTCCGGGCTGCAGAGCTTGGGAATCCATAAGGCCGATTTACGGCCTCAATGCGGAATAATATAGGAAAATGGTGATATGAATAAACGTGTTGTAGTTGCTCTTGACTACCCGACTCAGGCTGAAGCTTTGACTATGGCGAGTCGTCTGGACCCATCGCTTTGTCGGGTCAAAGTGGGTAAAGAACTATTTACACGGTGCGGGCCTTCAGTTGTAGAGAGTTTACATCAGCGAGGTTTTGATGTTTTCCTTGACCTTAAGTTTCATGATATTCCCAATACGGTAGCGCATGCGATTCTCGCGGCGGCAGAAATGGGCGTGTGGATGGTGAACGTGCATGCTTCTGGCGGTCAGGCGATGATGGAAAGAACCGTAGAGTTACTGGATCAAAAAGGCGTAGAGAAACCTCTTTTAATTGCGGTAACGGTATTAACCAGTATGCAGCAAAGTGACTTGGCTGGTATCGGTTTGGATGTTCCTCCTGTGGAGCAAGTAAAACGATTGGCCTTGTTAACACAGAAGAGTGGGTTTGATGGTGTGGTTTGTTCTGCGCAAGAAGCTCCGGTGTTAAGATCATTGGTTGATCCGTCGTTTAAGCTTGTGACGCCAGGGATTCGACCATCCGGAGCGTCCAGTGATGATCAGAAGCGCATTGTCACGCCAAAAGACGCGATTCGAGATGGCAGTGATTACTTAGTGGTCGGACGGCCCATTACGCAGGCAGAAGACCCGGTTGCAGCGCTACAAAAGATTATTGATGAGATAAACGCTTAGTTCATGATTTTTTGTGGTATCCAGTAAGTGATAACTCCTATATTTGAGGCTTTTTCTCATATTTGTTATACGTTTATTGGATGACCTCATTACCTCTTGTTAAATTTTTGTGACATTTTACAGGAGGTAAACATGAAGAAATTAATTGTAGGCTGTTGGGTTTTACTTTTTTCATTGAGTTTATGGGCTATTGAGCCTGTTAATATTAATAATGCGAGCAAGGAAGAGCTTGAGTCACTGAAAGGTATTGGGCCAGTGCTTGCTGAAAGGATAATTCAGTATCGTGAAGAGAATGGTGGTTTTTCGGAAGTGCATCAACTGGCAGAAATCTCTGGAATCTCGGATAAATGGGTTCAGACCAATCTTCAGGTCGTCCAGCTGTCGGATTGAAGCTAAGTCACGAAAAGGAAGTGGGTTGCTAAGGAACATCGGTTGGCCTACTTTTTTTCTTTGTATGTTCGTAATGTTGACGGGCTGTACTCAAAATTCTGCGATGGGCGTGGTCGGAAAGTCTTTAGAGGTCGCTTTTTATGGACATCCGGATGCAAAATTTGATCGGGAATACATAGAAAGCATCCCATACGCTACGATGATTCTTAAAATTGGAATGGGCCCTAAATCGTTGGTCGTCCACTCCAAAACCGTAAATAATGATATTCATTGGATTGCAGCCGATTACACACTTTACGTAACCAGAAATGGCAGAATTGTCAAAACGGTGAATCTTCCCATCAATAGAGTGGGGTTAGAGTCTCGAGCACCTGATCCCATCACTCAAATCGAGCAGGGTAAAGCTTGGGACTACGACTATTATTATGAAGTGGATTTGCAGCCAGGCAATTTTTTTGCGACGCCCATACGCTCGAAATTTTTCTTTGACGGGGAAGAGGTGCTGGATATTATGGGGGAGAAGGTGTTAACCAAACGTTATGTTGAAGTCTTCTCAAGTAAGAAGCTGTATTGGGAGGATAAGAATTACTTTTGGTTTGATGCCAAAACAAATAAATTAAAACAATCCCTTCAGTTTATAGACCCAAAAACACCGGCTTTTTTAACTCAGGTAACTCGCTGATAAGTTAAGGCAGTGGTCTCTTAGCACCAGAAGGTCTTCATCGTGCGAGCAGCTGCTTTCAAGCTCGTTGAGACAAATGTTAATTGCATCTTGGCATTGGTTGTTTTCTGTAGGGGTTCTTGCGACTTTCAGTGCCTTTATTAAATAGCTCAATGCCGCAGCGTAGTCTTTATCTTCTTCTGCGATAAAGGCTATGTTGATGCAGTGGTCAAAGTTCTTATCCATCATTTTTTACATAACTCCTCGTAATTCTAAAATTCTAGCTGCCTTATACTTTTTTGTATGTTGATGTATTTCAGTAGTTTCTTTAAAGAAATATATTGCTTGGTTACTGCTTTGTGTGAAAAGTAACCATAAGTTAACAAGTTGGTTTTCTTATTAAATTGTTAAAATCAGTGCTCATCCTGAACTTTCAGTCTGGTTTATCGGCCCCTTGATCAAAAATATGAGTGCGATGTAAGAAAAACGTATGTTTCTAGTCTTAAAATTAAATTTACTTCTATAAATTTTTTGATGCGCTGAAGAAAGAAGTTATGGGGTGTTAGTTTATCCTAATCTCGATATCTGATCTGTTTTTGTACAAAATCAATGTTTTTTGGGTGATTTTTAAGCAATATGACAATATTATAAAAAAAAGTAAAAAATGGCTTGCATAGGGTAAGCCCCTCTGTATAATGCTGCACCACGAAACGACGGAACGGATTTAAGAAAGTTCTTAGATTTCGGGTGGTTAGCTCAGTTGGGAGAGCATCGCCCTTACAAGGCGAGGGTCACAGGTTCAAGCCCTGTACCACCCACCAAGTTTCGTGAGATATATGCTGTGGAGCAGTAGTTCAGTTGGTTAGAATACCGGCCTGTCACGCCGGGGGTCGCGGGTTCGAGTCCCGTCTGTTCCGCCATTTTACTGGGGTGGTTAGCTCAGTTGGGAGAGCATCGCCCTTACAAGGCGAGGGTCACAGGTTCAAGCCCTGTACCACCCACCAATTAAATGGCACATATATCGACAATTTGAAGTGGAGCAGTAGTTCAGTTGGTTAGAATACCGGCCTGTCACGCCGGGGGTCGCGGGTTCGAGTCCCGTCTGTTCCGCCATTTTGCTGGGTGGTTAGCTCAGTTGGGAGAGCATCGCCCTTACAAGGCGAGGGTCACAGGTTCAAGCCCTGTACCACCCACCACTAAAATGGCGATAGTTCAAATTGTTACTCGACACGCTTAGGCGTGTATTAATGCGGAGCAGTAGTTCAGTTGGTTAGAATACCGGCCTGTCACGCCGGGGGTCGCGGGTTCGAGTCCCGTCTGTTCCGCCATTTCTTTCCTTGTTTTATTCAAAAAAATCTTTTCTGAAATCTTTCTGTCATATATTTGTCTTAATCTTCTTGTTGTCTTGGCACATAACTTGTATTTCTTTATGTGTCTTAAATTTGAACATGAGGATTCTATTATGGAAATGACGGATGAAAACATTGAAATCTGGTACGACGATGATGACTACTATGATGACGGTGTAGAAATGTAAGCCTATGTTTTACCTTGAAATTTAGTTTTTACTGTCCAGCCAATCCAGAGTACGATGTTTCTGGTTGAAGTGGCTGGAAGTTTAAACTAAACCCCCTTCTTTACTTATTCCTGTTGATACGTGTTCTTTTTCCGGGCTTTTCGGCTCATCCAGTCTGATAGTTTTGCTTTTAATTAGTGCAGGTCAGCTAATTTGTGGTCAATTTTGCTCCTTTTGTCTGTCGTTAGGCGATAGCCCCTTATTCGCATTGAAGGTCGGCGTTTCCCTGTCTAGATTCAAGTAAGTTCTGTGGAAAATCTTAGATGACGGATTGGAGTGTGCTATGTCTGGTGAAGTCAAATATCCTAAAATGCTAGAGCCTTTGGATTTGGGGTTTACGACCTTAAAAAACCGAGTATTAATGGGGTCTATGCATACTGGGTTGGAGGAAGCAAAAAACGGCTTTGAGCGTATGGCTGCATTTTATGTAGAGCGGGCCAAAGGTGGTGTTGGCTTGATTGTTACAGGAGGCATTGGTCCTAACGCAGAAGGCGCGGTCTACCAAGGTGGCGCTAAAATGGACACGGTGGAAGAAGCCGATAGGCATAAAGAAGTGACCAAAGCCGTGCATGAGGCAGGTGGAAAGATTTGTATGCAGATTCTGCATGCAGGCCGGTACGCATATAACCCGAAGTTAGTCGCTCCCTCGGCGATTCAGGCACCCATCAATCCATTTAAGCCACATGAATTAACCGATGATGAGATTGAAGAGCAGATAGAGGCGTTCGTCCATTGCGCTGGCCTTGCTCAATATGCCGGTTACGATGGGGTCGAGATCATGGGCTCCGAAGGGTATTTCATTAATCAGTTCATTGTAGAGCACACCAATCAGCGTACCGATAAATGGGGCGGCAGTTATGAAAATCGTATTCGCTTAGCGAAGGAAATTGTTCGCCGAGTTCGAGAAAAGGTTGGGTCTGATTTCATTATTATTTATCGGCTCTCCATGCTGGACTTAATTGAAAAAGGCAGCAGTTGGGCTGAAGTCGTGACTTTGGCCAAGGAGATTGAGCGGTGCGGTGCAAGTATTATTAATACAGGCATTGGTTGGCATGAGGCGAGAGTTCCTACCATAGTAACCAAAGTACCAAGGGCGGCATTCACCCAAGTGACTCGTCAACTGAAAGGCGCGGTTAAGATACCTTTGATTACGACTAACCGGATTAATACGCCTGAGGTGGCTGAGCAGCTGCTGGAGGAAGGGCATGCTGATATGGTCTCTATGGCCAGACCATTCTTGGCTGATCCTGATTTTGTTCAGAAAGCATCTGAGGGCAAGGCAGATGAAATTAATACCTGTATTGGGTGTAATCAGGCCTGCCTCGACCACACTTTTAATATGAAGTTGACTTCGTGTCTTGTAAATCCCAGGGCGTGTCATGAAACAGAACTCGTGTATTTGCCTGCATTGCATCAGAAAAAAATAGCGGTTGTTGGGGCTGGCCCGGCAGGGTTGTCGTTCTCGACGGTGGCTGCCAGCCGGGGTCACTCTGTGACTGTATATGATGATCATCAGGAAATTGGAGGCCAGTTTAATGTGGCGAAACGCATACCCGGAAAAGAAGAGTTTTATGAGACGTTAAGATACTTTAAGAACTTAATCGAAAAAACCGGAGTCAGGTTGGTGCTCGGTAAGAGGGTTTCGGCTGAAGAGCTTGTTGCTGAGCGCTTTGATGAAGTGGTACTTGCAACCGGTATTTCTCCAAGAACACCTTCCATTGACGGAATTGATCATCCGAAGGTTGTAACGTATTTGGATGCACTTCTTGAGCGGCGAGAAATTGGGAAAAAAGTAGCCATCATAGGCGCAGGTGGAATCGGTTTTGATGCAGCCGAATTTTTGGCGCATCAAGGAAAGTCGTTAAGTTTAAACATTGATGCTTTTATGAAAGAGTGGGGGGTTGATCTGACGGTAGAGCACCGAGGCGGTGTTATTTCTCCTGAAGTGGCGCCTTCGGCGCGAGAAATCTATCTTATTCAGCGTAAGTCATCAAAAGTCGGTCAGAACTTGGGAAAAACGTCCGGTTGGGTTCATCGCACGGGGCTTAAGAAAAAAGGGGTGAAAATGATCAATAAGGCGGACTATCAGAAAATAGATGATAACGGTTTGCACTTGTTGGTGGATGGTGAGCCGGTTACCTTGGATGTGGATCATATTGTTTTATGTGCAGGTCAGGAGCCTTTAAGAGAGCTTCAATCGTCTTTAGAAACCGCAGGGCAGATGGTGCACCTTATTGGTGGGGCGGATGTGGCTTCAGAGTTGGATGCCAAGCGTGCAATAAATCAAGGGGCGCGTTTGGCGGCCGAAATTTAGGCGCTCGCGAACAGGTTGTAGTCTTCTTTTTGGGCCAAGAGAGTTGAACGCTTTTGGCCTTTTCTTTTTGGTTTATTGAGTCGCTTTATCTCGTAATAGTCTATTTTGCTTTGTAAACTTTCGTCACGACGAGTGAGCTAATATGTTCCTGCTAACTGGATCACAGATAGTTTTTTAAGAAACACTAGACTGTCGGTTATCAGGTTGAAATTAAGTTTGAGGTTTTTTTCATGAACTCTGCGAATGATAACTTACCAACGGTCGAAGCGGTTCTCCTTTTTAAAGGGGCTCAAGTGGTCGAGCAGATGCTGTATTCAGAATTCGAAGGAATATTGGATCATGTATCTAATTTTCCGGGTTACGCTGATGAGCGTGTAAAGGGATGTTACGTTCGGGTTAATCCTAATTTAACCATAGCGGGGGTCATTTTCTTTTATTTGGATTTTGATGACTTTGGCTATGCAGATCGTTCATGGTGCTTGCCTTTGAGGCGCTTAATGGGTCAGGCGGGCATGGGGCCGGATTTAGGTGCAGGGCCAGTGCATTTAGTGTGTCGGACTCGTTGCCCTCAGGTGGAGTTAAGAGAAGAGTTTTGGGACCCTTCCATTCAACCCGGCATGAATCATTTCCAGATTCTGAAAAGCGCGATTCAGCAGAATAAATTGAATATTAATGATCAGTTGGCTGTGTCTCAGGCTTCTTTATCCGGCTGCATTGATATCCCTGTGGTGGTCAACGAAGATGAAGACGCAAAGAACAGAAGAGATAAACTGGCAGAGGTCATTAAAAATCAGCGCTTCAGAATAGAAGCACTGACGAACGAGTGTGATGATAAGGTAAATGAACTGACCCGTGCTCGCAGGCATGATCAGATTCAGTTTAATGAGAAAAAGCGTTTGTTTGCTCAGAAGTTTGAACAGCTGAAAGTAAAATATCTGAAGCAGGATGAGCAAATGACCAACGCGGTGGCTTTGATAGCGCGCTTGTTAGGTGTTGATGATCCGGAAGTCATTAAGGAGCACCTTGAAGACTTGAGAGCCGTTGGAAACTTAGCGGACCTTTCCACAGGCGAAGGCAATACCGAGCAAATGGAGCTTATTCAGACCAAAGCAGAGAATTATCTTCTTACTCAGCAGTTGGTGCAATTGAAGCGAGCTTGTTCGGTTATGAATCAAAAGTTAAGGGTTTATGAAGAGGCGAACATGCCGAAGGTCACTCCGATCACTACGCCTCCGAAAAAGGTGAGTTAGTTTTTCTGTAAAAAATCTTAGATTTGTTTTTGTAAAGCCTTTGGTACAATTCTTTGTCCAGAGGCTTTTTTTTGTTGGGGTATGTTTATCGCTTCGTTTACTCTCGATACATCGCAGTTGAATCTTCCTGTCGAGCGACTTCAAACTGAGTGGTCTGAACAGGCCAAAGTAAATTTATTTTGTCTTCGCTTAGACCTGACAGACTTGGCTGTCTCTGGGAATAAGTGGTTTAAGTTGGCTCATAATATTGCAGAGGCAAAATCAAAGGGTATCTCGCAGGTGCTCACGTTTGGAGGCGCTTTTTCAAACCATATTTTTTCTACTGCGCATGAGTGTGCCAGGCAGGGCTTGAATTCAGTGGGTGTGATTCGTGGCGAGGAGTTAAACCCGAACGCTAATCAAATGCTTGAGCAAGCATCGAAAGCCGGGATGAAGTTTTGTTTTGTATCGAGATCCGCGTACAGAAACAAATATCATCAAGATCAGCTGGCGTATTACCAATCCGAATTTGGAGAATATTTTTTAATACCTGAAGGTGGCAGTAATCAAAACGGGGTTTTGGGGTGTGAAGCGATCGGTGAGCATATTGCCCGGCAAGGTATTTGTTTTAATGATGTTTTTGTCGCTTGTGGAACCAGCGCCACTTGTTCCGGAATCATTCGTGGTTTGCATGATGCACATAATCGAGGGCTGTTGAACTTCAGGCCCAAAGTGCATGGGGTGTCCATGTTTCCAAAGCCAGACAAGCCGGGTTGGCAGAGTTGGATGAAACCAGAGTTGGAGGGGTATTTGGGGGATGTGAATTATCCCTACCAGCTGCATGAGTCTGGCTATTTACCGGCTTATGGACGACTAACAGAAGGGTTGGCCGAATTCATTTCAGAGTTTCATACGCAAAGTTCCATTCTGTTGGACCCGGTTTATACCGGAAAGCTGGTTTATTATCTCAAGCATCTTTGTGAGGTTGGCCAGTTTAGGCCACAGAGTAACCTTTTATTTGTTCATACGGGAGGCCTTCATGGTTGGCTGGGTTTTGAAAGTCCTCCCCAATTGTCGGGAACGATAAAAAACCGGCTGTCTTCTGTATAGTGGTGTAAAGATCCATCGTCTGATTGGTTATCTATGGATGCAATCAACACTGGCCGGTGCCACTTCGACATGATTTTTTTGACTTCATTGAAAAGGCTGGCTTGGTCAAAAAGTAAGTTGTTGTCTTTCTGGTGGTGTTTACTTAACCAATAGGGCTTATTCAGGATGATGTAGCTGTGTTGCTTGTTAAGTTGTTCGTTGGCTGAAGATAGGGTGAACCAACGATGGTCTTGTTCTTTGGCGCTTCCTGAGGGTAGGCTCAGATGTTGGTTGGGGTTTCTGAATAAGTAGCCGACCAGTAATACAGATTGATGAGTGGGTATTGGCAACTTGTTGGTTTGGGCGTAATCCTGAAAAACCGGTGAATGAGAAATTTGGGATTGATGGTTGGTTAAGTGCGACGTTTTTAAATCAAGCCGGTCGTTAATCATCGGACCTAGCCAGTGGCGCAATGGTAGCGTTTGGTTCATCCAGGCTTCCGACCCTAAATAGAATTTCACTGCTACTTCAAGGTGAACGACTTCGTTGGTGTTCATGTCTCGATAGATAAAGTCGATTTCTCCTAGCGTTTTCCCCTCATGGTGAACTTGCAGGTGCTCTGCAATAACATCGAACTCAGGGTAGGTGTTCAGAACATAACTCAGCAGCGATTCAAAATAAAAGCCGACGCGTTTAGACGCTTTTTCTTCCACGAACTGAATCAGTTTTTCCGGGGCTCGGTTCAGTTTGTCCATTCGGGTTTGCCAGCATTCAGGATGTGCCTGAGATGGCAGGCATGGTGTTGATGCAATCCCTTTTTCATAAAGATTGGCTAAAGTGTTATTAAAGTAACAAGGACTTATCAAGCTGGGTTGTTCAATCAGCCAGCAAAGATCGGCTACATATTGGTGCGAAAAATTCAGAGTAAACAAATTGTTATCAGCCAAAAGAGTGGTATTGACGGTGTCTGTCGGTTGTTGAAGTCAGTATAAAAGAGTAGCATGCCAGATAGACAAAAATTAATGTAAATCTGAACAGAAGCTAGCTAAATCATCATGGATCAATTTAGAAATATCGGAATTATTGGCCGTATCGGCAGTGCAAAAGTGGTAGAAACAATTCGTCGTTTGATGAAGTTTTTTGATGATCAGGCCATGAATGTGATCCTGGAAGATCGAATTGCAGAAGTAATTCCCGGCCATAACCGTCAAGTGGGGCGATCCCAGCTATTGGGAGAAATGTGTGACCTGGTGATTGTTGTGGGAGGCGATGGTAGCCTGCTCGGTGGTGCACGTAAATTGGCCAAGTACGGTGTGCCGGTGTTGGGCATCAACCGAGGTAAACTTGGGTTTTTGACCGACATTAGCCCAGATGAACACATGGAAGAAAAAATTACCGAAGTGCTTGAGGGCAGATACATCACTGAAAGCCGCTTTTTGTTGGATGCTCAGGTGAGACGAGGCGGGCAACCGGTTGCAACGCTTTCAAGTCTGAATGATGTTGTTTTACATCCAGGTAAAGCGACCACCATGATTGAGTTTGACTTATATATCGAAGGCAAATTTGTATACGTTCAAAAATCTGACGGTTTGATTGTGTCCACGCCAACGGGATCTACGGCCTACTCGTTATCCGGTGGTGGTCCAATCATGCATCCGAAACTTGATGCCATTGTATTGGTGCCTATGTTTCCTCACACATTGAGCTCTCGGCCGATTGTGGTGGATGGTAACAGCGAAATTAAATTGATTGTTTCTGAAAACAATAAAACCTATCCGCATATCAGTTGCGATGGTCAGGAGTCTTTTACTTTGGCTCCTGGTGATACCATTTATATTCATAAGAAACCTCAAAAGCTGAAGTTGATTCATCCTTTGGATCATGATTTTTATCAGACATGTCGCGATAAATTGGGTTGGCAGACTCAAAGAGGCTTGCAGTAATGAGCAACAACCAAACCTTGAAAGGCTATGACATTATTGGTGATATTCACGGATGTTCAGAAGCTCTGGAACGTTTGCTGATAAAGCTTGGTTACAGCAAGGTAGACGGTGTTTATGGTCATCCGGACCGAAAAGCTGTCTTTGTTGGAGACATCATTGATCGCGGGCCGCACATCAGGCAGGCCGCGTGGTTGGTGCATGATATGGTTAAAGCCGGCAATGCTCATATTACGATGGGGAATCACGAATATAACGCCATCGCTTATATGACCGTTGTGGGTGAAGAAGGTAGCCAAGAATATCTTCGTGAGCACAATCATCGTCATACCCGAATCATGCGGGAAACCTTGGATCAGTTCGCTGACTATCAGGATGAATGGCAGTATCTGATCAGCTGGTTTTTGACCATTCCTGTGTTTCTTGAATTACCGGGATTCAGAGTGGTCCATGCTTGTTGGGATGAGGAGCTGATTGAAGAATTCAAAGCTCGCCGAAACACTAATACGATTGATCTTGAGTTTCTCATTGCCTCTTCGGATCTTGATTCATTTGAGTTCCAGATCATGGATCGCTTATTGCGGGGAACCAATTTGAAGTTGCCCAACGGAATGGCCATTGAAGGCAAAGATGGTTACGTGAGGCAGTTTTTCAGAACTAAGTTTTGGACGGATGAGCCGGATATTTACCAGGACATTGTTTTTCAGCCCGATCCTTTACCGGATGAAATTGCTCAAAAACAACTGACCGATGAGGACCGGGATAAACTGTTGAGTTACGCCGATGATGCGCCGCCGTTGTTTTTTGGCCATTACTGGCGAATCGGTAAACCGGAGTGCATCAAACCAAACTTGGCTTGTCTGGATTACAGTGCGGTCAAATACGGCAAGCTGGTGGCTTACCGGTTTGACGGGGAAGAGCAACTCAGCGACTCGAAGTACGTCTTTATTGATGTAACGCCAACTGAGTTTCCGTTAGATGACAGTAATGGGTTAGAAGACCTAAGTCGTGTTTAAGTTGGGTGAAGTTCAATCTCCTGAGGCAGTTGCGGAACTGAGTGCTCGTTTGTGGAAGGCAAAAATTCCGCATCAAGTGGTTGAACGCCCGGCTGAAGAAAGTACAACGGGTGTGCTTTCTGAAATATGGTTGGTTCGTGAACAAGACTTACCCTTGGCTGTTTCTCTCCTAAATAATGCCTCTTCGGATACTTCTGTCAGTCAGGAGCCGTCTCCCATTGTTGCCTCGCTTTCTTATGCAAGGTTAACTTGGGTTTTCATTGTTGCTTGCGTCATTGTTTCTATTGTTACCGGGCTTGGTGCCAATATTCCGGTTTTGTCGTACTTCTCGATAGTGCCCATTGAAGTTCGGGGTGATCGCTTGTACGCGGCTACGCTTGATTATGCACTGTCAGAAGGCCAGATTTGGCGACTGTTTACTCCTGCGCTCTTGCATCTAAGTTTCATGCATATCCTTTTTAATATGCTATGGCTTTGGGAGTTTGGTCGTAAGATAGAATTACTGGATGGTAAGTCCAGGCTACTCACGGTAATCATTAGCTCCGCTGTCATTTCAAATTTGGCTCAATACTATGTCGGTTCTGTGTTGTTCGGAGGCATGTCCGGGGTGATCTATGCCTTGCTAGGATATATGGTTGTTTTTGATAAATTGATGCCTCAAGCCCGTTATCAACTGCCGACAGGTATTGTTGTGTTTATGCTGATTTGGTTGGTGTTGGGGTACACTCAATTCACCGAAGCTTTGGGAATGGGCAAAATTGCCAATGCTGCTCATACGGCCGGATTATTTTCCGGCGTGATCCTGGCTTTCTTATCGGCTTTTATTTTCAGACCCGCCAGAAATTAGCTTTCTTAGTCAGTGACTAATACAATGTGACACTTTAAATTTTTAAGTTGGACGCAAGTGATGACTTTAGACGATCTGATTAAATCCATTAATCCTGAAATTTATCAAAATCTGAAGACAGCAGTAGAGCTTGGGAAATGGCCTACCGGTCAAAAATTAACTGAAGAACAAGTGGGCTTATGTCTCCAGGCCATCATGCATTATGAGTCTTCCAACGATTTGCCTGATGCAGATCGCATTGGTCATATCAGCCGTGAGAGCATGCCCGCGCATAAGCGTAAGAGAGCAAAAGAGGAAGAGCAGCTTAAACGTTCTATTGCTGTCCAGCAGTTGCATTGATTCATAGTTAGGTTGTTATTCTCATGCAAAGTGATTTATTCGAAACGGATCAATCCGTTTCAGACGCTTCTGAAGTACCTGAAGCCGTAACTAAAATAACAACGCCGCCTGAAGCTGGTGTTGTTTTTGAAGGTTCTGTCTCTAAAATGCGGGTTCGTTTGGCTGAACCTGTCCAGTATTCTTTGGGTGATGTTTCGGTGAACCGCCTGATTGGCTCGAACCTAAAGCTTACCTATAAGGGGTCAATAAACTGTATTTCTTGTGGCTCACTAACGAATAAGAGCTTCAGTCAAGGGTACTGTTATCGTTGTTTTACCACCAAGGCTGCATGTGACAGTTGTATCATGTCGCCTGAGAAATGCCACTTTGATCAGAATACATGTCGGGAGCCAGAATGGGGTGATCGCTTTTGCATGCAATCGCATTACGTGTATCTTGCTAATTCATCAGGGATTAAAGTAGGGATTACCCGAGGAACACAGGTTCCAACCCGATGGATTGATCAGGGGGCTTGTCAGGCATTGGCGATTTATCGTACAAATAATCGGCATATGTCTGGCTTAATTGAAGTCGTCATGAAACAGCACGTCGCAGATAAAACTAACTGGCGAACCATGTTGAAGGGCGAACCTGAGGTTTTAGACTTAACGATCATCCGTGATCGCTTATTTGAAGAAACAAAAGAAGAAATTAAGTCTCTGACGGATCGTTATGGCTTGAACAGTATGCAGCCTTTGTTGCATGCTGATACGGTGAATATTTCATATCCTGTGAGAAATTACCTGGAGAAAATTTCTTCCTTTAATTTTGATAAAGACCCCATTGTTGAAGGTAAACTGGAAGGAATTAAGGGCCAATATTTAATTTTTGATTCTGGTGTAATCAATTTACGACGGTTTACAGGTTATCAAATCGCGGTCGAAGTTTTAGATAAGTAAACAATTACGAACATTAAAACAATAATAGATTTTTAAAAAATGCTATATCCCCGGAAAGGGGATTATCTCGGAGAAGGCTACATGTCTCAGGCGCCTGCCACAGCCATTTTGTTGGAAGACTATGCTCCAACACCTTACGTTACAAAAGAAACTTTTTTAGATTTTGAATTGCAGTCGGAATATACCTTAGTGCATTCGAGATTGACGATTGTCAGAAACGAAAAAAGTAACTCAGATTCGAATACTCTCATCTTAAACGGCAGTGAGCTTGAACTGCTGTCCGTTAGTATTGATGGGAAAGTATTGACGGATTCTGATTATGTCTTGAATTCAGAAACGTTATCCATAAACGTGGATAAAGACGCCTTTGTACTGGAGTGTACGACGCGGATATACCCAGATAAAAATACCGCTCTCGAAGGCCTGTATATTTCAGGCGGAATGTACTGTACCCAATGTGAGGCGGAAGGGTTTAGGCGAATTACGTACTTTCAGGACCGCCCGGATGTCCTCTCTGTTTTTACCACACGCATTAATGCCGATGTTGAACAGTATCCGGTAGCGTTATCCAACGGAAACCTGGTCAGTCAAACCATTGAGAATGGCCGAGTGATTGCAGAATGGCACGACCCGTTCCCTAAGCCTTCTTATTTATTTGCGCTGGTGGCCGGTGATCTTGTATGTCAGGAAGATGCATTTATCACTCAGTCCGGTCGTAATATCGCGCTGAAAATGTATGTGGAACAAGAGAATGAACACAAGTGTGAGCATGCGTTGGAGTCTCTTAAAAGGTCCATGAAGTGGGATGAAGAGGTTTATGGTCGGGAATATGATCTGGATCTTTTTATGATCGTTGCGGTCGATCACTTCAATATGGGGGCCATGGAAAATAAAGGACTGAATATCTTCAACTCGTCTTGTGTCTTGGCAACACCGGAAACGGCGACGGACGAGGCTTTTGCCAGAATTGAAGGCATTGTTGGCCATGAGTATTTTCATAACTGGTCCGGTAATCGTGTAACTTGTCGAGATTGGTTCCAGTTAAGTCTGAAAGAAGGGTTTACTGTGTTTCGGGATGCTGAGTTCTCTGCAGACATGGGCAGCCGAGCGGTTAAGCGTCTTGAAGACGTGAGCTTTCTGAGACAGCACCAGTTCCCTGAAGACGCAGGGCCGATGGCTCATGCAGTACGCCCTTCGTCATACATGGAAATTTCGAACTTTTATACCGTGACCATCTATGAAAAGGGCTCGGAAGTGGTTCGAATGTTACGAACCATGTTAGGGGAGCAACTGTTCCGAAAAGGCAGTGATCTCTACTTTGATACTTTTGATGGCCAGGCCGCGACAACAGATGATTTTGTATGGGCGATGGAGCAGGTCAGTGGTCAGGATCTGACTCAGTTTAAGCGTTGGCACAGTCAGGCGGGCACTCCCAGGTTGTCAATCTCTCGTGAGTTTAATGAGTCTGAAAAGACACTAACCATTTCGGCCAAACAACATACGCCACCTTCTGCAGATCACTCACCTAAAGAGCCGTTTGTGATTCCGGTTCAGCTGGGTCTGATTGATGATCAAGGAAGGGCTTTACAAGAAATCACCTATGATGCAAGTTATAGTTCAGACAATCAGGTTTGGTTGGTGACACAAGAAGAGCAGAGTATTACGTTTAGTAATCTTGAAACGATGCCTGTGGTTTCTTTACTTAGGGATTTTTCGGCCCCGGTTTTGTTGATGGATGATTTGTCTGATCAAGAACGGGTTTTGTTGATCGGTTCGGATTCAAACGGTTTCAATCGCTGGGAGCAGTGCCAGATTATTTATAAGAAGATGATTCTTCAGGGGGTGACTGATTCCGTTGACGATGCTTTATTCAGTGCTTTGGAAAGCGCTCTAAAGCAATTGCTAGTGGATAAGAAGGTTGAAAATGCAGTTAAAGCCGAGTTGTTAAAGTTACCAGCGGAAGTTGAATTATTGCAGCTTTCACCAAAAGTAGACATTCTGGCGGTTGCTGCCAGTCGTAAGCGCTTGATGAGTCGTTTGGCCGCTGCACTTTCGGCAACGTTGACTTCTTTATATCAAACTCTGCCTGTTACAGAAGTCTATCGTTTTGACTCTGAAAGTGTTGGTATTCGTAAACTTAAAAATGAACTGCTTGAATTATTGATTTTGTCTGACGGCGATCAGTATATCGAACGGGCTTCAGCTCAGTTTACGCAAGCTAATAATATGACGGATCAGTTGGCTGCGCTTCGGTTGTTAGTTAAGTATGGGTCTGAACAAGTGTATCAGGATGCGTTGGATCGCTTTCTGGATCAATGGGAAAGCGATGCTCAGGTTCTGGAGCAGTGGTTCCGGGTGCAGATGGTAAGAACCGATGACAAAGCGCTGGATCGTGTGTCGGCGTTATTGAATCATCGACTGTTTGAATATCAAAACCCGAATAAAGTCCGGGCGGTGATTGGTGCATTTGCGATGGGCAATATTGAAGGATTTCACGCAGAGGATGGCAGTGGCTATCATTTCTTAGGTATGCAGGTGGAAACACTGGATGCTCTGAATCCTCAAATTGCAGCGCGTCTGGTTGGGCCATTGGTAAAATGGCAGAGTTACGACGACGCACGTGGTCAAAAAATGAAAGCGGTTCTGACGCAGTTAGCGGGTAAAGAGTTGTCCAAAGATCTTTACGAAGTTGTGAATAAAAGCCTGGTTTAATTGGCTGAATTCGCTAGAAGATTATGAATATTTGTTGGGGTGATTTTTGTTGCCTTTTGTATCAAAAGGTTAACTTGAGCGTATCAATAACTTATTTTGTGCGGAGGTGATCTCGCTAAATAACAAAAGAATAGTGTAATGTAAGTTCCAAAAGGCCAGGAAGGCTCAGGAACAGTGGAAAGTTCTGCCAAAAGAAATCTAATAAAATGGTCAGGTAAAGTTTGTATGTCGACGCTACGTAAAACACTAATAGCCCTCACTAGCTTAGCTTTAGTGGTGCCTATTGCGAATGCTAAAGTTTCTTCTTCGGAAGCAGCTAGGTTAAAAACAGATTTGACTCCATTTGGGGCCGTTCGTGCTGGTAACAGTGACGGAAGTATCCCTGAGTGGACTGGTGGGCTGACAACGCCACCACCAGAGTATCAGGAGCCGGGTCAGCACCATCCTAACCCGTTTCCTGAGGACGAAGTTTTATATACCGTGACTTCGCAGAATATGGAGAAGTACGCAGATATTTTGACGGAAGGCCAAAAAGCATTGTTTGCTGCCTATCCTGAAACTTACCGGGTGCCTGTGTATCAATCTCGAAGAACGCACGCTGCGCCGGATTGGGTATATAAAAATACCTTCGATAACGCGACCACAGCGGAGTTAGCAAATAAAGGCAATGGCGTTAAGAAAGCCTACGGTGGTATTCCTTTTCCACTGGCCGCTCAAACGTCCAAAGACGGCTTGGAAATGTACTGGAACCACGTTACTCGCTGGCGTGGTGTTTATTTGGTTCGTCGAGCGTCAGAAACGGCTGTTCAGCGAAATGGTGATTACAATTTAGTGACATCGCAGCAAGAAGCGTATTTCAACTTTTACAATCCGAAAGGATCTGCTAAATCGTTGGATAACATGCTGTTTTATTATTTGTCGTTTGTAAAAGCACCGCCGAGACTGGCAGGTGGTGCAGTTTTGGTTCATGAAACCTTGGATCAGGTGAAAAAACCTCGTAAGGCTTGGGGTTACAACGCTGGTCAGCGACGTGTTCGTCGTGCACCTACGTTGGCATACGATACGCCGATTGCCGCGATGGATGGGCTACGTACTGCGGATGATACCGATATGATCAATGGTTCACCGGATCGCTTTGAATGGAAATACGTTGGTACTGAAGAGAAGTTGATTCCATATAACAATTATATGATCAGTGACCCGGCGACTAAGTACAAAGACTTACTGTGGGCTGGTCACATTAACCCTAAGTTTGCTCGCTACGAAAAGCACCGTGTGCACGTAGTGGAAGGTACGTTGAAAAAAGGAAAGCGTCATATTTACTCCAAGCGAGTAATGTACATTGAAGAAGACAGCTGGAGTGCTGCAACGATTGATCAGTACGATGGTCGTGGTGAACTTTGGCGTGTTTCTATGGCGTATTTAAAGAACTTCTATGAGTTGCCGTCTACTTGGACGTCACTGGATGTGTTCCATGACTTACAAGCACGTAGATACGCAGTTCAGAGTATGGATTCTGAAGAGTCCGCAACGACTGACTTTAGTCAGCCGATTCCTAAAAGTCGTTACTTCAAGCCTTCGTCTTTGAGACGACGTGGTACGCGATAATTGGATTTCGACTGAATTAAGGTTAATAAAATGCAAGAGTAGCCAGCTAGGCTACTCTTGTTGTAACTGAGTTTATAAAACTGTCTATTATGAGCCCTTTTATGGTCAAAACTGTAAAAAACCGAGTGTTTAAGTCCTTGCTCGTGCCTTTGGTGGCGGCAAGTTCCTTCGCTCTGAGCCAACCAGTCTTTTCATTTTCCGATGTATTGGAAACTTCCGCGACTAAATCTGCAAAAGCTGCTGAATCTTTGTTGTTAGATGTGCAGAAACTCAAGAATGGTCGATTGGTTGCCGCTGGAGAAAGAGGCCACGTTCTTTACTCTGATGATGATGGTAAGAGTTGGGTTCAATCGGAAGTACCTGTGATTGTAAATATCATTTCCATCTATTTTGTGAATGATAAAACGGGTTGGGCTGTCGGGCACGACGGCATCGTTCTAAAGTCTACGGACGGAGGTCAAAGCTGGACGCGTCAATTTGATGGGTTTAAGGCTAACGAACAGACGTTAGTTCAACGGCAGGAGAAGGTTGCTGAGCTTGAACAAAAATTAGAATCCGCTTCAGAAGAAGAGATGGAAGATCTTGAATTTCAACTGGAAGAAGCCACTTTCTCTATGGAAGATGCCCAGTTTGATATTGAAGGCGGTTCTACCAAACCTTTCTTAGATGTGTGGTTTCAAGACGAAAATACGGGCTTTATCGTTGGTGCGTATGGACAAATGTTCCGGACAACGGATGGTGGGGAAACCTGGAATAATACGGCCGGACTTTTGGAAAATCCGGATCGCTTTCATTTAAACGCAATTAAAGAAATTCAGCCTGGTCATCTTGTGATTGTGGGTGAGGCGGGCATTATTATGCGCTCCACAGACAATGGCAACAGTTGGGAAACATTAGAATCTCCTTATGACGGTTCTTTATTTGGTGCTGTTTCCACAAGACAACTGAACGGTATGTTGATTTACGGTTTGCGAGGCCATGTTTTCCGGACGTCAGATTTTGGTGATTCCTGGGAACAAGTGGAAGTTAATACTGAGCAAACGTTGAACTCCGGCAATGCCTTCAAAGACGGAACCATCATGATTGTGGGCAATAACGGTATCGTTTTAAAGAGCTACGATTCGGGTCGTAACTTCTCTGCTACTGTGCGAAAGGACAGAAGTTCATTAGTAGGTGTTACCGAATCAGATAATGGTGGCATTGTTTTAGTCGGGCAGGATGGTTTATACCTAGCACTGCCAAACGCTGAATAATAACGAAAGAAAAGGGTTGGTAAATGTCAACAAAACACCATCATGATTCCGATAACTATATTTTAACACCGGAAGCTGAGCCATTTTTAGAAAGACTGTTTTTTAATAATCGTATTCTTTTCTTATTGATCTTTTTGGGTTTAACCATATTTTTGACCTATAGTGCGATCAATATTAAGCCGGATGCCCGTTTAGAAAAGCTAATTCCTCTGAAGCACCCGTACATCATGAATATGATGGAAAACCGGGACAGTTTGGATAACTTGGGCAATAGCATTCGTATTTCGGTCGAAAGTACTGATGGTACGGTCTTTAATGCTGAGTATATGGAAGCGCTTCGTCTAATTACCGATGAGCTGTTCTATATTCCGGGCGTGGATCGTGCAGGACTGAAGTCTCTGTGGACAGCGAATGTTCGTTGGGTCGAGGTGACGGAAGAGGGGTTTCAGGGTGGTCCCGTGATTCCGCCGACCTACGACGGTTCAGAAGAAAGTCTGGATACGCTTCGTCAAAATATTCTTCGATCAGGCACCGTAGGGAGCTTGGTTGCCAACAACTTTAAATCGACCATTATTCAAGCGCCTCTGTTTGAGAAAAACCCTGAAACCGGTGAACAACTGGATTATCAGGCGTTTTCCCATGAACTTGAAACCCGTATTCGCGCCAAGTTTGAAAATGACAACATCAAAGTCCACATCGTAGGTTTCGCCAAGAAGATCGGCGATCTTATGGATGGCATTAAAGACATTGGCTTTTTTGCACTGATTGCCATTGCAATTACATTTGTGCTGTTGGTTTGGTATGCACGCTGCTTGAAGAGTGCTGTCATTCCGGTTATCTGTTCTATTATTGCGGTGTTCTGGCAGCTGGGTATCTTGAACCTTCTGGGCTTTGGTTTAGACCCTTATTCGGTTCTGGTGCCGTTTCTGGTTTTTGCCATCGGTATTTCCCACGGGGTACAGATTATTAATGCGGTTGCGCTTGAGTCCGCTGAAGGCCGCAACAAGTTCGATGCTGCCCGTCATGCGTTCCGTGACCTGTATGTTCCAGGTATGTTGGCGTTGATGAGTGATGGTATTGGCTTCCTGACGTTGCTGTTGATTCAGATTGACGTAATTCAAGAGCTGGCAATCACGGCAAGTATCGGTGTTGCGGTGATTATTTTCACAAATCTAGTGTTGTTGCCGTTGCTAATGTCTTATGTGGGCGTTTCTAAGAGTGGCGTTAATTATTTCAAAAAGAACACAGAAGCTGAGCCAAAGATCGCCAAGATTATGTCGTACTGTGCTCACCCAACGGTGGCTCCGATTTCCATTCTTATTGGTATCGCGCTAGCAGGTGCCGGTGTTTACTACGGCCAAGACTTAAAAATCGGTGATTTGGATAAAGGTGCTCCAGAGCTGCATCCGGATTCTCGCTACAACCTGGACAATGCCTTCATTACGGATAATTACTCCACCAGTGCCGATGTGATGGTTATCATGGTGAAGACCGAAGTCGAGCAATGTTCTTCCTATCAAACCATGGATGCGATAGATCGTTTCCAGTGGGTGATGGAAAATGTTGAGGGGGTTCAGGGGACTGCATCACTGGTAACAGTATCTAAGATTGTAAGTACGGGCATGAACGAAGGTAATTTAAAATGGCGTTCACTGTCTCGTAACCAGCAAATTCTTAACTCCTCCATTCAGCGTGCTCCGGCAGGCTTGTTGAATGCCGACTGTAGTTTGGCGCCGGTTATTTTGTTCCTGGCTGACCATAAAGCTGAAACTTTGGAGCGAGTCACCGCTGAAGCTGAGAAGTTCGCAGCCGAATACAAGGTTGATGGAGAGCTGGAATTCTTGCTGGCTGCCGGTTCTGCTGGTATTGATGCCGCGACTAACCAGGTCATTGAAGCCGCTCAGGACCGTATGTTGGCGTTTGTATACGCAGTTGTATCCATCTTGTGCTTTATTACCTTCAGATCCATTCGGGCCGTGCTTTGTATTATCACCCCGCTGGGCATTACCTCTGTGTTGTGTGAAGCCTTGATGGTATACAAAGGTATTGGTGTTAAGGTTGAGACATTGCCTGTAATTGCACTGGGTGTGGGTATTGGTGTGGACTACGGGATTTATATTTATACGCGTCTTGAGACGTATATCCGCGATGGTCTTGGTTTACAGGCTGCGTATCTGGAAACATTGAAGACAACAGGTAAAGCGGTTGCCTTTACTGGTGTTACTCTGGCCATTGGTGTTGTGACTTGGGTATGGTCTTCTATTAAGTTCCAAAGCAATATGGGCTTCTTATTAACCTTTATGTTCTTGTGGAACATGGTGGGAGCGCTTTGGTTGTTGCCTGCATTGGCTCGATTCCTGATTCGTCCGGAACAGATCATTGCTAAAGAGCGAATTCGTCAGCAGAAGCAAATTGCAGACGACTGAGTTCTGAGTAAAAGAGAAATGATCAGCGCTCGTTGATTGTTCTTTTGAAAAACCCCGCTGGTCGGGGTTTTTTTATGGGAACAATAAAAACAACCCTCCTCTGATATTTTGACTGTTGCAGTGTTTGTCGGGTCAAAATCCTGTCGTATACCATCGCCTGTTTTGTAAGTTGTTGATAAGTAATGATTTGTAAATCTGGCATGTGGTTTGCTCTATATTGATTGGGTCCTCAGTAAGTGCCAGTTTTCTGGCCTGATAAGACGAGTTAAACGGATGCAGCAGATATGACTATGATTGATCCACAGCAAAACCTGGATTTACTTGGTGGTAAATTAGCCGATGGCGCGGCTATGTTAGAAGCACTGAATTCCGGAGCTATGCCAACCTCGAATTTTATAGAAGGTGATACCCCCAGAGAGCTGGAAGGTTTGCATCGTACCTTTGAACTTTTTGGCCAGATGTCACAGCAGCTTAGTCAGTCATACGTCATGCTCGAAGATCGTGTAAAGCACCTTTCGAGTCAGCTTGAAAAGCAAACGGCTGAACGAATCAAAGAGCTGGCTGAAAAAGAACAGCTGGCTGAAAGACTCACTGGTTTATTGGATTTATTGCCCGGTGGTGTGGTTGTTATTAATGAAGATGGTTTGCTTGAGCAATGTAACCCGGCTGCACGAGAGCTGTTAACGATATACCCGGGTGAACTGATTGGTAGCCGGTGGGTCGATATCATCCGTTCCTGCTTTCGGCCGAAACATGATGATGGCCATGAAGTCTCCACGGCCGATGGCCGTCGTCTGAGTATTTCCACTCGTTCACTGGATAACCAACCGGGGCAGATTGTGCTGTTGACCGATCAGACGGAAACCCGTCGTTTACAGGCCGAGCTGTCCAGAAGTGAGCGACTAAGTGCGATGGGAAAAATGGTGGCGTCTTTAGCACATCAAATTCGCACGCCTTTATCTGCAGCTATGTTGTTTGGCGGGCATTTGGGGGTTCCTCATATTGAAGACGAAAAACGCCTCGATATCGCCGATCGCCTGATGTCGCGCTTGATGCACCTTGAGCAGCAAGTTCGCGATATGCTCATTTTTGCCAAAGGTGAGCTGAAAACGGCAGAGCTGGTGAAAGTGAAAGAATTTTGTCTTTCATTACAGGAAGCGGTATCGGCTAATCGCTGGCCTGAAAATGTTTATATTGACCTCAGAAATGAATGTCCTGAAGAACAGTTTTATTGCAATACCGAAGCCTTGGTTGGGGCGGTATTAAATCTGGTGGAAAATGCTGTGCAGGCGACCAGCCATCAGGTGACGATTCAAATTTCGCTTAATCAGTCTGAAGATCAGAAGTTCTTTGTCTGTTCTGTCAAAGATGATGGGCCGGGCATTGATGATAAGACGTTGTCCAAAGTTATGGAGCCTTTCTATACCACAAAATCACAGGGTACTGGGTTGGGCTTGGCAGTAGTAAAAGCAGTTGTGACTGCTCATGGTGGTGATTTTTCTCTTGTTTCTGAGTCAGGGGAAGGTACCCGGGCAGAAATGACAATTCCATTTGCACGAATAACTCCAGCAGAGATTGAAGGAGCTTACTAATGGCGAAACAAAAAATATTGGTCGTTGAAGACGACCGTGATCTTCGTGAAGCCTTGTGCTTGACCCTGGATGTCGCGGGTTATCCCTACGAACAGGCTTCTTCGGGGGAAATGGCGCTGGAGATCCTGAAAGATACGCCGGTCAATATGGTGATTTCAGATGTGAACATGGGCGGGATGGATGGTCATGAGCTGTTGGTTAAAATCAAACAGAATTTTCCTGGTATCCCGGTTGCTTTGATGACGGCATACGGCGATATCGAGCGGGCGATTGATGCCGTCAGGAACGGTGCCGCTGATTATTTGGTTAAGCCTTTTGAGTCTGAAACCTTGTTGCAGTTGGTGAAGTCTACTCTGGGTGATCAGGTAATGACTACAGGTTCTAATCAGCCTGTTGCCGAAGAACCGAGTTCCATTGAGTTATTGGAGTTGGCGAAGCGAGTGGCAGCGTCAGAATCCACTGTGTTAATTTCAGGTGAAAGCGGCACAGGTAAGGAAGTACTTGCTCAGTTCATTCACGATCACTCCCCTAGATCTGATAAACCTTTCATTGCGATCAACTGCGCTGCCATTCCTGAAAATATGCTGGAAGCGATTTTGTTTGGTCATGAGAAAGGGGCTTATACCGGGGCGGTAACCAGTGCGCCGGGTAAGTTTGAACAAGCAAATGGTGGCACTATTCTGCTGGATGAAATCTCGGAAATGGAAATAGGCCTTCAGGCTAAGTTGTTGCGTGTGCTTCAGGAGCGGGAAGTTGAGCGTTTAGGGGGTCGAAGAACCATCAAGTTGGATGTTCGGGTGGTGGCAACCACCAACCGGGATCTTCGAGAATATGTTCAGGAAGGTAAGTTCCGAGAAGATTTATATTATCGGTTGAGTGTGTTCCCGCTTCAATGGAAACCATTAAGGGAAAGACCGAGGGACATTGTGCCTTTGGCGAGACGCCTGTTGAAAAAGAATGGTAAGAAAATGGGGAAGGGAACCCTCAAGTTGGATGCAAGTTCAGTTCAGTTGCTGACTCACTACCCTTGGCCTGGCAATGTCCGTGAATTGGATAACGCAGTACAGCGTGCGCTGGTGCTTCAGCAAGGAACGGTCGTGACTGCGGATGACTTCAGATTGGAAATGTCGCCTCCGCCAGTTTATAACGCATCCAATCAAGCGTCGCCTGTTGTTCCTGCATTTGAGCCTGTAGAAGCTCAGGTTCCGGCTTCTGCTGTATCTTCTTCTGCTTCAAGCACACAAACTGCGGGAGTAGGCTATTCTGAAAATCGTGATATAATTAATGCTGAAGCGTCTGCTTTTTCTAATCAGGCCCCGGCGGGTTTGGAATCCCTTCAGAGCGAAGCATCTTTGGGGGATGATCTGAAGCAGAGAGAATTTCAGGTAATCTTAAATACCTTGCGGTCTGTCAGCGGCAGTCGAAAGCAGACCTCAGAAATACTCGGCATCAGCCCACGTACTCTTCGCTACAAGTTAGCCCGGATGCGTGAAAGTGGCTTGGATGTTGATGAATTGCTGGCGGCCTCCTAAAGGGTGGCGGCTACAATAACGGGATCAGTATATCCCGTGAACTAGATCCATGTGGCGTGGATCGAATTCTCCATTTAAGCCCGGTTCATTGGCCGGGCTTTTTTCTGTCTGGTGTAATTGAATTACGTCTCTCATTTTAGCTATCGCCCGTATCCTTGATAACTTTAATACCATCTTCTCTTTTTATTAAAACTTGGCCTGCTTTGTGCTCTTTCCTAGATAACGAAGAAATTAATAACAGGTTTTTGACGCTGTAGCGTCTAGAACAAGCAACGCCGAAATGACTGACAATAAATCGCCGTTTGCTTAAGGAGAAAATAATGGAAGTCAGATCCGATATTTCACAAGTGCTTTCCCAAATGCGTCAGATGAAGTCGCAGGTGCAGGATCAATCTCGAACGAATACTGAGATTGGCCAGGTCATGGATGTTCAAAAGCCTGGGAATGTTGAAAAAGACGACGCGCCAGAATTTTCTCAGTTATTAAAAATGGCTGTTGATCAAGTGAATGAAACTCAAAAAGCGGCTGGTGCATTGGCGACGGCTTATGAGAAAGGTGATCCGACGGTGGATATTCCCGATGTGATGATTGCGTCGCAAAAAGCAAGCGTTGCGTTTCAGGCAATGACACAGGTGAGAAATAAACTCATCAGTGCCTATGAAGACATAATGAAGATGCCAATTTAATGGCAAAACCGGCTGACGTTCAGTTTGGCTAGTGTGAAACGTGCTCGCTAAAACTGTAAAACAAACGTGAAGTAAAAGTCCGCAAGAATTTAAATAGGTATTCGACAATGGCAACGATCGCAGCAGATGCAACTTCAGGTGGCCTACCTGCAGAAGTAGGGAACCAGCAAGTGCCAACCAATCAGCAACAAAATGCAGCGCAGGGCAACACCAATCAACTTGCTCCTCAAAATAATACCCTATCGGAGCTGGAGTCCATTGAAGCCCCTCCGTCGGCCCCTATGCATCCTATCGTTGCGGGCTTTAACCGGCTTGGTATCTTGCGTCAGGCAGGGCTGATTATTGGTTTGGCGGCCAGTGTGGCCATCGCGTTTGCTGTTTTCTGGTGGACCCAAGAAGAAACCTATAAGCCGCTGATCAATGATTTCGGGCGCTACGATGCAGCGGAAGTGATGGAGATTCTGGATCAGGCCAGCATTGTTTATCATGTGGACCCCAACAGCGGCATGTTGATGGTGAAAAGCGATCAGTTTGCCCAGGCCCGACTCAAGCTTGCGGCCCAAGGCATTACTGAAACCCAGGCCATTGGCTACGAGCTTTTGGATAAAGAGCAGGCGCTGGGCACAAGTCAGTTCATGGAAACGACTAAGTACCGACGCAGCCTTGAAGGTGAGTTGGCAAGAACCATTACCAGTATGAATCAGGTAAAAAGTGCGCGTGTGCATTTGGCTATTCCTAAGCGTTCTGTGTTTGTACGGGATACCCGTAAGCCAACGGCATCGGTGTTTCTTGAACTGTACGCAGGACGGGCTTTGAAGCCTGAGCAGTCCATGTCCATCGTCAATTTGGTGGCATCCAGTATTCCTGAGATGAAGCCAGAAGATGTGACTGTGGTGGATCAAAAAGGTCGTTTGTTGTCGATGGAAGATGACAGCAGCGACCTGGCCATTGCTTCGAAACAATTTGACTACACTCGGAAACTGGAAGACACATTATCCCGTCGAATTTACAGTATTCTGGAACCTATTGTTGGTGGTGAAAATTTCAAAGCGGAAGTCTCCGCTGATGTGGATTTCACCACTCGTGAGCAAACAGAAGAACAGTTTAATCCGGATTTACCGGCGCTTCGTTCTGAACAGGTTCTGGATGAAAAGAAAATCGGCGGTATGGAAGGCGGTATTCCTGGTGCACTGTCTAATCAGCCTCCAGGTGAAGTAAGTGTCCCCGAAGTGGCCGGCGCGGGTGAGGATGGTCAACCTCAACCACCAACGAATACGCGTAAACAAGCAACCCGTAACTTTGAATTAGACCGAGTGATCAGTTACACCAATCATGAATTGGGTAAAGTACGTCGCTTGAGTGTTGCCGTTGCGGTAAATGACCTTATTTTACCGGATGAAGAGACCGGTGATCTGAAACGCGTTGCCTGGAGTCAGGAAGAGATCGACAGATTGACTATATTAATTAAAGACACCGTTGGTTTTCAGGCGGCTCGGGGTGACAGTGTGACGGTGATTAACAGCCCGTTCCTGCCTGACGATGAGGCCATGCTGGAAGAACAGCCATTCTGGACGCAGCCTTGGTTCTGGGATATCGCGAAACAAATGCTGGCTATCCTGTTTGTGCTTGCGATTGTCTTCGGTGTGGTTCGTCCGGCGATTAAGAGCCTTACTTCGACCGACGAAGAAGGGTCTGTGGATGATGAGTTGGATGCAGACTTGGCCGCGCTTGAAGCATCAAGCAGTGATCTGTCTGATGATTTGGTCTCTTTGACCGGAGGTGAGTCTTTGTTACCAGGACCATCTGAAGGATTTGAACGTCAACTTAACGCTCTGAAAGCTCTGATTGCTGAAGATCCTCAGCGAGTGGCTCAGGCGATGAAAGATTGGATTAATGACAATGAGTAATGACGATTTGCCTGACGTATCAGGTATGCCAAAAATTGAACGAGCAGCGGTTTTGATGATGACTCTGGGTGAGTCTGATGCGGCTGAAATTCTGAAGCACATGGGGCCAAAGGAAGTTCAGGCAATCGGCAGTGCTATGTCAAAATTGCCGTCGGTAAAACGAGACGTGGTAGAAGCCGTTGTCAGTAGTTTTATTGATGATGTGGGTATGCACACAGGTTTGGGTATAGGTTCAAACGACTATATCCGAACCATGTTGACTTCGGCCTTGGGTGAAGAAAAAGCCAATGGCTTAATTGACCGTATCTTGTTGGGTGGTAACACCAAAGGGCTGGATACGTTGAAATGGATGGACGGCCGCTCTGTTCATGACATCATCAAATACGAGCACCCTCAGATTCAGGCCATCGTCATCGCGTACCTTGACCCGGATCAGTCTTCGGAAGTACTGGCTTTGTTTGATGAGAAACAGCGTCTGGACATTATTTTGCGGGTCTCTGCTCTGGAAGCGGTGCAACCAAGTGCTTTGCAGGAACTGAATACCATTCTGGAAAAACAGTTCTCTGGAACAGCGGGTGGTCAAACAGCATCCATGGGTGGTGTGAAGTGCTCTGCAAACATCATGAACATGATGGATGGTTCCATTGAAGCCGACCTGATGGATGCCATTAAAGAAGTCGATGAAGAACTGGGTAATCAGATTGAAGACCTCATGTTTGTCTTTGATAACCTGGTGGAAGTGGACGACCGTGGTATTCAGGCGCTGCTTCGAGAAATTCAATCCGATACGCTTATTATTGCGCTTAAAGGTTCGGACGACGCCGTCAAAGACAAATTCCTTAAGAATATGTCGAAGCGTGCGGGTGAATTGCTCATGGATGACTTGGAAGCGAAAGGTCCGGTTCGTGTCAGTGAGGTGGAAACCGCACAGCGTGAAATTCTTGCGACAGCCCGTCAGATGGCGGAAGCCGGCGAAATTGTGTTGGGTGGTGGAGAAGATATGGTATAGGCCTGAGGGCCTTTTTTCTGAAATTATTTCGGGTGTCGGAAAAATGACAGAAAAAGCTGTCACGATCTTTGCATTTATCTTTGTTGTGCAAATGTAAGTTATACGGAAGTAAAGAAAAGATCTTGGCGACAAAAAGCGAATGTATGGATCTTTCTTGTCGTTAATTCAGCAGTAGATAGGTGCTCTATGACCAACGAAATTAAACAAGGCCGAATTCCTGAGACGGGAACCATGACAGCGTATGAGCGTTGGGAGTTGCCGTCTTTGGATGAAATTGATGAAGCGGCCAATGAAGTTGAAATAGAGCCGGTGACGGCTGAAGAAGTGGAACAAATACGGCAGGACGCTTTCACCGAAGGTTATGACCAAGGCTCCAAAAAAGGTTATGACGAAGGTTTATCCTCAGGAAAAACCGAAGGCCATCAGCAAGGGTTAGCGGAAGGCACGAAGGAAGGTCAGGCCAAGGGTTTTGAACAGGGCCTTCAACAAGGGTTGACCAAAGGCCAGGCGGACGTAGATGCGGAAGTCAAAAAGCTGTCGGACGTGATACAACAGTTTGATCAGCCGTTGGCCAATCTGGATCAACAGGTTCGCGACTCGCTATTGAATGTGATTACTGCTGTCAGTCGCACAGTGATACATCGTGAACTCCAAACAGACAGCTCCCAGCTCAATGAATTATTAAAACACGGGTTGTCTCAAATGGAAGGCACTCGTGATCAAATTGAAATGCAGGTGAACCCCGCTGATTTGATTCTTGTTGAAAACGCTGCCGAGGAGGCTGGCTCAAGCTGGAAAATCACGGCCGATGAATCCATTCTGCCGGGGGGTATCAAACTTAAAAGCGGAGCATCATTGGTAGACCTCACCGCTGAACACAGGTTTCAACAAGCCATTCTGAATTTACTCGGTCGCAACGACTGGGCCATAGACCTGGCGGCGGGAACAGCGACAGAGGAACAAAAAGCATTAACTTCATTAGCGGATGGTTACGACACTGACGCTGAGACCGATTTCGAAAACAGCCTTGAAGCTGACGCGACAGAAGCGGTTTCAGAGGATGAACAAAGTTCAGCTCCGGCTGATGGTTCATTGGATGACGTACATCCAGATGACTTGTTGGATGGAAATCAGGCAGACGCACTGGCTGACAATCAGGATGAACCGGCCGATGAGGGCGAGGTTCAGGTGCAAACAGAAGCGTTGGCCTCAGAAAATACTGATGACGAATTGTCGGATGAGAACCCACTGGCATCCGATTTGAGCCAATCGAACGAACCAGAGAGTTCGGAACGTATTTCTGAAGATAGCTCTGATGTCCGGACTGATGCCGGATCTGAGCATGGTTCTGAAAACAGCACTGAAAGTCTGGAGGTGGATAATAATCAACATGCAGCTCCGGACAATGGCAGTGATAGCGATAGCACAGGGAACCCTGACGCTCAGGCGATAGATGCGTCTTTGTCTGAATCAGGTAAGACTGAGCCTGAAAACGCTGAAGCCCATGTGCCTGAGCCGTCCAGCGAAGAACAAGACTCTAAGGTTGAATCTCCTGAGGCGCCTAGCAGTCACGGAGTTCAAGACACCTCAAATACGATTGATCAGGAAGAAGGGCCGGTAACGCCTCTTTCTGAAGAAGCGCCTTTAATGGCGTCCGATGATGAATCAGAAGAAGTTTTTGACTTTGATGCTGGTCAGGGGGATGAAAATACTACGGTATACCCAGAGAAACAGACCGTGTCTGACTTGATGAAACAAGAGGGAGATGAGTCTGCTTCGAACGCTCCCGATTCTGGTACGGGTTCAGACTCAAATCAAATGGCCGATCCTTCTGCCCCGCAAGAGCAAGCTCATCGGGCAGACAATATTAACCCTCAGGCAGACAACACTAACCCAGAGGTTCAATCAATGATGCAACCTGTTAATCAAGGAAATGGATTTCAGGCTTTTGGCTGGCAAACGCCTCAAATGCAGGCGCAGCAACAAGCGCAAATGCAAGCAAACGCAGCATCGGCACAAGCCCAACAAGCACAGATGCAGGCTCATCAGGCACAAGCGCAAGCACAACAAGCCCAGGCCCATGCGCAAGCCATGAGTCAGCAGGCTCATCAGGCGAATGCTCAGGCTCAAGCGCAACAGATGGCGTATCAGCCTCAGTATCAGCCGCAACAAGGTTACCCATATCCTGGTCAGCAACCTGGATACCAAATGCAGCCAAATCAACCGCAGTTTGCCCCGTTTGTGGCGCCGAATGTCGTTCCGCAAGGTGGAATGATGCCGATGGCTCCACAGCCCATGCAGGGGCAAATGCAGCCGCCAGTACAAAATTATCAGGGCATGCCTGTGCAGCCTGTCCCTATGGTTCAGCAACAAAATTTCAGTGCGTATAATTTTTCAGCCAATCCGCAGGGTAACCAACCTAATGGTGCTGGCCAGGCAGCGCCAGGTTTTATGCCTTACCCATACCCAAATGCCTGATGGAATGCTTTAGATGACCGACTTACTGGATTTTTTAAATGATGCCAAAGGGCGCATTGCAGAAACAAGGGTGGCTGCGTCTGAAGGGCGGTTGGTGCGAATGGTCGGTATGACTATTGAAGCTGCGGGTTGTACTGCGACGGTGGGTGATCACTGTGTGGTGGTTTCTGACGGTGGAAAGCATGTAGAAGCAGAAGTTGTTGGTTTTGCCGAAGGTCGCCTGTTTTTGATGCCAACCGAGTCAACGGTGGGCTTGAAGCCTGGTGATAGGGTGATCCCCTTGCCTGGCCAAAGTACCATCCCGGTTGGGTTTGGGTTATTGGGGCGCGTGCTAAACGGTGTTGGCCAGCCTTTAGACGGTAAAGGTGCGCTGGACTCCAGTGAAGAAGTACCTTTGATCGGGGATATTATCAACCCGTTGGCTCGTCGTCCGATTCGTGAACCATTAGATGTAGGAATTCGTGCGATTAATTCACTACTTTCTGTAGGAAAAGGCCAGCGAATTGGTCTTTTTGCAGGCTCAGGTGTGGGTAAGAGTGTGTTGCTTGGGATGATGACCAAACACACTAAGGCGGACATCACGGTTGTGGGCTTGATCGGCGAACGTGGTCGAGAAGTAAAAGAGTTCATTGATGAAATTCTGGGGGAAGAGGGGCTGGCGAGGTCGGTGGTGATTGCCTCGCCGGCGGACGATTCTCCTCTAATGAGATTACGTGCCGCCATGCTTACTACGGCTATTGCGGAGTTTTATCGGGATCAGGGCAAAGATGTCTTGTTGTTGATGGATTCCCTGACCCGTTATGCTCAGGCTCAGCGTGAAATCGCCTTGTCAGTGGGGGAACCGCCAGCCACCAAGGGTTATCCGCCCAGTGTATTTTCCAAAATTCCACAGCTGGTTGAGCGCGCGGGCAATGGGGATGAACGAGGTGGCTCTATTACGGCGTTTTATACCGTACTGACAGAGGGTGATGATCAGCAGGACCCAATTGCAGATGCTTCCCGTGCTATTTTGGATGGACATATCGTACTGTCCCGGAGTTTAGCGGAAGAGGGGCATTATCCTGCGATTGATGTAGAAGCGTCTATTAGCCGTGCTATGCCTCAAATCGTGTCAGATGAGCATCTCAAAGCGGCGCAGGGATTCAAACAAATGTACTCTCGCTACCAGCAAAACCGGGATATGATTACCATAGGTGCGTATTCACCAGGCAGTGATCCTGAAACGGATTTGGCGATTAAGTTGAATCCGGCAATGAAAGCGTTTTTGCAGCAAAGCATGAAAGACGCTCATGAGCTGGAGGCATGCATCGAGGGGCTGAAACAGTTTGGCCAAGCACTTGGTCAGCCTCAGCAAGCAGAACAAAACAGGCCTACCTTGCAGGGCGAGGCTGCTGCACAGCATGCGCCTGCTGCACAAAGAAAGCCGCAGCCCACCCTTCAATAAACCGAGCGCAGGTTGGAAATGAAAAAAGCGGAACGTCTGAAAGTTGTACTTGATCTTGAGATGGTAAAAAAAGATAAAGCGGCTAAGGCGTTGGCGGAAGCCATCTCTAACCTGGATAACGCAAAAAACTCATTGCGCCAACTTTCTGACTACCTTGATGACTACCAGAGTCAGGCCATTGAAGTTGGGAAGGTGGGGGTGAATGCGGCCGCTTTCAGAAATCGTCAGTCCTTGGCGGGTCGTATTGGTGGTGCAATCGAGCAACAAGGCCATTCCATAGATTTATTTGAACGTCAACTTGAACAAGTCCGCAAGCATTACGAAAAAGTGTATGCACGTGTTCGCTCCATTGAAATTCTGATTGAAAAGTCGGAAGCGCAAGAACTGCGTAAGCAAGCCATTCAGGAGCAAAAAATGTTGGATGAGTTCACTCAGGCGCAACAGTTTCGAAAGAATATCTGATTAATTTCATAAAGTTCTCTCAGGTCTTGCCGATAGCCAAATTCAGATATGGCTTACTTCAAAAATCAGCTTCTGTAGTTGTATCTACCTAGAAAATTAAAGATTAGTTACTAGACTGAACTTGGGTTGCATGTTTTTTCGTGGGAGCAGTGATATGTCGGACAGTGTTCAAATAGATGCCGGTGAAAAGCTGCACATCTCCGTTGTTGAGATGCTTCACGAGAAACTGGAAGACGCACTTTCAAATCATCAAAACGTAGAGTTGGATTTGTCAAAAGTGGGTCAAGTGGATACGGCCAGTATGCAATTGCTCTATGTCTATAAAGTTGCGGCAGATAACGCCGGTATTGACTTTAATCTTTGTAAGCCTACCGATGCAGTCATAGTGGGTGCCAAGTTGTTAGGCTTGCAGCAACACCTGAATTTGAGTTGATTTTGGGTGGTTGGGCAATCTGTCGACATACTGACAACAAGTGAAGTTTTAAAGTAGGTGAAAATAGTCGTTTTAATTAAGGAGCTGGATAAATGCCGAAAATTTTAGCTGTAGATGATTCTGCCTCAATGCGTCAAATGGTGACTTTTACGCTCAAAGGAGCAGGTTTTGAGGTGGAAGAAGCGGCAGACGGGCAGCAAGCGCTGAACATTGCCAAAACCAGTGGTTTTGATTTGGTGCTTTCAGATGTGAATATGCCTGTGATGGATGGCATTCAATTAGTAAAGGAACTCAGAGCTTTGGCTGAATATAAGTTTACTCCGATTCTTATGCTGACGACTGAGTCGGCTTCCGATAAGAAAGTTGAGGGTAAACAGGCCGGCGCAACAGGCTGGATTGTGAAACCTTTTAACCCGGATCAATTGTTAAATACGATTAAAAAGGTATTGGGTTAGTCACTTCTTTCCAGTGGAGTGGGGGGAAAGATGAGTATAGATCTAAGTCAGTTTCATCAAGTGTTCTTCGAAGAAAGTTTCGAAGGTTTGGATTCCATGGAAGGGGGGCTGTTAGATTTAAACCCTGATGACTTCGATGTAGAAACCATAAACACCATTTTTCGTGCAGCGCACTCCATTAAAGGTGGTGCCGGGACCTTTGGGTTTCAGGTCGTTGCCGATTTTACTCATGTTGTAGAAACGTTACTGGATGAAATCAGAGCGGGTTCACGCGCGCTTGAGGCACCGCATGTGGATGTGCTTTTGAGATCGGTGGACTGCTTGCGCGATATTATGCAGGCACTGCAAGATGGTGATGAACCTGACATGAGCACCGCCGATACGCTTAAAGCCGAGTTTGTGGCTATTTTGAGTGGTGCATCGGAATGTACCCCAGAATCCGCTGTTTCACCCGATAGTAACCTCGATGAGTCAGATGGTGCTTCGGATGAAACACCTTCCGGTCACTGGGAAATTTACTTTAAACCGGATGCGGATGTTTTGCGTACCGGGAATGAACCGGTGCGGATGTTCAGAGAGTTGGAATCTCTGGGCCGGTTAACCACTGAAGTGGTGGTTTGTGATGTGCCTGCTTTTTCATCTTTGGAACCGGAAACTTGTTACTTCGCCTGGAATCTGACGCTGGAAGGTGGCAGCCGGGAAGAGGTTGATGAGGTTTTTGAATGGGTTATTGACGAGTCCGAACTGTCCATCCGGTGGGTTCATGGCGGTTTAACTGAATCCGCTAAAAATACGACGCAATCTCCCCCTGCGACAACAACGGATAATAATCAACAACCGGTTGAGTCAGGTTCCACGTCGGTTGATGATTCAGCGCCGACTAAGGAAATGCTCTCTGAGCCGGAGGCAGATTTACCTGAGCCAGAACAAGAACTTGAATCTAAACCGGTTGAAGCTGTTGTATCCAGCGCAGCATCCGTGGCTGGTGACAAGAAAACAGAATCGCCAAAGAAACCTCAAAAATCTTCTTCGCCTGAATCCACTTCTATCCGTGTTGGGATCGACAAAATTGATAGCTTAATAAACATGGTGGGCGAGTTGGTCATTACTCAATCCATGTTAGGTCAATTGGGGTCGGATTTTGATATGGGCAAACTGGTTCGTTTGCAGGAAGGTTTAGCCCAGCTGGAACAAAACACCCGTGAGCTGCAAGAAAGTGTCATGCGGATTCGAATGTTACCAATCAGCTTTACCTTCAGTCGTTTTCCTCGCCTGGTTCGGGATTTAAGCAAAGCGATGGACAAGAAAATCGACTTGGTGCTTTTGGGCGAAAATACTGAACTGGATAAGACGGTGATGGAAAAAATCGGTGATCCTATGGTTCACCTGATTCGAAATTCACTGGATCATGGCATCGAAAAACCAGCCGACCGGTTAGCAGCGGGTAAGCCTGAAACCGGTACGATCACGCTTAATGCCTTCCACCAGGGCGGGAACATTGTCATTCAAATCATAGATGACGGGAAAGGGCTGGATCGTGATCGTATTCTTATGAAAGCGATTGAAAATGGTCTGGTCAGCAAAGATGACAATTTGACGGATGAACAGATTTACGAACTGATCTTTCATGCCGGTTTTTCTACCGCAGAAACCATTTCTGACATCAGTGGCCGTGGCGTGGGCATGGATGTGGTTCGTCGAAACATTCAGGAACTGAACGGCTCAGTGGAAGTTCAGTCAATGCCTGGCGAGGGCTCCACGTTTACCATTCGGTTGCCACTGACGTTGGCGATTCTTGATGGTCAGTTGGTTCGGGTTGGCGAAGAGGTGTTTATTTTGCCGCTGGTCTCAATCGTAGAATCTCTCCAGGTCGATCTTGGCATGATTAATAATGTGGGTGGCAATAACGAAGTTCTCAGGTTGCGCAATGAGTACGTGCCGATTGTAAAGCTGCATGAATTGCTCGATGTGGAGCCTGAAAACTACGAACTGGAGAAAGGGCTGTTGGTCGTTGTTGAGGGGGATAACTCCAAAGTCGGACTGTTCGTCGATGATTTATTGGCACAACAACAAGTGGTAATTAAAAGCCTTGAGCAGAACTATCAAAAAGTGGACGGTATCTCCGGTGCAACCATATTGGGGGATGGCAAAGTTGCTTTGATTGTTGATATATCAGGTGTCCTTCGCATTGCAAGCAAAGTGAAAGGCAAGCCCGTTTCCGCAGATCATCAAGCCGCATAATAAAGTAGGAAATGTAATGAGTGAGCAAGCCCTAAGTAATCAATCTGGTGTGTCTTCAAAAGAAGAAATGGAAAATGCACTCGGTTCTCATGATGTTGCGACGGATCAGTTCCTGACATTTATTATGGCGAATGAGGAATACGGCGTCGATATTCTGAGCGTTCAGGAAATCCGGGGCTGGGAGGCCGCTACCACCATTCCTAATAGCCCTGATTTTGTGAAAGGTGTGATGAATTTACGTGGGACCATTGTTCCTATCATTGATTTGCGGCTCAGGTTCGGACTTGAACATGTGGAATACGGACCTATGACCGTGGTGATTGTACTTAAAGTCAATACGCCCACCGGTGACAAGATCATTGGCATTGTGGTGGATGCAGTGTCTGACGTGTACTCCTTAACCAATGAGGAGATGCGCCTTCCTCCGGATATGGGCGATCAGGTCAATACTGCTTTTATCAAAGGATTGGCGGATGTGCAGGGCAAAATGGTGATATTGCTGAATATTGATGAACTGTTGGACTTACAAGAAATACCGGATGCTGAAGTACTGAGAAACATTGTTCGAGATTAACTAACGAATTGTTGTTTCAAAATATTAATGATTATAACAACTAGGCCGATGATTTCTTTTATGAACTCTGATTACTAAGCACTGGAATAATTGTTTTAAAACAAGAAGATATTTCAATTTATTTTGGTGGATATAAACAACTGATTGGATGTTTGGTCAGACCAGGGAGTTCAGTGGAAGAGTGGGTTAAGAGGGGATCAAAATGGGATTTAGAACTGCATACCTTATAGGGCAATGTGTTGTCTCCGTAAGGCACCGACCGTTGTGCCGGACATCTGTTTTTACCCCCGTTGTGTCTAATTTATTTTCAGTAGCGCTGAAATACCAGGTTTCCTAAGGAGATAATGATGAACTGGGTAAAGGCAAGTCTCAATAGACAAATGATCGCTATCTTAACTGTAACTATGTCGATGCTGGGTATTCTGGTCTTCGGAGCAGAAAATTATCTGGTCAAAGAATCAGAGTATTACAGTGAAGAAATTAAAAATATGTTCCATGAAGCGGAACGGGCTGCTGAATTACAAAAAGAATTTAAAACTCAGGTACAAGAGTGGAAGAATGTATTAATTCGAGGTTTCAAGGAGTCTGATCGCGAGAAGTACTGGGTAAAATTTCAAGAGTCTGAAGGCAATGTTCAACGGCTGGTGGAAGACATTCGAGAGCACGATAAGCATGGCCGTTTTACTCGTATCTTAGATAAATTCCAAACACTTCACACCAGAATGGGGGTGTCCTATCGCACCGGTTACCGAGCCTTTATTACAAGCGGTTACTCTCCTACGGCTGGGGACGAGTCTGTTCGGGGGATTGACCGGGAACCTACGGAGCTGGTCAGCGAGTTGGTGACTGTTTCGGATGATGCAGTGGATTCGTTGATTAATGAGCAAGAAGCATCGATGGAGCGAGCTGAATATATATCATTGGCGCTTATTTTTATCTTTATGATCATTCTTACCTTGGTGATTCTTTGGTTGGTAAGGAAAGTGATTATTCAGCCAATGGCGGATCTATCGGTGGATGTTGGTAAATACGGTGCCGGAGAGGATGTTGAGTTCTTTTCGACCCGAGAAGATGAGCTGGGTGCGTTCAGTCAAACATTAAGCACCATGAAAGCCAATCAAAAAGAAAGAATCGAAGCTGAACGGGTACAAGCCAATATCAATGCAGGCATTAAAATGGCGTTAGATAAGTGTCAGGCGAATGTGATGTATGCTAATACGGACTTGGAGATTACTTATCTTAATGATGCTGTCATTAAAATGCTGAACAAACGGGAACAGCAGATACAAAAGGTACTGACCAGTTTCAGAGTGAAGGATTTAATCGGAACGTGTGTGGACGATTTTCATCAAAATCCGGCGCATCAACGAGGTCTGTTAGCTAATTTGCGTGAGCCTTACAAAACCCGTTTAAAAATATCTGATCTGACGTTTGATTTAATTGCATCTCCGGTTATTGATGCTGATGGGACTCGCTTAGGTACCGTCGTGGAGTGGGATGACATTACCGTTTCACTGGCTAAACAAGAGGAAGAGCAGCGAGTTGCGAATGAAAATTCCAGAATTAAACAAGCACTGGACTCGGTCACGGCGAATACCATGTTGGCAGATGACCAGGGCAACATTGTTTACGCCAATGACTCCGTGATTTCGATGCTTCGTACTGCAGAGTCCGATATTAGAAAAGCGTTGCCGAACTTTAGCTCTGATAAAGTGATTGGCAGTAACTTTGATATTTTCCATAAAAATCCGGCTCATCAAAGAAATTTGCTGTCCAGTCTGAGTTCAACTTATCGGACGCAAATTGGTGTTGCTGACCGAACCTTTGCTTTGATTGCTAACCCAATTTATAACGATGAAAAAGAACGTTTGGGAACGGTGGTTGAATGGAATGATCGTACCGATGAGGTGAAGGCTGAACGTGAAATTGGTGACCTGATTGAAGGGGCCGCAAAGGGGGATTTAAGTGTTCGTCTTGCAACGGAAGGGAAAGAAGGCTTCTTTAAATTAATCAGTGACGGTTTGAATGAGCTCGTAGCCATCGCGGATGGTGTCATAAATGACTCGGCTCGTGTATTGGATGCAATGTCTCACGGTAAGCTGACTGAAAAAATTGAGCAGGATTACGAAGGTATTTTTGGGAAACTTAAAACCGATGCCAATCAGACTACTGAGAAATTGACGGATATTATTGGTCAGATTCGCCAATCCGCTATTAATGTTTCTTCGGCGGCCGATGAGATTGCTCAAGGAAATGCCGATTTAAGTCAGCGAACAGAGGAACAGGCCTCTTCACTGGAAGAAACTGCGTCCAGTATGGAAGAAATGACCAGCACGGTAAAACAAGCGGCTGATAATGCCGCAGAAGCCAGTCAGTTGGCAGAAGAAGCGAAGGCCAAGGCGCAACAAGGTGGCGCAGTGGTTATCAACGCAGTGAGCGCGATGGAAGAAATTAATGTTGCCAGTAAGAAAATCTCTGACATCATTGGTGTGATTGATGAAATTGCTTTCCAGACAAATCTGCTCGCATTAAATGCGGCGGTAGAGGCGGCTCGTGCCGGTGAACAAGGTCGCGGGTTTGCCGTGGTCGCGGGGGAAGTTCGAAACCTGGCGCAACGGTCTGCGGGTGCCGCGAAAGAAATTAAAGACCTGATTCGAGACAGTGTTTCCAAAGTGGAAGACGGTACGGCACTGGTGAATGAATCAGGTAATACCTTGTCGGATATTGTGGGTGCCGTGGAACGTGTGACTTCAATGGTGGCGGACATATCCAACGCGGCCCGAGAGCAAACATCAGGTATTGATCAAGTTAATACGGCGATCAGTCAGATGGATGAGATGACGCAGCAAAATGCGGCCTTAGTTGAAGAAGCATCGGCTGCTGCGGAAGCGATGGCGGAACAATCCCGTAAGATGTCAAACTTAGTAGGCTTTTTTACTTTAGGCGGGGGTGGCAGTAGCTCTCTTTCATCCATTATTTCGCCGGCAATGGCCAGTATTCCAGCGCCTTCTGTATCATCATCGTCGTCAGTTGTAACCCCTGCTGGTATGGATGTCTCACATGCTGAAGATGAGTGGGATGAATTTTAGTCCCAGCGGTTCCTTCCGTTAAATCAAGGCCCTTTAAGGGGCCTTTTTTATCTTTGTTTTTTTCTCAGTCTGTTTATCTGGTTCAAGAGGAGTGGTGTGGTGAACATGAAGTCACGCGAATTTCCGATGACGGATGCTAATTTTGATCATATTAAGAACATGGCATATGACCGTACAGGAATCGTGCTAGGTGATCATAAACGGGAAATGGTCTATAGCCGGTTAGCTCGACGATGCAGGGCGCTTGGGGTGCATGACTTTGACCAGTACATTCATGTGCTGGAGAACCGAGAAAGTGATGAACTCAGTCACTTTGTGAACAGTATTACAACCAATTTAACTTCGTTTTTCAGAGAACGGCATCATTTTGAGTTTCTTGAAGAAACGGTATTGCCTGAAGTGTTTAAAGCGAACTCGGCCTCAAAGAGGGTGCGTATCTGGTCTGCGGGGTGTTCCACGGGAGAGGAGCCGTATTCCATTGCGATCACTTTGGCCAGATTTCTCAAAAATAATCTGGTTCGCTACAAAGGGTGGGACGTGAAAATCTTGGCCACAGACCTGGACTCCAACGTATTAGCCAAAGGCAAACGAGGCATATACCCAAACTCAGGCGCCGACGGGTTAAGTAAGTCAGACCGGCTGGAGTTTTTTGATGAGTCAGGTCAAGGAAATGATCATCAACTAATGGCTAAGGATAAAATTCGCAACCTGATTACGTTTAACCGTCTAAACTTGTTACACAAATGGCCTATGAAGGGGCAGTTTGATGTGATTTTTTGCCGGAATGTGGTGATCTACTTTGATAAAGAAACTCAAAAAGTTTTGTTTGATCGTTATGCCAATGTATTAAAAGACCCGGGATATTTGATGATAGGGCATTCTGAAAACTTACACAGAGTTTCAACAAGGTTTAATGCATTAGGTCATACACGTTATAAAAAAATAAACTAAAGGCACTACATGCTTGATCGAAAACAAAGACCTCAACCACCCAGATTATTACCTGGTTTTGACCATGTAAAACGTTTCTGGGACCCAAAGCACGCGTGTTATGTGGCGAAAATTCTACCAGGGGAGTTTTATCTTTCTGGAAAACAAGAGGTTATATCGACGGTATTGGGGTCATGCATTTCAGCGTGTATCCGGGACCCGATTTTGGGCATTGGAGGCATGAATCACTTTATGCTTCCTCATCATAATGGCCATTCAAACGTTTCATGGGATGGGGCTCCGATAAGCAGTGAAACCCGCTATGGTAATTGGGCCATGGAATATCTGATTAATGGTTTGTTGAAATTGGGGGCTCTACGTCAACGGATGGAGGTTAAGGTTTTTGGTGGTGGTCAGGTGCTTGCAAACATGACGGACATCGGGGCCAGAAACATCCAGTTTGTTGAAGAATATTTGAAGAGTGAAGGCATGGATATCATTGCGAAGGACATCGGTGGCGTGTTGCCCAGAAAAGTTATCTATTTTCCCGACACAGGAAAAGTATTGGTCAAACGTATACGTAAGGTATCTAATGATACGATTCTTGCCAGAGAAAAAGACTACATGCGTAGGATTGATAAAGACATTGGGGATACCACAAGTGGAAGTATTGAGTTGTTTGATTAAAGGATTGTACCCGAATGCAAAAAGTTAAGGTGTTGATTGTAGATGATTCGCCATCCATTCGGAGTGTTCTGGAACAGGTGCTAAATTCAGATCCGGGCATTGAGGTGGTCGGTACTGCAGAAGACCCCTTGGTTGCCAGAGAAGAAATCAAACGGTTAAACCCGGATGTACTGACATTGGATGTTGAAATGCCAAGAATGGATGGTATTTCATTTTTACGTAATTTAATGAGACTGCGACCTATGCCTGTTGTCATGGTCTCCACGTTAACAGAGCAAGGCGCACCCATAACCTTGCAAGCACTTGAACTGGGTGCTGTGGACTATGTAGCCAAACCGAAGGTCGCAGGTGAATTGGCCCTTTCCGGCTATATTGATGAAATTTGTTCTAAAGTGAAGGTTGCAGCCAGAGCGAATGTTCGTTCGATTGAACTTGAGCCTTCAGCGCAGAAACTGACGGCATTGGTTGTGCCTGAACACGTGAAATCCAAGGTGGATCACTCCAGAGTGATTGGCATTGGCGCATCGACAGGAGGGACAGAAGCTTTGAAAGAAGTTCTGACCCGAATGCCTGCAGACTGCCCGCCGATTATTGTCAGTCAGCACATTCCTGCTGGGTTCAGTAAGTCATTTGCTGAGCGGGTTAATAATGGCAGTGCCATTAGGGTAAAAGAAGCTGAGCATGGCGATCGGTTGTCCACGGGTATGGCCTTGATTGCTCCGGGTGACCGGCACTTAAAAGTAAGTCGCTCCGGAAGTGGTTATTATGCGGTACTCGACGATGGTGAAACGGTAAATCGCCATAAACCTTCGGTGGAAGTGATGTTTGACTCTTTAAGCTTGGCATCCAAGGGGCATTGTGTTGCTGTCATGTTAACGGGCATGGGGGCCGATGGTGCTGAGGCCATGCTTCGTGTGAAGCAGATCGGTGGTCGTACTTTGGCGCAAAATGAAGCAACTTCTGTGGTATGGGGAATGCCTGGGGCTGCCGTAAAACTGGGCGCAGTGGATAAAGAAGTGGCTTTACCACATATGGCGCAAGCGATTTTGAAAGCCTGTATAAAATAATAGAAACTTTAGTAAAATCATAAAATTATCATTTCTTGAATCAAAATGGTTGGATAAACATAATTTTTGGCTATTATGTAGGTAATCACTCTTTAATTGGGTGAGGAATGGAATCGTATAAAATCAATAATGAGGTTATCTATGGCAATTGTTTCTTCGCTTGATGGCAGTACAGGTGAGCTTACTATTAAGGTTAAAGGTCGTTTTGACTTTAGTGCACACCAAGAATTTCGTGATGCCTATGAGAAAGTTGACAGTGCACCAGCCTTATATCTGGTCGATATGGGCGAAACAACGTATCTAGACAGCTCTGCATTGGGTATGCTTCTTTTATTAAGAGATCATGCGGGTGGAGACAGTGCACGTATTAAAATTTCCAGCTGCAATAGCGATGTTAAGAAAATTTTGACGATTTCAAACTTTGAACAGCTTTTTGAAATCGACTAATGATTAACTTCGGCTAAGAAAGCATGGAGATCCCTTATTATGGAAGATGATGGTGGCTCCCTTAAAATACTAATTGCCGACGATAATGAAACGGATCGCATGATTCTCCATGCGATTGTCAAAAAGCAAGGTCATGCGGTGGTTACCGCCAGTGACGGTGTTGAGGCAGTTGAGCGTTTTATTGAAGAACAGCCTGAGTTGATTCTCCTGGATGCGCTCATGCCCAATATGGACGGTTTCGAAGCGGCCAGAAGAATTAAGGAACTGGCTGGCGAGGATCTGGTTCCGATTATTTTCCTTACCTCTCTGAAAGATGCTGAATCGCTCGCTAAGTGCCTGGAAGCGGGCGGCGATGATTTTTTATCGAAACCTTACAACCGAATTATTCTACAAGCTAAGATCAATGCTTTCCGTCGAATGCGGAACATGCATTTAACGCTTCAAAAACAGCGTGATCAGATTGTGCTTCATAACGAGCATTTATTGCATGAGCAGGAAACGGCGAAAGCGGTATTTGATAACGTAGCGCACTCAGGTTGTCTGGACTCTCCGAACATTAAATATTTGTTGTCTCCCCTTGCGGTGTTTAATGGCGATGTGTTACTTGCCGCCCGAAAACCTTCCGGGGGGATGCATGTGTTATTGGGTGACTACACCGGCCATGGCCTTCCGGCTGCGATTGGTGCGATGCCAATGGCAGAGATTTTTTATGCGTTAACCAGTAAAGGGTTTACCATTGAAGAAATCATTCGTGAAATAAATGCCAAGTTGAAAGCCATTTTACCTACAGGCGTATTTTGTTGTGCCTGTATGGTGGATATTGAGTTTCGCGAACGGGAAATGAAGGTGTGGGTTGGTGGCTTACCTACCTGTTATTTGTATAAGAAAGCGTCTGGCGAACGATTGGAGATAAATTCAAATCACTTGCCGTTGGGTGTGCTCGGCTCAGATCAGTTCAAAGTAAAAATGCAGGTGTTCGAGGTCAGTGAAGGCGACCGGGTCTTTATGTGGTCTGACGGTATTCATGAAGCAAGAAATGATCAGGATGTCATGTTTGGTGAAGAACGCCTCATCGAAATTTTTGATCGCTGTGAAAAACCGGAAAACTTGTTTCAGGACATCAAAGGAACCGTAGAGGCCTATTTGGGCGAAGCCGAACGAGATGATGACATTACTTTGGTGGAAGTGCGGATTCCGAATGAACAGGAAATTGAGGCTCTTCCCGAAGAAGCGATTAATGTCTCGGACAAAGGGCCTATGGATTGGCACCTTGATTATCGTTTGAACCCTTTAAGTTTAAAATACTTTAATCCGTTACCTTTTGTACTTCAGCTTATTACTGAGGTTCCGGGCTTGAGAAGATGCAGTGGCCAAGTCTTTACCATTTTGGCAGAGCTGTACTCTAATGCTCTTGAACACGGGGTGCTGAAGTTGAACTCTGATCTTAAAAAGAATCCCTTGGGGTTCAGTGAATACTATGATTTACGTGCTGAACGTCTCGAAAGCCTGGAAACAGGCTTTGTTAACTTCAAATTGAATCATGTGCCAACGGAAACCGGTGGTTCATTAAGTGTCTTGATCAGTGACAGTGGTGAAGGTTTTGATTTTCAAAGTAAAATGGAAAACGAATCGGATAAACAGTATTGCGGGCGTGGTATTCCATTGATTTCAACTTTATGTCGCTCGGTAGAATATCAAGGTAAGGGAAATCAAGTTGAAGTGATATTTGATTGGCATTATACCCAAACTGGCAGCTAGCCTCCCTGGGCCTAAAAAAGCTGGTGCTGGGAGATTTCAATCAACGCGACTTAAAACACTTGCCTTCTACCTCAATCAGACTATTTAATGTAGTTTTAGAAAATTATAACGGAATACGGAATCAGGAAAGATTAATGACTGAACTTCAACACTTGGACTTGGACGCCCTTTCAGAGCTGAAAGATGTGATGGAAGATGAGTTTCAAAGCCTTATTGAAACTTTCATTGTTGATGCAGAGCGGAAACTGGCTGCGTTCAGGGTCGCGATTGATAGCGGCAATGCCGATGAGGTCGGTAAGGTTAGTCACAGTTTTAAAGGCAGTTGCAGTAATATCGGAGCGCCTTATTTAAGCAGTTTATGTAAACAAACCGAAGATAAGGGCCGTGAAAATGACCTATCCGGTGTTGAAAGCCTTTACAGTGGCATCGAAAGTGAATACCTGATCGTTAAAGAACTTCTGATCGAACAAATTAATTAATCTTGGCAAGCTAATTGCTCTATAGAATCATGGTTATGATTTTTGGAGCAATAACATGGCAACTCCTCAACTGAATATTATTTCTTCAGAAGCCCCGGTTAGCAGCAAATCGGCTGATAATAAGGGCTTTCATCGCAGTGATTCAGAATCTGGTACCGATTTTTCGGACAGCTTCGAACAGGCAATGGCTGATTTTGTAGAAAAGCAAAGCGGCACTCAGTCTCCGGTGGATGGCACTGCTTTGCCAGGCAGGGAAGGTGAGTTACCGGAAGGCTTTTTGAATGAACTGCAGCAAACTTTGGATGATTACTTTGCTCAGTTGGGCGATCTAGAGTCTTTAAGTGAAGATGAGTTGATGCAGGCTTATCAGGATATTTCTCAGCGGCTTGTAGGTCTGGCAAATGGCTTTGGCTTGCAGCTGAATGCGTCTGATATTCAAAATGCGTTGGCTAAACTGTCTGAAGGGCAGTTCACAATGCCTGTTGGTTTGCAGCAAAGTGGGCAAATGCCTTGGATGTTGCTTGGCCAAAATCAGCTGGGCGGTCAGCCTAAAGAAGGTTTGGTTGATACTGGTTTACCGCAAACGGCTGATACTTCTTTATTGTCTTCACTTAAGTTGTTAAAACAATCTGTGCAGTCTGAAAACTTTGCGAAAAGTTCTGTGTTGGATGGCCTCAAGTCGATGATGGCTTCTACGGCAGCTACCAGCCTGTCAGCGTCGTTGGATGATATAACCAACGGCTCGCAACCGACAGTACCGTTGCAAATGTATAATCAGCCTCAATCTTCCGCGATGGAAGAGGCTGAGGTTTCTTTGCAAAAAATTCCGGTTCCTCCAGGTCATCGTCAGTTTACTCAAGAGTTGAGTGAACGAGTCATGGTGATGTCGACCAAAAACATCCAAACCGCTGAGATTAAACTGTCGCCGCCTGAACTTGGCGCGTTGATGGTCAAAATTAATGTGGAGGGTGATCAGGCCAGTGTCGTCTTTACTTCCCCGAATGCAGGTGTACGAGAAGCCCTGGAGCAACAAAGCTTCCGCCTTAAAGATATGATGGAAGAAAACGGGGTTGATCTGGTGGATGTTGATGTGTCCGATCAGCAAAAAGATGATTCCGAGCCGCAAGAACTTTATTCAGAGGAAAACAGTCGCCAACAAGCGGACGAGCCTGATGACACCGCCGTTATGGAATTGCTGGAAAATCTGGATAAACAAAAATCGGTGACAGCGTCATTAAAGCTGGTTGATTATTACGCGTAAGCTGGTTTTCTCATAACCTTGACTACAATTAAGAAAACACCTTTTTACATAATTATCAGTATATTAACTTGAAGAATGGCATTGAACTTAGGTAAAAAGGTGGTATTAATCAGGACGCTCATAGAGTGGCATAATTTTAATAAACGCAAGGTGATACGGAGAAAACATGGCTGAAGAAGATATTGATATGTCGGATCAACCTCAAACAGGAAAGAAACGGCTGTTTTTGGTGATCGGAATCGTTGCTTTGGTGAGTTTGTTGTCCATCGGTGGTGTTGCCTTTTTGGTGTTCAGTGGCGATGACGAAAAATCGGAAGAGGATGTGGTCGAAGAGGTTGTAAAACTACCTGCGCAATACATGGAAATTCAACCTGCGTTTGTGGTGACTTATAAGGTAGGTAATCGTCAGCGTTACATGCAAGTTTATGTGACTTTAATGGCTCGTGATTCTGACCTCATGGCGGCTCTGGAAGTCAACAAGCCAGCCATTCAAAGTGGTTTGTTGGCTATGTTTGGAAGCCAGGATTTTAACCATCTGAAAACAGCGGAAGGCAAAGATGAGTTAAGAGAAAAGTCATTAAAAGTCGTGAATGAAGTGGTGGCTGAGAATATTGGCGAAGGAGGAATGGTTGAGCAGGTGTTATTTACCAACATAGTGATGCAATAACGTTCAGCACAGCTATCCAATAGTTTCATTGGTGGTTATGCAATTATGTTGGTTTGGTACGTGATCAAGCATCTTTCTTTTTAATAACAAATAAATAAGCAGGTATGAGTTGTGCAGGACTTACTTTCACAAGATGAGATCGATGCGCTTTTACATGGCGTTGATGATGGTGACGTTGATACCGATTCCGAAGGCGGAACGGGTGAAGGCGTAGCATCTTATGACATTACGAGTCAGGACCGGATTGTTCGTGGTCGGATGCCGACGCTTGAGATGATTAACGAGCGATTCACCCGTTATACTCGTATCAGTTTATTTAATCTGTTAAGACGCAGCGCGGAAGTAGTGTCTGGCGGTGTTCAGATTATGAAGTTTGGTGAGTACGTGCATTCTTTGTATGTGCCTACCAGTTTGAACTTGGTTAAGATCCGGCCATTGAAAGGCACTGGGCTTTTTGTTTTGGATGCCAAACTGGTTTTTAAGTTGGTGGACAACTTCTTTGGTGGAGATGGCCGACACGCGAAAATTGAAGGGCGTGAGTTTACACCGACAGAAACCCGTATTGTTCAGATGGTTCTTGAGCAGCTGTTCATTGATATGAAGGAAGCCTGGGGCTCCATTCTCGATGTGGATTTCGAGTATCTTAACTCCGAAGTCAACCCTGCAATGGCCAACATTGTAAGCCCGGCTGAAGTCGTGGTGGTGAGCACTTTTCACATTGAACTTGACGGTGGCGGCGGTGATTTACAGCTGACGATTCCGTATTCCATGATCGAGCCTTTGCGGGAAATCCTGGACGCCGGTGTTCAATCGGACATTGATGAAGTAGACGAACGCTGGGAAAAAATCCTCAGGGAGTATTGTCTGAATCTGACAGCGACCTTAACCGGGTCTGTTTGTAAACGACAGATGACGTTAGGAGAGATCGTTGAATGGAAGGTTGGGGACATTATTCCGGTTGAAATGCCAGAGCATATTACTATGAGCGCGAACAGTGTTCCGACGTTTGATTGTCAGCTCGGGGCTTCTGCTGAGCGTTTGGCAGTGAAAGTGGTTAAACCTGTGAAGAAGCGATTGCGATAAGAAGGCTATTCGTTACTTAAACGTAGCCAAAGTTTTCTTACCTTTCATGTGGTGAGAAACGTATAAATTAAAGAACACCTAGATTGAAGTATTTAAAGGGGAGTCGACATGGCTGACGAAAATACGCCTGAAGGTCAGGAAGAGAATGTAGATCAAGATCAACTGTCGGATGAGTGGGCGGCAGCGATGGAAGAGGCCGGTGCGGGTGGGTCAGAAAGTGGTGATGAAGCCGTATCGGAAAAAAATAAGATTCTTGAGCCGGATAATGAGCCTATGGAAGGTGATATGCTGGCCGATCCGAATAACCCTAATCTGGATGTTATTCTTGATATTCCGGTCACCATTTCCATGGAGGTGGGTAATACTGAAATCTCCATCCGTAACTTGCTTCAGCTGAACCAAGGGTCTGTTATCGAGCTGGACAGACTGGCAGGTGAGCCGCTGGATGTATTGGTGAATGGTCAATTAATCGCACACGGGGAAGTTGTGATGGTGAACGAAAAGTTCGGTATTCGACTGACCGATGTGGTGAGCCCAACCGAACGTATTAAGAAACTTCGATAGCCTGTTTGTATAAACCTTCTGAACCCCTGAACAAAAGATGGGTAACAGCTAAGCTGTTATTCATCTTTTGTTAGTCACCTTAATTTTTCACTGTTAGACTGATATAAGCCGTAATAAAAAATAACAGGGTATTGTAATCGGGATGTCTGTGAAAAATTCTTACTTTCGTTTCAGCTTAGTGTTGCTGTTCTTGTGTTCTTTGAATACTTCTTTGGCCAGCGACGTTTCAGTGGAGGATGTTCTTATTCCTGAGGAGGCAGCTGAAAGTTCTTCAGATGCGAATGTTTCAAAAACGAACTCTTCTTCAGATATGGCTGTTTCTGATTCGAATGCGTCAGAAAAGGCAGAGCAGAGTCAGGAAACACCTCAGACGGCCACTTCGGATTACGTCAAACAATTGATGAGTGATCCTCAAAATCCGGATTCTACCAACTCCCATACCTCGACTGTGCAGCTGGCTACAACGGTTGCAGGGCTTTTTGCGGTAATAGGCATGATTTTTGTAGCTGCTTGGTTAGTACGACGTTTATCTGGCGGTCAGATTGGACAAAGTAATGCGGTGATCAAAATATTGGCGACGCAGGCTTTAGGTACCAAAGAACGCATTTGCTTGATAGACGTGGGCGGCCAGCAGGTTTTGGTTGGGATTACGGCGCAAGCAATGCAGACCTTAATGGTTCTTGATGAACCGATTGATATTAAGGCAAATAAGAAGCAAGCGACCTGGTCTTCTCCTGAATCTGTTAATAGCGTATTCGGCGCTAAGTTACAGACCATGTTAAAGGGGACGGCAGTAAATGAGGGTAAACAGACTAAAGTGGACGATTAGTCTCTTAATCGGATTTTTGACGGTTTTACCCGCTTGGGCTGAACCGGGCATTCCCGCCGTTGCTTTGACAACGAACCCTGATGGCAGTCAGGAATACACAGTTACCATCCAAATTTTAGCCATCATGACCATGCTGACTTTGTTGCCAGCCATGGTCATGATGATGACATCTTTCACTCGAATTATTATCGTATTTTCCATTGTCCGACAGGCCATGGGGCTTCAGCAATCGCCTTCGAATCAAATTCTGGTTGGTTTGGCGCTGTTTTTAACGTTTTTTATTATGACCCCCATTTTGGAAGACATTCATAAAAACGCTTTAATGCCATACATCAATGAAGAACTGACCTCGCTGGAAGCGCTGGAAATAGCTGAAAAACCCATGCGGGCATTTATGCTGGGGCAAACCCGCGAAGATGATATTGCCTTGTTCGTCCGGATTTCAGGGAAAACCGACATAGAGGGGCCTGAGGATATTCCGCTCAATATTGTGATTCCTGCCTTTGTGACCAGTGAGCTTAAAACTGCGTTTCAGATTGGGTTTCTGATTTTTATTCCTTTTTTGATCATCGATATGGTGGTCGCTTCCGTTTTGATGGCGATGGGTATGATGATGTTGTCACCCATCATTATTTCTCTGCCTTTTAAAATTATGTTGTTTGTCTTGGTGGATGGCTGGGCGTTAATTATTGGAACGCTGGCGTCGAGTTTTAACGTTTGACTGGGGAGAGAAAGCATGACACCTGAAGTGGTAGTGGATATTTTTTCGGAAGCGATTTATCTGATTATGATCATGGTATCGCTGATCATTGCTCCGAGTTTGGTGGTTGGTCTGATTGTGAGTACTTTTCAGGCCGCAACCCAGATTAACGAACAAACGCTGACGTTTTTGCCTCGCTTGATTGTTACTTTGTTCACTCTGATTGTGGGTGGGCCATGGTTAATGAGGGAGTTGATGGACTATACCCAGACTTTGATTACCAACATTCCGTTTGTGATTGGCTAAGGACCGCGCCATGATCGAAGTCAGTACACCTGAAATTACCGCATGGGTTGGCCGATACATGTGGCCCATGTTTCGTATTTCAGGTTTTTTGATGGCTGCCCCTTTCTTTGGCGCTAATTTTGTTCCGACGCGCATACGATTGTTGTTGGCGCTGGTGATCACGATTGTGGTTGCGCCAATCTTACCGCCTGTGCCGAGAATGGACCCGCTGGCGATGGAGCACATTTTACTGATTTTGAACCAGACTTTGATCGGTGTTTGCTTGGGCTTTTTGCTGCAAATTTTTATGCAGCTGTTTGTGATTTCAGGCCAGATCATTGGTATGAAAATGGGACTGGGTTTCGCGATGATGAACGACCCGGCGAACGGGGTCAGTGTGCCTGTGATATCCCAGTTTTATTTGATGATGGTGACGGTCATGTTTCTTGCCAGTAACGGCCATTTGGTGGCCATTGAAATACTGGTGGAGAGTTTTTATACCATCCCCGTAAATGTAAAAGGGCTGGATGTGGAAGACCTGCATCTCATTCCTTTGTGGGGAAGCTGGATGATGGCGGGGGCTTTGTTGATGTCGTTACCTGCCGTAGTCGCGTTAACCATAGTCAATATGGCGTTTGGTGTGATGAGCCGTGCAGCGCCTCAGATGAACGTGTTTGCCTTGGGCTTTCCTGTGGCTTTGATTCTGGGATTGTTTGTTATGTGGGTTACTCAAATTAATATGTTGGCGCTTTATCAGACGTTTGTGGCGGATACGTTGCAGTTTATGCGTTTGCTTGTTAAAGCATAGTATTCAGATGATTTTGCTTCCTGGTTTCAAATAGGGTTTGTTATGGCAGAAGAAGACAGCAGTCAGGAAAAATCAGAAGAGGCCACGCCCAGGCGGATTGAAAAAGCCAGGGAGGAAGGCGATGTTCCCCGGTCGCGGGAACTGAGTACCTTTGCTGTTCTGATGGCAGGAACCGTAGGGCTTTGGATTTTTGGCGGCAATATCACTGAATCGATGATGAATCTAATGAAAGATAATTTTTCGGTTCAGCGTGCAGCGGTTTTTGACACGAACCAGATGGCTATTCACTTGGCCAGTTCAGCGGAAGAGGCTGTGTTGGGGTTGGCTCCGTTGATGGCTCTGTTGTTGTTTGCAGCCATTGCCGGGCCGCTTGGTTTGGGTGGATGGAACTTTGCCAGTAAAGCATTGGCGCCAAAATTAAATCGTATCAGCCCGATCAGTGGTTTCAAGCGTATGTTCTCGATGCGCTCAGTGATCGAACTTATTAAGTCAATTCTTAAAATTTGCCTGGTCGGTGGCCTTGCGGTTTTGATTATGGATTGGATGCAATATGAAATCCTGACATTGCCGATGGAATCGCTGGAGCAATCAATCAAGCATTCGATGGTGATTATCTCGTTAAGTGCCATTGCGTTGTCGTCTGCCACCTTGATCATTGCCATCATTGATGTGCCCTACCAGATTTATGAGCATGCCAAAAAACTCAAAATGAGCATGCAGGAAATCAAGGATGAATTTAAAGAAACGGAAGGTAAGCCAGAAGTTAAACGTAAGATTCGTCAGTTACAAATGGAGATGGCCAACAGCCGAATGATGGGCGATGTGCCGGATGCGGATGTTATCATTACTAACCCGACCCACTATTCGGTGGCGTTGAAATACGACCCTAAAGTGGCGTCTGCGCCGATCATGCTGGCAAAAGGCGCGGATCAAATCGCACTTAAAATTCGTGAGATTGGTAACGAATACGACATTCCAATTCTGGAAGCGCCGCCACTGGCTCGTGCTATTTTTTATAACACGGAAATTGGGGATGAAATTCCAGAAGGGCTGTATGTGGCGATCGCTCAGGTACTGGCTTACATATTCCAGTTGGATCAGTACATGAAGGGCAGAGGGCCGAAACCGAAAGATCTTGGAGATATGCCAATTCCAGACGATTTACAACACGATTAAGTCTAATGCGGAAATTTCTTTGCTGGGAGGAAGTTTTCGCATTTTTGGTTATATGTTCACTGACATAAAACCCTCCTGCCTCAGGTTGCAATTGGCCCATATTGTTTTTTAAACCGAAGTTATTTTAATTATTTTCCGAAATATACCGAAATAGGAACACTTCTTGCGGAAGACCCTTCAGATTAATTAATGCGTCAAAAAAATGTAGTCGACGTTTAAAGGGAGTGGAGCTTAATGAAATTTCCAGCGTTAGGTAGGCCGAGCATGTTAACCAAAGATATGTTTCGTAATGCCGGTAATGTTTTCAGTAATAATATGGGGGTGCCCATACTCTTGCTGACTTTATTGGCAATGATGACCTTGCCAGTCCCTCCATTTATTCTCGATGTGTTGTTTACCTTCAACATTGCCTTGGCTCTGGTGGTTTTATTGGTTGGCGTTTATGCCCTTCGACCATTGGAGTTTGCTGTTTTTCCTACCATTCTTTTGGTCGCTACCTTATTACGTTTAGCATTGAATGTTGCTTCCACCCGAGTGGTGTTGCTTGAAGGTCACCAGGGCGGAGATGCCGCCGGTAAAGTGATTGAAGCGTTCGGTGAAGTGGTTATTGGCGGAAACTATGCAGTTGGTTTGGTGGTGTTTGCCATTTTGATGATCATCAACTTTGTGGTTGTCACCAAAGGTGCTGGTCGTATTTCCGAAGTTAGTGCCCGTTTCACCTTGGACGCGATGCCTGGTAAACAGATGGCAATTGACGCCGACTTGAATGCCGGCCTGATCGATCAGGAGGAAGCCAAAACCCGAAGGGCGGATATTGCTCAGGAAGCGGACTTCTACGGTTCCATGGACGGTGCCAGTAAATTCGTTCGAGGCGATGCGGTTGCGGGTATTTTAATCCTCTTAATAAACTTGATCGGTGGGCTGTCCATCGGTATGGGGCAGCACGATCTTGAGTTTGCTGATGCCGTTGAAAAGTATTCTTTGTTGACCATTGGTGATGGTCTGGTTGCTCAAATACCTTCTTTAATTCTATCGACTGCTGCGGCCATCATGGTGACGCGAGTGAACAGCGCGGAAGAAATGCGCGATCAGGTTGTAGGTCAGATGTTCAGTTCTCCTAAAGCGTTGTCGGTATCAGCGGCGATTTTGATTGCGATGGGGTTGGTGCCGGGTATGCCGCATATGGCGTTTCTTGGCTTAGGTGGTTTGGCCGCAGCCGGTGCTTACTTAATCCATTACCTTAAAAAGAAGAAAGAAGACGTTCAGCAAGAGGGTAAGGCAGGGGAGCTGTTGGATAAAAATGTTCCGAAAGGGCAGGCAGAGGGTCAAGCGGAAGATGTCAAAGATCTGTCTTGGGACGATGTAACACCTGTTGACCCCGTTGGTTTGGAAGTGGGTTATCGATTGATCCCAATGGTGGATAAAAGCCAGGGTGGAATGCTGCTAAACCGAATTAAAGGTGTCCGTAAGAAGCTGTCGCAAGAAGTTGGTTTTCTGATGCCTTCGGTCCATATCCGGGATAACCTGGATCTGCTGCCAAACGTCTATCGTATTTCGTTAATGGGCGTTGTTGTGGGTGAGGCAGAAATTCACCCCGACCGTGATTTGGCCATTAACCCAGGTCAGGTTTTTGGCGAAGTAAACGGTATTGCTGCCAAAGACCCGGCGTTCGGCTTGGATGCTTTTTGGATTGAACCAAGCCTGAAAGATAAGGCGCAAACTTTAGGCTATACCGTGGTTGATGCAAGTACCGTGGTCGCAACGCATCTAAATCAGCTGTTGTTTAAACACGCGGATGAGTTGATTGGTCATGAAGAAGTTCAACAGTTGTTGGACCTTCTGAGTAAGAAGTCGCCAAAACTGTCGGAAGAATTGGTACCAAATACTCTGACGTTGAGTGGTTTGTTGAAGGTTCTGCAAAACCTGCTTTCTGAACAAGTGCCTATTCGTGATATGAGAACGATTGCCGAGGCCATTGTGGAGGCTGCGGCGCGTTCTAAAGACCCTGATTCATTAACGGAAGCGGTTCGGTTGGCGCTTTCCCGAATGATTGTTCAAAACATAATCGGTTCTGAGGATGAGTTACCTGTTATTACATTAGAACCGAGTCTTGAAAACATTTTGTTACAGTCTGTACAACAAGCGAAACAGGCGGGGCAGGTTGGCGGTGATAATATTGTGTTAGAACCCTCTCTTGCAGAACGTTTGCAATCTTCCGTAAGTGAAGCTGCGCAACGTCAGGAACTGGCAGGAAAATCAGCGGTATTGCTGGTGTCTCCGGCCATACGAAATGCGGTGGCAAAGTTTGTGAAAAATGCGTCCGAGACATTGGCCGTCTTATCTTACAACGAAGTCCCCGATAATAAGCAGATTACGATCGTCGCTGCAGTAGGAAGTTAACGTTAATGAATGAACTGGCATCAATTTCGCATTTATAAAATTAACGTCAATTTATTGCTGAAAACATTTCAGGCAGAATTTGTAAGAGTGGCTAAGCTATGAAAGCTAAAAAGTTTTTTGCTCCAACAATGCAACAAGCATTAAAAAAAGTATCAGAACAAATGGGCCCTGATGCGGTAGTTTTGGCAAATCGCAAAGTGCAAGGCGGGGTGGAAGTTATTACTGCGCTGGATTATGACCCAAGACACGATGGGAAAGTGGATTTTGATTACTTTGATAAAGCGGACGCCTCTCTTGGAAAAAATAAATACGTGAACCCGGATTTAGAAGCCGCGCTGAACAACGCATCGAATGCGGTTTCCAGAAATCAGTGGGGCGGTGTTTCCGATGAGTTGGTCGGCTTGAATGAGCGGCTAGAAAATTCCTCATTGGAGTCTGCAGGTAAAAGATCTGGAGAACAGCCGTTTAAAAAGAAAGCCTCTATTTTAAGATCCAAATTCAGTAAGCCAGCTTCAAGTGCACGTCCAAGTGAAGATTTAAGTTCTATGAAGCAGGAGCTTCAGGGGTTGAAGCAGCTGTTGAGACAACAGCTTGAAGACCGGGAGATGGCGGATTATGCCAACTATCATCCATTGCACGCGGCAGCCTTAAAGCGTCTGAATCAAATGGGCATCAGCAACGGTGTCGCTCGCTCCATTGTTGATCGCATTACCGAAATGCACGATGAACAGGGTATTTGGCGAGAAGCGTTAACTTTGTTGGCGGATGACCTTCCTATTGCTAAGAGTGACTTATTGGAGCGTGGAGGGGTATACGCATTTTTTGGTCCGTCTGGCTCTGGTAAGACAACAACCATGGCTAAGTTAACCGCTAAATTTGCATTGAAGCACGGAAGTGAAGGGGTTGTGCTAATCTCTACTGACAGTCAACGAATTGGCGCTCATGATCAAATGCGGACTTTGGGACGGATTTTGAATGTTCCTGTTCGCGTGGTGGATAAAAAGCATTCTCTTGAGCAGCTTTTGAATACAGTCAGAAATAAGTCGTTGGTCATTATTGATACGCCGGGGGTTGATCCTTCGACATCTTCAATACATCAACAGCTTCGAATGGTTAAGCAGAACTCAAGTAATTTTAAGGCTTTTTTGACCTTACCATGCACATTACATAAGTCTGTTGTTACGAAAGTACTTGATACATATCAAGACTTTAGCTTGAATGGTTGTATTCTAAGTAAAATCGATGAAGCGGGTTCATTGGGTGAAATCATTGATGTTCTGATTGAGCGGGTCATGCCAGTGGCTTATGTGACTAACGGCGCAAGAATTCCTGATGACATTGAAAATGCCAACGCCGGTAATTTAGTCAGTAAAGCCGTTTATATGTATCAGCAGCTTAATGGTGGAGTTTCTGCTTTTGCGGATGAGTTAAAACAGGCAGAACAAGCATTTTCAAAAAGAATAGCGAGTTAATAAAAAGCATAAATTCAAATTTTTCTTTATGCTGATTTAGAAGAGTGCCACAGGAGTAGGTATGAGTAGTAGTCCAGTACAAGTAATTGCTGTCACAGGAGGAAAAGGCGGCGTTGGCAAGAGCAACGTTGCTTTAAACCTAGGGATTGCTTTGTGCGAAAAGGGGCGTCGGACGGTCTTGCTGGACGCGGATTTAGGATTGGCCAATATCGATATTCTGTTGGGGATTTCTTCCACTAAAACGCTTGAGCATGTTTTAAGCGGTGAATGCACTCTTTCAGAAATTATGGTGCCAGGGCCGATGGGGCTGAAAATAGTTCCCGCCTCCTCGGGAACGAAGCACATGGTGAATCTTTCTTCACAGCAGCACGCCGGACTTATTCATGCGTTCAGTGAAGTGTCGCATCAAATGGACGTACTGATCGTGGATACCGCAGCGGGTATCGCGGATGATGTGATCAGTTTTGTTCGTGCTTCCAATGAAGTGCTGGTGGTAGTAACGGACGAACCGACCTCTATCACAGATGCGTATGCACTCATCAAACTTTTAAACCGGGACTACGGTATGTATCGTTTCCGGGTTGTAGCAAATATGGTTAAAACGCAACAAGATGGGCGTAATTTGTTTGCTAAACTCACTAAGGTAACTGACAGGTTTTTAGATGTCGCACTGCAATATGTAGGGTCGGTGCCTTTTGATGAACAGGTAAAGAAATCGGTACAAAGACAAAAAGCGGTGCTGGAGGCTTATCCAAGATCCAAGGCTTCCATCGCGATCAGAGCTCTGGCGCAAAAGGCAGATGCCTGGCCGTTACCGACGTCGTCGAAAGGTCATTTGGAGTTTTTTGCAGAGCAATTAGTTCAATATAACGTAGGTTAGTTGTGTTGAAAGTTAATATTCAGAGTCAGACTGAAAGAAATGTAGGGTGTTGCTATGGCTGCAGTTAGTGGGGTTGTTATGTATTCGGAGACTGATCCTAAAGGGGCTCACAACCTTGTTCAGAAGTATGCCGGCCTGGTAAAGAAAATTGCGACTCATCTAATGGGGCGCTTGCCGCCAAGTGTTCAGCTGGACGATTTGATTCAGTCTGGGATGATTGGTTTGCTGGAGGCGGCTAAAAAGTACGATGCTTCCAAAGGTGCCAGCTTTGAAACATATGCGGGTATTCGAATTCGGGGTGCTATGCTGGATGAGATACGCCGTGGTGATTGGGCACCAAGGTCGGTGCACAGAAACGGCCGAAGAGTGATGGACGCCATCAAACAGGTGGAAGGCCAGACGGGCCGAGATGCGCAAGATAATGAAGTTGCTAAAGAATTAGGTGTGTCAGTCGATGAATACCATAGTTATCTCCAGGATTCGGTCGGCAGTAAGCTATTTAGCTTCGAAGAATTGATTGCAGAAGGTGAGTATCAGAAAGATGACTTTCATGGTACAACACCGGGACCTTTTGATGACGTTGCCAAGCAAAGATTTCGCAGAAAGCTTACAGAGGCGATTACGCGCTTGCCGGAACGTGAACGGTTAACGTTGGCTCTTTATTATAATGAAGAGCTAAACTTAAAAGAGATAGGTGAGATATTGGGAGTGAGTGAGTCTCGAGTAAGTCAGATTCACAGCCAGGCTGCGCATAGATTGAAAGCACGATTGTTGGAGTGGAATGACGAAAGTGCTTAAAAACTGCATAATTACTGGATAGTCTAAATCTAATGACTACACTTACTTTACAACCATATTCGAATGGAAATTCTATTTTCCATCAAGGTCTTGGGAGGTTATCTTGGACAAGAATATGAAAATTCTGATAGTTGACGATTTTTCAACTATGAGACGAATCATTAAGAATTTACTAAAAGACTTGGGGTTCACAAATACCCATGAAGCGGATGACGGCAGTACGGGATTACCTATGCTTAAAACGGGTGATTTTGACTTCCTGATTACTGACTGGAACATGCCAGGCATGACGGGCATTGACTTGTTACGCGCTGTACGTGCAGACGAAGCCTTGGCTCATACGCCAGTGCTTATGGTTACCGCCGAAGCGAAACGCGAGCAGATTGTTGCTGCTGCGCAAGCGGGTGTGAATGGCTATGTTGTAAAACCGTTTACCGCTCAGGCACTCAAAGAAAAGATCGAAAAGATCTTTGAGCGTGTGGATGCAAGTTAACCTTTAGTGACCGTTCTCGAAAGGGGAACCAAATGGCTGATAGTAAATCGGGCGGTCACCTGGAAGATATTCAGGATTCGATCCGAGAACATACAAAGTCGCTTGTAGATGCAGTGGAAGCTGGAGATTTTACAAGTGCTATTCAACATGTACAAAACCTATCTGATGTAAGGGATCAAAGTTTATATCGTGAAATTGGCCGTTTAACGCGGGGATTACACGACTCGATCAAGAACTTTGAGATCGATATATCCAGCAGTGAACAAGAAACCGATGAATCTAAAATGGCAGATGCGTCGGATCGTCTTGGTTACGTGATCCAATCAACCAACAACGCAGCAAACAAGACAATGGATCTTGTGGAGGAAACCATTCCTGTTGTGGATGACTTAAAAGCGGAAGCGGCTGAGTTATCGGTTGAGTGGGGGAAGTTACTAAGAAGAGAACTGGAAGTCTCCGATTTCCGGCAACTTTATAAAAAAATAGATGTGTTCCTGAAAAAGGTGGATGGCTCCGGTTCTACGATGTCCTCCAACCTCTCTAACATTCTATTGGCGCAAGACTACCAAGATTTAACCGGTCAGGTAATCCAAAAGGTTATCAAGCTGGTTAAAGGGGTCGAAACGGATCTTGTTGAGCTTGTTAAAATGGCCGGTTTGGTTGAACGAATTACCGGCATTGAAAAAACTCAAGAAGTTACCGAGGCGGCCGATGAACTGTTAGCAGAGGGTCCTATAGTCGACGCTGAAGAACGCGAGAATGTAGTGACCAGTCAGGATGAGGTGGATGACTTGTTGTCCAGCCTTGGATTCTAAGGAGTCATGAATGAGTTTCGAGGCCGATGAAGAAATCCTCCAGGATTTCCTGGTAGAGTCAGGGGAAATTTTGGAGCTGCTTCAAGAGCAGTTGGTCGAACTGGAGCAAAAGCCGGACGACATGGATTTATTAAACGCCATTTTCCGTGGTTTTCACACGGTAAAAGGCGGCGCAGGTTTTTTACAGTTAACTAATTTAGTTGATTGTTGCCATGTTGCAGAAAACGTCTTTGATATTTTACGAAATGGTCAAAGATCAGTAGATTCCGAGCTAATGGACGTTGTATTACAAGCGCTTGATGCTGTAAATGAAATGTTCTCCTGTGTTCGTAATGGTGAAGAATTGCCTGCAGCTGATCCGCAACTACTCGCAAGCCTCGAACAACTCGCCAGACCTGAAAGTGCCGATGAGGCAGCGCCAGCTGCTGAACCGGTGGCGGACAACTCCGCTGGAGATCAGGCTGACGCCGAATTTGATCAGATGGTGGCATCTGCTGATTCAGGATCTGAATCTTCTAATGTTGAACTGTTTGATACTGATACACCCGCTGCACCTGCCAGTGCCGCTGGCGGTGATGAGATCACCGAAGAAGAATTTGAAGCGTTATTGAATGAATTACACGGTGAAGGGGGCTCCCCTACGGGTGGGGCTTCTGCACCGGCACCTTCTCCTGCTGTCAGTACGCCTGCTCCGGCAGCCAGTGCGGCAGGGGGTGAAGAAATTTCCGAAGATGAATTTGATGCATTATTGGATCAATTACACGGTGCAGGCAAAGGACCAGGGGTAGGTAAAGCACCTGCTCCAGAGCCCGCGCCTGCTGCACCTGCAGCGTCAGGTAATAGCGATGTAATTTCTGATGATGAATTCGAAAACCTGTTAGATGAACTGCATGGGGCAGGTAAAGGGCCTACTGTAGTTGCTGAAACAGGTACTTCGAATCCTGCGCCTGAGCCATCGGCTGTCGCACCTAAGAAAGAGGCTGCGCCGGCAGCGAACCCAACACCAACGCCTCCAGCGGCTGCTAAACCCGCGCCTGCGCCAGCTAAATCTGCGCCGCCTAAGCCGCCTGCGAAAGACTCGGCACCTACAGAAACAACCGTTCGAGTTGATACAAAGCGCCTTGATGACATCATGAACATGGTTGGCGAACTGGTATTAGTTCGTAACCGTTTGGTTCGTTTGGGGATGGCGAGCTCAGACGAAGATGTTTCCAAAGCCGTGTCGAATCTTGACGTGGTAACTGCGGATCTTCAAACGTCTGTTATGAAAACCCGAATGCAACCGATTAAGAAAGTTTTCGGGCGTTTTCCACGAGTTGTACGAGATCTTGCAAGAACACTGAAAAAAGAAGTGAATCTTGAGTTGGTGGGTGAAGAAACCGACTTGGATAAGAACTTGGTGGAGGCGTTGGCCGATCCACTGGTTCACTTGGTTCGAAATGCGGTGGATCATGGTGTTGAAACACCGGAAGTTCGTGAAGAAAATAAGAAAGCGCGTACCGGTAAGGTTGTGCTGTCTGCTGAGCAAGAGGGCGATCATATCTTGCTGAGTATTCAGGATGACGGCGGTGGTATGAACCCTGACGTATTGCGTCAAAAAGCGGTAGAAAAAGGGGTATATGATCAGGATGCTGCGGATCGTCTCAGCGATAAAGAAGCATTCAACCTGATTTTTCACCCTGGCTTTTCGACCAAAGAAGTGATTTCGGATGTGTCCGGTCGTGGTGTCGGCATGGATGTTGTGAAAACCAAAATTTCACAGCTGAACGGCACCATTGATGTGGATTCTGAGATTAATAAGGGGACAAGAATATCCATCAAAGTGCCTCTGACTTTGGCCATCATGCCGACCTTGATGGTGATGCTGGATAGTCAGGCCTTTGCTTTCCCGTTGGTCAGTGTGAATGAGATTTTCCATTTGGATATTTCGCAGACCAACGTGGTAGATGGTCAGGAAGTGATTGTCGTTCGTGAAAAAGTTTATCCCTTGTTTCACCTGAAACGATGGTTAGTGAAAAAGACCCTATCCGATGACGAAGAAAGCTCTGCTCATGTTGTCATCGTTTCAGTTGGCACTCAGCGCGTTGGTTTCGTAGTGGATCAGTTGATCGGCCAAGAAGAGGTAGTCATTAAACCACTTGGAAAAATGCTCCACGGAACGCCTGGTATGTCTGGTGCTACAATCACCGGAGATGGTCGTATTGCGTTGATTCTTGATGTGCCTAGTATGCTTAACAATTATGCTTCGAAGGCCATGAATAATTATAATTAACCTTGAGTTTTTGGAGTACTAATGACGGTTAAAGTGCTTGTTGTAGATGATTCAGGCTTTTTCAGACGTCGTATCAGCGACATACTAAATGCAGCCAGAAACATAGAAGTTGTTGGTACTGGGTCGAATGGCGCTGAGGCAGTTGAGCTGGTTAAAAAGTTGAAGCCAGACGTTGTTACCATGGACTTTGAAATGCCCGTCATGGATGGTATTACTGCGGTTCGCAACATCATGGCCACTCACCCCACGCCTGTTATTATGTGCTCGTCGCTTACGTTTGATGGTGCTCGGGTGACACTGGATGCGCTGGAAGCGGGGGCGGTGGATTTTCTGCCGAAAAACTTTGAAGATATTTCCAAAGATCCGGGCAAAGTACAAAAACTGCTGGCGGAAAAAATTCGTGAAGTAGCGGGCTCAAAAAGCTCAAATAGCTTATTGCAGTTTAAGTCGACGGGCGATAAAAAAGCCGATATGAAAGCTAAGCGAGAGGCCATTCGCGAAGCACTTAAATCGTCCACTCATAAAGAGCAGCCCGAAATGACGGCTTCGAGGCCTAAGCCCGCAGTGGAGCCACAAGTTCAGCCGAAACCGGCAGCTTCGGCGAGGCCAGGCCGTTCAATAAGATCTCAGGATGTGAAGTTGGTTGCTATCGGCACATCGACCGGTGGCCCTGTTGCACTTCAGAAAATACTGACGGCTTTGCCGGCTAATTTCTCCAAACCGATTGTCTTGGTTCAGCATATGCCTGCTAACTTTACGGCTGCGTTTGCTGAGCGACTGAATCAAATTTGTAAGATTAAAGTCAAACAGGCTGAAGAAGGTGATACCTTGCAACCAGGCGTTGCTCTTTTGGCTCCTGGCGGCAAACAGATGATGATTGACCGTCGTAATGGAGGTTCTATCCGTATCATAGAGAGTGATCAGCGCTTGAATTATAAGCCTTGTGTTGATGTTACTTTTGGTTCTGCTGCGAATGTATTTAATAGCGGTGTATTGGGGATCGTATTAACGGGGATGGGCGCCGACGGAAAAGATGGTTCCGCGCTTCTCAAAAAGAATGGCAGTGCTGTTTGGGCGCAAGATAAAGAAAGTTGTGTTATTTATGGAATGCCGATGTCGGTGATTAACGCGAATCTTGCTGATGAAATTCTTAACTTGGATCAGATCTCGCGAAAGTTGATTGATGAGGTTTCATAAACATGGATGTACTCAGCCTGATCGGGCTTATTCTCGGTATAGGCGCAATTCTATTTGGTAATTTTCTGGATGGTGGCCATATTTCCATGCTTGGAAATGTGGCGGCTTTTATCATCGTGATCGGAGGCACTCTGGGGGCGATGCTCCTTCAGACAACCCCTCAAGCTTTCAAGCACTCAATGTCACTCACTAAATGGATTTTTATTCCTCCGTTGTTTGATTTTGAGCGCGGTATTGAGCAAATCATGTTTTGGAGTACCACCGCCAGAAAAGAAGGCCTTTTGGGGCTGGAAGGTATGGCTGAAGCCGAAGCGGACCCGTTTGCACGGAAAGGCTTGCAGTTGTTAGTCGATGGTGCCGAGCCAGACAGTATTCGCCACACGATGGAAATGGTGATTGATTTAGAAGAACACCGTGACATGAGTGCAGGATTATTCTGGGAAGGCTTAGGGGGCTATGCTCCGACCATCGGGATTATTGGTGCTGTACTGGGGTTGATTCATGTGATGACCAATTTGGGTGAACCTGAGTTATTAGGGCAGGGCATAGCAACGGCCTTCGTAGCCACCATTTACGGTGTGGGCTCTGCGAACTTGTTGTTTCTTCCGATTGGAGGAAAGATTAAGAGTGTGGTTATGACCCAAACAGAATACAAACAAATGATTGTTGAAGGCTTAGTGGGTATCTCTGAGGGTGAAAACCCCAAAGCTATTGCTTCTCGTTTAAATAGCTTCATCGAAGAGTAAACCTTATGGCAAGAAAACGAGTAAAAATCAAAGGCCCCAGTCATGAGCGGTGGCTGATTTCATACGCCGACTTCATGACGTTGATGTTTGCTCTGTTTGTTGTTTTGTATGGTATTTCCTCCGTCAATGAAGGTAAGTATAAAATCCTGGCATCCAGCCTGATCGGTGTGTTTAAGGCACCTCCAACGTCCAGTGACCCGATTCAGATTGGTGATGTTGCCCGTCAGTTGCCGATTACCGAGAAGCGGGTAATTATTAAACCGAGTGACATTGCCACGCAGGAAACCTCGGACTCACTGAAAGAAGAAGTGAGTATGAAAAAGATTAAGGATCAGTTGGCGGAAGGCTTTGAAGGGCTGTTAAAGCAAGGCGTTATGTCTTTAGAGGGGAGTGAAGACTGGCTTCAGATTACCTTGGGGTCAGAAGTGCTATTCTCTAAGGGAAGTTCAAGTCCTACCAGAGCGGCAGAAAATATCATCGCGGACGTTGCTATGGTACTGGGAAATTATAACAACCCGATTCAGATTGAAGGCCATACGGATAATGTCCCGATTTTTAACAAAGAATTTCGCAGTAACTGGGAGTTATCTGCTGCGAGAGCGGCAAGTGTTGTCCGGCAACTACAGGACGAAGGCTTAGATCCAAAGCGGTTAGCGGCAGTGGGTTATGGAGAATTCCAACCGTTGTACGATAACCGGGGAGCAGACAGAGAGAAGAACAGGCGTGTGGTGCTCCTGATATCCCGATCTGCGTTGACTCGAGAAGCGTTAAATAATGTTCGTAGTCAACAGCCTTAGTAGCGACTGGCTTTTGGCATAAGGCTTGCTTTACTCTCCTGAGACTGATTAATTATAGGTGGAGTCTGCAATGCGAGTTTGGGCGGTTGCAAATCAAAAAGGCGGTGTGGGTAAGACGACCACCGCTGTGAGTTTAGCTGGATTATTAGCAGACCAGGGAAAGCGTGTTTTACTTGTTGATCTGGACCCTCATGGGTCGATGACAAGTTATTTTGGATACGACCCCGACAGTCTTGAGCATTCTTGTTTTGACCTTTTTCAAGCGCCTGGGGCTATACCACCGGAGCTGCCTAGCCAACTGTTGCTAGATACCAGTCATGATCATCTTCAGTTATTACCTTCTTCAACCGCATTGGCGACGCTTGAGCGCAGTATGGTGGGTAAAGATGGCATGGGGTTAGTGATTTCCCGATCTTTGGCGACACTGTGGGACGATTTTGATTACGCTGTTATTGATAGTCCGCCGATTCTTGGGGTATTGATGATTAATGCCCTGGCGGCCTGCTCCCGTTTAATGATTCCGGTTCAGTGTGAGTTTCTGGCTTTGAAAGGCTTGGAGAGAATGGTGCACACCTTAAATATGGTCACCCGATCGCGTCCTACGCCTTTGCCATATCATATTGTACCGACCATGTTTGATCGAAGAACGAATGCTTCCTTGCAAAGTGTCAAAGAAATGCGAGTGACTTATCCGGATCATATTTGGGAATATACGATCCCAGTCGATACTCAATTCAGAGATGCATCTAAAGCTGGCTTAATTCCGAGCCGATATGACTCTGAAGGGCGTGGGATTCGAGGCTACGCAAAATTGCTGAAACATTTACTATCTTCTGAAGCTAGCTGATACTTAATATAAGGTTGTTTTATGGTTCCTACACAGCAGGATGTGGTTGCTGACTATCTTTGCTCCATGTTGGGTGGCGAAGGCATGTTGCTGGATGAGACCGCCGAAACACATGGGAACATTACTGAAGAAATTCAGGGCAACTTGCAGGAAATAGGTTATCAGGTCGCTGATGATCGGCAGCTGATGAACCTGATCAACTTGGCAATTACGCCAATGAGTGAGTTAAGTCGCGGTCAGAAGAGTCTGGTTATGATTGATTTGTTGATGTTGCTTAGGACGATGCCTGAGTCGAAATTAAAGCGTTTGATGCAAATGCAGTTTGAGCAGGTTGCAGGTTAAAGTAACGGTATGTTGGATTTATTAGGTTTGCAGTTATGAGTGACGATCAAAAGTCATCAAAAACCAAAGTTAAATCAGCGCCTGTCAAACCGATGGCTGCGTTGCAGGGCTATCTCGATGATATGCTCTCAGTCGCTACTGCATTTGAAGAAGCGCCGACGGCATTGAAGCCCGAGCCGGTCACTGAGCCTGTGGTTGAAACAAAGGTTGAAGTAAAGACAGAGCCTGAACCTAACATTGAAGTAACAACCGAACACAAGGCCGAATTAAAAACAGAAGTAAAGCCCAAGGTAACTACCAAACAGGCAACATCAACAGCCATTGACGTTCCGGTCTCTAAGCCTGTTCAAACCAATGTGTCTGCGCAACCGAAACCCCCCGAACCAAAAAAAGTATCCGCACTTAAAATCGCCTCTCAAGAACAAGTGGTTGCAGAGCCTTTGGTGGTGTCAGTGGCAGAAGTTCCCGACCCGGTTTCTCCTCCGCCGGTTGTGACTAAACCAGAAATTGCCAAGTCAGAAACTGTACGCTCAGAGCCAGAACCTGCTAAGCCTGTCACTGTTAAGCCCGTTGAGTCCCGATCTGTTGAAGAAAAAACAGCAGAGGCCAAATCCGTTACTCAAACGGTTAGCCATACAGCGAGCCAGACCCCTGCGGCCTTCGATCCGGTTGAAAAGCGCAAACCTTACCCGGATTGGGCAGCAGCAGGGTTTGAGTGTTTGTTGTTTTATGTGGGCGGCATTAAATTGGCGGTGCCTTTGGTGTTGCTGGGTGGCATACACCGGATTGACACGGACTTAACCCCACTGTTCGGGCAGCCGGATTGGTTTTTGGGGTTGTACCCAAGAACGACAATGGACGGTCAGCAGAACATTCGGGTGGTGCATACCAGTCGTTGGGTTATGCCAGAGAAAGTTACGGAAGACATTGACCCGGTAAATCATTATGTCATTTCATTAGACGACAGCGAGTGGGGATTATTGAGCCATCAGTTGTCTGATTCTATTCGGCTCATGCCTGATCAGGTGAAGTGGCGGACGTCGACCGGTAAGCGTCCATGGCTGGCCGGGACAGTGATTGATCATATGTGTGCCATCCTCGATGTAACCAACCTGATCGACATGCTCCAAAAGAACTCAAAACGAATTAAGTGATTTGTTTTTCTCTCGTTCAATAATTCATCTCTGTTTTATCTCACTTTGGCACGTTAGGTGCTTCTTGTAGTCTGTACATCAATATTTTGACGTCGTTTCGGGTTTATAACGGACAAATGGCGGTTTTTGCTAAGGAAATTTTTCTCGCAGCCGACAAAGAATTCAGTAAACTGCTCTAAACTGAATGTAAGTGTGTAAGACGTTATGATCTTACGGGTTATTAATATTGGTGTTACGAGGTAGAAGATGGCAGCGCATTCATCTCAGGCTGGCGAAGATCCTATTCTGCAATGGGTTACATTTCGATTAGACGATGAAACCTATGGCATTAATGTAATGCAAGTTCGTGAAGTATTACGTTATACGGAGATTGCGCCAGTTCCGGGGGCTCCACCATATGTTTTGGGAATCATTAATTTACGTGGCAGTGTTGTCACTGTTATTGATACCCGTACACGGTTTGGATTGACCTCAGCGGACACAACGGATAATACCCGTATTGTGATCATTGAAGTTGAAAACCAGGTTGTCGGTATTTTGGTTGATGCAGTGGCAGAAGTGGTTTATCTGCGTCAATCCGAGATTGAAACTGCTCCGAATGTGGGTACTGAAGAAAGTGCCAAATTCATTCAGGGTGTGTGTCACAAGAACAATGAATTATTGATTCTTGTGGATCTTGAAAAACTGATGACTGAAGAAGAGTGGGCCGAAATGTCAGCTCTTTAGTGAACATCGGGTGGATGACATGTTGCCTCCAAGCATTGGGAAAGTGGATGGATTGACCCCAGTACCCAGGGTGAGAAAAATTCGTAAGTACCAGGATGAAAATAAGGAAGATACTGAATACTCAGAGCAAGACTCAACGTTAAACGAGGACTTGCCTGACCGTGCAGAAGAAGACGAAAAACCGTCGGATTCGGAAGACGATCAGTATCCCCATATTGATGACTATGTATAACTGGAGGGGTTATGGAATTCACTTGGATGGTAAGTTTTGGTCTGGTTACAGCGGCAAGCCTGATTGCGGTTGTTGTGTCGTTTATGTGCTATAAAAAAAGTGAGCTGGCTCGGCAGAGTATGTCTGAAGAGTTGTCTGTGGTGTTACGCGAGTTCAGCGCTTTTAGAAGCAGCAGTATCGGTGTCGGTAAAAAAGTCATGGGCATTGAGAAAGAGCTGGCTGAGACCGTAGAAAAGCAGCAAGACCTCGAATTCCAGGACCCAAATGCCTTACCGTATAACCAGGCTTCTCGTTTGATACAGATGGGTGCCGATGCTGAAGATATTGTTAACAGCTGTGGTTTATCCAGCGCAGAAGCTGAGTTGTTGATGCTGGTTAATCGTCAGCCATTAGGGGCTTCCGCGCATTAAAAGCAAAGGTTTAATGGCACGATTGCAAACGTTCTGTTTGGGGTAGGCCTAAGTCATAAATGCAGGTCATACATTCAGGCTGTAAGTGTAAGTTATAAGTTTTAGGTCATAAGTCATCTTGCTCAGGTGGCGTGAAGCCCTCCGGGACACGCCCCTGAAGTTGATAAGCGAATGCAATGATCTCAGCAATGGTTCTGTATAACTCTTCCGGAATCTCACTTCCCAAGTCCATCCTTGATAAAGTCCGCGCCAGTTTTTCGTCGTGGTAAAGCGGGATTCCGTGTTCTTCAGCGATTTCTACGATTTGACGAGCTAACTCTTCTTCGCCTTTGGCGGTAATTGTAGGCGCTTGTTTGCCGTCGTACTGTAATGCAACAGCAGTGTCGATGGGCTTTTCGGTATTACTCATACGTTTACATTCACTTGGTGGTGCGTCTGTTTGATCAACGCCTCTCTTGGCATATCAATGATACCAAAGCGGGTGTTTACTTTAACGGTCGCTTTGCTCCGGTTTTTAAGACTTTCTTCCAGACCCGCCAGGTTTTTGTTGAGAAACGCCAGCGTTTCCTTATGGTTGGTGAAAAAGTTGGCCGTTAGTGTGCTCTGAGACGGGTCGAACCGTATTTGCCCAATGAAAGGCGCCAGAGGTGGCAGTTCGAATTTCAAGTGCACCAACCAGTGATTTTTCAGCTTTTTATCTCGATCGTTTTCCTGTTTTTCGTCGGGGTTGATTTGCTCCATGTCCATCTCAACGGAGGTTGGCCCGGAATTAGTCATCACAGGTAAATCAATATGGAGCAGGTTATTGCTGGATGTTTCTAATTGTGAGCTGGCGGAGGCCAGTCTCAGTGCAGACATTCTGCCCGCCAGTTCTTCCACGTTGACTAATAATTGCCTCAGGGTGTTGCTGATCTGAAGGTCGCTGGTACTTTGCAGCAGCGAATGCTTGATGTTGCCTGTAAACAGCTGGTGTTTTCGAAATTCGGCCAGCTTCAACCACTGGCTCGAATCAATGGCGGCTTGTGGTGTGCCGGCGGTTTGGTTGGGTGGCAGAGACTGAGTTGGTTTAGTCTCTTGGGCGGCTAACTTATCTAAAACGGATGCACTGACGTCTGTTTTAAGGCCGGAGCCTGAAATGCGTCGAATAGATTCCAGCATCCAGTCGAGCATATCGTTTTGTGAAGACGTAGCCGGCGTCATGAGTGACAGTATCTGAGTCCATTCGTGCAATATCGGAATGTGCGTATTCGTTGATGTTGCTTGGGTGGAGGTTACTGGGGTCGCAGTTATTTGTTGACTGCTTTGATTGGGCCCGCTGGTTGATGGTGGCGTCACCGCTTTGTTTAATGATTCCTGAATGGTGACCTGCAGTTTTAATAAAGCGCCAATTAACGTTTGTTTTCCCTGTGGTGCTAAATTGCCTGAATTCAGGTTTGCTGTTGCCACTGGCTGGCTGGTTTCTGTTTTGCTGTTGTTTGCCGGTGTGTTTTGCCAATGGATCAGTTCTTTGATGAGTGCGCTGACATTGTTTTTAAATTGTTGTTGGTTGGTATGAGGAAGTGTTTTGAAAATTTCTGCCTGAATGGCTTCTGAAACCGTTTTCAGAATGGTGCTTAAATGCTGTTGACTGCTTGTGAGGGGATGAATGCCGGGTTGTACTGGCGTTTGCTGAAAGGAAGGGAGGCTCTCTATGATTTTATTGGCTGCTTCCATGGTCAGGCTAAGGTCCAGCAACGCACCAATTGCCGGTCGGGACTGACTCAACCACATACGGATAACATGGTTTATCTGTTCGTTAGTGATTGGTTTTTGAGTCGCTTGATCTTTGGTTGCTGTAGCATTGGTCGCGGTATTGTTGATTTGAGCCGTTGCGCTTGTCGGTTCGGCCGTTTTAACGGAGGCGTTTTGTACTGCATCTCTTGATGTGGGTGACGCAGGAATGACTTTTTCTATGACTAACTGGTTTTTATTGGTGACTTTTAATTCCAGTTGATCCCCTTTATCTAGAGGGAATTGCGTTGTTAGTTCAAAGACTTTGCCTTGGATGACTACTTGGGCTTTGTATTGTGCAATGGATTGTTTTTGAGTGGAAATTTGTTCGAGTGTGGCTGTTAAGACTTCTGCTTTAATTTGTTGGCCGTTGCTGAGGCTGGCCAATTCCGCCGGGGAGATTGAACTCGATGAAGACGGAGAAATAACGGCTTGCCGAAATTGCCCTGTGGCCAACTGTCCTGTGTGTAGATTAGGCTGCATGTGAAAAATCCATGACACTGAGATACATCAGTTAATAATACAACGGTTTTGTAGTATATTCCTGACTTCTAAAGTAATTGGTGTTTTTGGCATGACAGACTACCTCTCGGTAGACCAACTTCTGATCGAACGGGACGACCGGCTTTTATTTAAAAACCTGAACTTTTCTGTTTCCGCAGGAAAGGTGGTTCAGTTAGTCGGCCGTAATGGTTCCGGCAAGACGTCTCTTATTCGTACGTTGTTGGGGTTGATGCCAGATTTTGAAGGTCAGCTCACCTGGAAAGGTAAACCCTTACATCAGGAGCGGGATGACTTCTTCAGTAATTTACTCTACATCGGACACAAAGCCTCGATTAAATCTGCGTTAACTGCTACTGAAAATTTGGAGTGGTTGACCGCACCTTATCGTAAAGTCACACAAGAAGAAATTGACGAGGCATTAGCAAAGGTCGGGTTGAAAGGATACGAGGATGTGGAATGTCACTCTATGTCGGCAGGTCAGAATCGTCGTGTTGCCTTGGCTCAGTTGTACTTACTCGACTTACCTGTATGGATTTTGGATGAGCCGTTTACTGCCATTGACCTGGCTGGTGTCGACCAGCTTGAAGCCAGGATCGCGGAGCATGCAGCGCAGGGCGGAGCCGTGTTGGTAACGACCCATCATGTGATGAACATCGACTCTTTAATGAAAGTAAATCTGGATGAATTTGCACCGAGAGGAAGACATGCCGGCTGATCTCGGATTTTTTGCATTATTATCACGTGACCTGAAACTTGCCTTCCGTCAGAAAAGTGACATCATCAATCCGCTGATGTTTTTTGTGATGGTCATAACCTTATTCCCTTTAGGTGTTTCCCCCGATCCAAATGAGTTGGCCAACATTGCACCCGGTATTATTTGGGTGGCAGCACTGCTCGCCTCCATGTTGTCGATGGAAAATATGTTTCGTACCGACTTCGAAGACGGCTCGTTAGAGCGCATGTTAGTTTCTCCGATGCCCGGCTTTTTGATCGCTATAGCCAAAGTTTTAACCCACTTTTTGGTAACAGGATTGCCTTTGGTGTTTATTGCCCCGGTATTAGCCTATATGCTTAACCTCCCAAGTGAGGCCTACGGGGTTATGGTGATCAGTCTTCTGCTTGGTTTACCAACATTAAGTCTGGTTGGGGCCATTGGTTCCGCTTTGACTGTGGGACTCAAAAGAGGGGCACTTTTATTACCTTTGCTGGTCATACCCTTTTTTATTCCGGTATTGATTTTCGGAACGGGGGCTTTGCAAGGGGTAATTATGGAACAACCTGTCACAGGTCAGTTAAGCCTTTTGGCAGCTTTGTTATTGTTTAGTTTGGCAAGCGCACCTTTTGCGTGTTCTGCGTCGTTGAAGATAAGTATGGGTAACGGATGAGTTTTAAAGCAAAGTTTAAGCGTTGGTTTCATAGCTGGGCTTCGCCAAAGTGGTTCTTTGAAAAAAGTGAACGTTGGTTGCCGTGGTTAGGTATTCCGGCGTTGATGTTATTGACTGTCGGCTTGATTTGGGGCCTGATATTTGCGCCCGAAGATTATCAGCAAGGCAACAGTTTCAGAATTATTTATCTGCATGTGCCATCCGCTATTTTGTCTCAGTCCATTTTTATGATGATGGCGGTTGCCGGAGCAATTAATTTAATCTGGCGCATTAAGCTTGCCGACATGGCGGCTAAACATTGTGCTCCGATAGGCGCTTCTTTTGCTTTTATCGCGCTCGCCACCGGCGCCATCTGGGGGAAGCCAACCTGGGGAACCTGGTGGGTGTGGGATGCGCGATTGACGTCCATGCTGATTCTTTTGTTCTTATATTTAGGGGTCATAGCCCTTTATTCCGCCATTGATAACCGTGAAACCGCAGGGCGTTCAACGGCCATTTTATCTTTGGTTGGGTTGGTTAATATACCCATCATCAAATATTCGGTTGAGCTATGGAATACTCTCCATCAGCCAGCCACGTTCAAGTTAACAGAAAAACCGGCCATGCCAGCAGAAATGTGGTTACCTCTTTTGCTGATGGTGATTGGTTTTTACCTCTTTTTTGGTTGGATTTTATTTAAAAGAATGCGTGCCGAAGTGATTGAACGTGAGTTCAAAGCGAAGTGGCTGCAAAAGAAATTAATTAAAAATTAATTCTTAAAGCGACAAAGATCGCTCTTTGGTGTGGAGTTGTAATACGTGGGTGAGTTTGAGTCATTTCAGGCCTTTATCGAAATGGGTGGTCATGGTTTGTACGTGTGGTTGGCGTATGCTGTGGGCGCTTTAGTAATAGGTTTAAATATTTGGTGGGTTGGGCGGATCAGGAAGTTAGCCGAACAAAGAGTGAAGAAGTATGTTCGACGACAAGAGCTTGAGGGGTAATTCATGGCTATGCATCCTAAACGGAAAAAACGTCTGATCGCAGTGTGTTTGATTGTGGTAGCTGCCAGTGCAGCGATTGCCCTAATTCTTTCGGCATTGTCTTCAAATATTAATTTATTTTTCTCTACGACTCAGATAGCTCAGGGGGAAGCGCCGATTGAACAGCGTATTCGTGCTGGCGGGATGGTTCTTGAGAACAGTGTGAAGCGCGATCCAAGCAGTCTGAAAGTGGAGTTTGTGTTAACGGATTATGCCAACGAAGTGACAGTGGAATATACGGGGATTCTTCCTGATTTGTTCCGTGAAGGTCAGGGTATTGTTGTAACCGGAAAATTAAATCAGTCCAAGGTGTTTGTGGCCAGTGAAGTTTTGGCAAAACACGATGAAAACTATATGCCGCCCGAAGTGGCTGATGCATTAGAAAAGTCCGGTCATTCTGACAAGATTGAACAGCAGTAGGAGTTGCCTTTTATGATCCCGGAAATAGGGCACTACGCCTTAATATTGGCCTTAGTAATGTCTGTTGCTTTGTCCATTTTACCTTTGTACGGCACTGCTCGTAATAACTTAGTGTTTCAGATATCAGCCAAACCTTTAACCTGGGGGGTCTTTTCCTTCCTGGTGATCAGTTTTGTGTGTTTGACCTTATCCTTTTTACAGGATGATTTCTCTGTTAAATACGTTGCGAACCATTCCAACACTATGTTGCCGTTTGGCTTTAAATTTTCAGCTGTGTGGAGTGCTCACGAAGGTTCCATGTTGCTTTGGGTTTTAATTTTAGGTGCTTGGGCATTTGCTGTTTCAATTTTCAGTAAAAGCTTACCTGCCGATGTACTTGCCCGTGTTTTAGCTGTGTTAGGTATGGTTTGTACCGGTTTTATTTTGTTCACACTGGTCACGTCGAACCCATTTGAACGCCTATTGCCTAATATTCCGGAAGACGGTGCTGATTTAAACCCACTGCTTCAGGATTTTGGCCTGATTGTTCATCCTCCTATGTTGTACATGGGGTATGTTGGCTTTGCGGTTTCGTTCGCATTTGCGATTGCAGCATTGATGACAGGAAAATTAGACGCTGCCTGGGCTAAGTGGTCTCGCCCTTGGACATTGATTGCCTGGATGTTCCTGACATTGGGTATTTCGCTGGGTAGTTGGTGGGCGTATTACGAACTTGGCTGGGGTGGCTGGTGGTTCTGGGACCCGGTAGAAAACGCTTCTTTCATGCCTTGGCTGGTGGGTACGGCTTTGATTCACTCGTTGGCAGTGACTGAAAAGCGTGGTGCTTTCAAAAGCTGGACTGTCTTGTTGGCCATCGTGGCGTTCTCGCTAAGTTTATTGGGTACTTTCTTGGTTCGTTCTGGCGTATTAACTTCGGTTCATGCGTTTGCGACTGATCCTACGCGTGGCTATTTTATTCTTGTGCTGTTAGCGATTACGTTTGGTGGTTCGTTATTGCTTTACGCATTAAAGGCACCAACAGTGCACTCCAAAGTTAAATATAAAGCGCTTTCTCGTGAAACTTTCTTGTTGATTAACAACATTATTCTGACCGTCGTAGCATCTGTGATTTTGCTGGGAACGCTTTATCCGCTGTTACTTGATGCGTTGGATCTGGGTAAGATTTCTGTAGGACCTCCGTACTTCAACGCAGTCTTTGTTCCTATGATGTGTTTGTTGGTTGTCTTTTTGGGTGTGGGGCCTTCCAGTCGTTGGAAAGCCACAAAGGCCCAATACCTGATTGGTAAATTAACCGCAGTCTTCATCATTGCCATAATAGCGGGCTTGATTGTGCCATTTGTTTACGATGGCGACTTTGATGGTGCTGTCTGGATGTCTATGACGTTGGCATTCTGGGTAATGGGCTCAATCATTGTGGATTTGAAAGACAAATCTAACGGTCGTACTCACTGGATGGATCGTCTGAAGAAGTTGCCTGCAAGCTACTATGGTATGCAATTTGCGCATCTGGGTGTGGTGGTTACCCTGATCGGCATATGCATGGTGGCGGTTTATGATCACCAGGAAGACCTGAGAATGTCTGCCGGTGATTCCATTCAGGTGGAAGAGTACCGCTTTGACTTCATGGGCACGAAAGGGGTGCGCGGGCCAAACTATGTCGCGGACGTAGGGGATTTCAGAGTTTATAAAAACGACGAGGAAATCAGCTCCATTCATCCTGAAAAGCGTAAATATAACGTCAGTCGTCAGATCATGACGGAAGCCGGAATTGATCCGGGTTTAACCCGGGATTTGTACGTGTCATTGGGTGAACCTTTGGGTGAGGGTCGTGCCTGGGCGGTTCGTGTCCATGTTAAACCTTTCATTCGTTGGATTTGGTTAGGTTCTATCCTGATGGCCATTGGTGGCATTCTTGCGGTAGCAGATAAGCGTTACCGCGCAAGAAATACGGGAGTGGCTTAAAATGAGACGATTAGCGCTATTTGTCCCTTTTATTATTTTTTTATTGTTAGGCTTCTTCTTGTTTCGGGGATTAAGTCTTGACCCGAAAGAGCTTCCTTCTGCGCTGATAGGGAAGCCATTCCCTGCATTTGCTGCCAGTACTCTGGATGGCAAACAGGTGTCAGAAGCGGATCTTAAAGGTGAGGTGGCACTTGTTAATATCTGGGCAACCTGGTGCCCGACCTGTAAACAAGAACATGCCTACCTTAATAAGTTAGCTCGCGAAGGCGTTAAAATCTTTGGTGTCAATTACAAAGATGAGACGGAAAAAGCGAAGGTTTGGCTGCAACAATTAGGCAACCCGTATGAGTTCAACGTTCAAGACGAAGACGGCATGATCGGCCTTGATCTTGGGGTGTACGGCGCGCCGGAGACGTACTTACTGGATAAAAACGGCGTTGTTCGTTTAAAGCATGTGGGTGATGTTAATGACCGGGTTTGGAAAGAAAAAATTCAGCCTGAATTTCAGAAGTGGTCCGAACTATGATTCACAGTGCTTTAAAACGCTTTGTTTGTTTGATCATTCTGTCGTTCAGTTGTTCGAGTTTTGCCGTAATCGAACTACTGGAGTTTGATACTGAAGTCGAAAAAGAACGCTATCAAACGTTAATTGATGAACTTCGTTGTCCAAAATGCCAGAACCAAAACCTGGCCGACTCGGATTCGCAAATCGCCATTGATTTGCGCCAAAAAGTCCGGGATCTGATGGATCAGGGCAAGAACGATGAGGAAATCAAGTCGCACCTGGTCGCCCGGTACGGGGATTTCGTATTGTATCGTCCTGAAGTTAAAGAGGTTACTTATTTACTTTGGTATGGCCCGGCCGTGTTTTTATTCATTGGGTTTATTGTGGTGGTGGTTGTGCTTCGCCGAAATAAACAGGATTCCAGTGATGATAAAGAGGCGAGCCTCTCGGAAGAAGAGCGTCAGGAACGAATTCGTCAATTAATGAATAAGAACTCGGAGAAATAACAGAATGACATTATTGTGGCTGGTAATTGCACTAATGACTGCTGTCATGTTGTTGCTCTTTTTAATGCCGCTTCGAATGGCCAAGTCCTTTGAAGTGGAACCGCACGTGAAAGATCAATCGGTACTTAATACTCAGGTATTTAAAGAGCATGTGAATCAACTGGAACAGGATTTGGCTGAAGGCCTGTTCGATCAGGCTTCGTTTGATGAACAAAAGCGAGAGCTGGAAGATCGCTACTTGTTGGATATGCAGTCGGTTGGTTCTGAGTCGGCGGCGTCGGCGAATCATTCCGTGTCATCTAAATCGTTTGTTGTTCTGGCGGCGATTGGTTTGATTTGTTCGGTCGGAGCCTTGGCAACTTATAACAAGATGGGCGTCTCACCGGACAGTCTGGAAATGGCTGAAAGTCTTAAACAGGTTTCTGACTTATCTGAAGAAGAGTTGTTGGTTCGGCTGGAGCAGCAGCTTGAGGAAAATCCGGATCGTTTGGATGGTCAGTTGTTGTTAGCGCGGACGTATTTGACTCTGGGTCGAACAGCGGACGCGATCAAACCATTAAGAGTGGCGGTTGAGTTATCAAAGGGTAAGCCGGGTGAAGCTATGGTGCTTGCGAATTTGGCTCAGGCGGTTTATTTCTCAGACCCATCGACCATAACGCAGGAAGCGGAAGACTTGATAGCTCAGGCATTAACGCTTGACCCGCAAGAACCGACGGCGCTTGGTTTGGCCGGTATCTTTGCTTTTGAAAAAGAGGATTATCAAACTGCGATCGATCAATGGCAGAAGATTTTAGGCATGGTCGAAGACGGGCCAAATGCAGAGTCTCTTCGTCAGGGTATTGCTAATGCCCGTAAGCGATTGGAAGAAAAAACCGGGGTGAGTTCAGCGCCTGCAGAAGCTCAGGTTTCTGATGCAGTGGCTGCAGAAGTGTCGGATTTTTCAGGCTTAACCGTCGCTGTTGGTGTAACGGACGACGTTCGTTCTCAGTTTGCAGAACAAACCAAAGTCTTTGTGTATGCCCGGCACGTGAACGGTCCTCGTATGCCTTTGTCGATTCAGACAACGTCGTTAAGTGAGTTGCCGCTTCAATTGACTTTGGATGATTCAACTTCCATGGCCGGGATGGCAAAACTGTCGGATGCAGAGCAAGTTGAAGTGGTGGCCAGAATATCCATTACAGGCACCGCAATGCCTTCCGAAGGGGATGTTGAAGTAGTCAGTAAGCCGGTTGTTGTGGCGGAGTCTGCAAAGCCCATCGTTTTAGAGTTAACTCAATAGCTGAAATTGCTTATCCAGGTTTCTGATCAGGAGCCTGGTTCTTTTGTACTGTTTATTTCACCCCGGCATCCCCTGATCCAGAGTTCTTTTTAGGTCTCGCTTGGTATAACATTAGCGGGTTATTGTTGCAGGAAAATCTGTGTTTGGTTACGTTGCGATTTCTTTGCTGCCGCCATACGCAATATAAGGGAATAAACACCTCATATGTCATTTAAAGTCGTTGAAAGTCTTTCAGAGCAAATTGCTACCCATTTAGCTTCTAAGATCATTCGTGGTGAAATAAAGCCGGGGGAGAGAATTCAGGAATTGCGCATCGCTGGCGAACTGGATGTCAGTCGGGGGTCGGTCAGAGAAGCATTATTAATTCTGGAGCGTCGGCATTTGGTGGATATTATTCCTCGCCGAGGTGCGGTTGTGACTGAAATAACGCGTTCTCACGTTGAAAACCTGTATGAAGTGTACGGCGAACTGTTGGAACTGTTGGCGGTTAAAGTAACCGAGAACTGGTCAGGCGCTGACCTTGATCCGCTGATTAAAAAGTTTGAAGTGATGCGTGCGGCTAAAATTGGCGGTGAACACTTGGAGCGAATTTTTGAACTTGGGTTTGAAATCATGGAGCAAGCCTATTCAATAGCGAAAAACGTGTATCTGATGGAGGTGCTCATCAATTTCAAACCCGTCGTCCAACGGACTTATTATTTAGCGCTAAAGAGTAAGGGCGGAGATTTTCAGGATAATGTGGCTTTTTTCGAGGGAATCATGGAATCCGTGGTGACGCGAAATAAAGAAAAAAGTGCACAGCTGGTTCGCAGCTACGTTGACACTCAAAAGCTAGAAGTTCTGAAAACCTTAGACGACTAATTAAGTATTACTACAGATTACTATCCCATAAGACTGGCTGACCGAATTCACGAGATCTCCATTGTATGAGACTTAAATGCATTAAACTGGCGGGCTTCAAATCCTTTGTTGATCCGACCACCATTCCTTTCCCTAGTAATATGTGTGGCATTGTCGGGCCGAATGGTTGCGGAAAGTCGAATACCATTGATGCGGTGAAGTGGGTTATGGGGGAGTCATCGGCGAAAAACCTTCGTGGTGACTCGATGACGGACGTTATTTTTAATGGTTCTAACTCGAGAAAGCCGGTCAATCAGGCTTTCATTGAACTGGTGTTTGATAATTCAGATGGCACTTTGTTGGGTGAGTACGCCGGTTACGCTGAAATATCAGTGAAACGACGTGTTACCCGCGATGGTCAGTCTCAGTATTTCTTAAACGGGACTAAGTGCCGTCGTCGTGATATTACCGACTTATTTATGGGCACGGGCCTGGGGCCAAGAAGTTATGCCATTATTGAGCAGGGCATGATTTCTCGTTTTGTTGAGGCCAAACCGGAAGAATTAAGAACCTTTATTGAAGAGGCGGCGGGTATTTCGCGGTATAAAGACCGGCGTCGTGATACTGAAAACCGGATGCGCCGAACGCATGAAAACCTGGAACGATTAACCGATTTACGCGATGAATTAGAGCGCCAGCTGGAACACTTGAAGAAGCAGGCGGAATCGGCAGAGAAATACAAAAACCTGAAATCTGAAGAACGTAAAACCAAGACGGAACTGTTAACGCTCCGCTGGCAAGACCTTGATAATCAGGTGAAAGAAAAAGAAAAACTGATTCAGGATTTAGAGGTTCGGTTTGAAGCCGCACTGGCGGGTCAGCGCTCATTTGATGCGGACATTGAAGAAAAACGCCTGGCCCACACCGAGGCATCTGATCAGTTTAATGAAGTTCAAGGCCTCTTCTACCAGTTAGGCTCTCAAATTGCCCGTACCGAGCAATCCATTGAGCATCAGAACGAAAGAGCGGTGAAGCTCGAACGGGATTTAAACGATGTTAAGCTTCAGTTGGCGGAAGGGCTACGTGAACTGGAGCAGGAAAAAGAACAAAGGGCGATTCTTCAGGATGAGCTGGACGAAATTGAGCCGGAACTGGAAATGCTTTCCCAAGAACGAGAAGAAAGCTCGTTGATGCTGGAAGAGGCTGAAGAAGCACGGCAACAATGGCAGCAGCGTTGGGATCAATATATGGCTGAAGCCTCTCAGCCTGAAAAAGAAGCCGAAGTTCAGCAAACCAAAATTCGTCAGTTCGAAGAAAACATCGACCGTCATATCAGGAAGCAGAAACGCCTGCAAGAAGAGCAGGACAGCCTGGTCATAGGCAGTGCCGAGGCGGAGATTGAATCACTCAAAGACGACTTGTTGATTCAGGAAGATAAAATTGAACAGCAGCAAATGTCCATTCAGGCTGCAAACGAAGAAATTTCCTCGCAGCAAGAATCCATTGAACAAAAGCGGAAGCAGGTGGCGAATTTTCAGGCGGAACTGCAAAGTGCAAAAGGGCGCTTTGCTTCACTGGAAGCGCTACAGCAATCTGCGCTGGGCGATGGTAACGAAGTTATTGATCGATGGTTAAAAAATAATGGTTTGTTTGATCGGCCCAGATTAGCCAAATGTTTGACCGTGCATGGCGGCTGGGATCTGGCGGTTGAAACCGTACTTGGCGATTTTTTGCAAGCGGTGACGACTGCCCAACAAACCGTAAATCAACAAATCGCATCTTTCTTTGAGCAAGGTTGCGAAGACGGTGCGTTATCAATCATTACTCAAGGCACAACGGCCGGTTCGAATTCATCAGCTCCGTCGGCGCTTTCGGCGCTCATTCCAATTCAGTCCGTGGTGGAGGTTGAAGGTTCTATTGATTTGGGCGGGTTGTTGGATCAAGTTTATTTAGCAGAAAATTTAGCCCAGGCTTTGCCTTTGCAGGCGTCGTTACCGGCGGGGCACTCTATTGTTACCAAAGATGGCGTTTGGTTGGGTGCGAATTGGTTGCGTGTTTCCGGTAATGATGCTGGTAAAAGTGGCATTATTGGTCGCCAAAAAGAACTGGAGTATTTGGAAGAACGTATTGATGAGCTGGATTTTTCTGTGGAAGACACAGAAATTGAGCTTGAAAGCACACGTTTACAGTTGAAGTCAAAAGAACAGAATAAAGATTTTGCGCAAAAAGAATTGATGCGCTTAGAGCGGCAATTAAGTGAACTTCAGTCGGAAATGAATGCCAAACGGGTTCGGGTTGAACAGGTTTTGGTTCGTAAAGAACGGATTGACGCTGAAATTGAAGAAGTCAGTGAGCAAATTGAATTTGATCGTGAGAGTTTGGCGGACGCCAAAATTCTTTGGCAAGAAGCGTTAGAGCTGGCCGAAAGTAACATTGTTGTACGTGAGCAACTGGAACGTGAAAAAGAGCAAACCCAACAGCAATTAGAAAGTGTTAGAAGCCGATCGCAATCGATCAGCGTGAAATATCAGGACATAAGACTAAAGGTTGAATCTTTAAGAACTCAAAACCAGTCTGTTCATACCGCCATTGGTCGAATGGAACAGCAGGTTGAGCGTTTACGAGAGCGTAATGAGCTGCTAAACGCAGAGCTGGAGGAAACGTCTGATCCGGGTGAAGAACTGCGTCTTCAGCTGGAAGAAATGATCGAGCAGCGATTGGACGTTGAAGCACAGCTGACTCAAGCAAGAAAGGTCATGGAGGAGTTGGATCATTCTGTGTCTGAGTTAGAGCGGTTGAGAAACGAAGCAGAGCATTCTTCCCAAGGGGTTCGGACTACTCTGGAAAATCACCGCATGGAATGGCAGGCATTGCAGGTTCGCCGTAATGGTTTAAAAGAGCAGCTTGATGAGCTAAAGGTGGATCTTGAAAATCAACTAACACTTTTGCCTGAAGGCATTAGCGAAGCAGGTTGGGAAGAGGAGTTGAGGCTGATTCAGGCGCGGATTCAGCGCTTAGGTGCGATTAACCTTGCTGCGATTGATGAATATCAGAGTCAATCGGAAAGAAAGCGCTATCTGGATATGCAAAATGAGGACTTAACGACGGCTCTTGAAACGCTTGAAAGTGCCATTCGTAAAATTGATCGTGAGACAAAAGCCAGATTTAAAGATACCTTTGATAAGATTAATGCAGGCCTTGGTGAACTTTTTCCTAAGGTTTTTGGTGGCGGTCATGCTTACCTTGAACTGACGGATGATGACTTGTTAACCACCGGGGTGGCGATTATGGCAAGGCCGCCGGGTAAAAAGAACAGTACGATTCACTTATTATCGGGTGGAGAGAAAGCGTTGACTGCCATTGCGATGGTGTTTTCTATTTTCCAGTTGAATCCGGCACCTTTCTGTATGCTGGATGAGGTTGATGCGCCTTTGGACGATGCGAATGTGAGCCGATACGCTAATCTGGTAAAAGAGATGTCCAGTAAAGTACAGTTTATTTATATTACGCATAATAAGATTGCGATGGAAAAAGCAGAGCAATTATTAGGGGTGACTATGCAAGAACCGGGTTGTTCACGGCTTGTATCCGTTGATGTTGAAGCGGCAGCCGCTATGATAGACAGTTAAATTTATCCATCGTTAAAGTGTAACATCGGTAGCAAATGACGGATGTATGAGGGTACAATGTGCGACCTTTTTAGTATGCATATACTAAATTCGGTTGTTAGTTTTGGATGTTGGTTTCGGTCGCTATGGCAAGCGGGTTTCGGCCTGTTTTTTTAGTCATGGAATAGGTTAGACCGTCATATTATTTTTAGGGTAAAGGGTTCATGGATATCAGTTTACGTGAATGGTTGATTTTAGTGGGATTGCTTGTCGTCGCAGCAATCTTGGTTCATGGCTACTTGCATATGAGAAAACATAAGCAAGACGTCATGTCTGAGTTCAGTAATTTAAACGATAATGAAGATTGCAACGGTGAGTTGCCTAACGGTGGGGCCAGAGTCCGTGGTGATGACGAGCGCCATGAGCCAACCATCGGTCAAACGGTGGAAACGGAAGAAAACGCCGATAAAGCCGGTGTTCCTGTGTTAATGGACTCAGTGTCTGTGTCTGAAGAAACGCAGGACGATACCAGTCAGTCGAGCATGTCTTTTGAGTTTGCAGCAGAAGAGCCTGAACTGAATGTAACGGATACCAAAGAAGCTCAATCTTCTGATTCAGACAAAGAAACTCACTTGGCTGATCGCCCGATTGGCCTTTCTGAAATCAGTGAACAATCGGAAGATGTATTACTTCGGTCACCGGAAGAACTGAAAGCGCCGGCTGAACCAGAGATGAGTGATCGACGTAAGCAACTAGAGAAGTGTCGTTTGACGACAGATCACCTGGGACCGACCGAAGACCCGGAACGGGTTTTCATGCTGTACGTAGCAGCAAAAGATGAAACTGTCGGTTTTAACTGTGGCCGTTTGGTGGATGTGGCCGCAGCGTGTGGTTTACGACACGGAAAGATGGATATCTTTCATCGTCATCAGGAGGATAATGGTCAGGGCAATGTGCAGTTCAGCATGGTCAGCTCCGTTCAACCTGGCAGCTTTGACCTTGATAAAGTGGATGAGCAAACCACCCCTGGTGTCACCTTCTTTATGAGCCTGCCTGGGCCGGTTGATAACATTCAGGCCTTTGATTATATGTATGAGATGGCCAAAGTGATTGCTAAAAACATGGGTGGCGAGGTTAAAGACGAACAGCACAGCGTGATGACAGCACAAACTGCGGAGCATGTTCGTCAGGAAATTCGGGATTACGAACGCAAAAAACGTCTTTCCAGAACAGCAAATTAAGCTCGTTGGTTGAGCGAATGAAAGAGGCTCCTTAGGGAGCCTCTTTCAGTTTTAAATGACACTTTGAATTCAATACGATTTTTATCCGCTATTGGGTTTAAAGAAACACAGAGACATGAAGTCGGGATTAACAAGATATGTCAGAACAAATCGGATTATTCGCGGAAGGCAGTGCTTCAGACAAACCTGAAGTACAAGCAATAATCGAACGGGTGCAAACGCTTCATCAAACCCTCCATAAGTATAATTATCAGTATTATGTATTGGATGATCCGACCGTTCCTGACAGTGAATACGATGCGCTTTTTCATGAATTAAAAGCCATCGAAGTGAAACATCCTGAACTCATTACCCCGGATTCACCCACCCAAAGAGTGGGTGATAAACCGCTGACCGCTTTCCAGACCGTCGACCATGAAATGCCGATGTTGTCGCTGGATAATGTATTCAACGAAGAAGAAATGCGGGCTTTTGATGTTCGGGTGAAGAAAGTCCTGGATCAACCTGAAAGTGCTGATATTGAGTATGCTTGTGAGCCTAAGCTGGACGGCATTGCAGCCAGTTTGTTGTATGAAAACGGTTTGTTGGTGCGTGGTGCCACCCGAGGGGATGGTAACCGGGGCGAAGACATCACGATGAACTTAAGAACAGTGGCTTCGATTCCGCTGCGTTTGTCAGGAACTGGATACCCTGAGCGCCTTGAAGTACGAGGCGAAGTTTACATGCCGAAAAAAGGCTTTGAGAAACTGAATCAAAGCGCGCTTGAGTCCGGTGAAAAGCTGTTTGTAAATCCGAGAAACGCAGCGGCAGGCAGTTTGCGCCAACTTGATCCTAAGCTCACTGCCAAACGCCCGCTGGAGTTTTGTTGCTACTCAGTGGGGATCGTCGAAGGCGGCAGCATTCCGAACAGTCACTTTGATGTATTGAATCAACTGAAAGAATGGGGTTTTCTGACCAACCCTGAAATGGCTCGTGTGGATAACGTTGAACAATGCATCGCGTATTACCAATCCTTGTTGAATAAACGCGATACATTGCCTTATGAAATTGATGGCATTGTGTTCAAAGTGAATGACTTTGATCTGCAAGATCAATTAGGGTTTGTGTCGCGTGCCCCACGTTGGGCAATTGCCCATAAATTTCCCGCTCAGGAAAAAATCACCGTACTCCGCGATGTTGAGTTCCAGGTGGGCCGAACGGGTGCGATCACTCCGGTTGGTCGTTTAGACCCTGTGTTTGTGGGCGGAGTGACGGTATCCAACGTGACGCTGCACAACATGGATGAGGTCGAGCGTTTAGGGTTGATGATCGGCGATTCTGTGATTGTACGCCGCGCCGGTGATGTGATTCCTCAGGTGGTCAAGGTCGTTGAAGACCGTCGGCCTGAAGATGCTAAGCCTGTGATCATGCTGACTTCCTGCCCGGTGTGTGATTCCGAAGTAGAGCGAACGGAGGGTGAAGCCGTCGCCCGTTGTACGGGAGGCTTGGTGTGCGCTGCTCAAAGAAAAGAAGCCTTTGTTCATTTTGCTTCCCGTAAAGCGATGGAAATCGACGGGCTGGGTGAAAAGCTCATTAATGTGTTAGTGGATAAGGGACTCGTTACCCGTTTGGGTGACTTGTTCCGGCTTGAGGCAAAAACTTTGGCCTCGTTGGAGCGTATGGGTGAAAAATCCGCTGAAAAGCTGATAAACGCTTTGGAGCAGAGTAAACAAACCACCTTTGCCCGTTTTTTATATTCCTTGGGCATTCGAGAGGTGGGCGAAGCAACCGCTCAAAACCTGGCCAAAGCATTCGGTAATCTGGAGGCTTTAATGTCCGCTTCTGTCGAGCGATTGAATGAAGTTGAAGACATCGGGCCTATTGTCGCAGAGCACATTGTTTGTTTCTTTGAAAATGAATCCAACCGGGAGGCGATCACTGATTTAATAGCACAAGGCGTCCGATGGGAGAGTGTTGAGGTCAAAGATCCTTCGGAACTTCCGTTAGCGGGAACTACCTATGTATTGACCGGATCGTTAGAGCGGGTATCGCGAACGGAAGGCAAAGAGTTGCTACAAAGTTTAGGGGCCAAAGTGGCGGGCAGTGTTTCGAAGAAAACGAGCTGTGTCGTAGCTGGGCCGGGCGCTGGCTCTAAACTGGCGAAAGCGGAAGAACTGGGTGTTGAAGTTATCGATGAGGACGCGTTTATTGTGCTGTTGTCCGGTTACGGCATCGAGGTTGAATAACAACCCTTGTGTTTCATAAAATCGATGTTGTGTGAGCCTGATTAAAACTGGAGTTTAAATGCGTTGTTCTTTTCTGATCCTTATTTTAGGCTCGTTGTTGATGACCGGATGCTCATCCCAGCCGAGTAATATCAATAATGTTTGCACCATCTTTGATGAAAACTCCGACTGGTACGATGCGGCCAAAGACGTCCAAAAAAAATGGGGCGTGCCTTTGCATGTCACTATGGCGTTCATTCATCAGGAGTCCAAATTTGTCAGCGATGCCAAGCCTCCGAGAAGTACTTTTTTATGGATCTTTCCCGGCCCCAGACCTTCATCGGCCTACGGTTATGCACAAGTTCTCGATGAAACCTGGGATCATTACCTAAGCAAGACAAGAAATTACGGAGCTGACCGGGATGATTTCGAAGACGCTGTTGATTTCATCGGTTGGTACAATTACACCAGTCACAAACGTCTGGGTATTTCGAAATGGAATGCAAAGCAGCTGTATTTGGCTTACCACGAAGGGCATGGCGGTTACGAGCGAAAGACTTACCTGAAGAAAAAGTGGCTGCTGAAGGTTTCCAATAAAGTGCAGCGAAAAGCCAGTCAATATTTGAAACAGTACAAATCCTGCAAGGCAGACTTGGAACGAGGTTGGTTTTTTTAGATCATCCGAGGTTCATCAACGCATCTATTAAAGTAACATTGGAGTACCCTTTCATGGCGGTTGAAGTACCATGGAAAAGCCTTTCTGCAGATGCCCTTAATGGCATCATTGAATCCTTTGTCAGCCGAGAAGGCACTGACTATGGGGAGCAAGAACAAACCCTTGAAAACAAGTGTCAGCAACTTGCCCAGGCTGTGAAATCGGGACGGGTTATCATTGTCTTTGATGAAGACTCTGAGACTTGCAATTTACTGACCAAAGAAGAGTGGAACGGGCTTCAAAACCGTTCAGCGGAAGATGAGTACTTTGGCTGGTGAATGAAGGCCTGGCAGGTTCTGCTAAGAAGACTTAGTCTGTTTTTTCTGGTGATTTAACGTTTCTTTCCAGTGTTTAATGTGCTCGGGCATTTCGGGTGAGCCGTTTTGTGTCATTGCTGCGATGTCGGTCGGCCCTTGCTGTAACTCGTTGGCGTGAGCTAAGACGTCTTTAAAACTGATCAGCCCTTTTTTCGCGAGAAATAAACCTCGGCTGTAACAAACCGCGCTGGTTTTGCTCTGTTTGTTTCGGATTCGGTGTTCGATGTAGACAAAGCTCCGATCCCAGCAGATGATTTTTGAGGAAACCTTAAACGACTCAAACGGGGAGAGTTCCTTTAGAAAGCTGATGTTGCGGGCATTGATCATGGGCTTCCACTTCATTTGGGTGAGGGAACCCATGAACCCCATTTGTGAGAACAGCTGGATAATGCTCAGATCAAACAGGCTTACATAGCGCGTGTTGGTCATGTGGCCATTGAGGTCTAAATCCGTAGGCCATACTCGTGAGTTGAATTCTACGGTATCCTTGGATGAAAGCTTGCCGAGACGACGCAGTTTCAATAATAAAATCAACATTCTGAAATAAAGCTTCATACTTACAGGTACTATAGATAACAATGAGTATGCGAATTTATTCATAACAGAGCTTAAAAATAAAGATAAATCTTCATGGGATGAAACTAAGGAGTACTCTTGTCGGAACACATTCATCTGGAAAAATTTAAGCAAGGCAGTCAGGACGATCGCAGGTTTGTTACCTGGGATATCATCATGATGCTTGTTTTGTTTTCGAATCTGACGTTTTTGGTTGTCGATGCGTTGCTGACATGGGACGCCCTTGAAGGGTTTTGGATGTCGTTTCCGGGCCAAGGTTTAGATCTTTATTATGAATATGTAAGCCCTCACTTTTTATTGATTGATGGCGCATTTGTGGCCTTCTTCTTAACGGAGTTTTGTGTTCGTTGGGCCATCAGCCTGCACCGGAAAGAATATCCGGGCTGGTTCTTTTTTCCGTTGTTTCATTGGTATGATTTATTGGGGTGTATTCCGTTAGCCGAGTTCCGGTGGTTACGGCTATTGAGAATCGTATCCGTATTAATTCGCCTGCATCGTATGGGGGTGATTGATCTTAAAAACAATTTCTTTTATCGCAGGGTAAGCATTTATCATGACATCTTGGTGGAGGAAGTGTCCGATAAAGTGGTTTTGAACGTATTGAATGGTGTTCAGTCTGAGTTCGATAAGGATTACCCGCTGGGGAAGCGCATTGTTGATAATGTGTTTGCCCCTCATAAGACGGAGTTGATTCGTTGGATTGCCTCCGGTGTTGAAGGGTTTATCACGGAGCATTATCAGCTCAGCCGGGATAAAATTCAGGACGATATTCGCAAGCGAGTGGAGCTTGCCATTGAAAATCAAAGGGAAATGCAGACATTGGAGCGACTCCCCGTGATTGGCGATAAGATCAGTCAGGAAATTCAGAGGTTAGTCTCAGATGTTGCGTGGCAGGTTTTGGATGGTTTAATCAATGATATCGCGACCGATGGTAAGCAACCGGATATGGACTTGATCCTCGACGCACTGGTGTCTTCATTAGGGAATGAGAATCAGAAATTGCACGAACTGACACGCAACATGAGCATTCAGACCATAGAGGAAATTAAGCGGCAAGTGGCAATTAAAAACTGGAAAGCAGAGGTCCAGGCGTCAGTCGCTAACCCAGGGTTCGTTAAAGAATAGTGGGGCGCTGACTCGTATTTTATGGCTTCTCAGGTATTTTCCGTTCATGTAGTCTGCTATGCCGTTGATCACCGCCCGAGATTCTACATTCAGTCGAACCCAAACCACAGCGTCGTCATTGAATAGTTCGTTTTTGATGATGACATGTTTGACTCTGGGGCTATGATTGAACAAATCAAGGATCTCTTCTTCGGTTACATCGTTCGGAACCTGATCAATTCGTACAAACATTGTGGTATCCTTGTCACCTTTATTGGAACCGTGTTGGTTAGTCTAGATCATCCTAAGCGATAGAAGTTATTTTTAATCATCGAGTATAAGTTTAGTTGTTCACAAACTATGTTGATTACTTCTATACTAATCGCTTAAATCCAGATTTTTTTATCATTTTCAAAGACATATTCTCAAGGGACGAGTTAATGCCTAAAGCTGGCGACATATTTAAGAAATTTTTCTTGCCGGCAAGAAGCTTGATGAATCAATTGACGTATATTCAGAAGTTTATTCTCATCAGTGCGTTGTTCCTCCTGCCGGTTGTGTTACTCGGTTTTGGTTTGGTCGCTGAAATTCAGCGAAATCTGGCGATTACTCATGTTGAGCGCCAAGGTTTGCAAATGATGTCGAATGTCTTTCGCTTGATTCGGGAAGCGTCTGAGTATCGGGATCGCTCCATTATCCTTAGAGTGAATGACCAGAAGGAAATTCGGGATCAGTTGGATGTTCAGCGCAAGAAAGTTGAACACATGATCTCTGAAATCAACGAAATTGTTACGCTGTTTGGTGACGCTGAAATTGATCATCAGGTGAAACAGGTGCACGTCAGCTGGAAGCAACTTAACAGTTACTCCTCTGGTGCCCAAGGTGGGCCTCACATTCAGTTCAAGTATTACGACAGCTTTGTCAGAACCATTCAATCATTGGTTGATGTGATTGGTTATCGAACCAAACTTGCGCATGACCCGAACTTAAATACTTTCCTTTTGATCAATATGTTGTCTGATGACATGCCCATTGCGCTCAGAGAACTGGGGCGCAGCAGAGCTTATGGTGTTTATGCCCTGAATCAATTAAGTGTCGATCATGATACCTATCTGCAACTGGACGAAATTTACGATGATTTAACCGACAGCTTCCATTTGTTAAGTAACAACATGGGCTATGCGGTGGCGGAAAACCAGAAGTACAGAATACCGTTACAAAGAGGTGTCGATCGAATCATTACCGGGGTACTGCAAGGCCGGGATTTGATGTACGACGAAATCATTGAAGCGGATCGCCGTGAAATGGCTTGGCAAGAGTATTATGCGCATCTTTCTGATATTCATGCCGGTGTGTATGACTTTATTGATGAGCTGATCGGGATCGTGGTAAACCAGCTGGATGATCGTGCCGGTGAAGAACGTAAAAAGCTCAATGCGTTTATGGCATTAACCGGTGTGTTAATGCTGATCATTATTTATCTTTATGCTGGTATGTATCGATCAATTCACGATACGTTGAAAGTGTTCGTGGCGAGGGCAAGGTCTGTTTCCGGTGGTAACCTGGATGCGTCTATGCCTGTGGAAACTAAGGATGAAATGCGGGAATTAGCGGAGTCGTTCAACCAAATGGTTGGGCAGTTATCGCAGAACCAAAAAGATTTGGTAGAAGCTCGGAAGCTTGCATCCCTTGGTCACTTAGTGGCGGGTATTGCCCATGAAATGAATACCCCTCTGGGCGTGTCTCTCACCGCAATCAGTTATTTAGAGCAGCAATACCAACACGCTAAAACTTTATTTGATGACAATAAGTTGTCGACCAAAGACTTTCACGATTTGGTCGTCGCCAATGAAGAATCGATGAGTCTGATAAAAAGGAATTTAGGAAAAGCTTCCAATCTGGTGTCCACGTTTAAAATGTTGTCGGTTCAAAGTGAGCCGGAGAAATGGAACCGTCTGGAGCTGAAAGAATATTTATACGATCTTCCTTCCCGTTTGGATTTGGCCAAAGAGTTAGATGATCGCATTGTCATTTCATGTTCGGATAATATTTCTTTGTATGTGGATGAGGAGCGGTTAACGACGCTGTTTTCTGTGCTCATCAATAATGCCTTCACCCATGGTTACATGTCCGACGACAGTGGTGAGGTCATTATTACTGCAAAACTGGAGGGTGAAAAAGTATTTGTTTCCGTTGAAGATCATGGTCGAGGCGTTGATGAGCAGCTGGCTGAGCAGATCTTCGATCCATTTGTGACCACTACCCGTAATCAGGGCGCTGCTGGCCTTGGCTTACACATAGCTTACAACATTGTATCTCAGGCACTGTTTGGGCAAATCAAATGCGTTTCCAAGTTAGGTCGGTTCACTCGTTTCGAAATTACCATGCCGATTGATTTCAGAGAAACCGATTCAAAATAAATCAGAACTTTTTTATTGATTAGTTTGTCTATAGCTCCTTGTTACGATAAATTACTTGATTGAATGATCAATTAACTTAAATTGTTCATACTCTTTTTTAATATTTCACACATTAGAGCTCTCTAAACATGTCGAAATCCTCTGTTGGAAGACCTGCTGTATCTGACCAGAATGAAATCTCGGTCAGAGAAAGGCTATTGATGGCCGCGAAGAAATCGTTTCTGGAAGACAGCTATGAGAAGGTATCTACCCGACGAATTGCTACGATGGCAGACACCAGTATCGCAATGATCCGGTATTACTTCGGGAACAAAGAAGGCTTGTATCAGGAATTGATTCGTACTCAATTCATCCCCATTGCTGAGCGTTTGACGGCGCTTCAGAATTCAGATGACATTGACAGTCTGGAATCCTTCTTTGAAGTGTATTACAAAACCATGGTGCCTGATCAGCAGTTTCCGCTGCTGATGATGAGAACGCTTTCTTTGCAACAAGGCCCGAGTCGAAAGTACATTTTGGATAAAATAGTTGATCCAATGCGTCATGCGATTTACAAGATTATAAAGCGCCTTCAGTTTAAGGGAAAAATAGACGCTTCTTTGGATGCTGAGATGATTGGCATCAGTATGCTGAGTATGGCAGTGATGCCGATGCTGGCTAAAAGTGTGTTTGAGTACCATAAAGGGGTCGATTTAGGTCTGGATTTTTATCTGGAACTGGCGAAGCACAATGGCCAGATATTACAAACTGGCTTGAGAGGCCAATAAAGCCTCTCTCAGAATAACGGGGCTTATGGCGTTTTCATGGCGTCCTGAGCGACCATCTCCGGTAATGATAATTAAACAGGGAAGTTATGTTCCCTGCTTTTTGCATTTGGTATGCCTGTTCGATTTCAGTGCTCGAACGTGATCCGGCTTTCAGTCTACAATAGTTTCAGTGAGTGTCTGATTTTCGAGCTTTCGAGCTTTGGAATCTGTGGGTGCGAGGAGACTGATTTGAGGAGGGAAGGTTCAGTTGGGTAAAGCAAAGGTTTCCAGGAGGATGATGGACTTTGTGGTCGTGCTACTGGGCTGGCTTTGGCTGGCGGTGGTAAATGCAGAAACGATTGAAGACCCGATTTTATTGGTAACAGAAGCCTGGCCGCCTTATGTGTATGAAGTAAACGGGCAGTCTCAAGGTTTTGATTGGGAGACCAGTCAGCATCTTCTCAAAGTTATGGGTTATCAGCCGACACTGAAGTTTCTGCCTTGGAAACGAGCCGTGAAAATGGTTGAGGCCGGGAAGGCGGCTGCGTTATTGGGGGTGATTTACACGCCTGAGCGAGACGCTTTTATGATGTACCCTAAAGAACACCTTTCTTTGACCGAAAGTACGCTGTTTGTAAAATCCCGGGAACCGTTTATTTATGATTCGTTAGCGTCTTTGGCGGGGTTATCGATAGGAATTCAGTCCGGTTATGTATATTCCAAAGCGTTTTCTGAAAGCACTTTGTTTAAGCGTGAGCCGGCGGGCACGATGGCCAGAAATTTTCAGATGCTGAATCTTGGTCGAGTAGACTTGGTGATGGCAAATCGATATGTAGGCTTGCATACTCTGAAACAAATGGGATTAACCGGTATTGTTCCTTCTGAAGCGTCGGTCTCTTCGGGAAAAGTGTACATCGCGTTCAGTCGTGCTCATCGGGCGGTTGAACGTGTAGAGGAATTTGACCGACGGCTGAAAGCCTTTAAAACCAGCGAGGCTTATCAAGCCATTATGAAAAAGTACTTAGTTCAGGAGGAGGGCAGGGTTAACAAGTTATTGCCTGTTAACCCTGACTAGTTTCAACGACCTGCTGGATGTTAAGCCAGCTTGTCTGTGGCTACATGGTAATTCGGATCTTCCAGAACATTTGCTTCAACCATATCACCCGCTTTGCTAAGTAGAATCTTACATTCCGGACTTAAGTGGCGAAGGTGCAGTTTTTTGCCTGCTTTGATGTAACGTTCTGCCAGCGTGTCCAATGCTTCAATACCTGAGTGGTCTGAAACGCGGGAGTGCTGAAAATCAATGATGACATCATCCGGGTCTTTCTTTGGATCGAACAGTTCCAGGAAGTTAGCCACAGAACCGAAAAAGATAGGGCCGTGTAGCTTGTAGACTCGGCTGCCTTCCTGATCTTCTGTGTCCACATAAATGTGTTTGGCATGTTCCCACGCGAATACCAGTGCAGAAACAATCACGCCGACAATCACCGCGATGGCCAGGTCGGTGGCAACTGTTACGCCGGAAACCAGCACGATCACAAACGCATCCTGCTTAGGGATCTTACGCATGATGCGGAAGCTGGACCATTCAAATGTACCAATCACAACCATGAACATAACACCGATCAGAGCCGCAACCGGGATTTGTTCGATCAGATCGGACGCAACCAAAATGTAAAGTAAAAGGAATACAGCGCCGGTGATGCCTGACAGGCGGCCGCGACCCCCTGAGTTTACGTTGATCATGCTTTGGCCGATCATCGCACAACCGCCCATGCCACCGAAGAAGCCTGTAGTGACGTTTGCTGCACCTTGAGCGATACATTCTTTATTGCCTCGACCGCGAGTTTCGGTCAATTCATCAATCAAACTAAGCGTCAGCAGGCTTTCGATCAAACCAATAGCGGCAAGAATGAATGCGTACGGAAGAATGATGTACAGTGTTTCCAGGTTCAGCGGAACCATAGGAATATGGAACTCAGGCAGCCCACCACCAATAGAAGCAACATCGCCGACGGTTTTGGTGTTTAAATCCAGACCGATTACGGCTAAAGAAACTGCAATAATCGCAACCAGGGATGACGGTACAGCAGTCGTTAGCTTAGGCAGGAAATGGATGATGAACATGGTGATGGCAATCAAACCAAGCATCATGTAGAGCATACTGCCTTCCATCCATTCCATGTTGCCCGTGTCCGGGTTGGCAACCTGAAACTGTCCGAGTTGAGCAAGGAAGATAACGATCGCCAGGCCGTTCACAAAGCCGAGCATTACGGGGTGGGGAACCATGCGAATGAATTTGCCGAGCTTAAATATACCTGCTGCTACCTGAATTATTCCCATCAGAACGACGGTGGCAAACAAGTACTCTACGCCGTGCTGGCTTACAAGTGACACCATCACAACAGCAAGTGCACCGGTTGCACCAGAAATCATGCCAGGACGGCCACCAAAAACAGCGGTAATTAAACCGACGAAGAAAGCTGCGTACAGACCTACTAAAGGTTCTACGCCTGCAACAAAAGCGAATGCAACCGCTTCCGGTACAAGAGCAAGAGAAACGGTCAATCCCGAAAGAAAGTCGTTCTTTGCGTTGGCAGGGGTGAATTTATTAATCAGAGAAAACATTGTGTGCCTTTTGTGACATGAACCTATACCCGCTCAGTTGAGTTAACTGACTGACTATATTCGCCATGGTTTATTTGGTTAAAAATCGCGCGGTATTCTATCAAATTAATCCATTGTCAGACAGAGGCGAACCCTCTTTGGTGACAAGAAAAATCAGCCAATCAAGAAACTCCAACATGAATGAGGCAATACATTGAGTGATTCTTTCAAATAAACGCAATCTGAGGTCATGCATTGTGCTCAGTTTGGTAAAGACGGTAATCTTCCCCCTTTTTTAATAGCCAACGGGAAAGAAAACCCAAAACAGTGCAAATTGAAAGTCGCCAGATATCCTTGCCCTTTCTTTGTACACTTTTACCCATATTCATGAAATGAATAGCGAATATAATCAGGATTTCCTACATTTATAGCTAAAAATCCGTCGGCTTGCCTTTAACTTATAGGGGGACCTAACCTATAATTCGCCCGATAATTTTTTAGGGGAGCCCCGCGTGCTCCTGGCCAGTGACCGGAAAACATAATGGTCACGGAATAACTTGATGTTGAGTGAGATATTCAGATGAGCTTGTATTCAGATTACCTAGCAGAGATTGAGGTTCGTAAAGCGGATCTTGGCCTAAACCCGAAACCGATCGATAGCGCTGAATTGCTATCTGAAATCATTGCCCAGATCAAAGACACTGGCAATGCAGAGCGCGAAGCGTCTCTGAACTTCTTCATCTACAACACGCTACCTGGTACTACGCCAGCAGCGGGTGTTAAAGCGGCTTTCCTAAAAGACATCGTTCTAGGTAAAGAGACTGTTGCTGAAATCTCTCCTGAGTTCGCACTTGAGCAATTGTCTCACATGAAAGGCGGTCCTTCTGTTGAAGCACTTTTGGATATTGCGCTTTCTGACGACGCTAACTCTAAAGCGGCTGGCGAAGTTCTAAAAACTCAAGTATTCCTATACGACGCTGACACAGCTCGTCTAGCGGACGCTTTCAAAGCTGGCAACGCCATTGCTAAAGACATCCTGGAAAGCTATGCCAACGCTGAGTTCTTCACTAAGCTTGACGACATCCCTGAGAAAATCGAGGTTGTAACTTACATCGCTGCAGAAGGTGATATCTCTACTGACCTTCTTTCTCCAGGTAACCAGTCTCACTCTCGTGCAGACCGTGAATTGCACGGCCAGTGCATGATCACACCTGAAGCTCAACAAGAAATCGTTGAACTAGGTAAGAAACACCCGAACGCCAAAGTGATGCTAATCGCTGAAAAAGGCACCATGGGTGTAGGTTCTTCTCGTATGTCTGGTGTGAACAACGTTGCACTATGGGCGGGTGAGAAAACTTCTCCATACATTCCATTCGTAAACAACAAACCAGTTGTTGCGGGTACTAACGGTATCGCTCCTATCTTCCTAACCACAGTTGGTGTAACTGGTGGTATCGGTCTTGACCTTAAAAACTGGGTTAAGAAAGTAGACGCTGACGGTAACGTAGTAACTGACGCGAACGGCGACGCTGTACTAGAAGAGAAATTCTCTGTTGCTACTGGTACTGTTCTTACTATCGACACTAAAGCTAAGAAGCTTTACAACGGTAGCGAAGAGTTGACTGACATTGCAGACGCGTTCACTCCGCAAAAAGTTGAATTCATGAAAGCCGGCGGTTCTTACGCTGTAACTTTCGGTAAGAAACTACAAACGTTCGCTGCTGAAACGCTAGGTGTTACTGCGCCTGTTGTTTACGCTGCGTCCAAAGAGATTTCTCACGAAGGTCAAGGCCTAACTGCTGTTGAAAAAATCTTCAACCGTAATGCAGTGGGTGTTGCTTCTGAAACGCCTCTACACACTGGTTCTGACGTTCGCGTTAAAGTGAACATCGTTGGTTCTCAGGACACGACTGGTCCTATGACTTGTCAGGAACTGGAAGCTATGGCTGCTTCTACTATTTCTCCAAGTGTTGATGGTGCTTTCCAATCTGGTTGTCACACTGCATCTGTATGGGACAACAAAGCTAAGGCAAACACGCCTAAGCTAATGGCATTCATGAACGCATTCGGCGTAATCACTGCACGTGACCCGAAAGGCGTTTACCACTCAATGACAGACGTAATCCACAAAGTATTGAACGACATCACTGTTGATGATCGTGCAATCATCATTGGTGGTGACTCTCACACTCGTATGTCTAAAGGTGTAGCCTTCGGTGCTGACTCCGGTACAGTTGCAATCGCTCTAGCTACTGGTGAGTGTGCAATGCCAATCCCTGAGTCTGTAAAAGTTACTTTTAAAGGTAACATGAAGCCTCACATGGACTTCCGTGACATCGTACACGCGACTCAAGCTCAAATGCTTAACAAGTTCGGCGAGAACGTTTTCCAAGGTCGCGTAATTGAAGTACAAATCGGTACGCTATTGGCTGACCAAGCGTTCACCTTTACTGACTGGACTGCAGAAATGAAAGCGAAAGCTTCAATCTGTATCTCTACTGACGAAACTTTGATTCAGTCTCTAGAGCTTGCGAAATCTCGCATCCAGATCATGATCAACAAAGGCATGGAAAACGAAGCTGGCATGCTACAAGGTCTTATCGACCTAGCAGACAAGCGTATTGCTGAAGTTAAATCTGGCGAAGCGCCTGCGCTTGCTCCGGACGACAACGCTAAGTACTTTGCTGAGCTAGTTGTTGACCTAGACGCAATTGACGAGCCAATGATCGCTGACCCAGACGTAAACAACGAAGACGTTTCTAAGCGTTATACGCACGATGTGATCCGTCCAGCTTCTTACTACGATGGCCGTAAGGTTGACCTAGGCTTCGTTGGTTCTTGTATGGTTCACAAAGGTGACATGCAAATCATCGCTGCCATGCTACGTAACCTAGAGAAGAACGGTCCAATCACGTTCAACGCTCCTCTGGTTGTTGCACCACCAACGTACAACATCGTTGACGAGTTAAAAGCAGAAGGCGATTGGGATATCCTATCTAAATACGCTGGTTTCACTTTCGACGACGCGCATCCAAAAGAAGCAGCTCGTACTAAGTACGAAAACATTCTGTACCTAGAGCGCCCTGGATGTAACCTATGTATGGGTAACCAAGAAAAAGCAGAAGCAGGTGATACTGTTCTTGCTACTTCTACCCGTCTGTTCCAAGGCCGTGTTGTAGAAGACACTGCTGAGAAGAAAGGTGAGTCTCTACTAGGTTCTACGCCAATGGTTGTTCTTTCTACTATCCTAGGTCGTTTCCCGACTCTAGAAGAGTACAAAGCAGCGGTTGAAGGTATCCACCTAACTTCTTTCGCGCCGCCTGCTGAAGATCTAGCACGTCCACAGATTCCTCTGAAAGCTGTATAATATTGCTTTAGAGTCTGGCGTCGGTAACGACGTCTGAATCTGAAAAACAAAAGCCCAAACAATGAAAGTTGTTTGGGCTTTTTTGTGTTTGGCATTTATTGAGGCCTTGTTCTGGCTGAGACCTATTCTTTTGACCGATTTTCTAGTGATTCCCCGTATTTTCTGAGATTTAATGTAAAGTCTTGAGGATTGTGAGGTGATAGACTGGGTGCTTTCTTATGGTGACTGTTTGCTTTATTTTGGGTCCATTCCACAGAGCGTTCAAGAAGTGGGAGGGTTACGCTGGGGGATTATCGTAAAGGTTCAAAGCAATAATAAACAAGGGAGTCATTATGTGGCACTTCTTTATTATTGATTACAAATCTGAGGAGAACAGTTTTTTAAGTTTTTTAAATTCATTGGACGAGTTATTCTTTTCCCTGTTTGTCTTTTTATAGCAGTTCATCCAGTCTTGGGCTTCCTGGCCTGAAAGTGTTCCTTTTTCTTTGTTACAGTGTTGTTTTTTGTATGATGACGTACGGTTATTAATAGTGAGTAATTCTTTATATCTCTTCTTTAATTGATTAATTTCGTTCTCTTTTTTTCTTAGTTGAGACTTTGAGAAGTTAACAATGCACTTTAGCTCTTCTTCATAATCTGAATTCTTCGTTGTTTGGTTTGAATTGAGGTTCTCTTTTGCAACAAGTCCAGCTCTTTTTACTGAGATTAGATAGTCGATACTGGAAGATCTGTTCAACGATATGGGGGAGCTTCCGCAGTAATAGTAGCCATTTATCTTTCTTGCTCTGAATCGAGAACTGGAGTTGTAATCTAATTCCTGCGTTTGATTTTTTGGACTTTGATTAGAAGGAGGTGTTTGTGTGAAGTGTGTCACACCATTCTTATCTGTCCATTTATATAGCCCGGAGTAAGACTTTTCTGTTGTTATAATGCAAATCAAAACAAGGAGGTAGAATAAGTGTTTCATAACAAATTTTATAGGTTGGTTATTATTACGTTCTCGTTAATTATGTCGGCTGTTATATCACAAGGTGTGAATGCAGGTGTATATAAATGGGTTGATGAGAATGGAAAAGTTCATTATGGAAATGTACCAGGATCAGCTTCTGCAAAATCAGTGATGGTTCAAGAATCTAATAAAAAGAAAAGTTCAGGAGACCGTAATCAAAGAGTGAGCGGGCGTTGGTATGCTAAAAAGAACTCTTATGTCACTCTTAAGTATGTGTTTAATTACGACAAGTTCTTCCTATTTGAATATATTTCAAACGGAAGCAGTTACAGATCAAGAGAGATTGGCAAAGGAAAGCTGTCTCAAAGTAAAAATATTCTTGAATTGACCTACTTCGAACATTTCACAGATAAAGAGAAGCTGGATACTGTTGAGCGATATGAAATTGTCTCGAATTCCAATAATAGTTTGGTATTACTGTCTGAAAATTTTAAAGAAATGCATTTAAAGAGAACGTCAAGTCAGGGTAATCAGTCCCAAGATATTAAAGGAACGTGGCGTTTTGGCAATTTGCTCTATGAGTTCGAAGGTTCACAGTTTTTGGTTAAGAACAGCAGCAAGCTTATTCAGGTCGGAAGTTGGAAAATGCAGGATCCAAAAATGACTTTGGATTATGTAGCTGATTTTGTAAAACCAGTTGATCATAGGCAAGGAAAAACGAAAACCTGGATCAAGAAGTTTGTGAATTACAACTCAATGGGCTTTGTAAGTCAGGATACAGGTGAGACGTTAAACTTTGTTAGGGTTGCGGAGTAAGTGAAATGAAAGTTGTATTAATAAAGCTATGCATTGGATTAATCTGTGTTGTCTGTTTAAGTGGTTCAAAAGTTTTTAAATGGACAGATGAAAATGGTCAGGTTCATTTTGGTTCAGCTCCAACTCCTCAAAATATTAAATCTGCCAAAGAAACAAAGTACTCAACTAAATCAAACTCTTCTCAAAGTCTTGAGGACGTTATTTACGGTATTTGGTTCGGCTCCATTGGTGGTCAAACGATCAGATTTGAAGTTTTAGAAGAAGGCTATCAATGGACAAAAGGGCCGTTTGGTCTTGTTTCTCTTGGAGATATTATTCCTGTTTCTGGTAGTTGGAAAATAGAAAAAAACAGGCTGGAATTAATAGACAAAAAGTCCCCTTCATTGAATAAGTCTCTTTTGGTTAAGAAGGTTAAGCGATATCAGATGTCTTTTATCGATCTTAAGTCAAAACAAAAAGTCACTTTTTATAAAATGAAACCTTCGCGGGAAAATCTAACGGAACAGGAAGAACTCCTTAGGGGGAACTGGCGTCGAGTTAGAGGGCCAAAGAATGATAAAACCGTTGGGTACTGGAGTATTAAGGATGGGGAAATTTCCAGTTATTCCCAACCCCAAAATAATTATATGGGGCGTATGATTCATCTTAATCCAAATGATATTGAGACAAAAGGAAACTGGAAGATTAAAGGCGAGAATGTGATCATTAGTAATGTCGCCGGATTCAAGCATAAAACTCATAAAACTGGTAAAATCGAGATTTGGAAACTGGATTCACTGGATCACAGAAATGCTTTACTTATTAACCGTTCAAGTGGTGAACGTGTTTTTCTAAAACGAAAACGCACTAAATAGACGATCAAAAAAAGGGCTTCTATGTGAGACTGTGTAAAAACAGAGTTCAATAGGCTTTTAAAAGAACCTCGCTTTGGCGGGGTTTCTTGTTTAAGCGGTGCTATTTCTGTCAGCCAAAAAAAACCGCCAGCTTCGTATGGCGGTTTTTCATTTCAGATACTAATCAACTCAGGCAGAAATTAAACCTCAACAGAACCTGTTTCGGCTTTCGCTGCGTACGCTTCCATCTTGTTTGTTATGTTTTGATTTTGCATTGATAGGTTAATTTAGTGCTTACAATTTAAGCGACCATTAGCCCAACCTGTGTCAGAGTATTTAAAGGTACCTTTTATTCATGAGGCAAAATCAATGGCGACATCAGTAAAACTTGACGACAACTTGAAGAGTCGAGTTCAGAATTTGGCTGAAGCACGAAATCGCTCCGCACATTGGATCATGCGTGAAGCAATCCGTGATTATGTTGACCGTGAAGAAAAGCGAGAAGCGTTAAAACAAGATGCATTACATACTTGGGAGTCTTATCAACAAAATGGACTTCATTTGACGATGGAAGAAGCAGACGATTGGTTGGCTAAGCTTGAAGCTGGTGAAAATGTCGAGTTGTCTAAGTGTCATGTCTGATTTGCTCGAGTCATAATGAGAGGGTGTTTGCCAAAGTCGTGAACGTCGAAGATATAGGAATAGCGGAAGAGGGCTTGTTATTAGCCACAGAGGGTAATGACAGAGAAAACTGGATTGGCTATCATTGAGATTCTAAGAGAACCTCGGAGAACCGCTATGCCATTAAAAGCTACCTCAGTAAGATTGGATGATGAAACCTTAGCCCGAGTTGGTCAGATGGCTGAAGCGATGGACAGGCCTCGTGCATGGCTAATGGCTGAAGCTATTAAACAATATGTGGCTCGTGAAGAGTGGTTTATCCAAGAAGTGGAGAAGGGTGTGAAAGCCGCTGATGAAGGTCGCTTGATCGACCATTCAGATATTAAAGCCAAGTGGGAGGCTAAGCGTGCAGCTCAAATGGACTGACTTAGCTGACAATGACTTAGATAAGATCGAAGCCTACATCACCAAAGATAACAGCTCCATAGTTGCAATTGATGTTGTCATGAACATTATTGATAGCACCCACCTAATTCTCCCTGTGCACCCACGTGCTGGACGCCAAGGACGCGTAAAAAATACGCGAGAACTGGTGATTGACGGCTTACCGTTTATTGTGATTTATCGGGAGCATGTGTCGGCAAACTTCATTGAAGTATTACGTGTTTTACACGAAAATCAGCAATGGCCGACTGCGGATTAAAGCGTCGTGATCACTTTAGACGATACTTCTGTAAACGGCTATTGGGCTTATCAGGAATGGTCATTTCAATCAAATTAGCGTCTAAGGCTGGCTTTAGATAGCGTTCACGAAATGACTTACGATCTTTTAAACCTAAAAGTGTCTGTAACTCTTCTCGATTTAACGGTTGGGCACTATCTTTCAGTACTTTCAGCAATAGCTCCACTTGGGGGGTGACTTGAGGTGTGACTTGGGGGCTCACTTGAGAAAAGAGATCTTCCGAGCCGGTTAGGTTATCTTCTATCGCTGCCAAAATATTGTTCAACATAAACTCAATAAAAGGGGCCGAATCCGTAGCTTGTGTACTCCGATTGATTGCTTGATAGTACTCATCCTGCTGGGCATAGACCATACTCTCGACAGGGAGTTGAGCAAGTAGTGGGTTCCATTGACTTAATATCAGCGTCTGCCATAGCCGCCCCATACGGCCATTGCCATCTGAGAACGGATGGATAAATTCAAACTCATAGTGAAAAACAGAGCTGACAATCAATGGGTGATGATCGGTACTGGGTAACCAACTCAACAAATCTGCCATAAGGTTTTTAACCCGGTTAGAAGGTGGAGCCATATGAACCACTTGCTCGCCTTTCATCACACCTACATTGCCAGCACGATAGTATCCTGCATCATCAATCAAACCTGCCATTAGGGTCTCATGAGCTTTTAGTAAATCAGTCTCGCTCTCTGGCTGCCAGCTTTCAAATAACTCATAAGCTTTAATCGCATTCCGTGCTTCCTGTACCTCTTTGGGGGGCGCAATAACTCGCTTGCCTTCTATAATCGCCGTGATTTGCTCTTCACTTAACGTATTCCCCTCAATGGCCAATGATCCCTGAATAGTACGAATGCGGTTGATTCGACGCAGGCGTAAATCTAGTTGTTTTTCAGACACAGCCGCCAAATAGCCCAGCTTTTCGCTGATGTTTGAAATCTGGCGAATGATGGCTGGGGTGATAGAGAACGGGGGTTGATAAGCGCTCACTTTATAAGATCCGAGACTTTAAATATTTCTCTCATCAAAACTCTCTCCTGATTCTTGCTCTATCGAACGGCACATACTCTCCAACACTGGGTAGTGCTTCTAAACTACGTTTCAAATTTTGGGGGAGAGGTCAGGTGCGTTATTTCTATTGAGTGCATGATAGAATTCTACTTTAATTCAACCATATAGAATAAGGAAGAGAAGTTGATCAAGAGAAACTGCCAATTACTGATCTTTATATTTATAGTAATTTTAGCTCAGGGATGTGCAACAACAAAACCAAAATCTTTTGCAAGTGGTCGTGCAGCTCTACCTACTGAGGCAATTATTCTGGTGGGTGTTAAAGGCGATCAGTATGTTGAATACATACAATTCCTGAGGGACCGATTTCCGCCTGCATCGAATCATTACTTTGAGCCAATTAATAATGATGTAATAGCCTTGCCAATAGATATTGTTTCAAACGATCTCCATATTGCAGTGTTTGGAATTTCTGGAGTGGGAAGAGGATATGTTTCAAACTTTAGTTATGGCTATCAAACTGTTGAGAATTCATTTATCGATATCACAGAAGCAGAAGTGTATTATTTTGGTACTCTTACTACTGGAAATAGTAGTGATTCCCATACGTTTGATCACTCTTTAGATCAAGAAATGGTTGAGTTAGCTAAAGATAAGTATAAGAAATTGATAGGAAACAGAAAAATTATTTCTGTGAATATTGATTAGGTAGAGAACCAGAACAACTCATAGATTAAAAGCATAAAAAAAACCGCCAGCGTTCGCATGGCGGTTTTTATTTCTGATATTAATCCACTCAGATACTTATCAATTCAGATATATCAAACCTCAACAGAAGCCGTTTCAGCTTTTGCTGTGTACGCTTCCATCTGGTCGAAGTTCAGGTAGTTGTAAACTTCATCAGACTTAGCATCCAGAGATTTGGTGTACTCGAAGTACTCTGCCGGTGTAGGCAGCTTACCAAGGATCGCACCCACAGACGCGAGTTCCGCTGACGTTAGGTAAACGTTTGCGCCATCACCCAGACGGTTAGGGAAGTTACGCGTGGAGGTCGAAAGAACCGTGGTGTTTGGAGCAACTCGTGCCTGGTTACCCATACACAGAGAGCACCCAGGAACTTCAGTACGAACACCGGAAGTACCGAAGGTGTTGTAGTAACCTTCTTCCATTAACTGAGCTGCGTCCATCTTAGTCGGAGGCGTCATCCAGAAGCGTGTCTTAAGACCGCCTTTGTGTTGAGATAGAAGCTGACCAGCGGCACGGAAGTGACCGATGTTGGTCATACAAGAGCCGATGAATACTTCGTCTACAGTGTCGCCAGCCACTTCAGAAAGTAGTTTCGCGTCATCAGGGTCGTTCGGGCAGCACACGATTGGTTCTTTGATTTCGTTAAGGTCGATCTCTAGAACGTGCTTGTACTCAGCGTCGGTATCCGCTTCCATAAGCTCTGGGTTAGCCAGCCAAGCTTCCATCGCCTGAGCACGACGCTCAAGAGAACGTGGGTCGCCGTAACCTTCAGCGATCATCCAGCGTAGCATAGTGATGTTAGACGTTAGATATTCTTTAACCGCTTCTTCAGATAGCTTAATCGTACAGCCCGCTGCAGAACGCTCCGCAGATGCATCAGACAGTTCGAACGCCTGTTCAACCGTAAGGTTATCAAGGCCTTCAATTTCCAGTACACGACCAGAGAATTCGTTGATCTTACCGGCTTTTTCTACCGTCAATAGGCCTTCTTTAATGCCGTAGTAAGGAATCGCGTGTACCAGGTCACGTAGAGTGATGCCTGGCTGCATTTCACCTTTGAAGCGAACCATAACAGACTCAGGCATGTCCAGCGGCATAACACCGGTTGCCGCTGCGAATGCAACCAAACCAGAACCCGCAGGGAAAGAGATACCCATTGGGAAACGAGTATGAGAGTCACCACCCGTGCCTACTGTGTCTGGAAGTAGCATACGGTTCAACCAAGAGTGGATGACACCGTCACCTGGGCGAAGTGCTACACCACCACGCGTTTGGATGAAGTCTGGCATGGTGTGCTGCATTTCAACGTCAATTGGCTTAGGGTAAGCGGCAGTGTGACAGAAAGACTGCATCACAAGATCCGCAGAGAAACCAAGACAAGCCAGGTCTTTCAGTTCGTCTCGCGTCATGGGGCCCGTGGTGTCCTGAGAGCCAACCGTCGTCATCTTAGGCTCACAGTATTGACCAGGGCGAACACCCTCAACACCACACGCATTACCCACCATCTTCTGAGCAAGGGTGAAGCCCTTAGTGCCTGCTTCCGGGTCAACTGGTTTGCGGAAAACGTCAGAAGCTTCTAGGCCAAGTGCTTGACGTGCTTTGTCAGTCAAACCACGACCAATGATGAGAGGAATACGACCGCCAGCCTGAACTTCGTCCAGAATTACGTCGGATTTGAAGGCGAACTCAGAGATCGTTTCTCCGTTCTGGTTAATGATTTTACCTTCGTATGGACGGATGTCGATCACGTCGCCCATGTTCATTTTGTCTACAGGCGCTTCGAATACGAGTGCGCCAGCGTCTTCCATGGTGTTGAAGAAGATAGGCGCCACTTTAGAACCGATACAAACACCGCCCGTACGTTTATTAGGTACACCTGGTATGTCGTCACCGAAGAACCAAAGTATAGAGTTAGTCGCAGACTTACGAGAAGAGCCTGTACCAACCACGTCACCAACGAATGCTACGGGAAGACCTTTCGCTTTGATCTCCTCTATCTGAGACATAGGGCCGGTTACACCGTGCTCTTCAGGCGTCAAACCGTCACGAGTCATTTTGTAGGCTGCGCGAGCGTGAACAGGGATGTCAGGGCGAGACCATGCGTCTGGTGCTGGAGAAAGGTCGTCGGTGTTGGTTTCACCCGTAACCTTGAATACCGTCATTTTGATGCTTTCAGCAACCTTGTTTTTCTTGGTGAACCATTCAGCGTTTGCCCAAGATTCAACAACTGCTTTAGCTACTGCGTTACCTGCGTCCATTTTTTCTTTAACGTCGTTGAACGCATCGAACATCAACAGAGTGTTTTTAAGTTGCTCACCTGCCAGTTCTGCAAGGTCGGCATCGTCAAGGAGCTCTACCAAAGTAGCGATGTTGTAACCACCTTGCATCATGCCCAGAAGTTGAACTGCTTTTTCTTTAGATACCAGCGGAGACTCAGCTTCGCCCTTAGTGATTGCCGTCAGAAAACCAGCTTTAACGTAAGCCGCTTCATCAACACCCGGTGGGATACGGTTTTCAAGAAGGTCAACCAGCGTTGTTTCTTCACCCGCTGGTGGATTTTTGAGTAGTTCCACTAGACCCGCTGTTTGTTCTGCATTTAATGGCTTTGGTGGAACGCCTTGTTCAGCACGTTCTGCGACGTGTGCGCGATAAGCTTCTAACACGGTTTGTAACCCTCATCAGTTGAGTTTCATATGAGTTCTTTCTTATAAAAAGAAATCATAGACGGTCGACTTTGTTCCAGCGACCTTCAATTTGGTGTAAGAATTTTATTGAAAAACTTTCTAAAAGATGAGCGGATTGTAGACAAAATTGAGATATTGTCAACAATAGGTATTTAAGTATGATGATTTATGGGGATGATGGAATTAAAATTAATATATTGTCGACAATGTTCTTTTGGACACAAAAAGCCGAAATCACCATTTCAATAAATCCAGCTTTAAAGCATCTAAATCGAATACAATTACTTATGCAGTTCCTTAAGAAAAACGCCATATTTGGTGGTTAAAGTAAAGTATGGCTTATTAAGCGTATAAAATGCGTTAATGTTCATGGATAGAAGTGAGAAACTGCCGTTTTGAAATTTGATCACTCTTGGCAAGCTTTATTGAGACCGGATGTTAGCTCGTACTATTTTCCTAACTTTCAGCGGTGGCGTTTTGATCCCGGAAAAACCTCATACGACCCGGTGAATGCACTTTGGTTGAGCGAGCTGTCTCGCTGGGTATATCGCTCAGATCGTGATCAATATCGTTCAGCCTATAATGCCAGCATGGTTCACCCCGAGCTTGAGATGATCAACCTACGTGAAATGTACTTCATTGCAGAACAGGGGATGCAGGCCAGTCTTTTGGTGTCTTCCACCAAACCGCGCTGGGCGGTGTTGGCCTTTAGGGGCTCTTCTGAGCCAACCAATTGGGTTCACAATTTTAATACCGGGTTATCCCCCTGGTTTGGTGGGGGCTTGGTGCATCAAGGTTTTTTAGAAGCCTTAATGAAAATTTGGGAACCCGTCAGGCATCGCCTCAGGCGGCTTAGAATGCCGGTCTTCTTCGCAGGGCACAGCTTGGGGGGCGCGTTAGCAACGTTAGCTGCGGCGGATTATTCACCCACAGCGCTTTATTTATACGGTGCGCCCCGAGTCGGGGATGGTGATTTTGCTTCCAGCTTATCCGGTGTGCCGGTTTATCGAATGGTGAATCACACAGATATGGTTTGCTGGTTACCGCCGGCAACATCGCCATTCCGGTTCCGGCACGTTGGTGAACTTCATTATTATTCTTACTCAGGCAACAAATACGTGAATCCGGACGATGAGTTCATTGAGTATGACCGGAGAATACGGGTTGGCAGTACCCGAGCAGAGATGCACACCAAGAGCTGGACGGACCCGCCCAAACGATTATCGGACCACTCACCGATTAACTATTCGGCGAATATTTACAGGGAAGTGATTCAGCATCCTTTGTATAAGAATCAGCTTGATTAAGTGGATGGGAGGCGTATTTTTTTGCGTAATTCTCTAATACTTGCTGACGGCGCTCTTTCGGTTGCTCCGAGAGTTCTGTCGCGGCCTGATAAAAAGCAGGGTAGTCGTATTCACAAATTTCTATCCAGTTTTTGAACGCAGGCACCCATTGGCTGTAGGTATTGACCAGTGCTAAACGGGCATTGTTGATTGGTTTATTAAACCAACCGTCGTAACCTGCGTACCCTGACCACTGATTCTCTTTCAATTGTTGGTAGTTTTCTTTCAATGTTTGGATGATCGTTGCTTTGGCTTTCAGCTTTTCTGAACGCGATAAATCGCTGTTGTATAGGGTTTCTAATTCGGATTGGGTCGACTTTAATAATCGAATGAAATCGCTTGATCGTTTTCTGCGTTGTTCGTAAATCTTGATTTTATCGGTCTGACCTTTCAGCCACAGTTCAACGGCACTTTCTTCGACGGCGCTGGCGAAACTCTCGTTAAAGGTGCTGTCTCCCTTCAGATATAACACCTGGTGCGCGAGTTCATGAAAGAGCAGGGCGTGGAGACCAACCTCATCTCTCCTGAAAAAGGTTGATAACACCGGATCATTAAACCAGCCGAGTGTGGAGTAGGCGTCAGCGCCGCCTACGTGCACATCCATATTGCCTTCTTCAAAAATCTGTTGTGCGTAATCCTTCGCATCCTGCTGTGCATAATAACCACGATAGGACGCGCATCCTACAAAGGGGTAACACCATTGTCTGGGCGCGAGTGAGTCATCGGGCGTTGCCACTACACTCCATATCGGGTACTTGCCTTCCAGCTGAACGAACTTACGGTAGTTGGTTTGTGCTTGAGGCATACCGAGATTTTGCTCTGCGAAATCCAATGCCGAGATGACTTCTTTCATGCGTTTTTTGGTTTTTTCGTTGGTGTTTGGATCGTTGATTAACGCTTCGATGTATTCTTGGTTGGCCATGATGGATAAATGACCGGAAATGGCCTGGCTGTAATAGCCTATTTGTTCGCACCCTTGAAGTAGGCCGACCAATAACAAAGCCAATGAATGAGTAATTACTCTAAATGCCAACGGGGTTAGAAAAGTAAAACTTTTTAAGCATTTCGTCTGATTCATGTGTTGGCTCGGTTCATCCGTGGTGTATGGTTACGTCTAATGATTTATTATGAATAAAAATCATTGTATACAAAGCAGTTTAATAAAAATAATAAAGGAGTTGCGACATGAGCAGCCCGTCCTATTTATCCGTTCAGCAAGAACTCGCAGGAAAAAACATCCTTATTACCGGAACAACCGGCTTTTTGGGCAAGGTTGTTTTGGAAAAACTACTCAGAAAAGTCCCGGATGTCTATCAAATCACGCTGTTGGCTCGTAAAGGCAATCAATATTCATCGGCCAAAGAACGAGTGTATCAAGACGTCATTGCCAGCTCTGTGTTTGATCGCATGCGCTCTGAAATGGGTGATATGTTTGAGTCGTTTTTGGACAGCAAAATGACTGTGGTGGAAGGTGAGTTAACCCAAACAGCATTTGGTATGGCGGCGGATGAGTTTTGTTCTCTTGCGGAAGACATCGACCTTGTCATTAATTGTGCGGCCAGTGTTAACTTTCGGGAAGCACTCGATCAGGCCATTCGCATCAATGCACTTTCTGTAGAGAACCTGGTTGAACTTGTTAAGGCGGCGGGTGGCGTGCCTATGATTCAGGTCTCAACCTGCTATGTGAACGGTCTTAATCAAGGGTGCATAAAAGAGCGTATTTATGCTCCGAAATTCCACCGGTTGAAAGAATTTGAAGATGGCAGCTTTCACGTTCGGCCTTTGATTGAAAAGTGTCTTGAAGAGTGCGAGCTTGTGGATGAAGCATCTGCCTCACCGGAAGAATCGGAACATCAACGTATACGTTTAGGTGGAAAAATTGCCCGGGAATATGGCTGGAACGATACTTATACATTCACAAAATGGATGGGCGAGCAGCTTTTAATTCAGCAATTAAAAGGCTCTGGCATCTCTATTGTAAGACCGTCTATCATCGAAAGCACGCTCAGGGAACCCGTTGCCGGCTGGATTGAAGGCATCAAAGTCGCTGATGCTTTGATTTTTGCCTATGCTCGGGGCAAATTAAGTTTTTTTCCCGGCGATGATAAGGGCATTCTGGATGTGATACCGGCAGACCTTGTTGCCAACAGCATAATTCTCGCATCTGCTGAACAGGTGGCGTCGCCTAAGAACTATCGTGTTTATCAAAGCTGCAGCAGTACTGATAACCCGATTCAGCTCAAAGATTTTATCCAATACGTCATGAAAGAATCGCAGGGGAATTATAAAAACTACCCTAAGCTCTTCAAAAAGAAGCCTTCGGCCAAATTTAAAACCGTCAGTGATTTCACCTTTCAAAGCGTCATGCGAGGACTTCAGTTTGCTGCGTTCGGCCGGGGACTGTTCCAGCCAAAGCTGCGTCGTAAGCTGGTGGACAAAGTGACCACCTCCAAAGAATTAGCCAAGATTTATTCGTTTTATACTGCGCCTCGTTACCAGTTTGATAACACCAAGCTGAAAAGCCTGTGGCGACAGTTTAATTTGGATGATCAGAAAGATTACACAGTCAGTGCAAGTTGTTATGACTGGCAAGAATACATCGCAGAAGTACATATAGCTGGTTTGCACAAATTCGTGCTGGAAGAGCGGGTGGCTTGAAAGTAACAAACCCGATCAGTGACCGGGTTTGTTTTGCATCCGACTTTGTTTACAGGGGATTACTTGTAACTTGGCTTGATGCTCTGGTTAGTTTTAGGTTCCAGTGCTCGAGTATTGGCGGGAGTAGCGAAGGCTTCGAAATTTTCTTCTATAAGTCCTTCCTCTATAGGACCTTCTTCTAAACCATCTTCGACCCAGCCTTCAACAAACTCTTGTACAGGGACTATGGTTGGGTTCAGGTTTGCGTCTACTTCAATGTTGAACACTGCCCACTCTTCGGTAAGTGGGTTTGTGGCTTCACTGGGTGAAAAGAAAATTTCTTGCTCTCCGATGGTTAGTTTCACGCGGGCAGGGGAGCTAACAATGTCTGACTCATTAGAGAATTGATGTACGAGATACTGATAGGTGCCAGGGTATGGGAAACGGGGAATTGAAATAACTTCAGGGCCAAAGCTGCTGGTGTCGTCAACATCAAGGTCCATGACCACTTCGTTAACTATCACGGGATGATTGCCGTAATACACATGGAATTGTTCGGTACCATCTGCGTTGGCAGGGCCGAATAAATGGGAATCCAGGTCGTCAGGTGCTTCTCCCCAGGTTAGCGAGATATTCACCGCATCTGGAGAAAGGACAAGACAGTTGTTTGTTAAATCAACGTCAGTATTATCTGTGTCAACTTCCAGGGTATTGCTGACCGCGCCATTACGGGCGCTGATCAGTACATCAGAATTGAAACGCGCAGGCAGTGAAAATAATCCGGCGTCATTGCTGGTGGTATTGGCACTTCCGATATAGTCTCTGCCTTGCGAAGTGACGTCGGCATTTGCAACGGGCTCACCGGTTTCATCAACGACACAGCCGTTAATATTAATTGTTTCATACACTTTGTCGGCATTCCAAACCGTGAAGTGGCTGACAGTGCCTTCGTAGACATAGGTATTATTTGCAAGCTGCGTTAATGTCGCAATGCCTTCTTCCACCCAATATCCGGTGGTTTCGTCGAAGTAGAACAGCGGGATCGTAGCATCCGCAGTATTAGGATTAATACCAGAAGCCAATGGAATGCGAATAGTTGCCGTTTGGTTTTCCGCTAAGTTAAGTTCTTCGCCGTTGCTGTCTTCAAATACAGCACTGATGGCTCCGAAAGATTCGATTAGGCTGACATCGCCTTGGTTGTCGATGGTTTGGTAATTGCCTGGCATTAAGGACGGGTCGGCGCTTGGATCAATAATGGTTAACCGGCCACTTACGTCTCCTTCCGGAGTATTGCCGTTATTGTCCACCAGTGAATTTGCGGCTAACTCGATAACAGGTGTAGTACCCAGTTCTATGGTGCTGTCCGTTTCCGGGTCAAACACAGCGTTTACATCGACAGGCTGAAGAGCCAAGTTCGCAGCTGTAACTCTGCTTTCCTGATCTTCGTTCAGAACAATGATGGAATATTCACCGAATTCGTCGTTTTGACCACTAATGACTAAACGAGTCGGGACGTTGTCATAAGACAAGGAGAACCGGCCACTGTTATCCGTTGTTGTTTCGCCTAACTCAGTGTGAACACCATTTATATCGCCAGCGATACTGATCGAGGCATTATCAACGTGTTCCCCGGTGTAAAAGTTTACTGCCGTACCTGATACGGTAAATGCAGCTGCATCGCTCTCGCCAGGTGTATTATCAGAATCAGAATTGCTACAACCAACGAGAGCGGTTGACGAGATGACTGCGGTAAACAGTAGCGATTGGCTAAAACGGGTTCCTTGGGTAAATGATTTCATAGACGCTCCTTATGTCCATATTTTTTGTATGGCGGAGACTACACAATGAATGTGTACAGTGGAATTACATTTGTTTTCCAAGAAGCGATTTTGTTAATAAATATCACTAAAATCGCAGGTGGTGTGCATGTTATTTACTACTTTGTCATTAGCGAGTAAGAGAGACATAAACCGTTTGGTGACGAATGGGGCGTCCACATATGTTCATTATTTTAGCAATGACATAGGCGATTTCAGTGGGTTTTATATGAGTATTAAACCCAACAAAAAGTATGTTATCGTTTTCCTCGTGCTGATCTTCACTTATAGCCGCCGAAAACTATATTATGGCTCTGACATTACTAACCCTCGCATTGAAGGTCAGCTCTCGTGGTGGAGTCAATATTTCTAAATACACAGTTAAGTGCCAAAAAATTACCATTAAGGAACCCTAAATGGACTTAGTATATAAGAATGAAAAACCTCTGTTTCGAATAGCTGTTGTGTTATCAGCTGTATTTTGGCTCGCACTTACTGTTGGCACGTTTGGAATGGTTTTACTGTATTTACTTCTAGGTTATATATTTTTCTTGTTTGCTCACTCTGCTTTTATATCTCACCTGAAGGGATCAGGCGTAAGAATAAGTGAAGAGCAATATCCTGATCTGCATGAAAAACTAACTCGTGGATGCAGCAAGGTAGGTCTAGATGATATCCCCGAAGCTTACTTATTAAGAACTGATTTCTTTAATGCACTAGCAACAAGGTTTTTAGGGCGGCACTTTGTCGTATTGTTTACTGATGTCGTTGATGCTTTAGAAAATCAACCTGGTGCCATTGATTTTTATATAGGGCATGAGCTAGGTCATATACATAGGAAACACTTAACGTGGAGCACTTTTATTATGCCTGCATCCGTGTTGCCGTTACTCGGTTCAGCGTTGCGAAGAGCAGAAGAGTATACTTGTGATCGCTATGGTGTTGCATGTTGTGAATCAGTAGATGATATACAAGCCGCAATTGCTGCGATTGCAGCCGGGGATACTCGATGGAAATCGATTAATGTTGATTCTTATATAAGCCAAATTTCAGATACAAGTGGTTTTTGGATGTCATTTAATGAATTGACCAGTGATTATCCGTGGTTGACTAAGCGAATGGCAACGTCCCTTGCTTTAAGTAAGGGCAGTGAAATAAAACACCCAAGACGCCATGGGCTTGCGTGGTTTCTTTCACTCTTTATACCGAGATTTGGCTCTGGCGGTATGGCCTCATTGTTAGTAACAGTGGTAATTATTGGTATCTTGGCCGCTGTTGCTATACCTGCATATCAAGATTATGTTGAGCGTGCACGATTTGAGACCGCTTATTCATCCGCGCAAGAAGTTAAAAATAAAGTTAATGAGTATGTTGTAGCCAATAATGAATGGCCGCAATCTTTGCAGTCGCTAGGCTATGCGAACGACGTAATTAATGACGCTGCAAATAATATTCAGATAGGCGTTTACAGTGATGGAGTTGTTGGCGCAAACGTTGGTATAGGTGAATCTGGCGAAGAAAAATATGTGGTTCTAAAGCCGGAAGTAATTGAAGGTGATATAACGTGGACATGTTATGGCGAAAATGTTCTTGCCTCATATTTGCCAGCACCTTGCCGGTAGGTAAAAGCAGTGATTAACAACAAATAGGTTGCGCTCAGTCGCAACCTATTTGTATTAGTTGTATGAGCCGAAAGCTCTGTGATTGGTCTTTAGTTTTCTTGAAATACATGGACACTCTAATCTAAGAAGATTCTGGCTGGTAATAGTTATTCCCCTTCCCAACCTTCAGTAAGAATATGCCTTGTCCAGCCGCTGTTTATTGGCTTCCACTGTTAACCACTTGGTCCTCAGTGGCTATAGTTTGTTGAAAAATAAGAAACCTAAATTCAAAGAAAGTACTTATGATCGTGTTAAACCACTGATTTAAGTGATAATAAATAGAAAATTGATTAAAATGTGGGTTAATAACATTAACGGATTAAATGGTTTTTTGTAGCGAGCTTGGTTGTTTTTTGCAGACTCGTTAGAAATCAATGAAAAGGAACACCCTATGAGTCGGTTTATAAATTTGTTTTTGCCTATACCTTTAGTCTTTTCTCTTTCTGGTTGTCTTGAAGATAGCAACGCTCAAACCGCTGAGAACATTTTTACTCCTGTAGAGTTTTCAGTTATTTCTCAAGGTTCTCAGTCTGATCTGTCTACGGAACAATATTTAGTCGCTAAAAATGAGGATAGGTTTAATGAAATTTGGTTGTCAGTGCCAAGTATTTCAGGGGATGTTCCTTTAGTAGATTTCGCAGAAAACAACGTTTTAACTGTGTTATCAAGTATCGGTGTTTGTTCTGGTCTTGAAGTGACCAACGTCGAGGAAAATGAGCACACAATTATATTTAATCTAACCGAGGTTGTTACTTTTGACCCGGGTCTTTGTGATCCTTCTCCAGAGGCGTTTGAGAATTTCTCGTATGCGATGATTGCGTACCCTAAGATTTTCAAAAATGTCTCTGTGGTATGGGGGTATCGAGAAGATTTCTAACTCATACAAATAAGCACCCAACCACAACTTCATTTGATTAGAACGTTTAGCAACGGCCTGGTGGTGAAGCCTGTTCTAAAGGGTGCCAGGCGGAACCGGCTCTAATCAAAAGCCCTCGGCTTCAATTCATTGTTATGGCGAATGTTTATTTCCTTTTAATGCAAAAGGACTCATCCCTTTGCAGTTGATTGTTCTCCGTGATTGTTACTTCTTATTTGCGTGGTAATAATCACAATCAAAAGTAACAGTAAGATCGGAAATGCGGCCATATTCAAGGTGTGCCAACCAAAGACATTGATTAGCCAGCCTGAGCTGAATGTTGCTAAAGAAGCAAAGCCGAAGACGATTACTTCATTTATGCCTTGGATTTTAGAGGCATTCTGCTGCATAGATAACTTCATTAACCATTGGCTGGCACCAAGAAACGCGAAGTTCCAGCCGATGCCAAGCAGTAACAAACCAAGGGTTAACAGGAACCGGTTGGTGGCGAGTAAGTTCACTGCGAGAGAGCTTATCAGCACAGTAATTCCGGCAATGATCAGCCCATGCAGACCGAGGCGGTCAATCAGCTTATTTACGAAAAATGAAGGCGCGAACATGCCAATCACATGCCATTGAATGACCCAGGCGGTGTCCGAAAACGCATAGTGTTGATGTGACATATGCAGAGGTGTCGCACTCATAATTAAAACCATGACACCGTAAGCTACTGCCGCCGTTAAAATGGCTTGCCAAAGGCCGTTTTCATAATTGATCGGTTGTTTTGAATGTTCTTTCTTGAGCGTACTTTTAGGCCACTGGATGAACAAAACTAATACTAATGCAGTGATTGAAATGGGCAGATAGGCCAAAGCAGAAGTTGAAAACGACAGGTCAAAAAAGACGTCTTTGGTCAATGCACCTAAATTGGGGCCGATGATGGCTGCAACGACACCAGAAGCCATCAACGCTGAGATAGCTAAAGATTGTTGAGATGAGGGTACTAGCTCCATCGCGGCAAAGCGATAAAAGTTGGCGCTTGCTATGGCAATGCCAAATAACACGCTACCAGCCAAAAACATTTCAAAGCTTTGGGCCTGAATAGCAAAGAAAAAAGTCAGCCCTGCGAATGCGTTGCAAACGATACCTGCTGTAAATATTGGGCCGCGCCCGATTTTTCCCATCCAAATGCTGAACGGAAAAGAACAGACCAGCATGGTCAGCATACTGATGGCTAAAGGGAGCGTTGCAAAACTCGGGTTGCCCGCTAAGTCTTTACCGAGAACGGGCGCCAATGTCAGAAACATCATGTTGCCGACCATAAAAAGAATCTGAACGCCGATCAGTAACCATAAATTTCGATTCACCTGTAAATTCCTTTTAATAGGTGGCTTTGGGAGATAGGGTATCGGGTTAATGGAAGGATAAAAAGATATTTATATATTGAGTGGGTATCTTCTTTCGGGTCTGGTTTAGGTAAATATCATGAATAAGTTACTCTTTTCGCCATTTTTATTCGCTTTAGCTTCGTGCAATGTTTTTGCTTTAAACCCAGCTGTTTCTGAAGCGCCGGATAACCAAAAGTTATTTTTGTCTGAAGCTATTGTTCAAACACCTTATTCTGCGCTGGTAAAACATACTCAAGTTGATGTGGAAGAGCATGATGAGTTCATGAGTAGGCATGTTTATTATGCGGATGTGATTGAAACAGTGCGTGGAAATATCAGAAAACGAATCAAATATTCAATGTTGGTTGAGCGTGATGAAGAACCCGTTTTAGATACATCTCCCGCAATAGTCACTCTTTGTTTTTACAATGGAGCGTATTATTGGCCTGGTACGGGTGCCCAGTTTGATGGTGAACCTGAACTCATAAGATTTGCAAAGGCTGAAGCTGAAAAGGCAGATGCAAAACAATCTGAGTTTGCCCAGTGTGATTAGGTAAAGAAAAGATCGAACTATGGCGGAACCTTTCAAAACAATATCTAATCTATAAAGTGTTATTTTGATCGCAACGTCCACAAGGAGTTTGATTTTGCCCAGTTGTTTTGTTTTTCCTAAATTCAGTGTTTATCCGTTCATAATTTCAGTGCTGTCTTTGTCATTGGCTTTACCCGGTATTGGGAATGCAAGGGAGTACAAATTTCTTGATGCTGAAATGCATTATGTTGATCCCCAGCAGCGCACTGACGGCATGGGTGCTTTGCTTGAAAATATGGAAAAGGCCGGGGTTGAAAGTGTCGTGTTAACCGGTTTTTCGATGACTAAAAAGTGGGCGGCGTCTGAACCTAAGCGACCTCGTTATTATTCCGGCGATGATGCGCCAGTGTATTGGTATTCTGCAACAGACATGCTGGTTTACGATGCAGTGAAGTCTTTGCCAGAAAAAGAACAAAAGCGTTTCTACCCTTTTATTACTGGGTTTAACCCGACGGACTTGAATGCTGTAGAGCATATAGAGCGAATGCTGGCACGAGATCCGGGTTTTTGGCAAGGCATCGGCGAAGTGTTTGGTCGGCATGATGAACTGACGGCATTAACGGAAGGGGAAAAACCGGTAGCGAACCACCCAGCATTAATGAAGGTTTATAAACTGGCGGCTGAAAAAGGTTTGCCAGTGATGTTGCACAGTAATCTGACTTCAATCCGAGAAAAAGAATTTATTTTTAAAGATGAGTTGATCGAGTCTTTGGAGCAAAACCCTGAAACTACTTTCATTTGGGCGCATGCCGGAATCAGTGCGGCGATAGATCGTCGTCAGACGGTGAAGGGGTTGCCTGAGTTTGTAAATAAACAAATGGCTGAACATCAGAATTTGAACATTTTGTTATCCTGGACACTGATAAAATACCTCTATGATGACCAAGATAAGCCAAAAAAGGTATGGCTGGATTTAGTACAGAACTACCCTGATCGATTTGTGATAGGTTCCGATAAAGTGGGTCGCTTTGGTAAGTTGAAAGAAGGAATGGATGAAATCCGGCCATTCTTGGATGCGCTTCCTGAAGACACCGCGCATAAAGTGGCCTCAACGAATATGTTGCAGTGGTTACCGGCTGCAAAGAGATAATTTCTGAAACGATTCAAGTCAAACGCACAGGCTATGGTTTCGGCTTGTTATAAGGTGTGGTTGATTTGAGCAAAAGAAAAGGAGCCGAAGCTCCTTTTTTATGTTCTTGGTTTTTAGCAACAGCCGCCACCAGAATCTGCGCTGCCTACTTCTGTGTCATCGTAAGGCAGGGAAGTTCCGCAGCCGTCAAAAATACCGTAGTGTTTGTCCCAGGTGCCGATGAACTCGAAATGTTCTTTAAAGCGGGTGTCGTTCAGCATTCGCCAGGTGTTTCCGCATACCGGGAAAACTTTACCGGTTTCAATGAAGTGATGCTTATCAAGTTCAAACGCTTCAGGGTGATGAGGAATATCGCCTTTGTAAATTACGGCCTGGCCGTAGTCTTCACAGGCAGGCTCAAGCTCCGGCAGTTTAAATAAACGATAAGTGGCGGAGAAAAACTTGATGTTGCCCAGTTTTGCTTTGATGGCATTATTGTTGATTGCCAGCGGACGGTCTTCAACTAAACGAGGGTCAAGAAAGCCACACTTTTTAGCCAGATTCTGGAAGTCATTCCAGTATAGGGCGCCACTCAGACACTCCCCATAGAGTACCGGATCACTTAATAATGCTTCAGGAACGCGTTTGTCGGAATACACATCCGAGAAGTAAATTTCGCCGCCGGGCTTCAACAGATTGTAGGCTTGCTTCAACACGGCTTCTTTATCCTGGCATAAGTTGATCACGCAGTTTGAAACAATGATGTCGAAGCTGTTTTCTTCCAGATTAAGATCTTCAAGACTTTCCAGATAACCTTTTCTGAACTCAACATTGGATGTTTTGTAGCCGTATTTATCGGCATGAAAATCAATGTGTTTGTTTGCGATGTCCAGCTGCTCGTCGGTCATATCAACACCCACTACGTAGCCATCTTCGCCGACAAGCTGAGATAGCACATAACAGTCGCGGCCAGACCCGCTGCCAAGGTCCAGAATGCGGGCGCCTTTTAACTTTTCCGGTGCTACCAAGCCACAACCATAATAGCGAGCTAAAACTTCGTCGTGTACATTGCTTAATGCGGTTTTAATGTATCGAGGTAAATCGGTGTCTGTACAACAGGCGTCGGTTTTTAGGTCATCACTGCTTTGCAGTGTTTTACCGTAATAATCTTGAACTTCCTGACGCATTCCTTACTCCGTAATGTGGCTAATTGTTATGTAATGATCCAGTAGGACAACGGAAGGTGTTATCAGTTCATTTGAGCATTACTTTTACTTCCGTTTTGAAAAACAGCTTTTGTTTTGAACAAGCTGCCTCGCTTAGGTAATATCTTCGATATTTATAACAAAAATAGCCATTTATTAGTACTTATGTCGCTCATGAGTGGGTTAATTTAGCTATATTTTTAATGGCCGTTATTTTAGCCGACGGTTTTCTTTGATGTTTTTTGTTAATAGTTTTATCAATAGTAAGGTTGTCCTTTGACAGAGTTTGTTTTTCCGAAGAAAGATGGGATCAGTTTGAAGATTTGGTGGGTGCCCATTTTCTTGAGTATCGGGTTGATTCCCCTGACTTTTTATTCGCCGTTGTTGTTCCATACTTTGGTTGAATTCTTTTCTATTTCCGTTGCAATCATTTCTTTGGTTGTGGCCTGGAATACATTTTCACTGTCTAAAAACTATTACTTAATGAGTTTGGGATTAGGCTACTTCTGGGTTGGAGTGCTTGATACCGCGCATACTTTGACTTTCAAGGGCATGCCATTCGTTCATGAGCATGACTTGAATACAACCATTAATTTGTGGGTGATTGCGCGTTATTTTGAAGCCCTTATTTTACTGAGTGTTCCTTTCATTTTTAACAAAGAATGGCCAAGAACCTGGGTTTTTATTTGTTTAGGTGTGGTTGCCACTGGTTTGATTTACGCGTCGTTCAGTGATTTTTTCCCGATAATGTTCTCTTCGGAAGCGGGCTTGACTGACACCAAAATTCTGAATGAGTGGATCATCGTGTTTTTGTTGATTGGAGCCGCTGTCAGTAATTACCGGGCGAGGGCATTGCTGGATCGGCGAACGCTGGAGCTGATACTGATATCTATTGGTTTCACCATCGCAGCGGAACTGATGTTTACGCTTTATACCGACTTGTTTGGCTTAACGCTGATTCTGGGACACTTTTTTAAACTGTTTTCTTATTGGGCAATATACATTGCATTAATAGAATCGAGTTTAAGGGAGCCCTTCAGGGCGCTTTCCCGTGGTGCAAATACGTATGATGCCGTACCGGATGAAACCGTTCTGGTTGATCGAAATGGGGTTGTACGTCAAGTGAATAAAGCAGTAAGGCGGGTGCTTGATTTATCTTCTTCAGAATGCATTGGGCGTAGCTGCCACACCCTACAGCATGCCAGCAATGTGCACTCGAATGATTGTGTGATATGTCAGGCCATTAAGCTTAATCAGCCGATTGAAAATCATACTTTTTATAACCCTTCGAATGAGCAATGGTATGAAGTGGCATTAAGCCCGGTGACGTCCCGTAATCGAACGTCAGGAATGGTGCATGTTCGCAGGAATATCACCGAAGCTAAGTTGGCCCAAGAGCGATTTGAAACCATGAACCGTTTATATACGGTGTTGAGTCATTCAAACAAAGCCATCATTGGGGCCGACTCCCGAGAAGAGATGTTTCAGCGAATTTGTGACATAGCGATCACTTACGGCGGCTTCCTGATGGCTTGGGTCGGCGTCATTAACGGCAACCGGGTTTTACCTCAGACTTCCGCCGGTGATGTTGATGGTTATCTGGAAGTGATGCGAATGATGATTGATGACTCCGAGCTGGCCAATGGTCCGGTGGGTCGTGCAGCCAAATCCGGGGAAGTTCGTTTTGTAAATGATACAGCCACAGACCCTACTTTTGTTCCCTGGCGGGATGAAGCGCAAAAAAGGGGTTATCAGGCATTAGTGGCTGTGCCTTTAAAGCTTAAAGGTGAGGTTATAGGTATTTTTACCTTGTATTCAACCATTCCTGATGTATTTGATGATCAAATGATTGAGCTGCTTACCGGTTTGGGCGTGGATCTAAGTCGAGCGATGTTCATGATCGACAAGGAGAAAAGGCGTGTTTCCATTGAGAAGAAACTGTATCAGCTGTCGCAAGCGGTCGAACAAAGTGCTAACGCCATCATCATCACCAACACCAACTCTGAAATTGAGTATGTAAACCGATCCTTCACGCAATTGACCGGGTACTCTCCTGACGAAGTGATGGGTAAGAAACCGAATATCCTGCGCAGCGGGGACACTGAACCGGAAGTGATCGAAGAAATTCAAGACGCACTGGCTGACGGACGGGAGTGGCATGGAAAAATTAAAAACCGGCGTAAAGATGGCTCTGTATATTGGTCGCAGCAATCCATCTTTGTGATTCGCGATGAGTTTGGTGAGCCGATCCAGTTTGTTTCCACCTCAGATGACCATACCGAGTTACATGAAGCCCAAGAGATGATTCAACAGCTTGCGTTTTATGATCCGCTGACTCAATTGCCCAATCGACGCTTATTGTCCGACCGTTTTGAACGGGAACTGGGTCGGGTAGACCGAAATCCGAACCTCAGTCTGGCGGTGATGTTGCTGGATCTGGATAACTTCAAAACAGTGAATGATTCTTTGGGTCATAATGTAGGTGATAGCTTACTGCAGCACGTTGCTGAGGTGTTACGAAACACGATTCGTAAAGAAGACACCGTGGCCCGGTTGGGGGGGGATGAGTTCGCCATTATTGTGAGTGCGGCTTCAATGGGCCGGGTGGTGGATATTTCGAATAGTATTATTCGTTCATTTTCTGAACGTTTGGAATTAGAGGGGCATGAAGTTACCTACGGCGCCAGCATTGGCATTTCTATGTACCCTCAGGACGCTTCGGACACCGATACTTTATTGCGGTGTGCTGATTTGGCTATGTATCACGCCAAGTCCGAAGGGAAAAATAATTTCCAGTTTTACCGTGATGACCTGAATGTCAAAGCGCACGATCGACTCTTGTTGGAAAACAGAATTCGCAGTGCTATTGAAGAGGAATACTTTCAATTGTATTACCAGCCTCAGGTGGACGTTCGAACCGGCGAACTGGTGGGGTTGGAAGCATTAATTCGTTGGATTGATCCTGAAAAAGGGGTGATTCCGCCCATTGAGTTCATTCCTTTGGCCGAAGATACCGGGATGATTGGCAAGATCGGTGACTGGGTCATAGCCAAAGCCTGTGAAGAGCTTAAAGCAATGCATGCTCAGGGGCTGCCCAACGTAAAGGTGGCCGTCAATGTGTCGCCGTACCAATTCAAGCACGGAGCGCACTTATGTGAGGTGATTGAATCGTCGCTTAAAAAATACGACTTATCGTCGGAGTACCTCTCTTTGGAGCTGACCGAAAGTATCCTGATTGAAGACATTGAGGAAACCATTCTATCGCTCAATAAATTAAAAGGGCTGAATATTACACTGGCCATCGACGACTTTGGAACAGGTTATTCCTCTTTGAGCTATCTGAAATCTTTTCCCATTGATGTGCTTAAAATTGATCAGACCTTCATACGGGATATTTTAAGTGATGAAAGCGATAAGGCGATCGTGACGGCGATTATTGCGATGGCGGATCAGTTAGGGCTTGATGTGTTGGCGGAAGGGGTGGAAACCCAGGCGCATAATGACTTCCTGATTGAGAAAGGCTGTCATTACGCTCAGGGGTATTTTTACTGTAAACCCAAGCCGCTTGATGAACTCGTTGAGTTTTGGTTAGCCCGCTAGTTTTTTCCGGGGTGTTTGATCCGGCCTCAGACTGCGCGAGCTAGATCCTTGGCCGGTTTGGGCGCTGATTTATCGCGCGGTTTATTTTGCCGGAATTTTCAGATCGGTCAGATTAATTTTATTAGGCTTATAGTCGTTCACATCGCTTTCAGTTGGGTAGCCCAAGGCTAACCCACACACCAGTTTGTAATTTTTAGGCACCGTAAAGTGTTTGTCTATGGGGGAGCGCCAAATGCCCAGTGCCCCTTGTGCGCAGGTGCCTAAGCCTTTATTTGTGGCCGATAACATTAACGATTGCATGAAAATGCCGGCATCTACCAGTGCGGTATGCTTCATGCCCGGATGAACAAACAGAAATATCGCCACAGGTGCATCAAAAAACGTAAAGTTTCGAGCCATCTGCTCGTCTCTGGCTTGTTTATCATGACGCTCAATCCCCAAAACTTTGTAAAGACCGGCACCCGTTGCGATGCGGCGCTCTTGAAACAGAGGCGGGTATTTTCCAAGAATGGGTTTGAAGTCACTGTCTGGTAGTGCATCACTGGTAATGGCTGATAGAACTTTGAGTGGCAAAGGTTGCTTTTGGATTTTATTGGACGCGTGGTATTTTGAAAGAAGCTCCTCACCAATCGCTTTGCATGTACTGCCTGTGGCAATCGCTAATTTGTAGGGTTGTGTATTGGAACTGGAGGGCGACTCAAGTGCCTCTTTTAAGATTTCATCCAGAACTTCGGTTTCAACTTCCTGATCGGAGAAGGCCCTGATGCTACGACGGCCTTTCAAAACGTTTAGAAATTCCATATATCCACCTGATTATATTTTTTAATGGTGTGTAATCTGTCGTCGTTTTCATTGTCTGTGTTAAATGATTGATATGTCAACTAATTATCTTGATACCTGATTGTTTTGTCAGGTTCGTGTATTGAGAGAACCCCGATTATATGAAGTGTGTCAAAAAGTTGGCAAAATTTATCTGAAATGTAACATTTTGTGAGCGTTTAGGTAGGGGACTCTAAACCCCTTTGTTATAGTCGCGTCCATTGCTGAGATTGCTTTGGTAGGGACCTTTTATGGAACTGGCAGAACCTAAAAACAAAAGAACAAGACTTAACCCTCAAAAGAGGCATGCTCAACTTTTACATTGTGCTGTGGTGGCCTTTGCCAATAAAGGCATTGGTCGTGCTGTTCATGCGGATGTGGCTGAATTAGCGGGAGTATCGGTTCCAACCGTATTCAACTATTTCAGAACACGAGAAGATTTGGTTGATGCCGTTTTAACAGAAGTTGAACGGTTTTATCTTGAAGTTGCAAATGCAGCACATGGAAATGATCTCAGTGCCATCGACGCGCTTTATGAGCATGGAAATCAGTTTGTGAATGCAGCGGTTGAACATCAGGAATATGTCAAAGTGTGGCTGGAGTGGACCTCTTCGTTACGTGATGATGTGTGGCCACGTTATTTATTGCTTCATAACCGGGTTATCAGCCAAATCGCCCGAACAATTCAACGAGGCATAGATTCGCAAGAGGTTAACGTGAACCTTACCGCCAGAGAGCTGGCAATGATTTTCATGGGAAGCGCGCATTCTGTGGCCATGATGGTATACGCACCAGAGAATACCCCGGACGGTATTCGGGCATTCATGCATCGGGCGGTGAAAGTATTGCTTGGTCAGCAGCCTTAAACCTTTCTGAATCAGGCCGGGCATCGACAATTTCACGGATGGTTTCGGCCTGTAGTTATCAAACACTCTTCTTTGAATATTTCTATTTGTAAATGCCCTTACTTTTCGTGGCAAATAACTGACTGGACAGGTATTATCCTCCCCAAATTTTTAATCAGTTTTGGCTTTTACCCCATCTGCATAGCTCGTCTGTAGTTTTACATTTGGCCCGATTTAGCGAGGATAAATATCATGACCGACCATCACAAGCCGCATGGCGCTGAGCTGCTTAAGGAAGCTCAGGAGCACATGCCACTCGGCGTAGCAGACAGCTATCGTTACTGGGGGCAGGAAGACACGGTTTTTGTTAAGAGTGTTAAAGGTTGTACCCTGACCGATTGTGACGGTCAGGAATTTGTTGATTTTCGTTTGGCTTACGGCCCGATTATTTTGGGCTATCGTGATCGTCGTGTGGATGAAGCTGTTATCAAGTGCATCACTGAAAGCGGCACGATTTCAGGCTTCTCGAGTGAACTGGACGCTCAGGTCATCAGTCTGGTGAAATCCTTGTGTCCGCACATTGAAAAAATGCGTTTTGCCAACTCAGGAACAGAAGCGGTGATCGGTGCTGTGCGAACGGCACGTGGCTTTACTGGTAAAAATAAAGTTGTGATTGTCGAAGGTGGTTTCCATGGTTTGTACGATGAGATGATGTGGAAGTCAGACGTCGATAATTGGAACCCTCAAACCCAGGCGGCTCCGGAAGTCATCCCTTTCGGTGCGGGTATTCCGGAAGCCTCGCGTGAGCACATTGAAATTGTTCCTTTAAACAGTTTTGAAGCCATTGATGAGGTTTTTGAGCGCGTAGGAGATGACATTGCTGCGATTGTGATTGAGCCGATCATGGGGAACTGTGGCAGCATCAGTTCCACTAAAGAATACATGCAGAAACTGCGTGATGTTTGTGATCAGTTCGGTGCCTTATTGATCATGGATGAAGTGAAAACCGGGTTCCGTGTTGCGAAAGGTGGTGTGGCAGAACTGTATGGTATCAATTCCGATTTAACCACTTACGCAAAAGCCATTGGTAATGGCTATCCGGTGGCTGCGTTTGGTGGCCGTGCGGATGTGATGAATCAAATCCGCTTTGATAAAACAGGCGTAACTCATGGCGGCACTTATACCGCAAACCTGATTGGTTTGACTGCGGCGAAAGCGACTTTGACCATCCTCAAGGAAACGGATGCGCTTGAAACGGTCAATCGCGTGGGCGGAGAAATTCGCGAACTTCTTTCCAGGGTATTCACTAAATTTGGTATCGAACACCGATTCTCTGGACCAGATGCCATGTTCGGTATTCATTTTGGAAACGAAGTGCCACAGAACTACCGGGACTGGAAAAAAACGGACAGTGCATTGTACGTTCGTTTTGCTCATAACCTGATCAAAAATGGTGTTATGTTAGAACCGGATTCACGTGAACCCTGGTTTATCTGTGAAGCGCATAAAGACATTGATCTGGAATGGCTTGAAAAAGTAGCGGTTCAGTCTATGGAAGACGCCATAAACGCTGACTAAGTGCGGTTTTTATGTAAAAAGGCGCATTAACCTGAGTTAATGCGCCTTTTTTTGTTTTGGTGCTGCTTATTTTGTATGACTGAATTTGTATTACTGAATTTGTATTACCGTTTTTGATAACCAATGGCTTACGGTCTTGGTTTAAAAGACCGTCAGGGTTTATCAAAGCACGACAATTTCTTGCCTTCATTGAATTACCGGTTCAAATAAATTCATTTAAGTGTGAATATTATTCAGTTTAATTTTTGAGATTAGAGTATAAACTCTAGCGACTTGCTGCAGGTGCAAACAGAAAGACCCATATCAAGAGGTCTGGCTTGGCAGTGTTACTGAATAATTATAAACGCGTGATGAAGTAGTTCCGTTGAGGGGATTGATATGATCGAGTTTCGTGTGAATGGCAATACACAACGATTGGACGTGGAAGGGGATACCCCCTTACTTTGGGTGCTCAGAGATACAATAGGCCTGACCGGCACCAAATTCGGGTGCGGCATGGGCTTGTGTGGTGCTTGTACCGTTCAGATGAATGGGCAGCCAATTCGTTCTTGCAGTATGCCGGTGTCGGCCATTCACGGACAGGAGATTACGACGATCGAGGGCGTAGGGACTATGGATGACCTGCACCCGGTGCAACAAGCCTGGATTGATGAAAACGTTCCCCAGTGCGGATACTGCCAGTCGGGTCAGATTATGTCTGCGACTGCGTTATTGGCTTCTAATCCAAATCCTTCCGACGATGAAATTAAACAGTACATGGCGGGTAATATATGTCGCTGTGGCACATACCCCCGAATTCAGAAAGCCATCAAGAAAGCGTCGAGAGCAATGCAGCGAACGGGTTTCGCAGAGTCGTCACCGAATTTGAATTATGAACTGGCTACGGAGGTTCAGTCATGATGGATGTTACTTTATCCCGTCGTCAGTTTTTTAAATTATCCATGACTGCAAGTGGTGGTTTGGTACTTGCGACCCAATTGTCGGCTTGTGGCACGGACACTCACTCCGGTGAAAAAAATGGCGTCTGGCATGCTGATGCCTGGGTAAAAATGGACGCCGAAGGACAGGTAAAATTTTTGTTAGACCGGGTGGAAATGGGGCAAGGAACTTACACCGGGTTGACGACCTTACTGGCCGAAGAGTTGGATATTGACCCTTCTTTGATCGAAGTCCAGTTTGCACCGGCAGACACCCGCTATCGAAACCCTGACTATGGCTTACAAATCACCGGCGGCAGTAACAGCCTTTCCTCGAGCTGGGATCAAATCCGGCAATCCGGTGCTGCCGTTCGCGCTGTGATGACTCAAGCGGCAGGCCGAGTTTGGCAAGTGGCTCCGGAAGAATGTTCTACCATGGACGGAAGGGTGGTGCATGCCGCCACTCAACGCAGTTTAAACTATTCAGATTTGTATGCGGTCGCAGTGAAAGAATCTGTCCCGAATTCCCTAACCTTGAAAGATCCAGCGGACTTCAAATACATAGGAAAGCATAACCAACGACTGGATGCGCCGTTAAAATCCACAGGAACCGCTGACTTTGGTATTGATACGGTTGTGCCTGGTATGGCGTTCGCCGTGGTGAGTCGGTGTCCGGTTATTGGAGGTTCGGTGAAGCACTTTGATGCGACTGCTGCATTGGCATCTGCTGGCGTTAAGCAAGTGGTAGAGATTACCAGTGGGATTGCAGTCATCGCTGACAGTTATTGGCAGGCGCGTAAGGGGTTGAATGCCTTGTCGGTCGAGTGGGATGAAGGCGAAAATGCTTCACTGTCTACTCAAGCTGTGTTCGAGCAATATAAGCAAATGGCCGACCAGGACGAGGGCGATTCACGTCGGGACGAGGGTGATATTGAGTCGGCACTGTCAAATGGTGATTTGGTGATCAGTGCTGAGTATCAGGCCCCGTTTTTAGCGCACGCGACGATGGAGCCTCAGAACTGTGTTGCGCATGTTCAGGCTGATCGCTGCGATATTTGGGCGCCAACTCAAGGCCCGGATGTTGCGCAAGTGGCTGCGGCCAAAGTGACCGATTTATCGTTGGATCAAATATTTGTTCATACTACCTTCATCGGTGGTGGGTTTGGCCGTCGGCTGAGTCAGGACTTTGTGGCGGAAGCGGCGGAGATTTCAGCCAAAACGGGTTTACCGATTAAGCTGATTTGGTCTCGGGAAGATGATACTCAACACGATATTTATCGACCGGCTTCTTACCACCGGCTTAAAGCCGCCGTTTCGGCGGATGGCAAATTGACGGGCTGGCAGCATCAGCTGGTTTGTCCGAAAATTCTGAGCTGGTACGTTTGGGATGCAGCCCCCGCTCAATTCCCCTGGGCGCCTAAGTTCATGTACAACACACTGGCCAACGCGGGCATCGCAGGCGAGGGCGTATTAGCGCCTGAAGATCACTCGCCTTTTGAAGGCGCTGAGTCTTACCCGTATGCCGTAGAGAGTGTTGATGTTCGTTATACTCATGCAGATGCCGGAGTCCCTGTGTCTTACTGGCGGTCGGTAGGTCATTCACAAAATGCGTTTGTGGTTGAGGGTTTCATGAATGAGATGGCTCATGCTGCTAAGCAGGACCCGTATCAATTTCGTCGTAATTTGCTGAAAGATAACGCTCAGGCGGTGGCCGTGCTGGATAAGGTGGTGGCATTGGCGAATTGGGGGAAAGCCCCGAAAGGTGTTCATCAAGGGTTAGCGCTTCATTACAGTTTTGGCTCTTGGGTGGCGCAGGTCGTTGAAGTGGCTGTGGAAGGCACCCAATATCAGGTTAACCGAGTGTATTGCGTAATTGATTGCGGCTTGGCTGTGAACCCGGATATTGTCCACTCGCAGATGGAAAGCGGTGTTATTTTCGCTCTGACGGCTGCTAAGTATGGTCAGATAGACATCGAGCAAGGTCGGGTTAAGCAAAGTAACTTTCATGATTATCAAATGCTTAGGATGAATGAGTGTCCTGAAATTGTGATTGATATCATACCAAGCGCTCAACCACCCAAAGGTGTTGGTGAGCCTGGTGTGCCGCCTTTGGCTCCTGCTCTGGCCGATGCTCTATTTTCTGCAACGGGTAAGCGATTACGTGAGCTGCCTTTGAGTTTATCGTGATAAAACAGAGTATCATTGCCTTGACTCCTGGCCGGTATTCATAAGCCGGTCAGGTGATTAATTAAAGCATTATCCGAATGACTTAAAGCAAGTTAACATCCGGTAATTAAAGTTAGTATAAGTGAGTAGTAATCTACTCATGAGGGTTTTCCTGTGTCACAACCAATCCTTTCAAAAAACACCGGCGTGTTATTGCTTGCCGCAGGTCAGTCCAAACGTTTTGGCAGCCAAAAACTGATGTACCCTATCAAAATGGACTCTCAGCGGCCTGAAAAGCCGATGGTGGGCTGGACAATCGAGAATATCCTATCAGTAACGGATCAATTGGTTGTGGTGGTAGATCCAACTAAAAGTTATTTGGTTGAGTACCTCAAGAAACTGAACGTTGATTACGTATTGAATGAACAGGCTGAACAGGGGCTGGGGATGTCTTTGTCATCAGGCATTCAAGCTGTTACGGATCGTTGGCAAACAACCATGGTTGCGCTGGGCGATATGCCTTTTATCGAACCGGAGACTTACGCAAGTTTATTGTCGGAATCTCGTAAAAATGCCATTACTCTTCCGGTTGTGAATTTAGGTGGTGGTGATATACGACGAGGGAACCCGGTGGTATTTGGCGAACAGTTTTATTCCGCGCTGATGGGGTTGAATACAGATCAGGGCGGTAAAGAAATTATCCATCAACATCAGGACCGAGTGTTAGAGGTTGATGTACCTGATCAAGGGGTGTTGAGAGACATCGATCAGCGCAGCGATTTAGTGAATCTGATGTCCGCTTAGTTGTTGTTCATTTTTATTTAACAGTTACCACGCCTTGCTCCGGCAGGGGTGTGATCTTGCCGATGATTCGGCTCTGGCTGTATCCGGCTTGATGTAAGGCGGATAATGCCTGTTCTGCACCATCTGCATCTATAGCAACAAGCAGCCCACCGCTGGTTTGAGGGTCAAATATTAACGGATATTGCTTGTGTTGTTGCACTTCTTGCTGGTTACTGATGGCCCTTCTCAGACGAACATTTTGAGGTTGTAGACTGCTGCTATAGCCTTTTTCAAATAGCTCTAACGCACCTTCTAACACGGGTAAATGGCTGAGCGTCAGTTCCGCACCCAGCCCAGAACCTCTTAACATTTCTACTAAGTGACCTAATACGCCGAAACCGGTAATGTCGGTGCAGGCAGAAGCGTTCAACTGGTAAAGAATCTGAGCTGCTTTTTGGTTGCTTTGAAGCATCGTGTTTAATGCTGCTTCCACCCAGACGCCTTTGGCCTGGTGGCGCATGTCTGCGGCGAAAATTACTCCGGTTCCCAACGCTTTGGTGGCAATGATCACTTGGTTTGGTTTTACACCGGTTTTGGTTAATGCTGAATGTTTGCTAATTAAGCCATTAATGTTAAAGCCCAGAGATAATTGGCTGCCTTCGGCGGTGTGGCCACCCACTAATTGGCAATTTGCCTCGTTCAATGCTTGGGTGGCGCCGGCCATTAGCTGCTTGATTTCTGAAATGGTATGTTGCTCAGAGCCATAAGGAACAATCACCGATGCGAGGGCTGAAACAGGGTCTGCTCCCATCGCAAAACAATCGCTTAATGCATGTTGCGTGGCTATCTGACCGAATAAATACGGGTCATCAATAAATGAACGGAACTGATCTATGGTCTGAACCAGGTGTTTGATTTCAGGGACTTCGATGATGGCGGCATCGTCGGGTGCGTCCAAGCCGAGAATGACTTCTTTGCGTTGTACTGTTGTTATGCTTTCTAATGCCTGATGCAGCACATCTGCCCCCACTTTGGCGCCGCAACCCCCGCAGCGCATGGCTAGGTCTGAGATGTCTTTTTGTGTTTCTTGTGACAATAATTGCGCCAACACATCTGGCAGTGCCTTTGATGAAGGATCAGAAGGCATATTGTCTGGCAGTTGTTGAAGCATAGTCATGAACTTTCGATCAATTCGGTCTTTCCAATGCCAGACCCACTCACCACTGATGGTGATGCCCGATTTTGTTCCCAGAGCTGTTTTATCGCCACAGGCCAGAAGGCTTAAAAAATCCCCCTGCGGCCGGTAACTCTTGAGTGGCTTTTCCAGCAGTAAAGACGAAATGTTGTGGAACAAAGAATCCGCCATACGAACGGCGTAAACTCCGGCCTTAGGGAGCGGCTTATGGTCGAAGTGGGCGACATCACCAGCGGCAAATACATTGTCAAAATCCAGGCTTTGCAGTGTGGGTTTGATACGAATAAAACCTTGTTCGCTGAGTTTTAAACCGGTGTTTTTCAACCAGTTTGCACCTTTCGCCTGAGTACACCAGAAGGTTATGTCAGAAGGGCAACTCTGACCTGTCTTAGAAATAATCTCATTGTGTTTGAGTTCGACAACGTCAAAATTTGAGATGAACTCAACCTGGTTGTGTTGAAGTATTTGACTGAGTTTCTTCTGAAGACGCTTTGGGTAACCGGAAATCAGTTGGCTGCCACGGGCGATGAGCTGAAACTTCAGATTTGAGGGCAGGTTAAGTTGTCTCAGTTTGTAAGACATGGCCAAAATCAGTTCAATTCCGCCTGCACCATTACCCACGACGGACAGCGTTAACGGGGCATGGTCGGTTTGTTTTTCGATCAGTGAGGTTATTAATGTTTCCCAACGACGATGAAACTGGTCAATGGGCTTGACCGGTGTTGAAAACGCCTCAGCCCCTTTTACTGATAGATCTGGCGTTGATCCGGTATCAAAGGAAATGATGTCGTAATTCAGGCTGGGTCTGTCCATCAGCAGGACTTGATTCTGCTCAGGCTGAAGACCTTCAACGCGGCCCTGAATAAAGCGAACCTTAGCGTAGCGACAGAGTTTGACCAAATCAATGTGGGTTTCATCAAAGCTGTAGTGACCTGCGACCAAGCCAGGAAGCATGCCTGAATAGGGGGTCATCACCTGAGGTGAAATCAGTGTTAAACGTACTCCCGGAATGGGGTTCATAGCCCACTGATTGATGACTAATGCATGGCTGTGCCCGCCGCCTACTAATACGACTTCCTTGACGATGGGGGTATCTTGCATTGTCTTCCTTAATGATGTGAACAGAGCGTCTTTATGAAGGCTTTAATACGAGGGATTCTAACACGGATTGACGAATGGCCCATTCTTTCTGACTGGACTCCGGATACAAAAATACAACTTCTGAAACTGACATACGAACCTGTATCCATATAATGCTCAATTATTTAGACTTGAAGTACTATCAGGTTTGTTTTCTGAAGTTAGGTGTCTTAGTGAATAATGTAGTCTCTGTAGTAAGAAATGAGTCGGGTTTTACTTTAATTGAGTTGGTCATGGTTATTGTAATTCTTGGCGTGTTAAGTGCCTTTGCTCTACCTCGATTTGCTGATCTTTCAAGTTCTGCCAAAATAGCAACTCTTCAGGGAATCGAAGGTTCTATGCGGGCCACAATCAGTATCATTCGAAGTAAAGCTTACGTTAATGGATTATCAATAACGTCATCAAACCCCGGGGATCAGTCGGCCTATATTATTGAAACCGAAGCAGGGACATCAGAAGTTGACTGGCGTAATTTATGCCCTGAAAGTCAGGCGGAATTGGGTGATGCGCTAAGCATGATAGACCACATTGATTTAAGTGAGTCAGGTGGATTAACTAAGATAGTTAATAACCAATATACCAGAATTGGCTATGATATTCGGGGGTCGGGGCCCCCCCACAGCCAACGGTTGTTATATAACTTATGATTCGTTTGGAGATCCGGATTGCGAAGTGAAAATCATTATTAAAGATTGTTAGTGTGTTCTGATTACCGTATTTTGACCACATCCGGATACCATAAACTGGCCAAATAGGCGCATTCAACATTATTTACCTGGATCAGGTAGTTCTATAAACAATCAGCTGATCCTTTTTAGCTCTCAATGATCGTTGTCTTCTTTTGCCCCAAAGACGACCATTAACTGACTGCTAACGGCGTCTGGTGTCACGTTGATAGCAGACTTTGTTGCTCGCTCGTTTTCAACGATAATCTAGAGGGCTTTCACGGCCTTGACCCTTGCCTAAGATCATGGTTGTGAATAGGTTTTGTTACAGTTTTATGAAAAAGTCCGCTTTCCCATCGTCTTTTTTGGTCGACTTATTCCATCCTATTGAAATTAAAAAAATGTTTGAGGCATTAGTAACGCACGGTTTAAATATACGAAAAAAAACGCTTTGTTCATTGAGGAATTTCATAGGAATTTCTTAAAAGCCTTGGTACAGTTGGACCGAGACAAATTTTGGAAAAAGTAGATAAAGTAATGGACGGACCGGTAGGGTCCGTCGATTAAACTGTTATGTCCCTACTGGGGTAGCAATGGCATATGCGTGAAGTGTTAATTTTTGGCGATGGACAGTTAGATCGTGGAGCCCTCAAATGTCACTATACTGAGACAGGTTGGAAACCAGAGTGGGCGGATCTCAGTTATTTTATTTATGAATGTTCATTTGAATACTTTTTGGACAAAGTTGGTGAATATTTAGATGAGCGGTTAACTGAAGAAAGAAAAGATTACGGTACAGGTGAACCTGACTTTTCTGAAGGAGTCACTCCTCTATTAGCAGAGTTAGATTTCCCAAACCTAGAGCAATTAATTACTGACTTTCCTAGTGTAGCATCCAGTTACATTAGAAGCTGGTTTTTCAACGATACAATTTCATACCTAATGCCCTCCGATGAGAAGCCTAAAGGTGAGTATTTAGTTTATCAACTTGAAGATATAGTTTTCTGTAAATCAAAAGTATATGTGTATGGTATGGCCAGAAAATAACCAGCGGTTGAATTGGGATGTCAATTACTACGCAATTGCGACCCATTAACCGAACGTTAGCCTCAATTTTGAGAGTCATATGTATAAGCTTAGATATGTGCTGTTTTTCTCCTATTTAACTTTTACGATAGGTTCCCATGCTGACAATTGTGTTCCTTACAATTGCGCGGAAGAAAACCCCTCACATTGTTCAATGACAATCTATGCTCCTAAAGGACATAAAGTAAAGATTACAGAAGCGACGGCAAAAAATGGAAGCGCATGGCAACAAGAAAAAATAGCGGAACTACTTGATATTGGGAAAATATATACAGTAGAAAGAACCATTGTGGATAGGTCAAGCACGGCTGTGATCCTGTCCGAGGTCAAAGATATTCGGTTTAATAGTGTTAACTTTGTGGATGTTTGTGTCTTACCGGAAAATATCAAAGAAAGTCATCCCGACTGGATTAGATATAATGCAAAAAAATAGGCTAACAAAAACATTAAAATGATGTAAAAATTTGCACGTTTTTTGTTGGCGTTCAACATGTCTGCTTTGACAACCAAAGCAGAAGCATTCCTCAAGCAACCCTAATGACAGCTATGGCGTAGATGCAGACAATTTATTTTCTAGAAAGGATAGTTTTTGAGAAAGTCTGGCCAACTTATGAGTTCAAGAACATAGCGCACTTTGGCTGACTTATAGCTTGGAACGTTTGATCTATTTAGAAAGTAATATTTGTAAATAGATCAAAACTGAATGGACTGCGACGTTGATGAATTGCTTTCCAATTGAGTAACTTAACCCCAAGATCCTTCTAAACTTTAATATTCTTGGGGTATTCATGAGTTTTAATGGGTTGATAGTTGCTCATACCATTCATCTTCTTCTCCTGGTTGAGGCATGATCTCCCCGCCTTCAATAACCCATTTTGCTGGCACATCCAGCAATACGGATTCTATTTTGTGACGTTCACTGTTTAGTGCGTTGGCAATGGCTGAACATATTTTTTCAGTTAACTCGGCCTTTACTTCTTGAGTTCTGCCGCTTCGAATGGAGCCTGTTACATGGGCATCAAACTGTTTGGGGAGGCTCACTCCAAAAGAAAACACGACTTGGACAAAGTCCGCCGGGGCACCGGTCAGCTGGCAATGAATTTCAGTAATAGCACAGACAATTTCGTTCTTATGTTGTGGGGACAAATTGGTCTTGGTAGAAACTGTATACAAGGGCATAAGAGACTCCGAAAATTTTAAAGGTTAATACTACTTTCTAACCGACCGACCTGAATTTTTGATCGTATCAATCGAGTAATAATCTTGGCCATCATTAAAGGACGCTTAAGAGATGAGACTCTTTGTTGATTGGTTTTCATAAACTGGTCTGCCAAAGACTGGTCGGCGGCACTGATGACGACCTGGTCTTTTTTATAACCACTAAGGGTTACCCAGGATTCCAGTAAGGAATATAAGAACACAGAGCGTTTAGCTTGATCCGTATTATCCGGAACCGGAGCAAGCATGGTTGGATTAGAGGAGGGTTTACCTGCAACATAAGCCTGTCCTTCAGGAAAAGACATCCAGAGGATTTTTATGCGAGTGGATGTTCCGAAGACGTCCTGATAATTCTTTAGGAACTCGTTTTCTAATTGGTCTTTTTGTTGGTTTGATAATTTGGCTTCCATCACAGAACAAACCACGGTGAATGATTGATTCATAAATACCCTTAATAAGTTCTAATTTGGAACTTATTTAATATTAATTAGTTCTCTTTTGCAACTATTGATAGAATGAGTGAATTGAATTATTGGAAGGTTTGGTGGTTTTAAATCGAAAACTCATTTTAGGGAGTGTCTTTAAGTGTCTGAATTAGATATAGAAAAACATGTTAATTGCGGTATTGAGCAGGCATTAAAAATTTTTGGTGATCGTTGGAGTTTATTGGTGATTCGAAATGTGTTGATGGGAATTAATAGATTTGATTCTTTACAGGATGGTTTGGACATCTCCAGAAACATTTTGACTCGAAGGCTTAATGACCTTGAGGAGGAAGGCTTATTGGTGAAGACCCCAATAAAAAAGGGGGCGAAACGTATGATGTACAACCCCACAGCCAAGTGCCTTGCATTGGTTCCGGTTTTGATTGCTATGATTGATTGGAGTAAAAACTGGTCTTTGGATAAAGAAAAAAAATGGTCCAGTGTCGTTGATCGTTCAACAAATGAAGAAGTACATATTGCGATTGTTGATGAGAACCAACAACCGGTTCCCATGAGCAATCTTAAATTACGCTTTTAGTATGCTAATCGTCAGATAATACAGCACTGGCAGGCTGTTAGAGAGACTCAGGGCGGTGTTGAATGTGCAAACGGGTTCGGCTCCAGGTGGCAATCTGATCCACCAGAATATTTAACAGCGCGGCCACCAGAATTAATAATATGGCCCGGTCGAAACGAATTTCTTCAAAGGCAGAGTCGATGTAAAAGCCCAGAGTCGGAATGCCTAAAATGCCTAAAATAGCGGTTTCCCGCATGATCACTTCCCATCGGTAAAGCAAGAAAGCCAAAAACTGTCGGTATATGCGCGGTAAAATTTCAAAGAAGTATCGATTAAGACCAGAAGATGCATCGTCTCTGAGTTTGATGGACTGGCTGTACAGCCCAATCAAGTGGGCGACAATGGCTCCGTTATGAAGTGCTAATGCCAGTATGCCTGGTAACATTGAAGGGCCGAAAATCAATAGTCCTATAAACGCTAACAGGTACTCGGGCGTAGAGCGTGCGACTACCAGTACGGTATTGCCGCTGGCACGACCCAGTTTGTTAAGGAAATGATGTGAAATCCACGGGAACAATATCAATGATATTACGCCGGTGAATATCAACGAAATCTGGCTTAACACTACCGTGTTCAGAATGCCTGGCATGATTTCATTATGCCAACGATGTGCTCCCCAGCTTCCGAGAGCGTGCAGTTTTTCTGTGAGGGTTAAATCCGGTTGTTTTAATGGCGCAGGTACTATGTCTTCCGTGATGAACCGCATTAATAGTGACCAATCCCCATAGCTTGACCATGGCAATAACCAGAAGGAGGCCAACACATACAGGGGGATCAATTTGGATTTAAGCCAAAAACGCGATGTCCCGATCAGCAAGAAAAACACATAAAGTATCGCGGCCCCTTGATCGTACATTCCTTGTTTATAAAAGGTTTCCATGTGAAAGCCCAGCGTGGGCAAGCCGATGAAACCCAGGATGGCGCTGGAGCGAATGCCGCACTCTAACCGATAACAGGTATACGTTTTAATGTGTTTCCAGGCCAGTGGCAGGCGAATAAACAAAGTACTGTTGAGCGTCTTGGTGTTCTTAACGATGGCATTGAGTGGCTTGTGGTCGACCTCACTCAACAGTTCACCAAATATTTTTGCAAAGATGCCTGTGTAAGGGATTGCAATGGCCAGGACGCCGGTGGCGGAGCTGAGGCCGGTGATTTGAATGAATATCAGTGCCCAGAAAATTTCGTGAATGGCACGGATAAACGCACTGAATTGACGAACGATGGTTTTTTGATAAAACAGGGCCAACAGCAGGCCGAAGATTACCCCAAGCATGACACCCTGAAACGCAAAAGCCAGGGTTTTCCCTAAGGCTTCTAATAGCAGGGCAGGGTTGCTGAAATCCGGGGTCAGAAAGCCGTAGCCGATTTGACCTAATTCAGTCCAGGGATCTAATGTGTTGATGTTCAGGTTTGCAAATGGCAGACAAATCAGAGCGCTGACTGCAAATAAGAGCGAGACACGGCGATATTTTGCGGCGCTGTTATCCGGCACTTTAATCATCCCAAACCACAATCAACGGTTGGTTGATGTTGAGGCATGATTAATACAACCTCATCAGGTCATCGGGCGTCAGCTCGGTGGTGGCTTGATCGATTTCGATCTGTCCGTCTTTTAAACCAATGATCCGGGTTGCAAAACTGAAGGCTAGATTCACGTCGTGCAATGCAATGATGGCAGTTTCGTGCGCTGACAGTATGTGATCGAGCAGACGTTTCGCTTGCAGTTCATCTACGGCCGATAAGGGTTCATCACCCAGAAATACATCCGATTGTTGATACAGAGCTCGGCCAAGTGCAACCCGTTGCTGTTGGCCGCCTGATAGCTGATCTACTGAGTTCTGGAGCAGGTTTGCGATTTCCAGCTGCTGGGCAACGGCCTGAATATCCAGTTTGATTTCGTTGCTGGGCCGAATCAAATGAAATAGGTTTGTTATCCAGGAATACTGATTTAACTTACCCATGTAAATGTTATGTAACACACTGAGCATGGGAACCAGCCCGGGGTCTTGTGGGCACCAAGCCGGTTCTTTCAATGAAGATCTTAAATGCCTTAATAAGGTCGATTTACCGCAGCCGCTTTTCCCAACCAAGGCAATTCTTTCACCCGCCTGGATGGTGAGGTTGAGGTCAGAAAGCACGGGTTGTGCTTTCTTTCCTGAAGCGTAACTGAGCTGCTCGTTTTCGATGGAAACGATGGGCAGCAGTTGTTCATTGGTGACCGAACTCATCTTCACTTAACCCTGAAGCTTTAAATTCATTCGCTTATTAATCCATTAAGCCAATGGATTGAGCTGTGGTTTTGATCGGCGCGTAATCTTCGTTGCTTGCCGGAACAAACTTAGTGCGCGGAAAGCTATCAAGCAGTGCTTTATCTGTCATGTTGAGCAGCGCTTCGGTGATTTTAGCCGTTAAACCTTGGCCATATTCAGTGTCTACGTCGCCACGAATGGTCCACTGGTAATCCGGGTAGGTCGGGGTTTGCCAAATAACTTTTACTTTATTCGTATCGATTTTGCCTTGGCTGAGTTCTTTTTCCCAAACTTTAAAGTTAACGGCGCCCACTTCGTAGGAACCTGCCTGAACCAAAGCAATGGTGCGGCTATGATCGCCACTGAAACCTACTTCAGAAAAAGCAGTATTGGGTGCTTTTTTCAGATGCTCGCGGATGTAAAATTCTGGCATCAGGCGACCTGACGTTGATCCCTTCGAACCAAAGGTGAAACGCTTACCAGCGATAGTCTGCGGAAATGCCTCAGAACTTTGCAAGCCAGTTGATTGGTGAGCGATAAAATACGTGACGAAGAACTGGTCTTCATAGCCTTGTGCAATGGCTTTACTGTCCGGTACCAGGTTTCTGGCTTTAACCCCAGAGAGACCGCCGAACCATGCAAGCTGAACCTGATTGTTGCGAAACGCAGTAACAGCGGCAGAGTAACTTTTTACCGGAATGTAATTAACTTCAATGCCGGTTTTCTCAGACAGGTAGGTGGCGATTTTGCCGAAACGTTCCTTCAGTTGGGTTTCATCCTGATCAGGAATCGCAGTAAACGTAAACGTCTCTTTTGCATTGGCTGTGGTTGTGAATAAAGCGGACAGCAACAGGCCTGAGGCCAGAATGAATTGGCTAATGAGTCTCATGAAATTTCTCTTATTATCGTTGGTTTTGGGTTAAAGGTTTACAGGTTATGATTGGTCCAATCTATAACGCTTTGTTTATCACCTTGGAAAAGCACTTTTCCTTCACGTTTTGAAAACTGATATTCGTACATAGGGTCGTAATAATCAGTCAGTAGCCGGGCAATCGGGGCTTCAAAATCTTTGGTTGAATTCTGATTTTGTAATGTCCGAATGGCTTGGCTGAACTGGTCGTGAAGTTCACCGTAACGCTCGTTTCCTAAACGCTTACGGATGCGGGTCAGGTTATGAAGCAAGGTCTCACCGTAGCTCTGTATGGCCAGTTCTTCGCCATGCAACGCTTTGTGCTTAGGCAGTAAGTCCAGCACATAATCTTCTATGCCAATCTCGATACGCTCTTCGAGCGTGGTATCCAGTTTGACCATGGGTGAGGCTTGTTTCATTTTTAATTGCAAAGAATCGGGCAATGCGACACGGCCGATCAAGCGGCCTTCATCTTCAAGCATCAATCGCTGAATGCCTGAATTTCTCTTTTTCATAAACTGTATCGACAGTTCATTTTCGAAGTTGATTTGTGCTGGCTGCTTTTCAAGTGTGTGTCCAAAACTGGAACCACGATGCTTTGCAAGACCTTCAAGATCGACGTGCTTAGTCACTTGCTTCAGAACCCGAGTTTTACCACTGCCGGTTTTACCGCTGAGCAAAACAAAATCGAGTGCCTGAATATTATTTTCAAGCTCATCAATCAGGAAACGACGGAGTGCTTTGTAACCACCTTTAATAAGAGGGTACTGGATGCCTGCTTCTTTGAGCATTTTTTGGGTCAGTCGAGAACGTAACCCGCCTCGGAAGCAGTACAGATAACCTTCTGGTTGAGCGTCGGTAAATTCTTTCCAACTGCTGACGCGTTGGCGTTGAATTTCCTCTGTGGCGAGTTGCCAGCCAAGTTCAATGGCTGAATCCTGTCCTTGCTCTTTATAACGGGTTCCGATTAATTGTCGTTGCTCGTTATCCAGAATAGGTTTGTTAATGGAGGTTGGAAATGCGCCTTTTTCAAATTCAATAGGGGCTCGCACATCCATTAACGGGATGTCATTTAGAAATAAATAACGGTAATCGTCGGTGTCATTTCGCACCAGTCACTCCTGACGTTCAAAAGGTCTAGGAAACGGTTAAGGGCGGCAAGTTTACATAGTAATGGCATGCTATAAAAGACCTGTGGCATTATTTAGTGCATATCTTAATTTTCAGGCATCGCCATCAAAAACACCCGAGAGAAGGATAACGTATGTACCATCTGACAATTGCGCCCAGGTTTTGCGAGACGGACGCGCTGGGTCACATTAATAACTCTGTGGTTCCAATGTGGTTTGAACAGGCCCGAGACCCCATTTTTAAGTACTTTGTGCCCTCGATGAAACCGGAGGACTGGAATTTAATCATCGCGCGCGTTGAGGTCGATTACCTGGCTCAACTGGAGTATGCCGAGGATGTAGAGATAAAAACCTGGCTGGGCAAGATTGGAAACTCATCCATGTCGGTGGTACAGGAAGCCTGGCAAAACGGGGTGTGTTGTGCCAAAGGTAAAGCGGTGATGATTCACTTTGATTATGAAGCCAATGCGGCTCAGCCCATTCCTCCCGACATACGTGAAAAACTGGCCGAGCACCTTCGGGCCGAGCACCTTCAGGCCGAGCACCTTCAGGAGGTATGAGTCAGGGTGAAACCCTGAACAAGCTGTTTACAGCCAATCCATTCGGTTGTTCAGGCACGGAATATTGGCTCTGATGGCGCGGGTTTCCTCCAAAGGTAAATCAATGGTGAGCACACCTTCGCCTTCTGCGATTTCTCCAAGCACTTTTCCCCATGGGTCAATGATGCAGCTTTGGCCCCAGGTTCTTCGGGTTTCGGAATGTTCACCGCCCTGGTTGGCAGCCAGTACAAAACATTGATTTTCAATGGCTCTGGCTTGCAATAACGGCAGCCAATGCGCCGAACCTGTTTGGTATGTAAATGCAGAAGGGATTGCAAAAAGCGTTGCGCCCTGATCGACCAGGTTTCGAAATAGCTCCGGAAAACGTAAGTCGTAGCAGATGGCCATGCCTAATTTTCCGAGCGGTGTGTCTGCGACGCAGGTTTGAGTACCGGCCTGGTAGAAGTTGGATTCGCGATAAGCGCCTTGCTTGTCTGAAACGTCCACGTCGAACAAGTGCACTTTATCGTAGCGATCGTGTTCATTGCCCTGATTATCAACAATCAAACAGGTGGCTGTTGGCTTCGCTTGCTGATCGCTGTCTAAGACCGGCAGTGTTCCGGCAATGACCCAAAGATCCAGTTCTTCGCATAGGCTTTTTAACCATGTTCTTACAGGACCATCGGCTTGAGTCCACTGAGAAGCAAACTCCTGTGCGTCCTTTTCCCCAAAATGCGCAAACATTTCCGGCAGTACGGCAATTTCTGCGCCCTGACTTTTTGCTGTTCGTAATAACTCCGATGCCTTGGAAAGGTTTTCTTCGGTATCGGATGTGCTGACCATTTGAATGACGGAGGCTTTCATGAGTGTGCAACGTCCTTGTGTAATGAATGATACTGGGCATTAAGCAAAAAAAAACCGAAACACACAAGTTCCGGTTTTTGTGATTGCTGCCTGCCAATTGCACTTAATGTCGAAGTTCTGTGTCCAGATGATCAACGATTTCCGCCCAGTCAGAGTCTTCATTGATTGCTTCGCGTAAAAATGCGGATTGTGAGGGAGACCAAAACGGTGCCTCATCAAGACGAATGTTTCCTGACAAATGATGATTGGCGATAAACTCTTCGATGCTCTGTTTATCGGAATCCAAACCCAGTTGTGAAAATAAGGTGTCGATTTGATAGTGATTACTTAAATCCATGCCTGAAACCCCAGTTATTCTTGTTTAATCTACCGTTAAGGATAGTTTTCAAAGCGGGTTGTGACCAAAGGCTAACTGTGCTCTTGTTTGGGAAACATTGTTGAGGTTTTACCGTGAATAGAAGTGCCCAGCTTCGATGGATACTGGTCTAAAATTCATAAGAAGTACTGTTCATAAGAAGTACTATTCGTAAGAAGTGCTATTTGTAAAAAGTACTTATGCAATTGAAAAATGAAGCTACAGTTGCGATAAAATTGTGTTGATGAAATGACAAAGAAGAGCGTTCAGCCAAAGATTGTTTTACAAAGGCCGAATGATGTCTTTTCGAGGGGGAAGGTTGTGAATCATGAATTAATTGATAAGTTCAAAGCCGATCACAGCGTGATATTAGACCGAGACCTGGACGATATTGATATTGCCATTGCACGCTATGATTTGGCTCGATCTTATCTGGCGCAATACCCTGAGCTTAATGGTCAGGACTACACTGGCCGTGGTTTACCTGCCCAGATTGCACGAGACACCAAAGAATTTCTGATGGCGTCCGGTGTCTATCACGATTAACCCTGATCATGAGTTCATGTGTCTTCTTCATTAAGCAGAGTTTTCATCATACGGATTAGGTCAAACCAAGCGTACTTTCAGTTAAACAATGCCTTAAACGTCGCTAAATGGTAAATCGCTGCATTGATCCTTGAAGGCCGCCCGAGATCAGGTTCAGTTCTTTGGCCTGAGCGACGGTTTTAATTACGGATTTCGCCGTGTCTGCGGATAAGGTACGAATGGTGCCTATGTTGCTGTTGATGTCCGAAACAATGGTCGCTTGTTCTTCGGTGGTTGATGCAATATTGATGTTGACGTCTTTGATTTTTATGACAGCTTCAGCAATGTGGCTAAGGGCTTCAGACGCAGTTTCGGCGTTTGACTTTGAGTGTTCGGCAGTACGTACCTGATCGTGCATCACCGTAACGGCTCCCGCCGCAACCGATTGCAGGCTTTGAATGATTTGTTTGATCTCCTGTGTGGATTCTGAGGTTCTGTGAGATAGCTGGCGAACCTCATCTGCCACTACTGAGAACCCTCGACCATGCTCACCGGCTCTGGCCGCTTCAATGGCTGCATTGAGAGCAAGCAAGTTGGTTTGTTCCGCAATACTCTCAATGACGGTCAATACCTGGTTGATATTGCCCGTTTCATTTTTGAGGTGTTCGATGGTTGACGCAGCGTTATTGATCCCAACGGACATTTCGGTGATGTTTTTTTCGATGGCCAAAAACTGGCTCTTTCCTTGTTCAACGGCCTCATTGGCGTTCATCGTTGCTTCAGCGGCAAAGGCTGCGTTGGCCGCAACCTGGTGAAACGTTTGGTTGACTTCAGACATGGCGGAGTGGATTTTGGTGGCTTCTTCCAGTTGTTGCTGGCTGTGGGTGTTGATGGCTTCTGACGTGTTGTTAATGCTTGCACTTAACGTATCTAAGGTGGCGGACTGAGTGCGCATGGAGGTCAATAACTCAATGATGTATTGGCGCAAACGACCTGCCGAGCGAATCAGGCTTTGAATTTCGGTGGTCATTGCTCGGATGGTGATTTCCTGGGTGAAATTACCACGAGAGTAGTGACTGAAAAAAGGCGTTATTTCTTGAATTCGACCTCCGACACGTCTTTGTATTTGGTCGACAAGCAGGGCCACCAGAATGATGAGGGTGATGGTTATGTAGAGCTGCACCTGAAAGCCTTTCAGTTCTTCGGTCAAAACATTGTCAAAGCCCAATGCCGTTTGCGAGAGTTGGTTATCTATTTCGTCCAGGTATTGATTTGCTCGGGTAAAGCTCGACTCAATGGCCGATTTTTGGCTGATGGTTCGTGTTAATTCGCCAGGGTATCGGTTTAATAATCCGTTGAGTTCATTGAGATAATCTTCTGATTTGTTGCCTTGCTCCTCTTCGTCAAAGAAATCGAAATCATCGGTTGTTTCTTCTGGGTTTGACAGAGGGTCAAGATTGTTCAGTGCGCCTGTTAATTCAGTGAGGTCGGATAATTTGTCATGGATGGCTTGAAAACGGGCTTCGGAGGGGTGATTGAAGTAATTCCGCCTTAATAGGCTTAGATGAATCAGTTCGTACTGGGCTTCAGCAGAGAGACTACTCCAGGCATTTGATAATTCTGGTGAGGATAGACTGTTTGCATCGGCAATGTCTTTTATTGCATCGAGGCTGTCGGCTATTTCTCGTTCATTTTGGTCAAGCAGGAGCTGTATATTGCCCGACATTTTGCCTGCAGCGCGAATTTCCGTCGTTAACAAATTTAATAGCCCGATTGCCAACTCGTTGATGTTCGCGACAGAAGATGTCTTGTCGTGCTGGCTGGCGTATTGTTCTGTGTCCGAGATGGCAGAGGATAAGATGCTTTCTGCGGTGGCGAGCAATAGGGTATCTCCAGTGTTTAGGTATTGACCAATGCTTGCTCTGACATTTACCCGATAGTGCTCAGAAAGTTGATTGAACGCTTTGTTGCCACCAAACTGCTCATCGATGGCGTTTAAACCAACGTTGGTGATGATTGCCAGGCCAATGGCAATGGCCGCCAGGCAGCCGGTATTGAATAGTGTAAGTGTCCTGATTTGCATACGATCCCCCTTAGCTCCACCCATTTATCGAGTGAATTGGGGCGAAATTTATGGCAGCCCTGTGAAACATTTATGACAAATACAACTTGTTTACATAAAACCTGGAGGTGATGTTTCTTTGACGTGTTTTCGATGATTTCTCGTCAATCAAATTGAAATGCACTCAGCTTAAATTTAAAACGCTGTAAACCAATTATGTTGGTTGTAACTTGGTCTAAGTTTATCAATGTCTTATAAAAAAGTTATAGCAACGGCTTTGTCGGTTGGTTTTAGGTATTTTTTATGCGCAGTCATTATGTTTTGGTTGTTGTTCTTTTGTTGCTGGTGGTATTCGGTATCTTGGTTTTTCAGCTGAATATGCCCAATGATTCTCATCAATGGAAAGTGAGTGGGTCTCGGTCAGGGTCTTTTTCCTCTCAATATCTGTATCAGGCTGTTAATTCGCCACTACAGCCGCTACCAACTGTGCAAAGTTCGAATTCTCATTGGGTGCAGTTAGGAAAAGCGTTGTTTAATAGCCCGCTGTTGTCTGCAGATAACAGTGTCTCGTGTGCCTCTTGTCATGATGTATTTCATGGTGGCGATGATGGTTTGCCTGTTTCGACGGGGATAAATCAACAAGTGGGTACCAGAAATTCGCCTTCAGTGTTAAATGCGGTATTTAACTTTCGCCAATTTTGGGATGGGCGAAGCCTGAACCTCAAAGATCAAGCCGAAGGGCCGATTCACAACCCAGTGGAAATGGGCAGTGACTGGGATGAAGTGCTTGAAAAGTTACGTTCAGAACCTAATTTCGTTCAAAGTTTTCAAGATCTTTCAGAGGACGGCATTACCGTTGAAAATATCCTGAAAGCCATTGTTTCTTATGAAGAGTCGTTAGTCACCGAAAACGCCCCCATTGATCGGTACCTGTTAGGGGAACACAGCGCGTTGACGCCTCAACAGCAGGCGGGTTATCGGAAATTTGTCGACTATGGCTGTGTGACCTGTCATCAGGGGAGAAACATAGGGGGGAACCTTTATCAAAAAATAGGCCGTTTGGATCAGGTGCCTGCCAATCTGCTGGACGACCCAGGCCGGTATGAATTAACTAAGAATCCTCAGGACATGCATGTGTTTAAAGTCCCGAGTTTGAGGAACGTGGCGGACACCGCACCGTATTTTCATAATGGTTCTGTGGATGAGTTATCTGTAGCCATAAGAATCATGGCCAGAGGTCAATTAGGGCTCGATCTCAACGACGCCGATGTGGCGGATTTAGAAGCTTTATTGCACGCGTTTACCGGTGAGCTGCCGAGGTCATTACAATAATGAAGTATTTATTGGAAGGCCTTTTATTGGCTCTCATTTGGTTGTTTGGTAGCTTAGCGGTCGATAGCTATCATGCATTAGAAAAGCAACAGAAAGCACTCCAGCTGGCCAATGAACTGAATCGTTTTACCATTGAGTTGTCGCTTGAAACCCTGACGGCCTCTAACAGCAGTGTTTACCATTTTGATAAACATGCTCAAAAACAACTGGGTTTGGAGCGAGTCAGTAATGAATTGCGACAAAATGACAGTCTCAGTAAAGAAGTTTCCTTATCCCTTAATCACTTCAGCAATCTGGTTGTAAACTACATGCAGCTGGCAACCATGCTGAAGACTTCGTATCGGTACATTTCTTCTTTAGGCATTCAGAGAGATTCATTTTTACCTGAAGAACAGTCACTTTTGTCTTCCGTTTTGGTGTTGGTGTCTAATCTTCAGGTTGCTCATGAGTTGCCTAGAGTTCAGGAGATCAGTCTGCGACTGATGGGGAAGTTGGCTTTATTGCGGGAAAGGGAAGCTGTTGAGCCCAGGTTTCGTTTATTACGTTTGCACTCTCAGTTTATTCTGGACAATTTTCTGAAAGCTTCTAATTATTTGTTGCCAATTCAGGAGGGAGGCATTTCAGAGGTTATTCAAAAAAATATTGATCATTTAAATCGTCGTATAGAGCGTAATTATTGGCAGCTTATCAGTGATGTGTTGCTCACGCTTTTTGGCGTGTTTGTCCTTGTGGCAGTGGTCTTCTCTCGTTTAATGGCGCAGTTAAAAGAGGCGAACAAACAAGCAAAACAAGCGGCAGAAACCAAGTCGTTGTTCTTGTCCAATATGTCGCATGAGATCAGAACGCCTATGAATGGAATCCTGGGCCTGACGGACATTTTATTAGCAACCGAACTTAACTCGGTGCAAAGAAATTACCTGGAAAAAGTACGCTTTTCGGCCAACTCACTCACAACGATTATTAACGATATTTTGGATTTTTCTAAAATAGAGTCCAAGAAATTGCACATAGAACATGTGCCATTTGAGTTTGCTGATTTACTGGATAATTTACGAACGCTGATGACGCCAATGGCTTCTGCCAAGGGCATCTGTTTGATCTTTGATATCGACCCGAATCTGAGAGAGCAATACATCGGCGATCCTGTACGCATTAATCAGATCTTACTGAATTTAAGTTCTAATGCCGTTAAGTTTACCGAAGAGGGGGCCGTCACGGTTTCTATCCGATCCGAAGTGAAAGAGAAAGGTCAGCAGTGGATCACGATTGCCGTTACTGATACGGGCATAGGGATTAGCCAGGAACAAATCGAGAGCTTATTCGAGCGCTTCAGCCAGGCGGAATCATCAACCACCAGAAAATACGGGGGGACAGGTTTGGGTTTGACTATCTGTAAGTTGCTGACGGAATTAATGGGTGGGGAAATTAAAATATCCAGTCGACTGGGGTGTGGCTCGACTTTTTCGGTACGAATTCCTTTGGATACGGCCTTTAGACAAGGAGACTTGGCGTTGACTCAATACAGTGGGTCTATGCTGGTGGTGGAAGATGATCCGGTCACGCTTGAAGTCAGTATGACATTGGCTCAGTCGCTCGGGTTGAAGGTGGTCGGGGTACAATCTGGCCGGGAGGCTCTGCAAGCATTAACCGAACGAAGGTTTGATATTTTGTTATTAGATTGGGTGCTGCCTGATTTTGAACCGGGCGCAATATTAACAGAAGTTCAGAAAGTCACTGAGTTGCCTGATCAAGTGGTAATTTACACGGCCCATACTGAGAATTTTATTCAAACGGACAACGCTTATCCCATTATTTATAAGCCATTATTGAAGCGGGATTTGATTGAACTTTTGACTCAAAAAGGGGCACAGCCTGTCGGAAATGCATCCGTAGATCAGGCATTAATAGGGGAGTGCTCAGCGGAAATAGGAGAGAGCTTAGCGGAAATAGGGGAGAGCTCAGCAGACACAAACCCGCAATCACCTGAGCAGACATCCCTTGAGCGTGTTTTAGCCGCCATGGAGCTAAAAGTGTTGTTGGTGGAAGATAATGAAATCAATCAGATGATCGCAGTGACGTTGCTGGAACAGATGGGCATCACCGTGACGACAGCCATGAATGGTCAGGAAGCGGTGGATACTGTGATTGCTCAAAATGGCCAGTTTGATTTGGTGTTGATGGACATTCAAATGCCCATTATGGATGGCATGGAGGCGACGCGACTACTTCGGGATAAGTTCAATCCTGAGCAGTTAAAGATCATTGCTCTGACGGCTAACGTCATGCAAGATGAAACCAACACATATTCCGAACTGGGGATGAATGGCTTCTTAGCGAAGCCTTTTGAGTTGAGCCAACTTCAGGCGATTATCGTCGAGCATTCTGGTGTTACTAAACATTAAGAACCTGCTTCACGCAGAGTGTTCTTTTAATTAGGTTTCTAAGGTATTGAGCGTGTTTGAAATCTCCTTAAACCGCTTTCTTATGTAATCTTTCATCAAGCAGTCGAATCTGCACCGTCATATTGTGTTTTGAATCTGCGTGCTCTATTGCCGCTTCTTTACTGATTTTTCCTTGGCTATAAAGGGCAATAAGAGATGAATCAAAGGTCATAGCATCTTCCTTGTCTCTGCGGCTGAGCGCCTGATTGATGCTGTCGAAATCTCCTCTTTGAATCAGGTCCTGAATATAAGGGCTGTTAGTTAAAAGCTCTATCGCAGGCCATAAAATCTCTTTGCCTTTGATCAACCGTTGGCATACTACGGCCGATAAGTTTCTGGACAAGTCCATTAATACCTGATGATGGCTCGCCTGAGGAAAAAAATTCAGGACTCTGTCCAGGGTTTCAATGCAGTTACTGGCGTGTATGGTTGCTATACAAAGGTGGCCTGTTTCAGCAAAGGCTATGGCGCTTTTCATGGTATCCATGTCGCGAATTTCGCCGATTAAAATTACGTCCGGTGCTTCGCGAATGGCGTTTTTAAGCGCGTCATTGTATGAGTGAGTGTCTACTCCCAACTCCCTTTGATTCACAATGCACTTTTTATATGAGTGTAAAAATTCAAGCGGATCTTCGATGGTCAGAATATGACCGTGTTGCGTTTCGTTTCTGTGGTTGATCATGGCCGCCATAGTGGAGGATTTACCAGAGCAGGTTGCCCCCGCAACTAATATTAACCCCCGACGGTTGTTAACCAGTGTTTTCAGAACTGGGGGCAGGTTTAGAGATTCAATTGATGGCGGCTCTGTATGTATCAGCCGAATGACCATCGAAATTTCGTTTCGTTGTTTCATCAGGCTGATTCTGAAACGGCCTATGTCTTCCACAGTCACTCCGGCATTTAATTCCCACTGTGTTTCAAATTGTTCAATGTGTTGGCTGGATACTAATGAGTAAGCCATGCTTTTTATTTCGTCGCCGGTGATGATCTTATCCGGATTCACAGGCTTGGTTTCGTTATGAACCTTCAGAAGTACCGGGGCTCCTGGTGCAAAAAATAAGTCTGACGCATCTTTATCAATCATGTAAGAAAGAAAGCGGTTAATGTCCATAAAATATAGCCCCAAGGTGAACGCATGGATTGGATATGCACGTTGTCTTTAATTGGTTACATTCAAATAATTGATGCTTGATGGATTGAAGTGTAGGAAAAGACTGATTAGCTAAATAGTAATGATGCGATGTTTGGTATGGGTTCAGGTGGGTAGCGGAACGGCATAACCCCAGAAAATATGAATGAATTCAGGCAGTAACTTTTTGAGTTCCGTAATTCGAAAACAGTGTGTTAATTTTTGCCTGAAGGAGTATAACCGCAAGGGCAGTAGTAACGATTGTTAGATTGAGAGTAATGCTGGCTTAGAGGTTAATTGCTGAGATGACGAGAAGTCGTTGAGCCAGAAGGAAAAATAAGAGCTCTGTGATAGAGCCCTTATATACGAAAGAGGTTCTAAATACAGGCGCTTAAAGTGCTCTGGCAACAATTTCTTTCATAATTTCATTGGTGCCTGCGTAAATTTTCTGAACGCGGGCATCAGCCCAGGCTCTGGCAATCGGGTATTCCCACATATAGCCGTAGCCACCAAACAATTGCATGCATTCGTCCATGACTTTGAACTGAAGGTCGGTGGTCCATTGTTTCATTGCGGCTGCCGTTGGCACATCAAGTTTTCCTTCGAGGTGAAGCTCCAGGCAGCGATCCACAAAGCAACGACCTGCCAGGGTGTCAGACGTTAACTCAGCTAATTTAAATCTCGTATTTTGAAAAGACATCACCGGCTTTTTGAAGGCTTTGCGGTCTTTCACATATTCGGTTGTCCACTCCAAAGCCGCTTCAGCGGAAGCGATGGCCGTTAAGCCAACCAATAGACGCTCTTGTGGCAGCTCTTGCATTAAGTAGGCAAACCCTTGGCCTTCGCCACCAAGCAAATTTTCTTTCGGGACTTTAACATCCTGGAAAAACAGCTCGGAAGTGTCCTGCGCTTTCATACCGATCTTTTCGAGGTTTTGACCTTTTTCAAAACCATCCCAATCACATTCAACAATCAACAGACTGGTCCCTTTTGCGCCTTCACTTGGATCTGTCTTGGCTACAACGATCACCAAATCTGCCAGTTGACCATTGGTGATGAAGGTTTTTGAACCATTTAAAATGTAATGGTCGCCTTTATCGATGGCGGTGGTTTTTACGCCTTGAAGGTCTGAGCCTGCACCGGGTTCGGTCATGGCGATGGCGCCTACCATTTCTCCGCTAATGAGTTTTGGAATGTACTTGTGTTTTAATTCTTCAGAGCCGTAATGCAGAATGTACGGTGCAACAATGTCGGAGTGAAGCGGAAAGCCAATGCCGGAACAACCCGACCGGGCTATTTCTTCCATAACAATTGCACTGTATCGGTAGTCACAGCCTAAACCGCCGTACTCTTCTGGCATGGTGGGGCACAACATACCAAGCTCGCCTGCCTTGTACCAAAGGGCTCGGTCTACATGCCCATCTTTTTCCCATTGGGGATGAAACGGAACGGCTTCTTTATCCAAAAACTTTCTGACAGTGTCTCTAAAGCTTTCATGATCTGAGTCGAAAAGAGTACGCGGAATCATCAAATTCTCCATGGCCTGATATTTGCAGTCTGTGAGTCATCGTTTTGATGATCTCTTGTGTTCTTTTAAGTTTTGCAAGCTTGCCGGGTTTGAACAATTGCATTGATACTCGATTTTATTGACCTAAATGAGCACCTTGTTTGGATTGTTAATACAAAATTAGACTATAGTTGAGCACTTAATATAGTGGAGTCGTAACATTGGAGACGTACCGAGAATGATCTCAGCCAGCGAGGATCAGGTTTTAAACGTACTGGTTATTGAACCGTCTAAATCTTATCAATTGTACCTTTCCGAAATACTGGTGGATCATGGCTTTCAAGCCGTTTGCGTGGTGGATGGCGAAGAGGCCATTGCAGCGCTTAAAGGTCAGTCTTTTTGCTTAGTGTGCGTGGCTATGCAACTGAAAGATATGTCCGGGATTGAATTGTGCCGTCACATCAGAAGCCGGGAGGGCGACGCCTGTAATGTTCCCGTTGTTATGATTACCTCTGAAGAAGATAAGTCTACGTTGGTGAGTGCACTGAAAGCTGGCGCCACTGAAATTTTCAAAAAATCAGACATCAATGATTTTTCCACCTATTTGCACCAGTTTGTGTGGAACAGCACTCAGCGCAGCACCTTGATTGCTGAAATCCTTTATGTCGAAGATTCTATTTCCATAGCCAAAATGGTATGCACCTTTTTGAAAAAAATGGGGATGAACGTTGATCATTTTACTAAAGCAGAAGATGCATGCTTGGCTTTCGAACACAAAGACTATGACCTGGTCTTGACGGATATTTTTCTTGAAGGAGAAATGACCGGTTCACAACTGATCCAAAAGTTTCGATCCAATCCTGATAATGCTTATATTCCTGTGTTGGCAATTTCAGGCGTGGAAGATGCGTCCCGAAGGATAGAATTGCTCCGTTCTGGGGCCAATGATTACGTTGCCAAACCTGTTTTGGATCAGGAACTGGTGGCACGGGTGCAAAACCTGGTGAATACCAAAAAACTGGTCGATAAGGTCAATGAACAGCAACGTTACTTGCAAGAGTTAGCAATGAAAGACCAGCTAACCGGTTTATACAATCGTCACTTTTTAATGGAAGTTGGGCCGAAAAAAGTACAGGAGTCGCGACGCCATAAAACACCTTTGAGCCTTATTGTTGTCGATCTTGATAAATTCAAGTCGATCAATGATGAACATGGCCACAGTGTGGGGGATGAAGTACTGCAGGCCATTGGTAAATTGTTAATGAACTCAGTACGAAAAGAAGATGTGGCAGCCCGGTTTGGTGGTGAAGAGTTTGTTTTGATTCTCAGCCATTGCAATGAGGAAGAAGCACAACAAAAGGCGGAAACGATTCGCTTGAATATTATGAATTTAAAACCTGCCGGGTTGAATGTTACTGCCAGTTTTGGCATCGCCAGCAATTCACCGTTGGAACCTGAAACAATGAACGGAATGTTCACCCGTGCGGATGAAGCGGTTTATAAATCTAAGGAAGCAGGCCGAAACTGTATTACTGTTTCTTCGCTGTAAGTCCCTTCCGTCCGCAATGTCTGAGGTTTGTAAAAAATTGCAGACGTTGTAATTACACTAAGGCCTTCTGATTGAAGGCCTTGAAGTGTGCTGGTTAAGCCGTCGTATTTCTTTTATCCCGCCACCAGTTGGCAAGGCGGGTTCCCTGAACAAACAATTGTTTGTATTTGGAAGGCATCAACCGCTGAAAAATGTCCATCGCATAAGCATCCGGCCCGATCAGTGCCCGCTCTTTGTTTTTACGCACTGCATTTAAAATACTCTCCGCCGCTTGGGCTGGCGAGGTATGCGCGTATTTATCGAAGTTATCCCGTAACTCATCGGCATGATACTTGTCCGGTGTACTGCCCATACGGCCGTTTTGCGCGATGTTTGTTTTAATGCCGCTTGGGAAAATACAAGTGCACTGAATGTTAGAATCTTCGATTCTAAGTTCTTCCTGAAGGGACTCAGTAAACCCTCTTACAGCGAATTTGGCCGCGTTATAGGCCGACTGCGTAGGCACTGCGTACAACCCAAAAACACTGGAAACGTTGACGATGTGGGCATCGGTACTTTGTTTTAAATAGGGCAAGAACGCTTTCGTGCCATAAACAACACCCCAGAAATTGATATTCATTAACCATTCAAAGTTTTCGTAACTCATTTGGTCAACGGTTTCCGCCAAGGCAACACCTGCATTATTGATCACCAGGTTCACGCCTTTATGTTGCTGCATGACGTTAGCGGCAAATCGCTCCACGGCTTTTTTGTTTGCAACATCCAGTACATGCTGTGATATCTGAACACCGGTAGAAGCCAGACGCTCGGATATGGCTTCCAGCCCTTTTTCGTTGATGTCGGCTAACGCAAGGTTACAGCCTTGACGGGCCAGATTTTCTGCTAACGCGGCACCTATCCCGGATGCTGCGCCAGTAATGACTGCGACTTTATTTTTGAAATTTTCCATAATTACCTAAATTTATTAACGTAACTGCCGAATTTATATGTAGGTTTCTCTAAAGATACTAGACTAACCTATTTAGAGATCACAGTTTTTTATAGGGGTAGTTTATGGTGTGGTTCTATAAGCTGAGCGTAAAAGTAAAAATTTACTTCATTGCTTTGGCTGCAATAGTGGGTTTTACGATTTATTTCTTAGCAAATTACGGAATGTCTTCCTCTCAGGGGAGGCTCGTTGGGGAAATTCAAACCACTTCTTTTCCCTTACTGCAAATTGCAGAGCGCTCTAAAGTTCGTTTGGAACGCATTCAGGAAATGCTTGCCAGTGCCGTGTCTGCGGATGAGATGGACATGCTGAAAAATGCAGATCTTCAGAAATCCGAAATGCTTGCAGATCTGGAAGAAGCCAATAGCCTCGACCCCGAAGGGTTAGCGGATGATTTAGCCACTGCGTTTTCCAATTATTATCAAACCGCCCATGGTATTTCAAAAACCATGTTGGATGGCAGTGCAGACTTCTCTTCGTTGGGCGCAAAGACCGAAGAGATGACGTCCAAACTGGAAAAAACCTCCGAGCTTTTGGAAGAGTTCAGGCAAGCCAACAACACCACATTCAACAATATGGTGACAGAAGCAAAAGCGCTGAGCGATAAAATGTTAATCACCGGCCTTACCATTGGTGTGGTGATGTTTTTCTTCATTTTGCTGATCTCTGTGATTGTTTCCAGAACGATATGTAGCAGTATTCAGGAAGTCGTCACCTCGTTAAAAGACATTGCCCAGGACAATGGCGATTTGACCGTACAGCTGAAAACCAATGCCGAAGATGAAATTGGTGAGCTGGTACACTGGTTTAATGAATTTGTGGCCAAGCTCAGAGGGGTTATTGGCAAGGTGGTAAACGCTGCCGGGCCTTTGAATGAACTGTCGGGCCAGTTAAATGACTTGATGAATCATGTAAATACCAGTATTGAGTCCCAGCGTCTGTCAGCGGAAAACTCAAAAAATGCCGTGGATCGCATGCAGGACAGCATGAACTCTATTGTAAGTGATGCCAGTGCGGCAGTGGACTGTGCTCAGGACGCCAACAGTGAAGCCGACCAAGGTCAAAATATTGTAGGACAAACGGTGGATGCCATTAAGACGCTGTCTGGTGGCGTATCTGAGGCGGCTGAGGTGATTCGTAAGCTGGAAGCCGATACCGACCAGGTAAGATCGGTATTGAGTGTTATCAAAGGTATTGCTGATCAAACCAATTTGCTGGCACTGAATGCAGCCATCGAAGCAGCCCGAGCGGGAGAGCAGGGCCGAGGGTTTGCGGTGGTGGCTGATGAAGTACGGTCTCTGGCGTCCAAGACTCAAGAGTCGACGGAAGAAATTAATGTCACTATCAATACACTGATTTCAGCTTCTCAAGAAGCGGTTACTGTCATGGAAAAGGGCACTGAGCAAGCCCAAACCAGTGTTTCTAACTCCGAGTTGGCAGGGGCATCCCTGGTAAAAATCTCCGATGCCGTGTCGTCTATTCATGAAATGAACAACCGTATTTCTGAAGCTGTTTCCAGCCAGCAACAGGTGTCCAGTGAGATTGTGTCTTCGGTGGGCGACATCCTGTCACAAACACAGGAAACATCGAATAAGTCTGCCTCTCTTGGCAGTTTGGCCAATGAGCTGAATGATGTTGCCAGTGAGATGGCTCAGATTACCCGACAGTTTAAAATATAACGGGTGATGGCTTATTAGAACGTTGGATTAACCGTTTAAGATCTAAAAAAGCCCATGAAGGTTCTCTTTATGGGCTTTTTTTGTGATTGAAGAACATTGTGGAATAAAGCTAATAGCTATAAACCACCTTGACTGACGCATCCACTTCGCTGGCATCAATGTAACCGATGGTGGCCGGGTTAGAAGCAACCAGCTCTTTCATCTCAGCAGAAGACGCTACTTGTTTTGGTGGTGTCCCTTTGCCCGTAAAAATACGCTTGGACCAATAAGACTTAACCTGACTGGCTGACTTCTCCATTACGGAGCTTAAAAAGCTATCCCGTATGGCCGCAGAGTCACTTTGATCAATAGGAATGACCGATGAACCATTGGGGAATTTTTTGGATTTTCCCAGGTAAATACGGCTGATCTCCGAAGGGGCCAGTGAAGTGCTGGGGTTATCCGGGTGCACAATGACGGCGGTTTCAGCCTGAACTTGTGCTGTGAAAACGGCAGTGCCAAGTAAAGATGCCAGAAAAACCTGTTTAATACTGTTCATGATTGAATTCTCCTAAAACAACATGTCAATGGCTGCGCTGTACAACATGCCGTCTTCGCCATCAGCCGCTGACCTTGTTTTTTCATCGCGATATTGGGCTTCAATTTTTAATGCCACATTGGTTTCAACGTCGTATCTTAGCCCGGCGATGTAGCTGACTAATTCATTCTCTAGGCCCGCAGCTTTTTGAATATCGCCAGTAGAGCCGGACTCTACATCGTCTTTTTCATGGGCGTAAGTGATGTGAGGGGTAAAATCATTCATTCTCCGTGCGTAATGCACTAAAAATGCAGTATCGTCGGTTAAAGAGGCGCTGTCGTGGTCTAAGGCTGTTAACTCTATAACGACTTGGTTGTCGCCATCATCATATACAAACGCACTTTCAAGGAAGGTACTGACGTCCTCGTCCACTAAAAACTCGTCGTCCGTCGGTGGTGCTGATGCACTTAATGCTTCAGAGGTTAAGGCCGCCCGGTGGTAGCTGAGCCGGATGGCAAAAGGCTCCATGGAGGCGTTGAATACCACACCGGCAAAATTGGTCAAATCAAAGTCCACATCATTCCCGCCGATGGTGAGATCATCGTCAAATCGACCGTAATAGACTTGGACGCTTGCATCTATGTCACCAAAATAGAGCTGATGGGTGACATCAACACCGTCAATGGATGAGAACCCAATCCGATAAACTTCGGCAGGGGGGCGAATCCAGTTATAGGCATAGCCGACTTCCAGAAAATCTGAATAGTAAAAGAAGGGCGCTCGTAGCCGGCCAAAACGGATGGAGGTTTCATCGCTGTGGTCATATGTTGCGTAAGCCCAGGCGGCGTCTAAATCAAACTCTTCAGGACCTCGGGCGACGAGTTGGCCGGTAAGCGAGAACTTACCTTGTATGTGTTTGCTAACTTGCAAACCTAAAACGGTGTCCGGTTTGAAGCTTACATCTTCATCGTAACCGTTAATGGCAATGTCATCTGTGGAGAGCGTACCCACCCCCGCACTTAAAAAACCATTAATGGACAGGTCGTCATCCGCCAGGACTTGAGTGGCAGAGGCGCTGAGTATTGCCAATATCAAGGGTGAAACTCGTATTTTCATTTCTCATTTACCTTATTCGTTATGAATAAATTAACCCTAGTAGGAGTAAGTCATTGTTCAATACTTTGACGATTAGAGGTTTTTTGGTGTGTTGGTTGTTTGACTATGTAACGGGAAAATATGAAATGTTAATAAATATGTCGGTTGCTTGTGATATGTGTTTTATCGAGTAAAATTTCTATGAATAACAATAAGTTAAATATTTCAGTTAAAAAAAAGTTGAACAGCTCCGGCGATGCTTTTTCGATTGTTTAGAATCTGAGAAAGTGTGTTTGGGGTGACAAAATGAAAGATGATTGCTCAGGTAAAAAATGTAATTTGTCAACTGAATGCTGATTGAGTGGTAACGATAAGGATTTCGGGCAAATTTGTATTTTTTATCTATAGTTTACATTTGTAACCTTCTGCTTTGAATGGAGTTTTTAACCAGACCTTCAAAGCAACGAACAGAAAGGAATGACATAACAAAGGGTTTGCGCTTTTTAGATGAACCCATTCATATATTCGAGGAATTATTTATGCGATTGAAGTCGCCGTTATTAGCGATCGCGATGACCGCTTCTACCGTCTCTGTGCCTGCGTGGGCCATTGAACTGGATTTTAACGGGTTTATTTCAGTGGGTGGTGGGATATCCAGCAACGATGAACTGAATCTTGATATTGACTACAACGAAGATGTGTCCTTCGACGAAGACTCTATTCTTGGCATTCAAACCACCGCAGCCATTAATGATAAAATGTCTTTAACTGCTCAGCTGGTTGCTCGTGGTAAAGACGACTACGATCTTGAGGCCGAATGGGCGTTCGTCAGTTATGAAATCAACGATGAAGCCTACGGACGTGCCGGTCGCTTACGCGTTCCGTTCTTTGCGTATTCAGAATCCATTGATGTGGGTTACTCCTACCACTGGATTCGCCCACCTTCAGAAGTTTACCGCTTACCTTTTTCATCCATTGACGGCGTCGATGCCAACTACACAACCTGGTTAACGGATGACTGGGAGACTTCTGCTCAGGTGTATTTTGGTACCTACAGTGACGAAGTGGATGTGTTTGGCCAAGAGAGTGAGCTGGACCTGAAAAATGGGACAGGTTTGGTGCTGACGGCCAATTACGATTGGTTGACGCTACGGGGCAGTGTTCACTATGCAACAGTGACGGTCACGAATGATGATATTGAGGCATTGGACTCGGCATTGAGAAATCCACTATTGCCGGGGGGCCCTTACGACAGCGTTGCTGATGATATTGCTGTCGATGAAAACGATGTGATGTTTTATGAGGCCGCCGTATTAGCAGATTACAACGATTACATTTTTGTGGCCGAGTGGACCATGCTGGATTACGACCGAAGTGCAATACCGGACGATACCGGCTGGATGATCTCGGTGGGTAAGCGGATTGGCGCATTTACCCCGCACTTAACTTTTGCCAAAGAAGAAGATGATGGTGAAACCGGCTTCTCTGATCCTGTGCCGGCGGGTATTACTTTACCTGATGGACGTGACTTAAAGGCAGTCGTTGATGGCTTAGAAACGGAAGCTTTGCAAGAAAGCTGGATTGCGGGTGTTCGATGGGACGTAATGCCGTCTGCTGCGCTTAAATTTGAAGCTCAGTACACCGATCGTAAAGAACCTGAAGACGACGACACTATGATCTACAGTGTTGTTCTTGACGCAGTATTTTAGGGGGTCGTATGAAATTAGTTATTGCTGTTTTATTTTCTTTCTTCACCTCTTTAGTTATGGCGGGCACTTCGGTCATTATTAACCCTGCGGACGCAGGCTCCGGTTTATCGAAAGGGGATGCGAAAAAGATTTTCTTAGGGAAAATGAAATCTTTGCCGTCAGGCGCAAAAGCGCAACCGATTGATCAAGCGGCCGGTTCGGCCATCAGAGGTTCGTTTCTGGATACGGTGGTTGGTAAGTCAGAAAGTCAGTACAAATCGTTTTGGGCGAAAAAAGTGTTTACCGGTAAGGGAAAACCGCCTGCTGAAAAAGCCTCTGATGCGGAAGTAAAAGCTTTTGTGGCCAGTACACCTGGTGCAGTAGGTTATATAGACAGCGGCAGTTTGGATGGCACTGTGACAGAGGCCTTTGCGTACTAAAAGCTCTGCTTTTCTTTTCAAACGCGCGGTGCATAAGCAATGCAAAGCATCGCGCGTTTGAATGAGATACTTACCTCAGTGACTGAATTTTATGGGTTGTGAAATCTGAAGTACGGTTTTATCGCCTATCTTCCCTTCTCTGATCATTGCTCTGGCTTGCAACTGAGGGTGCTCTGATGCTTCTTTCAGTGTTAACACTGGCTCAACACAAACGTCTTCGTTGGCGAAAATCTCACGCCACTCACACAGCGTTTTCTTCAGAAAAATTGATTTCAGCGTTCCTTTGATTTGGGCTTGCACTTCCGGTGTCGGGTTCATTGATTTTTGTGCCAAGGTGGGTTTGTCCAGAATATGAGACAGGCGCTGAATGAACTTTGGCTCCAGGCTGCCAACCGATAAATAACGTCCATCGGCGGTCGGGTAATAGTCATAGAAAAAACCACCATTGAGTAACTCTGTCTGGTAACCTGGGGTCGCGCCACCAGCCAACATAGGGGCACCACTGATGACGTTCATACTGAATGCGCAATCGGTCATGCTGATATCAATGTGTTGCCCTTTTTGGGTGTGATGACGCTCGATCACTGCTGACAGAATGCCCATCACTGCATGATGTGAGCCACCGGCAATGTCGGCGATTTGTATGCCTGAAAGTGTCGGCCCGTGTTGTTGAGTACCGCTGTAACTGGCAATGCCTGACAGGGCGAGGTAATTAATGTCATGGCCTGCTCGATCGGCATAGGGGCCGGTTTGGCCATAGCCGGTGATGGAACAATATATAAGATTTGGGTTGAGCGCTTTTAATGTGTCGTAATCCAGGCCGAGGCTCTTCATTACTCCCGGCCGGAACTGCTCAACGATAATGTCGTATTCCAGAATGAGGGCTTTAATGCGCTCAGTGGCTTCACTCTGTTTCAGGTCGAGTTTTAAGGCGGTTTTATTGCCGGTTAACTGCGCATGTAATGCCGACATCCCATTGATGATAGGGGGCAGAGCTTCGGTCAGGTCGGGTTTGGTCGGGTGGACAACTCTTAATACTTCGGCGCCCATGTCTGCCATGAGCATAGTGGCGTAAGGTCCGGGCAGTAAGGTGCTGAAATCCAAAACCTTGAGAGTGGACAATGGCTGGGTCATAAGTGTCGCCTTGGGAGTTGTGTTTATGGTTGCGAAAACTATAGACTAACGTTCAATTTACTCGGTGAACATGACCGTAAAGGTCATAATAATTGGCAAAAATGCATTATGAATACGCACACGATTCCCAGAAATTTTGTCATGGCGCCCCTGCAAGGTGCCATTAAACAGGGCGTAGATATTCATAAATTGTTAGCAACCGCCGGAATCTCTGACGACGTTTTATCTGAACCGAACTATCGTGTCAGCGCGGCTCAATATGCGGTGCTGTTGAGGTCATTGTGGGTGACACTGGATGACGAGTATATGGGCTTGGCTCCGGTAAAAGGGGCTATGGGCAGTTTTTCGATGATGTGTCGGGCTGTCATCCACTGCAATAATCTGGAACATGTTTTACGGCGGGCGTCTGAATTTTATGGGCTCTTTCATGGGGGCTCAACGCACGAAATTCGTTTCGAGGAAAACAATGTTCTGTTGGTTTTTAAACTGGCATTAGAGTGTGATCCTGATCGTTTTTTGCATGAAAGCATGTTAGTGATATGGCACCGTTTCTCAAGTTGGCTGGTGGATCGTCGTATTCCTCTAAAAGAAGTTCGGTTAGGCTACTCAGCACCAGAGCATGAAAATCAGTATTGGCCACTGTTTGCCTGCCCGATCATTTTCGATGCAGAGGAAACGGCGCTGGTATTTGATCGTCAGTTTCTGGAACTCCCTATCATGCAAACGGAACCGGTACTGAAAGAGTTTTTAAAAGTGTCGCCAGCGGATTTACTGGCGAGACCGGAAGACAGAAACACCATGACCGCCCATATTCGCCACTTGTTGGGCCGTGACTTCACCCAGGACTTCCCGGATTTTGACTGGTTGGCCGAGCAAGTCCATTTAGCACCGCAATCTCTCAGAAGAAAGCTGAGAGAGGAGGGCACTAATTTTCAGGAAATCAAAGATGGTTTACGAAGAGATACCGCCATTGGTTTGCTGAATAAACATGAGTTGAGTATTCAGGACATCGCGGAACAAATGGGTTTTTCTGAAGCGAGTACCTTTCACCGGGCGTTTAAAAAGTGGACGGGCTTAACCCCCGGAGACTATCGGAAAAACAAAGATCGATAAGCCTGTGGCTGAATGCCTGCCGCTCACCCTTTAGGTTCTAAAAACAACAGATTTCGTTCCTGGTCGATTCGGAATTTGAATTGGCCTAAGAAGTTCATTCCCAGCAGCCCGTCCGATCTTGCGTTTCCCATATCAATTTCAAGCACGGCGAGATTTTTCATTTCAGCGTGGTCAATCGTAAGAGACGATAACGTAAACATGCGCGCAATGGTGGAGCCGTTGGCGGTTGATACCCTGATTTGCTTATTGTCATCGAAGATGGACGTGGTTTGGTTGGTTAATTGGCGAACGGCGTCTTCACTGAGAGACGTAAAGCTGGCTCCGGTATCAATCAGTAATTTTAAATCCATTTCGTTGCCAACATTGACAGCTACCCAAAATTGGCTGCCGTGTCGTACCAGCGGAATGCCTCGATTCAGCATTTTTTGATTGTCTTTGTCTGATTCTATGGTTTGGCGCAGCTCTTCAACGGCGGAGGTATGTTGCTCATCATAGGGCAGGTTGGAAAGCGTTGCGATGGCCTGATCTATGTCTCCGGTCTGTTGAAACAGTTCAGCGAGATACAAGCTGGTTGGCAAATACTCCAGTTCCTGCTGGCGGGCAAAGGTTAAGAATTCGGCCATGTACTCCTGACTAAGGTTGAGTTCATTTTTAAAAAACAGGTCGCTGACCTGATTAATCAAGACGTGTATGTCCTCGCGAATGAACCTTTGTTCTTCATTGGTGGATGCCACAGACAAACCTGAGAACAAGGTTTCTAGGGCTTGTTGGTAGTTTTGTTGACGAATGAGATCCTGAGCCGTTAAGCGATAAATCAGGCCGTTGACTAAGCTGGTGCCATTCAGTTCCTGCAACCAGGCTTTCAGTGTTAGCCAGTCTTGATTATTCGACCGTTCTTTATTATTAGACCGTTCTTTATTAGACAGAGCAATCAGGTGCTGATCCAGTGCGCTTAACAGGATTTTGGTTTGATCTTGATTAAAATCCTGATACAGCAAGCCATCAACGGCTTGAGTGATTTTGTTTGACTGAATGGCTTGAATGAGCAAGGCAACGTTTTCATTCGTGTAAGGTTGAGCTGGGTGTTTAAACTGTGCTGCAGGTTCAGATACTGCAGGATGCTCGGTTTTCGAAGTGTGTTGAGCGCCGAAATAAAAACCGATTCCTGAACCGATAAATAAACCGAGGAATAAAGTGCTTAATAACTTCATTGCGTGCTCATGCCTTGCGCGAATGTTTTGATTTCATGCCTGCTACCTATCCTTTTTAAACCTGCCTTTTATTCAGGGTTTTCACATTGAATGTTATTCATGGTTCTCACACTGAATGGTATTCAAGGTGAAACGGCGTGTTATGGCAAAGTAACAGAATTGTATGGGGTTGAGCGGATGAAAGATAGGTGTCAGAGAACTTAACCTGTTAGGAGAAGTTCTCTGAAGTGGGATGTGAGTGGCAGATTAAACTAACGGCTCGTTGGTTTCTGCCAGTTTTTCCAAAGAGGGCGTCGGCGCAAATCTGGCACCAAAGCGTTCCGTCAATTCACGTGCTCGTTCTGCGTATTTTGCACTGCCAACGTGATTGATGAATTGAAGCGCTCCGCCAGTCCACGGCGCGAAACCTAACCCAAAAATGCTGCCTATGTTGCCATCGGCGACGGAGGTTAAAACGTTTTCCTCCAGGCATCTTAGCGTTTCGATAGATTGCATGTAGAGCAAACGATCCCGGATATCCTCATTACTGACGGCCTCGTCGGCGTCTTTGTTATAGAAGTGCTCTTTCAGGCCGGGCCAGAGTTGTTTGGAACCTTTTTCTGAGTATTCGTAGAATCCGGCACCGGCTGCACGGCCTTTGCGTTCAAAGTCATTAATCATGGCATCAAGGACTTTGAAGCCTGGGTGGTTTATGTCGATGGCGTTATCGGTTTCACCGGCTTCCAGGTCCGCTTTAGCCTGATTCCGAATGTTCTGCATTAATGTCAGACTGACTTCGTCTGTGACGCTGAGCGGGCCAATCGGCATCCCCGCTTTTCTGGCTTCGGTTTCAATGCGTGCAGGGTTGATGCCTTCACCCAGCATGGCGATGCCTTCGGTGGTGTAGGTTGCAAATACACGTGAAGTAAAGAAGCCTCGGCGATCATTCACCACGATCGGTGTCTTTTTAATTTGTTGCACAAAGTCAAAAGCGTGAGCAAGGGTTTCGTCGCTGGTTTGTTGGCCTCGGATGATTTCAACCAGTGGCATTTTATCGACTGGCGAGAAGAAATGCAGACCCACAAACTTGCTTTCATCTTTTACTGCTGTGGCCAATCCGGTAATTGGCAGCGTAGAGGTGTTGGATGAAATGATGGTGTCGTCCGCCACTTTATCGGCTGCGTCTTGAGTGACTTTGGCTTTGAGCGAACGGTCTTCAAACACGGCTTCAATAATGAGATCACAGCCTTCAAAATCTGCACTGTCGCCTGTGGCTAAAATTCTGCCCAGAATATCTTCCATCTCTGCTTGGGTTTTACGGCCCCGGCTGACTTGTTTCTTAAGCAGCTTTTCAGAGTAAGTCTTACCTTTCTCTGCTGCTTCCTGTGAAACGTCTTTCAAAACGACGTCGATGCCACGAATTGCAGAAGAATAAGCGATGCCTGCGCCCATCATTCCTGCGCCAATGACACCCACTTTGTTGAATTTGGTGCGCTCAATGCCATCGGGGCGGGATTTACCTGCATTTACATCGTTCAGCTGAAACCAGAACGTATTGATCATATTCTTCGCCACCTGACCTTTCGCCAGTTCTGTGAAATAGCGGCTTTCAATGATACATGCGGTGTCGAAATCGACTAAAGCGCCTTCGGCTGCGGCGCTTAAAATGGCTTCCGGTGCCGGGTAGCAACCTTTGGTTTTATCGGCAATCATAGATGGTGCAATGGCCAGCATTTGTGCTGTTTTAGGCGTATTGGCGTTTCCGCCAGGAATTTTGTACCCCTTTACGTCCCAGGGTTGCTGGCTCTTGGGATTCGCCTGAATCCATGCTTTGGATTTCTCGATCAGGTCATCAAGGCTCTTAGCGGTATCATGAATTAAACCGGCTTTGAGCGCAGCAGAAGGGCGGAGTTTCTTGCCTTCGATCAGTAATGGAAATGCTTTTTCAAGGCCTAGCATACGGACGGTTCGAACAATCCCTCCACCACCGGGCAATAAACCTAAAGAAACTTCAGGCAGCCCGAGTTGTATACGCTCGTCGGCAAGACAAATCCGGTGATGGCAAGCAAGTGCAATCTCCCAGCCGCCGCCAAGGGCTGCACCGTTAATGGCTGCAACTACGGGTTTGCCCAGAGTTTCAATGGCTCTTAGCTGGGCTTTTAAACCCTGAACCATAGTATAAAACTCGGGCGCCATTGCTTCGGTCACTTGCGCCATTTCATTCAGGTCTGCGCCTGCGAAAAAGGTCTTTTTGGCGGAGGTGATAATCACACCGCTGATGCTGTCTTTTTCTTGGATTAACCGTGCCACCACTTCATCCATAGATGCTCGGTAAGTTGGGTTCATGGTATTGGCCGATTGTCCGGGCATGTCCATGGTCAGGGTGACGATGTTATTGTCGTCGATGTCGTATCGAATCGCAGTCATTGTGTTCTCCTTCGTCACACCGGTTAATTGCTTTCAGAATTACTGTTTACGTTTTCAATGATGGTGGCGATGCCCATGCCGCCTCCGACACACAAGGTGCATAAACCATAACGCAGATTTCGACGTTCCAGTTCGTCGAGGACTGTGCCGATAATGATGGCACCGGTGGCACCCAGCGGATGGCCCATTGCGATGGAGCCGCCATTCACATTCACCTTTTCATCCGGTACGCCCAAGTCTTTTTGGAATTTCATCACAACGGCGGCGAAGGCTTCGTTGACTTCGAACAAATCAATTTGATCTATGGTCATTTCTGCTTTGGCAAGTACTTTTAAAGTGGCGGGTGTTGGCCCGGTCAGCATGGTGGTTGGGTCGGTACTGGTTACTGCGGTGGCAATAATTCGACCTCTGGCCTTCAAACCCAGCTTTTCGCCTTTGGTTTTATTGCCCATTAAAATAGCGGTGGCACCATCGACGATGCCCGAAGAGTTGCCCGGTGTATGAACGTGGTTGATCGATTCCAGATGAGAGTATTTGCGAAGCGCGGTATTATCAAAACCCATTTGTCCCATCGCTGCAAATGAAGGCTTCAGGGAAGAGAAGGCTTCCAGCGTCGCATCCGGGCGAACTAGTTCATCTTTTTCAAGAAGGACAACGCCATTTTGATCTTTGACGGGGACGACGGATTTAGCAAACGCATTATTCTTCCAGGCTGCAGCTGCTTTCTGCTGCGAGTTAAGAGCAAAACGATCCACGTCTTCCCGGCTGAAGCCTTCCATAGTGGCAATGGTATCGGCTCCAATGCCTTGTGGTACGAAGTAGGTTTTGAAGCTGGTTTCCGGGTCCATCGCCATTGGCCCGCCATCCGAGCCCATGGGCACGCGGGACATAACTTCAACGCCACCAGCTACCACTAAATCTTCCCAACCCGAAGCAATTTTCTGAGCCGCAATATTGACCGCTTCAAGACCAGAAGCGCAGAACCGATTGATTTGCATCCCCGCCGGGCGTTCGGACCAATCCGCTGTTAAGGCGGCTGTTTTCGCAATGTTGGCGCCTTGTTCACCGATGGGGGTCACACAACCGAGGACAATATCATCGACTTGTTCCGTATCCAGGTGGTTTCTTTCTTTCAAGGCATTCAACACATTGGCCATTAATGAAATGGGTTTCATCGAATACAAGGCACCGCCTTTTTTCCCTTTGCCGCGAGGCGTACGAATTGCATCGTAAATGTACACAGACTCGGTCATAACCGTTCCTTTATCAGTATTTTTGAGGTCGTTCTTATGAGGCACAGGTTAGCGCAGCAAGGTTGAAAGGCAAAATGGCAAACCTGAGCCGGTTAGGTGGCGGCTGTGCTCATAAGTCAGAACTCCTTTTTTGAAGCCGGCAGTAAGTTGGTAACATCGTCGCTGATGAATTATGAGCTAATATAGACGTAATTATCCCGAAGTTTGGTTGATGGCATGAAGTTTATGCATAGGTGTTTAACCGTTGTTTTTCTGTCGTTTTTAGCGATATACAGCTCTGCGGGGCAGGCAGAGGTCTGGAAATTGGCATCTCTGGAGTGGCCGCCTTATTCAGGGGCCCAGCTGGAAGGGCAGGGAAAATCCGTTCAGTTGCTTCGGAAAGTATTGACTGAACACGACATTGAACTTCAAGTGGATTTTTTTCCTTGGAGCAGGTCTCAGGAATTGGCGAAGACGGGACGGTATATTGGTTATTTTCCCGCGTGGCAAGAAGAGGTCCAGCCTGGCTTTCTTTATTCGCCAGTGATTGATTGGTCTTCTTTGGGAGTTATTTCCGCATCTGAAACTGATTTTGAGTGGTCGGGTTTTGAAGCTTTATTCAGCCAGTATAGCGTCGGAATCATCCGGTCTTATAAATACCCTAATGCAGTGGAATAGATGGCGGCAAAGCATTCGGGCCAGGTGATTAAAGTGTTGGATGAAGAATCCCTTCTTCGGATGTTGTCCGCCCAACGCTTTCAGGTGGCGCTGACCGATCCGAAGGTGATGAAATTCAATGCAAATAAATACAAAATATCCGATTTGACATTGAACCACCTAAAACTGGAAACGAAATCTCTGGGTATTGCGTTTCTTGACACCAAAAAAAACAGGGCGAGAATAAGGCAATTGGAACACTTCCTTAAATCACGACAGCCTCAGTAAGAGACAAAACTCTTGCCTTTGTATTCGGAGTAAGTCGTAGTACCCTTGGGATTTTCTCTGGTGCTTAAACACAGAAGAGAATCCATGTTTATCACATAAGGACAACATTAAGTGGCAGAGGATGCGGATTGCTCCACCTATTATGTACTCGCTTGTTTTATGCGTAATGACGGCGCGGACATTACAACGCCCCCAAAATTGCCTGCGAAGTATGACGTTTGGATGACCGGGGATGAGATACCCGAATCAGAAATATCAACCCCTCTAGAGTATGCGATTGAGGCTGAAGATGAAGGGATGATGCTGCCCTTTTTTGATGGACTTTCTGCGCCTTTAATGTCCCGAGAGTTAATATCTTCGTTGGAAACTTGTGGCGTCGATAATTTGCAGGTATTTGATGCAAAAGTGAAAATATCGGATTCAGGCGAAACATTAGACAGCTATGCAGCAGTAAATATTGTGGGTTTAATTGAAGCTGCGGATTTAGCTGCTTCTGATTATGATTCATCGCCACTGACAAACAGAACTCAGTACTCAACTTCGTTTGACTCTCTGACCGTGGATGAGGAAAAAGTGAATGGTGCTTTGTGTTTTCGAATGGCCGAAAGCGTTTCGATCATACTGGTTCATCAGAGCGTCAAAGACGTATTGGAACCTTTGTTTCCGCGCTTGAGTTTTATAAAGCCGGAAGATTACTCGAATTAGTATCGATTGTGTGGCATCAAAAATGCCGCGCTTCTCATCATTTTCGATCGCAATTAATCAATACAGAATAAAACTTATGGCTTCAAAATTTTATGTAGTTTGGCAAGGAAGAGAACCTGGCATATACACGGACTGGAATTCCTGTAAGAAACAAGTCGATAAGTTTGCAGGCGCTAAGTATAAATCTTTTAAAACCAGAACTGAGGCGGAGGCCGCTTTCAGTGGTAAAAGCAGTGGGGTATCCGCTACACCTTCTAAGGTCAGTAAACCGGGTTCATCGGCGAAAAAAGGGGGCATAAAAACGTACACAGCCTCTGAAATTGATGCGATTCCGGTGGATACCAAAATTTTTACCGATGGCGGTTGTGAACCCAATCCGGGTGAAGCGGGTTCGGGTGTGGCGGTTTACCGGGATGGCAACATAGACCAGCTTTGGTACGGCTTATACAACCCGATGGGCACGAACAATACGGCCGAGTTGAATGCGCTTTATCAGGCCTTAATCATGGCGGATAAAGAAATTGAAGCCGGCCGGACGGTGGCTATTTTTTGTGACTCAAAATATTCGATTCAGTGCGTCACTCAGTGGGCTGTAGGCTGGGAGAAAAAGGGCTGGAAAAAGTCCGGTGGTGAAATTAAAAATCTGGAGTTAATCAAGGTGATGTATGCCTTACATCAGCGATTGAAAGATGAAGTTCAGGTGTTACATGTGAATGGCCACGTAGGGGTTGAAGGCAATGAACTGGCGGATCGAATGTCCATTTTGGCAATGACGAGTAAAGAGCCGGAGTTTGTGCTTTATCAAAAGCCTATCGACCTGACTGCGATTCTGGCCATGCGTGCGGGTTAATTCGGTCTTTTGGTTACATTTTCTGAAATTAAGACTTATTCTAAGATCGATTAAGCCGTCTTTAGGAGGTCGCCCTCTGTTCTAGGTTTGGGGTAAATCAGGTGACGCGACAACTATGCTGACACAGAGGGCACACTATTCTTGACTTGATAATTTAAGTTGATTCCGAATTCTTCGTGAATTTAACTCTCAGATACAACCTCGCTCTAAACTTAAGGTTCTAAGTCATCATAGACTTCCGTAAAGTCCTAACGATAGTTACCATTGAAAAAATAAAACACATCACTTGCTTGACAAAATTCACCGTATTTTCGTTTTTATTCATCGTCATTTATTGATTGTTTCAATCTTTGAAAAACAAAATTCTAATCAGCTCTATACCCCGTTAAATATGGGGTTTAGTGCTTTTTCTTGCGCTGTTTTCTTGACGCTTAAAGGGTGGATTCTCAATATTATTAGGCGGTTAGCCACTAAAGCCGACGTCAATACAATTGCGATAAATGGCTAGGGTTAATGTCTCAATGACTTATCAGATATTGACTAAAAAATGTTCAGGTCTAGTATTCATGGTTACACAACATTGCGGTTTGGTTACGAGATGTTACGTGGTTGTCGGCCTGCTTTTTGACGCAATATAAATAATGAAGCGTGATAAAAAGTAGCCTTTTATGAGTTTTAAAAGATGTTCAGGGATGAAACTCATTGGGAAGAAACTATCATGTCTGAAATTGTCAATTTTGCTTTGCTGGGCTGCGGCCGGATTGCAAAAAAACACGCTGAGGTCATTGCACACCAACTCAGCGGGTCCCGACTAATAGCTGTGTGCGATATTAACCAAGATCGAGTCAATGCCATGGCTGAAGAGTTCGACGTACCGGGCTTTTCGAACCTCGACGATATGATGAAAGAGCTTGGTGATCAGATTCACGTAGTCAATGTATTAACCCCTTCTGGTTACCATCCAAAGAATGTCGTTGATGTTGCTGACTATGGCTGTCACGTGGTGACAGAGAAGCCAATGGGGCTTTCTCTGGAAGATGCCCGCTACATGACAAATTACTGCGAACAGAAAGGTGTGAAGTTGTTTGTGGTGAAGCAAAACCGGTACAACAAACCTGTTCAGAAAGTTAAAAAAGCCTATGAGGATGGTCGCTTGGGTCGGGTATCTCTGGCCAGTGTGTGTGTTCGTTGGTCCAGAGATCAGGCTTATTACGATCAGGACGATTGGCGGGGAACCTGGTTATTGGATGGCGGCGTGTTTTCGAATCAGGCGAGTCATCACATAGACCTGATTTGCTGGTTGTTAGGCGAAGTGGAGTCGGTGTCGGCGTACATCGCCACTCAATTGGTGGACATTGAAGCGGAAGACACAGGTATCGCCATTTTGAAGTTCAAAAACGGCACTCTGTGTACTTTGGAAGCCACCACAGCCACCCGACCACGTGATCTGGAGGCGTCTGTATGCCTGATGGGGGAATTCGGTACAGCCTGCATTGGTGGTTTTGCTGTGAATAAAATGAATATTTGGGATTTTAAAGAGCCGATTCCCGGCGATGAGCATGTGTTACAAGAGTGCAACACGGCACCACCCAATGTGTATGGCTTTGGTCATAAGGCTTATTTGCAGAATGTAGTGGATGCCATTCAAGGTAAGAAACAAGTGGCTGTGGGTGGCAGTGAAGGTTTGAAATCTCTGAAAGTGATTAATGCGCTGTATGCTTCGGCCATTACTGGGCGAGAAATTCAGATGGATCACTTTAATGGTGAAGATTCGCCGTTGGGCCAGAGGTCGGCTGCGCACTATCACCAAGGGTCGGACTTGTTTTTGCCTGTCGGCCGTCCGAAACCAATATCAAATATTGTTAATCTCAGGGCGACTTAAGCTTGAACATTAACTGCTTACAGGCACTGATGGTCTGCAAGCAATACCGAAAAGAAATATCTAAAAGTAACACCTGAAAGTAACACCTGAAAACATTATCAGAAACCCCTTGGCCTGATCTACAGGCCAAGGTGCAGGTTTCTGTCGACCCTAAAAACATACATCCATGATTTAAATGGAGAATAACGATGGAATCGATTCCTGAAAGCGTCCGAATTGCACCGACAGCGATCGTTCACCCGAATGTGACTCTGGGTGAAAATGTCATCATCGAAGATTTTTGCATCGTTGGCTATCCGCCCAATGGCGTTGAGCCTGGCGAAATTGAAACCGTGATCGGTGCTAATACCCGAATTCGTACTCATACCATCATATATGCCGGTGCAAAGCTGGGTAATAACTGCCATGTCAGCCACATGGTATTTATCCGGGAACATGCAGTTTTAGGCAATGAATGCTCGGTCGGGGCTAATGTGATCATCGAACATAATTGCAAACTCGGCGATCGGGTGCGTCTGCAAGGGCAGGCGGGAATGAGTGAACATACGGTGATTGAAGAGGATGCCTGGATCGGGCCAAGAACTTTAATGGCTAATGTCTATCATCCGACTTGTAACCGTGCCAAAGAATGCCTGAACGGGCCGATTATCAGAAAAGGGGCCATCATCGGAGGGAACGCCGCCATTGTGCCAGACATCGAAGTGGGTGAGCGCGCCTTTATTGGTCTGGGCTGCATTATCACTAAGAGTGTGCCCAATGACGCCGTGATGGCTACTGCGCCTGCCAAAGAAGTCGGCGACATTAAAAAGATGCCTTGCCGGTATGAGATGATCAAAGAAGACAGCCCGTTTGTTCAAGAGCCGATCAAGCAAGTAAACATCCCTATGGTCGATATTGCCGCTCAGCATCAGAACATGAAACAAGACATTCGGTTGGCGATTGATCGGGTCATTCTTAACACTCGTTTTATTAACGGTAAAGAAGTGGATGACTTTGAGGCCAACTTTGCTGAGTTCTGCCAAGTGCCTCATGTCATCGGTGTCAGCAGTGGCTCAGACGCTTTAATGTTGGCTTTGAAAGCTTTGGGCGTGGGCGAAGGGGATGAGGTGATCACCACGACTCATACCTTTATTGCCACCGTTGAAGCGATATTAAACGTCAACGCCAAGCCGGTCTTTGTTGATATTGAGGAGGATACTTTCCTCATGGATTTGGATCAGGTGGAGCAAAAAATCACCGACAAAACCAAAGCGATTATTCCGGTACACATTCATGGTCAGCCGGTGCCGATGGATCGTATTGCTTCTCTGGCTAAAAAGCACGGCTTGCTGGTGGTTGAAGATGCGGCTCAAGCGCAGGGCGCCTCGTTTGATGGCCACCCGGTGGGTCAACTCAGTGATGCCGCGTGTTTTTCTTTCTTCCCCTGTAAAAATCTGGGCGCGTATGGCGACGCAGGCGCCGTCATCACGCGTCGCCAGGAAATAGCAGACAGCATCAGAAAACTGAGGGATCACGGACGTATCAATAAATACGAAAGCGACATTATTGGTTATAACGCCCGGCTGGATACCATTCATGCTGCCATTCTGAAGGTAAAACTCAAGCGCTTGGGTGGCTGGAATGATGCACGAAAAGCGCTGGCGAAGATTTACCGTCAGGGGTTGGAAGGCTTGCCTGTCACCTGTCAGCGGGTCGACGATCGTGCCGATTCTGTGTATCACCATTTTGTGATTTCGCTGGATGACCGTGATGGTTTGCAGGAATACTTGAAGCACAGAGGCGTCGCTTCGGGCATACATTACCCTGTACCTATGCATCGCCAGCCAGCGCTGAGTTTTATGAAGCTGAGTGATACAGACTTTCCGGTGGCGAATAAAGTCACTTCCCGAATTTTGTCTTTGCCTATGTACCCTGAACTTGAGCCGAAACAAGCCGAGTTTATTGTCGATCAGGTAAAAAACTTCTTTGCTGACGAGGCTTCAAAATGACTTCGAACATTAAGACGTTGGAAGGCATCAAACTGTCGGAAGAGGCAGCGGCTCAGCGTGTTTCTGAAGCCACTAACCAAGCTCCGGTTGCGCAGGAGGAAGAGGTGCCTTCCGTGGACGCTGCTTCTGCGAGTGTCTCTGCGGTGACCATCTCGGTGGTGACTACCGCGTTGAATGAAGCGGGAAATGTGCAAGCGTTTTTGAATGAATCCGTAGAGGCGTTGCAAGGGTTAGCGGTTTCCTGGGAAATCATCTACATCGATGACGGCAGTGTGGATGAAACGCCGGACTTGGTATTGGCTTACATCGAAGAGACCGGGTGCAGCCAAATTCGATTGATTCGCCATGGGCACAGCCAGGGCATTACCGCTGCTTTGGAAGAGTCGATTAAAGAGTCGAATGGGGAGTTTGTCTGTCTATTACCTGCGGATATGGAGTCCTCGCCTAAATCGGACATTCCGGCGCTTTATAATGCGTTGGATGACAACACCGATGTGGTTTTGGGTCGAAGAATTGGCCGGGACGACGGCAAGTCTTTTGCCTCTGCCGTTTATAACAACCTGAATCGGGTTCTGTTTAATGTGGATTTTCATGACGCTAACTGGATAAAAATTTTCCGGCGGGAAAAAGCCAATGGCGTTCACTTACGCTCTGAGTGGCATCGCTTTTTTGTTCCGATTCTTGCCAGCCGGGGTTGTCGAATTAAAGAAGTGGACGTGGTTTGGCACTCTCGTCAATTCGGAAAATCGAAATTCGGTTTGTCCCGGTTTCCGGTGTCGTTGGCGGATATGCTGGCCGTTAAACTGATTATTACTTACAGCACGCATCCGCTGCTGTTATTCAGTTGGATTTCATTCATCTCGTTCATTGTGTCACTGGTTTCTTTAATGATCGGGCTGAGTGCCCCTGAAGGGGCGGATCGTCAGTGGTTTGGTGGGGTTTTAATTGCGGCAGGCCTGATGGTTATTTCCTTTATCAGTCTGTGCATAGGGGCTTGTGCCGAAATGTTGTTGGGTATGAAAGGCGTGCGAGACGATCAGTTGTGATTTTTACCGGTATTTAAGGTTATTTAGCCATGAAACTGTGTTTATTTACTTCGGTTTATGCCATGTCTGACATTGACAAACATGCGGCTTTTTTAGTGGAGAGCAACAAGCATTTAATGTCCCGTGGTCATGAAATTCACGTGTTGGCGCCAAGTTACGAAGGGTTGAAAAGCCATACCGTCCGTGGCGTCAAGGTTCATCGCTTCCGTTATTTCTTTAAACGCTGGGAGCACCTTACCCACACCGAAGGCGCGCCGAACCGTGTGGGCAACCCGTTTTATCTTTTTGTGGCGGTTTTTTATGTGCTTGCCGGATTGATTGCGGCCATTCGTTTGTGCCGGAAAGAGAAGTTTGACTTGGTGCATGTGCACTGGCCTTTTCCTCATGGTGTTTGGGGGGTGGCGGTGAAGTGGCTAACGGGCACGCCAATCGCGTTTGTTTTTCATGGCGCTGAATTGCTTTTGGCCAAACGGTTTTTCTTTGTTGAACCTTGTCTGAAATTCTTTATCCGGCGAGCGAGTGCGCTGATGTGTAATTCGAATTTTACCGCCGGGCAATTGAGAAAAATCACCGATAAACCCATCGATATTATTCCTTATGGATGCTCTGTAAATGCCAGAGACGACATTGAAAAACCGAAGAACATCAAAAAGAAACTTTTATTTGTCGGGCGGATTATTGAACGAAAAGGCTTACCGTTTTTATTACAGGCCATTCCCTTGGTGAATGAAAAAGTGGAAGTGCATTTGGACATTGTTGGTTTAGGAAAAGCCAAGGAAGAATGTGAGCGATTGGCCCAAGCATTGAACATAGAAGACCAAGTGACCTTCCATGGCTTTGTTGAGGACGATGAATTAGAGCAAATGTACGCCGATGCGGATGTGTTTGTGTTGCCTTCGGTGGTAGACAACAAAGGCGATACGGAGGGGCTTGGAGTGGTGTTGGTGGAAGCATTGAGCTTCAAAACGCCGGTGGTGGCCAGTGATGTCGGCGGCATTTCCGATGTGATTATTAATGAAAAAACCGGTTTGTTGGTTGAAGAGAGGTCAGCAGAATCGCTTGCCTCGGCTATAGTGAAAATATTGACCGATGAGACCCTTGCCGCGACCGTTGTGGATCAAGGCTTAAAACATGCTCAGCACTATTTTAGCTGGCAGAGAATTGTTGAAAAGGTGGACAGCGTTTCTCAACGCGTGATTGCCAGTTCCTGATTCATTTAAGAAAGGGCACTTCCAGAATTGAATTTGCCTTCGTGATGTATTGTGAAATATTGATCGTAGCAGTAGGCATTGTTGTAGACATCTGGCGGTTGAACATCGGATTTGACGGCGGGTAAATTTTTGTCAGTTTCAGCCTGCGGTTGGCTGACAAGATAAGGCCCCTTGGATTTTAAAGTAACGCTATGACAACGACCGTAAAAACTCGTAATCGCCTTTGGTGGTATTTACTTTATCTCTTCCTGCTGTTTTTTGGCGTCTACTTGGTGATCAACGCCATCATACCGGCTTATACCTCACCTTATTCCCGTTTGTATTCTTCTCCGATTGGTTATCCCGCGCTCTTGCGAAAACTAAACCGTAATATACCGGTGGAAGTTGCTCCCGTTGTTTATGGTGAGATGGAAAAGCTGATTTCAGCCACAGGGACTGTCGGATACTTGCAGGAAGTGCCCATTGGGATTGAGGTGCCAGGCGTAGTGACGGCTATTCAGGTGTCTCTGGGTGAAAAGGTGACGACAGGCGACGTACTGGTTCGGTTAAATGCCGGTGGCTACGACTCCAGAGTGGCTGCATTTGATGTGGACATCAAGCTCTCTCAAAAACTTAAAACCAAGCACGATTATGAGCGTGAAAAAAAGGCATTTAAGGAAGGTTTGATCTCCGCAGCCGAACTCGACCAGTTTGAGATCGCCTACAAAGAAGCCGCCATCGCCTATGAAAAGGCCAAAGTTTCCTATGAATTTGCAGCCCTGTCCCGAAGCCGGAAAGTGGGGGCGACGGATGGAAAAAAATCTAAATCTTCCCGTCGCGGTGCGCCGGTTAAAAATGCCGATGTCATTGATGTCATTACGCCCATTTACGGCACCGTTATCCAGAAGAATATCCAAGTTGGGCAAAACCTGATTCAGCCTTTGGGGCGGGCATTAACGGTGGGGCGTAACATGGTTTTTCAGGCGCAATTCAGCCAACGCTACCTTAATTCGATTCAATTGGGGCAAAAAGCCGAGTTATATCTTCGAGCGCATCCGGGACGTATGTTTGAAGTGGAAGTGGTGCGAATAGACCGGGTTGTGAAAGCGTTGCCAGCGGGTAGAGGAACCAAAAACTACGTACCTTTCGTATTTGATGTGTGGCTCAGTCTGGATCAGGAAATTGAAGACGCTGGCGAAGTCGTTTCCGGCATGAACGGGTATGCCGTGATTCGGGAAAACAAACACCGAACGCTCATTCCGGAAAGCGCCATGATGCGCTACTCCGGACAACAGGGCACCGTGTTGGTGGTGAACCCCGAGAGCATGAAAATTCAAACGCGGCGGGTAGAACTGAACGTGGCGTCCAACGGTTGGGTCGGTATTGAAAAAGGGCTGACAGAAGGCGAGCTGGTGGTGAAAAGTGGCCAAATTGGATTAAGAGAAAATGACACTGTGGAGTTGAACGGCTCCTACAGCATGATGCCTCTTTTATTCCGCTGGCTGTGTCAACAACTGGGAAAATTTCAGGGATGTTATGAATAGCTATCTATCTCGAACTTTTAACACAGGGCATGCATGTTTCATATTGGATTGTCTCATACGTTATCGGGATGTTTTGTCCCGGATCATTGGAATTCACTTGGGACTTTTAGTGATGGTCTTGGTCAGCCCACTACAGGCAGAGACGTTGAAATCGGATGTACTGGAATCGAATGTATTGAAATCTCAGTACAACCAGAACTCATCACCGGTGAATCACTTATCAATTCAAAAAGTCATCAATGATGGCTTTCAACAGAGCAGTTCTCTGAAGAAAACGATGCGGACGTTACGGCGTCAGGAGTTGGAGACGGACTCCATCGGTGCCGAATATACCCCGGATTTTGCGGTGCAGTTGAGAGTGAACCGGGGGGATTCCCGCTCCAGTACCACCGCCAACAGTTTGCAAGAGGTGGTAGAGAACTCCAATTCTGCGGCATTGGTGATGACGTTACCCTGGTGGCATAAAGCAGGCTATAAGTTTGATGCGAGTATTTCAGAAGTGGGTGAGTCGTTGGAAGCAACGCGGTATGAGATTCAAAAGCTCAGGTTGATTCGGGATATTTATGTCACGTATTTTGAAGTATTGCTTCAGAAAGAAAAAGTGTGGATTCAGCAGCGGTTTACGGAAACCTCCAAGCTTCGTTTGGACAACGCCAAAAAGAAGTATCGATTAGGCACGTCTTCCGAGTGGAACATTCTGAACGAAGAAAGTAACTACCTCAGTAAGTTGTCTTCGTATCATGATGCCAGGACCGCCTTTTTAAGCAGCCTGAATCAGCTCTCGCAACTCACAGGTGTGAATTATCCCCATGATGTGAAATTTGATGACGGCCTGATTTTCACTTCTTACAGGGACTTTATTCAGCAAGTAATGGCCTTGACCACCGACTTTGGTGCTGATCCGCAGGTTAAAGAAATTGAGTTTCAATTACAGCAAAAGGAAATTGAGGTGGAAAAAATAAGTGACTCAAAGTGGACGCCAAGTTTGTCGCTGCGAGCCATTTATTATGACGAAAACAGCGAGGGCGATGGCGCCGATGCTGACAGCACTCGCACAGTGGTGGGGGCTTCGTTGAATTTGCCGATTCCTGTATTTACCTCCGGAGATCAACAAACAGCGACGGTGTTGCATGAAATCGAAGACCTCAAGGCAGACATCATTGAGCTAAAACGAGAAAAAATGAACCAAGTGGCCTCTCGTAAACGAATCATCAAAGTGTTGGGCGAATACCTTGAAACTTTAACTTTGCTGGTAGAGAAAAAAAAGCAGGAAGCCAAATCTGCTAAGAAGAGTTTCGATATCGGTCGTTTGACCAATCTGGAACTTCAGAATCTAGAAAATCTTCAAATCCAATCTGAAGAAAAATATTACGAAACCTTGTTTGATGTCCGCCAAAACTACGCAGAGCTTTGCTTGCTGCTGGGCATCGCTTCGATGTCACCGAACTTGTAGGTTGTTTCTTCGGAGGGGCTTTTCATAAAGGCTTTTTACAAGGGCTTTTCGAACGATGATTTCTGAGTAAACGAGTATGAAAGACGAGCCGAATGAAGCTCAGAGCAGTGACAATATTCATGGAGGGAAGGGGAACTCTCCGGCTCGGTCTGGCCGGAAAGCCAAAATCATGGTGGCGATCAAAGCCACCATCTCATTGTTGTTACTGGCTTATCTGATTAAGCAAACCGATCAGGAAGATTTGCTTTCGTACGTAAAAAGTGTGCCGCTTTGGTTTGTGTTGTTTGCCTGGTTCTACTACAGCGTTTGCCAATGGATTTCGGCTTATCGTTGGCAAATGTTTTTAGCGGTGAAGCGCATCAAGGTCTCGATGAGAAAGCTGTTTTCTTTTTATATGGTCGGTATGTTTTTAAATAACTTTTTACCGGGCGCAGTGGGTGGCGATATTGTCAAAACCGCCGACTTATACCGGCTGACCCGAAATGGCAATTATGCCATCAGTTCTGTGTTTCTTGAGCGTTTTACTGGGTTGGTAGGGCTGGCCATTATTGGTGTGATTGCCTCGGTGTGGACGTTTGATGCCACGGATTCCTGGCTGGTGCTGTTTTCTGTGCTCGGGGTGGCGGCCTTTTTAGTGGTGGTATTGGTGGTGATGTGGTGCGAGCCTCTGATGTTGCTTACGGTCAAAATGTGTCGCAGATGTTTACCGTCATCGGTGGCCGATAAGTTCAGTGATCTTTATGCCGCCTTACACAGTTATCGTAAACACCCTCGTGAAATGACGTTGGCGATTCTGATTTCAATCGTGCTTCAACTGATGTTTGCCTTGTATTACGGCTTGTTTGCGCTGTTATTGGGTATAGACATCGATATGGTTTATTTCATTGTATTTTTGCCTGCGATCACTCTGGTCACTATGTTGCCTATTTCGCTGGGGGGATTGGGCGTCAGAGAAGCACTGATGGTAGTGCTGTTTGCGGAAGTGGGGATTGGCAGTGCTGAGATTTTATCTATTTCACTGACGGTGCATGTGGTGAACATAGGTTTGAGTTTGTGGGGTGGGCTGATACTGGCATTTCGAAAACCCATTGAACAACAAAGAGAGGACGACATTGCGTTGCACTCTGACTCCGATTCGTCAGTGGCTTCTTCGCCTTCCTCGCCTTCAAAGCAGACTCATTGATTATATGGCGAAGACACTATGACGAATGATGCTAAGAAAAATGACGCCATAAACTCCAATACCAGGAAGGAACAGAAACGACCTTCTAAGGTTTCTGATCAACAAGCATTGGCTATTTTTCTAAAGCGTTTTCGTGTTTCAAAGGTAATACCAAGGTCTTTGCAAGTCATCACTTGGGTAGGCGGTTGGCACCGGAGCGTGCCTGTTATTCTAGTGGGCATGTTGGCGTTTGTAGGCGCATTATGGTTTCCCTGGTTAACGCTGCCATCCATCGAGTCAACTGTGGTGAATGCTGGTGGTTTTTTGGAGTTTGAAGTAACAAACAGTTGGGTGCCGGTGTTATTTAAGTTGTTGATTGCGCTGATATTACCGCTGATTGTGATTGCATGGCTTAAAAATAAACGAACGCTGGCAATCAAAGGAATCTGGATAGTATTTACATTGAGTCTGTTGTTTCCCTCTGTTCTGAACTACTGGGATACACAATTTAAAATTGATTCAGAAATGATTGACGCCTCCATGACCTTATTAGTGAATGAAATGGAGTTGCAGCATGAAATGCAGCAGAGCGATTGGCGTATTTGGCAAGATTTCAGCTACATATCTCCATCGTTTGTGAATCAGGTGCCCAGCGTGACTGATTGGCAACCTCAATTGCTGCTGCCCAGTAATATGCCATTGGTGGTATCGGACATATTGGGTATATCTGATTCATTCTTAACCTTTTCAGCGAAAGGTTGGGTGATGGTTTTAGTTGCTTGTTTGCTTTGTATTTTGGGTTTTTATGTCACTGCCGGACAAAGTTTGGCAACGTTTCGGGAAGGATTTTTTTTCTTTCTTAAATCTTCTTTGTTGTTGTTTTTATTGACCCAGACACCTGGTTTTGTGGCTGAATACTATAACGACCATGGCGATTATAACGCGAGAATAGGTGAAACCAGCAAAGCCATTGCGGATTACCATCGTGTGGAATGGCTAAAACCCATTTATCGGTATAACTCTGATTTTCAAATTAAAAAGGGCCGGTTATTCAAGCAACAAGGCTGTGAATCTTGTCTGGAAACTTATTTGTTTGAAGCGCTTACCTCCATAGACGATGGCCGCTTTGAAAGAGCACTGTTTTGGCTGACCAAAGCTCAAAACGAATACCCCTATAACAGGAATGTAAGTTATCGGCTGTCGGGGGTATACAACATCATGGCCATTGATGGCTTCAATGATCAGCAGTACAGCCACGCCAGCGAACTTTGGTGGCGGTCTCTCAAGTTAGCCCCCACGATGGCGCTTCCTTGGTATGGCTTATCTTTAACGGCGGTTCATTTAAAACGAATTAACCAGGCAAGTCGGTTTTCAGCCCAGATATACGCTTTGCAGAAAAATATGGGGTTTAAATCTTTAGTGGTTCCGGCCCAAATTCACTTGTACCACAGCTGGTTTTTATTTGTTGAAGGCGATTTAGAGGCGGCGCATGAAATCTATAGTTATTCAAAGCAGCCAGAATCTTGGTAGGTGGTTAAAAAACCGAATATCCTGGTGGTCTGTTTGGGGTATCGCTTTTTGCAGCCTGCTGTTTGCGACGTTTGTGTATCAGAGTTATTGGCCTACTTATCAACTGAAAGTGCAGGATAAGTTCAAAGGCTGGATTACCATTGACCGGCCTACAGTCCGTAGCTATTTCCGTAATTCTTTTTGGCTTAATCATACGCCGGATAATGCGTGGCTGACATTAGCATCGAACGACTATCGTTTATATGTGAATGGGTTTTTGATCGGTGCGAATCAATATTCGATCAATGCTTCCCATGGGTTTACCACCAAATTACTACAGAAAGAACAGCGTTTGGTCAGTAATCAACAGTTTATCTTGGCAAGAGCGCCCGAGCTGCAAAAGCGGGCGAATAACGAACATCGAATGGGGCATTATTACGATTTAACCCCTTATTTAAGAGCCGGACTGAACAACATCAGCATTGCGTTGCAAGCTGACAGCCAAACCCGATTTACCTTATACGGGCGGATTCACACCGATGAGGCCGACTTTCATATCGCGACCGATCCAAACACCTGGAAAGCCCATGATTTAGCGAATTCAGATGTGGCCGGACGTAAGTGGTATGAGATTGATTTTCATGACTTTGAGTGGTCCAGCGCTGTGGATGGCGGGCCGATTGAAACCCATATTTACAGTTTTGATATTGAATCGGTCTGGGCTCGTCACTTTGATCCGCAGCCCATTGTTCTAGATGATTTACCGGGCGGTGATCGGTTGCGAAGCGTCATGCCTCATCGCGGACAATTCAATCACGTTACGGAACTCAGCAGTTGGTTGCGGATAGAGAGTACCCGGCCATATTCCCTGTTTATTGATGATTTTTTTGTGGGGGATTCTGATGGTGGCGTGTTAAAGGTATTCGATATCAGCCAATACGTGTCGGATCAGAATCGGTATATTTCGATCACTACTCAGCCGAGTCTGGACGGAGACGACCAGTCTAATTGGATCAAAGTGGACGGTAATGTGTTAGGCAATCCCGTAGACCCTTTCTTGAATTGGTCTGCGTATATTGGCAATAACGATAATTGGTTGTTGCTGGATAAAAGTTTAAGTCCTCAGGATTGGCGAGAAGCCAAATACACAGAAACATTCCAAAATAACCCCAAAAGAGATTATATCGCTCAGCCGATTTACAGCGAATTCAGTGTGCAAACCTTCTTCACTGTTGCGGCTTACTTATTCTTTGTTTTGGTGTGCATTGCGTTGTTCAACCATTTTAAGAAACGTTACCACTATAACAAGTCTCAGGTGTTCAGCTATTGGTGGCTACTCAGCTTTATAAGTATGGCTGTGGTGATGGTTGAGATATTAAGGATTCGTTTTGTAGAAAGTGATGCCAGCCTGTTTTTTTGGTCCAGTCATGGGCAACAACTCCTGATTGTTTTTGTGTTGGCCATGTGTGTGTTTGGTTGGTTGTTAAAACGTTTTCCTGAACACGGTCAAGAGTCTGACTCAACACCTCAGGTTGTCACGCCCGCGACAACCTATAAAAGCGATACGGCCAGCTACATTATTTTGGGTTTCATTATTTTTGTGGGTGTAGTTCTTCGCGTTTATGACATCGGAATAGAAGATCTTCAGGCGGATGAAAATGTAAGTTGGGATGCTGCACGAGGGATACTTCGCACCGGTGCGCCTGAAGCGGTGTCAGGCATTCTTTATACGCGTTCACCCTTGTATCATTATTTGCTGGCGGGCTGGCTTTGGCTTTGGGGGGATGACATCATCGTTGCCCGGTTGTTTTCCGTACTGCCTGCCATCGGCTCGATGATTATGGCGTTTGTGCTGGTTCGAACCATCACTCACAATCGTTTTTTAGCGTTAGCTACGGCACTTTTCTTTTGTCTGGACAGTTGGCAAATCCAGATTTCTCACATCATACGCTTTTATCAGCAAATGCAGTTCTTTGGCATGTTGGCGACCTACTTTTTTATTCTGGGATTCATTTGGCAACGGGGTAAACGCTATCAGGTTGCTTTTTTTATGTCGTGTCTCGCCGGAGCGTTGAGCCAGGAAGTATTTGTGATTGTGTTTCCTGCTTACTCGATTGCTTTTGTATTGTTTTACAAGAAGTTTGACTGGAAGAACGATCTGCATCTGGTGATTGGCTTTATCACGACCATGCTCATCATCATTATTGATATTTACATATTTACCGTGACTTGCTTAACCCCGCATGTTTCGGTGGCGACCACCAGTGGCTCAATTTTACAACTTCATTTAAGCAATATAATGGGTTTTTCGAACACTTTTTTGGTGGGGAATAACCGTGCTAATTTGTTACTGACGATTGTTGCGTTGATCGGCTTTTTCTTTTGGATTCGTAAAGCCAATAAGATTATCTATCTGTTTTATCTGATGATTGTTTTAACATTGATTACCGCTACGGTGTTGATCATGCAAATTGCAGCCAGATACTTAATTGTGATTTATCCGTATCTGATCATACTTTGTGTACTTTCCCTGTATTACGCACCGGCTTATCTTGCGCGTCGGCTCAGCAAAAAAGAAGAACTCAATCTGGTTGATCCGGTGAAGTTATCGCTGCTCAGAAACCGTTGGATCACCGCTTCCCGAGTACTCATCTTTGCTACCTTGTTTATCAATTTAGAATTATGGAAAACGCTGGACTCTTATGGTCATCCAAGATTTACCCAGCATGTGACTGCGCTTGAGTACATCGCCAAGCACCGGGAAGAACAGGATAAACTCATCAGCGTTCACCCCATGCCGGCAGCCATTTTATTTGGTGGTATTGATTACTACCTGATGGATAAAGTTTTTTTTGATGAGCTGTATGTGGTGGATCATGGGGCCGTGGATCGCTGGTCAGGGGGTGTTCTGGTGTCCAACATCGATAAAATGCGAGAGGTGTTTTTGCGGCATGACCGGGTTTGGGTGGTGCTGGATGAGCTGGAAATGCGCAATTTATCGCTGGAGCTGCGTGATTTTATCCGTGAGTCCACGGTAATTCAGAAAGAGTACTTTGGGGTTGAAGTCATTCTTTGGGATAAAACCCATGGCAAGTTGGCCATGATTAACGACCGGGGAGGGGCTTATAACCGTTATTGATGGGTCTTTGACTGATTGCGGATGATGAGTTCATGAACAGGGTGCATAGCATGGGAAATGTTTTGGCTTACCTATATAGGTTGGTTCTCGTCTGGCTTTTGTGTCTTACCGTTGTCTTTGCATCTGAATTTGATGCCACAAACCCAACGCACCTCAAACAACTGAAACTTAAATACAAGCAGGCTGAGATCAGATACAAAACCTTGAGGCAAAAGCCAGTCCATTTAAGTGAGGTTGAGCAGATGGTTGCAATGATTCAGCAAGCGAAAGCCAGTCAACAATACTCGCAGCTGAATGATTTGTTGTCTGACTTTTTAATTCAGCTCGATGCTCTGGAAAATACCAACGCTCAACAAGTTGAGTCGAGCACAGCCCTTAACACTAAACCTAGAGGCGAAAGTGATGCGTCGCCTGATATTAAGTCAGTGGAAAGCCAATGGTTAGCTCGGCTTAAAGCCAGACCTTATTTTCTCAAACTGCATCAAATAAAAGGTGCTGCGAGCCATATCAATCAACATGGGGCGATGAGCCGTAACCTAACTTCCTTTTCAGACGTAGCCGCGCAACGGGATGCGCTTTGGGTCCTGCGAAATGGGATATTAGCTCAGGATCAAGCTGTGGTTGCGAAAGCGGTGTTGGCGTTGGAATACGCTTTTGAGTATCAAACCTCAGAAGGGAATTTCAGCAATGGCCGAGGTGTCAGTGCCCGGACGGCAGTGGGCGTGGATGCTTTTTATTTATACGCATTGGGCTATGCGTATCAGCTGTTAGGGGCTGACGGTCGGTTTCCAACATCATATCAGCGACTCGATGGTCATCGATCATCCTGGCAGAAAGCCATTTCATGGTTAGCAAATAATTCTGCGGAACTGTATCGGCAGGATAAGCACACGCCGAACCGGTTGCTGTTTGATGCGATGGCGTTTTCTTTTGCGAATCATGCAATGCCCGATGCAAACCTAAAGAAGTTAGGACGCACTTACTTACAGAGAGCGCTTTATGCGCAAAGAGACGATGGCGCTTTTATTGAGAAGGGCGGGCATGATTCCAGCTATCAAGCCGTATGTTTATTGAATTTAAGTTGGTTGGCTTTGTATTCCGAGGACTCGCAAGAAAAAGTTGAAATTCAACAAGCGCTGACAAAAGGTGCGGCCTGGCTGGCGGCCAGAATTTCAGCGAAAGGCGAAGTTTCCAAACGGGGAAATACCCGAACGGGGTCTGGCCAGGAGATTCAATCCGGTAAAGAAAAAGACATCAATTACCCGGAAGTTGCACTCAGTTTGTATTATGCGTCTGAGCTGTTGAACCAGCCTGAATATGCAGACAAAGCGGATAAAGTGGTGGCTTTTGCATTGGCATATTACGGCTATGATTAGATACTTTTCTAATACCTTTGATTTAATTCTGTGAGTCCTTAGGTGGAGAAGATGATTAAAGGTCACTTTTGCATCTTGTTTTGAATCTTTGCATTGTATAGCCTTGTGATCAGCACTTTGGAACACAGCAAATACATACAACAAAACTACAACAAGAATAAGAGTAGACCATGCGAGACAAGTATAAGTATATTGGCCCCCTGTATGATTTCTTAAGCAGCATTTATGGTGGTGAATCCATTCATGATTGTAAACGCGCCATGCTAACGGAAGAAAACGTAAAAGCCGGCGATAAGATTTTAATTGCAGGTGCTGGCCATGGTAAGGATGCCATTCGTGCTGCAGAACTCGGCGCAGATGTCACCGTGGTTGATCTGTCTGAAACCATGCTCATTAAATTGAAGCAAGCGTTTGAAAAACACCCCGGCAACCTCAACGTAAATGTGGTTCATGCCGATATCCTCACCTTCGAAGAATATGAAACCTACGATATGGTGATTGCGAACTTCTTCCTGAATGTTTTTTATGAAGACTTCATGGAAAAGATTACTGATCACCTGATCAAATGCACCAAGCAAGGTGGCAAGTTTGTCATTGGTGACTTTGCGTATCCGAATGGCAATCCAATCAGTAATACCATCCAAAAAGGGTACTGGTACACGGCTGCACTGATCTTTTATGTGACCTCTGATAACGCTATTCATGAAATTTACAACTACACCGAGTTGATGAAATCCAAGGGGCTGGAGGTATCAGAAACTAAGCACTATCGTTACTTGGGCATGAATTGTTATGCCTCTGTGATGGGCACCAAAGTGGTTGCCTCTGACCTGAGTGCAGAAACTAAGACCGAGCAACCGGAAGAAGCGACAGCTTAAATAATCGACTGCGTAAGCAATCGTCAGCTGTTTAGCGTCAGAAGCTAAAAGTCTTTTCTCAAAAGCCGAGTTTTACTTTGTATTGTTCATACAAGGTTGCTCGGCTTTTCTATATTTTACGGATGTTTTGCCGGGGACGTTGTCATCAATGGCTCTTGATGGTTCAGCGCGTCGGAAACAGAATTCACAGATTTCATGGCCCAGTTTTGAAACTGAATGACCTTCGGTAATATTTGATCCTGCAAGACTCGCACAGCCTTTGGCATTTGAGCCGGGTCTATGGCATCCAGTAAATTTTTCACTTCATGACCTAATTCGGTATCCCCCAATATTAACAATTGTCTCTGGAAGAACAGGGTGTCCGGATCAATTTCTCGCGACAGAATTTTTATGAGTGCTGAACTGTTACCCCGAATTTCCGTATCGGCATTAGGGGAATGAGTGATGATCAGCTTGCGGTTTTGATCTAGCCCCAGGCACCAGCTGAATTGCGCGTCGGTAATGGTGATTTTAACTTTTCGATCAATTAAGGCATCAAAATCCCCTTCTTTGATGGCTTCTTTCAGGACTTCGTTCAAGGCTTTCTGAAGGACAACCCTTTGTAATGCCTCCGGTGTGTGTCTGACTGGAGCTGCTGCGTAATAAGCCGGGCGTTTTACGACATCAATGGGGGTTGGTAACCGTCTGATCAATTGGTTCGGACGCGCCAATTGGTGCGCCAGGTTGGCAAAATTAATCGGCAACATCTTGTGCAACTCCTTGTTGAATTTGGCCTATTAAAACGGAAATGGCCTAGCCGGGTGTTGATGTGTATCAACTTGGAAGGAGGCTTTGTGGAGTAAGGTGTGTGTCCATTGATATACCTGATTGAATTGGTCGGAAAAGCCATAGGTGCTGGGCTGGTTCGTTAATATCCCATTTATGTAAGCGAGATAAACACAATGGAATTGGTATGCCCGGCAGGCAGTCTCCCTGCGTTTCAACAGGCCGTAGATCATGGCGCAGATGCGGTCTTTATCGGTTTTAAAGATAACACCAATGCTCGTCATTTTGCGGGTTTAAATTTTGATGATCGAAAAGCACGTAAAGCGCTGGAATACGCTCGCTCTAAGGGCGTGAAGTTATATGTTGCGATCAATACCTATGCTCAGGAAGCCAACTGGCAACGTTGGCAAGACGCCGTTAATAAAGCGGTGGATTTTGGTGCCGATGCATTGATTGCTGCGGATGTCAGCGTGATGGACTATGCCTCTGAGCATCACCCAAATTTGAATATTCATCTCTCGGTTCAGGGGTCTGCCACCAATTATGCGGCCCTAGAGTTTTATGTGGATCGCTTCAACATTAAACGGGCGGTGTTGCCCAGAGTGTTATCTCTTAAACAGGTTCAGCAAGTGGCGGCTTCCAAGAAAGTGGATGTGGAGGTCTTTGGTTTTGGCAGCCTTTGCATTATGGCGGAAGGTCGGTGTTATTTATCTTCTTATATGACCGGAGAATCTCCTAACACCCAAGGCGTTTGTTCTCCCGCCAAGTTTGTGGAATGGAGGCAAGAAGGGGATGTGCTGGAATCTCGCTTGAATGATGTGTTGATTGATCGTTACCAACCGGATGAGAAAGCTGGCTATCCCACCTTGTGTAAGGGCCGTTTCGAAACCGAAGGAAAGACTTATCACACCCTCGAAGAACCCACCAGTTTGAACACCCTGAATATCTTACCCGAGTTAAATAAAGCGGGTGTGAAGGCCATTAAAATTGAAGGCCGCCAACGAAGCCCTGCTTACGTTGCAAAAGTGGTGTCTATCTGGCGCCAGGCCATTGATAGGATGAAAGCCAATCCGGAACAGTTTGAAACGGATGAACAGTGGATGAAAGAGTTGGCTGGTTTTTCGGAAGGCTCACAAACCACACTTGGAGCGTACTCCAGACCTTGGCAATAGATGAATAAATATAGGTGGATGAAATGAAAATATCGTTGGCTCCTATCAGTTATTTTTGGGAAAAACAGGCTGTATTTGAATTTTACGAAGCAGCCGCCGAATCGGATGCAGACATCATTTATTTGGGTGAAACAGTCTGCTCTAAGCGTCGTCAGTTGAGGTTGGATGATTGGTTCGAAATTGCAGCTCAGCTTCAGGACAAAGGCAAAGAGGTGGTGCTTTCTACATTGGCTTTGATCGAAGCTGAGTCTGAGCTTCATGCACTGAAGCAGTTATGCCACAAATCGGTGGATCAAGGTTATTTGGTGGAAGCGAATGACATGGCCGCCATTAAATTTTTGAGCGATGCTAAGCACTATTTTGTGGCGGGTAATGCCCTGAACATATACAACGCGCGCAGTTTGAAAGTCATCGCTGAAGCCGGTGCCATTCGTTGGCAGCCACCGTTGGAATTGTCGGGTGATGGTTTGGAGGATATCGTCTCAGGTTACCGAGCTTTAGAGAATGAGGATGATCAAACCATAGAAACAGAGATTTTGGGGTATGGTCACATGACCTTAGCGTATTCGGCCCGATGCTATACCGCCAGAGCTTACGACTTCCCGAAAGATCAATGCAAATTCATTTGTTTGGATCACCCCCAGGGGATGAAAACCAAGAGCCAGGATGGTCTGGAAATCTTTACTCTGAACGGCATTCAAACCCAGTCTGGAAAGTGCCAGAATCTGCTCAATCAGTGGCAGGATACTCGGGAGCGAGGCGTTGATATCATTCGCATTACACCGGAAGACAGCAACTGCCTCGACATTGTTCAGCAATTAAGTAATGCCATCAAAGCGGACAAATCGGATGTATTGCCAATCACCGAACAGCACTGTAATGGCTACTGGAACCGAATCTCAGGCATGGAAATAGCGGAGGTATGAGCCTTCCTGGGGCGCGTGAGTTTTGCGTGTTCTTTGTGTGTTTTGTGATTAATGGGAGAGGTGGCCAGTGTGGATGTCTGTTTGTTATTGTATGTTTTCCGTTGTTAGCGGCACACCGAGCCTCTACTTCACGCTTACCGCTTGAAGTTCAAAGCTGCTAAGTAAGCAGAGAGATTAGGTGACGCACCTACAGGATTGATCGCGCCGCTCCTGCACATCCATGTGCTCGCGGCATATCGTTCATCCTGAACATAAGAACCCTGGCTTCGGCTGGGGTTTTTTGTGCCTACTATAAATTCAATATGTGGCTTAAATCATCCAGAGGGCTTTGAACGGAATTGCCGCCTCGATTCAAAACGTGAGTATAAATTTGAGTGGTTTTGACATCCGAATGCCCTAACTGCTCCTGAACCGTTCTGATGTCTGCTCCTGAACCGTTCTGATGTCTGCTCCGCGCTCTAACAGGTGTGTAGCAAAACTGTGTCTGAGTGAATGACAAGATGCAGCTTTCTGAATACCTGCTTCATAAATGGCACGCTTTACAGCTTTTTGAA
>NZ_BAABBN010000004.1:594989-595923 GCF_039537985.1 Litoribacillus peritrichatus
TTTATTTGTGTACGCCGATCCTGGCTTAAACGATTTGAAGGGAACAAGTATTGCCAGGCTAGAGACGTTGAGGCATTAGGGTATTTACGTTCAAGGGCGTGAGGCATATAAACACCGGGGACATTATCCGCTCTATTTTGTAAATATAGCGTTTCTACTTTTTTCATTTGTATCGCGAGATGGTTCGCTGTGTTTTTGCTGAGTGTGACTACCCGATCTTTTCCTCCCTTGCCATCAATTACTCTGACACAGAGCTTATGTAAATCAATGTCTTTGTAACGGAGCCTGAGTGTCTCCATTAGCCGAAGTCCAGAACCATACATCAATGCTGCGGCTAGTTTAGGCTGGCCTTTTATATGTTGGAAGAACAGAACAATTTCTTCCTGAGTTAAAAATACAGGTAATTTTTTCTTAGGCTTTGCCCGAGTGAATTGGTTGTAAGCTTTCAACTCAATCTGAAGTACCTCTCTGTAGAGAAAGGTGAGGGCATTCAATGCGCTGTTTGAGTACTTGGAGATACATCTCTCTGAATGGCCAGGTACGAAAGAAATGCTTCAATATGGCTTTCATTCATATGTTTTGGGTGTTGTTTGTTATGAAAGAGAATATACCTACGAATCCATTGGCAATAACTTTCTTCTGTTCTCTTGCTGTAATGATGCAGGCGGATAGCCACTCGAACCTGGTTCATAAACTCTGATGCCATAGTTAAATACCTTTCATGTGTAAATTTACAGTTATGTTGGTCAGGCTTGTAGGAGTGTGAAATACGGAATTTTTCTGTATTTATAGAGGAGATTAATCAGTCTTTACTGAAGATGATTGACTATCTAGTTGATTTCAGTTGAAATTGTTTGATTCAAAAATTAACCAACCTTCAGGGATGGTAGAGGTTGCGGATTAGTTCCGTGTTTAGATTACGGAATTTTTCCGT
>NZ_BAABBN010000004.1:595933-1126313 GCF_039537985.1 Litoribacillus peritrichatus
GCTATTTCATAACATTCAGGAGATTTATTCATGGGTCGTAGTAAAGATGAAGCGAAAGGAGTTGCAATAGGATGTAACTACTCCCTAAAGCTTATGAAAGAAGCTGGGTTAATACCAGAAGCAATTACACGCTTAGAAGATGCGATAGATTATATTCACAGTAATCCAGTATCAGAGTATACATTTCAGCAAGTTGAAGCATTAATGAATGTTTCGTTTTATTTAGGCGCAGAAAGTGGAATGTTACGTGTTTTCGATAGAATCCGTGATCGTACATTTGTTGTAAGTAATAAATCATCAACTCCTAAAGTACTTAGAAATGACGCCACAACTACCACTCAATTTTCATTTACAGAAGATTATTCGGGTGTGAAGTTAAATTGCAGAATTCATATTCCTGATAACTGCTTTGACGACATAACAACTGACTACAGGCAGTGGAATAAATAGCTAACAAGTCGTTTAAAAAGGACAAAAAACAGTTGGCTTTTGCTCCTTCGTCGCTAATTTTAGCCAACTATTTTGTTGCCTCTTAACGAGGCGTTACATGTTCAATCAAACTATGGAGTAAATATGGCAACACAAGACAAAAGGACAGCTAGTAGCATCCAATTAGCTGGAGCACTGGTGATTGGATTACTGCTTGGCATGATATCTTTCTATCTACTTAAAGGCGTAGGTGATTACTCTAATTTATTAGCTGCTGTGATAGGTGCATCAATCGCTTTACTTGTTCCTATTTGGCAGACGTATGTTATTCAAAGGTCAAAGCTTGCGATTGAAGTGAATGGTATAAGCCGAAAGGTCTCGGATAAAGCAAAAGTTTCGTTAGATGAACATTCTGAACTTTCATATTTGCGAAAAATGAAGGAGGAGGATAACCCAAGGTTTATTATCATGGGTGGCGAACCAAAGAGAGCTTCGCAAGATAGATCTGTAACACTTGATGAGTTAGAGGAATTGCTTCAAAGGGCTAAACAAGAGCTAAAAGATTTTCCTGAGAAAATAGCCGATAGGAAAAATGATCTTGAAAAGGTTAATGCCTTTACAGCTGATACATTTTCAAAGCATGAATGTAATAAGCTTAATAGGCTTTTACGGCCAGAAATTGATTTCAATTCTGAAGATGTATCAGCAACCTTAGTTGAATTTAAAAGACACTTTGAAGACAAACTTTCAAATATCAAGGAAAAATATGATGAGCTTCAGTCATCTATTCCTGAAATAGACCGAAAAGTGACTCAGATAAAAGAAGACCTTATTGCAAATAAATCATATTTTGAAATTTCAGTTACGCTAATTAATTCAGGTCGCTTAAACACTTCAATCAAAAGGCCTGCTTTATTTCGAGTTTATATCGGAAGAGAAAACTATATAGATTTGAAGCTGACTCTTAGTGATTTTGAAACAAAATCCGAGATTGCACCAAACTCTACAGTAGTTGGAACCTTTTCATCCACCGATATTTCCCAGCTCCCTGAAGAGGATAGGAAACTCATAAATACTTACTGGGGGCAAAGTGTTCAATGTAAGTTATTCGTTGAAGATGTTCATGGTGAAGCAACTGCATCTAATTCGATAGCATTTTCAGAAGGCCTATATCAAAAGATAATATTTGATCGCTTAGCCGTTATTGCTACCAATCAAAACATGTAACAAGCGCGTCAATTGGGACTGGCTTTCCGCTGTCGCTGCAAACCAGCCCATTACGCGAACGTTAACTTTATAGAGCAATATGGATACTAGCCTCATAATTCAGAATGAAATATCTACGGACTCATCAAGCGTTCCGGTTGAGTGCTTCGTGCCGAAAGGTAATATGTCAGAAGAGGCATATGGGAATATTCGGTTTACAGCGAACAACCGAAGCCTTGAATATACCGATTGTATATTTGTGTTCTGGGAGATGCTTCTATCTCAAATTGATGATCTTGAAACAAATGGTTGTATTGAACTGTCAGGCTGGGAAGGCCCATCTTGCTTTCAACTTGAGTACAAGAAAAACCGACAATACATAGCTATTACTATTAACAAACAAGAGAGCCTTACAGTAACAAGAGAAGCATTTTATTCGGCTGTTATAACGGCTGGTTCAAGTTTTGTACAATCTACCCATCGTATTTGTCCAAGCTTCTCATATTCTGCTGTAAGCTTGGAACAATTAACCAAACAAAGTTAACAAGGCGCTCAAACGGACTTCGTAATCTTGTCACCTTTTGCGCAAAGAAACGCACAAAAGTCGCCAACATTATTACTCCTCCGTTTAGCTTAGCGTTATGTGTAATTAAAGTAGTAATTAATGGAAGATATTCATTCATATATGTTCACTGGTAGTATTGTTTACTACTTCGTAGCTTGTTTTTACGTTTATGCCATGCTGGTACGTATAGCTGTGCCTGTAAATATATTCTTAATTACTACTCCAGGTTACCTGTATTCTATTTCTAAAAACACGCTGCCAATTCTTAGGTTGGTTTCACTAAGCTCAATATTCGCGTTTGCACTAATCCTAATATCCATTGTGCTAGTAATCGGGAAGCTTAGTTAACGTGAAAATTAAAACACATAACCAGGCGTTCAATGCTCGGCCAACAAGTTGGCCTGGACAGTCACTGTTCCGGCCTTTTTGGTGTATGTCGCTACGCGCCAATTTACACCAAAAAGTCCTCCGCAGTGCCTGCCCATTAACGCGGCGTTATGTTCTCTAAATAAGCAAGAATGTAGGGGTAAAATGGACTACGTATGAGTTATTGTCAAATCTGGTGTTCGGGCAGTTTCAATTAAGCAGCTTCTTGATCGTTTTCCGCTACTTCAATCCCATCCCTGAACTTTACTCCCGTTATTACTTTCGCTAAGTAATTAAAGCCTCGGAGCTTTCTCCATTTCTTCTCTGCACACATGCCTAACTTATACATCATGTGCAGCATGCCATCTCGCGTCAGACAGCCTTTTGAACGCTTCGTTCGATGACGAATTGTGCCGAACGCCGACTCGATTGGGTTACTCGTGCGTAAACTTTGCCAATGCTGAGCCGGAAACCCGTAAAAGGCCAGCAATTCGTTATGGTCTTTCAGCAGGCATTCCACGACTTTCGGATACTTCGCTTCAAAAACAACAGACACCCAACGTAAGACGATTGGCCGATAGTATTTGGGTCTGTGTTTATATACAGTTGTGATGTTTCCCGCTCCCCAAGGCCAATCTCATGCCCAAGCCACGTAAAGCTCAAATCTCATTAGATGCAACGCCTTACTATCACTGTGTTTCACGCTGTGTTCGACGAGCTTTTCTATGCGGGCTGGATGAGCTAACAGGCAATAGTTACGAGCATCGACGGGGTTGGCTAGAGAACAAGCTACTCTCGCTTCCATCCATCTTTGCTATTGATATTGCGGCTTATGCCATCATGTCAAACCATTATCATGTGGTTCTCTATGTTGATGCAGAGCAAGCCAGAAACTGGTCAGATTATGAAGTGGCAGAGCGTTGGCACAAGCTGTTTCGCGGTTCGCCAGTTTCAGCAAAGTTTTTGCAATTTAAGGAATTAAATGAAGGTGAGAAGATTGTCCTTGATTTGTTGATTTCGCAATGGCGTGAGCGTTTGCAGGATATCAGCTGGTTTATGCGAGTTTTGAATGAGGCGGTTGCCAGAGAAGCGAATCGGGAGGATCAGTGCACGGGAAGGTTTTGGGAAGGGCGCTTTAAATCTCAAGCATTACTTGATGAAAAAGCACTATTGGCTTGTATGGCCTATGTCGATCTCAACCCGGTTCGAGCAAAATTGGCTCGAACACCGGAACATTCCGATCATACATCCGTGAAGAAACGCTATCAGAAAGCAGTAAAAACTGCAGACCCCTACCCTCCAGAGAAACAAGTCAAAAGCTTGTTATCTTTTACTGGCTACCCGAACAATGACCTAAAGAAAGGATTGCCTGTACCGCTCACTCATTATCTTGAATTAGTAGATTGGACGGGGCGTATAATCAGAGAAGATAAACGAGGTGCTGTTCCCAATACGCTACCGTCCATTCTGGATCGTTTGAATCTGGATCAACAGGAATGGATTAGCCTGTCCAAAGGCTTTGAAAAATCCTACAAAACCTTTGCAGGCACTGTCGATAAAATGAAGGCGGTTAGTCAGTTGCTCGGTTATCACCGACTGCGAACCTCCTGACTAATTTTTGAAGAAGTTTTTATACTCCGCACTCGCTGAGTCTTTGTGGTGTCTGTAATCTGCGTTTTTACGGAATTTTCTGGTTATTGGTTGTTTGTATTGCGATCTGTTACAAAGGGTTGATAGTTGTGTGGCGATAGACTGAGTCTTTTCTTAAAGTGGCTGTCTGGCTTCTGTGGTGGGAAGGTCGCTTTAAATCTCAAGCATTACTTGATGAAAAAGCACTATTGGCTTGTATGGCCTACGTAGATCTCAACCCGGTTCGAGCAAAAATGGCTCGAACACCGGAGCACTCCGATCATACCTCCGTGAAGAAACGCTATCAGAAAGCAATAAAAACAGCAGACTCAAACTCACCAGAACAACAAATCAAAGGCTTGTTAGTTTTTACCGGCTACCCAAACAATGAACAAAAGAAGGGGTTGCCTGTTCCGCTTACGCATTATCTTGAATTAGTAGATTGGACGGGGCGCATAATCAGAGAAGATAAACGAGGAGCTGTTTCCAATACACTACCGCCCATTCTGGGTCGCTTGAATCTGGATCAACAGGAATGGATTAGCATGTCCAAAGGCTTTGAGAAATCCTACAAAACCTTTGCTGGCACTGTCGAAAAAATGAAGGAAGCCAGTCAGTTGCTCGGTTATCACAGACTGCGAACCTCCTGATTAATTTTTGAAGAAGTTTTTATGCTTGGCACTTGCTGAGGTTTTTTTGTGTCTGTGATTTGCGTTTTTAAGGGACTTTCTGGTTATTGGTAGTTGGTATTGAGATTTGTTGCAAAGGGTTGATAGTTGTGAGGTGATAGACTGGGTGTTTTCTTAAAGTGGCTGTCTGATTATGCTTATTAGAAACAGCAGACTCAAACTCACCAGAACAACAAGTCAAAGGCTTGTTAGTTTTTACCGGCTACCCAAACAATGAACAAAAGAAGGGGCTGCCTGTTCCGCTTACGCATTATCTTGAATTAGTAGATTGGACGGGGCGCATAATGAGGGAAGATAAACGAGGTACTGTTTCCAATACGCTACCGCTCATTCTGGCGGCGTTGGTGAAGAGGGTGGCCATTGCAGAATTGATAACATATAATTCCACATATATTGTTTAAGGGTGGTGTATATGGGACAAGTCACAATATATTTAGAGGACTCAATTGAGCAAAAAATGACTGAAGCTGCTAAGTCAGCGCATTTATCTAAAAGTAAATGGATAGCTCAGGTTATTAGCGAGAAGGTAGCAACTGAATGGCCCCAATCTGTAGCTGATATGGCTGGCTCCTGGAATGACTTTCCAAATATTAATGAGCTTCGTCAAACAGAGGTTAATGACGTTGAACGAGAACAGTTTTAATGTATGTTCTCGATACCAATACTCTCATATACTTTTTTAAAGGTATGGGCAATGTGAATCAAAGGTTGTTATCTGTTTCACCAAAGGATATTGGCATTCCTTCAGTTGTCGTTTATGAGCTTGAATATGGAATAGCCAAATCAACCTCACCAAAAAAGCGACAAAAACAACTAGAGGAACTGATTTCTCTCGTCAATGTTTTACCGTTCAATGAGTTAGAGGCAAAGAAATCTGCGGACATTCGTGCAAAACTTGAAAAGCAGGGCACTCCTATTGGGCCTTATGACACTTTAATTGCCGGTACAGCTTTAGCTGTAAACGGTATACTTGTTACCAATAACACAAAAGAGTTTGAGAGAGTTAAACATCTTAAATTGGAAAATTGGTATAAATAACAAACACCTAACATCTATATGACCGGGGGTTGTCAAGGCGAAGAAACCTGAAAGTCCCTCCAAGGTTAGAGCTCGATTCTCAATAATCACTTCTTGCTCTCTTATTGGCACCACTACCGATTCTTTCATTACTGTTGTCAGTTCGTAAAAACTGCATACAAACATCTATCGAGGTTCTACTGAGAATGGTTTCTCAGCATGTGTCTATCCTCAAAAAGCCGTAAGGGGACAGCCTAGAAATCAATCGGTTACCCTTGCATCCGGCGCTTCAAGAGACGGGTTCGCTTTCCTTCATACTTTCAGTTATAAGTCACTCGTACGAGGGGCAGCTTCAAAGCGAAACAGGCGAACAACTTATTGTCTATTCAAGGCGGAGGTGGTTGGCGTATTGTCTATTAAGAGGCATCAAGTTCACGGCTTAGGTCAGAAACCTCATGTGGTATGGCTCACGCACTGCACCGACAGTTATACATAATAGCTCAATAAGTTGTCCTGAAATCATCCGTTAAAAAATACTTATCATCGAAGGCAGTATAATATCAACATGTTCCATATGTTGTACATTTGGTTGAACTTAGATATAGTTGATCAATTAATTATACATGTGGAGGGGTTATGAGAATCGTATCTTTTACTGAAGCGAGAAATGGTTTAAAAGGTGTTCTAGACTCTGTAGTTAACGACGCAGACACGACAGTTATAACACGTCGGGATTCAGAAGATGCGGTTGTTATGTCTTTGGATTATTACAATAGTTTGATGGAAACTGTTCACTTGTTAAGGTCTCCAGCAAATGCAGAGCATCTAAGTAAATCAATAGCTCAGTTCAAAAATGGCAATACTACTCAGAGAGATATAATTGATGAGTAGTAGATTACTTTGCTGGACTGATGAAGCTTGGAGTGATTATGTTTTTTGGCAGGGTCAAGATAAAAAAACATTAAAACGTATCAACAAACTTATTACAGATACAAAGCGTTCTCCATTCGAGGGGATAGGTAAGCCCGAGTCCCTTAAGGAAAACTTATCAGGTTTTTGGTCACGAAGAATTGATGATACAAATAGATTGGTTTATGCCGTCGAAGACAAAGCATTAACCATAATATCTTGCAGGTATCATTATTAAGTATGTATACCAAACCAGACTGTTAACCAATACAAATAGGTTACACGCAGCCGCGACTTAATCTGATTGAGCATGCCTTAGCATGGGTCTGAACTAATTCAGAGAACTCATGAGCGGAGGCCGCTCTGATGAAAGCCTTCTGTAGAATGATTGCCATCCTTAATGATTTAAATCTTTTTTAGGTACTGACTACTGGTGTAAGGAAAGGTCTTCAATGGTTAAAGAACGTTTCGATGATGCACACTCAAAAGATGACTCTGTGGATTTAAAGCAAATAACAGGTTGATAACGGATCACTAAATGTTAAAACGTATTTTTACTTTTCCCTTGTATTTTATGGCTTTCTTTACTGCTTTATTTGCGCTAGCTGCGTGTGACGATCTCAGTCAATCCGATCAAGATACCAAGGCTGAGTCACATAGTGATCCAAGCAGTGGCACTTCAGCATCTGAAAGCAATGAGTCCGTACCTCAACAAGAAGCCCCAACCTACCCTAAAGAGGCAACTTCAGCCTCTGCTTCAGAGCAGGCTGCCCCAAAACAAGCTACCCCAAAACGGACCATAGACTTAACACTTCCAGACGATTGGGATGCTGGCAACGAAACCATTGTTGAAATTCCTGATGACAACCTTTTGCCCAATTTATTTACCGACAAAAAGAAATCTAAAAAGGCGAGCCTTAACGGCAAAGTGTTAAACGATGAAGATAACAAAGATTACGTTGACTCCATTGAGGGCGCGGAAATCTCTGTTGAGATTGAATTGTAGTCGCTTAATCTCATGCCGAAACTACGAGTTATGACTATTCTCCAGCGTGCAGGGAGCCAAGAATATGAACGTTCCAACTAGCGATAAAGTAAATGAGTTCCTTTCTGATATACAGTCCATATCCTCTGAACAATTTGATAGGGTGATGTTGATAAGAGATATCTTCTTAAGAGCAAATGAAGAATTAGTTGAAGGCATTAAATATGGCGGTTTGGTCTTTAATGCATCAAATGCATTAGTTGGTGGCATTTATGTATACAAAGGGCATATCTCAGTTGAATTCAGTCATGGTGCCGACTTTATAGATCATGATTCTGTTTTGGAAGGTGGTGGCAAAAAGAGGCGGCACTTGAAGGTCTACGGTAACGAGGATATCGTTCAAAAAAATATCGAATATTTTGTGCATCAAGCGGCATCCGTCGCCTGAATACATCACGCGTTGAGCGCATGTGTTTTGGGTAATGCTAGATCAATGTAAGCTGATGGCCGTTTTATTTCCGCTCCTGCCGGATCAAGTTATCTAATGCGGGCACGAGTGTTTATCAACTCAGTCTTCTACACTTAAGCAATCAATCTCAGCGTTTAAACTTAAGAATATGGCCTTTAAAATTCTGATCTAAATAGTCGGTATGGTTTGGTTGTAGATAGCTGGAAGTGAAGCCGAATTCTGTCATTTTGGTGTTGAGTTTATTCTTTCTGCCTCGGCCTGGGTCCACAATGATGACTTCACATGTCGGTTTCGCATGTCTTTCGATGAATTGTGCCAGAAGATCAATATGGTTGTCTTCATACAAAAGGTCGCTGCCAATAATCAGATCAAAAAGCCCCAGTTTGTCGGTTAGATTCGCCCAGTCCACTTGCTCGAAGGCAATGGCGTTATCTCCGTTAAGCAGCGTATTTCGTTCCAGAAACGTTTCTACTTCAGGGTGATAATCAGTGGCGGTGATGTCCTGATGTTGCTTGTTTAAAAGTAAGCTGGAGAGCGCCATACCACAACCCACTTCCAAAATGCGCTTGGACTCTGTGTTGTAATCCGACATGTAGTGAGCAAGGACCATACTTGAGGGCCAGACTATGCCAAAAATTGGCCAGGAAGCAGAAGATATCCCTAATTTTTCAGCCACGCCTTTGGGGTCATGAAACTCTTGTCGATCACGTAAAGTACAAAGATGGATGTCTGTTTTTCCAAACTCAACGGTTTGATAGCAGAGGCGAAGATCAGTCATTTAGCTTTCCTATAGTTAGGCGCTGAGCCAGCTATCGAAGACAAATGACAAAACGAGAATGTCTGACCAGAGTATAGTACTGGGCTGTAAAGGCAAAGCATTAACGTGTTATTTATTCAATTAGCGCGAAATGAGTGGTTTTGGGGCTGTTTTTTGATTTGAATTAGCAATTGTTTTCGTCTTTGAAAAGGTGGTTCGTTCAGTTTGGCGTATTGCAGACGGTTTAGTTTATCGTGGGGGAAATACAAAGGCTGACATTTAAAGGTCGAAACCTAAATGATGAAATACAAAAATTAAAAGGTTCAGCGTTATATGTAACACCGCTTGCTGAACCATACTCTCAGTAATCTAATGCCCTGATGTGGGCTAGTACATCACGGCTGTGACACATCAGCTCCTACCTGTTCTCGAATACATCAAATTTTACATACGGTATCTAACGTCTTAATTTTTAAATGATAATCACTTGCGGTACTGCTGTTGATTTTATCAGTCGTTTGGCTGGTTGGGTCGTACCATACAGAAGATCGCTCCTTTTTAAGGGCTATATTTCAGTTTCAGTCCTTAACCGCAGTTGTTTCCGGCGTTATCTCTGGCGTTTTGGTTTCAAAACAACCGGAGTTCACTGGAAGAAAAGTCTCTGATCAAAAGTTAAGGCAAGTGCAACATTGAATCATTACTCAAGGATGTTTTTATGGCCTTTAACTCATTACAGACGAAGATAAGCTTTACGCTTCTTGCGCTTTTGGCGGTGATGTTGATCGTGGTTTCTGTCGTTGTTTCCTGGATGGAAAGTCGCACAATCATGGACCAAACCAAAGCTGAAATTGAGACTAAAGTTTCTGCATCCTTAAAGCTGTTAACCATCACGGACTCGATCATGAAGGAGCGTGTGGTTTCTTCCATGGCCTTGCTCAAACAACGAGGCATTTCATTTGGGGAGGCGCGCGTAGGGGATTCGGTACTGGTGAATGGTCGCCAAACCAAAGATTTGATTTTAGGCGGTCAGTCGCAAGCAAACCGATTTGATTTGGTGGATGGTGTTACCGATCTGATGGGGGGCACTGCAACTCTGTTTGTACGGGATGGCAGTAATTTCGTTCGTGTTTCGACCAACGTTATGAAGAAGGGAAAGCGTGCGATTGGCACTTTGCTGGCGCCGAATGGCAAAGTCATTAAGTTAATTCGACAAAAGAAACCCTACTACGGTCAGGTGGATATATTAGGCACGCCTTATGTAACGGGTTATGAGCCAATTTTGGCTGACAATGGGGAAGTTGTGGGGATTTGGTACGTAGGATATAAAGCAGACTTACAGGAACTGAAAGCCGCAGTAACGAACAGTAAGATTCTGGAGACCGGCTTTGTTGGCTTGGTTGATGACATGCAACGAGTTCGTTTTCATTCATCACAGAATGATGAACTTGTGAAAGCAGTTTTGGATGGCTCTAATGTTGGTTCTGATGCTGACTGGCAAATAACTCGGGTGGATTTCCCCGCTTGGGATTATCAAATCATTGCTGCCTATCCAAACAGTGATATTTCTGAGCTGATCACCCAAAAAGTCTCCATGATAATCATTGGCGCTGTGGTTATTTCTGCGTTGGTTATGTTTGCCTTGGGGTGGGCGATAAATAGCTTAGTGGTGGTTCCGATTCAATTGGCCATGAGTACCGCAGAACGTATCGCGCAAGGTAAATTAGATAATGAAATCAATTACTCGAATAATGACGAGGTTGGTCGGCTATTGCATTCTTTGAAGTCGATGCAGACTGCGTTACGCAGTTTCATTAGTCAGGTGACGACCGCTGGCGAACAACTCAGTTTTACTTCCGAAGAGCTTTCGACGGTGTCACAGCAGACTTTGGCGGGCGTTGCTGATCAGCGAACCAGAACCGACTCAGTAGCAACGGCCATGGATGAAATGACGGCAACCGTAAGTGAAGTTGCTCGTAACGCAAGTGAGGCCGCCGAAATTACGCAACAAACGGACGAACAAACAAAAGATGGCCTGAAAGTCGTTAATCAAACCATGCAAACGATCAATGCCTTAGCGGACGAAGTGAATCGTGCTACAGAAACGATTAATCAATTAGAGCAGTCCACTGAACATATTGGCACTGTGGTGGATGTGATACGGGGTATTGCAGAGCAAACTAATTTGCTTGCACTGAATGCCGCTATTGAAGCCGCCCGCGCAGGCGAACAAGGGAGAGGGTTTGCCGTGGTGGCCGACGAAGTAAGAACGTTGGCAACCCGAACGCATGAATCTACTCAGGAAATATCGACCATGATTGATTCGCTGTGCACAGGTGCCAGAGCCTCTGTGTCCATCATGCAGGCCAGCAGTGATCAGGCCGGGGAAAGTGTGACCAAAGCCAATGAAGCCCTGTCTGCTCTCAACCGAATTGCCGAAGCGGTATCTCATATGAAGGATATGAACAATCAAATCGCATCCGCAGCAGAAGAACAAAGCTCGGTGGCAGAAGAGGTCAGCAAGAATGTCTGGGAAATTAGAAGAGTGGCTGAAGAAACCAGCGATGGGGCTGGCTTGGCTTCGGGTGCGATGAACCGGCTGTCTGATCTTGCGGGTAACCTGGATGGCTTGCTCAGACAGTATCAAGGGCACAAGCAGCAAAGTGTATTTACTTTCAGTCATCTAGACGAACCCATAGGCCATGTTACTTCAAACGATGTTAGCCCGGTGAAAGCGGTTCAGAAGACGGAGGAGCCTGAGTTCGTTTAATGGGTTTATTGTCTGAGAGCTAAAATCTGGCAGAAACAGGGTTTGCGGATCATGCGTTATTGTCTAAATTCATATTGGGTTTTACAAAGTGATGAAGGTTAAAACGCAGCCGTTAAAAACGGCTGTTGTTTTTATGAATGCTGATGGGGATTTTTCACAGTCAAACAGTGTTGGCCGACGGTAATATGACAGCAAAATTTGAACCTTTGCCGGGTTCGCTGTTTACCCTGATTTCGCCATGATGGTCTTTGATGATGCTATAACATACTGAGAGTCCCAGTCCGGTGCCTTTCCCTACATCTTTCGTGGTATAAAACGGGTCGAATATTCGGCCTTTGAGCTCGTGAGGAATGCCTTCACCGTTGTCACAGACGGAGATAATGATCTGGCCATTCTCGTAAGAACAAGCGACATCAATGCGCTTGTCGGAGGTTTGTTCCAGTGCGTCCCTGGCGTTGCTCAGTAAGTTTGTCAGTACTTGCTCAATTTGAATCTCGTTACAAAGTACCGGAGGCAGCTCGGTCTCATAATGGACTTGAAGTGTAATGTTCCTGAGTCGTAGCGGCTCTCGAAACAAAGTTAAAACAGCGTCGATTAATTGGTTGACCTGGCAAGGTGTTTTTGGCAAATCTTCGGCATCGCGACCAAATAATTTGAGGTGATCTATGATGGCGGTTGCCCGTTGAACTTGCTTCATAATTTGTTGGAGAGCAGCCTCATGGTTTTCATGAGGGTTGACCTTATACTTTTCAATGGCTAATTCGGCCTGAAGGGAAATCACGCCTAACGGTTGATTTAGCTCGTGAGCAATTCCTGCCGCTAAACCGCCGATGGAGGCCAACTTTTCAGACTGAATAAGTTGGGCTTGTGTTTGCTCTAATGATTTGTTCAGTTCAATTAGCTGTTGGTTTCGCAAGTCGGCCATGGTTCGTGCTTCGGCCAACTCTTCATTTTTATTCAGTAGTTGTTGGTTGCTTTCGACCAGGTGATCCCGACTTTCCTGTAAACGCTTGGCGAGACTTTGAATGTCTTTGAGGTACAGTTCTTTTGGCTCTATGACCATGAGAAAATCGGGCAAGACATCGTGTGGCGAAAAATGAGACAGCTTGAGCCCGTATTTTTCAAATTCCCCCACGCTGTTGACGATAGGAGAGCCAACAAAAAACAAAAAGGCATCCTCATTCCCCAGAACCTGATAACGAAAACTCAGGCTTGTATGTTTGTGGCGCAGCAGGAAGGTTGTTTTGATAGAAAGGTGTATGTCTTGGATGGTTGGGTTCCGCTTAGGTCGCTCAATATCAAAGTGCTCTCTCAGAAAATCTCCTGCTTTGATGTCTGGATACAGGTCGTGAAGTGACCCGCCGACCTGCTTGATGAGCATGTGTTGGTCGTTACTAATGACGATATGGAAGGGAAAGGTTTTGGCGAAATCCAGAGGGTTCGGAGACAGCACTTGTCATCGTCCTATTGGTTGCTTGTGGAGTACTCGACCAAAAAAGTATCGTGATCGGTCAAGTCTTTTCTGTTTCTCAGAAGAGTCACCCTGCAATCTTCATTACACATTTTGGCAATGCCGCTGACCAGACCAATGACAAAATTGCTTAACCCTTCTCTTTGTGAAAAGTAATGAAGTTCAAGTGCTTCCAGATACTCTGAGTCGGGTTGGCGTGTATTGGGATGACGTGTATCAGAACACCAGAATGAAGGTGGTGTTAATTCAGGGAAGGCACTCACCAGCCGAGAGTGAAGGTTATCAAGGTTTTCCAACACTTCGCGAATGGTGTTCCCTGTTGCGCGAAGTAGAGCGCCATAATTACTGTTTAAGGCGAATTCAACCCAAAACTCACCTACATCCTGAAGCGTTTTTTCTATGTCTTGGTCAGTGGCCTTAGCCGCTTCTACCAGCAGCGAAACGGTGAGTTCGTCCGGGTATTGGCTCATGCTCAGGAAACTTTCTTCGGTTGCCTGTGAGTGTTGTAACACGGTTTCCCAAAGTGTGTTGCCGTAACGGGTGATTAGGTAGTCTTTGATCGCTCGGTTTACCATTCCATACATGGGGTTTGTTCCCTAAAAGCTTGCTATCAGGCCGCGTTACCTAAGAGGCTCTTGATGGTGTTGTCCAGTTCAATAAGAGATAAGGGTTTGGCAATGATGGCATCGACACCAATGGCATCAGCGCAGTCGAGGTAGTTATCACCGGCAAAACGCCCGCCACCGGAAATGGCGATCACTTTGCATGGAAAAGCATAATCATTGGTTTCGGTTTTAGTGGCGAGTTTCAAGATCAACTCCAAACCGTCTATTTCAGGCATGATGATGTCTGTAATGAGGACATCCGGTTGCTCTTGCTGAAAAAGCTCCAGCCCTTGTTTGCCGTCAAAAGCCGTGATTACATCGTGGCCTGAAAACTCCAGGCACTGCTTTAATGAACTGTTGAATTCGGGGTCGTCGTCCACTAAGAGGATTTTAGCCATGCCATTCTTTCCGTTTAAACTGACTTGCCGATTTAGAAGTGTTTTTGACGTATAAGATTAGTTCTAGACCAAAAGAGAAGTGCGATCAAGTAGTAAAGGATGAGTGGATTATGTGTGGTTGTTTAGTCTTGATCGAATGGGGTGGTTTTGTCGTTGCTGCTTTCTTCCAAAAACGCGATGAGTTTGTCTTCCTGTATCGGTCTGGAGATAAAATAACCTTGGCCGAGTTCGCAGGCCATTTCTCCCAGCAGGTTCATGGTTGCTTCGTCTTCAATGCCCTCAGCAACGACTCTCATTCCCAGGTTATGAGCGATAACTAGGGTTGTGCTGACAATCAATCGGTCGTCCCGGTCGTGGACCATATCCCGCACAAATGAGCGATCGATTTTCAGTTCATGTACGGGTAATTTTTTCAGGTATTCGAGTGATGAATAACCGGTGCCGAAGTCATCAATGGCCAGCTGAATTCCGAGTGCATGTAATTGATTGAGGGTGGCCAGGGTGAGTTCAATGTCTTCAATCATTGCAGATTCGACCATTTCCATCACTAATTTTTCTGGGGCGAGCTGATATCGGTCGAGTAAGGTTTTGACGTTATCGACAAAGTCATCTTCCAAGAGGTTTCGGACAGAAACATTCACTGCAATACTCAGTTGAAACCCCTTGTTTTCGAGTCGTTTTGTAAAAGCAATGCTGTGTTCAAGTACCCAATGGGTCAGGGCATGTATGACCATTGTTCGCTCGGCAAAGCTGATGAATTTATCAGGTCCCAAGAGACCATGCTTCGGGTGATTCCAGCGAATCAGAGCTTCCAGGCTGACCACTTTCCTATTGTGGAGTGAAATCTTTGGCTGATAAAAAAGCTCCAGCTGATCTTCTAATATGGCTGTGCCGAGTTCGGCCATCAGTGATAAACGTTGTGCGCTGTATTTATCAATGCTGTCTTCGTAAATCTGATATGCCCGGCCTGCCGCTTTGGCTGTTCTCATTGCTATCATACCTTTACGAAGCAAGGTTTCTGGGGTGTTGCCATGTTCTGGCCACTTTACCATGCCAATCTGACCACCCAATACCACAGCCATGTTATTGAATTCCACGGGTCGGTTTAAAAAGGCCTGGAGTTTTTGAAGCTGCGGTTCAATCATGGTTTCAGGCTCTAATTGAAACACCAGCCCAAAACAAACGCCTTCAATCAAAGCGACATGAAATCGTGTGTTGTGAGTTTGTTCAATACAGGATAGATTTTCCCAGTGAGAGACGAAAGCCTCAAGACCTCTGATGAAGTGGCATAATAATTCATCACCGGTATCGTGGCCTAGGGTGTGGTTGATCTCACTAAAATTGTTTAATTGAATGCAGGCCAAGGATAGGTGATGTTGAGAGGATTCTGCCTCTTTGATTTTGGCTTGAAGGTGAGTCGATAATAAAAAACGGTTTGGATAGCCTGTGAGTGGGTCATGCCATCCTTGATAAACCAGTTTGTCTTGGGTTGCCCGTGTTTCTTCCAATGCATCTATAGCGGTTTCACTGGCCTTTAGCGCACTTTCAATGGCTTCCAGTTTTGCTTTACGGTCCTGATTCATGCGGTCAGCCAACGCCACCGACAGCAAGATGGCTTCCAGTACGATACCAAACTGAGCGGCATAAATGGTTGTCCAAACCACAGGTAAGACACCAATGGTCATTAAGGATTTCAGAACCCCTCCAATACAAAGTAACAGCCAGGCGGAAAGAAAAAAGTAGGCGCGACGTTGTTTTCGATAACAGCCATAGAGGCCAAGTACGACAAACAGTAAGCACATCCCGAAGATGGTTGACATGGTGAGCTTGAGGCCCAGACCATATGCTCCCGAAAGGGTGGGAATGTTCGCCAGAACACTTACGCCAATCAGAACTAAGAGCAATTTGTTCCAGGGGGGAGAAAAGCTTTTAAGGTTTAAAAATTCCCGGGCAAACAAAATGGCGAGTAACGCGGTCGTATTCAGAAACAAAGAAACACTGACGTTGCTGAATGTCGGGGAGTCTGGCCAAAGTAATTTAAAGCCCAGTCCATCAATGGAAATCCACGCCAGAATAATAAAAAGCACATAACCTGAATAGTATAAATAACTGGTGTCTCTTACCCAGGTATAAATCAGGAAGTTGTAAAAGAGCATCACTAATAACGTGCCGTAGAAGATGCCTTGAAGAATGCGCTCCTGGCCTGTTGCCAGAGCAAAAGGCTCCGGTTGCCATAAGGTTAAGGGCATATGCAGGGAAGTGGATGTCTCGATGCGAAAGTATAGGGTGTGATTTTCTCCGGGGGTTAGGGTCACGGGAAATAAATACGAGGGATGCTCCATCGGTCGCTGAGCGAAGGGGTAGTTATCGCCGGTGATTATGGCTTGAGCCTGAGCGGAAGGGTAAAACTCGATGTGATCCAAGTAATAATGTTTTAGCTCAAGTAACCAAACGGTGCTTTCTGAGCCTTGATAATTCAACGGGATTTTAAACCAATACACTTGATTAACGACGCCGAAGTTTGTGTCTGGTGTTGGCATCAATTGAAAGCGACTATGGATGGCTGGTCGTTTTATTTCTTCAATGGAGAGCGGGCCATCGGTTTCAATGAGATATTGCACCGAGCCTCGTACATCAACATAAGGCTCTTTAGGATCAATGATCAGGTCGGCGGTTGTGTGACAGGGCAGTATCAACCAAACCATTAATGTTAAAAATGACCCAAAAGAAACCCGTGACATTCACCTGTCCAATGCTCGTTAAATTCTTTTAATGATAGGAGAAGTTTTGATTTCATCTACTGGTTTTGGGATGAAATCACAGGCTATTGAAATTTTTGGATCTAAGAGGTTTTGTTCGCTTGATCTAAATCGTGTGCAACTTCAAAGCGATTTCTTCCGTTGTGCTTGGCCTGGTATAGCGCTGAATCGGCTTGGTGGATCAGTGTTTCAATCGAATTTTTGTCAGAAGGAATCACCGATGCGATACCAATGCTGATGGTGAGGCTCTTAGCTACTTTGCTGGTACGGTGTTCAATTTTCGCTAACTCGATATTCTTTTGGATATTCTCAGCCACTTTTTGTGCTCCGTAGATATCTGCATCCGGTAAAATCAAAATAAACTCTTCTCCGCCGTATCGGGCAGCTATGTCCTTGGGGCGCCTTGTGTTGCCACTCAAAATATTTGCTACTTGTTTTAGGCAGTGATCACCCGCCGGATGACCATAGTGATCGTTGTATGCTTTAAAGTAATCAATATCGATCATAACAATGGAAAGGTACTGACCAGAGCGTTTTAGGTGGCTCCATTCGAGGCTGAGTTTGTTTTCAAAACATCGGCGATTTGCAATCCCGGTCAGTGGGTCGGTGACGGTCAGTTGTTCTAGCTTAATATTAGCTGCGTGTAACTCGGCGTCTGCTTTTAACAGTTTTTCATGATCGGATTTGATCCGAGAGTAGGCCTCTTTTAACTCTGAATTCCCACTTTCTATGATAGACAGCATGTGATTGAACTCTTTGGCAAGTAAGCCCACTTCATCTTGGCTGTTTATATCGGATCTTAGGGCATAGTCTTTATTTTTTGATATTTTAAGCATTTGCTTCGTTAAATCAGAAATAGGCCGCAAGACACTGGCTTTGATCACGAACCAAAAAATCACAAAGCTGAAAATTCCAATAATAAACAGCGTTGTTAACGCATAACGAATGCTGGTCAAGCCATTGAGAGTAATGTCTCTGGGGACTTGTGTACTGATGGTTAAGATCGGGCGATTGTTTGAGTAATAGTTTTTGGAGATCTCCAGTGATGTATCACTGATTTCATTGATCAGGTAACTATGTCGTTCGCTGGGCGCACCGGATATATCGCTGGTCTCAAGCGTTTTCAGTTTGAATTTTAGTTTGATTTGATTTTGAAATTTCTCAATCATGGCTTCGTCAATCAACATGCCCTGAACTATATAACCTCTGTAGGGGCCATTACCTTCGCTGTCTAAAATCGGTCTGATGGAGAATGCGATTGGGGTATTGTCATGAATAAAAATCCCTTTAGAAAACTGATCGTCCGAATGTGAGTTTAAGTCAATGCTGTCAATGTATGGTTTAAGGCTTTCGAGTGAGTCCGTGATGTACTCGTCTGAGCTGATTAACGGTTCTTCTTGAGTGAAGTCATAAACTTCACCCCATATCAATTCCCCTTCCTTGTTTAGAAAATAAACCAGGTTGATTTGGAGGTTTTCAAAGGTGCTGTACATTAAATTATTTTCAATATAACCGTCGTCTCTGCTCTCCACAAATTCATACGTATCGTCCCAGGCAGACCAGTCATAGTTGATTCGGTTGAGCTGGTTGATGGTTTCATTCAATAATTCTTCAACGCGATCTATGTTTGCTTTTGCGTGTTGTTCCTCGATGTTCGAAAAAGTAGGGAAGATAATTTCTTTTTGAATGTAATAATTTGCGCCGACGAACACGAATGCCAACAGCAGCATGATCAACAAGACTTTTTTCGTGATCGACATAAATTCCACTCTTTGAGCAAAATAGCCATTCTTTCTTGATGGTGTCCGGCGCACTTTCACAAGCGTTTTGTATTGAGTAAAACGCTTCTCATAGAGCACAGAGGCTATCTTTACAGTAGTTCAGCTTGTTTACTTTTCAAACGCAGGCTGTGGTTGAAGTGCTTAAGTGGTGTTTATCTGGCAGTAAGTTGCTGGTTTTAATTCGGATGGGTCTTGGATGAGCTTCCGGGAAAGACTTTTGCCTGATCATGTTGGGTGTTCGATCTGAAAGATTCGATCTGAAAGATTCGATCTGAAAGGCGCGGTCTGAAAGGCTCGGCTCGAAATGGTTGGCTCAATGAGTTTAGCGCGGCAACCATAAAACCATTGCAGCACAGAAGAACGTTAATAAAATCACAAACAACTTAAAATCAATGCCCATCCATTTACGTTGGTTGTCACGCTCTGGCTGGCAAGGTATACCGCACTGAGGGCACAGTTTGGCTGTCTTAACTAACTCGTTTTGGCAGTTTTGGCAGCGTCTTGTTTCACTCATACTGTGTCTCTCTCATATAGTCGCAGTACCCTTATCAAGAATGCTTAAATGGGTAGGGTTACTTCTTACGCTTTGTATTGAGAATATCCGAACTACCGTTCCATATACTGATACGAATCAATAGAAATAAAGTTGAGTGCATTAGTATGGCTTTAAATTAAGTTTTAAGACGGAGCCTCATTATGAGCGTAGAGATTGCGGTCAATAATTCAGAAGATGCACTCTATTATGAACCTCAGAACAACGAGGTTGAGCTATTTTCACATGCTTATAAACATCAGTTACCTGTGCTCATTAAAGGGCCGACCGGCTGTGGTAAAACACGTTTCATTGCCGCGATGGCAGAGAAGTTAAACAGACCTCTGTATACGGTGTCTTGTCATGATGACTTGACTGCTGCTGACTTAGTGGGGCGTCACTTGATTGGTCCTGAGGGGACATACTGGCAGGATGGCCCGCTCACCCGAGCGGTACGTGAAGGTGGCATTTGTTATCTGGACGAAGTGGTTGAAGCCCGTAAAGACACCACTGTGGTGCTTCACCCGTTGGCGGATGACCGACGTGTTCTACCTATTGAACGAACGGGTGAATACCTGGAAGCCGCACCCGGTTTCATGCTGGTGGTATCTTATAACCCTGGTTATCAAAGCCTGATTAAAGGGATGAAGCCCAGTACTCGTCAGCGTTTTGTCGCAATGAAGTTTGATTATCCGACACCGGAAGTGGAAACCCGAATTGTCATGAAGGAAAGTGGGGCGGATAAGTCGTTGGCAGAACAGCTCGTTCGTTTGGGCGGAGCACTGAGAAACTTAAAAGATCACGACTTAGAGGAAGCGGCGTCCACCCGGTTGCTTATCTATGCAGCGAAATTGGTCGTGGGTGGCATTGATGTAAGACAAGCCTGTTACGCCGCGATGGCGGAACCCCTTTCGGATGATGATGCTACTGTGGCCGCTTTGAAAAATGTGATTGATGCTTGTGTGATAACGGCTTGATTTGAAATCAAACCCTCGCTGCACATGGGGAAAGAAGAGAAACCGGAGAAAAGATCATACCGCCTGAGGTGGAGGGCAGTACTGGTCTTTCAACGTTTATTCTATTGTGCATCTTGATTGTATTGTCGTGAAAATCAGGCAAGATAAACAAGTCATTAACTTAAGTGAAACCTGTAAACCTCAATATGTCCAATCATCTTTCCATCCGTTTCTACAGTCGTAAACGCAGAGGTCATTCTCACGACTATCATCAGTTAGTGTTGCCGTTACGTGGTGTTATCAATATCGAAGTCGAAGGTTATGTTGGTAAGGTTGCACCAGGGGAGTGTGTGGTTATTAAAACGGGTGAGATCCATCATTTCACCGCTAATGAAGAAGCACGATTTGTGGTGGCGGATTTGGTGGAATTACCAAGTAATCTGGCACAGTCTGAGAGCTTGGTGTTTTCAATTACGCCGCCTTTGATCAGTTATCTTAATTTTATCGAGAAGCAGTTAGAGCATCAGGTTAATCCTGAGCTTGAACAGTCAATGTTTGAAACTTTTGTGCTTTTGCTGGCAGAGCAGGGGATGTTCAAACAGTTGGATCATCGAATTCGTGCTGTGTTGGAGTATGTGCTTGAACATCTTTCTGAGCGTTTGACGATTGATGATCTAGCCAAAATAGCCTGTTTAAGCCCGACTCAATTTAAAAAATTATTTAAAGTGCAGGTGGGCTTAAGCCCTATGCAGTTCATCACCGGGGAACGCATGGAGAAAGCCAAGGCCTTGTTGATGCATACCGATTACCCGATTCAGCTGGTAGCAGAGCAGGTGGGCTATTCTGATCTTTCTTCGTTTGGTCGACGTTTCACAGAGCACTTTGGTTTATCGCCCAGAGCGTTTTCCCGTTAGTAGGCTGCTTAGCTAATTGCGCCTTTTTAATCTATAAAAGCGTCCTATCTGCATAATATCAGATTGTACTGAGTATACACTTTTTCTTAGTCTTGATTCGATTAGAGGAAGTGCAATGTCATCTCGTTATGTGTCTCACAGTCATTTTGGGTGGCAAGGGATTGTCGCCATTATTATTGCGTGTTTCTTTTGGGGGACAACAGGCACAGCGGCGAGTTTTACACCCGATGTTAGCCCGTTAGCCACCGGCGCTTTCGCCATGGGTGGCGGTGGCGTTCTGCTTGTGGTGTATGCTATGAATAACTTAATTAATGACAAGGGACGGTTGCTGATTAATTATAAGCTGATGATGAGCGGTGGCTTTTCGGTGGCTTTGTACCCGCTGGCGTTTTACAGCTCCATGCGTTTATCAGGGGTTGCTGTTGGAACCGTGGTTTCTATTGCCAGTGCTCCTTTCTTTACGGTGTTATTGGAGTGTCTTATCAGCAAGAAGAGCCTTTCGAGACAGTGGGTGGTAAGTTTTACCTTAGGTGCTATTGGTATTGTTCTTCTTGCTCTGTCGAAAGACACTCATGATGCTTCAGATTCTCAGCATTGGGATCATTACTTTGGGATTGTACTCGGGCTGGTGGCCGGAGTGTCTTATGCCGTGTACTCCTGGTCTGCACGAGGAATGATTGAGCAGGGTATTGATTCGAAATCTGCTATGGCCTGTATGTTTGGATTAGCAGCTCTGGTTTTGTTGCCTTCGTTATTTATTACAGGGGAGAATCTGTTTGCCTCAAATATCAATTCAGTAGTGGCTGTGTATATGGCGGTGATTCCTATGTTTTTGGGCTACGTTCTGTTTGGGTATGGTTTAAAGTTTGTCGAAGCCAGCCAAGCAACACTTATTACTTTGTTGGAACCTGTAGTGGCAACCATAATGGCAGTCGTGATTGTGAGGGAAAGCATCAGCACTATGGGCTGGATTGGTATTGGGTTGATTTTGTGGTGCTTATGGATGCAGGTGCCGAAAGCTCGGTCTAAGAATAAGATCAGCCTAAGTGCTCAGCTCGAATCTCAAGCCATGAGCTAACCCGTTTTATAGTTAACCCGTTTTATAGCTAATCCGTTTTATAGTTTCCAATGGGTAGGATGGCGTGAGTATGGCTTTATCGAGTAACGTCCTGCCTGCAATGATTCCAGCACAGCTGACGTACTGCTCTATGCCTTGCTGGGCGATCACAAAACGCTATACGTCTGAATTCCTGCCGGGAAAAGACAATTGTGTAGGTATTGATAACAGACTAATATTATAGTGCTTAACATTGAATCCGCCCTTCTTGGTACACGACAATTCAAATGATCGATGCAGAGATATTGCAATTACCGAAGCAAAGTAATCGACATAACCACCAATTCCATCAGTTAATTGTGGGGGTCAGCGGCTCCACCGAGTTTGAAGTTGAAGGGAAAGGAAATACGGTCGACTCCTGGCGAGCCTGTGTCGTTCCCTCTACCTATAATCATTACTATTGCGGTGTTGAAGACAATCGAATATTGGTACTCAACCTGCCAATGGAAGACAATGGCTTCATCTCTTCTGAAATCGTAGAAACCTTGTTTAATCATGCGGGTTATCTCAAGCTGGATAGTCGGTTACAGCAGTTAATTTAGTACGCTGCAAGAGAGATTGAAGCTTATCCTGAAGACACTCAGCTTGCCGGGCATATTGCCGCCAGCTTTCTGCACGGCATTCACGGCCGCCTCAAAGAGCCTTCTCAAAATCACGCAACCCGGAAGTTGGACCTGGCTTGTTTAGATGCATTTATTGAGCAGCAACTCAGTTCCCGTATTAGCATTCACCAGCTTGCTCAACTTTCACACCTCAGCCCAAGCCATTTTCAGCGCGTATTCAGGGAGAATCTGAATACCTCTCCTCATCAATATGTGCTTCAGAAACGTTTAAGCAAAGCACAGAGACTTTTACAAGATAGCTCGATTACTTTATGCCAAATTGCTGAACTGTGTGGCTTTTCAAGCCAGGCAGCCATGAGTAACAGTTTTCGGAAATGCTTAAACGTAACGCCAGGTCAACTTCGGCGTCAGTAATTATTATGTCCATGTAACTATGTCCATGTAACTATGTCCATGTAAAAGACGCCCAAGTTCATGCATCTTTGAGTCGTTTTTACAAAAACATAATTGTTTTTTGTAATACAAAAGAAACCTCAGGCGTTAGATTAAAAAAATCTAACTCGAATATGAAGCTCTGTTACCACAGCAACAACAAACATAACGGAATTCATTATTCGTTCAAATTTAGACGAAGCCCTGTTAGTAGCGAATTCAGATAAATACAAAAACGCTGCCAGGCTTAAGTCGAGATAGGAGCTACTGATGTTCAACGTGACAGATACACTTAACCCACAGTTCACCCAACAGCCTGCTGCTGAGCTTAAAAACTATATTTCACCCAATTACTGTGTGGATGAAAACAGTTACCTTGAACAACTATTAACGCTCACAAAAACTGAAGACACTTCGCTGCAGTCAATCACTCAGGAGGCGACAAAATTAATTCAGCAGGTACGTGATCAAGACGGCTCCGTACATATGATTGACTCGCTGTTGCTGGAATACAGTCTGGATACTCAAGAAGGCATTCTGTTGATGTGCCTTGCTGAAGCATTAATGAGAATACCTGACGCCGAAACAGCAGAAGCATTAATCTGTGACAGGCTAGGCATCGCAGACTGGAAAAAACACCTTAAAAAAAGTGAATCAGTGCTGGTCAATGCCGCAACCTGGGGACTGATGCTCACAGGCAAAGTGGTTATTCTGGATAAAAAGATTGATGGATCACCCGCAAACGTTGTTAACCGTTTAGTAAAGCGCTTAGGCGAATCTGTGATTCGAAAAGCCATGAATCAAGCCATGGCCATTATGGGAAAACACTTTGTTTTAGGGCGAACCATTGAAGAAGCGTTTAAGAATGCCCGGAAGAATATCTCCAACGGATACACCTATTCTTTTGACATGCTGGGTGAGGCGGCACTCACTCGCGCCGATGCTGAAAAATACCTTCAAGATTACTTAATCGTCATCGCCTGTGTGGGAAAACATAATGCCAGCAGAGCAACTGATGTCGGCAGTGAAAACAGTCACCACGTTTTGCTGCCTTCGGTTTCCATTAAATTGTCGGCCTTGCATCCTCGTTATGAAGAAGGCCAGAGACATCGGGTGATGTCTGAACTGTACCAGAGTGTATTAACCCTTGTTCGGGAGGCACGAAAGTTGGGTGTGGGCATTACCATTGATGCTGAAGAGATGGACCGACTTGAGCTTTCTCTGGATTTATTTGAAAAGTTATTCAGGTCTGAAGAGGTCAGAGGCTGGGGGAACTTTGGTTTGGTGGTACAGGCATACTCAAAACGTGCTCTTCCTGTTCTGACCTGGCTTACGGCTCTGGCACGAGAACAAGGTGATCTTATACCGCTCAGGTTGGTGAAAGGCGCCTATTGGGACAGTGAAATTAAACTGTGTCAGCAGGCCGGCTTTTCTGAATATCCGGTGTTTACCAGAAAAGAAGCGACGGATGTGTCCTATCTGGCCTGCGCCCGTTTCTTGTTTAGTGATGCAGCAAAAGGCCGGATATACCCACAATTTGCGACTCATAATGCACACACCGTGGCTTGTATTAAAAACCTTGCAACGCACGGTGACTATGAGTTTCAGCGCTTGCACGGCATGGGGGATGCGCTGTACGACATCGTATTAAAAAGTAACTTTGGATCTAAAGAGCAGGGCATTGGATTTAAAGAGCAGAATATTGGATTTAAAGAAAGCAATAACGTTCGTATTTACGCGCCTGTAGGCGCTCACGTGGACCTTCTGCCTTATCTGGTTCGTCGCTTGCTGGAAAACGGCGCGAACTCTTCCTTCGTGCATCGTCTGGTGGATGCCAACACCCCAATATCAAGCTTGGTTCACCACCCTGTGGACGTGTTGCAACAGAAAACACCATTAAGAAACGATAAAATTCCTCTGCCTTCTGATATTTTTGGGGCCGAGCGAAAAAACTCTTCAGGTATTAATATCGACATCCGTAGCCAATGGCAACCATTCAGCGCCCAGATAAACACCTTTATGACCAGGCAATGGCGAGGCGGTGCGATTATTAATGGAGAGCTGGTTTCAGAAGGTAAATCGTTAGAGATCAGAAGTCCTTATCAACAAAGAACCCTTGTAGGTCAGGTTTGCTGGACGGATGAGATAGGTGTTAAGAAGGCAATCGACTCTGCTCACTCTGCGTTCGCACAATGGAACAGCACGTCGGTTGAGGCTCGGGCCCTTTGCCTGGAGAAGATGGCCGACCTGATGGAATCCAATACGCCAGAGCTAATTGCTTTATGCCACCTTGAAGCCGGTAAGATTATCCAAGACAGTATTGATGAGATACGGGAAGCGGTGGATTTTTGTCGTTACTACGCAACACAAGCCCGGACTCACTTTGCTGACGCTCTGGTCATGCCGGGGCCGACGGGTGAATCTAACGAGCTTTACCTTCAAGGTCGTGGCGTATTTGCGTGTATTAGCCCATGGAATTTTCCATTGGCGATATTTATCGGGCAAGTCGCTGCGGCGCTGGTGGCGGGTAATACGGTCATAGCCAAGCCCGCAGAACAGACCACTTTAATTGCCAGTCGTGCAGTAGAGCTATTGCATCAAGCCGGAATTCCCAAAGATGTTTTGCACTTATTGGCGGGTGAAGGCTCGGTGGTGGGGAATGCCATCACTCAAGATGAACGCATTGCAGGTGTCGCGTTTACCGGTTCGACTGATACCGCTTTGCGAATTAATCGCAGCCTTGCCAACCGTACAGGCGCAATTGCCCCGTTAATCGCTGAAACCGGTGGTCAGAATGCCATGATTGTGGATAGTACTGCCTTACCTGAGCAGGTCATTAAAGATGTTGTGCAGTCCGCATTCAAGAGTGCGGGCCAACGTTGTTCCGCTTTGCGAGTATTGTATCTGCAGGAAGACGTTGCGCCTCGTATGCTGGAACTGTTAAAGGGTGCGATGGCAGAGCTGACGTTGGGTGATCCGTCGTTACATGAAACTGACATTGGTCCTGTTATTGATACGAACGCTCAAAGCATGCTGCGTAATCACATCGAAAAAATGCGTCAAGACGCGACACTTATCTATGAGACAGCCATACCTGCAATATTTGGCAGTGAGTGTTTCATCGCTCCTGTTGCATTCAAGATTGATAGCATGGCACAGTTAGAAAGCGAAAACTTTGGCCCTGTTTTACACGTAGTAACTTACAAGGCAAGCGAGTTAGATCAAGTGATTGAAGAGATTAATAACTCGGGCTATGGCCTTACATTGGGCATTCACACTCGTAACGAAACAACTGCAAATTATATTGATCGCCACGTCAGGATTGGCAACGTCTACATTAACAGAAATCAAATAGGGGCTACTGTTGGCGTTCAGCCTTTTGGTGGCCAGGGTCTTTCCGGAACGGGGCCGAAAGCGGGGGGGCCTCGTTATTTATTCCGTTTCGCTACCGAGCGAACCAGAACAATTAACACCACAGCCGTAGGAGGCAACGCAACGCTTTTATCACTTGAAAGCGAACAAATCACCGATCATTAAAATAAATATAAAATTGAGAGAGGCTTCATATGGTAGAAAATTCGATGGTCGTTACGGCGACCTTTATTCTGTATCTCGTGATGATGATGGGAATTGGCTATATTGCCTTCCGAAGAACCGTCAATTCATCTGATTATTTTCTGGGCGGGCGTTCACTTGGTCCTTGGCCTGCCGCATTAAGTGCTGGCGCCTCTGATATGAGTGGCTGGCTACTGTTGGGCTTACCGGGTTACGCATTGGCTTCGGGGTTCGAAGCTTTCTGGCTTGCTGGTGGGCTATTGGCAGGGTTTTGGTTGAACTGGTTAGTGTTGGCCAAACGATTACGAGTTTATACCGTCATATCTAATGACTCGCTGACATTGCCAGAGTTTTTCGCCAATCGTTTTCGGGATAATAGCAAGTTACTGCAGCTTATTTCTGCATTTTTTATTCTGCTGTTTTTCCTCTTTTACACCAGTTCAGGTCTGGTTGCAGGAGGCAAGCTGTTCGAAACGGTGTTCGGGCTGGATTATTCTTGGGCGGTCATCATAGGCACGCTGTGTGTGATCTCTTACACCCTGTTCGGAGGCTTCTTAGCGGTTTCCTGGACTGATTTGGTTCAAGGCTTATTAATGGCGGCGGCGTTACTTATTGTACCTATCGTGGCAATGCAAAACGATGGCGGTTTCAGTGCTGTGTTTGATGGTATGGAGGCCAGCAATCCTCACCTTCTCAATATGTTCACCGATAACAAGGGGGAAGCCCTGTCTGTTATTTCTATCGTGTCATTAGTCGCATGGGGTCTGGGCTACTTTGGACAACCTCATATTTTGGCGCGTTTTGCGGCCATTCGTTCGAATAAAGACATCCCTACGGCACGTCGTATTGCAGTTATCTGGTCCGGTTTGAGTCAAATAGGCGCATTGTTTGTCGGTTTCGCAGGTTTGCTTTACGTAAACAGCGCAATGGGTGGCAACATTGATGATTCTGAAAAGATCTTTATGTTACTGGTTAATGCACTGTTCCACCCTGTGATTGCAGGTATTCTTCTCGCTGCTATTCTGGCTGCAGTAATGAGTACCGCAGACTCCCAGTTACTCGTGTCGTCCTCTGCACTAGCAGAAGATTTCTACAAAGCGATAGTTAATAAAAAAGCCACGCCAAAGCAGGTTGTGTTGGTCGGTCGTTTTGCCGTCGTATTCATATCACTTATTGCGCTGGCATTAGCATTAACCCCAGATAATACGGTGCTTGGCCTTGTGTCTTATGCATGGGCAGGGTTTGGTGCGGCCTTTGGTCCGGCATTATTATTAGCTCTTTACTGGAAACGAATGAACCGCAACGGGGCATTGGCTGGTATTTTAGTTGGGGGTATTACTGTTGTTGCATGGAAACAAGTAAGCGGTGGGATTTTTGATTTATATGAAATTGTTCCGGGCGTTGTGTTCAGTACGATTGCCATCATCATCACAACGCTTGTCAGCAAAGAGCCTAGTCCTGAGATGCTGCAAGAGTTCGAACAAATGGAGCAGGAAATTAATCATTAAGGCGTAACCCAGCTATCCATTTAAACGATGGATGTATATTGATTGGGGCCATTTTACTGAACAGTAAAGTGGCCCAACAGGTTTTTCAAGCGAACTACCGTTTCATATACTGATGCGAATCAATAGAAATTATGTTGAATGCCATTAGTATTTGAAATCAAACCCTCGCTGCACTTAGGGAAAGAAGAGAACCTGGTGAGATCATGACTAAATCTGTTCACGCTCAAAGTTGGTATTTGGCAAATTTATTGGCCTTACCGGGCATCTCTTTCATTGTGCTAACGGTTCTTTATTTCAAACACGTCCTGCCTTTTCAGGGGCAGATCCGGGATGCACTGGATGCCTCATTTGATGCAGCTGAGAGTGCCCAAGAGCGACAAAGATTAGAGAAAAACATTCCGCAGGACGATCGGGACATCGCCCATATCCGGGCGGCTTTCTGGTTGTCTGTATTCGGTGGTGGTTCGGTATTTGGTGGCAGCTGTTTATTGTTGTTATTGCAGGGGAACACCCCGAATGCATGGATGATGATCGTTCTTTATTTCACCGTCATCCATACTTCTTTTGTGTTATTGGGGATTCTTAATCTGGCGCGCGCCTTGGCGCAGAGGCTGCCATTCTTTAAGGTTTTTTAATCAACGCAGCGCATATCTTATGAACCAAAGGTGACACTAAAACCACGCTTGGGAAAGCGCAAGCAAATGCTATGGACCAAGAATGCAGCCAAACCATAACCGGGTTATCCGGTATGCCTTTGTGAATCAGCATCAAAATAAACGACATCAAACCAGACATGAAAAGTGCCATGAAAAACGGGAAGTAGTACTTTTCTATTTTTTTCCGCATAACGATGCTCTCAAAGCTGTGTTGAATTTAATATAGTGTCAATTAGGTTGACGCATATTAGATTGATACTTACATCTCTGTCAACTAGCATTGACAGTCATGGAAACCATCGACATTCAAGATAATTTAAAAAGTTACCTTCTGGAACGGTATGAGTGGTACGAGGCTCAGCTGCTCGACGGCGTTCGCGCTGCGGGTTATTCCTCTTTAACGCCCGCACAGGCTCGTGTGTTTGGTCGGTTGAAGGGGCAATCCAGAAACATTTCTGATTTAGCGAAACTACTGCAAGTCAGTCGTCAAGCGGCTCAAAAAACCGTCGCCGGTTTGGTTGAAATGGGGCTGCTGGAGTTGACGCCTTGCCCTGAAAATAAAAGCGCCAAAGTGGTGAGCATTACCAAGCAAGGTCATCAATTGCGGCAAGTTGCCGCCGAAGAAATGACGAAAATTGAATCCAGAATTGCGAAGAAAATCGGCCAGGAAGCGTTCGACAATCTTAAACAATGTATGCGAGTTTCATGGGATTAATTTGTATGTGTCATGAGACTGGTTTGTAGGATGAAACCGTCTTGTTCGTTTCAAATAAGCTGCCTATTGTGTAAAGAGCATGGATATGAACAACAAGAATGAATCCGTGATATTGCTGCATGGTTTGGCGCGCCGGAAGACTTCGTTTTTAATCATGGAGAAAGCGCTGACAGACGCCGGATATCACACAGTGAATTTCGGTTACCCTTCTCGAAAATCTTCCATTTCGACGTTGGCTGAAGATGCCATCAATTCTGCATTAAAAAGCATTCCGGACGGTAATCAAGTGCATTTTGTGACCCACTCCATGGGCGGCATTCTGGTTCGCCAATATCTGAGCCAATTTGCAATTCCAATGTTAGGGCGCGTGGTGATGTTAGGGCCGCCTAACCAGGGCAGTGAAGTGGTGGATGCGTTGCGAAATGTTCCTGGTTTTAAATGGTTCAATGGCCCGGCCGGATTGCAGTTGGGTACCGACAAGCTCTCGCTACTTAATAAGCTTGGGCCTGCAAATTTTGATGTGGGTGTCATTGCCGGAACCCGCAGTGTCAATTTAATGCTTTCAAGGCTGCTGCCGTTTCCGAACGATGGCAAGGTGTCGGTTGAGAGCACTAAGTTAGAAGGCATGAAAGATCATCTTTGTTTACCGGTGACGCATACATTTATGATGATGAATCCTCGTGTTATTAAGCGAGTACTTACTTATTTGAAGTTTGGTCACTTTTAATTCTTTGCTATGTTTCTCCTCGGCTGAACTTTCATGGCTGGGTTGCTGCTTCTCTAAATTATTTCCCGCCACTCAGTATTGCCTCAGATCAGTATTTTAATTCTTAGTGTTTTTGTAAGGTTATTTCCTGCAGCCCTGTGTTTTCGGGCTTTGTATCGATTTTTGAGACTATTTTGTTTGTTTGGTTGATGTGAGTCATCTTAGGCTCAGATGTCGATTAAATGTGGCTTTCAGGCGCTTTATACTTTTCATCAATGTTTGTTTTGCAATCTTGGTCGTTCTGCATGGGTTTGCAGTGAAAAGTGTGTTGAGGTGTCTTATGAGAAAAGTGGGTATTTCCCGCAGTTTATTCGTGATCGGGTGTCTTTCGATTTCTTTGATGGCGCACTCTCAAACGCCTGTAGCTGAGCGTCAGCAAGAACTCATTCATTTAGTGAAACAGGATTGCGGCTCTTGCCATGGCATGACATTGAAAGGAGGGCTGGGACCTGCGTTAACTCAACAAGCGCTTGCTGATAAGCCCAAACAATTTTTGATCGATACCATTCTTTATGGCCGAGAAGCATTGGCCATGCCGCCCTGGCAGGGAATCCTAACAAAAGATGAAGTGATCTGGATGGTAGATCAACTTACGCAAGGTTCCGATGCCTTGAACCAGCCCCAGTTGCACGTTCAAACCAAAGCTCAAGATGAGGTAGGCCAATGACATCATGGTGTAAACAAACATGGCGCAAAGAAACAAGCAGTAATCATCGTACTTTCAATAGGTTAAATGCTTTCGGCACTTTGTTGATTTCAAGTGTGTTTGCTTTTGGTTTATCGGGTTGCTCAACCAATACGTTGCAAGATCAGAACGTTAACTCTCAGATGAGCGAACCAATGCCCACGGGGGATCTTGGCGTCATCATCGAACGGGCGACGGGCACAGTTCAAATCGTGAATACCACAACCGAAACCACCCTGGCTAAGATTGATCAACTGGGAGATTTGTCTCATGCCTCCATTGTTTATTCCCGAGACGAACGTTATGCCTACGTTTTCGGGCGGGATGGCGGTTTAACCAAAGTGGATCTGTTGAAGCAGGAAATCTCGAACCGAGTCATACAGTCGGGGAACAGCATCGGTGGTGCCATTTCACAGGACGGCCGCTATGTGGCGGTATCCAATTACAAGCCCGGTGGTGTCAAGATTTTTAATAGCGAAACGCTTGAGTTGGTGGTTGATTTACCGGCCCTTGGGCGAGATGGCCAAACTTCAAAAACGGTTGGGCTCGTGGACGCACCGGGTCAGAAATTTGTATTCAGTTTATTTGATTCAGCAGAAATCTGGGTGGTGGATTTGGCCAGTGGCCAACCGAAAGTCACCAAGTTTTATGACGTAGGCTCTAAGCCATACGACGCTTTGATTAGCCCGAATGGTCGTTACTATATTGCCGGTCTGTATGGTGAGGACGGCATGGCGCTGTTGGACTTATGGTATTTGGATAAAGGTGTTAAAAGAATTTTGCCAGATTATGGCAAAGGTGAGCAGAGACTCCCTGTATATAAAATGCCACATCTTGAAGGTTGGGCGGTCGCAGGTAATCGGGCATTCGTGCCGGCGGTAGGCCGCCATGAAGTTCTAGTTGTGGATATGAATACCTGGAAGCAGGTGGGTTCAATCCCGGTCTATGGTCAGCCCATTTTTGTGATGGCGCGTCCGGATGGCCGTCATGTCTGGGTGAATTTTGCGTTCCCTAAAAACAATACCTTACAGGTGATTGATACAGAAACTTTGCAGGTGATCCACGAGAAACAACCAGGCAAAGCCGTGCTTCATATGGAATTTAATCCGAGAGGCGAGAAGGTTTGGGCATCTGTTCGGGATGAAAACAAAGTCTGTATCTACGACACGTCCACGTTTGAACAACAGAAATGTTTGCCCGCTGATAGTCCCAGCGGCATTTTCTTTACCAATCGCGCGCACGTCATTGGTTTGTAGCGGGAAGGCGGAGAAACATGAATACGAATGTGACTATGACTATGACTATGAGCAGTCTTGACCAGCAGCTTATCAATGAATACCAAAAAGGGTTGCCGGTAACGTCCCGGCCCTATCTGGACATGGCAAAACGGCTGAATGTTACGGAAAAAGAAGTGATTGAATCGCTGGATCGCTTGAGCAAGGCCGGCGTACTGTCTCGGGTTGGCCCTGTGTTTAACCATAAAAAAGCAGGCGCTTCGGTCTTGGCTGCGATGGCCGTACCGGAAGATCAGATGCAAGCCATTGCCGAAGTGGTGAATGCGTTTGATGGAGTGAATCACAACTACGCCCGGGAACATGAATTTAATCTATGGTTTGTGGTAACAGCACCGGATCATGCCCAGCTGGACATCACCATTTCTGAAATTGAACAGGAAAGTGGGTATCCGGTGATGTCGTTACCTATGGTGAAAAGTTACTACATTGATTTGGGTTTCAAAATTAACTGGGATAACTGAGCCAGGTTTTGAGGTGAACATGAACGTTCGAACTACAGCAGTACGTTTTAAGCAAACAGCGTTGAAAAACAGAACCTTATCTGAAGATTCCGGTGTTTTATTCAGAGATTCAAGTGTATTGGATGAACTGAATCAGCAACGGTTAAGGCAGGCCATTCAGGATGGTTTACCTCTAACTGCTCAGCCTTACAAAACCCTCGCGATTGCTTTGGGTGTTCAAGAAGATCAGGTCATGAACACCATTCAGCTCTGGTCTGATACCGGTTTGATTAAACGAATGGGGTTGGTGGTAAAGCATCATTCGTTGGGCTATCGGGCAAATGCGATGGTGGTTTGGGATGTTCCTCAGGATCAAATTGATCGTGTGGGTGAAATTCTCAGCCAGTGCGATGTTGTTACCTTGTGCTATCAAAGGCCTCGACGCTTGCCTGAGTGGCGTTACAACCTCTTTAGTATGATCCATGGCAAGAACAGGGCGCTTGTTTTAGAACAATTGGCCGATTTAGTTGCGGAGAATCAATTAGACGCCTTCCCAAGAGAGGTACTCTTCAGTTACCGCTTGTTTAAGCAATGTGGTGGACATTATTCGAAACGATCTTCGCTCAGACCCGGCAACAATATGATTGAAGGTCAACAGAATTTATCAATGGTTAAAAATAACGCACAGGTCGCGTATGGATAACTTTTATGGATAGATTGGATCGACAATTAATCAATCATTTGCAAGATGGTTTTCCGTTGGAAGCTCGTCCATTTTTAAAAGTGGCTGAAGAATTGAATCAAGCGGGGTTTGAGCCGGGTGTTGAGGTCACTGAACAACAGGTGATGGACCGGGTTCAAACGCTTTTAGACGAAGGTTATCTGAGTCGGTTCGGCCCCATGTTTCAGGCTGAGCGAATGGGCGGTGGTTTAACATTGGCGGCGATGAAAGTGACTCCTGAAGATTACGAACGGGTGACAGAACAAGTCAATGCATTTCCTGAAGTGGCCCATAACTATCAACGTGAGCATGAACTGAATATGTGGTTTGTACTGGCCACAGAAACACCGGAAGGTGTTGAAGAAACCATTAAGAAAATGGAAGAGATCACAGGTTACCACGTGTTTAACATGCCAAAGCAGGAGGAGTTTTATGTCGGATTGCGTTTTGAACTCTAGCGACTCTGTTAAGGGTGTTCCACACGAAGGTGCTCGGGACGAATGTGCTCGGGACGAATGTGCTCAGCAAGAATACCTTTTAACGCCTTTGGATCGGGCTTTGGTGGTTGCTACTCAGGAAGGGTTGCCCGTGACGGCCCGGCCTTATCAAACCGTTGGCGAACAATTGGGCATTTCTGAAGATGAAGTGATTTTTCGTTTGGAAAATATGAAAGATCAGGGCGTCATTCGGCGTATTGCCGTAGTGCCAAACCATTACAAAATTGGTTTTCGTGCCAACGGCATGACGGTTTGGGACATTGCGGATGAACATATTCAGGCATTGGGCAAAATGGTCGGTGAATTACCTTATGTAAGCCATTGTTATCAACGCCCCCGTCATTTGCCCTATTGGTCTTACAACTTGTTTGCCATGGTGCATGGAACGGAACGAAGCCAGGTTGAAGAAAGGGCAGAGCAAGTAAAACAGATGCTCGGTGACGCCTGTCGTGGCAATGAGATTTTGTACAGCTCGAAAATATTAAAAAAGACCGGTTTGCGAATTGCGTCCGGGTCTAAATAATTCAGAAAAGCCGTCCGTTTTAGGTTTTTCTCACGTGATTGAATTCGATTGAGGAACGCAAGATGTTTCGAATTACACAATACATGAAAACACTTCATCAACCTCAACCTGTGGGGCCGGCAAGACAACCACCAGGGCCGGTCGTGATTTGGAATCTGATCCGCCGTTGTAATTTGACTTGTAAACACTGCTATTCCATTTCAGCGGATATCGACTTTAAGGGCGAGCTGTCGACCCAAGAAGTTTACGACACTATGGATAACCTGAAGGCATTTAAAGTGCCGGTGTTGATTCTTTCAGGTGGCGAGCCGTTGTTGCGCCCGGATATCTTTGATATTTCCAAGCGTGCGAAAGCCATGGGCTTTTACGTTGGCTTATCCAGTAACGGCACTTTGATTACGGAAGAAAACATCGAACAAATTGCCGAGGTTGGTTACGACTATGTGGGTGTCAGTTTGGATGGCATTCGTGAAACACACGATGAATTTCGTCAGAAGAAGGGTGCGTTTGATGAATCCATGAAGGGCATCAAGCTTTGCCAGGATCGAGGCATTAAGGTGGGCATTCGCTTTACGCTGACTCAGGACAACTCTCATGAGCTGCCTATGATGTTGGATCTGATGGACGAATACGATCTGGATAAATTTTATCTTTCTCATCTTAACTACGCAGGTCGAGGCAATCGAAACCGGAAACGTGATGTTTTCCATCAAATGACACGCGATGCCTTGGATATGATTTTTGACCGTTGCTGGAGTGAGCTGCAGCAAGGCATACATCGAGAGTACGTCACTGGAAATAATGACGCCGATGGCCCGTATTTATTGCAGTGGGCTGAAAAACATGTGCCTGAAGAAGTGCCTGCGCTTCGTCAGCGTTTGGATAACTGGGGCGGAAACTCTTCCGGGGTGAATATTTCTAATATTGACAACCTGGGGAATGTCCACCCGGATACCTTCTGGTGGGATTACACCTTAGGTAATGTGCGTGAAAAGTCATTTTCTGAAATTTGGCGAAACCCTAATGACCCACTGATGGATGGTTTCAGACAAAGTCCGAGACCGGTTAAAGGACGTTGTGCCGAGTGCAAATACTTATCAGTTTGTGGTGGTAATACCCGAGTGCGGGCTTATCAGTTGACGGGCGATGCCTGGGCTGAAGACCCGGCGTGTTATTTGTCCAACGAAGAAATTGGTGTGGTGATGGATGAAGGCGACCGAATTGAATTGCCGAATCAGCACCCAGAAGTGAAATTTCACGAACAGCAAAGAGCGATAAAAGCGGTCAATCTGACTTAGGTCGTAAAATCATCAAAGCATTCAGCAGGCCACAGAGTATTTGTGTGTGGTGTTTGTGTGTGGAATTGCCAAAGAAATAGAGCTCAAAAGAGCCGATGAGGAGTACACCATGGTTGTGATGAACACCATCGAGTTAGCAAAGAACAAAGAAGAAACAAAAACTACGCTGAGAGGTTTGCCTGAGACCTTGATTCAGAAAGCGCCCAAATTACGTAAAGGCCAAGTGGCACTGGTCGGTGCCGGTCCCGGTGATCCGGGGTTATTAACGTTAAATGCTTTGTTATTGATTCAGCAGGCTGAAGTCGTGGTGTGCGATCGTTTGGTATCCCCTGAAATTATGGCGTTACGCCCTGAAAGCGCAGAGCTAATCAATGCAGGGAAAAGTTGCAAAGAGCACGTAATGACTCAGGATGAAACGAATGAAGTCCTGGTCCAACAAGCGCTGAAAGGTAAGCGGGTAGTTCGATTAAAAGGTGGTGATCCCTACATTTTTGGTCGCGGAGGCGAAGAAGTTGAGTTCTTGATGGCGCATCAGATTGAAAGCATTGTTGTGCCGGGCATTACTGCAGCTTCGGGGTGTTCTGCGTATGCGGGCTTCCCTCTGACCCACAGAGATTTTGCACAGTCCGTGACGTTTGTGACTGGCCACAGAATGAAAGACGGAACATTGGATTTGGACTGGAAAGCCTTCGCGTGTGAGGATCGTACTGTTGTTTTCTATATGGGATTGGCGAACGCTCAATTGATTTCAGACAACCTTCAGGCACAAGGCCGAGCAGCAGAAACGCCGGTGGCTTTGATTGAGCGGGGGACGACCCCGAAACAGCGTGTGGTGCTGACCAATCTTGCCGAGTTACCTAACACGATTCAAAAAGAAGGGCTGAAGCCACCCACCATGATGGTCGTCGGCGAAGTTGTGACGCTGGCAGAGAAGAATCGGCTGTTGGCGCAGAATTTGGTAAATCAGGCGCGACAAACCGGATAGTAAGTGATTTTGCACAGACTACAGAAGTAGGTGTTTATGAGTAAACCTTTGTTTTCAATATTGTTGTGTGGCCTTTCATTCGCTTTAACCGCCAATGCGGTAGCTGGAACGGAGGTCGTATCCAAGCAGACCAAAGACTTATACAAAGAGCATTGCAGCAGTTGCCATGGCGCAGAACGACTGGGGGGTATGGGGCCGGCTTTGCTACCGGAAAACCTGTCTCGTTTGCGTAAATACAAAGCCATCACCGTGATTGAAAATGGCCGGGCAGCGACTCAAATGCCTGCCTTTAAAACGGTGTTGTCGAAGGATCAAAGAACCGCTCTGGCCGAGTTCATCTATACCAAACCGGATGCCATTCCTCGCTGGGAGAAATCAGACATATTGGCAAGCCAGATAATTAATCACCAACCCGGTTCTTTGCCTGCTAAACCGAAGTTTGAAGCGGACTTAATGAACTTATTTTTGGTGGTTGAGTTGGGCGATCATCACGTTACTTTATTGAATGGTGACACTTTCGAGCCAATTCACCGGTTTAAAAGCCGTTTTGCGCTTCATGGGGGCCCTAAGTATTCGCCGGACGGTCGCTTTGTGTATTTCGCATCACGAGATGGCTGGATTACCAAATACGACATCTACAATTTAGAAGTGGTGGCCGAGGTTCGGGCTGGCATTAATACCCGCAACTTAGCGGTGTCATCCGACGGTAAGTCGGTGATGGTGGCCAACTATCTACCGAATAACCTGGTGTTATTTGATGCTGAAAGTCTGGACTTATTGAAAGTGTATCCGGTTAAAAACAGCGAGGGAAAAACCTCTCGGGTCAGTGCGGTATACAATGCGCCGCCACGCAATACCTTTATCGCAGCGTTGAAAGACTTAAAAGAAGTTTGGGAAATTCCGTATCCATCGACGGATAAAAACCAATCTGCTACTGAACGTGCTCCGAAAGTACGCCCGATTGTGGTGAATGATTATCTGGATGACTTTTTCTTTGATCCGGATTACAAGCTTTTGATTGGTGCATCGCGAGACGCTGCCGGTGGTCAGGTGGTGGATTTGGATTTGGGCAAGGTGACGTCTTCCATTCCATTACCAGGAATGCCGCACTTGGGTTCCGGTATCACCTGGGATTATCAAGGTAAACAAGTACTGGCAACGCCAAACCTGAAAGAAGGCAAAGTCTCTGTCATCGACATGAGCACCTGGGAAGTGATCAAAGACATCAAAACTGAAGGGCCGGGCTTTTTCATGCGCAGTCATGAACAATCGCCTTATGCCTGGGTGGATGTGTTCTTTGGCCCCAATAAAGAAGCGGTACATGTGATCGACAAAAAGACGCTGGAAATCGTCAAAACCCTTCGACCTGCACCGGGTAAAACCGCTGCTCATGTAGAATTTACCAAAGACGGCTCGAAAGTGTTACTCAGTATCTGGGACATGGACGGCGAAGTGATTGTTTACGATGCCAATACCCTGGAAGAAGAAAAACGCCTACCTATGGTCAAACCTTCCGGCAAATACAACGTCTGGAATAAGACGCAGTATGAGCGTGGGACGAGTCACTAAGGTGCCATTTTTAGTTAACTAAAGCTCAGCTAACACAAGCCGAGTGTTCGAAAGGACACTCGGCTTTTTTTAGTTTCTAACCCAATGAAGAAAATATGGCCTCTTGATTCATCAATGCATCCATAGGACTTTGAACGGCATTACCTCCGCGATTTAATACATGAGTATAAATTTGAGTGGTTTTAACATCCGAATGGCGTCGTGGACTTGAGTCATAAATTGTGATGACATAAGACAACCATACTGTTAAATACAGTTATTTTGATCTCTTACATAGACATAGAGAATACGGAAATATTCTGTACTTTATTGCGGAATACTTCCTCATCAGATCTTGTCGATTGACTAACTTATTGATTTAGGATGGAATTGATAAATTATTAATGAAACGACGCCTTAGTGGTGTCAGAGATTACGGAGTTGTTCCGTATTTGAAACACGGAATAATTCCGTAGATTAACTGTTATAAGCCCGAGTGAATAATGAGCACAATTGAAAAACTAGCTGGTAAGCTCATTTCTGCAATTCAAAAAGAATGGGGCAATGAAACTGGCGAACTGTGTGCTGAAGAAAGTGAAGACGTTATGTATAGGGCTCATGACATTCTTCAGGCATGCAAAAGTAATGAGCTAACAAAACTGTTAAAAGGCACATCAGTTACTATTTACCTCGGTAAAGATTGGGTAGAAAATCACCCATCGGTAAAACCGTTTATCAAAAGAATTGAAAATGAAATATTGGCAAGCTTATAACAAGAACATGTTTAGGATAGCTTTGCTACGCGGCTTCGCCGCTCCACAAAACTACCTAAAATGTAGGCGTTAGCTGCCATCTAAAAATTAAAGTTTGGCATTATAAAATTACTTTAAACAAGGAAGACGAATGGAAAGCAAAATAAAAATTAAAATGGGCCCAATTGAAATTGAATACGAAGGCAGTGAAGGCTTCTTAAAAGAAGAACTTCCAGCATTATTGTCAGCAGTTTCTGATTTATATAGGGAAAGTGGTGTAGTCGAAAACCAGCCAATTCAAGAACAAACAGCTAGTACAGGAGTCGTGGAGTCAAAGCCCGAGGGAAATGGAGCAACTTTCCAAGGAACAACAGGTTCTTTGGCTGCAACATTAGGAGTCAAATCTGGTACTGATTTAATAATGGCTGCGGCTGGTCGCTTAACTCTATCACTTGGCCAAGGAACATTTACCCGTTCTCAAATAATTACAGAAATGAAATCTGCAACCGCGTACCACAAGAAAACCTATGTAAACAATTTGACTAAATACCTCAATCAATTAGTAAAAGACCAAAAGCTAATGGAAACTGCGAAAGATACATACGCATTAAGTGCATCAGCTAAATCTAATATGGAATCTAGAATTGCTTAATAATGATGCTGTAAAGCAATATATTTCTGATCCCGAAATAAATCAGAAAGACAAAGTTTTACTTTGTCTTTCTGTTGATGTTTCGACCCCAAAACCAGTAAAAAGCATAACCAAAGTTGGTATTGAGTGTGGCTATTCAGGAATTAAAAAGCTAAATGTCTCTTCAATCCTATCTAGGCAAAAGGGTCTTGTCGTCAGAAGTCCAAATGGATGGGAGTTGACAGAAAAAGGTAAAGCTCACATTAAAAGTATTATTGGCGGTCCTGTAGCTGTACTTTCGAGTACTTTAAGAGCTAATTTGTCAAAAATAACGAACATCGAAACCAGATCTTTTGTTGAGGAAGCTGTTCAGTGTTTTGAAGCTCATTATTATAGAGCTGCAGTTGTACTGTCATGGGTAGGGGCAGTGTCTGTTCTTTATAATCATGTACTAAATCATCATAAGCAATCCTTTAATTCTTTTGCAGCAAAGAAAAACCCTAAGTGGAAGCCCGCAAATACAACGGATGATCTTACGCGAATGAAGGAGGCCGATTTTTTAGAAGTTTGTGAATCAGCATCAATCATTGGTAAAAGTGTAAAACAGGAGCTTCAAACAGCCCTTACTTTTAGAAATGGTTGTGGCCACCCGAACAGTTTAAAACTAGGTGAACATCGTGTTTCAGCGCATATTGAGAGTCTAATTTTAAATGTATATTCACAGTACTAGGCAGCTAACAAGTCGTTTAAAAGGACAAAAAACAGTTGGCTTTTGCTCCTTCGTCGCTAATTTTAGCCAACTATTTTATTGCCTCTTAACGAGACGTTATGTGTAAGGTATCTATGGTGCACTTTGAAAATAAAGGGTTAACTCCCCTAAAACCACTTTATATAAAATTCTTACATAAAGGACTTGTAGCGTACTCTTCAAAAAAACAGGTTTTTGATGGCACTATAAAAGAAAAATATGCTCATGATATTTGTGCAAGGATTCATGAAATTGATAATGCATTCGAGAGCTTATCGTTAAGTATTGAATATTTAGAGAAAACAGAGTTTCATGATTCAGCGTTCAATTTCTCGGTTCATCATTCTTTTCATGTAGAAAATTTTTTATTACGTTTAACAAGCGTTGTCGATCGTTGTTATAAAGTTGCGGGAACTTCAATTTTATTGAAAAAGAAAACGATTGAAAGTACGCATGGCAATAGTCAGATTTTAAAAGAGCTCAAACAATATTCAGTAAATGCTGTTCAAGCAATTAAAGATGTAAATAAAGTGGTTAAGCCTTTACGAAAAATGAGAAATAAAGTTGCTCATGAAGCTGGGTACTCTAATCGAAACCTGAATTGTTTAAGTATGATTGTTAATATTGAAGATCCTAGTCTTTTAAAACAATTTGACAACATCATGACAATCGATCAGCTTAAGGAAGTAATTATCCGAGATACGCTCGACTTATTGAAGCCAACGATTGAAAAAATGAATGTCAACGTAGAGTTATTGATCCAAAGTTTATCGCATATTTATCAAGACGTAGTAGAAATTGAGAGTGTACAGTAATACACATAACAAGTGCGTCATGTGGGAATTTTATTCGCTGGCGGTTCCCGCCAAAACGCTCATAAAATCCCCATACGCAAGCGTTATGTGTCAATACGATGAAGAGTGGCAAGCAAAAAAAGGCAGAGATTAAAAAATCGCGCTTAGCAAGAATAGGGAAGCGAGATACAACAGTTGATCCATACAAGTATCCCATCCCTGAATGGGCTATCCCTGTGGATAGGTCAGCTATTGTGTATCATTCAATGTACTTGGATATTCCACTTTTCTATATCGATAAAGAATTTCAATGTAAGGATTGCGGAAGTTCGGAGGTATGGACTGCAAAGCAGCAAAAATGGTGGTATGAGATAGCAAAGGGCTATTTTGAGACAACTGCTATCCGTTGCCGGTCTTGTCGGGATAGGCGCAAGAAAATGAGAGTCGAGAAAAAGCGGCATATGGAAGAAATGGCCAAAAAGGTCCCTCATCCAAATTCCGCGTTCTTCAAAAACACATAACTAATACAGATAGGTTGCGCGCAGCCGCAACTTAATCTGATTGTTGTACGAGCCCGCAGCCTATTTAAGTAATTATCGGTTTGAGGTTTTCTTGTTTGTGAGTGTCGGGCTGAAGGTCACTTTTTTCAGCGCGAATGAAGCTGCAGTCCCTTGACTGGTTTTTTATTTCTTTGGTTTTTATTCTGTTTTTTCTCTGTTTAGGTGTATTTATCCTGCGCTTTTGCTCCCTTTAGCTGATCGTTCGAAGCCTGGGCGTTTGTCTTACTTTGACGAACGGGATGACCGTCATCGGATGCCCGCAACAGGGACACAGCCGTTCGGTGTTCTTTCTTTGTACGGTAGCTTCGGGCAGTTCTACTTTAAGAATGAGTTGCAGTCGTTTGAGCGTTCGCCGGGCATTGCCATGCAAGAACCCATAATCTCTTGTTCGTCGGAAGCCTTTCGGCAGAACGTGTTGCAAGACCCGCCATAAGAACGGAACCGCAGGTTCGGTGATGGTTTCCCATTGTTGGTTTGTGCTGTTTTTGTACCGGAAGGTGATTTGGCCGTTCTCATGCATGAGGATGTTTTTCTCACTGATCACGCCTCGATATAAATACCGTGCGAGATAGGTGAGGGCCGCTTCACCTTTGCCGACGGATTGGCACTGAACAACCCAGTCTTTGGGTGTGTGGTTCGGAAGGGTGTAACCGTGTTGTTTCATGGTGTCGATGAACTTGGCCCGAAAGACTTTGGCCAGAGCTTTGCCGTTGAACAGCTATTTACCGTGCTTCTGTTGCCATCGGTATTTATCTTTGCTGAGCCCACCATTGGGCACGATGAAGTGAATGTGTGGGTGGAACTCTAAACGACGCGAGTGGGTGTGAAGTACGCCAGTGAGCCCCAGATCTCCTTGTAGTTGTTTATCTCGGTGGCCGAAGCTCATCAGGGTGTCAACGGCACGTTCAAACAGAGCTTGATAGGCCCAGCGTTGATGGTACCAGACGAAGCCGCGAAGCTGAGACGGCAAGGTAAAGGTCACCATGTAATACTCGACTGGTAACAGTTTTTGACGTTGCCGTTCCAGCCAGAGATTATTGGTTTGGTGCTGGCAGGAAGGGCAACTTCGGTGACCGCACGAGTGATACACGTGTTGATCCTGATGGCACTCCTGACATTGGAATACCATCTCTCGGGGTGCCCAGCACCGCAGGCAGGGGAATGACAGTCTATAATGTTCTGTAATGCCCAATGATGGCGATCTTCCATCGGGCATTGACTCCTTAGATCGGGTTGGTATTGGCGCAGTAACTGCGCCAGACCAATCACTTTTCCTCCTGATCATGATTCTTCCAGTGGATGTGAAAGCCATCAATGAGTGCATTGATCATTAGTGCGCTGTTTTGTTGGGCTTCCTCTGTCATTTTGGTGTAGCGTGCGGTGGTAATTGGGCTGGCGTGGCCGAGTAAGGTCTGGATGGAGCGCAGGTTGACGCCGTTCTCCAATAGGTGCGTTGCAAAGCTGTGGCGTAAGGTATGCACGTGGACGTTCTTTGAGATACCGCATTCTTTGGCGATTAGCTTTATGGCTTTTTGCACGCCGCCGCGATCCATGCTCATGGCTTTGCCTTCTCGGACGAAGGGCGGTTTCCCGCCGGGAAAGAGCAGCTCGGGATGACGGTGGGTTTTCCAATAGAGACGTAAGGCCTTGAGGGTCGCCAGCGGCAGTGGTACGAAGCGATCTTTGTTGCCTTTGGTGAAGCGGATATGGACGCGCATCAGATGGCTGTCGATGTCCGCAACCTTGAGATTAAGGGTTTCCGCCAGACGTAAGCCCATGCTGTACGAAGTGAGATAAAACACCTGGTAACTCAGTTTGTGAGTTTGATTGATGACCCGACAGACTTCATCCTGAGAGAGCACATCTTGCAAGGGCTGGACTTTGGGTGGTTTGACGATGTTGATCCATTGCCAGGGGCGACCAAGCACATGCTTGTAGAAGAACTGGATGGCATTGCGGGCGACTTTCACCATGCTCCAGGAGCGACGGTCAACCAGATCCAGAAAATAGGTTTTAAGCTGTTCAGCGGTCAGCTGATCAGGATAGCAATCAAAGTAATCTCCGACCTGACGTAAACAGCGGGAATACATGTTAATGGTTTTAGGGCTTTTGCCTTGTAGGGTAAGTTCGTTAAGATAGCGTTGATAGAGAGAATTGAAACGGGTCTGATCTTGAATGTTCATGTTGAAACTCCTTACATCACCTTCGGGATTGAAGGATCTAAGAAGTACAGTTGATCAGGTCTTCTGCCGCGAAGCGGCTTCGTTCAAAAATCAGCGACAGCCAGCGCTGGGCGTTAAATGCCTAAGGTAGCTAAATGGCAAAATTAACCAAATCTGTTTCTGGCGGTATACTCAGTCCACGTGAAGAATGGTCATTGGTTAATGGTATTGCAGTTACAGCTGCTCTTGAAAATGAGGAGTGTTGCCTGTTCGTTACTGATAAAAACGGTAAAGACTACGCCAAAATAGTTTCAAAACTATTAGAAGTTAATGGTATTCATCATAACCTAAGTGGAACTATCGATTCTTTTTGTATAGAACTGCCTCTGTCAAGTAAAGAGAAGGTTATCAATTTAATCGAGAAATCGTGCTGAAATAAGCATTTAACCAGGCCAAGCAGCATCAGCCCTTCGGGCTTGGACCTCGCTACGCTCGGCTGCTGTTGGCAACGTTAACTTCCGAAGATACATCGAGAATGTTCATGGATATAGAATTACAAAAAGAGAGATTTGAAGCTTTTAGAAATGAAAGAATGCCTGTGCTTCATGAATTTTCACAAAATCTCGGTTTTCAAAATCCTCATGAAATTCTCATTAATCCAATGGCTTTTCTCGAGCCACTAAGTAATTGGCTCTCAGATCAAGATATTTCAGAAGAATCTAGGAACTGGATTATTGTTCGTATTGGCTACTTTATCGGAGAGTTATTCGCAGTGAAGCATGATGGCTGCTGGAGTGTATGTGAAGCCAAAAGCTCGCGATATTATGGTCACTACGTTGTTGGAGAGTTTTCATCATTTAGTAACCCAAATGCTCTCTTTGCACCAATGGAAGTAGCATTTGAATTGGCAAATCAACCACAAGGTCGCTCATTATCAGGCATTGTCGCAGAGATAGAGAGTGCGCTAAATGGGCTGTAAGAAGTTAACAAGTAGCTGCAACCGACCGTCAAAAGTGTCACTTAAATTGCTGGCGCAATTACGCGCCACTTTTGCCGGCGGCTGAGCCAGGCGTTACGTTTAAGGAGATAGACATCAATTATCAGGGGTTCAAGGATAATATCGATTACAGTGGCATCGATTTACTCCAAATGCCTAAACTAAAATGGCTTTGGCTTAATGAGTTTTTTGATGGGCCGCTCCAAGGTATAGTCGAAGTTGAGGGAAAGTTAGGTATTTGTTGTTTTGTCGAGGAATCCGATAACGAGTCCGAGCAAGGTTGGTATCGAAAATTTGTGGTACTCGAGCTATCTGATGAACAGATCAAGGCAGAGCAATATTGGCACAACGAATTCGTAAAATACGTTGGAGACCATTTTAAATGCAATCCAGATTCTTCGCGAATAACGGTTGGGGCTCAAAAGCCTAAATCAGAATGGGACAAATTTTATGTTCCGTATAAAGAAAAATATCAACCCAATTTTGAAAGTAATAAAGTGTTGGGCTGGACAAAAATATAAACGTAACAAGTGGGTCAAATTGAAACCTACTGCGTAGCTTCAATTTACCCAGGCGTTATGGTATTTAAAACTGAGGAGTAAAATGAAACACCTACTATTGGTCACATTATCTATAACACTAGCGAGTTGTTCTGCATTCAAACCAAAGAAAGAATATGAGTTCGTACTTGAATCTGGAGAACTAGCTTCACCTCAACAAGTTTCCGAAGTAAAAGCGATCTGCGAATACGATAAAAAAATCGAAGAAGCTAAAAACAATATGGGTACCGCCATCTCGGTTGGTCGCTATGAATCAGGTTATGGTCCGAAAACATCGGACAAGTATGTTAAAGAAGCAAGTCGTTTAATGTATGAGGCTCGTGAATGTTTATTAGCAAATGGTTTGTCTACCCGCGAAAAGAAAAAACCATAACAAGGCCAAGCAACATCAGCCCTTGCAGGGCTTGGACAGCCTTGCAACCGCGCTTTTTGTGCATGGCTTCGCCATTGTTGCACAAAAATCACAACTACAAGTCTGCCGTTGTTGGCAGCGTCTATGTTCAAGGAAGGCCATGAGTAACTTGTCTATCGAAGTAGAAGGCAAAAAATACGAGATCAAAGCCACTGAAAAATCTAATTCGTGGGGCAATGGGTTAAAACTAGCTATATATAGTTCAAACAAAGAGCTTATAAATTCAATAAGCTATATGTGCCACCCAGAGTTCGAAAACTATGAAGTTTTCCAGCAAAAATCGTTTTCTGAGTTGCAAGCAATTGCTATGTCTAAGTTAGCAACAGATATGGCTACAAATAAATATAAACAAGCATGCTCCAATGGTTTAGAGTTGGTGCTTCCAATAAACAAAAATTAAAAACATAACATCTATATGACCGGGGGTTGTCAAGGCGCAGAAACCTGAAGGCCCCTCCAAGGTCAGAGCTCGATTCTCAAAAATCTGATCCTGCTCTCTTATTGGCACAGCTGCCGATTCTTTCATTCTTGTTGTCAGTTCGTAAGAACTGTCGGGGTGCCGAACCATCACAAACATCTATTGAGGCTCTACTGAGGGTTCCCCCAGTTTGTGACTTTCCTCAAAACTGCATTGAGGTGACACCCTAGAAATCAATCGGTTACCCTCGCATCCGGCGCTTCAAGAGTCGGGCTCGCGTTACTTCATGCGTCCAGTTATAAGTCACTCGGACGAGGGGCTGTTCCAAAGCGAAACAGGCGGACAACTTACTGTCTATTCAAGGCGGAGGTGGTTGGCGTATTGTCCATTGAGAGGCATCAAGCTCCAGGCTTAGGTCTATCTCATGTCGTTCAAATCTACGGTTCCGACAACATCAGATTGATATATTCTTTAAACGCTTTCAGCTTCTTGGTCTGCCACTGCGTTTTCTTTGAAAGAAGGTAGAGGCGTTTTCTGGGAAGGTTACGCTCAGATAACACAGAGACAAATCGTCCTTCATTCAGCTCTTTTTGTATAGAAATATCCAGTAGCATACCGATCCCAAGATTCCCGTTAATTAGCTGATAGACACCTTCGACATCGTTTGTTGTGTGAGATACGGATTGGTCAAAGTCGAACTTCTCTTTGTTTAAGAATGCTTTCAGTTCACCCGCCGGATTTAATGACGACATAAGAATAAACTTTGCGTTGCCAAGAGAAACAAAGCTTTCTGGCATACCGACACGTTCAATGTAGGCTGGTGTTGCACAGGCAACGAGTTGAGTCTCGATCAACGGCATAGCCACCATGGTACTGCTGTCGTTGAGTCGGCCGAGGCGGAAAGCAAAGTCGATGTCTTTATCGTATAGGTCTTCCAGCTCATCGCTGAATTGAATATCAAATTTGATGCGGGGATGCTTACTGGTAAAGCTGGATAAAATATCAATGATCTTTGAGCGGCATAAGGCTTTGGAAAGGGTGATGGCAATCGTGCCGCTTATACTTTCTTGCTCAGAAAGTAATGCTTCTTCTGCATGATCTATGGATGAAAGAATCTCTTTGCACTTGGGGTAAAACTGCTTGCCGGATTCTGTAATGTCTAATCGTTTATGAGATCGGTGGAAGAGTTGGACCTGCAAACTTTCTTCCAGCTGAACAAGTTGCTTGCTGAGCGCAGGCACTGATAGGTTCAGTAACGCGGCTGCTTTGGTGATGCTTCCTTGTTCAACGACGGCGATAAATGTTTGATATTGATCCAGCTTTGACATGATAACTCTAAGTTTGTTTTGGTTTCTCTTTAGTTAATCTATGGATTTAAATAGTTCAATTTATCTTAATTAATCTTGCCCATATAGTCATCTTTGTTCTGTTTCAACACACTAATTAGGGATCAAAAATGATTGAACTGGCAAAAGTAAGTACTACGATTTTTGCACCTGTCGCCGTTGTATTCGACTATGTCACTAATATGGAGAATTATGGGGAGTGGTTTCCTGGAGTAATGGCTATAAGATCAGGTAATAACTTACCTCATGCAACGGTTGGGAAAACTTACCTTGAAACCTTGCAGTTACCTGGCGGAGAGCATGAACTTTCTATAGATGTTGTCCAGAGTGAAGCTCCGCGTCTCTTCCTCACTCAAGGCGATTTAGAAGGTATCTTGCCTCAAATGACTATGAGATTCTCTGAAGAACAAGAAGGGGCTTGCACATTTGATTTGCAATACCACAGTCGAGATTCGAGTCTTTCGGAAGAATCTGAAATCATAACTGCGTTAAGAAAAGACCTAGCAGAACGGGCAGTCGTGGCCTTGGTGAATCTCAAAAATAAATTCTAAACATTGATTGGTTGAGAATGATAGTTCTCAGAGCTTGCTTGTTCTGAGACCTATTAAGTAAAGAATCTTTTTTGTTTAGATTCCTCTCACCCAAACGTCTTGACTATGTTGTTTTAGTCCATCGATAACACTCTGATGAATGAAGACCAGCCTAAAGTCTTCTAAGAGTGTATGTTCGTCTTTCATGGGTGATACCTACATCTTTGGTGCGCGCATGGACGACGGTCTACTTTGTTTAGTCGCTTATTTCCGTGTTTTCGCGTTTACCAGGAATTGTGAGTGTCATTTCGTCAGAGTTTCTTAAGGGGATGATTCGTTTTTTGATCTAACACAACTCCTTGGTTTCAAAACACTGTAGTCTGTTTATTGATTGAGTCTTTTCTTGTCTTCATTTCTTGTATTTGTTCCCGTTCTGATTGTTTTCTATACAATTCGCATTCTTAAAAAACTCCTTTAAAACCAACCTCCTATCACGATTTTAAATATCCGACTGTATTACTCGGGTTTATTGATCTGAGTCAGTAACAAAAATAGTGGTCAGCGTATCTTGTGCCTGTACAACAACTTTAATAGTCGAGGAGAAATGCCATGGCTGAACGCTTTACTAAAAGCATGGCTAGAAACATGTATATGGGGGGAAGTTTATTCTTCATTCTCATATTCATTGGCCTAACGTTGGATACCGTGCGGCAATTGCCAGAACGGGATAATCGAGAAAACCTAACGGAGTCGGTCGCTCACGGTAAAAAACTGTGGGAAGACAACAACTGTGTAGGCTGTCATTCCCTTATGGGTGAAGGTGCGTATTTTGCGCCGGAGCTTGGTAACGTGTTTTATCGCCGTGGTGGTGAAGAAAGCTTTAAGGTTTTCTTCAAGTCATGGATGAATGCTCAACCGTTGGGTATTGAAGGCCGACGTGCCATGCCTCAGTTCAATTTGAACGATGAGGATCTGGAAGCCTTGGCTGACTTCCTGGAATACGCAGCCAAGATAAATACAAATGACTGGCCACCAAATATTGAAGGATAAGGAGCGCACTATGAAATATGAATCTCAAGCTGTCGCTAAGCCGTACTTTATCTTCGCCCTGATTCTTTTTGCAGGCCAGATACTCTTCGGTTTGATTTTAGGAACCCAATACGTGATCGGCGATTTCCTTTTCCCGGAAATTCCATTCAACGTAGCACGTATGGTTCATACCAACTTACTCATTGTCTGGCTGTTGTTCGGCTTTATGGGTGCAGCGTATTACCTGATTCCTGAAGAAGCGGAAACAGAATTACACAGCCCTAAATTAGCGTTAATTTTGTTCTGGGTATTTGCAGCGGCTGGTACGCTGACAGTACTGGGTTATCTGTTGGTGCCTTATGCCACTTTGGCTGAAATCACTGGCAATGACTTCCTACCAACTATGGGACGAGAGTTCCTGGAAATGCCAACATTAACCAAAGTCGGTGTGGTGGTAGTTGCACTGGGCTTCTTGTTCAACATTGGTATGACGATCCTGAAAGGCCGTAAAACTGTAATTAACCTGGTGTTGATTACCGGTCTGATCGGTTTGGCATTGATGTTCTTGTTCTCTTTCTATAACCCTGAAAACTTAGCGCTGGATAAGTTCTTCTGGTGGTATGTGGTTCACCTATGGGTAGAAGGTGTTTGGGAATTGATCATGGCATCTATCCTGGCGTTCGTACTGATTAAAGTGACTGGTGTAGACCGTGAAGTGATTGAAAAGTGGTTGTATGTGATCATCGCTATGGCGCTTATCACAGGTATCTTAGGTACGGGTCACCACTTCTTCTGGATTGGTCCACCTGAGTACTGGTTATGGTTAGGTTCTGTGTTCTCTGCTCTAGAGCCAATTCCATTCTTCATGATGACATTGTTTGCTTTCAACATGGTTAACCGCCGTCGTCGTGAGCATCCAAACCGTGCAGCAACACTTTGGGCTCTGGGTTGTGCAGTGATGGCGTTCCTTGGTGCAGGTGTATGGGGCTTCCTACACACATTGGCTCCAGTGAACTACTACACGCACGGTTCTCAAATTACAGCAGCACACGGACACATGGCTTTCTATGGCGCATATGTAATGATCGTGATTACGTTGATCTCTTATGCAATGCCAGCGCTTCGTGGTCGTCCTAACGGTAACAGTAATAAAGCGCAAGTGGCTGAGATGTGGAGCTTCTGGTTGATGACTATCTCTATGGTCTTCATCACATTGTTCCTAACTGGTGCGGGTATCCTACAAGTTTGGATTCAGCGTCTGCCAGAGTCTGGTGAAGCCTTGAACTTCATGGCAACACAAGACAAGTTAGCACTGTTCTACTGGTTGCGTTTGGGCTCTGGTGTGATCTTCATGGTGGGCTTGGTTATTTACCTTTGGAGCTTCTTCATCGGCGGGGATGACCCAGCAATGGAAGCCATTGAAAATCAGTAACACATCAATATGAGTAAACGGAGTAAATGAACGAGTAACGCATAGAACTGAATTTATTGTGAAGCTCGTTCATTGAAACGCTAAGCCAGAGTCAGGTTGCAAATCATGCTATCTACTCTGGCTTATTTGCTTCTACTGGCCGGATTGTTTCTGAATGGCTGATTATCTCAAGTGATTGGCTGGTTAAGAAAAAAGGAACATTGAGTGCTGTTCCTGAATGATTATTAAAATAACGGAGGGGGCAAACATGTCCAATCGACTCCAAAGATACAGACTCGTAGTTAGAACATCTTTTTTTGCGCTGTTTTTGTTGGCGCCTGTCTTAAATATTTTTCGCTTTGACCTGACGACCACCAATTTCATTTTCTTTGGTCAGGTGTTGTCGTTTGAAATTACGGCCGAATGGTTGAAGAGCAGTGATGCCATCGATACCGGGTTGCGAATACTGACGCGTTTTATCATTCCGATCATCGTGATTGTGGCGACCGGGCTGTTTATTTTCTGGAAGTGGGGGCGCATTTATTGCGGTTGGTTGTGTCCGCATTTTTCTGTGGTGGAACTGGTAAATGGCTTGATGCTAAAGCGTACCGGACGGGTAACCATTTGGGAGCCTAACAAAACCGAGCAGCCATCCTCCTGGCTGGATTGGATGCTGATTGTCGGTGTTTCCGTCGTGATCGCCTTTTTATGGGCACTGGGCTTGCTCTCTTATTTATTACCACCAATTCCCTTATATACCGACTTATTTACGGGGGAATTAACTCGGAACCCAACCATATTCTTAGTGGCTGCGACGACGGTGTTTACCATTGATTTTGTGTTGGCTCGTCATCTGTTTTGTAAGTACGGTTGTGCCTTGGGTGTTTGGCAGAGTTTGTTTTGGATGATGAACAGCAAATCCATGCTGGTGGAGTTTGACCGTGATCGCGCCAAGTTATGTCAAAGCTGTGATAAAGATTGTGAAACGGCATGCCCAATGCGTTTGCCGGTTCGAAGCTTCAAACGTGCAAAATTTACATGTACTCAATGTGCTCAATGCATCAGTGCTTGTCAGGAAGTTCAGAAAGAAAACCCGGACGGCGCTTTATTGGGTTGGAATGCCGGAGAGAAAACAAGACACAGCTCCTTGATACCAATCAAAACTCTGCCGACTGAAAAAGGGCAGAATGAATCCAATAAAGATTCAACTGCGCAATCCAAAAAGCCGTAGTTCAGAATCAAGTCGTTTGCATTCCGGAGGAATTGTCTGTGGAAGAGTACGTTGGTTTTAAATGGCATCAATACATTACCGGAAAGGCCTCTACAGACTTCTCCAAAGCTGCTGTTCACCTGAAAGATTGTGGCTACCAACTCGGGGTGATGTTTCGTGCGCTAGGCGGGGATTCAGGCTTGCGAATTGAAGCGGCAACCCCTCGGGATTACTACATGCGACGTTCGCTTTTGCAAAAACTGGCTGGTACGCATCAGCAGGTAGAACTCACCTGGCGGGATCAGGAAACACTGCGCTTGCCGGAACATTTGGCGATTTTTCCAACGGAAGATTTGAATCAGAAACTGTACCTTTGGCTGTCTGCCTTGGCTGCTCAGCAATCTCATGTATTCCGGAACTGGTTTATTGATAATCAAACGCTGACCTTGGAGGTTTTAAATAAATACCCTGGCATGCGAGCTGTGTATCAGGCATTAGTCGAGGCTTTTATACCATTAAGGCCTGCCATTGAGGATCTGGATGCAGCGGCAGCAACGCAGGAATTAGCCATTCAGCAAGCGTTACGTGATCCGGGCAGTATTGATGATTTACCTGCTGCGGAGTATGCCCCGCCACCGGTGTACTTGTGGATGTATCCGGCAAACATGAGTGCTTGTTCAGGAAGCATGAACTCTCCTGCAGAAGACAGCGATGAGGGTTCTGTATCCAGTGGCAAAAAGAAACAGGGTAAGCGTAAGAAGGGCGAACGTGTCGATTCTTACGACAAAAACACGGGTGTGATGGTGTTTCGGCTTGAAAATCTGTTTAGTTTCAGTGAGTTTGTCCCGGTTGACAGAGCAGGGGATGATACCGACGAAGAAGATGCCGCCAGCGTGGCAGAAGATCTGGATGTGATTTCCGTCTCCCGAGATCGCAAAGCGGCTTCTTCAAGCATTAAATTTGATTTGGACCTACCGTCTACCGAGCACGATGATTTACGTTTAGGCGATGGTATTTTATTGCCTGAATGGGATTACCGAACGCAAAGCTATCAACAGGATCATTGTTGTCTGCAAACCATGTTGGGTGAGCCAGATGATTCTATTACTGGCCAATTACCAGAACATCTGCGCGCTGATGCAGCAAAACTTCGCAGACAGTTTTCCGGTTTAAAGCCCGTCCGTCAATGGCTTAACCGTCAGCAAGACGGCGATGAGCTGGATCTGGATAACTGGATGCATCACGTTGCAGACCAAAAAGCGGGCGTATCTAATGGTGAACAGGGTTTTTACCGCACCTTTAACAATCAGGTACGTGACTTATCCTGTCTGATTTTGGCAGATTTATCGCTATCGACCGATACCTGGATTAACAACGATCAACGGGTTATTGATGTTATTCAGGACAGCTTGCAGTTGTTATGCGAAGCCTTGGCCGCAACGGGCGATCGATTCTCTGTGTATGGCTTTTCTTCGCGGAAACGAGATCACGTACGATTTAACCTGATTAAGAATTTTAATGAGCGTTATCACGATCAGGTACGAGGACGGATTCAACACTTAAAGCCGGGCTATTACACTCGAATGGGCACTGCGATCAGACAATCGACCAAAATCCTGGCCAATGAGAAAAGCCATCAACGGGTACTGTTGATCGTCACGGACGGCAAACCCAATGATTTGGATTTATACGAAGGCCGTTACGGGGTGGAAGATACCCGGATGGCCATCATTGAAGCCAAGCAAGCCGGACTGCAACCGTTCTGCGTGACCATTGACGACGAAGCCGATGAGTATTTACCCCATTTATTTGGTAAAAATGGCTTTGTGGTGATTAAAGACCCGGCTCAGCTGCCGAGAGAATTACCTAAGTTGTATGTGAATTTGACGAGGTGAGAAATTCTGCGCTACGAAAGCGTTAATACTAATACAGTTAATATACTTAACGCTTTCGCACATACCGACTCTTAACCAATGCATTCAACAACACTTTTGTTTCTAAGTGCTCAAACGCTTGAGCTTCATTTAACTTACTAAATAACGGTGTCCCGCCCCCTAAAATCACAGGCACACGAGTCAAAATCATTTCATCAATTAAGTCTTCTTTCAAAAAGCCTTGAATGGTTAATCCGCCATCAATGTATAGATTCTCAAAACCATGTTTGTTCAGCCCTGAAACCACATGAGACATGGCTCCTTTCAGGGGTGAGTAACCCATTAATTGCGCCTTATCTTTGTATTCTTCAGGAATTTCGTCCAGAGAATTACTGAGCACAAATACCGGTTTGCTATAGGGCCATTCACAATCCATAGCGCAGACGGTTTCAAAGGTATTTTTACCCATAACCAAAGCGTCAATGCGGTTCATGAAATCATTAAAACCGAAGTCGTCATTGTCGGGGTTTGGGGTTGCAAACAACCAGTCCAGACTGCCATTTTTGTCGGTAATGTAGCCGTCCAGGCTGGTCGCGATGTAGATGATGTTGCTCACTTGTTTGCTCCATCTGTTTCAATTCAGTTGGTTAAGTTGGAAATATAGCGGGAATATCTGTGGAACTGAACTCGATTTCATTATTATTTGAATTTATCTGCATTGGCTGAAAGCGTGTCTAAGCGTTAGTCAATATAATGCTTTGTTTAAACAACAAGTCGGGAAAACCATCTGGCAATATTTATTGGAACTCCGAATGGAAAAGGCCCGAGCGTTGCTTACTTATTCGATATCCCTGTGACGCGGGTTGCAAAGAAGGTCGGCTATAAGGATTTGTCTGAAATGATCAAATGCCAAGGGTTTATTTAGGTGTAGGAATGTGCTCAAGAATTTCTTGCTGCAGTTCTTCTGGCGTGTTTCTTAGCTTTTCAATGAAGTCCCTTGGAACTTCGGTTTTAGCATCGTATTTTTCCGCCCAGTCCATCATTGCCAGCATCATAGGCATAAGTTCGATACCTTTCTGCGTGAGCGTATAGATGAACCTAGATCCTTTATTTGGGTCTTTCGATTTGTTGAGGATCCCGTTGCTTTCCAGATCCGCAAGACGATTGGCCAAAATGTTTGTGGATATGCCTTCACCTGCGTCCATGAACTCATGGTAATACTGACGACCTTTAAACATTAGATCCCGAATAATCAGAAAGCTCCATTTATCCCCGAATTGGCTCATGCCAAAGCGGACGGGGCAACCTGACCAAGTTTTTGAAGTTTTATCTACCATGGGCGGATAGTAACCCAGTTAAAAACCACTTTCAAAAGATTGAAAACACCTTTTAATAAATTAACTTGTAAAAAGAAAGTGAAATAACTATTGTTAATTTAACTTGCAAAAAGCAAGTAAATTAATGAAGCCACTTTCAGAAGGAAAAGAAAGATGAAGTTGTACGTCATAGCAGGTTCACCTAATTCAAGAAAAGTATTAGCGGTCGTTAAACATCTCGGAATTGAGGTGGACATTGAATATCTTGATCTGTTTGAAGGGGATCACAAGCAACCGGCTTATACCGCGCTGAATCCAAATGGGATGGTGCCTACATTGGTGGATGGTAATCTGAAACTATGGGAATCAAACGCAATTATGCAGTACCTGGCTGATAAGTCAGAAGATGATGCTTTGTTTCCTGAAGATTTAACTCGTCGGGCAGATGTTGTTCGTTGGCAGTTGTGGGAGTTGGCGCACTTTAATCAAGCCTTTGGTACCTTGGCCTTCGAATCCGTTGCGAAACCCAATTTTATGGGTCAGGAAGGCAACGAAGCCGTTATAGCCTGGGCTAAGGATAACCTCAACCGATTTGCCTCCATTCTGAATCAATATATGGAAGGACGTGATTACTTAGTGGGGAATGAAATAACCATCGCCGACTACTCAATGATTCATGTCGAGTTCTTCAAAGAAATGGTGCCTTTCGATTGGTCTCCTTTTCCGCATTTAAACGCATATTTTGAACGCATGCGTAAGTCCACTCATTGGGTTGCAACTGCTCCGGCCTCTCCTGATCTTATAGGTCGCAAGCCAGAGAGTTGCTAGATATTTAGGGTGTAACAACGGATAACTATGCTGACACAGAGGGTGGCCAATTTACTTAAATTGGTTATCCCGTCTTTTCAATCAATAAAACCATCCTTTCAGCAAGTTGAGTTACGCGTAGGTACGATTATTGAAGCTGTGGACTTTCCTGAAGCGCGAAATCCGGCGTTTAAACTTAAAGTGGATTTTGGCGATGAGATTGGCATTCGAAAATCAAGTGCTCAGAATACGGATCTGTACACCAAAGAGGATCTGGAAGGTAAGCAAGTACTTGCTGTTGTGAACTTCCCTCCGAAACAAATAGGACCAATGAGCTCGAATGTTTGGTCACTGGTTTATACCGAGAAGATGGTTCTGTGGTACTGGCGGTGCCAGACGGGAGCGTTGAAAACGGTGCCAAGCTGGGGTAGCAATAGAGTCTGACTTTGAGGGTTGGTACTGCAAGCCAACCCGGTTTGCCGAGACACTAAAGTGCTATTTTGTTCCGTTCCGTGTTCACGAACGTATTTGAAGAGCCTAATTGCTTGTTTGCGTTTTGCAGGCCGGAGTTAAATGGCAGGCTTGCTATGGGCTTTACGTTTTTTTCGGCTTTGCTTTTGGCATCCCGTACCTGATGCCACTGATGAACTCTCGACTCTATTTTAGAGCCTCGGATGATGGTCACGTTGCCACAGTCCAAACGAATGCTGCCTTTGCGCGTGGATACAGGAGAGTAATTGGGCATGTCATCCAAACCAAGAACGTCGCAAATTTGTTTTTTTGCCCGACAGATTTTGACATTAAACTGAGTTTCGTTATCGCCGATCATGTCCCTGAGCGTTTCCCTCTCTGCCCAACCCAGGTTAATTGGATCGATTTCCATGTTTCGTTGTACAAGGTGGTCGTATTGGCTCGTATACTCTTGTGCCATAAGTAATAACACGTAGTGGTGAACACGTTCACCCAAGTCGAAACAGCGGTTGTTGTACTTGATTGTCAGGCAGACGTGCCAGCTGTCGGCACTGACGGTAAAAATCATTTCCATTTTAGAAAGATCTTCCGCACGGTCAGGCATTTTTTGTTCGGCTTTTATGTCAGGCTTTACATTTGAAACCGTTGCTTTAGCTGGATTGAAGGTCGAGACATTGGGTGCCGCAACAGGTACGGAAGAATCCAAAGTGGTGTGTGAGGTAATGGGATGTATTTCTGAATTAATAAATTGCAACTTTTGTTTCGTATACTGAACGTTTAAAGGCGCTTGGTAGTCACTGTAATGGTTAAGCAATGAGAATAACGACGGACTGCTTTTGGATGAAGGCTCAAGACCGATGGTCGTGTGTATATAGGAAACACCGGCGTCGATTGCCGCAATGCTTTTTGACAATGCCTGGTCGATGTAGGAAGCACAGGCGAATTCAAACTTGGTGTGTGTGTTTGCGTTGTAGTTTATTTCTTTGTAGATGACTTTAAATAAGTTCTTAATGCCTATTTCGTTCAGAAGATCTTTTTTATCGTATATTGAGATTCTACTGGCATTGTGAGATATAAAAAACTGGATTATATCCGCTAGCATAGTCACAGGCGTTGTATAGAAATTGGTTAAAATGATTCGGAAGTTTAGCTGGTATTCTTTTATTTCAGTGATCAGCTTTTTTATTTTAACCAGGCTGATGTGGTTTATGTCTTTACTGATGTCGAAATTTATATTTACTCCCTTGAGGTTTAAATCCATTAATTGATCTAACTGATTGACGTTGTCTAAATCCAGGGTAAGGTAAAGTTTATTATTCTCAGACGTCGACTGATCAATATGTTGGCTCAATTGCTCATTGATAATGACACCATCAAAGTCGATCTGCTTCGAATACAAAAGGTGCGCCTGCAGTCGAGAGTAAAGGTCTTTTTGCTCTGTGTCCGGTGTGTTTTGTTCCGTGAAAGTAGAGTCAACAAATCCTTTGAAGCTATCCGGGAAGATAGGTTTGTTCCAATTGATAGTAGCCATTTTTTAGTCCCTTTGAGCATTGTCCGTATATCGATCTGCTTTATAGTTAGTATGATCTGAGACCAGGATACGTCGTTAGATAGAGTATCAAGCTTTGAATATTTGGAGTTAAAGGCAGCAACAAGCACTGCCCTTGAATTCAGACTTCAATCATTAAATAACATCGCTTTGGTTGAACTTAATGATTTCTGTCAACTCCTTTGCGACAAACTGTTTGGTGTGCTGTTGTTCAAAATGATCTTTAAACGCCTGCTCATTTTCGAAGCGTTCCCAAAGCAAAAATGTGGATTCTTTTTCACTGTCTTGGTGTGCCTGGAAAATAGTACAGCCTGGCTCAGTCACTGAGGCCTTGCATAATTTATTTAATTCCGTTTTAGCCTCTTCAAGCCGATTATTGTCTTTAACACGTAATTCGGCTGTGATGTAATACCCATTATTGAACATACTGATCTCCTTGATCTTGCCATATTTTTTTGGGGTTAATAAATTTAATACTCTAGTACTGATTGTTGTATCAATAAGTCATTGAGTTTATGAATGCGCAAACTTCACTGGATTGCTTTTAGTTAAGCGCTGAGAAAGAAAAGCGGTTCCAAGTGCCCAGGCTAAATTAATACAAACAGCGACAGTAATTAACTGAACCGTAAATATTGAAAAAGGAATGCCTTTAATAGGTGCAACCACGGCTATAAATGCAATGGTAGGTAATAAAGTAGCCATTAATATTAGCCAATAGGCTTTGATGGAAGGAAACTGGTTGGCTGCAAGTCTATAAAAAATGCCCCAGATCCCCCCCCAAAAGGCAAGTGAAAGTACCGCAGGGATACCAAAGGGTTGCGTGGCATCCAGCGAGTAGGGTGCGAAGCCAACTAATCCTAAACTCCAAAACACAGTGAGTGCGATTTGATGAAATGTCAGCGTACTTATGAAACCTGGCAGAAACCCAGAAGTAAGTAGAGTATTGAGTACAGAGTTATTGTTGGATTCCATTACTTATAGTCCTTTAGTGTGTTTTGTATAAGGATAAATGTACTAACCCTGCAGGAGGAATAGACACTTTCGGAAAACGGTTTTTACAATTTGACGAAACCCTGATTCAACGTGGGCAAAATTGAATGCGGTACATCGGGAATTTGAAGGGCTTAATGGTTATGAAATAAGGGGAATACCATGGAGTGGGACGCAATACGCTATTTTTTGGCAGTAGCAAGACGAGGAGGGTTAACAGCCGCGACTCGTGAGATGGGAGTCAGTATTTCCACGGTAAGTCGCAATTTAAACCAGCTGGAAGACACCATTGGTGTGCCTTTGTTTATCAGGCATCCGACCGGATATACGCTGACAGAGCATGGGGAGTCTTTGTATAAGAAGGCAGAAGAAGCGGAAGACGCTATTTTAGGTTTTGAGTCCTTAGCCATAGGTCAACACAAAAATACATCGGGCGTCGTTCGAGTAGCCACAGCAGAAAATATAGCAACAAACTTTATCATTCCGGCACTGCCAGATTTTTATCGGCAGTATCCGTCCATAACATTGGATTTAGTAACCAGTATTCCTTCCATTAACATGGCAAAACGCGAAGCGGATGTTGCATTGCGTCTTACCCGACCTGAACATGGTAATGTTTTGGTTCGTAAACTGGGTACGCAGCAATGGGCATTTTATCGCAGTAAAAAACTGACGTGGTTAGAAGATGGGCCGTTAAATCAAGAAAATGCAGGTCGATACCCATTCATCTTTTGGACTGAAAGTTTGGGGGATTTGCCGGTTCCCAAATGGCTGCATCATGAGATAAAACCCGCATCTGTACCTATTCATTGCAGCAGTCTGTATTCTAATTTTTGTGCAGCTAAAGCCGGGGTGGGTATCGCTCTTTTGCCTTGTTTTATGGGCGATGCAGACGCAGATCTGGCGTACATTCCTTACGAGGGCGAGCTGACTGCTCAGGATATTTGGTTGGCAGTAAACCGGGATGTGAGATCCTCGGCGCGGGTGTCCGTTGTGGTTGATTTTCTGGCTCAGTTAGTCGAAGACAACCGTATAAAGTTTGAAGGTGTAAATTTTTGCCAAAATACGGCTGTGGCTTCTTAATAAGTTTTAATAAACGCGTTTTCATGCCCAAGCACCTATGGTGTATTTGGGCATGAAACGGCGTTATCCGGAATTACTTCTTAGGGTTCTTAATGATGTCCCATTCTCTGTTGAAGTTTCTTCCTACGGTTACGTTAACGTAGTGGTCGAAGTTAAACAGATACAAAGGCTCTCCTTTGTAAGTCAGCTGTAATTTCTCCTGAAAAGGTACAGCGACCAAGCCAAATGGTTCAGAGGCTTCTGTCAGGTCAACAACAGCCGGCGTCCAGGTGTCTAAACAAGGGCCTTCACAACTGCTGATGGCTGGATTCACGTAAAGCGGTCTTTGGTGAAGAACAAGATACTTCGTTTTTTTGTTGATTTTACGTAGCTTGGTCAGGCCATCGTGTAATGCATTTTTATCGCGGATGATGAACCACATGCCTAAACCACCCCCTTCAAACAAGTGACCGTTAAAGTCGCCTGGCTCCAGGTCGTGAATGAACGTGTAAAGTGGCCAGTTATCGTATGTCACTTGTCTTACGCCATCGTCACGCACGTGGATACCAAAAGGCGCAGGCAGCTCTTCAAATTCACCGGCTTCGAGTGGAGGCCAGAAAGTATTACATACGTCATAACAGGTTGAACGACCTGTCCCTTCATCATCGGCAAATGTGTAAAGGGTGTAGCCTTCGGTGTTGGTGACGAGCGACAGTTTATCGTGACGCTTATAAACTTCTACCCCAACACTTGCCACATCATTCGGCAAGTTTTGATTGGTTAGTTTTCCTCCAGCCTGAGCCGTGCTGGAGAAAATTGAAAAACTGGTTGCAGCGATAAGTGCAGAAATTAAAAAATGCTTCATAGTTTTATCCATAAAAGAAAGTAGGTTGTATTTGTTATTTCACGATCAATTTTTTCATTGGACTGGTGCAGCGTTTGTTTTAGTCTCTCCGTTAGTTAAGTTCTCCTCGGTTAAATGAATTTAAATAGTTAAATTGATTAAGGTAAGAAGCTCGTTAGCACACTTCCAGCAGTAACGCGCTCCAGGTAAAACCGCTTCCGGCACTGATAACCAGCACTTTCTCGCCTGAACTCAATGCATTGGTTTTATGCAAATGAGAGAGGGAGATGAAGGCATCGGCAGACCCTACGTGACCTATGGTTGAACCCAACGACCAAAGTGTTTTGGACAGAGGAACATCCAGTGCCGGAAGGTAGTTGTTTTCCAGTATTTTTTGACCAAGATTGGGCAGAATGACTTTGGATACATCTTTCATAGTGAGCTGATGTTGTTCCAGACATTGTTGAGTCACCTGCTTTACAGCGGACAATGAGGTATTGGACAGTTGTTCAATACCAAACTGATTTAAATAGTTTTTCTTCGTGACTTTAATGTTGTAAGGAATCGTGCTGTCTTCCGACGCATCGTTATAGTGTTCCGGAAGACGATGCAGACCGTTTAATTCGCCGTGGCATTCAGTGACCAGGCTCAGAATTTCATAGTCACCACTGTCCTTGGAAACGATGGCGCCTGCGCCCCCATCGCCATATAAAATCCCGTAGTCAGCACTCCAGCGATTAAATGCACTTCCCTCAAAAGAATCCACGGACATGGTCAGGGCAGAGTCTGCATCCGGGTTTGTTTTTAAGTAGCTGATGATTAATTCCAAGGCGATCAGTTGAGAGTTACAGCCTTGCTGAATACCGCAAGTCAGCGCCTTGGTGGCGTTGGTCTTCTCCTGAATGTAAGAAGCCGGTTGCCAAAAGGCGCCGTAGCCTGCTCTGTGTATCGAGGAGAAGGTGATCATCGACAGTGCACTGAGATCCACGCCACTGGACAAAGTTAATTGGTCAATGATGCGCTGGATTAATGACAAAGAGTCTTCTTCTCGTAACAGGGACACACTTTTGTACTGGGTGTTGTCCCATTCTTGTGCTTCATATACGCCCTTATCCGCTTCCTGTTGAACGGAATGACAAGAAGGTGAAACGAAGTGCTCGCAGTTACGAATAAACAATCTTTGACTACTCATAGTATTTCCTTGCAACATGTTTTTTCATGGCGTGGGGTTAATGTCCGCTTCTGTTGAAGCGGGTTCACTTAGTGTGCTATTTGTTTATAAATTAAAACTTAAAGCTGATTGGTCAGAGATGTCAGCATGAACTCCAGCAATACTTCTTTTTCGGCATCGGTCATCTTGATGCCAGGGCCTGAGTTATCTCCACCAAGGCCACCTTTGTGAAAGATCATTTCAGAGACACTGGCGAAACGGGCATCGTTGTGCTCGGTTTCAATGAATAGATCATCAAACTGTTGAGTCAGACCGAAGTAATTATCAGCGTAGTTATAGAGGCTTTCTCTTGGGGCACGATAGTGCTCCAGTACATCGTCCAGTGTTTGAAATGCGCCGTCATGCATGTAAGGTGCGGTCAAAGCGATGTTGCGCAGCATTGGTGTTTTGAATCGGTAATCGCGGTTTTCTTCGAGATAACCTAAGCCCCGGTCGTCCTTGTTTTCATCTTTACCCGGACCGATTTGTGGGGTCAGAATGTTATGGAATTCCACATCAGAAAGAAGGGCTCCGCCGTGACAAGACACGCAATTCGCGCGTGTTACGTCTGAAAAGACAATCATGCCGCGCTTTTCGTTGTTTGAAAGTGAGTTAAGATCGCCTTTCAGGTATTGATCATAGCGGGTGTTTGTAGCTGCAAATTTGTATGTCTGGTATTCGGCAATAGCCCGGCCAACGTGGCCAATATTGAATTTCTTCAGCTCAAGCCCTGGGTAAGCATCCTGAATTGGCTGCCAATAATCCGCGTTGTTCGAGATGCGTTTGGCAATAAGCTTCCATATGCGCTTGTGCTTTTTATCTTTTAAGTTGGCGAGCTTGTTTTCGCCTTGTTGGCCCCGCATTTCATGACGATCCAGCATGGGAAACAACGCTTGATAGGCCACCAGGTTATCATCCAAAGCCTCTACGATTTTTTTGGCTGCGCCGGATTTTCTTTTATTCAAAAATTTGGAAGGGGTGATAATCTCGCTGCCGTCATCACTGCGACGGACTGCTCCGTCAGTAAATAATTTGTCGTAAAGTGGGTTGGATACGTTGAACAAGGCCGGTGAATTACGAGCAATAAAATGGCCTTCATCCAGTGTTCTTTCAACCCCTAACCCGGAGCCCCCTTCGCCAATAGGCAAAGACAGTTGATCAATGGTAAAGCGGTCAGGTAAATGACAGGTGGCGCAGGCGATATTTTCGTTACCAGACAATTGCACATCGTTAAAGAGCATGTCACCAAGCTCAAATAACGCAGGGTTCATTTCGTTTTGATCGGGGGCTTCCAGAGGTGTTAACCCAAGTTCACTGATGTAATTGGAAAGTACGCTGTCCAGTTCAGTGTCCGGGATGGTAAAAACGTAGTCGTCAACATTGCCTTCATTTGCGAAACTGCTGTTTGCATTAAATGCAGTTAATAAGACCAATCCGCAAACAAAACTATTTTTTTTCATGGTTTTAAGCATGGCTATTCCTTCATCTATGCTAATAAAAAAGATTCTCAAATCGTTTTAGTTATAATTAATTTTGTAGTTTTTAAATTTCGTTCATTTTTTAGCAGGTTAATGACAAGCGCTTTACAAAGACATTACGTTGTATTTCGTAATATGTTGTAATGGTTAAAAATTCAGGTGGGGAAATGCCCCACCTTGAAGCGTTCTATGCCGCTTGAATTAAATTCCAGCCAAAGACATCACAAATTTCTGTCGATTCTTTTGTCGGGTTAATCATGGCTGCTTGACCCACCGTTTTTAACATCGGTATGTCTGAAACATCATCGCCATACGCATAACAAAGCGATGGGTCTTGTTGAAGGTCAGAGAGTAAACGTTTGATGTACTTTGCTTTTCCTTGACCAATGGAAGGCTCTGACACTAATCGGCCAGTGTAATGACCTTCGATTTTTTCCAAAGGTGCGGAAATAACGCCGTCGACATTCAATTCCTTTGCAAGAGGGAGTAATAATGGTAAGGCGGAGCCTGACACCAAAATTACGCCATGCCCTGCATCTTTATGCCGATTTAAAATATCTACCACAGGCTCAATAAAGAAGTTGGGTGTCTTCCGGGCTTTTAAATACCATTGATGACTTAATTCATTGATACGATTAACCGAAATGCCTTGAAATATCGAATAATAGAACTCGTTAATGTTTTCTCTGGGTTGTTTTGTTTCTATCATTCGATTCAGTTCAGATCGGTATTCTTCCGATTTCTGAAATAACTCCGGATCTTCTGACCAGAGATATTCAAGAAATGAAAACATGCTTTTAATCGTAATCAATGTATTATCGACATCGAAAAAGGCATACGCCGGATGATTCGGTTGATTATGCAGCCACTTCATTGTCTTCCATCCTTTTTAGTCCTTCTGTTACTGCCGCACTTGCCAGATCCGCTTCTTTTTTCTGAAGGAATTTATTGTCGTAAGTGGTAAATTTGGTCCTGACTGTGGCGCACAGTTCGCCGTTTTGAATGACTGACATTTCAATATCAAAATAAAGAGAACCGCCTTTTTTCTCTTTACTATCTTTAACCTGATAAAGAATGGTGGCAGGCAAGGGGAATAAAAAGCGGTGATACTCGGTATCCAGGTTATTGATTACAAAGTAGCTTGAGCCTTTCATGTCGCCCAGGAAATACTCCTCAGTTACGGCCAGGAAGGTTTGTCTTGCCGCTTCCGTAAGCACCATGCCCTGTACGTGATAACCCGTAACGTGATCGCCCATTTCGTCACAATTTTCATCCAGTAACATGTCTACTTCGAAGAGAGATTCTGACAGTTTTTTGGGGAAGCCCAGCATTGAGTTGCGCTCTTGATGCTTATGAGATAACTCACGACCTGATTTGATTAATGGGTTGAACTCGAACAAAAACTGTTTGGCTTGCTGTTCTGCTTTGTGAAGCAAGTTTCGAGTTGTTTCCTCAGAAAGCCCCTGGCCAAGATAAAAGCGGAAGTTATTTTCAACAGCCTGATCATCTAGCATACTCTCGAGTTCAGAGGCAGTAATGACATTATTTATTTGAGAAAAGTTTTGAAATTTATCGCCAACAACAAAAAATCGATTGATACTCATGGTGAACGTTCCTTATTTCGTTGATTGATTAGCCACGGACAAGGTAACGATTAAAAAGAAACGAGTGTATTTCGTAGTATTGCGTAATATGACAACGGGATGGGATCAATTACAGTGCATTATTTGATCAGTTTTGATATTAATGGTCTATTTGGCAGCTTAAATGAAGTTATTATTAAAACGGGATTAACTTTTAGATAAAAGTGCCATGTAATGGAACGAATTTATTACAAATGTGTAAACTATGAATATAAAAACATCCCCTGAACGTACTATTCTGGATTGCATTAAAACGTGCTCAAACCCATTTGACTCTTCGGAAGCTAACACCTTACAGCGAACGTTGAATGCAATCACGGTTGTTCTAGAGAGTACTTCTAAATTAGACGTTGTGGCTGTACTGGAAAATGAAGAATTAAGGTTAGAAAAACTGCTGGAAGAAGGCGCTGGCTCTATGGTCGGTTACGAGATGCAGTTGGCCGATAAAGATGCTCTATGGAATTGCCGTGCGGCGATAAAATATGTGAAAGAAAACTGAATGATCTCACCCAATGGGTACTTCATTGAGTGAGATGTTCTATGCATGGCTTTATCTGTATCTGGCTTTGAACGTTATTGAATTCCTTTTTCAATCAAGTGCTTGCTGTACAGTTTGTCTGTACCGTTGATGTGGTTCAGTAGCCAGTTGGTTAAGAATTGGCTGACTTCATTGAGTGACTCATGGCCCTCGCGTTTGTATTTTTCTACAAAGCTCTCTACCTGAAGAATCATGGATTCATGCTGTTTTTTGTGGTTTTCAAAATCCGGATAACCGGATTGTTTCATAAAGCCTTCTTCGCGCTCAAAATGAAAACGGGTATAAGCAACCAACTCTTCCAATGCTTGGCGTTCAAACTCGGCGTCTGTGTAGTAATCGTAAGCGGTTTGAAACTGATTTAATAAGTAGATTAGCTTTTTGTGATCATTATCTAACACTTCAATTCCTACACTGTATTCGTCTTTCCAAACGATTTCGGAGTTTGCATTGAACTTCTTATAGGCAACAGGAATCAATATTAAGGCAATGATTAATATCCAGGGAATGGGGTTATTTAAGCCAATTAAAAACCCAAGACCAATGGCTACAATAATCAGGCCGATGGCGGCAGCGAAGATGAGAGCATTAAATCGTTTGGTCATACTAAACCCACTCTTTATTTAGTCAGTTTTAAATGCCGTTCCATAAAAAGAACGATATTTAATCAAAAATTTATTTCATCGAAATTTGAATACGTCTTCATAATTTCAGGCATTAAAAGCACAAATGGCATTAAGGCCGATGCTCCAAGTTTTACATAAAACCAGTCCTTAAACTCAGCTAATGGTTTGATCATTGAGGCAGATCAAAAAGTAGTTGATTCTTTTACTCGGCTATTCGGTTATTGATCGAAGTCATGATTTTTCTTTTCGTTTTTATCCATAGTGTGTTCAAAGCGATACGGATGCACAGAAACGTTCAGTGTTGCTTTCATCAGTGTGCCGGATCTTTCGAACGCCGAAAGTCAAAAAGGTTTGAAGGAATAAGACACGTTGAAAACAGAGAAACATCAGCAGACTGATATGGACTGGTATTGATCGAAACCTGAAACGATCGCAACCCGGAAGTATAGAAAAGGTCTGTGGTGTGTACCTTGATAGCACTGGGGATAATGTCCTATGAAAAAACTCAAGTTTGGATTGTCTGCAATTGGTCTAGCGGTTGGTATGGCTGCGACAGGTTTATCATTGCCTGCGTTCGCAGGTGGCCCAACTATGTCCGAGAAGGATTTTGAAGAAACGAACCTAAAGTACTTCCAGCGTTGTGCGGGTTGTCATGGGGTACTGCGAAAGGGGGCGACGGGTAAGAATCTTGAGCCGAAGAACATGCTGAAGAAAGGTCAGGCGCGTTTAGAGAAGATTATCTCTTACGGGACTGAAGGTGGTATGAACAACTTTGATGATATCTTTAGTAAAGATGAAATCTCCAAGTTGGCTACCTATATTCAGATGGAACCACCGGTGCCACCTGAAATGTCCTTGGATCAAATGAAAGCGCTAACTAAGCAGTTTGTTCCTCTTAAAGACTATCCAACCAAACCTCTGCATGGTCGTAATTGGGAAAACTTCTTTGTTGTGATCGAGCGTGACGCAGGTAAAGCAGCCATCATTGATGGCGATACCAAAGAAGTGATTGACCATATTGACACTGGTTATGCGGTACACGTAATTAAAGGTACTGAGCACCATAAAAAAGATCATGCAAAAGATGTAGGTCGTTTCTGGTACACCATTGGTCGTGACGGCAAGGTGAACAAAATCGACTTATGGCAGAAGCCAGGCAAAATGTTGGTTGCTGAAACTCAGATGGCATACGATGCGCGTGACATCGCGGTTTCCGGTGACGGTAAATACGTGATTGCCGGTGGTTACTGGCCAGCACACTTCGTGATCATGGATGCAGAAACGCTTGAACCGCTAAAAGTTGTTTCAACACGTGGTTACAACACCAAAGGTGAGTACATCAATGAAGCGCGTGTAGCGGCTATCTATACTGCGCCAAATGAGTCTGCATTCATCGTAGCTGTTAAAGAGACAGGAAAGATGTTGCAGGTTGATTACACAGACCTTGATAACTTGACAATCACTGCAATTGAATCCGCAGAATTCCTGCATGATGGATTCTTCGACCCAACCGGTCGTTACTTCCAGATCGCTGCTAATGCTTCAAATAAGATGGTTGTTGTTGATACGAAAGACGCCAAACTTGAGAAGATGATTGATGTTGACAAGCTTCCTCACCCAGGCCCTGGTGCAAACTGGATTGATGAGAAGTGTGGCCCTGTGGGTGGTACAACGCACTTGGGTGTAGGTCTGGTATCTGTGTGGGGTAACGATCCGATCAATCACCCTGATCAGGCGTGGAAGCTTTGTTACGAAGTTGAAACGGATGGTGCCGGTGTATTCATCCGTACGCATGAGAAGTCTGACTACGTATGGGCGGATCAGTTGAAACATCCTGAGCCTGAAGTTCAGCAGTCTGTTCAAGTCTTCGATAAGAAAACACGTGAAATCGTTAAGACGATTCGTGTGACGGAAGAAGAAGGTAAGGCTGCACTTCACATGGAGTTCAACCAGGATGGTACTGAAGTTTGGGTATCAGTCTGGAACCGTGCAGACGCGAAGAACCCAACGGGTGAAATCGTTGTATACGATGCGAAGACTCTAAAAGAGAAGAAACGCATTAAGGGCTTAACCACTCCAACTGGTAAGTTCAACGTGTTCAACCGTGCGAACCACAAAACTTAATTTAAGTTTAACGTTCGCTTAGAGCGAGGTGAGGGTGACCCCTTTACCTCACTCACTGAGTGCGGCCGGAAGTGTGTTTCGGTCGCTCTCTGCTAGTCACTTAAGGGCACCTTCATTCATTTAAGTAACGACATTTTCCCGCCGTCTTGTGAATGAACCATAACAACGCCCAATTTGGATTCACCCTGGTTAGATAGCTCAACATGAGGCTGAAGAAACTATGGCTGATAAAATCGTACATAAACCGGGTTTCTTAAATCGTCGACTCATACTCGGTACTACAATTGCCGGTGCAGTTGTATTTTTTATTGTCGGCATCATCTTCTGGGGCGGTTTCAATACGGCCATGGAAGCCACTAATACCCTCGAATTCTGCGTTGGTTGCCACGAAATGGAAGCCAATGTGTACCAAGAGTATACGCCCACCATTCACTACTCTAACCGTACAGGTGTTCGAGCTGGTTGTCCCGATTGCCACGTACCAAGGCCCTGGATTCATAAGATGGTGCGTAAAATACAGGCCTCGAAAGAAGTCTTCTCTTGGTTAACGGGCAAAATCGATACTAAAGAAGAGTTTGAAGAACATCGCTTTACAATGGCGAAGAGTGTTTGGAAAGCCATGAAAGAAACGGATTCACGTGAATGCCGTAACTGTCATAACTTCGAGTCCATGAATCCGGAACATCAAAAACCTCGGGCACGTAAACAGCACTTAAATGCCTTTAAAGAAGGTCAGACATGCATTGATTGCCACAAGGGCATTGCTCATAACGACGTTCGTCATATGTTGAGTGATGAAGAGCTGGAAGAAATTGAAAAGCCAAATCCCGATTACATACGTGAGATTCCACAAATGTACAAAGACGGTCTGGCCCGTGTGGAAGCGAAAGAAGCGGAAGAAGCGGAGCAAGAGCGCATTGCTAAGGCTGAGCTGAAAGCCAAGCAGCAGAAACAAGTGGAAGGTGCCGTTGCTGAAGCCTTGGAAGCTTATAAAGCAGAGCAGGCACTCTTAGCTGAAACCAAAGCCGCTGCTACTGCGGGTGCTAAAGGTGAGAAAGCCGCTAAACCAGTGGTTAAGAAAGCAGCAAAAGCCAGCGGTATTAAGGTGAACTGGTCTAAAGCTGATTCTCGCGATATTACCATCTTCTATCCTGGTCAAGCGTCCATCGAGTGGATTTTGAATGGCCGTGATCACGGTGGTGCGAGACCATTTACGAAAGGCGGTGATCGTTGTGTAACTTGTCATGACAAAGAAACAGCCGACATGGGCGCCAAGATTGTCAGTGGTGAAAAAGCGGAAGCAACGCCAATCCCTGGTAAGCGTGGCAGTATCCCTGTCACAGTTGACGCAACGTATGATAATGAAAACCTCTATATGCGCTTTAGCTGGGCAGAAGGAGAGCATGCTCCTGTACCGTTCGCAGACGGAGGCAAGCTTGATCCTGAAAACCCAATGAAACTGGCCATTATGTTTGCTACAGACGAAGTTGAGTTTGCAGATCGTGCGGGTTGTTGGGGCACATGCCACCACGACGCGAAAAATATGCCTGACGCACCGGATGCCGACACATTGGCAACCAGCGAGTTCGCTAAGCAAATCAACATTGGTGATGGCGTGACTAAGTACCTAAAAGAAAGCCGTACCAAGCTTGAAGTAAAAGGCCGTCGTGGTAAGAAGCGTGGCGGTTGGGACAAGTTGAAATCTGCTGATGAAATCGCAGCTGACACCAATGCGGGTAAGTTCATGGATCTGATCCGCTACAAATCTGGCAAAGGCGAAGTGGAAGACGGCCATATCATGGAGCAACGTACCATGCATGGCGGTCAGATCTCTGAGTTTGATGCAAAACTTAAGAATGGCACTTGGACGGTTGTTATGAAACGCAAATTAAAGTCTGACAAAGCGGGTGATATTACCTTGGAGAAAGGCAAGACTTATAACTTTGGTTTCGCTATCCATGATGATTACTCCAACTCTCGATTCCACCATGTATCTCTAGGCTACAAGTTGGGCATCGATAACGGAGACGGAGACATCAATGCCGCTAAGCAATGAATAAAGCACGATAACTAGGAAGCAAAAAACTAAAATTTACGTTAAAACCTCAGGCATTCTGCAAAGAATGCCTTTTTTCATTTTAAATATCAGTGTCTTAGCTACAATCTAACTTTTAAAATAAAGGACGTATGTATGAAAGCTCTCAGCACCAGCCTACTTAGCGTCGTCATTTTGCTTAGCTCGGCAATGGCAGAAGCCAAAACCGTTGAAGTGGAGATTAAGAAGTTTAAGTTTACTCCGCAACACATCACCATCAACCAAGGCGATACGGTAGTGTGGATTAACAAAGAAAAACGCCAATATCACAGCGTGTGGTTTAAGAGCATAGACACAGAAGAACCGGATTACTTCTTCCCGGATGAGACCTATCAAAAGACGTTTAATGACGTGGGGTCGTTTGATTATGAATGTGGTCCGCATCCTGAGATGACGGGGTCAGTGACTGTGGAGTAGAGAGATACAAACAGTCCACAATTAAAATGCGATGTAATGAAAAGCAGTTAGGCGAGGTTCATCTTGATTGGTTACTTGTAAATAATTTCTAAAAGAGGTCGTTACTCGTTCAACCTGCCTATAAGTCTCTGTTACACTTCGCCTTTTATATTGTTATCTGTGAGCTATCAAAATGAGTGTCGACCAACCACAAACACCGAATAATCTTGCATCCTACTGCTGGTCTATCGCCGATTTACTACGAGGTGATTTTAAGCAAAGTCAATATGGTCGAATTATCCTGCCGTTTACCTTGTTACGTAGACTGGAAGGCGTACTGGAAGAAAGTAAAGAACAAGTGCTTGCTGAATACGACCGAATACAGGAAATGGGGGTGCAAGAAAATGCCCATGATATGTTTCTTTTACGAGCCACTAAAACCAAAAATAACCCTGATGGCTTAAGCTTTTATAACACATCGAAGATGGATCTTTCGACATTAGGGGCCGCCGATATTAAGGCCAATCTCGATAGCTATATCAAAGCTTTTTCTAAAGACGCACGCGAAATATTCGAATACTTTAATTTCTCCGAATTTGTGGGTCAGTTAAACGATGCGGGTTTGCTGTTTAAAGTAGTAAAAAAAGTAAGAACCACCGATTTGAGGCCTAAATCACCGTCTCATCCAAACGGTATCAGTAATCATGATATGGGCTTGGCTTTTGAAGAGTTGATCCGCCGTTTTGCTGAAAGCTCTAATGAAACCGCCGGAGAGCATTTTACCCCGCGCGATATAGTACGCCTTACCACCTCATTAGTGTTTATGGAAGATGACGACGTTCTCACTAAATCCGGCGTCATTCGAACGATATATGATCCTACGGCTGGCACAGGCGGCTTTCTTTCCTCTGGTATGGAATATGTCTACGAGCATAATCGTAAGGCCGTGATGCGTGCTTATGGGCAAGAGCTCAATCCCGAGAGTTATGCCATCTGTAAAGCGGACATGCTCATTAAAGGCCAGGAAGTAGATAACATTAAGTTGGGCAATACTCTCAGTAATGACCAACTTAATACCGTTAAATTCGATTACATGTTATCCAATCCACCGTTTGGTGTGGATTGGAAAAAGATAGAAGGTGACATCAAAGATGAGCATATCCTGAAAGGTTTTGCGGGGCGCTTTGGCCCAGGTTTACCTCGTGTCAGTGATGGCTCGCTATTATTTTTAATGCACTTGCTGAAAAAATTGCGAGACCCTAGTGATGGCGGTGGGCGCATAGGTATTATTCTTAATGGTTCGCCTCTGTTTACGGGGGGCGCGGGTTCGGGGGAATCCGAAATTCGTCGCTATATATTAGAGGCCGACTTGCTAGAAAGCATCGTCGCCTTGCCTACGGATATGTTCTACAACACAGGAATCGCCACCTACGTTTGGATTTTGTCGAACAAAAAAACTGAAGAACGCAAAGGCAAAGTCCAGCTGATTAATGCCGTAAATTTAAGCGGGAAAATGCGTAAGTCCCTCGGCAGTAAACGTAATGAACTGAGCAATAAAGACATAGCGATCATTACTAAGACCTTTGGTGCGTTTGAAACGATGGAACCTACAACGCTTGATAAATTAGATTTAGATAAACCCGCTGAGCAGAAATCCAATCGAGGTCGACAATCTGCGATGGCTAAAACTGAAGCGCCTAAAACCTTCGCCAGTAAAATATTCGATACCCATGAATTTGGCTACCGCCGCATCACCATCGAGCGCCCTTTACGAGAAAGTTATCAATTCAGTGATGAACGTATCTCTGAACTGCGTTTTGCGCCAAAACCTTTAAATGCACCCATGAAGTGGGTGTATGAAACCTATGGGCAAGAGTGGACTGATGAAACGCCTGCGGCGTATAAAGAGCATTGTGACGCGCCTGCGGCCCAACAAGGTAAAGAATACGGTGTTTTGGATGACTATGAAGACGACATCCGTAAACATGTGAAAAAACATTTCAGCGATTTAAAAGAAGCCAAAATCAAAGAGCTGTTAGACCGAAAAACCTGGGAAGCACAAAAGATATGCTTTTTAAAAGCTAAGCAGCTGCAGGCTGATATAGGCACTGAACAGTGCGACGATATGAATGGCTATGAGTTAACCATTAAACGAGCTTGCAAAGCCGAAGGCATCAGTTTAGAAGCCAAAGAGAAAAAACAAATCACAGCTGCTGTCAGCTGGAAAAACCCCGAAGCGAAAAAAGTCATTAAGAAAGTTCACAAAAACACGCAACCAAACCCGCTCTATGGTTTGTTTGAAGTCGAGGTGAACGGCAAACAACAAGTAATAGAATACAAACCTGATGGCGATCTACGTGATAACGAAAATGTCGATTTAGACCCAAGCCAAACCGTGAATGACCTGAACGAAGCTTATTTCAAAAAAGAAGTGCAGCCCCATGTGCCCGATGCCTGGATTGATGCCAACAAATGCGACGTTCAAGATGGTGAAATCGGCATTGTTGGCTATGAAATTCCCTTTAATCGTCATTTTTATGAATACCAGCCGCCCAGGGATTTGGTAGATATTGACGCGGATTTGGATGCGGTGAGTGCTGAGATTATGAAGCTGTTGCAAGAGGTGCATTTGTGAAGGTGCTTGAAAGCAGGTATGACACTTATCAATACAGTGACTACTTTAAAACTGATTTGCCTGGGCATTGGGCAGAGAAGCGTTTAGCATATTTGGCTGACCAAAGGAGAATGGCATTCGTTGATGGGCCATTTGGATCTGATTTAAAAACTGACGATTATAAAGATAGTGGTGTACCGTTAATTCAACTGAATAATATCCGTGACAGCAAACACCTCTTGCAAAACATAAAATTTATTACTCAGAAAAAGAAGGAACAGCTGAATAGGCATTTGGCACTTCCCTGTGATCTAGTAATAGCTAAAATGGCCGAGCCTGTTGCTAGATGTGCAGTTGTTAGCGACCAATATCCAGAATATGTAATCGTCGCAGATTGTGTCAAGTTAACACCCAATCTCAATTTAGTTGATTTGAATTACCTTGTTTGGGCAATTAACTGTGATTATGTGAAGGTTAATGCTGAGTTAGTTTCGACAGGAACGACAAGAATAAGAATAAATCTAGGTGAACTAAAAAAACTTAAAGTACCGTTTCCTCCATATAGTGAACAAGAAAAAATCGCCAACTTCCTTGACCACGAAACCGCCAAAATCGACACCCTAATCGAAAAACAACAACAGCTAATCAAACTGCTAAAAGAAAAACGCCAGGCCGTGATCAGTCATGCCGTCACCAAAGGCCTTAATCCCAACGCCCCCATGCGCGACTCCGGTGTTGAGTGGTTAGGTGAAGTGCCGGAGCATTGGGTGGTGAGTAAGTTTGGCTATATATCTCAAGTTGTTCGTGGTGGCTCGCCAAGGCCCGCAGGCGATCCGACGCTTTTTAATGGTGATTACTCGCCTTGGGTTACCGTTGCTGAAATCACAAAAGATGATGAGATTTATTTAACAGAGACTGAAACCTTTTTAACGGAAAAAGGTAGTGATCAATGTCGAGTGTTTAAGTCTGGGACATTATTACTATCAAACAGTGGTGCAACATTAGGTGTGCCTTCGATCTTAAAGATTGACGCTAACGCAAATGATGGAGTGGTTGGATTCGAAAATTTAGAGCTCAATCATGAGTTTGCTTATTATTATCTTTCAAGTCTTACAGATGACTTGAGAGAGAGAATTAAGCAAGGCTCAGGCCAGCCAAATTTAAATACAGATATTGTTAAAGCTTTAGCAGTTCCAGTTCCTTCGGAAGATGAAGTTGAAGCAATTGTTGGTTCCATAAGAAAAACTCGTGAACATTATAAAAAACTGGAAGACAAAGCTGTTGCTGGCATTGAGTTATTACAAGAACGACGCACAGCCTTAATCTCCGCAGCCGTCACCGGTAAAATAGACGTTCGAAATTGGGTTGCTCCTGAATCTATTGATAGGGTAAATAACAAGGACGTAGCATGAACAATCAGGCCATGGATGCGGCATTAGTTACAGACATCAAACAGCTCATTCAAAGTGCTAAGCAGCGGGCTGCATCGGCGGTGAACGCTGAAATTACCATGCTGTATTGGCTGGTGGGCAGCCGAATTTCTAAGTACCTGTTGCAAGGCGAACGCGCTGAGTATGGCAGGCAAGTCATTACTGAACTTTCAAAGCAGCTGACAGAGGCCTTTGGCCGAGGCTGGAGTCAAAAACAATTACATCACTGCCTGCGTTTTGCAGAGACATTTCCTGATGAACAAATTGTCTCTGCAGTGCGGAGACAATTAAGTTGGACGCACCTAAAGAGCCTGATTTACATTGATGAAGCGCTAAAACGCGAGTTTTATATTCGCATGGCCATTGAGGAACGTTGGTCTACGCGTACTTTGTCAGAGCGTATTGGCTCCCTGTTATTTGAACGTACTGCCATATCTAAAAAACCGGAAGAAACGCTGGTGACCGAGCTGGAAATGCTGAGAGAAAAAGGCGAAGTCAATCAAGATTTGGTTTTGAAAGACCCTTACGTACTCGATTTTCTGGATCTCAATGACCGTTATTTAGAAAAGGGATTAGAAGATGCCATCTTACGTGAGCTTGAGCAATTTTTATTGGAACTGGGTACCGGCTTTACCTTTGTTGCTCGGCAAAAGCGAATACAAATCGACGATGACGACTTTTACATTGACCTGCTGTTTTACAATCGAAAATTAAAGCGTCTGGTGGCCATCGATTTAAAAGTGGGCCGCTTTAAAGCGGAATATAAAGGGCAAATGGAATTATACCTTCGCTGGCTTGCAAAACATGAGCAAGAAGAAGGTGAACAACCTCCGCTGGGAATCATTCTTTGCGCGGGTAAAAAACAAGAACAAATTGAATTGCTTGAATTGGACCAATCAGGCATTCATGTGGCGGAGTATATAACAGCGTTGCCGCCCATGGATGTTTTTGAACAACGGCTGCACCAAGCAATTAATAATGCAAAGCAACGATTAGAACATACCTCAACTCAGAACAAGGACGTGCCTGATCATGAGCAGTAAGGCAAACGAAGCAGCGTTTCAAAACGACATCATTAAACAATTGGTTGCAAACGGTTGGTTGCTGGGCGACCCCAAAGGCTATAACCGTGAACTGGCCTTGTATTCAGAAGATCTTTTAGGTTTTATAAAAGAGACGCAAGAAGAAGAGTGGCAGAAGTACTGCAAACTTTACCCTAGTGACCCCGAAGATAAGTTTCTAGCTCGCGTGGTATCGCAGCTCAATAAAGTTAAACCTGATGCCGTAAATAGGGAAATGCGAACCTTCGGTACATTGGGCGTTCTGCGTAATGAATTACGTGACCGTGGCACGCGTTTTAGCTTATGCCAATTTAAACCCGAACACGATTTAAATCCAGACACTTTGAAACGTTATAAAGCAAATCGTTTAAGAGTGGTCCCCGAGTTGGTGTACAGCCCTTGGTGCAGTGATAGCGAGGCCTCAGAAGAAATCTCTGCGACAAGTAAGACGGCTGCGGTTAAAAGTAAAAAGTGGCGCATTGATTTAGTTTTGTTTGTGAATGGCTTACCCATTGCAACTTTGGAATTAAAGTCTGAGTTTAAACAGGCCGTACACAATGCAATAAAACAGTATAAAACAACCCGTTTTGCCATTGACCCTGAGACCAAAAAGCCGGAGCCGTTGTTAACCTTTAAACGAGGTGCGTTGGTGCACTTTGCGGTCAGTCAGTACGAAGTGTATATGACCACCCGTTTAGAAGGGGATAAAACCTTCTTTTTGCCGTTTAACAAAGGTACGAAAGAGGGTGGAGCAGGTAATGATGTACCAGAAGACATAAACAAGTACGCCACCGATTATTTATGGAATGAGGTTTTACTGCCAGACAACCTGTTGAATATTCTTGCCCGGTTTGTTCATCTGCAAATTGAAGAAAAAGAAGACTGGGAAGGGCGCAAATCCAAGAAAGAGACGTTGATTTTCCCACGGTATCATCAGTGGGATGTGGTCAGTAAACTGGTTGATACGGTTCGTAGTGAAGGCCCAGGCCAGAAGTATTTAATTCAGCACAGTGCTGGTTCGGGTAAATCCAATTCCATTGCCTGGTCAGCTCATCAACTGTCGGCGGTTTATACTGCGGCGGGCAATAAGCTGTTTGATTCGGTGATTGTGGTAACCGATCGAACGGTATTGGACGATCAGTTGCAGGAAACCATTTCTCAATTTACCTCTGTAGACGGTGTGGTTGGTCGCATCAATCGTAATGAGGGTACAGGTTCTAAATCTGAAAAGCTGGCCAGTGCTTTGGAAGGCTCACAGCCGATAATAATTGTAACGATTCAGACCTTCCCTCACGTCTTAAAAGCCATTGAAAACAGTGTTGTTTTAAAAGAACGCAATTACGTTGTCATTGCGGATGAAGCCCACAGTTCCCAAACAGGCAGTACGGCTCGACAGCTAAAAGAAGTCTTAATGGTAGAAGGGAAAGATGACGATGACGCGCTTTCTTCGGACGATATCTTGGATGCTGCGGTAGCATCACGACGTAAAGCAAAAAATGTAAGCTATCTGGCGTTTACCGCCACCCCAAAAGACAAAACGTTGCAATTGTTCGGGCGATTGCCAAAACCTCTGGAACAACCGAATAAAACAGATAACAAACCGTATGCGTGGCATGTGTACAGTATGCGCCAGGCCATTGAAGAAGGCTTTATTCTGGATGTATTGAAGAACTACACCAATTATAAAGTGGCTTACAATCTTGCGATGAAGTTCGCTGGCGGTGATGAAGAGGTAGAAAGTAAAAGGACTAAGGTCAAGCTGAATGAATGGGTGCGATTGCACGATTACAACATCAGCCAGAAAGTAAAAGTCATCGTAGAGCACTTCAAACATAATGTAATGGGCTTGCTTGGTGGACAGGCGAAAGCAATGGTTGTTACCAGCTCTCGTAAAGAGGCGGTGCGCTATAAATTAGGTTTTGATAAGTACATTGCTGAAAAGGGTTATCAAAAAATTCAAGCTATGGTGGCGTTTTCTGGTGAATTGGAATTTACAGAAAAAGACCCGATTGCTGACGAAGATAAATCCTCGTTACTTGATAAAAAGTTTACTGAAACGAATATGAATCCCGGCCTGAAAGGCCGCGATATGCGTGAAGCGTTTGACAGCGATGACTATCAGGTAATGATCGTTGCCAATAAGTTTCAAACGGGCTTTGATCAGCCCAAACTTTGTGCCATGTACGTAGATAAAAAACTGGGTGGTGTGGAATGTGTGCAAACGCTTTCCCGTTTGAACAGAACTTTCCCAAGTAAAAAAGAGAGTGGCACTTTTGTTCTGGATTTTTTCAATGAACCGGAAGAAATTTTAAAAGCGTTTGAACCTTATTATCAGACAACGGAGCTTGCTGATGTTTCAGACCCCAATTTGATTTTTGACCTGTCTGATAAATTGCGCGCCTCCGGTATTTTTTATGATCATGAAGTTGATCAGTTCTGCGAAGCTTTTTTGCTAAAGAGTAAAAGTAACGCTGCTATTGCCAATATTTGCAAGCCGGCAGTAGAGCGTTGGAATGTTCGTTATAAATCCGCCGCAGAGGCTTACGTTCAAGCCAAAGACATGTTTGAACGCACTAAGCGCACGGATGATCCGGTATTGATTGCAAATGCTGAAAACAGCTTTAAAGAATGCAAACAAGAAAAAGATGCGCTTGAGATTTTTAGAAAGGATTTGGGTACTTTTGTTCGTTTTTACGAATTTATGTCTCAAATCGTGGATTACAATGATAAAGAATTAGAGAAACTGAGTCTTTATGCTCGTTGCTTACGGCCCATGCTGCGGGAAGTAATCACAGAAGACGATGAAATTGATCTCAATAATGTTGTACTTAGCCATTATCGTTTGTCAAAGATTCGACAACAAGACATTAAATTACAAGTCGAAGCTGAAAATGTTGCACTAGAGCCAGGGGATTCATTGGGTACGGCCAAGCCACAAAATCCTAAAGAAGAGTTTTTGTCTCAAATCATTGCTCGTTTGAATGAGTTGTTCATCACAGATGAACTGACTGATGATGATATGGTGAATTACGCATATACAGTCAGAGATAAGGTAAGAGAGAACTCCGTAGTTATGGAGCAGCTGGCCAATAATAGTGCCGAGCAGGCTAAACTAGGGGATTTCCCCAGAGCATTGAATGATGCGATTATGGCCAGTGGTGACGCGCATCAAAATCAGATGATGCAGTTGCTGACTGATTCAGGTAGAGCAGCTAAGTTTGAAAAATTAATGTTTGAATTGTTAGTTGATGAGCGTGCTGCTGCTTTAACAGAGCCTGACTTTTCTTATGACTTGCCCGGTAGATCACTTGCTTATTACTCCGGTAATGCTCATGAGAGCGCAAGTTACGGAGTAATGGATAATTTGGCTAATGGGTATAAAATCAATGATGAAAGTAAGGTTATTTCTTTCGGTTCTATGACTCTTACCATTTCAGAACTTGACGAGTTGGTTGATACTGACGAATATTTCCCTAATATCAGCCGTCATGTATCAGACTACTTAAGGTTAATAACGTCAACAGCACTAAAAGGTGAACCCAGTTTTGGTTTAAGTTTTGAAGCTAAAAGCATTCGACGTGGTTCAGTCATTATTGACTATGAAATTGTATTGAATGTTGCTCAGTTCAGTGCGATTACTTTAGGTGGTTTTGCTTTATACCCAAAGGCTGCTGATGCGGTAGATAGAATTCAAAAAGACATCAAACGAGATGCATCTAAGTGGGCTGAAAAAGTCGATGGTATTCTGACTCACTTAAAAACATCAAAAATAAAGAGTTCAGATCTAAAATTGTTAACCAATGAGGAGCTTGATCAAGAATTGATTAAACAAGGTTTGATTAAGTTGAAAGACAATATCGAAGAGATCGATCAGGATAGACCCTAAAAGAGATGGTAAGTACTTGCTCCAAAATAGGGGTGCATCGGCTTCGTTATTTATGTTCTCCTAAATGGTGAAGTTTCTTTTTTATTGAAGTTAATATTTTGATATGAAGAGCTTTTTACATAGCACTGAAGAGTGAGAAAGACCTTAAGGCGCTACAAATCATGAGATATTCCATTTTACTATTCATCCTTATATCAAATCTTGCTCATGCGGGAGTCGATCTGGTGAAAGTCGATAAATCCGAAAGTAAGATGTTTTTGCTTGATGGGGAGTTTGTCGTTAAGGAGTACCATGTCGCCTTTGGGGCAAACCCTAAAGGTCATAAGAAGCAAGAAGGTGACGAGAAAACGCCGGAAGGTACTTATACTCTCGATTACAAAAAAGAAGATTCATCTTTTTATCGAGCAATGCATATTAATTACCCAAATGAAATTGATAAAGCTAATGCGAAAAAGCTAGGTGTATCGCCTGGTGGTTTTATAATGATTCATGGCCAACGTAATAACTTAGGGTGGCTTTCTGTAATTACGCAAAGATTCAATTGGACGAATGGATGTATAGCGTTAACTAATCGTGAAATGGATGAGTTCATGAAATTGGTAAATGTTGGTACTGAAATTCAAATTTACTGGTAAGTAAACTCTTATACACGCAGAAGTTCATAGATTAAGCTGTTGTGTATAGGTAATTTCAACGGTGTTGGATCTGAGAGCTTAAAACAAAAAGGTTAATATGGTTTGAATATTCTTTTATTACTTGGGATCGGCTTGCTCTTATTGACCTTCTGGGAATATACAAGAGAGGAGACAGATACGATACTTATATTAGAATGGTGGGCATGGTTTGATGTGAGTCGAGCTTCATTTCCATTACTTTACTGGACAATCCTTGTTACTCAGGCTCTCGCTAGTGTTGTTATGATGGTTTATGGTCTCTCTTGAGTGTAATGGACATCATCGCCAATAGGCTGCGTAAAACTGTAAATGATTAACTATTTTATGCCAGAAAATAGAGTTCTAAGTGTTGGAAATTTTTAGATGGTTGAATTTAAGTTTCAGTGGTATAGCTTTCTATGCTTATTGATCTTTGCTATTGGTTTTTTGTTTTTACCTTTCAATAAAAAACTCAAAGAACATAAAAGATTTAGTTTGGTTTATTTTACTGCTTTATTTTTGATCGTTTTTTCGTATGTGATGTGGGAGAGCTTTGATCGGTACAAAAGAATAAGCAGTTTGGTACAGAACTCGATAAAGCTAGATTCAGGGGTACTTCAATCTTTTTCGGAATACAATACTGGGTATTCTTTTATACTTAATGATGCATATTATAAAGTTTCGAAGCATGATGAATACTCTGTGCCAGAAGAAAAGATCGATACTTTAAGAAAAGGGGATTCGATTAGAATCAAGTATATTGAAATTATAAAAGGTTCTTATTCTCCTGAAAAAGTTATATTAGAAGTAGATTTACTACTATAGCCTAGGCTTATAAAAGGTCGCTGATGGGACTGCTAATCATTATATGTACTGGGAAGATTTTAAATGGCATTTTTCGCCAGGTAAATCCTGAACTCAGGCTTTAATATGGAAATTGATCAAATAATACAAAAATTTGAAAGCCGAGATAAACATCAAATTCTTGATGCGGTTTGGTTGCTACTGGACTGTACTGATCGAGACTTTATGTTTGAATTACTTCCTCATCTTCCGCAATTTCATAAAAAAGTAAAGGCAGTTGACTTAGGCGGTGTGTTTTACCAAAACTCAAAACATTTCGATTTGGCGATGGCGTATGTTAAACATGTTTGTGATGGGGGGTGTCATTGCTTCATCTATAAAAGTACTTCATTATTTAACCCTATCCCCCAAGAGAAGAAAGGGCATTTAACGATACTGAGTACTTCAGATAATATTGAATTGTATCAGGTGAATTTTGAAGTTGAATGTTCATATTGCAATAAAAGATTTGGTGTAACAGAAGTACACGGGGGGCATGTGCCTTGGTATCAGTGGTGTGCTGCTTAATAGTTGTTATTTGCGAGTGAATATCTGTGAGCCGCCAGCCAATCCCTGGCCAGCCAACTTAGAACAATCTCCATTCGGCTTTAGATCGTAGGATTTTTTAATCATCTCTTGCGATAAGTTGATCAAAGTGATTTCTATCTTTTCATCGATGTGATCGAAAAAATAGGGAGGTCATATCAGTTTTTTTATTTATGGCCTTCAGAATGGTTAGAACCTTGCTTTATTGAAGCTAAATTCTTGGTGAAAATAGGTTTTTCAAACGGACAATTATTTCGATAGAAATAACTGTCCGTTTGAACACGCTATGTAATATTTATGAATACTTTCGTATTAAAACAATGAGAACAGAAGTGCTAAAAAAGAGTACAAAATTGGCCATGAAAAAAAAGAACGAGAGAATAAATATTCGTTGAGCATTTTTGGGAACATTCTCTCTCTTTTCCTGCATATTCATTCGGCCTGCATGCCATTTACTAAGAAATACCGTCGCATAATGAAGGCTTCCTTGCCCCGCAAGATAAATATTCAGTGAATAAAGCCGACGTCCACCTTCAAGTATGTCTTCAATCAATGGTAACCATTTTGATTTTAGATAAAAAACAATTCCTACCCAGGAGAATATTCCCAAACACGCTAATATCCAGGTAAAGGTAGTGATATAAACGACGATTTCATTATTCATTTAACTGTATTACTCTTGTTAAAATGTCGACTTAACTTCATAAAGCACTTCACCTACTTCATTTCCGGCCATTCCGCCAAGGGTTCCTCCTGCGTAGCCACCTGCAGCTCCAGCAACTAAAGCACACCAAAATGCGCTAGTTCCAGCAGAAGGTACACCAAATGCTAAAGAACAGACAGCCCATGAGGTAACTGCACCGCCGCCGATACCTCCTCCGATGCTACCAAATGCCTTGCCTGTTTCTGTGTATTTTGACTTTGAACAAGTTGAGTCATTTCCTACTGTACAGGCCTTTTGTATATTAGCTAATCCACTTGTAAAAGTGAGTGCTATACCTAAGTGTCCGACTCGTTTTAAATTACGAGCCATTTTGGCGACGGTCTCATAGTTGGCTGTGAAGTTTGGAATGGATTGAGCTGGGCCGCCTTGTTTATTCCATTGATGCACTATGCTTTTGGTGCTTAATCCTAAATTATTTCGAATATCACCCGGTAATAGGTTTCCACCGAGTTTGGGTTGAGCAAAGCGTAATAGTGCATTATTTAAACTGATAAAGTGCATTTTTCTAGCTTGAAAAAAAGCTTGGTTGTTTAAGTTTCCGTGGGTGTTATAACTTGTAACATAAGATCTTTCAATGTTCTTGAGAATAGCTTTAACCTGTTTTACATGTGATTGCCAAGAGGTGTTACTTACACCAAGAAGAAGCCCGCTATAGCTTGCTGCGTTGTTAAGGAAATCATATCGTTTAGCTAAGATTTCTCTTTCTGATGCGGCTAGTTGCATTAACGTTCGATCAACTTTCTCTGCGACCTGTAAGAACTTTTGTTCTTCAATAGAACACTCCCCTGTATTAGCAGGTGAAATCAATACTATTTGTCCTGGCTGGACTAGCCCGTTTTTAATGTGTTGGTTGACTTGTTTAAAGTGAGAGTAAACGATGGGGCTTGGGTTGTTGTATAAGATCATAATCAATTGATCTACTGGCATTACTTTTTCCACAATGTGGATAGCATAATTACTAGGCATGCTTGCGGATGTATTCATTTTTCCTTCCTTAGAAATATGGTTACAAAAAGATGATATTAAATTATAAGTTGTGTTTTGAAATTGGTGAGGGGAAGCAATTCCATAGTTAATAGATATTTAGGTAGATTTATACTCGGGAATTATAAGTGAATTAACAGCGCAGTTATGTGAAATGTATCAAGGGGACTGAAGCCAATCTTTTTTCTATTATCAATTACAGTGAGTCGCCAGCCAATCCCTGGCTGGTCAACTCACAGTAATTCTTTTCAGTTTTAGATGTAATAAAGCACCAAGTAAACAGCCAGTAACACTGCAACCCAAACCACCATGGTCTCTGTTGGCCACAGTCTTGCGAAGTAACCTTTTGGTTGTCCTTCTTCGGCATCGGTATATTGAAAGTAAACAGCATAGTTATGCTGACGATGATTGGCTGGAACCTGACACGAATGAGGGCGCTGCAGGGGTAATCCGCCTTGATGGCGATGGCGAGGAAGTTTTGTCTCCAGGCGCCATCGGAGAGAAAAATGCTCTTTAATCGTCGATTTAGGCCGAAAACTCCAATTTCAAATGATCATTGAATTCATAACTCAGAAAAATCAACAGCCTGCTAGATGAACGGTGTTTGAAGGGCGTTTGTCATCTTCGGGCAGCATCAGAGATCTCTTTTGAAAATAATGTAAAAAAGACGTCGACCCCGCTTTTGTGGGACTGATTTCATCACAACTTTGAATTTGGGGACTGACGTCAAGAACAAGTGTATCTATGCAACCAGTCCTGCCTTGCTTGACTTCATGGGGATGAAGTTTGGTAAGGACTCGATTCGATTTAACCATTCCACGACATGTGGGTAGGGTTCAAGAGAAACACTGCCTTCCGGTGCGTGAGCAATATAGGTATAGAGGGAAATATCGGCAATAGTGGCATTGTTACCCACTGCATAGGCCGAATTGGCGAAGTGCTTATTTAGCTTTTCTAGTAAGGCCTGAGCCTTGGAGATCGCTTGTTCATGGTCAATATTGCGACCAAACACAGTGACCAGACGTGCGGCTGCCGGACCATGCGCCACTTCATTTTGGGCGATGGAAAGAAATCGTTGTATCTCCGCTCTGGTCGCAGGTTCCTTCGGATACCATTCTTCCTTTGTGTCAAACTTCTCGGCTAAATAAATCAAGATGGCATTCGAGTCTGAAATGACTGTGTCACCGTTTTGAAGTACTGGAACCTGTCCTAATAAGTTGAGTTTTAAGAAGTCTTCATTTTTTTGTTCGCCATTAAGCAAATCGACATTGATAATCTCAGCGTCAATATTCAGGAACGAAAGAAATAACTGCGCTCGATGGCTATGACCTGATAATGGGAAGCTGTAAAGTTTCAGTGTATGGCTGTTCATGTCTATCATCCTTTATTTAATCTTGTGTACTTAATTCAGTTAATGGAGTGTTGCTTAATTTTCTTTTTCGATTTCATTCGCTTGAGCAAACCGTTCGGTAACGGGGCGACCTGCGATCCCCCAGTTTTGTGTCGCCACTTCCTCGATAATGACCCAGTTTGATTCAGGATCTTTATTAAGGACTTCTTGCAACATCTCGTTGGTTCGTTGCATTAGCGCGTTTTTCTGCACTTGCGTAACCGGCTTACCGGTCAATTTAATGGTGACAACGGGCATTTAGATGGTCTCCTGTTTGGCCATTTGACTCTCCAGACTGTACGAATACCGCTAGGTTTTTGACGTTTTCACGTGGCTTGTCTGTATCGTCTCATTTATGACTTGATTTGTTATGAACCGTTATTTTCAAAGTCGTCCGTTAATCGTGACGACTTTGTTCGATGGCAGCGATGAATACGTGCTAATTACTGCGGCCAGCAACATAACCACCGTCAACATTGACGACCGTTCCTGTTTGGAAGCTGGCGTCTGCTAAATAAAGGGTGGCGCGTGTCGTGTCAGCAACTTCCCCGACACGATTAAGTAGGCTCATTCCCGCGTGACTATCCACGTTGTCGCCTTGCAGGGGCGTTCGGATAATTCCCGGAGCAAGAGTATTGACGCGAATCTGATAGGGTGCCAATTCCGAGGCCAACGCAGTAGTTAACGCGTGCACGCCCCCTTTGCTCGCCAATGCGGCAGAGGCTCGGAAGGGCGTGAAGCTTGACTCCACTAGCACCGTACCGACATTGATGATGGAACCTTCATTTTGTTTGATCATTTGGCGTACCGCCGCTTGGGTGGTCAAGTATGTTCCTTTCAGGTTGACGTTAAAGAAATGTTCCAAGTCATCGACGGTACTTTCAATAAAGGGTTTTGGGTAAAATTGACCTGCATTGTTCACTAACACGTCAACTCGGCCAAAGTGTTCAAGTGCCATCTCTACCATTTTCTCACCAGTGCTGGAGTCCGAAATATCTCCCGCTACTGCAATGACGTTTTCACCACCGTTCAAAGATTCTTTGGCATGTTGTAATTTGATGTCATCACGGCCATTGATCACGACGTTATCGCCTCGTGCGATGAACGCTTTTGCCATATCAATGCCCATTCCACCGTAAGCCCCTGTGATAAGAACGGTTTTTTGTTGTTGTAACATATCTGTAACCTCCATGATTTTTTTCTAAGTTATTGCAGGCCCGCTGAACGTGTTATGGCTCATGTCCTGCCAACGGTAAGAAAGATTAATGACTTCAATGAATAAATAATAATATTCATTAATGATCAACATGATAAATATGGTTTATCGTGTTGGTTTGCCAGTAGCGTTCTTGCCTTACTCAATACAAACTGGCTTTGGTAATACGATAGTGGTTTAAGGAAGGCGTATGGGCTAGAATCGTCCGAAATTTGACGCTAATCGTTTTAAGTTTATGGATAAACTTTCGGCAGTACTTAATCAGTTTTCGATAACGACAGGGGTTTTCTACTCTGGGAAGCTTTGTGGGACTTCCAGCTTTGACTCGACAAAAGAACAAGAAGGGCACTTGCACTTCCTGGAAAGTGGGAGCATGCGAGTAACGACACCCAGCGGGAAATTGTTAAACATTACGGAGCCTTCCGTTCTTTTCTATCCCAAACCTTCGGTTCATGAGTTACGCGCTGAACAAGGCGATGACGCCAACGTCGTCTGCGCCACAATTCGTTATGGCACGGGATCAAACAATCCCCTGGCAAACGCTTTACCGCCATTTGTCGCGATAACATTATCTGATGATGTTGCTCTTAAAAATACCGCACAATGGTTATTTGAAGAGGCGTTACAGAAGCGACAAGGCCGAGAGGCCATCATGAATCGATTAACAGAGATCTTTCTAATCACCTTATTACGTCATGCGATGGATTCTGATCTGGTCGATCAAGGGTTGTTAACCGGCTTGGCGCACCCTCAGTTAGCTAAGGTAATTACAGCTTTGCATGCCAGACCTTCGGAGAATTGGACATTGCAGGAAATGGCGAGTTTGGCGACCATGTCGCGATCTAAATTTATTGAAACCTTTAAAGAGAAAGTGGGGTACTCGCCGGGTGATTATTTGCTTGAATGGCGCGTTGGGGTGGCGCAAACACTATTAAAAAAAGGGAAACCCGTTGGCTGGGTTGCCAATGAAGTCGGGTATGAAAATGCCTCGGCTTTAGCTCGTGTGTTTCGTAAGAAGACCGGACAATCCCCAAGAGAGTGGCTGACCTTGAATCAAGTGGCGGAGTAGGTTTCGCTTAGCCGATCCCAAATAGCGGCAGCCACCTTTCCAACAGGTTTGTCAGTACGACGAATGAGATACTGTTGAGAATGACGAACATCGAATTCATCCACATAAACTTGAACGAGTTCGCCAGCATCGAGTTCGTTTTCTATAGTATGTTTCGGCATACCGCCCCAGCCCATACCCGCCATAATAATATCCTTTTTAGCCGCAAAATCGGTAACATACCAACGTCTGTTTTGTGGCATCAAATCGAGGGACTGCTTGTTTCGAGATTGACTGCTATCGGTGACGATTACCTGAACATGGGGCTTAACGTCATTGATTGATAGCATACCGGCTCTCTGAGCTAAAGGGTGAGTATGGTGCGCAACAGGAATAATCTTGACCCCTTTATAAGGTTTTGCTTCCATCTGATCGGGCTCAATACCCGTTTGAGTGGTAATGACCAAATCAGAGCGTTCATCAAATAACCGCTCGATTGCGCCTCCCATTTGTTCTGTGGTCAAACGAATTTGCGTCGCAGGATATTCCTGTTCGATAAGCTTGAGCGTCTCAAGTACCGGCGGAAGCGGACAAACGGCATTGATGGAGACTGTGACTAACGGCTCTTCATAATTCGACAATCGTTTCGCGAAGCTGGCAAGTTCCTGGGTTTGTTGTATCACAGCCAGTGACTTCTCATAGAATACTCTTCCTGAGTCAGTAAGCTTTGGTCGGTAGCTATCTCTAGAAAAGAGTGATATTCCGATCTCTTCTTCCAGATTCTTAATCATCGTGCTAATTGCGGGTTGTGATTTAAAAAGCTTCTCTGCCGCTGAGCGAAAGGTCCCTTCGTTGACGACCGCATGCAGTACCCGGAGTTGTTCGTAAGTCATTGTTTAGCCTTTGATCATAACTTGAATGATAAATTTTAATTATTATTTAGTAAGAATAATAATATTATCTAATTAACTTGTTCAAGCTTATCGTTTCTCGTAAGCAATAAAACAAAGAAGCGAGAAACCGATGATTGACTTATATTCCTGGAACACCTCAAATGGCCGAAAAATATCCATTATGCTTGAAGAACTGGGCTTGCCTTACCAATATCATCCTATTGATATCAATGCCGGCGAGCAGTTTAGTGAATCGTTCCTGGCCATCAACCCAAACGGAAAAATTCCAGCAATCGTTGATCGCAACGGCCCGGATGGCCAACCCATTACGCTATTTGAGTCCGGTGCGATCTTGCTTTACTTGGCGGAAAAGGCAGGGAGTGAACTCAGCCCTAATGATCCGGGGAAACGTCACCAGGTCATGCAATGGTTAATGTTTCAAATGGGCGGTGTCGGGCCAAGTTTTGGTCAGGCCTTGCATTTTTATAAGTATGCTCAAGAGCGTGTGGACTATGGGATTCAGCGTTACATGAGGGAAGTTCATAGGCTTTGTGGTGTCATGGATGATCGACTGAAAAACAGAGAGTATTTTGTTGATCACTATTCAATAGCGGACATCAGCATCTTCCCTTGGTTAGCACGCTGGGAGTGGTTAGATCTGGATTGGAAACTATATCCCAACTTATCTCGTTGGTTTCAGTTAGTATCGCAACGTGAGGCAGTGAAACGAGGATTAGAGGTGCTTGCTTAAGTTTAGTAGCGTTTGTGATTGTGGTGGTCAAGGTAATTCTGAATGAGCTGCCAGCCAATCCCTGGCTGGTCAACTCACAGCAACTCTTTTCAGCTTTAAATGTAATAAAGCACCAAGTAAACAGCCAGTAACACCGCAACCCAAACCACCATGGTCTCTGTTGGCCACAGTCTTGCGAAGTAACCTTTTGGTTGTCCTTCTTCGGCATCGTAAGTGTTTTGGATCATTCGCTTAATCGAGGTGATTAAGGAATTCTCCACTTTTACATACGTTCCGTGTATAGAGCACGCAACTCGCTTGATGAAGGTTGGCGCAAGCTTACGATAGAACCAATCAGCGTCCAAGTTTGTGGATGGCAACTCTGGTGGATACAGCTTTTGTAAGTTCAACCAAACGAACGCCAGAGCAGAGAAGAACAGCAATTGTAACTGAGTAAGTACATGAGTTACGTCGTATGGTGAGTAGTTATGCTCCCAAGGCAATAATGCATAGACGGTTTGAGCAGGGAAGCTGCCCAATACCACACAAGCCACCGCGCCGAGGGTCATAGCAATCAACATGTTCTTTGGCGGCTCGGTAGTACGGATGCCTGAATCATGAGCAAAGAATGCGAAGTATGGAATCTTGATGCCTGCATGGTGGAATACACCGGCTGCTGCAAACAGCAATAGTAACCAAACGACGTCATAACCTTCGGCAACTGCTGCGGCCATGATCATAGACTTGGATACGAATCCGCTGAACAGAGGGAAGGCCGAGATAGAGGCAGCGCCCACAATACAGAGGATAGTCGTCTTTGGCATGCTCTTATAGAGGCCGCCTAATTCAGAACCGTTAATCTTACCTGTCATATGCAGTACCGCGCCCATGGTCATCATTAACAGGCCTTTAAAGATTACGTCGTTGAAGGCGTGTGCAACTGCACCATTCAACGCCATTGCCGTACCGATGCCAATACCAACGATCATGAACCCAATCTGGTTAATTAGGCTGTAAGCCAATACACGGCGCAGGTCATTCTCGATTACCGCGAAGAAGATAGGGAAACACGCCATGGTCACACCGATCCAAACGAGAATTTCTTCGCCCGGATAAGCTCGTGCAAATGCATATACAGCCACTTTAGTGGTGAATGAGGCCAGGAAGATGGTGCCGGAGGGTGTTGACTCCGGGTAAGAATCGGTTAGCCAGTTGTGTACAAACGGGAAAGCACACTTGATGCCGAAGGCAGCGAAGATTAACCATGCTCCGATTTGCGCAATGCCATCGTGTTCCAGACCAATCTGAGTAAACAGCAAGCTGTCATTCACTTTGGCAAAGATTAATAAACCGGCAAGTAAAAGAACGCCTGACAGAACCTGAATAATTAAATAACGTACACCCGAAGCATAAGCTCGATCAGTACGGCGTGCCCAGATCAGGAATACAGAGGTAAGGGCAAGAAGTTCCCAGAAGATAAACAGGGTAAGAAGGTCGCCAGCGAATACCGCACCCACCGCACTGGCTGCATAGGCCAATCCGGCAACGTGTTGGACGGTATCCTTAACATGCAGGGCATAGATAATGGCGATTAAAGCGGCCAAGTGGAAAAGATAGCCAAACATCAGGCTTAGCTTATCGATTTTCACCGGTTCGAGGGCATAGCCCATGAACTCCATAGACCAGAACACACCGTGTTCAAGGCTCATTAAGTTGAGTGCGCCGACAATCGGTGCAGCGATCATAATGATATTGCGTAACCAGCCACGTAAGAAAATCGCAGCCAATGCCCCCAGTAACAGGGGAAGGAAAGGAATCACATTACTTATCATAGTAATCCTCCTCTCGCATCAAAAATGTGCGCATCCATTTAGCAATGAATACCAAAAGAGAACAGCCTACAAATCCGTATATGGCATAAAACGCAGGGATATTTTCCCAGCTGTGATAAATGTGTCTGTGTACAATAAAGTCTGCTACGACCAGCAGCGCACAGACCACGTAGAAGACTTTTAACATCTTACTGATGTTTTCCGGCTTGTCGAAGAAGCCTTGAGGTTCATGCTGTTCAGCCATTTAGCCTTCTCCATTTAAATGGGTTGAGACACCCGGGATCAGATTGATTAAATCGATCAGGGGCTGAGGATAGAAAAATAGTGCAAGACATCCGGTGGAGGTTATTCCAATCGCAATCAGCATTGGAAGAGGGGCTTCTTTGGTGTCTGACCAGGACCAGGGTTTAGAGTTCTCTTTCTCTCCCTCGTTCTGGCTATTAAAGAAAGCTTTGACCGGGATTGGTAACAGGTAAGCAATGTTGAGTAAGGAGCTGATCATTAATACTGCAACGATGATCAGTTTATCTGCGTCCAGCGCACCTATGGTGAGATACCACTTACTCCATGTACCGGCCATGGGTGGTAAACCAATAATACTGATGGCACCTATAGCAAATGCAGCCATGGTGATCGGCATTTGTCGGCCAAGGCCAACCATATCGCTGATGTTCTTTTTATGGCTGGCTACCATGATGGCTCCGGCACAGAAGAACAGAGTAATCTTACCTACCGCATGGGTGGCAATATGAAGAGCTGAACCTGCCGCCGCAATGGAAGACGCAAGCAAGGCACCGACAACAATATAACTCAGCTGACTGACGGTAGAATAAGCCAGTCGGGCCTTGAGGTTATCTTTTGTCATCGCTATGCAGGATGACAGTAAGATAGTTGCGGCGCCGATGTATAACATGATGTCGGTTGTGGCGAGTTCTTTAAGGTTGTCTATACCAAAGATATAGATAACGACTTTTAAAATACTGAAAACACCTGCTTTAACAACGGCAACGGCATGCAAAAGGGCGCTGACCGGTGTGGGTGCGACCATAGCTGCAGGTAGCCAGCGATGAAACGGCATGATCGCGGCTTTACCTATTCCGTAACAGAAAAGAACAAGCAGTACACTCAGTACGGCTTTATTGTCTGTGTCTGAAAAGATGCCTCCCGCACGAAAATCAAGGGTACCCGTTAAGGTATAAGTGCCTAACACAGCAAAGAGCAGAAATGCGATTGATGTGCTGAGCAGAATACCAAGATAGGTTCTGCCGCCCTGTTTAGCTGCATCGTTACCAGCATGGGTAACAAGCGGGTAAGTTGAAAGCGTCAGAACTTCATAGAAGATAAACAGTGTGAGTAAGTTTCCTGAGAAACAGATCGCCATAACGGAACTGATCGCCAAAGCAAAGCAGCAGAAAAAGCGAGTTTGGTTCTCTTCGTTATGTCCTCGCATGTAGCCAATGGCGTAGATACTGGTAATAATCCACAGGAAGCTGGCCACCAGAGCAAAGAGAACGCCTAAGGGTTCAACGACAAAGTTAAGTCCGATGCCGGGGAAAATATCAATAACGTTTAACCTGAGCTCGGTGCCCTGAAATGTGTAATCAGTGATCGCAAGAACGATACTGAATAACACTACGGCGGTAGTCAGGGTGACGGTTTCCCTCAGATTTGGAATCTTACCCGTTGCAATAACGAGCAGGGCGCCAATGAAAGGAACCAAGATGGATAATGTGATTAATTGTGAGGGTTCCACACCTTGCCAGAGATTCATGGAGACACCTCCTGCGTATTATTGATTTGAATTTGATCAGTCTGGAATAACCATTCGGATGCACTGCTTGCCGCTTCCGTGGTGAGGCTCGTGTCGACGCCAAAATAGATGTTTGCCACAACCAGAATCCACATAGGAAGCAGCATCAACCAAGGGGCTTCCTTGATGTTCTTTGTATCTTGGTCGTCGGCAGGTTGTTGAAAGTAAGCTGCTTCAAGTACCCGGCCAATATACACAACTGCTAATAGCGACCCAGCCAAGACCAGTGCAGCAATCAACCAGTGATTTTGTTCCAGCGCGGCTGTTACTAAATACCATTTGCTGACGAAACCAACCGTGAGCGGAACGCCAATGATACTCAGTCCCGCGATGGTGAAGGCCGCCATCGTGAATGGCATTTGTTTGCCAAGTCCTCTGAAGGCTTTGATGTCGACCGACCCGACTCGATAAAACACTGCACCTACTGCCATAAACAGGGCGCCTTTCATAAGGGCATGGTTGAAGATGTGAATTAAACCTGCCATTAGGCCCGTCACACTGATCAGGCTCACGCCCAGCACCATATAACCAATTTGTGCCACACTACTGTAGGCAAGCAATGTCTTTACATTGCTTTGAACTGTGGCCATGTAGGAGCATTTGAAGATGGCAACAATTGCCAGCACCATAAGAATGATGTCCATGCCCATTTCATAAAAGACGTGTTCTATTCCGAATATCGTGAAGATGAAACGAATCATCACGTAAACAGCAACTTTGGTGGCCGTACTGGCTAAAAATGCGGTAACAGCCGAGGGGGCATGGGTATAAGCAGGAGGGAGCCACATGTGCAGCGGGAACAATGCCAGTTTGATACTGACACCGACCATGATAAAGGCCAGGCCTGTGTTGATCGTTCGGCTGCTGTCGTAGAAGTGAATCCGGTTTGCCAGGTCCAGCATGTTGAGCGTACCGGTTTTCATGTAAAGCAAACCAACACCGATGAGAATGAAGGTAGCACCGATCGTCCCCATCACCAGATAGCGGAATGCGGCTGTCAGACAACGTCGGTCTGATGCCAGGCTGACCAAGGTATAGGTTGCTAACGAAGAAATTTCCAAGAAAACAAACAGGTTAAAAGCATCGCCCGTGATAAGAATACCGGAAAGACCGGCCAGGCATAACAAGTGCGCTGTATAGAACAGGGTGTGTTTTGATTCCTCGATTTCTTTTTCTATGCTGTCTTTGGAGTAGAGCAGCACCAGAGTTGAAATGGCCGACACCGCTAACAAAACAAAGGCATTGGCGGCATCGACACGCAGTTCAATGCCCCACGGAGCGGGCCAGCCGCCCACGGCATAACTCAATACACCGTCGGATAAAGTGGTCGCTAGTAACTGCCAGGAAATGTAACAAGCCCAGCCACTGATAAACGTTGCGAATCCCCAGGAAAGTAATGAACGACCCAGCATAAGTGTGATGGGCGCTGCGATCAGGGGCAGAATGATTGGAAGTACTGCCAAGTGCTGTTCAAGCATTATATCGTGTCATCCTTGTTTTCAAATTCGTTTTCCTCAACGGTGCCATACGCTCTTTTTATTCGAACAATCAGTGACAGGCCGACCGCTGTTGTCGCTACACCGACCACAATCGCAGTGAGAATCAAAACATGAGGCAGCGGGTTTGAATATTGGGTGATGCCCTCTGCGACAATAGGGGCGGTGCCACCACTGACTTTGCCCATTGAAATGTAAAGTATGAACACAGACGTTTGGAAGATGTTGAGTCCAACGATCTTTTTAACAAGATTGTTGGCGGAGATAACAATGTAAAAGCCGGTCATCATCAAAAATACGACGATCCAGTAGTTGTAGTAGTCGAAAATAAAGTTCACTGGTTATTTGACCTCTCTACCTGGCTGCCAAAGGCGTAGAAAATACTGAGCATGACGGCAAATACGGTAATGCCTACGCCGAGTTCAATTATGATGATTCCATAGTGCTGGCCGGCGACGGGATCAACAGCGAGTTTGTTGTAATCCAGAAATTGACCACCCTTAGACATGCTATACAGGCCGACGCTGGCATACAGTAACACCCCAAAAGCCGACATGAATTGTAAAAACTTTGGCCCAACCACTTTGAATGACTGAGGTAAACCGAACACCAGGGCATATAAAATAAAAGCGGCTGCGGCAATTACACCGGCCTGGAAGCCTCCGCCGGGGCCAAAATCGCCGTGAAATTGTACGTACAATGCAAACAGCAAAATAAGCGGTATGAGTATTTTGGCAACAACACGCAGAACATGGTGGGCCTGGAAGCCAACATCTGCTCCGCCGATTTCTTCTCGTCGTCTTACGCCCAGAAGGGCCAGAACACCAATGGCTGCGGAAAATACCACAACGGTTTCACCGAGCGTATCGAAGCCCCGGTAGCTCGCCAGCACGGAAGTCACCATATTCGGCAGGCCAACTTCTTTCGGCGATTCTTCAATGTAGCGTGGTGCGACGTGCTCATGAATTGGGTTGTTCGGGTCACCAAACGGAGGCATGTCCAGCGTACCGTAAATCAACGCTGCACCGGTAACGGTGACTACCAATAGCGGAAGAACGGTGGATCGCTTGTTTTCTTTTTCGGTTCGGCCTGTAAGTGCGAGGGTAACTAACATCAGCACAGTGGAAATACCGGCTCCAACAGAGGCCTCAGTGAAGGCAACGTCTACGGCATCGAGGTTGACGAAAATTAACGCCGACAGGAAGCTGTAGATACCAAACAGCATTACGACTGCAAATAAATCTTTGAGGAAGATAACTCTTAACGCAGTGAGCGCCAGCATTGCCAGTAGAACCAGATCAATAAACTCCGCCATCAGTGCGTTTGCTCCTGTTTGTCTTTTTTGGTTTCAGCCATGGTAAGTAACCCGCCATGCCGCGCTGATTTGGCCAGGGCATGTGAGGCAGTAGGGCTGGTAAGCATCAAAAACAGCAGAATGAAGATCAGCTTTGCTGTATTGAGATCGAAAGAGGTTTGTAACAGCAGGCCACCAATGATTAACATGGCTGCTATGGAGTCGGTGACACTGGCGGCATGAACCCGGGTGAAAAAATCTGGGAATTTAAAAAGCCCGATTGCGCCACTTAGACCGAAGAAAATACCTGCAAGAAGCAGTGCGCTACTAATGATGTCTATTAAAAACATATCGATCCGTGAAGGTTATGTTAGTTGTTATTCTGTAGGCGTCGTGTACTCGAAAAACCTAAGTACTGCTACCATTCCAATAAAGTTAATCAGTGCGTAAACGATGGCAATGTCCAGAAATTCTGGTCGCCCCATCAGAAAGCCGACGGCCGCGATGAACAGAACGGTCTTGGTTCCGAACATGTTGACGCCGAGAATTCGATCGTAAACGGTTGGTGCTTTGAAAGCCCTGCAAAGAGCCAGCGACATCACAACCAAAATTGCGATGCAAACTGCTGCTAAAATTGCCGTCATTTTTTATCGCTCCAGAGACTTATGATTTTGCGTTCCATATCTCCTTGCTCCAGTTGGTCGATGGAAGCTTTTTCCAAGGCATGGACAGTTACTTCGCCATCTTTTAGATCAACGCTAAGCGTACCGGGAGTCAGAGTGATTGAGTTTGCGTACAGGACGTGAGCTTTAGGAGTGACGTTTTTGATGGAGACTTTTGCCAGAGAAGGAGAAAGTTTGTCGGGAGAGCCCCAAATTAACTTAGTAACATGAATGCTTGAGCTGACTACCTGCCCTGCAAGCCACGCCAGATACCGAAACATTTGGAAGCCTGAGCTTACGTGCTTTGGCTCTTGATCGACTGCGTCCATTCGTTTCAAAACCACTAGAACGACAGCGATTGAAACTGCGCCAAAACTTAGCAGTAACGGTTGAATGTATCCTGAAAGTAATACCCAGAATACAGTGAGTAACGCTGCCCATTTGACGATATGCATAAAGAACTATCACCTAACTGTTTGGTTTAGCTTAGTTTAGTTTTGTGGAAGTATAGTAAAAAAATGATAATTATTTCCAGAGAAATTTGAATCTGGCTCGTTTTTTGATGTGTTGCCTGATGGTGTGATTCGACTTGTCGGGTAAGTTAATCCCTTCTTCTGATCAGGAAAATGAGTTGGAATTTTGGAAAATTTGGGATTGAGAAACCCCCAGCTTAAGCGCAGGGGGGATTTATGTATTTCTAAATCAATTGATGTTTAGTTGTTGTTTTTTAAGCTCGCCAGAATCGCTAATACAAACCAAATTTTTATTATCAGTAATAATGGCATCTAAAGCTGAACTTCCTGCGCATTTCTGCGAGGATGTTGGCTCAGCGGAGGGTAGTGAATAGGTGTTAATGGTTTCACCTATCGTAACAAGTTGATTATTTAAACAACGCGTAAATGACACATTTGGTGCCTTTATTACATTGATGATTTTTCCTGTCGAAACGTCCCTGATGGCATACTTCCAGTTGTCCGTGTTGTTATTTGTTTGATGGAAGGTGTCTTCTACTAAATAATCTGAACACAAAATTGGAGCTCCTCCCCATAGACCTTCTTTGGTCCAGGGCTTGGAGCCTTTTCTTGAGCATTGTGCAGCCTGATCTGCGTTTTTGTTTTTACAGACAATGGATGCTGTTGCGTCAATAGTGATCACTGCGGCTTGTTGGTGGAATGTGTTTCCTGTTGCGATCACTCCTTTGTCGGTGAGTTGGTATTCATCCCCCATAAACCCAATAAAACGAATAGTGTTTTGTTGAGTTGAAAGTGTAGTTATAGAATCCGGTAACTTTGACCAGCGATTTAGTTCATCACCTGAAAAAGAGAGCTTAATTAATTCTTCTGTTATTTCGTCGTTTTCAAGAACTTCTGTTATGAGCAGTAGACCGTCAGTTAATAGTAAAATTTGTTGAAGTGAATACACATCAAGCTTTTTACTGTTAAGTAACCTAAGGTCTTCATCCAGCCAGATTATGTTTCCATTGCGTTCCCAGGCAAGGTAGTGCTCCGGTTCAGAGGAGGGTAATAATTCAATGTTGCTCACTTTTAAAGCAGAAGATGGTTGCTCCAAATGGCTACAGCCAAGAGTCAGAAGCATAATTATTAAGAATAAATTCTTCACTTGATTGATCCTGTGAATCTTTCCGTATATTTATGTACTGTAAAGAGGGTTCCTCTTTTAAATGCACCTATAGAAAATAGTTTATCGCGATCAGTAGGCTTTAAATGTATGCATCCATGGGAAGGGTAAAGTCGTACAGGTAATTTTTGTGCGTATTCAGCTTCGTTATCAGGAGTGGTGTGAAACATTTCTCCTGAAAGGGTTTCCCTGCCGTCTAACTTTCCATTGTTGTTTAAATCTTTGAAATAACGAATCGCTACTGGGCCAAAATCATTGAAAATCCAGGTTTTTGGCACTTTGGGGGATACATCTTTTCCATATAAACTTTCATGTTGTTTAATAACATCTTGTCGTTCAATTCCATGGTCTTTTAACAATGAGGCCCACTTCCCATTTCTTAACTTATACCAAAATCAGGAGTCGCTGGTGGTTTGGCTGGTTTATCCATTAATAGGGTGCCCCATTTAATAGCAGACCAAGCCCAGGTAGGAGTACGGTAAGCATGAGCTTTATCTATTATGAACGTACCAGCAGTAGTTGGTTGCTCTGCCATTCTGGGGTCATCACCTAGACTTGAAGGCCCACCCATTGCGTCAAAACGATAAGGGATATGCCCAGCTTTATTTTTTACGACGATTAAATCTTGACCAGGGAAAAGTGTAATTCCATTTACATTGCCTTTTTTGTAATGGTAGCGCGTTGCTCAGAATAAAGTGCGAAAGGCTATAGGGTTTGCGAGTTGGGTTAGCGAACACTAAAAAATCTATTAAGCTCTTGTGTACTAGGATGATTCTATTATCGGATTAGTACACACAATAGGGATGTTACAAGACGTTACTATTTGCTGCAGTGACTTAGTTTGCATCTAAGGGGGCAGGGCAATACTTGTATTAATATAAGCTGAATTTCTTACTTTAGGTGCTAATGTATTTTACCCAATCTCTTTTGTTAACCAATCACTGAAGTATTTCACGGCGCTTATGTCTTTTCGTTCTGGATTTTTTCGCAACCAGTAGCTGTATCCTGCAAATACAGGTTGCGACTTATCTTGAATGATCCAGCCGTGTGACAGTGCAGTTGCACTAAGTACGTTGCTGAGCAACCCATAGCCTTGACCTGTCATGATGGCTTGCAGGACGAAGTATTCTTGTTCGAAGGTTTTTATCGTGAATTGTTCAGGGTCAATGGCACTTTGCCAATCTATGTTTTTGAGTAAGCCGTTTTCCGGCCAGTGAGTGACAAACAGAGCGGGTTTTTCATTGTTTGGTGGCTGGTATTGTTGGCTGTGATATATGGCCATTTCTTCAGTGCAAAGGTATGTCTCGTCGGGCGCGTTTTCGTCTAAACCATAACGTAAAGCGAGATCAATGTGTTTTTCACGATTTAAATTGATCAGACTATCGCTAGCGCATATTTTTAACGTGCTGTTTGGAAACAGACTATTTATTTGGGCGCTTTTGGGGGTTAGCCAAAGCGCGGCAAAAGAATTACAGCAGGAAATTGAAATATCGTTTTTGTTCTGATGAAGTTCGTTCAACGTGTGATCCAGCGCTTTGAAGGCATTATCGCAAGTCTCTGCGAGTTTGATGCCTGCAGGCGTAAGGCTAATTGCGCGGGTATGACGCTCGAATAATTGCACTCTGAGCTGAGACTCCAATGCTTTGATCTGGTGAGATACCGCCGTAGGGGTGATGTTGAGTGCTTTTGCGGCGTCTTTAAAACTAAGGAAATCGGCGGCAATGGTGAAGGTTTTTAAATAGTTTAAGGAAGATATTTGATCTAACATGATGTGCTCTATGGATAACTATAAATAATTTATAGGTTTATAAAACTCAATTGTCGCGGTCGTAGCTTATAAGCAATATAGCGCTTGAGCAGACAATGGAGTTAAAAATGAAAACCATCTTATATATCAGTAGTAGTGCCAGGCAGTTTACCCCGGAACAAGTTGACCATCAATCCATCAGTCGGGCGCTGGGGGAGGCATTTATTCAAGAATTTAAAGTGCACTACAGTCAAACAGAAGTTATCTATAGGGATTTGTCGGTCACTCCTCCATCCTTTATTTCGACGGATTTTTTGGCAGCATCTTTTGGTGATGATTCAAAGGGTGAGCAACAAGCGGTATTGGCTGAGTCAGACGCTTTAATTCAAGAGGTGATTGACGCCGATGTGATTGTGTTGTCCAGCCCTATGTACAACTATGGGATGCCTGCAGTCTTGAAAGCCTGGTTTGATCAGGTCATTCGAATTAATAAAACCTTTACCTTTGATTTAGCAAGAGGCGACAAGCCTTTAAGCCCGATTTTAAGTGGCAAACAACTGGTGTTGCTGGCTTCTTGGGGTGAGTTCGATTTTAAAAAAGGCGACTCTCAGTATTTTATGAATCACCTGACCAGCCATATTGAGCAATTGGCACCTTATCTTGGGGCTGAACGCTTTTTTGAAGTCGCATCGGAATATCAAGAGTTCAACGACAAGCGGCATCTTGAATCTAAAGCGCAAGCTTTTGTTGAAGCGAAAGTCCTTGCCAGGGAGCTTGCTTTAACTTAGGGAGAACAGAACTCTCATTCAAATCGTCAGAGCCGACAGTGGGGCGCATTTCTTAAAAACCAGAAAGGCCTCACTTCGAAGGGCTTAACCAGTTTTAAGCATGGCTGGTGGCTTCTGTTTTCTTAAACAGGTCGGAAGCACGATCAAACTCAGCTTGATAGTGGGTTTGCTGCCATTGGTCTATCAGGGTTTGGTTCTGATGATCCCACGGATGAAAGTCTTTACGGAAAAAGTCCAGATATGGCTTTCGCAAACTTCTCAGTAAGCCTTTTTGGCCAAACATAAAGGATGAATAACCTTTCACGTCTTGCCAGCTGGGTTTGATGTTTGACCATCTCAATAAACGGAAAGTGTATTTGGTGATGCGCCATGAAAATAATAGGGATGCTTCTACCAGGGCTTTTCTGAGCAGTTTGCGGTCTCCATCACAGGTCATAAATAAATCAAACGCGACCGCTTTGTGTTCTATTTCCTCCACAGTATGCCATAACATGAGGTGTTTTATGGTGTCGTTCATACCGTCTAATGTACGGGTGTCTCTTAAGAAATAATCTGACATTATGGCGGTTAGGTGCTCGAAACAAACAGTGTACGCCAAGCGGTGTCGATCCGTTTTGCCGTTGATGGTCCACTGGAGATCTTTTTCAAAATCACTTTCCAAACGAACTGCGTCAAATCCCAGTTCTTTTAATGCCTGGTTGAAGCGCTTGTGCTGAAAGCTATGATGACCTTCCTGGCCAATGAAACCTTTAATTTGTTTTTTTAGTTCGGCATCGTCTGTTTGATCTCGAAAACGGCGAACCGATTCAATGAACTCGCCTTCACCTGCCGGGAAGGTTGCCGAGAGCGCAGCGATGAATGCAGATTTGATCGGATTATCATCAAAAAAATATTTATCTGTGAGTTGTTCAAACGGAAAGTTCATTCGACGTGGTTGGATATCAATGTCTGAAGGGGTGGTTATATTTGATGTGTGACTCATTTCTTCCCTCGCTGTAATTTCTGTATTTTTGTGTTTTTTAATTTTGGGTTATTGAAATATGTCAAATTGATCGTCTTTTAAACAGGTGATAAGGTATCAACTTTATGGTGATTTGAGCTCAAAGTGATGTTGAATGAATCAGAGACTATGAACCTGGCGTCCGGGGACTATTTAGCAGTAGTGCGTGACTTTGCGATGAGTAAAGGCATTACTCCTCAGGCATTATTGTATGAAAGCCAGTTCACCATAGAACAATTAATTAACCCACCGCCGATGATTAACAACATGATGGTCAATCGTGTTGGGTTTAATTTATACAGTAATTTGCCAAACCCTGACTGTGACGTGGTGGAATTTGGGTTGGCTATGCCTTTGGCCACGCACGGATCACTGGGGTTAGCTGTTCACAGTGCGCCTGATATCCGGTCGGCGTACGATGTAGTGGTTTCGTATTTTAATACTCGGGTGAATTCATTGAGTATTGCCCTTGAGCGAAAAGGGTCGAATCATATTCTCAGTATTTATCTCAAACAAGGGGTTGTCACGGATGACCCGAGAGTGCTGTTTTTCTTTGATTTTGCGACCTTAATCAGCATCGCCAGCATTACACAAACCTATCTGAATGCGGATGACTTAAAGACAAAATTACGCATCAATGTGAACCAAAAAGAACCGATGGGATTTCCTCATCATTTATTGCCTGGCGCAGTGGAAGTCATGTTTGACCAGGAAAGCCTTGAACTTTGCATACCTGAGGAGTGGATGGGCCAACCACTGGCTTCTGGTAATGAGGTGTTTGCCCAAGCCGCTATGGACAAATGCCAGTCGGAGCTACTGAAACTCAGCCCAAAAGACACCGTCACCAAAGTCAGAGATTTGGTTCAGAATTCGTTGTGTGACCTTATGTCTCTGTCGCAGGTAGCCAATGAGCTGCACATGTCACCTGCAACTCTGAAACGAAGATTAAAAGCCCGAGGTGTTACCTACCAAAGCATTAAAGATGAAGAGCGTTTTAAGCGAGCGAAGGCACTAATTCAACAGTGCGATTTATCCATGGAGGAAATATCAGACCAACTGGGGTTTGTGGATGCCTCGAACTTTACCAAGGCTTTTAAGGGCTGGTCGGGTGTCACGCCGAAGCAGTTTCAGTCAGGCCAATAGTTGCGTCCAAACGTCGTAATGAAGACGCAAAGCAAGCGTTTTTGGATTTGGAATCCGGAACGTATCCAGAAAACTCTTAAAAGACTTTTATTTTGAAAGAAAGCCCATAAAACGTTTATACAGCAGCTCTAAACTTCCTGACCTATAGTTAAATCTTCTTAATTGCTCGCTCTGTTAGGAGGTTGTATGTTTTTCCTTCGATTTATTTTAATCGTTCTCTTCACCGGAACCGTTTCTGCGTAAACGTCAGTAGAGATTTTTGGTGACGATTCTTATCCTCCATACTCCTATACCGAAAGTGGTCGTTTGACCGGTATTTACACGGTTATTTTGGAGCGAATTTTTCAGAATATGCCTGATTATAAAGTGAAGTTAACGCCCGTGCCTTGGAAACGGGGGTTGAAAATGGCGAAGCAAGGCAAATTGCTAGCACTTTATCCCCCTTATGCTCGCCCGGTTGAACGCCCTTATATGGATTACGACATGGCTATTTTGGATGAAGAACTGGCTGTCTTTTGCAGAAATGAAGTGCTCACAAAGCCGAGGCCGAACTGGCCGGAAGATTACTATGGACTGGACATCGGCAATAATGCTGGTTTCTTAGCGGGTGGAGATGCGTTTTGGGCTGCCGTAAAAGACAAAAAAATCAGCGTTCAGGAAACCAAAGGGACGCCCCGGAATTTATTAAAACTGATCGCCGGGCGAGTGGATTGTTATATGAACGATTCCCTGTCGATTCGGTGGGAACTCAAGAAGTTGCAAAGTGAAGGCAAATACGACGGAAGTAGCCTTTCTAAGGGCGCGGTTATCAGTAAAGAGCAAGGGTTTCTTGGCTTTTCCAAGGTGTCCAATGACTTTCCATATAAGAAAGATTTCAAATCAAAATATCTTCAAATTCTTAAAGAACTCAAGGCCAGCGGGGAAATTGATCGCATTGTAGATAAATATTTACAGTAATTTTTATAGGGGTGGTTTTATTTGTACATACCTTGCTGTGGCTGTAATCGGTTGTAATTTTCATCTGTTGAGTCTGCTCTATTCTAAGTGTTGGCTCAACTTTGAATACTCTGAGTTTCATTGGAAATTACGATAAGGAATGGAGATATGACCAGTCAGCAAGAGATTAATAAATCAAATTTAGAAACCATTAAATACCGCTTGGCCTATACCGAAAAACAACGGAAGTGCACCAATATTTGGCTGGGTGAAATTTTGAAAGAATTGGAATCGGTTCCTGAAGCATTGGAATGGCAGCCATCGGTAAAAAAGATGGCTGAGTTGATTGAAACCGACGGTGTTGTGCGCATGTATGTGACTCAAATGTTGGAAGAGTCTCATGGTAAAACCCGTTTCGATCAGGAAAGTAAGCTGAATAAAATCACTTCTATTGATCAACTGCTTAATGCGGTCAATTACATCATCACGAGAGCGCCTATTTTTGTTTACGACCCGCAAGACCCAGATGTGACCGGTGCCTATACATTCCCGATGTCTTCATTGTTTACTGAAATGATGGCCACCGACGCCGGTGAGAGTGCTTTTCGAAACGCAGCATTTAATGATGCGCTTACCGGGGTATTGCAGGCTTGGTGTGATTATTTGGACTCTGATTCATCTACCTCGGTGCTGAATGAAGGCAAGAATGGTTGGCTATCACCGGAAGGTCAGAAATACACGGATTTGCAAAACTTCGTAACGGACCCAAGCAAGCCTCATTTGGGTTTTACGTCTTATAATGATTTTTTTCATCGTGAAATTAAGCCGGAGCTGCGTCCTGTTGCCGCACCTGAAGATACTAAAGTGATTGTTTCACCGAACGATGGCTCGGTGTATCAGATCGTGAATAACATTCAGCAGTCGACTGACTTTTGGGCGAAAGGTCAGACGTATTCTTTGATCAATATTCTGAATAATGATCGCGAATTTGTCGAATACTTCGATGGCGGTGATATGGTCCAAACCTTTTTGAGCGGGAATGACTATCATCGTTTTCACTCACCGATTGATGGTACTGTGGTGAAGGCTGAGGTAGTGCAGGGCCTCACATTCAGCCAGCGGAGCAGCGAGCGTGAGCCGGGCGCTGGTACGGAGTCTTTGGGTTACGACGCAGCGGTAAATACCCGAGGCTTACTGTACATTCAAAGTGACGATAAAACGATTGGTACCGTTTGCGTTATTCCGATCGGCATTACTGAAATCTCTTCGGTTCGTTATGGTGACCATATCAAGGAAGGTTATCGAGTTAAGAAAGGTGAAGAGGTGGGGTATTTCAGCTACGGAGGTTCAACACTGTGTCTGTTGTTTGCTCCGGGCGCGGTTAAGAATTTTGTGGTTCAGCCGGATTCAAGAGTGAAGGGCGAGCAAACCGGATCTGTTGTACGGGTAAATGCTCAAATAGCGACGGCAAACGGCAGTTAGTCAATACAACGGCCAATGGAAAGTGACAAAGCCTGTCTGTTATCAAGTGATGATTGGGTAATGACTATGTGATCATTGCTTGTCTGCCGGTTTGTTGAGTTACATCGAGTAAGTTAACAAACCGGCTTCTATTGCCTCGGGAACCCAGTTGAGCGCTTGTCCTAAGACGGTCTGTGGGTGTTTGCGAAGTTGATTTGATGTTCTTAGTGCTGCTTGTTCAATGGATACGGTTTCAGCGCAGCTCTGTAAAAGTGTGTACTGCCAAGGTGACAATTCTTTGATTATTAATTGATAATTCAGCCGTGTGATTGCTACATAACTGGTTTTTTCTGCTGGCAGCTTGTAGGTCTGTTCGGACGTAAGCTTTTCAATGAGTGGAAGAATCGGGTAATCCAGCTCGAGCGTTCTTAAACAAGGTGGCGTTTGAATTTTGGTCTGTGCCGGTAGACCCGTCAGGAAGAAATAACTCGCATTGGCGGGTGAATCTGCTGCCATTTGTTCCATGCCTGGGGCTAACAGAACTTCAGTAATGGCCCGTTCATATTTTGCAATTTGCGCGGGCAGGTCAAATAAGGCTTTTTGTTCTGCCGAGATATTGTTGTTGGTGTCATTTGACGTACTGAACGCAGGCTTGGTTTCGTCCAGAAACTGTTCGAAGCGCTCGCCTAAGTAACACAAGCTCCAGTATTTAGATGGTGCAGAGACAATGAATGCCTTGGCAAACATTTCGAACAGTTCTTCGCCCATGAATTTTGCCAATAACGAATACTCAGAGGTTAGGCAGTCGACTAACCGGAGCACATAACCCGCCGCATATATATCCATTCTTCTATGGGCAGAAAGCTGCGGAGATGTTTTTACGATGTTCTCGAATTGAAGCCCGTTTAATTCGGTTGCAGTGTGTATCTTTTGTGGTAAATCGCCACGCACCGTGAGTACGGCTTTCATCCAGGCTTGCGTTTGATTTAAGGGTGGGTGATTCATCTTTGGGGTCTCTAAATCACGATGGGGGTTGAGATGGTTTGTTGGTGGCTGACCGTTACTACCGCCTCATCCGGCACATTGCCTGCCAAAGTCGCTTTGGCTTTGTTCAGCTCGGCAACCAACTCCGGGTAGGGCGGAATGTTCGCATCCCATTCCAGTAAAGTGGATACGCCTTGGGTTAACATTTGTGCCTGTTGGTATAAACGCCAGACAGGAGAAGGTACAGGTTGGTCGTGGGTGTCGATTAAGCAGTCACCGCAATGGGTCGGACCGGCAAGGTGCATTTGTATAATGTGGTCATGAGGTAAATCATTGATGTATTGCTCCGCTGAAAAACCATGGTTGAAAGCGGAGACGTATACGTTGTTAACGTCCAGCAATATTCCGCATTGAGTGTTTGCGACAAGCTCGTTAAAGAACTCGGGTTCCGAAAGATGGGAGTATTCATACTCCAAGTAGGTTGAGGGGTTTTCCAGTACCAATGGCCGTTCCAGAATATCCTGAACTTGGTTTACTCTTGAAATAACGTGGTTAAGGCTTTCATCGGTGAGGGGTAAAGGCAGTAAGTCGTGGCTGTTAATGCCTGCAAAGCCTGTCCAACATAAGTGATCGGAAATCCATTCCGGCTTTATGAATTCAGCCAGTTCTTTTAACTTTCTCAGGTATTCCGAATTTAATGGGTCGGTGCTGCCGATGTTCATAGAAACACCGTGCATGACGATCGGCCGTTTTGCTCTCAGTTGTGCCAAAACGTGCCGACCATAACCGTAATTATCGATGAAGTTTTCACTGATGATTTCAAACCAGTCCACCATTGGGTCGTCATTGTTCATCAGGTAGGGGAAGTGTTGGCTTCGAAGGCCAACGCCAAACCCCAGGTTTGTTTTGGGGAGGGCGCTTAAGCCAGCGCTTGGCTGGCTTTTAGTTCCCAATTCATCCTTTTTATTATTAGGCAATTCCATCATCCTTTTTAGCCGTTGTTTGGCCTGTTAAGCAGTTACTTAGGTTGAAGGTGGCAAGGCAACACGGATGTCGGTGGCTTTGGGCGCTTCAGGAAGCACTACCTTATCGCCTTTTAATTTACTTAAGCCCTTAGCGTTGCAGTAGGCCTGCCATGCAATATCGTAAACGGGGTCGCCTTTTTTATATGGCATGGTTTTGGTTTTCGTTTTAGTGTCCGGATTTAAGTAATCGGTTGGCGAAAACGAAAAGTTGGGTTCATCTTCAAATTTGAACAACTGCATTTCGTAGCAGTCATCATCTTCGCTTTGTTCCGGGTACAATTGAGAGGCTGAGATGGGAACCGCACACCCTCCCAGGTTGTTGCATTTGTTATCGGCAGGAGCGCTTTTAACCCCTTTTGAAACGCTGCCGCCGCAGCTGCCGCCCGGTGTTGTGCTATGAACAAAGCCACAGCCACCTTGGGCTTTGCAGTCGTTAGACCCTTTACAGCTATGATAGGTAGTAACGGCGGCGCAACTGTCTGAATTGTCGCCTGGCATGTAATTCATGCCCTGACAAGCATGATATAAAATCTGGTCGGAGGGTGGTTTTATGCCTTCGATGAGATTAGGTACTTCACCGGTGACGGCCCAGCAAATTGAGACTCGGTCACCTGAACCGGCCATCGCCGGAGAAGGAAATTCACCGTTGGGGTCACTCCAGTATTTATCTAGGGTGGTGGTTAAACCTTTGATGGTCCCTACTGCACCTTGACTGAATGTAGTATGTGCTTTGGTTCGCTCCCCATCTCTGCCAAGGTTATTAAGCGCTGTTGCCACTTCTTCTGCAGATGGGATCTTATATTTTGTATTGCCTTTTTCCGGTTGTAAATCCGTTGCCTTCCAAGGTTCAGTAATGCCATTTTCCCGGTTGGATTTGTGCCAATCCTTCCAGGTCTGGTATTGATTTTTTCCTTCTGTACATCTGTGATCAATGATTAATTTCCCCACCTCGGCGAAGGTCTCATAGTGATCCAGGTTTTTCGCTTGAATGCGAGCAAACGCCTGGCCCGAAATTCCGTTTTTGATTTGATTCCCTTGGTCGTTGTACGCCGGATAATCTTTGATTAACGCATCCATATCAGGCTGGTACTTTTCTTCAACGTTATTTGCAGCCCGAGAGAAATCCGAGCGGAACTGCTGTGCCCATGGCTCGTTTGCCCAGCGGTTTAAGATATTTGGAACCACTTCCTTGCCTTCGCCCTGATCCGTAATGGCATCGATCATATTGATAAACTTAAGTTTGGTTCTGGTCAGTGTTTCATTAAAGGTGGTGTCAATGCCGGGGTACTGAGGGTCTTGATTGTCCGTTTTTTGATTAAACTGGTCTCGTTGAGGGGCTAAGCGCAGAAGCGTTCCCATCAAACTTGTGCCATCCGTGTATTCGATTTCCAAGTAATCCCAGTAACTGCTGTACATGTGGCCGATGGAGCCGAACAAAGGCAGGTCAGCTTCTGACATGGTTTCCCGGAACCAGTTAAAGGGTGCCTGTTCGAAATATTTCGGTAGCCCGTCCTCCTGATCCTGCAGTAATTCAGGTCTCAGGATTTCTTTGGCCCGTTCTTCGGTTTCTTCAATGGAAAGAAACAACGCGACCTGATCTTCATTAAGCTCATTTAATTCAACTTTGACGTCCTTCAGCTTAACTTCGTATCCTTCATATTCGACTTTGGCGTCGTCTCTGCAGTCTTTGAAATCCAAGATGTGTGGAATGGTGGTGTTGCCTTTTTGGTAGCAATGCCAGCCATAGGTAGGGGTTTGTAAGGCCGTACTTGTGAAACTCGGCGTTACCCCTAGACGATTCGCCATGTTAGCGGCCAGTTGCAGGTGGAGCATTTCTTCAATAAAAACACTGTAAACATGATTGAACACCTTTTCATTGGTGGTCAGAGGTAGATCTGGCTGTTTGCAGCCGGGTTGAAACACCGCTCCTGTCGGGGCTGAGCCTGGCCACCAACGGCCCTCATAAAAGTCTGAACCCTTCGAGTTAATCTGGTGCAGTCCTTTGACTGAATAGAGTGAGACCATGTACAGCGGAATGGTAAACAACTCCACATTTATGGCTGCCTGGGCAATGGCTTTGATGCACTTCAGGTCGGCCAGTTTATAAGACGGATCACGTTCTTTGATGTCTTTCAGTCGATCATTACTGACGGTTAAACTGGTCCGGGACTTGTCGACAATGAGGTGTTCCTGCTTCATTTTTATATTCTCCTAATCTGCTCATCAAGGCCGTTTAACTCGCTGTATTTATTGATTTTTTATAAGAGTTAAGCGGTTGTGCTGTTGTTTCATTTCAGACACATTTCAGACAATAAAGGCTAGTTCAGATCTTCTAGGAAAAAAATTACAGGGAATTACATTGAGTCGGACTGAATGAAATCCTCGAGCATTCATAACAGGCGGTTTTGAAGCTGCCAAACGCCAAACCCTATCAGGGCTGCTCCTGCGGTTTGGTTAATGCGGAGCATTGTAGTGTCGCTGATTTTATCCTGTAGGCGAGCAACACAGAGGGCCAAAACCAGCCACCACGCAGCGGAACCGATAAAAACACCCACTACGATGGTGGAGGATGACAGGGCATCTAAGGTGGTCTTTGCGCTTAACGCAGAAAATACAGCAATGATTTGCTTGGTGGTGGTATTTATCGAATTAAGCAAAATAAAATCATGCTATGGCTTTCAAGCGAGAAAATTCCTTATCCCAATGGTTTGTCGTGGCACGATGGGAAGTTATACGTTGCTAGCTGGGGGAAAGGCATGAATGCTGATTTCACAACACAAACATTGGGTGGCATTTACCATATCGATGAGGAAAACCCTGAGGCCGGCCTAACAGAGACTGTCTCCGCTTTAGGCAATCTAGATGGGATAGCCTGGATAGATGATCGGCTTTACGTCAGTGACTGGATCACAGGTGTTCTGTATAAGATTGATCACGGTGTTCGAGAGCCTGTCTTAACATTGGCACCGGGTTTGGCGGACATTGGCTCAGAGGGAAGGCTGCTATTTACACCTATGATGCATCAGGGCGAAGTGACTGCCTGGCGGTTATGAGCAGCGAATTCAGTTTGTCGTTAAGAGCAATACCGGATGGCCTGGGTCATTCGGGCCTTTTTGTCTCTGGGTTGATTTAAATTTGTTTTCTTTCAGTAAAGCTTCCTTCGCATTAAAACCAAAGAGTTGCTACTCTGTCGGGAATCAAAATGTACAAGGGAGAGTGTGAATGTTAAGACGAACTAAAATTGTGGCGACGTTGGGCCCGGCGACTGATTCTGAAGAATCTCTGGAAGCAATTATTAACGCTGGGGTTGATGTTGTTCGTTTAAACTTTTCTCATGGAGAGAGTGAGGACCACATTCAACGTGCCGAACGTGTTCGTTCTATTGCGAGCAAGCTGGGTCGTTTTGTCGCGGTTTTGGCGGATCTTCAAGGCCCCAAAATTCGAATTGCCCGATTCGCCAATGATAAAATCAAATTAAATGTGGGCGATAATTTTGCGCTTGATACTCGCCTGGGTGTTTCTGAAGGAAATCAGGACGCCGTAAACATTGATCATGAAGCGGTTATTCGAGATACCCACGAAGGTGATATTTTATTATTGGACGATGGCCGCATTGAGTTGTTGGTAAAATCCAATGACGGCGTTCGAATCGATTGCGAAGTTCTGATCGGTGGCGTACTTTCGAACAATAAAGGCATTAATAAAAAGGGCGGTGGGTTATCAGCTAAGGCATTAACGGACAAAGATAAAGCAGACATTAAGATAGCCGCAAAATTTGATGCTGACTATGTGGCTGTCTCTTTCCCCAGGGATGCCGAAGACATGAATGAAGCAAGAGCTTTGCTAAAAGAAGCAGGTTCGAATGCAGGGCTGATTGCTAAAATTGAACGCGCTGAGTTAGTGGCAGATAACGAGATGCTGGATGAAGTTATCCGAGTGTCTAACGGCGTTATGGTCGCTCGTGGTGATTTGGCGGTTGAGGTGGGAGATGCTGAGCTGGTGGCGATTCAAAAACACATCATCGCGCGTGCCCGAGCATTAAACCGGGTTGTTATTACCGCCACTCAGATGATGGAGTCCATGATTACCAGCCCTATGCCGACGCGGGCCGAAGTCTCTGATGTGGCGAACGCTGTCATTGATGGCACCGACGCTGTGATGTTGTCTGCGGAAACCGCTGTGGGTGAATATCCGGTTGAAGTGATTGAAGCCATGGATCGTATATGCACCGGCGCGGAGCGAAGCCCAACGACGCAATTGTCCCAGCACCGAATTCATGAGTCTTTTGAAGAAATCGACGAAAGTATTGCGCTGTCGGCCATGTATGCGGCGAACCACTTGCAGGGTGTTAAAGCCATCATCAGTATGACGGAAAAGGGCAAGACTCCACTGTTGATGTCCCGAATTCGATCTAAAATCCCTATTTTTTCATTCTCAGCACACGTTCAAACACAACGCCGCGTGGCTCTGTACCGAGGCGTTCAGACCATTCCTTTTGTGGCCGCAGACGTTGAAAATGGTTTAGTGAATCAATTTGCGGTGAATACCTTGTTGGAAAAAGGCATCGTGGAAGAGGGGGACTTGGTCATCTTGACGAAGGGCGATTACATTAAGGCGCAAGGTGGCACTAATACTATGAAAATTCTAAGAGTGGGCGATAAAATCCATTAGAAATGGTGATTGTTTATTACAAAAAAGCCGATCATTTGATCGGCTTTTTTGCGTAATCTGCTTATCTTTCGACAATTACGAACGGCTGGTTACTTCTAATAAGTGGTAACCGAATTGGGTTTTAACCGGGCCTAAGACTTTGTTCAGTTCGCCACTGAAAACCACTTCATCAAATTCTTTTACCATCTGGCCCGGGCCGAATTCACCCAGTGCGCCGCCAGCTTTGCCGGATGGGCAAGTTGAAAACTCTTTTGCTACTTCAGCGAAGTCTGTACCGCCTTCGATTTTTGCTTTCAGTTCGTTACATTTTTCTTCTGTGTCTACCAGAATGTGTCTTGCTGTGGCACGGGACATTAACTTTCTCCATATCTTAATTTGATTAACTAACCCTTTATGGGGACATAATTTTAATTTTCAATACTAGATCAGTGGGACACAGATGTCAGATAGGGTAGAATTCCGCCCAATCCGTAAACGTATTGTTCAATAGAATATTAATTTTCTACAAGGATGCAGAGAATGTTATATGACAGAAGTCCCACCACAGCAGGTTTTTTCTCGATAATTTATCCCGGCTTGGGGCAGCTCTATGCTGGCTCTCTTTCGAAGGGCATTGGGTGTTTGGGGTTCATTTTACTGACTATGTTGGCGCTGGGCAGTTTAGGGGTGCTTTCGACATTTTGGGGTTGTTTGATACTCGTTTCGGCCATTATTGCTGTTTATATTTATTCGATCGTTGATGCCGTCAGCTTGGCGAAAAAGTCAGGGCCAAATTATCAACCAGCAAGGTTCAATTCCTGGTACGGTTACCTTGGTTTTATTGCCGCAACGCAAGCGGTATTTTTTGCAGTGGGAATGAAGTCCGACACGCTTTTGGGCTACAGTTTGGTGGAAATGAGTTCAGACTCGATGAGACCTCAAGCTGAGTATCAAGATCTAGTTTTGGTTGATACTCGTGATTTTAGCCTTGAAGTTGGTAAACCTGTTGCTTTTCTGATGCCTAATACCGCTTTTAAGAAGGATATCAAGCGTGTTGCGGGTTTGCCTGGAGATCGCATTTCAATTATTTATGGCAAAGTTTACCGGAACGGTCAGCATGAAGGGCTGCTGGACGTAGAAGCTCAATACCGGCAACGTGAGTTATCTGAAAGTATGAATGAAAAAATCGTTCCTCAAGGCCATGTCTTTGTTTTGGGGGATGACAGGGATAACTCAAATGACAGCCGTTTTTGGGGTCACTTACCCTTTGAAAATATCTTGGGTGCCCCGACCGAAATTCTGGTCTCTGCCAATTTGTCGCAACTTGGCCATTCGTTGCAATAAAGATTATAAGCTCAATGGTTGATAGGGCCTGTATCAGGCATTGGGCTTCCATCCGCTTTTTCTCTTCCATAATACTTGACCTGCTTAACAAAAATTGAATTCAGTTTTGCTACATGGATGGCGACTGGGTATGTTACTCCTCTGTTTTTTAATAACTTTCTTTTTCAGGTTATGACAATAAGGATGTGTCATGGATATTATTATCAACCAATCCGTTCTCTCTCAGGTTGAACAACTCAAACGACTTTCAAATCGTGCGATTGGCAAAGACTTTAAAGATCAGGCTGAGCTTGCAATTCAAATGACGTTAGCCAGTGGTGCTGTGTATAACCGACTTCAGCGAACCTTCTCGGTACAAGTCACCAAGCAAGATCAAAAACGAGTGGCGGCCGGTCGAATAACCACCGAAAATGTGGAGTTTTCCCGAAAGTCCGGTGGCGGTTCGTCATTGCAAAATTTAGAAAGGGCCTTGCAGGTTGGCAGAGGGTTGCCGAGTAATGTACCTAAAACGGTCAATGAAGTTGCTGTTGCATCGACTCAACCTCAGGCGGTTAATATGCTTTCGTTACTGCACCCTATGCTAAAAGGCGATGTCACAAAAAATGATAATGGCATCCAGCGGGCTGCCAATGTTTTAGGTTTAGCGGCAACCACGGCAGGCTTTGTGGCCACATCGGGAGCTGCAGGAGCGGCGGTAAACTGGATAGGGCGCATAGCTACTTACTCTGGGTTCAGTATGTCTCTCATTAAACCGGATGCACCCGATAAAGCATTTCATCAGTTAACAAATTACATTGCTTGCTTAAGTGCGTGGTGTAAAAAGTCGTGTCAGTTGATTGATAACGCTGATCCGAATGGACAGTGGAGTTTTCGGGATGTGCCTTCAAGTATGGCGTAACCCCTTTTAATTTGTGAAAGCGATAAAGCCCGACGATGAACCAAAATCGGCGGGCTTTGTTTTATCAAAAGAGATTTATTTGATTAACGTCGTCATATCAATATTCCCTCTGGTGGCATTAGAGTACGGGCATACCTGATGCGCTTTTTCTACTAATGTTTCGACAGTGTCTTTATCTAAGCCAGGGGCAGTAACGGTTAAGTCTGCCGAAATTGAAAAGCCAACCCCACGGCTATTTTCACCGATGCCGATTTTGGCGGTGACGCTTAAATCTTGAGGCAGTTTTACTTTTTCCTGATTTGCTACGAATTTGAGTGCTCCGATAAAACACGCGGAATAGCCTGCTGCGAACAGTTGTTCCGGGTTAGTGCCTTCGCCTCCAGCCCCTCCTAACTCTTTTGGTGTGCTTAACGCCAATTCTAAACTGTTGTCCGTTGCGATGGATTTACCATCACGACCGCCTGTGGATGTAACTTCGGCTGTGTAAATTGCATTCATGTCGGTTACCTTTGGTTTTGTTGATAGTTGTTGCGATAACTATTTGGGTTAAATAAAAAGAGACCTTGCTTGTTGATTGTTATATTATTGCAATAACTATTATTGCGCAATAGAGTTTTTTATATTCTGTGTCGATTTTTTGATGAAAGCTTACTAAGAACTCTGAAAAGAAGTGTTCATGCAAGTAGCTGTTATGAAGTAAACTGGTCGACGGGCTGCAATTTAACCTGCATTTTGTGTTTTATAGAAAATTGGTGTTGGAATGTCGATTAAAGAAGATGCGCTTCTTTTGGATAATCAGCTGTGTTTTTCCTTGTATACAACGTCATTGGCGATGACACAGCTGTATAAGCCGCTGTTGGAACCGATTGGTCTTACTTACCCTCAGTATTTAATCATGATGATTTTATGGGAAGAAGACGGTATTGGCTTAAAAGATATAGGTGCGCGCTTGAATCAGAAATCGGGGGCACTGACCCCTGTGATGAAACGTCTGGAAGAAGATGGTTTATTACAACGAGTGAGGGTTCCGGATAATGAAAGGCAGCTTGATATTCGCTTAACTGCGAAAGGAAAAGCGTTGAAGGCGGAAGCGTACAAAGTAAATCAGTGCATTGTAGAGTCCTGTGGTGTACCTGTAGATGAGCTTATTGAATTAAAAGGTACGTTGGATAAACTGAGAGCCAGTTTGTTAAAAACCTAGTTTAAAACAGGGAAGGAATTATGGAAAAGTCTGCTCGTTTTCAACAACTAAAAAACGAATGCCATCTCAAAGATGCCGATTTTTACTTTCTTGAGTTGATTCCACTGATTGAAATGATTTGGGCGGACAATCACAATCAGGCGCCGGAGCTTAATTTATTGTATAAGTTTGCAACGGAACATATTGCCCGCATTAATACCATTGCAGAGAGTGATGTGATTACGGTGGATCAAGCGAATGATTTTCTGGATCGCTTTGCTCATAAACAACCAGACTCGAACGTTTTAGCATCTCTACGTAAGCTAGTGATTGATGGTTGGAAGTTACAAGAAAGTTCAGAACATAAAGAGCTTACCAAACAGTCTATTCTGGATTACTGTTTGGACATTGCAGCTTGTTGTGTCGATCTTTACCCCTACGAGTATCACCATCGAGTGACCAAAGAAGAAAAGAAACTTCTTCAACAACTTATGATTGATTTCCATCTTGACCCTCAGACTTGTGTCCATCAGGTAGCGGAAGAACAATGCCATTGATTGTGGTTATTTAACTTGTTTATCGCGTTCGGGATTAATGGAGGAAGGGACCCCCTTAGAGTGACCCTCTAAGGGTGAATTAAAGCGTTCACTTAGTGAACGCAATTCAGGTCGCGCTTGCGATCAGCTCGCTTGCCGTAAGTACACACAGCATTCGCTTGATCAACCGTTGTGAAACCGGTGCTTGCAGGTGTATCTGCGATGGATACGGTTGCAAATGAAGAGAACGCGATTGCAAAAATTGCAGAAGTAATTGTTTTCATAATGATGGCCTTTTTCAGAAATTAATCGTTATAGTTGTTGGTTTAACCGAATGTTAGATTCGGGTTAAGTCGCGCTTACGGTCTGCTTTTTTACCGGATATTGCGGTAGACACTTCTTTATCAATGCTCTTAAAACCTAAGTCAGCGGCTTTAACTTCATACGCAGAAGATACTGATGCAAGTGAAGCAAAAGTTAGTGCAGTAATAGTTGTTGCGATAGTTTTCATGGTATAGCTCCTAGTGATTTTCAACTTTTAATTGTCTTGCTTTTTATGTTCGTATTGAGCTTTCAAGCAGCTCTGGATTCAAAATTAAATTCGAGTTAAGTCACGCTTACGGTCTGCTTTTTTACCGTACGTACTTGTCGATGCATGTTGATCAACCGAATTAAATCCCGCACTGGCTTCTTTTGAATCTGCCGCTACAGATATAGACGCGAATGAAGCGAAAATGATTGCAGTCAATGTTGAAGTAATTGTTTTCATGATGATTTACCCTCTAAAAATTGTTTATTTCGTTTTCTTGAAATTCACAGGATTAGAAGAGGTTGTGACGATTTGGTTCATAAAATGAACAGAACAAAAACTCATAAAAATGGTGAAAAATGATCTAAAAGAATATGGAACTTTTTTTCAGATCTTTTGGTTCTAGGTGTAGAACGACCAGAAACCAAGGCCGGCACTGGGTTTGTCGCGGGTTTGGATGAGAGGATTTTAGTTCATATTCTTTGTGAAATCCGAAGGTGAATTTTCAGAATCATGGTGTGAAAAGGCATAATTTAATTTTAATTATTTTTGAAACTTTCAATTTTTTTGCCTGGCTGCATTACTTTTTATATTAATGCCTAGGGAGTCTCTGAATAAGACTCTCTCTGCTCTGGCCTATAAGAGAAATGGCTATTTGAGGCGCGGTTTTGAAGGCATAACGGGTTACGTCAAAAAATCGCAACAAAAAAGAGTCATTTCTCTTAAGGCCCAAAAGGGCGGGGCTTTAAAAGCGTTAGAACTTTGTTGAACTTCTTGAAAAGGTCACGACATTCTCTACGAAGCTCGCCTTGTTCTAACGCTTTTCTAGCGCCCGCAGAGCTAGAGCGGACTTATTTAGAGACTCCCTAGTAAAAATGATTAGATTTCATAATGTTTAAAATGAAGCTTGTTCAGCTATTCTCCAAATAAAACTAAGGACAGAGTTATGAAAGCAGGAGGCAATTTGTTTGGCGGAATCTTCTTTGTGGCAGGTTTTGCTTTTTGGACCTTTTTCGTTTTGAGCCCATTGGCTGATTCTATGTCTATGCAGCTTTGGCAATCTGCGGATGCCAAGTTGAATTATGTCGATGTTAGCAGTTATCAATCCCGGAATGATAACGGCAGTTATACCACCATGTATAAGCTGGATGTTCAGTATCAATATCAAGTAGGAGGTACTTCGTACTTAGGGAGCAGAGCCTCGATACAGCAGTTAAGTAGCAGTGATAGTTCAGACGCATACCATCAAAAGTCTTTGATCAGTAACGAGCAATCCCGAAATAATAAAATCAAGATTTGGTATGACCCTGATAATCCCGGGGATTCAGTGTATGACCGTTCCTTGGCTGTTCGTGCCATGCTGGTCGCTACCAGCATTTGTTCTGTTTTCATGTTTCTAGGCGGAGGCTTCATTTATTACAGCCGGGTGTCTGCGAAAAAAGAACAAAAGCCAGAACTTGCTGACCCGTCAAAACCCTGGACAACACGAAAAGCATGGGCTTCAGACGTAATTTACTCCAAAACTAAGAACAGTCTTGCTCTGGCCAAGTTCCTTGCAGTACTTGCTTGGTTGTTTTGCGGTTCGTTTTTTATCGGAGTGATTGGTCAGAATATTGTTGGTTCAATCATCGTTGTGATTTTGCTCATTATTCCTGTGCTTGTGACGAAACGGGCATTACGTATTAAAAATGAGTTAGAACATTTTAAACAAGTGCCAGTGACGTTGAATCCGTACCCTGGAGTCATTGGCGGTAAAGTTTCGGGCAGTTTGGTTATTCCGTTTCACAACTTGAATGGTTTTAAGGTGACTCTGGAATGCACCAAACACTGGACTTCAAGAAGTGGTAACAACAATCAGTCACATTCAAGTGTGGTTTGGTCGGAACATAAGGTCGCTCAATGTAGCGCTGATGACAGTGGCACTTTGGTTTCATTTTCATTTGATGTACCTGCGGAGCAAGAACCTTCTTCACCACCAGGCAAAAGTTATCATGAGTGGACATTATCCGTTGTTGGTCAGGCTGACGGTGTCCCATTTGATCGTTCTTATGAACTGCCAGTTTTTGTGACGGAAGAAAGCATGACAGTGGAGGAAGAACTTGAAGTTCAGCCTCTGACTCAAAAGGAACAACAAGTCATTGCGTCTCGATTATCAATGGCTTCGGACGAGGAGAGTATTTCTTTGGACACGCCGGGGTCATCGTCTGGTGTTGTGTTTGCAGGCGTCGGAGGTTTGTTTGCAATAATTGGCGGTGTTATTGCGTTAACCGGCCCCATTTTTATTGGCGTTTTCTTTGTTCTGTTTGGAGGTTTGTTTTTTGTTTTAGGGATGTGGAGCTGGGGGCGTAATTGCAAAGTCTATGCGACTTCTAGTGGCTGCGAAATTGAGATTTTTTGGTTTTCAAAGAAGTTACAGCATCATTCGATCCGCTCTTCAGAGATCCGGGAAATTGAAGCTTTTTCTTCCTCATCAAGTTCATCAAACGGTCAGATGGTTCATAAATACGATTTAAGATTAAATACTTCTGATGGTTTACGGATAAACCTGGGTGGTGAGTTTAATTCCAAAAAGAACGCCATTCATATGAAACAGGAAATTGAGAGAGTGCTTATTCTTGAGGTATGAAACCATGGTAAGACTGACATTCAAATCAACTTTAAATGCAAAGCCGGAAGATGTGTGGGCTTGGGCTTTATCAGAGAAGGGCATCAACAGCGAATTAAGGCCATTGCTTAAAATGACAGCCTTATCCAGCATGACCGCAGAAACAGCGAACGAACTTACTCTGGGCCAGCCAATCGCTCACAGCTGGTTGATGCTGTTCGGTATTATTCCCATTGATCGTTCAGAGCTGACCTTTGTCGAATTTGAATCAGGTAAACGTTTTCTTGAACAGTCTCCTATGTTTTCCATGAAACAATGGCAGCATGAAAGAGTTATTTTACCTGCCGAGAGTGGCACAGTTATCACAGACACTTTGTTGTTCGATTCTTTATTATGGAATCCGTTGTCTAAAATAATGGTGAGTGTCTTGTTCAGGAACCGTCATAAAAAGCTAAAGGCTCACTTTGGTTAAAAGTGAGTAAATAAGCGGTTGCAGAAGAGAGCTAGTGGTTTGGTGGTTCTGATCTAAGCTAAATTGAGTGTTTGTCAATTAATGAGGCTTTCAAATGGTCAGACTCGCGCTGCAAACGGTTTTCCTTTTAGTGTGTCTGAACACAGGCATGGTTGTGTGGGCGGATCATGAGAGAAACCAACAACAATTATCACCAGGCGCGGCCGGGCAACCGTCCGTTGTTCAGCAATGGAAACAAGGGTTAGCGGGTGCTAAGCTGACGGCATATTCGGGTTCTGTGACCAGTTCGAACAGCACACTTACTATTATTAACTTTTGTCGTAATGGTCGATACAGCTACTACAAAGAGGGTAGTTGGTCTGTGCCCGGAATGGCCGGTGGTGCCTCCAATAACACTGTGACGGGTCGCTGGAACATTGAGCAACAAGGCCCATACCCCATGCTTGTTTACCTAACAGACCAAGGTCAGCGCGGTAGCTTTCCTGTTTATTTACAAGCGAATGGACGTGTCAACATTGGTGGAACCGCATTTGCTGCTCAACAAGGTGGGGCAGGGTGTTGAATATCCTCATGGAACAATAAGCTCAGCCTGAAACACCTACTCATTTCAGAAAGTAATTATTCACTTGCTTGATTCAGTACTCATGGCGATGCTGAGTGCTAAAAGCAATGTGGTTAGTCTTGCCTCGATAACGAAACTCAATAGCCTGCATAGGCAATGATTTTTTTTGATTCTTTATTAGTGAACCGAATTCGCTAGGGCTTTGCTGTTTTTCGGTCAAGCTACATATTTTTTAAAAGTTCAATCAAAGTGCTGAACTGTAAATTTCAAAAACTCGGCAATTCTGAAAGATGAGTTCTTAAGTTATCTTGTAATGATAATTATTCGTATAAGCGTTTAAAATGACCATTTAGTCAGGTTTTTGTGTTACCAGTATGGGCACAAGGTGACAATATTTTTCACTTGCTGACGCAGAGTTTCAGAGGCTTTTTAGTATTGTTAAAATAAGACGTTTTTCTTATTAAAAATGACGATTTGATCACTTTTTCTACGGGTTGGATGGATATACTGCCCGAAAATAAAGAAGTTAATCTTACTTCACAACAATGTTAATGCTGATGTTGGATTACGACATATCTAATAATAAATGACAGTTCTTGTCAGAATAGTAAGTGTGTCGTTGACTCTGATGTATCCATGTTGACAGCAGTATTATTGTGTCTAAATAAAAAGTTGACTAGGTGGTTAGGAATATGTTCGAGCTTTTGAATAGCGGAGGCAGCTTCATGTATGTGATTCTGTTCTTCTCAATTGTAGCTTTGGCCCTGTTTTGTGAGCGTGCTGTTTTCTTGTATATGCGACTTCGTCTGAATATGGATTCGGCATACTCCAAGGTGCATGCGCACTTAGCTAAGAAGAATTATCGCGCGGCTTTGGAGGAGTGCAATAACCTTGCACATCACCCTTTAGGGCGTACCTTGAAAGCCGGTTTATTGAAAACAGGCAAGCGCGATAAAGAGATTGAGCAAGCCTTGCAGGAAAGTATTCTTCGTGAAGTTCCTTTGGTTAAAAAGAACATTAACTATCTGAGTTTATTTGCCAACGTGGCAACTCTGCTTGGGCTGTTGGGTACGATTGTGGGTTTGATTGCTGCCTTCAGTGGTGTATCGGATGCGAATCCGGCGGAAAAACAAGCCATTCTTGCTTCTGGTATTTCGATTGCGATGTTCACAACCGCATTTGGTTTGATTGTTTCCATTCCTTGTTTAGTCGGCTTTTATCTTCTGAATAATCGCGGCGATTACATCATTGAAAAAATTGATGAGAAAGCTCTGAGTTTATTCAATGTGCTTTCTACTTTGAAGCGTCAAGGTCAGGAGTAAATCACATGGCACTGGGGCAACGAAGACGTAAAAGCGGTGATCTGGATGTAGAAATCGATATGGTGCCTGTGATGAACATGTTCCTGGTATTGATTCCTTTCTTGCTGATGTCGGCGAATTTCTTGCCTTTCAATGTGATCAACACATCGGTGCCGGTAAAGTCAGAAACTCCGGTGGATGATACGCCGGATAAGAAGGTATCGGACATCAAGGTTACCGCCGTTGTTAAGTTGGAAAAAGACGGAATTTACTTATCGGCCACTTCAGGTGAATTGGCGGAAGACAAATTAAAAGAAATGGATAAATTCTTACCGATAGCAGCGGGTAATCAATACGCTTATTCGGATCTTTCGGCCTCGTTGGACTTGATTAAAACGCTGTACCCGAAAAGCGATACTTTGATTCTGACACCCAGTGGCGACATCTTGTATGACAGTATCGTTGATACGATGGATGCTTCGCGGTCTTTTAATGAGAAGCCTTTGTTCAAACATGTTGTGATTTCAGGCGAAGTGGATTCTTAAGGAAGCGTAATTATGGAATTGGGTAATGCACTTAAAAGTCGTCCGGAGTTTATTGAGCCAAAGCTCGAAATTACTTCAATGATGGACATGTTTACCATCATCGTATTTTTCTTGTTGTTTTCTTATGGTGAAACACCACAAGAAGTGACCATGAAGGAAAAGGTGGATTTACCGATTTCCACAGCAGATAAAAATTACAAAATGACGGTAAAAATGTTTCTGACGGGCGAGAAAATACTGATTGAAGAAGAGCCGGTTGCACAAGTCATTGATGGCAAGATTATCGGTTTTGATGTTGAGAACCCGGAACAATCCAATCTTTATAAAATGCTCAAAGAACACAAAGCCAAGCAGGTGGCGGAAGTGAAAGCCAAACAAGCGGCATCAAGCGGTGGTGACCCGGCCGAAGCTGAGGTTCCGATACCTTCCGAAGAGTTCAGCGTTTTATTGTTCTGTGACCGACAAGTACCGTTCAGCGTGTTGCAGAAAATGATGAAGGTGACAGGCATGGCCGGCTACCCGAACTTCCAGTTGGCTGTGATGGAAAAAACCTAACCGGCAGTAAAACTTCACTATAAATTTCGTTTTTATTATTTGGTTGGAGAAAAACATGACCAGGAATTTTTGCGCCTTGATTTTGTTGTTTGTCTTCAATGCGGCAGGGCTGGTACGAGCAGAAACTGAGGCTCCGGACGGACAACTTTCTAACAGAATTGATTTTGGCAGTGCCCAGATCATGGGGCAGTCCAATAAGTCAGGCGCGGTTTACCTGATGAATCGTAAGCAAAATGAGATCGAAAGTATGCTGACTCAACGCACGGATTACAGAGAGGAAATTCTGGCCGATTTTGAGTTTGATGTGGATGACCGGCTTTCCAATAAAGTCAGAAGTGAGAACGCAAGTACGTCGGTAGAAACTAATCGACCAGAATAAATTGCCCTAAGGCATTGGTCGGAAGGATGCATTATGAATCAATTAAATCGTAAGAGTACCGGGTCTGAGTTGGGAGAGGGCCGAACTACGGTTCGACTCAGTGATAAAGAAATTGAACTTTCCCAATTAACACCAGAAGCAAAGAACAAGTTGCTGAATGTTTTTATGTCTCGTCATAAAAGCAATCGTGCGCAACTGTCCATTGCAATGGGGGATCAGTCCGACCACGGTGTACGTCATCTTGAAGAAGTTGATGAGCTTATGGTTTTTGTTTCAGGCGTCCTCTCTCAAGACGATCTGAATGCTGCCAACAAAGACCGACTGTTGGTGTTATTGCAAAACAGTATTGACCGTCAGGATCGGCTTATTTCCAACCTGATTGAAAAAGGTGATGATCACGCCAAGCCGCCCGTTCCTGTTGTTAAAGAATCTGTTGTTAAAGAATCTGTCATTAAAGAGCCTGTTATTAATGAGCAGGCTATTCAAGAATCGGTTGCAAATGAATCAATTGGGAAAGAGCCTGTCAGTAAGCGCCCGGTTGCTGCTAATGAGAGCCAGAATGAAGATTCGCCTGTAACAGACGACCTGTCCATGTCGATTCCGGTTGCGGAACACGTGGTTTCTTCCTCTGACGAGCCAAAGTCATTACTTGATGTACCTTTGTTGGGCGAGGTTGCTACGGAGTCGCCTTCCTCAAAATTTAAGTCGGTTTTATCCAAGTTTAAGAAGGCACCTGCTCAGGAATCGAATAAACAAGCCACCGCAACGGACTCAAGAGCTGTGACGTCAAAGCTCGCGGAGAAGATATTTGATTCGTCACAACCTGAAAAGCCTCTGAAGGTATTAAAGAAACCCCATGCTGAATCTCTTCCTGAATCGGTAAATCAACAGGCCCAGGCCAAGCAACAAGTACAGCCTACAGAAGACATTGTCATACGCAAACCGGAGCCAACGCCTGCTCAGGCCATAGCGGAGTCCGATCACTTTATTTTGGATAATCAACCTGAACTGGATCAGTTTGAGGACCCTTACGCTCGCTTTGATGATCCCAAAACTTTGTTTAAGCCCGTTGTAGAAAATGACGAAGAGGATGAAGAAGACGAAGTTGATCATGAGCAGTTGTTTGAACTGAGTGAATTTTATAAAGACCATCAGCGTTCAGGTAAAGCGACCAAAGACCCGACCTTGATTGTTGAGGTGGTGAAGCAGCGCCATGGTGAAGTGATTGACGTTACTCACTTGTTGCAAGGTAAAAAGTACACCGCAGACGTTGATGGCAAAGACATGGTCATTGCCCACAACAAAAGTGATAAGAGCAAGGTTGTCTATTTCCGTGGCGACAAAATGCAGGGCGAACTGTATCAGCACGGTGGTGCAGAAACCCGCGTTCGTAAGTTCAGTGATGGTCAGGCCGTTGGTAAACCGAAACGGTTAGAAATTCCAACCGACACCGATTTTAAATTTACCATCGGTGCCGATGAGTACGTCATTCGTTCGTTGATGCAGCATGAAAGTCCGGAAGTAGAAGCGCAACCTGTCAGTCGGAAAGCGCTTTGGAAAAGCCTTGCCACGTCTACTGTATTTCATTTCTTACTGCTTGCTGTTTTGGCCATTGTTGTTGCGATGAACAGCAAAGAAAAACCGATTGAGGAACCCGAGTTCGTCAAGGTGGATGTCAAAGACTTACAGCCCAAAAAAGAAGTGGTTAAACCGAAACCCAAGCCGAAACCAAAACCCAAGCCTAAACCGAAACCAACGCCGGTAGAAAAGGCAAAACCCAAACCTAAGCCGACAACTGTGCCTAAGAAGGTTGTTAAGCCTAAACCAGTGGTGAAGCCGAAAGCCGGTGGCGGTGATAAAGGAAACATTGCCAAACGAGACGTTAAGAAAACGGGTTTACTTGCCGCCTTGGGCAATAAAAAAGGAAAAACCAAGGGGCCGAAACAGGCTTTGGTTCAGGTCAGCAGTCTGGATGCAGTCACCACATCTGATAACAGCAAGAGCAAATTATCCGTGGCGGGACTGACCGGCAAAGTAAAAGGTGCCCGGATGACGTTGGCCACAGGTGAAGTGATTAACACCAAAGGCACAACCGACATTTTACGAAGCGGTGGGGTAGATGGCAAAGGCACGGTCGGTTCGCTTGAGACCGGTGGTACAGGCCAACGCCAGGTGGCCGCGATGGTGTCGCCTGCTTTGACCAAGCAAGTCACTGTGAAGAAAGGCGGCATGAGCCGTGAACAGATTAAGCGTGTGATCGATCAGCACATGGATGAAGTGGTGTATTGCTATGAAATGGCACTCACAAATAATCCGGGGCTTTCAGGTAAGGCCGTATTTGAGTGGGCGATTAAATCGAGTGGTAAGGTCGGCGCGGTCAGTATTAAGGACTCAACGGTTCGTTCGGATGAAATACACAGTTGTATTAAATCCTCGATTAAGAGTTGGCAGTTCCCGAAACCGAAAGGTGGCCAGGAAGTGATTGTTTCTTATCCATTTATTTTTGACATGGTCGGTTTCTAACCAGAGGTTATGAATGAAAACTAATATTAAACGTTTTGGCAGTATCGCTTTCTTTTCCATTGCATGCGCGGCTATCTCAAGCACCGCTTTGGGTGGTGAAGCCGATGAAAACGTGTCCGTGATTCAGGAAAGACTCTACGACAGAAGCCATGAACTTGGGTTTAACTTAGGCTACATCCCTGACGATTTCTACGAGAATTTTCCCATCGGTGGCAGTTACACCTACCACTTTGATGAGCATTTCGCCTGGGAAGTGGTGCGTGCTCAATATGCCTTCAGCGGTGAAAAAGACATCAAAACCCAATTGGAAGACGACTTCCAGGTGGAGCCGGAAGAGTTTGATGAGCTGAATTACACCTTGCATACCAGTTTCATGATTAAGCCCACGTACGGCAAAGATTCATTCTTTAATAAGGGCATCATTAATCACGAGACGTATTTGACTGCGGGTGTAGGTATTGTGGGCTACTCAACCAATACCGCTGAAGACGGCTCGGACGATCAAACGGCGCTGTCTTTGGCGTTTGGTTTGGGCCGTAAATATTTTCTGAACGAGAGTTTCAATTTAAGCCTGGAAGTTCGGGATATGGTTGTTTTCAAAGACGGAGACGTCGAAAACAACGTTTATCTTGGTATGGGTCTGAATTACCGCTTTGACTTTACGCCTAAAAGAGCGGCGGTGATAAAAGATTCTCAATCCATTTATGACTATTTGAACAATGATGATGCCAAATAACTTTCGATCCGTTTTATTGGCGCTGGCTTTTGTTCCTGTGTCCTATGCGTCGGCAGAAGTGATGACTTCTGACGGTCAGGACGAAAGCTTAAACGAGACGCCCGTTCATATTACTTCTGAAGTGGATGCTCAGGAGGTTGCTGATCCTGCACCGAATGGAACAGAGCTGGAGTCGAATCCAGCCTCAGCTGCTGAGTCGACAGACGTTCAGGCCGCAGAGGAAACTCAAGCGTCGCCTGAACAAGAAGAAAAATCGTTGCTGCAAAGTGAAGCGCCGGAAGTGGATTTAACTGAACTGTTCGCTGAAGCCTATGTGGACTTCAAAGAGGAAGATTACGAGTCAGCGGCCCCTAAGTTTTTGTACTTCCTGCAGCATGCGGAAGAAGATGCAAAGAATCGCGATTGGGCGCAGTTTTTCTTTGGCATCAGCCTGGAGAAAAATGGCTATAGCCATGGTGCGGTCGATGTTATGGGTAATTTGGTGATGAGAAAGCCAAACACGCGCATCGTGAATTACATATTGGACATGTTTGAAAAAGTAACGCGTGAGCAACCTTTTGATTATGACCAAATCATAGTGCAGGCAGTGAACGCCAATGAATACGACTTTGTAGAGAAGGATTTATTAGGTTTCGTTCGCTTTTATCAGGGCATAAATGATTGGAAATACGGCCTGTTAGATTGGGGCGAGCAACACTTTAATGAAATCCCGGCGTCGTCACCTTACTTCTATCAATACCAATACCAAAAAGCTCTGTATGAAATACATAACGACGACATCAATGCAGCGTTTCCGTATTTGAAGAACGTCATTCAGATGGAAGAGAAGGATCAGTCTTTGATTGATCAGGCGTTATGGACGATGGCGCGTTTGTATTATGAAACCAAGGATTATGAAAAAGCGACTCAATACTACCTTGCCATACAAACTCCGTTGATTGAACAAGCGTCGTTTTTGTTGGAACAAGCCTGGATTCAATACCGTTCAGGTCATTACGAAAAGGCGATGGGCTTTTTGTATGCCTATAACGCGCCGAGCTTTAAAGAGTTCTTCACTCCGGAATACTACATTCTTAAATCGTTGATTTATAAAAAGCTCTGTTACTACGATCCGGCCATTAAGGTGGTGAGTGATTTTGAAGCGCGTTATGGCCGTTCGTTGGCGGCGATTTATAACCGCAAAACGGAAACGGATCTTGAAAGTCAGGAAATGCTGTTTGTGATCATGACCCACCCGAAGATCAAGAAACAGTATGAATTTTTACGATTGCTTGAAACTGAAATTGAGCTAATAGACGAACTGGAAGATGACAATCTTCAACAGTATTTATTGGCGATCTACAACAATCAGGTGGAAGAAACAGCCAAGCAATTCAGAAAGGATGTGAAAGCGCAATTCAAGATTGTGGCCAATAGCCTGCTGAAATATGAAGAAGAATCTAACCTGATCAAATATGAGATCGGCATCGATATGTATCAGCGTGTGGCTGAGACTCGATACCAGGGTAAAACGAATACTAATCAGGCGGAAACAAGTCCTGAGAAAGTAGTGATCTACCCGTTCCAGGGTGAGTTTTGGAACGATGAACTCGGTAACTATAAAGTTTCATTGCCCAGTAAGTGCCGTACGACCAATGACTGGGAGGATTTTCTGGAATGATTCCATTTTCTAAAAAAATCGCCACTTTCGGTGTGGGGCTGATTCTCAGTTCATCATTTGCGTTTGCTGAATCGGCGGCTGATAGCAGTGCAGTAAGCTCGTCTTCAAAGCTTACGCCTGCAGAGCTTGATAAATACGGTTTTGAGAAAGTTGATAAAACGGTTCGTCAGGAACGCCTGATCAAGCGTTTTAATAATGATAAAAACCGTCTGGAAATGGCGATTGATAACACCAAAGCGCTGATCCTGCAGTCGCATGGTAAACCTTACATGCCTGAGCTGTATTTGAGGCTGGCCGAACTTTATATTGAAAAATCGCGCGTTGCCTATTTCTTGAGACGAACCGAGAGTGGTGCAGCAATTACCTCTTCGCTGGACTCTCTGGAAACCAATGCGTTGAAGCTGAAGGCCATCGAAGTCTATCAGCGAATTTTGAACAACTACCCGAAATTCAAATATCGTGGCAAGGTTCACTTCTATTTGGCGCATGAATTTCGTGAGTTGAATCGCTTAGAAGAAATGGTGAAACATTATCAGGCGATCATCAAAAATTACCCGCAAAGTGAATATGTACCGGAATCCTATTTATTGTTGGGTGATTACTTCTTTGATAACAAAAACCTGAAAGACGCTGAAAGCCATTATCAGCAAGTACTGAATTTCCCGAACAGCTCCGCCATTACCATTGCTCGTTATAAGCTTGCCTGGGTTCACATTAACAATAAGGACTGGTCTGGCGCGATTGCGCTATTGGAGCAATCCATTGAAAAAGTGGACGAAGATAAAGAATTCTCGGTGGACACTTATTCACGAGTGGATGTACGTTTAGAAGCATTGAACGACATTGCGTTTGTTTTTACGGATCATTACAAGAAATTATCGCCAGAGGAAACGCTGCAATATTTCAGAGAATACGCCTGGTCCCGGCCTGTCTATTTGGGTGTGCTGGAGAAACTGGCGTATCGCTTCTTTATTAAAAAGAAGTGGGCACATGCTTCAATGATTTATCGTGAATTGGCTGCCATTCAGCACGAACCGGCCAAACAGCTTGAATACATTGAAAGCCTGTACACTACTACCCGTCATTTGAAAGACTATTCGAATGCCAATATCGATGTGAAAGACATCGCAACGGCATTGAACCGGGTGCGTTACTCGACGCACTACCCAGAAGAAGGCAAAGCGCGTTATTTTCAAACTTTTGAAATTTATGCCCGAGACTTAGCTACGCAACTGCATGACCTGACCAAACAAGCCAAATCTCAAAAGGCTGGGTTAGTGCAGACTAAGTCAGACAAAACGAGTTCAAATAAAGCGCAATCAGAACAGGCTAACTTGGAAGAAAGCTCGCTTATCGAAGACTTCTCAAAAGCTGCCGATGCCTATGAAAGCTATTTGGACGTTTTTGAGGAGAGTGCCGAATACGACAAAATGTCGGTCAACTATGCCGAAGCGTTATTCCTGGCTAAGCGTTTTGTGGAAGCGGGCGATCAATATGAAACGCTGGCGCTGAAAGACGGCGAGGCGTCCGACGCTGAAAGCATTAATGAAAAGTATCTGTACAGTGCGACACTGTCGTATTACCAGTCCCTGAAAGAGAATCGGGATTCGCTCAATTATTACGAAGTCGTTCAGTCCCAAACCGGCTTGGCCCGCACAGGTACACTGTATGCGACGACCTATCCGAACTCCAAGAATACGCCGAATGTGCTGTTTAACGTGGCTTGGATCAAATACGACGAAGGTAAATACGAAGAAGCCATTGAGCAGTTTACGGCGTTTGCCGAGGCTTACCCATCTGGTAAAGAAGCCGAAGCGGCTATTCGTTTGTCTCTTGATGCGTTTCACGCGCTTGAAGACTACGAAGGTTTGATTGACTACGGTAAGCAAGTCGCTCAGATCGTAGGTTTGAGCAGCGAGATTTTGTCTGAAACCGCACAGGTCGCCAGCGCGGCGGAAGCCAAGGTCATCAGTAATCTGACCGTTGCCTCCATGGAAGATTGGGAATCCGGCAAGAACGACATGCTCGAATACGCACAGGCTCACGAGTCAACCGGGTTGGGTGAAGCGGCCTTGAAAGCCTTGTTTATCTCCAGTAAGGAGAAAAACGACATCGAGACCATGCAGATTGCCGGTAAAAATTACATCAACAAGTATCCGAAATCGGCAGAGTCTAAGAACATCCTGAATGTGATGATCGAAGCCTCGATTCGTACTCAGCAATATCGGGTACTGGTGGATAATCTGGAAGATTTTGCTCAAAGCTATCCGACCGATCCTAATGCGTCTGATTTTTTGTATCAGGCCGCTACTTTGCGTGAAGGTATGAATCAGCTTGGGTTAGCGCGTACTAACTACAATACCTTGCTGTCCAAGTACGAGATCACGCAAACCATGCGAAAGAACATCGTCCTATCTATGGTTGAAAGTGATTTAAAGAACGGCCAGTTGGCTTCGGCCATTAAACTAATGGAAACCAACTTACGGGGCATTTCGCAAGACGATAAAGCGCTATTCAATGCCCGGATCGCATCGCTTTATCATCAGCAGAATAATCCTCAACGAGCAGCGAGTTACCAGAAAGTGGCAGCGGCTTCCTTCAATGGCGCAGCGGATCACCAGCAAAAAGCGGCCATGTCTGAAATGGTGTATTTGTCGACGGCCAATTATCAAAACACATATAACGGCCTGAAACTGCAAGGCATCATTGATGAGCAAATCTTCGCGAACAAGACCGAACTGTATGATCACTTGAGCCAGACGCTGTATTCCGTGCTTGAGTATCAATCGCCCAAGTGGTCGATACTGGCTTGCTTCCGTTTATACGAAGTGAATATGGAGTACGCCAACTTCCTGAATAATGCGCCATTACCTGATATGTCGCCGGAAGAGCAGGCTGAGTACAAAGGCTTGATTGCGGCTCAGGCACAAGAGTACATCGACGAAGCGCAGCAATATTTGGAAACCGGTAACGGCTTGGCTGAACGTTTGAACTCGTTCGATCCGTTGTTAACGACCTATGAAAAATCGGCGGGTCAGCAGCAAGTCAGTTCGTTCATGCCGGTGCGTCCTTCCATTCAAATTGGCGTGGATGCCTTTCAGGATGAGGCCTTACGTGAAATCCACAATCTGGTGTCGAGAGACCCGAAAGACATTAGTTACCAGCTGAAATTGGCAAAGACTTACCTGATGAAAGAAGACATTGGCCTGGCTAGAACCATTGCTTCCAACATCGTTAGTGCTTCGCCGGGCCTTGAAAAAGAACAAGCGACCGAAGCGCAGATGTTATTGGGCATGACCAGTCTGCTCAGTGGCGATGATAAGCAAGCTCGAAGTGCGCTTGAAAAAGCGATAGAGCTGGATCAGAACAACTTTGAAGCGGCGGCCAACCTCGCGGCTTTATATCAACACTATGGGTTGAGCGAACTCGCATCCGGCCTGTATCAAACCATACCGAATGACTGGGAGATCACTCATGACGTTAATGAAAAAGCTAAAACCAACCTGACTCAATACCGAGCCAAGCAGGATCAAATGAATCAGGGCTGACACAGAAGCAGCCTGAACCGCCGAAGCCCCTCTCGGGTGTGATTTTTAGATCGTTGATTTCATCAGCGAGGGGTTTCTTCGGCCTGAAAACATGAAAAAAATGAAAGCTGAACCACAGCTCAAAGATTGAAGGAAATCGCTTATGGCGACCACAGCAAGCACAAAGAAAGGAGTTAGAAGATGAGGAACTCACTACTTACCTTGGTCGGATACACCGCCCTGATCAACACCATGATGCTACCGAACGCATTTTCGGTGGACGGTTACATTGGCAGTGTCTCTGAAATTGAAGAGCAATCATGCAGTAAGTTTCTTGAGTACTCCTGCCCGGATGCCAATGAAAACACCTATTGCATTACTCAAAAAGACGACGGTGGATATTCAGCACAGTGTCTTTATAACGTGTCTAATGTCAGTTTTACCTCGGGCACCAGTGGCAAGATTCATTTCAGCAACAGTACCGATTTTACTGTGTTTGAGTGCTCCACCGACTGTAACAGCCCGCCGGGCCAATTGGGTTTCATTGAAGTGATCCTGACACAGCAAGAAGCAGACGATTACGACCAGGACAAATATCCGGACATCATTGATAACTGCATTTTTGTGGCAAACGGCTTGGATGAAGACGACACCCAAAAGAATACGGATGGTGACAGCTACGGTGATGCCTGTGACAACTGCCCAACGGTCGCCAGCGAAGATCAGAGCGATACCGACGGCGATGGCATCGGTGACGTTTGTGATACCAACGACGACGGCTGGTATAACGCCTCAACCAATCAATGGGTGTTTGGTGCCAATGGTGAGTCTGTTGGTGACTCCCTGGATGATGCCGTGGATAACTGTGACATCGACCCGAACCAACAGCAGGAAGATCTGGACGGTGATGGCATGGGCGATGTTTGTGACAGCGATGCCGACAACGATGGTGTGCCTAACTTCGTCGATAACTGTGCGTTAAGTGCCAACCCGGATCAGGCCAACAGTGATTACTTCAGCCTGAGGGACGATGAAGGCAACCGTTGTGATACCGACTACGACAACGATGGCTTTGAAGATGAAGTAGATAACTGCGTGGCGTTCCATTCTGCCAACCTTGAAGATTCCGATATGGATGGCATTGGTGATGCCTGTGATAACTGTCCTTCGGTGCCGAACTTTGATCAGACCGATGACAATTTTGACGGTATTGGCAACGCGTGCCAGTAAGTTGTACGCCGTAATTGGACCAACAGTATGAAACTATTATCAAAATATAAATCAACGCTTTTGGTACTGGTGTTCAGCATGGTCGCTCTTTTGAGCGGCTGTGAAGAAAGCCCGGACCTACAGCGTGTTGATGAAAGCACTAAGGCCACCATTTCGGGTCGTTTCTTTACGGAAAACCCGGCGGAGTTGTCTTTCCCGATTAAGATCATCTTCGCGATTGACACCTCCGGTTCCATGGATCTGGCTGACCCTCAGAATCGACGATTGGATGCCGTGCTGGATTTAATCGACCAATACATTGCTTATGAAGACGTTCAGTTCCAGATTTTCCTTTGGAATAACTCGGTGGAGTATTCGCATCGTCAGGGGCGTCAATATACGTTTACCAACTCCAAAGCGGACATCGAAGCCGTCATTGACCGGTTCAACAGCGATGCCAATCCGAATGGCGGAGGGACGGAGTTTTACAGTGTCCTGGGTGCCATTGAAGATCAGATTCAGGCAGAATGCCCGGATGCGGATAACCCGAACCAACTGGATCAGTTGTCGGTGTGCTCTGTGATTTTCTTAACCGATGGTATCCCGGAAGATGGCCGAACCACTGACCCACAACTGGGCTATGATCCGGGCTTTGCATCACGCGTAGAAGAAATTCGAACCAATGCGTTAAATGCCGGCATCGGTGCCTTTTATTTCCATACGGTATTTTTGGATGGCATTTACCCGGAAGGCAGCAATGAGTTTTTGCGTGCTACCGACCTGTTAACGGACATGTCAGACGCCGGTGGCGGTACTTTCTTCCAGTTCGAGAATGCTTCGTCCATTAACTTCGATGTGTTTGATTTCAGTTTAAGTACTGAATTCGAAGTGCGTAACTTCTTTGTTTATAACTACATGGCCGTTCCGGGCTATAACGAGCACAACGAGCTGGACATCCTGACCGATACTGACGGAGATGGTTTGCCGGATATCCTTGAAGTGCGAGAAGGCACAAATCCAACGCTTTATGATACAGACGACGACGGCCTGGGGGATTTTTTCGAATACGATCTTTCCCTGATCGGCAATGACTTTGATCCCTTGGTGGACAATACCGACACCACCCAACAGTGCGAACGCAGTGGTTTGCAGTTGGTGTTTCCGGATGAAGACTCAGATTTTCTGAACGACTGTGAAGAGTACTTTTTCTTATCCAGTGTGGATGAGGTGGACTCGGATGAAGATTACATCCCCGACAGCATAGAAATGCTGACCGGTTCTCAGGTCAATGTGGTGACCGACAACGAAGATTCGGACTTCGATGGTATTCTGGACATTCATGAAATCCGCAATCACACACCGATCGATATTGATGCTGAGAAAATTCAGGAGAAAAGCGCTTACAACCTGGAATTGTATGAAAGCAAAAACGTGATCCTGCAACAGGGTGACGGTTCCAGTGTGGTCGTTCAGGAGTACAACTTTGTTTACAACAACGTTGAGATCATGGAAACCCAACGCGTGTCGGATTTCAGCCACCGGTTACTGCCGGATCACACCTTCACCGCAGGGGATAACGTGATCTGCGCCTGGTTGGCGCAAACCCCGAAAGGCCTGCAGGCGTTTGTGCCTGTCTATAAACGGGCTTGCAAGGTCATCAATTTTTACAATCACAATAAAAGTATTTCATTTGAGCCAGCAGACTTTACGGAAGTTCAATAGGAGCCATCAAGATGACACATTTATCTAAAAAGGCATTAGTAACAGCACTAGGGTTTATTATTTTATCGGGCTGCAGCAGTTCAGGCTCAGACAGCAAAGATGAGGACGCTGTTAATTTAGACGTAAGCGGTGTTCAGGCACTCTCTCAAAACAGCAAAGTTCCGGCTCGGGTATTTCCGGTGGCGGATGTGGATCAATACGAATTCACCGTGAATGACGCCAACAGCTTGGTGCGTGTTGAAGTGGATGGTGATGCGCTTAACAGCAATATTGAGTTGTCTGTGCTGGTCATGAAACGCTTGGCTGACGGCAGTTATGAGCAGGTCATGGGCGTGCACAAACAAGAAGGCAGCCGTTCTGTTCAGACTTTGGATGTGGACTTTCTGAATGAAGAGGCCGGTACTCGTTATCGTGTTCATGTTCGTGACTATAAAGACGATGCCGCCCAGACAACACGGTCTGACGGCAGTTCTGAAAAGTACACCATCACCTGGCGGGTCGGAGGGGCTGCAATCAACCCGAACGGCACCAAAGAAGATGGTGAAGTGATTGTCGCTGGCGACAGTGATACTTGTTACACCGGTGAGATCGGTTCCTTCCGTGATGTGGACTGGATGAATTTCAACGCCAATAATGGCATTTACCGGGTCAGTACTTCCTGGCGCCCTTATAATTCGGACGTTAAAGTCACCCCGCAAATCATGTTGGTGAATCCGAGCGGTGATGTTATTCGTACTGTGGTTGCCAACAATAATTCTTCTCAGAATTACATTTTTAATGAGCTGTTAACGGCGGGCTTGCACTCCGTGGTGATTTCGGATGTGGGTGATGATGACTTCGATCTGGCTTCGCACTACACCGTGTGTGTTGACCCGGTTACCAGTCAGGAACTGGCGGCAAACGATGAGCAATCCAATGCGGTTGTTTATGACAACAGTGGCAGCGTATCCGGTAGTCTGGATTATTCCGGTGACGTTGACTTTTACAGCTTTAATGCGGCCGAAGGCGAGCTGATAAATTTCAGTTTGGCGACCACCTCAGACAATACCTGTTCTGTGACTTACGAAGTGAATATTTTGAATTCAGCGGGTGAAGGGCTGTTTTCCAAGTCTTACACCTCTGCCGAACTTCAAAAGGAAATTCAGGTCCGGGCACCGGCGGATGACACCTACGCCATCGGCATTTCCGAAGCGGCATCTTCCGACTGTACCACCTACGGTTCCAGTGACGGTTCGTCCATTGAGTACACCCTGAATCTGGATGTGGATTCCATCGCCTTGGCCGACCCGAATGAAGTGGTTGAAACGGGCGTTTGCTCTTCGCCAACGGCCATGCTGGACGGTGTAGATGAAGGTTCGGAAGAAGGTAAGATCGGTTATGCCGGTGACATTGATTGCTTCCAGATTAACATCAACGATAACGACACCGATTATCGAACGTTGGAGTTAAGTTTTACTGCTCCTGGCAGTCACGTGGATTATGAACTGGATATCCGTAATAACCGTGGTTTAACACAAACGTTTGAAGACACTAATGCTTCTGAAAATGAGGTGCGCTGGGACATCAGCTATCTGATTACACCCACAGCAGCCGGCAGTGGTAATGGTACGGAAGTCTTTGAATTTCAAGTCAGTGATTTGGGGTGGGACGAAGCCGATACCGTGACGGGTTATACCTTGGCAGCAAAGCTGGTCAAGTTAGAAGAAGCTCAAAACTCACCTGATCCTGCGCTGGAAGGCGCAACGGACGTCGTTACTGTGCACGAATATTACAAGGAGAATGATGAACAGAAAGCCTTGGCAGGTCTGGCAATGGCGGACGATGTCAACAAAGTGGTGATGGATGGTCAGGAATACATGGCCAATGATACATGTTTTGCTGTGGATCGCAGTACGGCCACCACGGTGGATAATGTAACGACTATTTCGTTCACTAATTGGTGCTCGGGTTTCATTGATTACTATGGCGATTCTGATTTGTATAAGGTGAATCTGCGCGCACTTTACGATGCTGCTCGCGGGTTAACAGAGCCAAGTACCAACAGCTTTGTGTGTTCTTACGATGCAACCCTGTTCAGCCCGGCGCCAGGCTCAAACGTTGAATACGCTTGGAAATTCCATGAAGACGAGAACGTCGACAACGTCATCGCAAGCAATGAATACAATGGTGGGGTGCGAGACAGTAATACCGCGACAGGTGGTGTCTTCTTGCGAGGCGCACACAGTCGGGATGTGAACTTCTTTACATCCGTCGGAGCTGGCCTTGCTGAGTTACCTGTGTATGTCAGGGTTCTGGACATTCGATTTAATGATTTCGATGGCTTCCATGACATCCCTTATTACATGAACTTTTCCATGAATTGCCAAGATGGCAATAGCCCTTAGGCATTGAGTTGTTGGGCGCTGAGTCTGAAATATTATCTTGGACAATGCGCTCAGGCTCAGGCCTTAGGCCCCCTACCAGGCTGTTGCGTTTCGTTATCGAGGCCGTTAGGGCAACACAGATAGGAAACCAACAACCTGCTATGCCTTTGCTCTAAATTGAGCGCTGCCGGTTCTATTCAAACTTACTATTCATAGGTTAGGTGTGGGTAGGACTGGCATTTTTTAGTTTCACTATTTTAGGTCGTGATTTACATGTTCGTGATGAAAAAATTTCTTCAATATGGGTTAGCTACAGCGGCTTTTGCTCCGGCCTTTGGAATGGCTGAGGCCTTGGTTACGTTTGATCTTCATCAGCATGATGGCAATGCTGTTCAAGAGAAAGCACTGGTGTTTGAACAAGGGGATTTGAGACTGACGGTGACGGCTCAATCGTCTGAGTCCAAGTCGGCTCAAGTCTCGACGCAGGAAAGCGGCCTAGGCGTGTTAAGCCCAGGTGCTGACACCGGCTCAGAAGAGGTTGATTCAGGCGAACAGATCACGTTTGAATTTACCGACATTGAGACGGGGCAGCCTGTTTTAGTGCGAGTTCAATCCATGCGCCTTAAAATGTTTGAGCCGAACATCGGTAACGAAAGTGCGGAAGTCAATCTGGGTGATGGTAAGCCGTTACGAGTGCTGAATCGTAAAAGCAAAAAACGTTACGATAACGTTGCTGGTTATGGCAAAGATCGTCACTTGTCGAGCAGTTGGTTGATGAAAACCAATTACCGGGTAGAGGGTAATTTTGCCCTGATTGCCAGCCCAAAAAGCCAGTTTTATATTTATGATTTGGTGGCTACCCGAATTAATTTACCGCCGGTATTTACCAGTGAACCTGTCACCTCGGGGACTGAGGGGGTGGAATATCGTTACCAGCCTCTGGCAACGGATGAAAAGGCGGAGGTCTCATATCATCTAGAGAACCGGCCGTACGGTATGACCATCGATGCTTCAACGGGAGAAGTTCAGTGGGTGCCTGGTTTTCATGATTCCGGTCAGCATCAAATTACGGTGGTGGCGACCGATCAGGAAGGTGCGATTCAGAATCAATCCTTTGATTTAACGATTGCCAATGTTAACCGCTCGCCGGTGATTCAAACGCAACCTTTGTTAGTCGCAAAGGAAGGGGTGGCTTATCAATATAAAATATCCGCTACCGATGCAGACCATGAGTTGTTGTTTTATCGGCCGATTCAAGCGCCAGCGGGTATGACATTTAACGAAGTTGATCGAACCTTGCGTTGGACGCCAAATTACGGTGACGCCGGTGATTACGTCATTAAACTTGGGGCTGCTGATCATTATGAAGAAACCATACAGCAATTTACTTTAAACGTTTTGGACGACAACCGAACGCCTTCTATTACCTCAACTGCTATCGTGACCGGCGAAGAGAGTAAGGCTTACGCCTATCAGGTCAGCGCGTTGGATTTGGATCAGGACTCGCTGGTTTACTCGTTGGAGATTGCACCAGAAGGCATGGCAATTAATGAGCGCACGGGTTTAATTCAGTGGGTACCTGATTTTGCTCAAGCAGGGAAACACCAAGTTAAAGTTTTGGTAAAGGATAACAAAGGAGCGCACTCCAATCAGAGCTTTGATGTGGTTATTCAGGATTTGAATCGAGCTCCGGAGTTTGTCTCTCAACCGCCATTGTCTGCAAAAGAACATGCTTTGTATGAATATGCGTTGCGCGCTACCGATGCAGATGGCCAGGGTTTGACTTACCAATTACTGAATGGCCCGGAGGGAATGAGTCTGGCTGAAGGGCATCAGTTAAGCTGGATGCCGGATTATGAAGACTCAGGCGTGGTGAATGTCCGAGTCGCTGTATCAGATGGCATCGATTCGACGGAACAGGATTATAATCTGGTGGTTGAAAACACCAATTTGGCCCCGGTGATTTTAACAGCGTTGCTCCCGGAAGCGGTGGAAGGCCAGCCATATCGGGTACAAATTGAATCCACAGACCCGTTCGATCAGCATAATGTGACTTATCAACTGCTCAATGCCCCTAATGGCATGACGATCAATCGCAACAGCGGTTTAATCAGCTGGAGCCCGCAGTTCGATCAGGCAGGCACGCATCAGTTGAATGTTCGTGTTCGGGATCAGGAAGGCGCGATAGCCGACAAAGTCCTGAAATTGAACGTAGAGAATAAGAACTACGCGCCTAAGTTCTTATCTTTGCCGCTGGTGACGGTGGCAGAGGGCAGTGTGTATCGTTATCACCTGAAAAGTCAGGACCCGGATCGCGATGGCGTGACTTATCGTATCGTGCAGGGGCCGGAAGGCCTTCGGCTTGAAGACAATACCCTATATTGGCAGCCTGACTTTGAACACGCCGGGGATTATCCGGTGGAAGTTGAGGTGACCGATGGGGATTTAACTGCGAAGCAATCGTTTGCGATTCAAGTGACGAACACCAACAGACACCCTGAAATACTTTCTGAGGCTGTTCTGCAAGCTAAAGAAAACGCGCCTTATCAATACCAGGTATTGGCCAAAGACGCTGATCAACAACCGTTAGCCTATCGCTTAGTAAAAGCGCCGGAAGGCATGGCCATCAACCCGCAGACGGGCCTGATTGAATGGTTGCCTTCGTTTAATCAGGCGGGCGAAGTGTTTGTGGTTATCAATGTGTCCGATCCTGAAAAAGCTGAGACTCTACAGCAGTTTTCGATTTCAGTGGCTGACACTAACCAGTCACCGAAGATCGTTTCCGAACCTCAACTGACGGTCGCTGAAAACACGCAATGGCGTTACCCTTTAATGGCTGAGGACGCCGATGTTCAGCCGCTGACTCATCAGGTAACCGCAGGCCCTGAGGGGATGACGTTGGACTCATTTAATACGTTAAGCTGGTATCCAGGGTTCAGTGCTGAAGGCGTTTATCCCGTGGCTATTTCGGTCAGTGATGGTTTGGAAACGGTGGATCAAACGTTTGAACTCAAGGTGCTGAACACCAATCAATTACCTGTGATTCAGTCTCAGCCAAATCAGCAAGCGAAAGAAAATGAACCCTATTCGTATCAGGTGCTGGCTGAAGATAAAGATGGCGAAACGTTGCGCTATCAGCTGACGAAATCTCCGAATGGAATGACCATAGATACGCAGACAGGGTTCATTTCATGGACGCCTGACTTTGAACAGGCAGGGGCTCACCCGGTTGAAGTGATGGTGACGGATCAACATCTGGAGGCCGTTCACCAGTTGTTTGCTATTGATGTGATGAATATCAATCGGCCACCTGTTTTCGAATCGACGCCGATCACTGTTGCTGAAGTGGGGCTGCCTTATCGTTATGAGGTGAATGCACTGGACCCGGATGCCGATGATTTGGTGTTTACTTTGCAACAAGCGCCGATGGGCATGGTGTTCAACCCTCAGCAACGGACTGTTTTTTGGCACCCGGATATGGGTGAAGCCGGTAGCTACGATGTGACACTGACCGTGTCGGATGGCGAGCGGGAGATTGATCATACTTTTGTCGTTGTTGTGGCCAAAGCGCAAAATGCTGAAATAACATTAGAAGAAGAGGCTGGAAATATTCATTAGAACTCATTCACGCTCATAACGGGTTTTTCAGAAATTAAGAGGTGGTTGTTCAATATGGCCATCTCTTGATTATGTTATTTCAGCCCCTTATTAGTCCCTCCTGTACTTTTTAGAAGCCCTCTGAAAATGCCCGGACAAACATACCGTTTGTCGCTTTTATTACGGTTGGCGTTTTTTAATTACTTGTTTTCAAAGTAATAACACGTTCGTTCTGGGTTCCATTTTCTGGTTTAAGTCCCCCAACCTTGGTAGTCAAATTTTGTGATCTATACTCAGCTGAATGTGGGATTGGAAATGACAATCGCTGAGGACGTTATGAAATGGTTTGCTGTGTCATTAGTTAGTGTGCTGGGTATAAATACCGCGTATGGAGATAATCAATCCTTATTCGATATCAAGGGAACCAGCCTTTCTGAGCTGATGTCCCTTAAAATTACCTCCCTTTCAAAAAAACAAGAGCAACTGAATCGTGCCCCGGCGTCTGTGTATGTGCTATCACATAATGAAATTGCCCGAATGGGGGTGACTCATATTGCGGAAGCGTTACGTTATGTGCCTGGGGTTGAAGTGGCAAAGGTGGATGCCAGCCGATGGGCCATTGGTATTCGGGGGTTTAACTCACGATCTTCCAATAAGTTGTTGGTAATGATTGATGGCAGAACACTATACAGCCCATTTTTTTCGGGTGTGCTTTGGGAAGAGAAAGACGTCGTCCTGGAAGATGTTGAACGTATTGAGGTGATTCGAGGGCCAGGTGGCGCCGTGTAGGGGGCGAATGCTGTAAATGGCATCATCAATATTATTACTAAGAGCAGTAAAGATACCAAAGGTACGCTGGTCGAAGGTGGCTTTTCCTCTGAACAAAACTCCATCTTACAAGCCAGGCAAGGTTGGCAGCTTACTCCCGATTCGCACTTGAGGTTTTACGCAAAACAGCGCACAACAGGCGAAACCGGTGGGGCCTACAAGAATGATGACGGGGAACATAAACAAGCAGGGTTTCGGTTTGATCATAACTTTAAGCGTGACAATCAACTAACGTTTCAAGGGAATATTTTTCGAGGAGAAATAGGGTCTTTATCCACTTCGGATCAGCCTTCGGGGCAAGAATATCATGGTGGGAATGTTTTAATGAATTGGTCGTTTAATGAAACGGAAAAACGACGTCATGAATTTCAGGCGTTTTATGACGCAACGGATCTGAAAGTGCCAAGCCTTGAAGATTATCGTAACACCCTCGATCTGTCATATCAGGTACAACAAAACTGGAAATACAGTGAGCTGGTGGTAGGTACTGGTTATCGAAGAGTCAGGGATGATGTTGATTCTTTTTTTATTTCGCCGGAACATCGCACGGATGAGACCTTCAATGGCTTTTTTCAAAATGACTTTACATTTCTGAATAAAGATTTGCACTTCATTATCGGAACTAAGTACGAATACAACGATTATACCGGAAGTGAATGGCAGCCCAATGTGCGGCTCTCATATTATGTGTGGGACTCGTTAATTTGGGGGTCATGGTCTAAAGCGGTTCGGGTACCCACCCGGTTAGAAACCGATATTACTTTCCCCTCGTTAAGTGGCGATCAGTTTGATTCGGAGACCGCTGCGGTTTATGAGCTGGGGTGGCGAAAACGTTGGTCTGAGTTTTGGCAGTCTGATATTTCTTTATACCATTCGGAATACGATGACCTTTTGTCGATCGAACCAGATGGGTTAATGAACAAACTGTCGGGTAGAACCCGTGGTGTTGAAATAAGCACCAGTTTTCAGCCTATCAAAGAATGGTTGTTACGCGTGAACTATTCGCATGCAGAAATGGATTTAGAATCAGACGCAGACAGTTCGGATAACACCACTGCTAAAAGTCACGAAGGAAACTTGCCTCAGAATATGATGCAGCTGGTCTCGATGTACGACATCAACTCAGCTCTGCAATTTAATTCGTATCTTCGTTATGTGGACTCTCTCAGGACAAACAATATTGATAATTATCTGGTGGCGGATATTTCTCTTCGTTGGGCGTTAACGGACACTTTATCTGCGAATTTCACAGGAAGAAACCTTGGGGATGGCAGTCACGAGGAATGGACATCTGGTGTCCCGGTTGATGATGAATACGGTGTGACCGTAAGGTGGGTTATGCCATGAAGCGATTTGCGGTTTTTTTCATGGCTTTGTCCCTATGTATGCCTGTCTATTGTGCAGAGATTGTTTATCAGATTAAGGCTTCGTATCTCTATAATTTCTTGCAGTTTGTTCAGTTGGTTGGCGACCCGAATGACGATGCACCGCAGTTAAAGGTATGCATTGTGGGTGAGAATCGCTTTGGTACATCGATTGATGCTTTGGAAGGTGAGACTACACCGCAAGGGGTTATACGCATGAGCACGATCACTCGATACAGCAGTCGGGAAAAAGTGAGTGGTTGTCAGGTGGTTTATATTGTTGGAACAGAGAAGTCGTTTGCACAGCGGGTTTTGGCAGATATTGATACCACAAAGGTGTTAACCATAGGGGAATTTCAGAGCTTTACTGGCATGGGAGGGTTTATTGAATTGTTTATTGAGAACGACAGCGTGCGGTTTCGTATTAATAGTGAGTTAGCTGGCCATACGCAATTTAAAGTAGCTGCCCAGCTTTTATCTTTGGGCGTGGAGGACTCATGAAAATAACAAATGGCGAATATTTCAAGCGCTGGTTTCAGTTATCGATTCGTCAAAAAATCCAATACAGTGTGTCATTGTTTTCGGTCATGGTCATTCTTGTTACCGGGATTACTTTTGCATGGTCTGCCCACCGCCAGTTCCATAACAGTACCTTAAATGAACTGAGAATTTTAGCGAGTGTATTGGCTGGAAACAGCCAGGCTGCAGTGACATTTAACGATCCTGCGTCGGCCAATCGGGTGTTGTCGGCACTTGAAAGTAATCCGAATGTTTTGTCTGCAACGGTTTACAGAAATGACGAAGTTTTTACTGTTTACCCAACAGGCTTGCCCCCTTTGCCACTGAAAAGAGTTACGTCCGATGTTTGGTATGAAAGTCCATATTTTTATGCCAGCCAACCTATCATGGTGAATGAGAAAGCACTGGGCACCTTGGTCATGAAATCTCAGTTGATAGCCTTAACCGACTTTTGGGTAAGCCTGGTTTATGTGATGTTTGGGCTATTAGTCGCTATTTCCGGCTTTGCTTATCTGACGTCTTATTGGTTGAAAAAACACGTTACATTACCGGTTCGGTCATTGTCTGAATGGGCGACCGAAGTGTGTTCTTCTAAGAACTTTGAAGCGCGGGCGGTGAAACACAGTGACGATGAAATTGGTCGGTTAACCGATAATTTGAATGACATGCTCACTGAACTCTCCAAACAGGAATCCATTATTTCACTTAACCTGTCCCTGGAAGAAGAAATTGGAGTCAGAAAGAAAACGGAACAAGAACTCATTTCAATGAGGAACAAGGCGGAAGAAGCCAATCGATCAAAGAGCATGTTTTTAGCGAATATGAGTCACGAGATTCGGACACCAATGAATGCCATTATTGGGTTTGTTGATGTGGTGCTGGAGCATGATTTACCTGATGAACTTCGTAAGCATTTAACTACTGTCCGCCAGTCTGCCAGAGATTTACATAATCTGCTGAATGAGATTCTGGATGTAGCAAAAATGGAGGAAGGTAAGCTGGAGCTGGAGCGGCTGCCATTATCGGTAAATAAAGTGGTCAGTCATGTGGTGAAAACGCTTGAGTTCAAAGCAAAAGAAAAAAATCTACAGGTGATACAACGACTCTCGGATGCCGTTCCTCAGTATGTTCTTGGAGATTCTTTACGCTTGAACCAAATACTAATGAACCTGATTGGCAATGCGATTAAGTTCACTGAAGTCGGATCGATCACCGTTGCTGTAGATGTTTTAGAGACGGGTGAGCTTAAGTTTTTAGTAAGAGACACCGGAATCGGAATCCCCAAAGCCAAGGTAAACCATATTTTTGATAGCTTTAACCAAGCCGATTCCTCGACGAACAGAAAGTATGGAGGAACCGGCCTGGGAACGACTATTTCGAAGCAGCTTGTGGAGTTAATGGACGGTAAGATCTGGGTCGAAAGCGAAGAAGGGGTTGGCAGCTCGTTCTACTTTACGATACGTATGGAGTCAACGGATGACCCAGAACATGTAGAAGAGCACGAATTCAATTTAGCCAAATGGCGCTCCTCTGATTCCCTTAATATTTTGGTGGCCGAAGACATGCAGCAAAACGCTGATTTGCTTCGTATCCGACTTGAGACCTTAGGGCATGTTATGACGCATGTTATGAATGGTTTACAGGCTGTAGAAATTGTAAAGCAGCAAACCTTTGATTTGGTATTGATGGACGTTCAAATGCCAGAAATGGACGGTTTGGAGGCAACGAGATGCATTCGCAGTTTAGAGCAAGGTAAAACTATCCCTATCATTGCTTTAACTGCCAGTGTTATGCATGAAGATCGACATGCTTGCCATGAGGCCGGGATGGATGGTTTTGTTAAAAACCCATTGTTTTCAATGATTTATTTCAGGAAATGGCCAATGTTCTCAGTCAAAAATTTCAAGTGCCAGAGCCGTCAGATTCTAATCTGTTAAATGTAGAAGAAATCTCAGATACGCCTTTGATTAACTATAAGGTGGGTATAGACACCTGGGGGGATATCGATACTTTTGTGATTAACCTCAAAAAATTCAGCGAGAAACATGTAGACACTTTTCATGAATTTGAAACCTTTGTTTTGGGAAATCAAGAGCATGAATTAAGACAATTACTGCATTCCATGCGGGGCGTAACGGGAAATTTGGCTTTGGTTTTACTTTATGAAACCTTGGAGCAAGTTTCGGAGACCTTGAAACACCAAGGAATAAAGCCGCTTAAGGAAAAGTTGGATTCGGTACAAAAAAGTTTTAAATCGACATTGGTTGCAATTGATCACCTTGGACAGGAGGTGACGATTCGCAAAGAGACAAGCGCAGTTGATCTTTTACCTCTGTCAGAGCTCGTGGATATGAGCCAGTCAGTCATGATGCAATTGCAGGGCGGAGAGCTGGATGAGAACCATTTAAAGATCTTGGCTTTGCAGTATAAACATCGGGGCATACCTCAGGATCAACTGGATTTTCTGGCTCAGGCGATCGACGATTTTGATTTTGAAACCGCGTACGCGTTGTTAGCAAATATTCTTTCCGCAGTGGAAGAGGGAGAGCGTGATGAACCGGGTCAATGGCAACCCCAAAATACTTCTCGTTGATGATCAGCCAAACAATCTTCAGGTATTGAAGCAGGTCCTGAGTGATGAATATCAGTTGATGTTTGCAACGAATGGTGAGAAAGCAATTAAACTGGCGGTGGATCGACAGCCCAACCTGATCTTACTCGATGTAATGATGCCAGACATGGATGGGTTTGAGGTGTGTAGGCGGCTGAAATCCATGCCGGAAACCCAGAATATTCCGATCATTTTTGTCACGGCCATGTCTGAGGTAGAAAATGAATTTAAAGGGTTTGGAGTTGGTGCAGTGGACTATATTACCAAACCCATCAGTCCGTCGATTGTCCGGGCAAGGGTAGAGACTCACTTATCTTTAGTTCGAGTGAGTGAGTTAGAAAAGACTCAACTTCAAATCGTACATCGCTTAGGGCGTGCCGCAGAATATAAAGATAATGAAACGGGTTTGCATGTGATTCGAATGAGTCATTATTCTGTTGAATTAGGCCGGTTACTGGGTTTAACCGAGTATGAACTGGATCTGCTACTTCATGCTTCCCCAATGCATGATGTGGGTAAGATTGGTGTTCCGGATCATATCTTACTCAAGCCTGGAAAATTAACAGACGAGGAGTGGGCCATTATGTATCAGCACCCACAGATCGGTGCTGATATTATAGGAGATCATGACTCGCCGTTATTGGCGATGGCCAGAGAAATCGCTTTGACGCATCATGAAAAGTGGGATGGCTCCGGTTACCCTAATCAACTCGCGGGTGAAGACATTCCTTTGGTCGGGCGCATCGTTGCCGTAGCAGATGTATTTGATGCCTTGACAACAGAACGCCCCTATAAAAAGGCTTGGACGGTGGAAAAAGCGCTCGACTGTTTGACAGAGTCGACGGGGTCCCACTTTGATCCTGAATTGATTCCATTATTTAAAAAAATGATGCCTAAAGTACTCGAAATCATGAACTGTTGGGGAGAAAAAGAAGAAGAGAAGAAAGTTATATCTGGGTAACCTGGCATGTTGCTATTTACTCCCGGTTGATGATGAAATGGGTAGGCCTTCATTATTCATAAAGGGATCGTATGAAAATTATATCTATAGTGATTTCGCTATTGTTGAGCAGTGTAACGTGGGCGGCTGATGAAAAAGCCACTGATGGCATTGTTACCCTGAAAAGCGATTACAGTGTGGAAGAGACTGCCGACCGTTTTGAATCCATCATTCAGAAAAAAGGTTTAACGCTTTTTAATCGTATTGACCACGCCAAAAATGCTGAAGTTGCAGGCCACACTCTCAGGCCTACTCAGTTGCTTATTTTTGGAAATCCAAAAGTGGGAACGCCTCTGATGCAATGCTCCCAATCCATTGCCATCGACTTACCTCAAAAAGTGCTGATTTATAAAGATGAAAGTAACCAAGTACGGCTTTCGTATAATGATCCTTCCTATCTCAAACAGCGCCATCAACTGAAAGGCTGTGATGCTGTCATCAAGAAGATTTCTAAGGTGTTGGCGGCGTTGTCTGCTAATGCGGTGAAGAAAAATTAGATTAAGTTTTTGAGTGGTTGGAATGAGAAGAGCAAAATCGACAGATATCGATAACCTCTACGAAATTTATTCGGATGAATCGGTTTCACCGAATAATCGTGGTTAAGAAAATTCTTGATTTTGAAATTGAAGGTACGCTTAGGAATTATTTTTCAAGGGTTGGCTCGGAGGCGCTCTTTGATGAGCATATTATGGCTTGGATCTCTGCTTAGGTTTGTACTTTAGGTATTTTATGAGACAGAAATTATATTGAATTGGGTAGGACAACAGATCAATAGAAATTAAGCGGTAATGTTCGAATGGGCGTCCATTCGTTTGTGTAAAATACGAACTACTTCTATATTGTTGGCTGTTATTTCTCGGTAGTAAATGATGTGGTTGGAGCTTGGGAACTTTCTATAGCCTGGTTTTATGTAATCACAAGCCGTCCCTGTATTCGGCTGTTCGGCGAGCAAATGAAAGGTGTCATCAATTTGTTTAATATAAATTATGCGTTGATTTTTTCCCCATCGTTTCTGTGTGAATATCGCAATTGATTTTAAATCTTCTTTGGCAATACGAGTTAAAGTAAATGAACTCATTACCCAAGTTCTTCATCAATTTCATTCATTAAGTCATCATAGTTGTATTCGGTACGACCGCTTCGCTCCCCTTCATCAAGCATCTTTCGAAGAACGGCAATTTTATTTTCATTATCTTCAAGTAAGCGCAAGCCAGCTCGGACAACCTCACTTGCTGATGCGAAGCGTCCTTCTGCAATTTGTTGGGATATAAAACCATCGAAATGTTGGCCAAGTGTTATGCTCGTATTTTTGCTCATCGTATTACCTGAATATACCTAGATGTACCTAATTATGGTATATGGCTTGTAGCAAGGCAATGTATAAGAGCCAAAACAGTAAGCGCTCTTTTGCGAAAAACTCGTACAAAAACTGTTAACTTTCTTGATTTGGCAGTTGTGGGTGTTTCGTCAATCGCGCTGATACTTAACAAAGAGGGCATTCATGGCTTATAAGCAGTTGTACAAGGGATGTGTGATCTCTTAGTTTAGGATGGAATGCAAAGTTTTATTTTTTGGCCCCAATATTGATTGAGCCAGTCTTCAGTCAATATTGGGAAGTTATCTCATCCGAGTTAATCGCTTTAAATCACAGTAATTAAGTTGCTGGCTGCGCTGTTGATGTTGGTTCGTCGGTTGTATTCTTGCTCGATATTTTCAGCCATATTTTAAGAATTAAGTGCGACATCAGAATGATGAGGGCCATTGAAAACAGCGTACTGCCTGTCTCCAGCGTTTGAGAGCCGACCAACATGTGCCCCCAGCCGATGATTAACCAGTGGATGATGTAGATTGGCGTGACATTTTTACCCCAAAGATAGAATAATTCGAAGGCACGATTAGGCTTAATACGTTCAACGAGTTGTCGGCAGAAACACAACCAGACTAAGACAAAGCCGGTAATGGTGGTAATTAAACCTGGCCCACCTCGTAAATGGTGAGGGGCATGGAATTCCGGGTTGGAAAAGAGCAGGGCGGAACCGAAAGTAATTAACGTTAGGCCGGCAAAGAGCGTTTTTTTAAAAAATTGTGGGTGGTTATCCGTTTCTTTAAACCATTGGCCAAGTACCATTCCGCCAATGCAATAAGCTAACCAGGGAAATAATGGGAATACCGCCCCTTGGCTTTGATCGCCCCATAACAGTTTAAAGAACTCGTTGCTGGCGCCCCAGTGCGCGCTGGTATCCCATACTAACGGGGATACAAAGATAACTGCTGCTGCCGTTGCTAACCAGATTCTGACATCCGAAATATAGTAACGGAGCAAAGTACAGACAGCGTAAGTTAGCCCTGCAAATTGGAATATATCGCCTACAAAGAACTCACTGGTTGGGGTGTAACCGCCGAGGTCTTCGTATGAAACCAGTCCCATCTGGATGGATAACCACATGGGAATTGAGCTGCGGGTAAGGTTTAAAAGGTAGCCTAATGCAAACAGCTTTACCGCTCTGTAAAGCCCGACAGATAAGCTGTTTTTACCCGATAAAGGAATCAATATGCCCATGATGAATACAAATACTGAGGCGGATGGCCAATCCACCAGTGTTTGAAGGGTTGTTCCGAAAGTGCCCGATTGAACTTCACTTGTGCCGTAGAAGTTCAATACGTGAATCATGATCATGAAAATTACAGCCAGGCCACGGGCCAAATCAAAGGTATTAATTCTGAGTGGCGCTTGGGTAGCCGGGTTCAGTGCAGGTATAGAGTTAGTCATTATGTTAGCTTCACTTAATAGCAAGCCATCACTGTGTATTCTCTGCTTCCTCTCTCGAAGGCAGGTTTTTAGTGATGATCAGTTTTCAATACACGTTGCTTAGGATTTGAAAGAATAATGAGTTGGCTCACTGGCAGGCGTAAACATGCGCAACTGTTTTCAGTTGGTTAATTTTCATTTTACAGAATGTAGACGAGTAAGTGCTGATTTCTTATCTTGTTTCCATCTGTATCCGGTCTTGTGTGCTGGCTACTCAGTTCTCAAATCCTAAGGAATATGTTCGTTATAACTTCTCTATCAAGCGTCACTTTTTATAATTTGTGACAATGAAAACAGTTTTTGGCGTGTTTTTATAAGTCTTTATCTGGGGTTGTTTTCATCGACGGGTGACAGTGCCAGTAACTAACAAAAGAGTCAATAGGAATCGATCTTATTTAGCTGTTTAACCGCTTTGTTAGGCTATTGGGGGAGTCACTTTTTGGGTGGCCGGTTAGGGTGGTTACTTGTAGCTTATTGATTTATTTAATGTTGTATTCGTTTTGACGGTACTTAGAATCAGGCTTTTGATTTAGAATGGGCGCCTGTTTTGGCCTGCTACTATTTTTCGGTTGTATTAATTTACGTTCTTTCTAAGAAAGATGGCGGTTCTTTTCGTCGACTTGCTGGAATATGTGGCCTTTCCTGACTAATTTTTTAGATGATTCATTCGGTTTTAACTTCGGAAAAGTACATGCGTTTGCCCACCTCAAAAGTTTCACATTATTTTTCTTTTCCGCTTTTTTTCATGTTTCAGTTTGGTTGTATTTCGTCAGTATTCTGCGATGAAAATGATTTTTTTGAACTACCTTTGCAGGAACTTAGAGAAATGAAAGTTACGGTGGCTTCTGGTTTTGAGGAATCCGCTTTGGACGCAGCATCGAGTGTCTCTCTGATTACTCGCTCAGATTGGGAGAGACGGGGGGTAAAACGAAATACCAAAATATTGGATATGCTGCCAGGCGTGGCCACGTATTCAACCTGGGGTGGTGCCGATGCCATTGCCATTCGGGGCTATGCAACTGAGTTAAGTGTTCGGGGTGTTGCTACCTTGATTGATGGTGTACCGGTGAATACCTTCAGTTACGGCAGCGGACAATACGATAAAGCTAATCTGGGCTTAGGAACATTAAACCGTATTGAGGTGATACGAGGGCCGGGCAGTACACTGTATGGCAGTGATGCCTTTCACGGAGTGCTTTCTTACAATACGTATCGCTCTGACCACGATGAATTGTCTTTTTCTTCGGAAGTGGACAGCAGTGATTATGCGCGTGTGGATGGTCAGTTATCACAGACGTCGGGTTTACACCGATTAAATTTAGCGATGGATGTGCGAGCTCAAGGCTCTCAGGATTTGAGTTATGACTATACAGTGCCAGGCACCTCTCTTAAACAAACGTCCGGCAGAGCTTTGAGTTATGACAACTACAGTTTTTCGGGTAACTATCAATACGGCGATGAAGATGAGTGGTTATTTGATGCCGGGCTATATCTCTATGATTACGATGCTTCAGGCATGGTTGGTTCGGGGACGCACTTTTTTTCAGGTAACACGTTTCAGCTAGATAAAGAAACCAGTGATGGTAGCGCGACATTTCAAATGTATCGTGCAGAATTATCGAAGCGATTTGGCTATGGGGTGGACGTGGCTGTAAAGACTTCCTTTTGGAAAAACCGGCAGCAATGGCGGTTTGATAATTCAAGATTTGATGCGTTTTGTGCACCAGGATTCAGTGACCCAGGAGCGGAATGTTTGCTCGGACTGCCTGGTCATATAGCCATTCAGAATACCGAGGAAAAACACTATCAGTCAGAGCTGGAGTTTAAACAAAAGAACGAGGCGTTAAACACCCAATGGGTGGTGTCGCTAGGGCGAAGACTCTCCAAAATTGGCAATGCATCCATTGAGCGTGCTTCTACGTCGGCTGTTTGGGAGGGTACTTATTCTGAACCTGCGTATTCAGGCAAGCAAAGAGACATTAACCATTTGCTTTTTCAGGCTAGGACTTCTTTTAGAGAAGGAAAGTATAATTTTGTTTATGGCGCTCGTTTTGATGATTACTCAGACGTCGGGAGTCATATCTCTCCCCGTTTAGGCTTTATTTATCGTCAAAATAACCATTGGTCACATAAGGCGTTGTACGGAAACGCATTTCGGGCACCAATGGCGTTGGAGTTGTTTGGCGTTGCTACCGTTGTAGGGAATAAGAGCCTAGAGCCTGAAGAGATCGATACCTACGAATTGGTGACTCAGTATTTAAAAGGTGCCTGGCAGGCTGAGGTGGTTTTATTCCACAGCAGTTGGGATGAAGCGATTACTTTATCTGGTGATCCTGCGCTACCTCCAGGGTTTGCCATTTATCGGAACACTGGTAAAAACGAATCTAAGGGCCTGGAGGTCTCTGCGAATTACATTACCGATACTTGGGTGGTTCAAAGCAGCGCGTCGTATGTGGAGAGTGAAAATAAAAACAAAAACATTGATTATGTGGCTTTCCCCAAAGTCATAGCGAATTTGGGTGTGGGTTATCATTGGCACGATTACGGTTTTACGGCCTTTTTAAATCAACGGTTGCAGTTTCAGCAATATGAGTCGGACTACCTGAGCGTTGGCGGAGAATTGCAGAGGCCCGAACGAGTGAAAGATTATTGGCGCACAGACTTGCATTTGGCTCATCAATACAGTGCCCACTTAAAACTGTTTATGAACTTTCAAAATGTTTTTGGCCGTCATAATGTGAAGCCTTCCGTTTATAACTCTGAGAATGGCATTGCAGATGATGAGTTTGCGTTAGCTTTGGGGTCTACCGTGACATTCTGATTGATCTGTTGGTATTTGTTGTTAATCTGTTTGTGATGAACATGGAGTGTTTAACTCAGAGGGCAACTCAGTGGGTAAGTCAACGAACAAAACAGTGCTGATTTTGGGCGGTTATGGCAACTTCGGGAAACGAATTACTGAAAGTTTATGTTCGCAAGCGCAAGCCCGGTTATTGGTGGCTGGCCGAAATCTAAAGAAAGCAGAGTCGTTAGTTCAGATGCTTCAACCTTCAGCCAAGGCGGCTCTTGAGGCTGTTCGGCTGGATATATTAGCTGCCGATTTTGAAAGTCAGCTCATTCAGTTATCTCCTGATATCGTTATTCATACCTGTGGCCCGTTTCAAGGCCAGGATTATCGTGTTCCCAGCGCCTGTATTCAGGCCAAAGCCCATTATATTGACTTGGCGGATGATCGTCGTTTCGTTTGTGATATTGAGCAGTTGGATGATTTGGCTAAAGCGAATTCTGTGTTGTTGATCAGCGGTGCCAGTTCTGTGCCCGGTCTTTCATCGGTGGTAGTGGATCATTATCGTGATCAATTTCAATCAATAGAGTCTCTCGATATTGCCATTGCGCCGGGAAACCAAGCGGAACGGGGAGAAGCCACAGTAAGGGCAATTTTGTCTTATACCGGTAAGCGTTTTAGCGTGTTCTCTCAGGGCAAGTGGCAGGACATTTACGGTTGGATGAACGCCAGAAAAGTGGATTTCGGTGGTGTATTAGGAAAGCGATGGTTAGCTAATGTGGATGTGCCTGATTTAGAACTGTTTCAATCCCGATATTCGGTGAACAAAGAAGTTAGGTTTCAGGCTGGGTTAGAGCTGTCAGTATTACACCTGACCATGGTGGGTATGGCGTATCTGGTCAAAAAGAAGCTCGTGAAGAATTGGTCGCCTTTGACGAAATTAATCGTCGCAACCAGTAATTTGTTTTTGCCTTTTGGTACTGATCAGGGAGGCATGAAGATCGATATTAATGGCACTAGTAACAGCGGTGAGTTGAAGTCGGTTCAGTGGACCTTATTTGCGGAAGACGGCGTTGGGCCATACATTCCGACATTATCGACCATCATCATTGCTAAGAAACTGTTAAATGAAGAAATGAATGAGACCGGGGCGAAACCTTGTTTGGGCTTGTACTTTCTGGAGGAATTTATGCCATACGCGGATGAACTTAAGTTGTACTTCGAGGAAGTGATTGTTGGATAGTTATCTTTGGTTGAAACTGATTCATATTCTGGCTGCGGTAGTTGTAACGGGGACGGGCGCGGGCATCGCTTTTTTTATGTTTATGGCCAATATTTCAAATAATTTACAGGCCATTAAGGTAACGGCGAGACACGTGATTCTGGCTGATTGGCTATTCACTACACCGGCGGTTATTACACAAATAACGACGGGCCTATATTTGATGTACTTGTTGGGGTACTCCTTTCAGTCGGAATGGTTTTATTGGGTAATTTCTCTGATTGTATTCATCGGCGCATGTTGGTTGCCTGTATTACGAATTCAGTATTTGTTGTTTGATTTGGCTTCTAAAGCGGAAGAAACCAACGGAGATTTATCTGCTTTTAAAAAGTTAATGAAGTATTGGACTGTGCTCGGAGTTTTTGCATTTATAGCAATTTTGCTGATTTTTTGGTTGATGGTATTTAAGCCTTTTTCTGTAGTTTAAACCTGAACCGGTGGCTGCACAGTAGGGCGCTCTTGCAAGGATAAATATGGCTGATTGGTTCAATTTAGCTCGATGGTCGTTGTCTTTTTTGTGGATTTTTACCGGGCTGACATCGGTATATTTTTCACCGGATATTGGTTATCACGTACTTCTTAAAGCAGGAATTACCGGAGTATTAGCAGATACATTGGTGTACAGCGGCAGTGTACTGGATGTTTTGATCGGACTTTGGTTGTTGCTCGGTCGGGGGTTAGTGTTTTGTATTGTGTTTCAGGGTGCGGTAATTGTAGTGTATACAGTGTTGTTGAGTATTGTTGATGCTTCCTTCTGGCTGCACCCGTTTGGCCCTTTAACAAAGAATTTGCCAATACTGGTGTTGCTGTTGGCTATGCTCAATAATATTCAGGCAAAGAGTAAATTTATTAAGGATGTAGACATTGCTCGGGTTAAAGACTCTGCCGGAGTTAACGACTTTGATCAGCGTTAAGGAGAACGTATGCAAAGGGTACTGGTGTTTGGTAATTCTGGTTCGGGTAAATCCACTTATGCGAAACGGCTGAAGGACACAAATGGTTTAGCGCACTTAGATTTGGACTCACTGGCGTGGCAAAAAGAGTCTCCGACTCAGCGAGCGCCGATTTCCGTTTCTCAGTCTGAGATCAAATCGTTTATACAAGCCAACCCGAGATGGGTGATTGAGGGCTGTTACACTGATTTACTGTCTTTATTAGTAGAAGAGGCTACTGAAATCGTGTTTATGAATCTGGATGTGATTCTTTGTAAAGAGAATGCCAGACAGCGCCCCTGGGAACCTCATAAGTACCCATCTCCGGCGGATCAGGATAAAAATTTATCCATGTTATTGGAGTGGATTGAACAATATCACGAGCGTGACGATGAGTTTTCATTTCAGGCGCATAAAAACTTCTACGAACGATTCATTGGTAAAAAAACCATATACCACGAAAACCCTTTGTTTGAGTGATAAACTCAAATAGTCTGATGTTTTATTACGAGCTGTTATTCACTCTTTGGAAAGAGACGATCCTTTAATTATGGAAGATACGCGATCTACCCTCATTGAATTAATCGAGCAAGGCAAGGTTTCACCTGAGCACGTGGATGGTGCCATTGCTGAATTGTCGGTTTTTCCCTCTAAGCTGGCCTGGCGTTCGTTTATTGATCTCTTTCTGTTGTGGCTGGGCAGTCTAGCGCTGGCGTTTTCTGTGATGTTTTTTATTGCCTATAACTGGAGTGAGCTTGATCGTTTTTCCAAGTTTGCATTGGTTGAAGCGTCCATGGTGGTTGCCATGTTGGTTTTTTTGAAACAGCCGTTACACAACCGGGTGGGGCAAAGCGCTCTGTTTGTTTGTGCCATTTTACTCGGCGTGTTGATGGCGTTGTTTGGTCAAACCTATCAAACAGGCGCAGACCCTTGGGAGTTGTTTTTCAATTGGGCTTTACTGATGCTGCTCTGGGCTTTGGTGGGGCGTTTTCCTGCACTCTGGGTGTTGTGGTGTTCTTTAGTTAATTTGTCGATCGTCTTGTACTTTGAATCAATGCGAAGCTTGTTGTGGTCAGTTTTCGATGATTTCTATCTCTGGTTCAGTGTGTTTGCTTTTAATCTGGCGGTTATGGTGGTTTGGGAGCTGGCGAGCAATAAGCTGGAATGGCTGAATGCGCGCTGGGCCGTTCGGCTGATTGCCACGGGCTGTGGCGTGTCCGTTACCTTGATGGCGGTGGATGCGATAGCTACAACCAGTCAGTTTGAGTGGTTGGTCGCCGTTGTTTGGTGTCTTTGGGTGGCCGTTATGTATTACGCTTACCGGATTTATCGACCGGATTTGTTCATGTTGGCGGGTAGCTGCTTGTCGGGCACTATCGTTGTTGTGGCATTGATGATTGAGTATGTATTTACTCGTGACACAGCCGCCAGTTTTTTGTTGATGTCGTTCATTATCATCGGGTTGGGGTCTGGTTCGGCACTTTGGTTGCGTAATGTGCACCGGGAGTGGTTGGTCGCTGAAAACGGTGAAGGAGGGCTGGACAATGACAAATAAAACGCTGAAATCCGTTTGGCAGACCTTAAGTGCGGCTGACTTGGTGAAAGGTGAGCTGCCTGTCATGGAATTTCCTGAGTCGCCCTGGTACGTGAAAGTTTTGTTGGCCTTTTCAGGCTGGCTTGCTGCTCTGTTCTTGTTGGGTTTTCTGGCGGTGGGGCTGGAATTTCTTATTGAGAATGCAATTGCTTCTCTGGTAACCGGGTGTGCCATGATTGCCATTGCGTTTGCTATCTTGAACAGTCCTAAAAATGAATTTGTGGAGCACCTGGGTCTTGCTGTCAGTCTTGCTGGCCAGTTGTTGGTTCTCAATGCGATTTTTGAGCTGGTGGACTCCTACAAGGGTATTGCCTGGTTTTACGCAGCCTTGGTTCAGGTCATATTGACTGTATTAATGCCCAATACGGTGCACCGTATCTTCTCGGCTTATCTTGTGGTGTTTTCGTTGAGTATTTCGGTCATGACTTCGATGATCGGTTCGTCTGGGGCTGTTTCATTACTGACCGGTGTTTCCATGTTTGGGGTCGCTTTTCTTTGGTTGAATGAGTTCAAATACATTGAACATATGCAAAAAATTCGGGCCATTGGTTATGGTTTGATTTTGGGGTTGATTCACCTGAAAGGTGTCGGGGCGTTTGGTCTTCAAAATGTTGATTGGCCGTATGCCGATGACCCGGAAATGTTCTCGCTGCCTTTTTGGATTGGTGAGTTGGTTGCTTGTCTGGCACTGCTGTATTGCACGCGGGCTTTGTTATTAAGGCTCAATTATAAGATGACGGATTCAGTCGCCTATGCCGCGTTTGCCTCTGTCGTAGTGTTGGGCATAGTGTCTGTTGAAGCTCAGGGCATCACCTTGGGCGTATTGATTTTGGTTTTAGGTTTTGCCAACAGCAACCGGGTATTGATGGGGCTGGGGGTTCTCTCGTTGTTGTCGTACTTATCATTTTATTATTACTTCATGGACGTCAGCTTATTGTATAAGTCATTTATTTTGGGTGGTTTGGGTCTCGTGTTGCTGGCTATTCGCCATGGAATAAATAGTAAATTTGGTTCGAATCCAGCTCAAGAAGGGGCTGCAAATGACTAAAATAGTAGCGACCTTGTCGTTGGTTTTTTCATTAGGCCTATTGAACTGGAGCATAGTTCAAAAAGAGCATCAGTTAAGTGATGGTCGAATGGTGTATTTGGAGTTGGCCCCTGTCGACCCCAGATCGTTGATGCAAGGCGATTACATGGCGCTCAACTTTAAAGTGGCCGTGGAGATTCGTCGTCATTTGTCCAAAAATGATGAAACCCCCAGTGACCTGAAAGAGTTAATGACTCAAGACGGTTATGTCGTTGTGACCCTGGATCAAAACCGGATCGGACAATTTAAACGGCTTGCTTCAAACCAGGCAGACGAGCAAGCGTTATCCGAGGATGAAATGCTTCTTAAGTACCGGATTCGCGACGACGCCATCAAGTTTGCAACCAATGCTTTTTTCTTTCAGGAGGGCCATGCAGATATTTATGATAATGCGCGTTTTGGTCAGTTCAGGGTGTCAGAAGAGGGTGAGTTGTTGTTATCGGGGATGTATGATGAGCAGCTCAGGTTGCTTGAAGCCGTTTCCGACGAATCGCTTTGAGATGTCCCCACTCTTAATGTGTTCTCATTCTTATGAATATAAACTCTGAACTTCAGAATCTCTTTGGTTTTTCCGGTTTTCGCGAAGGACAGGAACAGGTGGTGCGGCAACTGTTGGATGGCCACTCTTCTTTGGCCATTTTTCCTACCGGCTCTGGTAAGTCGCTTTGTTATCAATTCACTGCCGTTCAATTGCCTCATTTAACTTTGGTGGTGTCGCCGCTTTTGGCGCTGATGAAAGACCAATTGACGTTCCTGAAGAAAAAAGGCATTGCTGCGGCCAGTCTTGACTCCACTCTGTCGCCACAGGAAAGTCAGGCTGTCATTGCCGGAGTCCGGTCCGGAGAAATCAAAATACTGATGGTGTCTGTAGAGCGGTTTAAGAATGAGCGATTCAGGCATTTCATTCATTCTGTCCCGATTTCAATGTTGGTGGTCGACGAGGCGCACTGTATTTCAGAATGGGGTCATAACTTCAGACCAGACTACCTGAAACTGCCTTCTTATTGCTCTCAACTGAATATTCCTTTGGTGCTGCTATTAACTGCAACGGCCACCCGCAAAGTAAAAAAAGACATGGCCCGGAAGTTTAATATTGTTTTTGATCATGTGGTTCAAACCGGATTTTATCGGCCAAATCTGAATCTAGAGGTTTTGCCTGTTGCTGAAGATGATAAAAAAACTCAGCTCCTGACGGTGCTGAGTCAGCAAACCGGAGCAGGCATTATTTATGTGACGCTTCAGCAAACTGCAGAACAGGTGGCTGGGTTCCTTGCTCAGCAGGGCGTGTCGGCGAGTGCTTATCATGCAGGATTTGATAATGAGAAACGCCAATCCATTCAGTCGCAATTCATGGTGGGGCAAATACAGGTCGTGGTGGCTACGATCGCATTTGGTATGGGGATTGATAAATCGGATATTCGTTATGTGATCCATTACGATCTGCCTAAGTCGATAGAAAACTACAGCCAGGAAATAGGTCGGGCGGGTCGTGATGGCTTGCCTTCAAATTGCATTACATTAGCGAACCTGGATGGCATCAATACGGTTGAAAACTTTGTTTATGGAGATACGCCTGAGTTATCGGGTATTGAGTATGTTTTAGATAATATTCGGCAGACAAGTCAAGACAATGCAGGCCAAGCCAGGCAGTGGGAATTGCAGGTGGTGGGTTTATCAAACGGAAGTAATATTAAACAGCTTCCACTTAAAACCTTGCTGGTTCAGCTCGAACTAGAGGGCGTCATTTTGCCTATGTATTCATACTTTGCTGAGTTTAAATATAAATTTTTGGTGCCTAAAGACGAGGTTTTACAGGCATTTCAAGGGGAGCGTCAATCTTTTCTTAAGGCCATTTTTGACAATTCTCAATTTAAAAAAATATGGGGGGCTCCTGATTTTGAGGCCATATACCAAGCCTACCAATGTGAGCGCAGCAGGGTAATTACGGCGTTGGAATACCTTCAGGAAAAGCACTTCATCGAGCTGGAAACCAAACGTATGACGGAGGTGTTTTCAGTGAATGGTCCATTGCTTGATCAACCTGGTTTGGCCGATAGGCTTTATGCGTATTTTGCAGAAAAAGAAACAAAAGAAATTGAACGGATCGGTGCTTTGGTTCGATTCTTTGAATTAAATCGTTGTTTAAATCACAACTTAGCGCGATATTTCGATGATGGCAAGTCGCCTGAACAGTGTGGCCATTGCTCTGTATGCCAAGGGCGGGTGGCTCGTCTTGAAGCCTCTCATTCTCCTGTATTTCCTGAAGACTCTATACTCCAGTCGTATTTGGATGGGCTGAAGCAGCATTTAAGCGGGAAGTTGGGTGACGCAGTCAGTACCACGATGTGTTGTCGATTTTTAGCGGGTCTTAGTGTGCCTTTTTTCAGTCGTAATAAGGTTCGGCAATTGCCTGGATTCGGGTGCTGTGAGAATTTGAGATATCAAAATATCAAAGCCAAGGTGTCAGAACTCATGGTTTTGAATTGAGTTTTGTGATTTTTTTTAATTTGTCATAAATCTGATTTAGTATTGGTTTCTTTTTTTTTGAGTGGGTTTTCTGTGTTTTCTTTGTTCATGATTTTTTTCAAATTGGGTTGCACTTCTTTTGGTGGGCCGGTGGCGCATTTGGGGTATTTTCATCGAGAGTTTGTGCAGCAGCGGAAATGGTTTACTGAAGTGGAATACACAGAGTTATTGGCTTTGTGCCATTTCTTACCAGGGCCTGCCAGTTCGCAAGTGGGCATGGCCATTGGTTATCGTCAACAAGGCGTACTGGGGAGCCTGATTGCGTTTGTTGGTTTTACCCTACCATCGGTGTTGTTGATGGTGATGGCCGCTCTGCTACTTCAATCCTCGGCATTAACAGAAACCTTAAATGGCGTTTTACATGCAATGAAACTATTGGCCGTTGCTGTGGTTGCGGATGCGGTTTGGGGTATGGCAAAGAAGATTTGTATTACCCGTGTTAAAACAGCTATTACGTTAATAACCGCTGTCACTATGTTGGTAGTACCTGGTTTGTCATCACAATTGACGGTGATATTTTTGGCCGGATTAGTGGGTGCAGTTTTTCTAGCTCAGAGTGGTTCCTCGGTGCAACCTCTGGTTGAGAAAGGGTCATCTTGGTTGAGCCCAGTATGTTTGGTGGTTTTTGCTGGTTTGCTATTGGGCTTGCCTTGGTTAGCTTCTTATTCTCCTTCTCTTGAGCTGGTGGATACTTTCTATCGCGCTGGTGGCCTTGTATTTGGTGGTGGTCATGTGGTTTTGCCTATGTTACAGGCAGAACCTTTGGTACAGAGTGCCATTTCTTCTGAGCAGTTTTTGACGGCTTACAGTTTTGCTCAAGCGGTTCCAGGGCCAATGTTTACTATTGCCAGTTATTTGGGTGTGGCTTATCAAGGTAGCTGGATGGATGGGCTGATTGCAACGGCAGCCATTTTTCTTCCAGGTTGGTTGATTGTGATTGCTACCTTGTCTTTGTGGCCGAAGATTAAAAGCATCAGTTTACTTTCTGGGGCGATGCAAGGGGTCGTTGCTGCAACGGTGGGTTTGCTGGTGGCTGCCTTGTATCAACCTGTGTTCGTGAGTGCAGTGCTAAGCCCTTCAGATATGGCGATTGTTCTATCTGTGTGGGCGTTATTGTGTATCGCCAAGCTGCCAGTGTGGTCTGTTGTTATTGCAGTTGCTACGTTTGGTGGTGTTTTTCTTTGATTTCTTAAACGGATCAGTTTTGTTTGAAAAATGAGCTTTTGAGTTGCTTTATCAGGCTTGTTTTGATTATTATGGAACGATCGTTCCATAATGAGTTTAAACATTGGCAAGACCTCAGAAATTTGATGAACAGGAAATTATTTCCAAAGCGATGTTGTACTTTTGGGAGCATGGTTTCAGCGGCAGTTCCATTCAGCAGTTACTGGGTGAGATGGGGGTGAGCCGAGGAACGTTATACGGCTCTGTCGGCGATAAAGATGCTTTGTTTAAACGTTGTCTACAGCGCTACTCAGAAATGGCGCGGCAGCTGTTTACTATGACGTTACTGAATGCGCAGTTGCCTCCTTACCAAAGAATGCTTCAGTTTTTGCAGTTATCGTTTCTGGACAGTGAAACCGCTCATTTGGGGTGTTTGATGGTCAATACACTTTGTGAAGACGAGCGGGCTGTACTTGAAGTAAAGAGTCTGGCTTCTTCGGTCATGAGTGATATGGAAAATGGTTTCTTGACGTGTTTTCAGGAGATGGTCGATCAAAAACAGAGCTTAACGCTGAGTCCATCAGTGGCGGCCGGTATTATGGCAACACAATTAAAGGGAGCACGAGTCCGGCAGCGTGAAGGCGTCAGCAATCAGACTATTTTAAGTGAATTCGTGACCTTGCTTAATCAATTGACACAATAACTTTTTACATAAAAATAAATGAAAGGATTTTCAGATGCAAAAACTCAAGTCGATATTCATTTCCAGTTATTGTACGTACTTAACGCTAGTCACCCTGTGGGCTGGCTATCAATATCTTCAGTCCGACTCTGTGGCTATGGCTGTGATTGCCATTCAGCACTTGGTTGGCGCATCTTTCTTTGCGAGTTTATTTGCTGTTCCTCCGGCACGAACGTCTGCATTGTTGCCTAACTGGACCATTCCCGCGTTGATGCTGGCTTTTGCGGGCGGCTATCAGGGGTATATGGAAGGAAGTGCCTTAGTGGTTATATTGGCTGCTGTTGGTTGGCTGGGCTGGAGCTTATATTTATTCTGGTATTCCAGTTTTGGAGGGAAGAGAAATGATCAACTGGTGCTTGGTCAAACCCTGCCTGAATTCACTCTTTACCAATCGGATGGCAAAAGCGTTTCTGCTTCGGACTTTCAGGGTAAACCTGTCCTGATGATTTTCTATCGTGGCAACTGGTGCCCGCTGTGTGTGGCTCAGGTAAAAGAAATTTCTGGTATGTATCAGCAGTTGGCTGATATGGGGGTAGAAGTTTGTTTGGTGAGTCCTCAGCCGGAAGAAAATACGCAGCAATTGGCGGATCGTTTTAATGTTCCTTTTAATTTCCTGGTTGATAAAGATTTAGCAACCGCTGAAGCCTTCGGGATTAAAGCGGAAGGTGGTACGCCGGCAGGATTTGAGGCCTTGGGATACGATTCAGACACAGTCAGGCCAACGGTTTTAATTACAAACAGCAAAGGCGAGCTAATTTACAGTGACTTGACTGATAATTATCGAGTCCGACCTGAGCCGGAAGAGTTTATTAAGGTGTTTCAACAGGCGGGGGTGGCTTAGATTTGATTTCTTTGCTTCATTGCAAATACAAAAAAACCGAATGATGTCTCATTCGGTTTTTTTGTATTTAATTCAGTAAGCTAAGGAATTAGCTATTACGCTTTGGCAAAACGTCTTTCAGTTTATCTGCCATTGCCTTAACTGCATTCTCTGTAGTTTCCCAATCGATACACGCGTCTGTTACTGATACGCCGTATTCCATGTTGTCAGAGATTTTCTGGTTGCCCCACTTAAGGTGACTTTCGATCATCAAGCCCACGATGGATTTGTTGCCTTCAAGAATCTGGTTGGCAACGTTTTCCATAACCAATGGCTGAAGCTCAGGCTGCTTATTCGAGTTAGCGTGGCTGCAGTCGATCATGATGTTTTGAGTCACGTCTGCTTTTTCCAGCGCTTGCTCAGACTGTGCAACACTGACTGAGTCATAATTAGGCTTGCCATTACCACCACGAAGAACAACATGGCCGTATTTGTTGCCTTTCGTCTTAACGATAGTGACCTGGCCGGTCTGGTTGATGCCCAAGAATGCGTGAGGGTGTGCCACTGATTGAAGTGCGTTAATGGCTACTTCAAGACCGCCGTCGGTGCCGTTTTTAAAACCGACCGGCATGGATAGCCCGGAAGACATTTCACGGTGCGTTTGCGATTCTGTTGTACGAGCACCAATGGCAGACCATGAAATCAGGTCTTGCAGGTACTGTGGTGAAATTGGGTCAAGTGCTTCGGTCGCCAGTGGAAGACCCATATCTGCAAGATCACACAACAGTTGACGGCCAATGTGCAAACCTTCGTCAATTTTGAATGTGTCGTTCAAGTGCGGGTCGTTGATCAGACCTTTCCAGCCAACGGTGGTTCTTGGTTTTTCGAAATAAACGCGCATAACGAGGTAAAGAGTGTCGCTTACTTCTGCCGCCAGTTTCTTAAGACGCTCGGCATATTCTTTTGCCGCATCAACGTCGTGAATGGAGCATGGCCCTATAACAAGGAATAGGCGATCGTCTTTACGGTCCAGAATGTTCTGAATGGTATGACGACCTTCGGCAACTGAGTTTGCTGCGGCTTCTGATAACGGCACGTCTTTCTTTAAACCGTGCGGTGTGATTAATAATTCTTGTGATTCCACATTTACGTTTTCTAACTGCTCTGACATTTCTGGTACCTAATTACTTCCTGATCTTCGAGCGCGAATCGATCGTTAATAAGACTATTGATGAGAGATAAAAAGACTCATCCTAAATAAGAATTTCAAGTCGTGTACGCTTCGGAGCTAAAAATTCCGTTGGCGAAACATTATGGACTCAATTTCACTGTTAGTGAATAGTAAAACCCTTTGATTACAGGAAAGTTTAAAAAAACTTGCTTTGTTGATGATCCAAGCCAGATTTCTTTCTCTTTCAGGCAAGGAGCATCAAACTAAGGGTTTAAAAAGCGTAAGGCTTAAAAGAAAGCGTACTTTGCGCCGATCAGCATTAAGACAGAGGCAAGAATCGGATGAAGTACTTTGTCCGGAATGTTGGCGCCAAGTTTCGTACCCACCATGATGGCAGGTAAAGAGCCTATTAACAGGCTTCCTAACAACAAGAAATCAACATTCCCTAAAAAGATATGCCCAACACCGGCAATCAGCGTAAGTGGGACTGCGTGAGCCAAATCGGTGCCCACAATTTTTACGGATGTCAGTTTCGGATACAAAATCATTAATACCGCAGCGGCAATTGCACCTGCACCCACAGACGACAGAGTTACTAAAACGCCTAGAGAAACGCCCATTAAGAAGGTTAATACGTCTTGCTTCTTGGTGGTAATAAAGTCCTGAGTTTGAACAATGTCCTGAGCAATGTTTTGCCTTAAACGCGATTTAAACAGAATGACGGCCGAGGTCATGATTAGCATGAAGCCTAAACTCGTGGTGAGTAGGTGGCTGTAGGTTTCAGGCTCATCAAAATAGGTGTGCAGTAAAAATACAGTGATACCAGCAGCCGGCAAACTTCCTGCCGCCATCAGCCCCATTAAACGCCAACGAATGGTTTGTTGTTTGTAATGGGCCAGTACTCCGCCTGACTTAGTAATGGAGGCGTACATAAGGTCTGTGCCCACAGCAATATGCGGGGGAAACCCAAAAAGCAAAAGCAGAGGGGTCATTAACGAACCTCCGCCTACGCCTGTGATGCCAACGGCCAATCCAACGGCTGCGCCAGCAAGAATATAAAGAAGTATTTCCATTTATGTGGTCTAGTCTAGTATGAATATCGGACAATTAATTGATTATGACTGGTAAATCTATAGCTTTATATCTATTCTGAAAAAGAATATTTACTTATATTTTTATAATGTTTTGGACTATTATCAATATTGATAATTGTTCTGGTCTGAATTTTTGAAAGATTTGCTAGTCTTAGGCAAGACAAACCAATCTGGAGGGTGTATGAAGTTACAACAGTTGCGCTATATCTGGGAAGTTGCGCACCACGATCTCAATGTGTCTGCAACCGCGCAAAGTTTGTACACCTCTCAACCCGGTATCAGTAAACAAATTCGACTTCTGGAAGATGAGCTCGGTGTCGAGGTTTTTTCAAGAAGCGGAAAACACCTGACTCATATCACCCCTGCCGGTGAAGAAATTATCCGTGTAGCCGGTGAAGTACTTCGTAAAGTAGAAAGCATTAAACAAGTGGCCCTTGAGTTTAGTGATGAGAGCAAAGGCAACTTGGCGATTGGAACGACTCATACGCAAGCCCGTTATGCTTTACCGCCTGTGATCAGCAGCTTTATACAGCGCTTTCCGGATGTAGCATTGCACATGCACCAGGGAACACCGATGCAAATCTCTGAGATGGCGGCGGATGGTACGGTGGACTTTGCAATAGCAACCGAAGCGCTTTCTCTGTTTAATGACCTGATCATGATGCCTTGCTATCGCTGGAATCGCTCTATTGTGGTTCCTAAAGATCACCCTCTAGCGAAAATTGACAAGCTTACGTTGAAAGAACTGGCCGAATACCCGATTGTTACTTACGTATTTGGTTTTACCGGGCGTTCAAAACTGGATGAAGCCTTTGAAAAAGAAGGTTTGAAGCCAAAAGTGGTGTTTACCGCAGCGGATGCCGATGTTATTAAAACGTATGTGCGTTTGAACTTAGGGGTTGGTATTGTGGCCCATATGGCCGTTGATCCAGAGGCGGATTCTGATTTGGTCTGTCTGGACGCAAGCCACTTATTTGCTGCCAGTGTCACCAAGCTCGGCTTTCGCAGAGGCACTTATATCCGTGGGTATATGTATGACTTCATTCAGTCTTTTGCTCCACACCTGACGCGTGAAACGGTGGATGCTGCAATAGCCTGCCACAGCAAAGCAGAGCTGGACGAAATATTTAAAGACGTCGAGCTGCCCGTTTATTAGTGATGAAAGTTAGCCAGGAAAGTGAGTCTGGCAAGTTTGTCTGGGAATAGTAAAACTGAAAAAGCGCATTGATTACCCAAGTTCAAAAGTGGGTCATGATGCGTTTTTTTATATCTGAATTGATCTCCCTCATCCCCAATCTTCTTTTATTTAGCTAAGTTATACATATTAACGGGTCTTTAAGGGTTTAATATGCGTGATTTATCTGCAATGGAATTGTGTCAAAGCTCTTCACTCATAGCCGAATGGTCCAAAGGGGTGGGTGTGGTTCGTCACAGCGATGAGACCATATTGAAACTGAATGAAACCTGCAAAAGGTTAGGTCTTTCTTTTGAATTCGTGGTGCCGTTACTCAAGGCTGCAGACATCGTTTGCAATCAGGCTATGTGGCTTGTGGCTCATATGACGTATGCAAAAGAAGTGTTGTTAGACGGCACACCTCTGAGACTGGAGCAGTTTAAACGTGATCCTCAGGGTCATACCGGAGGTTCATTGAATATGGTACCTGCGTATGTGGGGTTTCTCACTGCAAACGCCATTACCGGGGAGCGCAGAGATTGGTTGATGGGGCAGGGGCATTGTGTCGCGGCAATTGATGCGGTTAATTTGTTGTTGGGTAGAAGCTCCCAAGCCCACCTTAATCGTTATGCCTTAAACAATGAGGGACTGACTCGCTTTGTCAGGGATTTCTACAGTTATCGAATAATGAACGGTGGGTTACCTGAATCCCCTATTGGCAGCCATGTTAATGCTCATACAGCGGGCGCGACAATCGAAGGCGGCTATTTAGGTTTTGCTGGCTTGCAATACGTTCATCAGCCTTTGCCAGAAGAAAAGCTGGTCGCGTTTTTAAGTGACGGAGCGTTCGAAGAGCAAAGGGGCAGTGATTGGTCTCCGAGGTGGTGGCGTGCTGAAGATTGTGGCCTGGTCGCTCCGATAATGATAGCCAATGGCCGTAGAATTGATCAGCGTACCACCAGCCAGCAGTTAGGGGGGGCGGACTACTTTATAAAACATTTGAAGCTGCATGGGTTTGAGCCAAATGTATTTGATGGTAGAGATCCCGGTGCATTTGCGCTTGAAATTTTGAGTCAGGAAGCGTCTTTGAAACACTCTGCCGAGCTTATTAAGGCGGGAGAGCTGAAATACCCTGTAAAGTTGCCTTATGGTATCGCAGAGACTGAGAAAGGCTATGGTTTTTATGGGGCAGGAACCAACCCTGCACATGGCACGCCATTACCCGGAAACCCAAGTAAGGATGAGGAGGCCAGGGATCTCTTCAATCTCAGTGCTAAGGCGCTTTTTATCGATGAACCGGTATGGCGTCGGGCTGCAGGTGTGCTCAATAATCATGCCGCGTCGGGGCAAGAAAAAGAACATGATTCAAGTAATCAGCTATCTCCCATTAAAGTTCAGTTACCAAATTTGTCTTTTCAGGACACAGCTTCCATCGACTCGCCCACTGCAGCTCTGGATCGATACTTTTCTGAACTTGTCTCGTTAAATCCTGAATTACGAGCCCGCGTAGGAAATCCGGATGAATTAAGTTCGAATCGTTTTATTGAGACGTTGAAGAAATTAAAACATCGGGTGACTGAGCCTGAAGTTGGGGTGGATGAGGCATTAGACGGTGCTGTAATTACTGCTTTGAATGAGGAAGCGGTCATTTCTGCTGTGTTAGCCAATCGTAAAGGACTAAATATCGCTGTCAGCTACGAAGCCTTTGCCGTAAAAATGCTAGGAGCATTAAGGCAATCCATTATTTTTTCCCGACACAAGAAAGAGCTCGGACAACCTCTGACCTGGCTTTCGGTTCCGGTAATTGCGACTTCGCACCTATGGGAAAATGGCAAAAATGAACAGAGCCATCAGGACTCAACCTTTTGTGAAGCTATGAATTCTGAGATGTCTGATGTTTCCCGTGTTGTTTTTCCAGCGGACAGTAACAGTGCTGTAGCTGCAATCCACCAGTGTTACTCTTCACATGGTGCGATTTATACCGTGGTGGCTCCTAAAGCGAAGATTGGTCATCAGCTGACAGGATCTCAGGCTATAACTCTGGCGGAAGAGGGCGCAATAAGATTGGTTGGGTCGGGTCGAGAGGACATTCAATTGATTGCGGTTGGTGCCTACCAGTTGATCGAAGCGTATAAAATTGCAAACAGATTAAGGGATTCTGGTCATGCATTCAGCTTGGTCTATATCCTTGAACCTGGGCGTTTTCGGTGTGGTCGGGATGAACTTGAACGGAGCTATGTTTCAAATAAAATGGAGGTGATATTTGGTTCGCCGAATCAGAGGTTGTTTTTGGTGCATGGTCGACCCGAACATTTCTTAGGCGTATTAAGACCTCTGGATTTAGGGCCAAAGCATTGCTCTGCGCTGGGTTATATAAATCGTGGCGGTACTTTGGATACAGAAGGACTTTTGTTTGCTAATAAATCAACCTGGGCCCACGGTCTGTTAGCTCTGGAAACGTTGAACTCAGAAATAGCGGGGATATTAACTGAGGAAGAGAGGAATGCAGCGAAAGGTATTGGTAACCCCTACGATGTAATTTCTGAACCAAGGCGATAGCAAAGGCGTCTGCTTTTAGGCAGACGCACTTTTTTAGATAAAATCCAAATCTTCCGACATGGAGTTAAGCGTGTCTTGCAATTCCGCTTTTTTATCCGTTTGCTCTTCCAAAACTTCTTTCACAAACTTCAAATAGACGGTATAGATCTTGTGGCTACCGTCATCGTATTCGACGACAAAGAATGGCGCTCGGGTAACGTTGTACTTTGCAGCCAACATGAAGCCTTCGCTGGTTTCATCCCGTTCATCCGCTGTTACGAATCGATCCAGGTGTTTGAGTTGATCATGTTTTGCCATTTGATCAATCACATCCTGGCATTTCTGGCAGTCAGTACCGTCTGCTTTTACTTTTCTTACAAATGTTATCTTCATTTTTACAGCTAAGTCTTTATCTATTACTTTGCCGATGAGGCTTATTCTTTCAGGTTAAAGTCTTTCAGATTAAGCCTTATGGACTTTATTTTTTAGAGTCTATGTTGGCTGCATGCAAACCACATTCTTTGTGCGTTGCCTCTTCCCACCACCAACGACCTTCACGTTCATGCTGGTTTGGTAAGACAGGACGAGTACATGGCTGGCAACCGATGCTGGTATAGCCTTGTTCGTGCAACTTGTTGTAAGGTACATCAAACATGCGGATATAATCCCAAACTTGCTCGGATGTCCAGTTGGAAAGCGGGTTAAATTTAATTAATTCTTTCCCCGGGCCAGAAAACGTATGATCATTCTGGATGACAGGCACGTTTGAGCGGGTTGGACTTTGATCTTTTCGTTGACCTGTAATCCAGCCATCCAGAGTCGCTAATTTGCGCTTCAGTGGTTCAATTTTACGAACACCGCAACATTCTTGGTGGCCATCTTCAAAAAAACTGAACAAGCCTTTTTCTTTAACAAAGGGTTGTAGCAGCTCCTGATCTGGCGTCATGACTTCAATATCGATGCCGTAGTGCTTACGAACCGCTTCCATGTATTGGTAGGTTTCTGGGTGAAGACGACCGGTGTCGAGAGAAAATACTTTGATGTCTTTGCGGACTTTTCGTGCAATATCAATCAAAACAACGTCTTCCGCGCCACTGAACGAGATCGCAATGTTGTCTATGTTCTCCAGTGCAAGTTCAAGAATTTTGCGTGGAGAGGCATTGTCGTATTCTAAAGCAAGTTGTTGAACGTTTAAGTTACTCATCAGTCTTTATCCGGTTGTATGCCAATATGTTTTGGCTCAATTCTTTAGTACAAACTCATGTGAAAAAGTTTGTCTATTGATTTGTTATTTCAAATTTGGCGTAGAATACCAGAGGCTTATGCAATTGCGAAATAACACAAACGAATTAGCATTGCTCTTTAAGTAATAACTCGCTAAAGTTTCGCCCATATTCAACGTCGGTCAACATGGTCGACATTACTTTGCATACATTTTGTTAATTAGGAGCGTTACGTGGAACTCGCATGTCTTGACCTTGAAGGGGTATTGATTCCTGAAATCTGGATTGCTTTCGCCGAAAAAACTGGAATCGAAGAGCTTAAAGCGACAACTCGTGATATTCCGGATTACGATGTGTTGATGAAGCAGCGTCTGCGCATCCTTGATGAGCATGGTTATGGTCTGCCTGATATTCAGGAAGTGATTGCGACGCTTGAGCCTTTGCCTGGTGCAATTGAGTTCGTAGATTGGTTGCGTGAGCGTTTTCAGGTGATCATCCTTTCTGATACTTTCTATGAGTTTGCTCAGCCGCTTATGCGCCAGCTTGGCTTCCCGACTTTGTTTTGCCATCAGCTAGAGACCGATGAAACTGGTCGAGTGGTGAATTATCATCTTCGCCAGAAAGATCCTAAGCGTCAGTCTATCTTTGCTCTGAAAACCCTGTATTACAGAACCATTGCTGCAGGTGACTCTTACAACGATACTACGATGCTAGAACAGGCGGATGCGGGTATTTTGTTCCATGCGCCTCAAAACGTGATTGATGAGTTCCCTCAGTTCCCTGCCGTTCATACCTATGAAGATTTGAAGAAAGAGTTCTTGAAGGCAAGTAACCGAAACCTGACGCTATAATGCCTTCGGTTATCGATTGTTTTGAGTTTAAACTCAATTAAGAAGCCTGGCGAAAGCCGGGTTTTTTTATGTCTGGCTGTAATGTTCATCTATTAGACATTCTGGCAACTTCTGCCGAAGTAATTTGTACTACTCTTTAATGAACTCAGGCGGAAGTTGTTAATGATGTTTATTTCTCATGACGTTTCACTTGTTAGAAACAGGCTTTTAATTTTGTTGTTATGTTTCTTTGTGTCGGGATGCGGGTGCTCACCTGAACCTGATACGGAAGCCGCTCAAGCTGAAGATTTGAATACCATACGCTTATCCATTGATTTGTGGCCAGGTTATTACCCCGCCGTAATTGCTCATGAAAAAGGCTGGTTTAAAGAAGCGGGTTTAAATCTTATTTTGGACATGCCTGGCGATACAGACAAAATGCTTGCTCAGTTTTCAGCCGGCGCCATAGATGCCGTCGCGGTTGCCTTTGGTGATGCCGTTCTGGTTACACGGAAAATGCCTGATGTAGCTGTGATTTTAGTTACGGATGAATCCGCAGGTGGGGATGCGGTTTTAGCTAAGACCCCTGAAGTAATGGATTCACTGGCAGGTAAAAAAATCGGTACGAATCTGGGTGGGTTTGGCGAATTACTGATTCGCGAAATGTTAGAGAAGTATGGATTGGATGCGTCTCACGTAACAATCATGAATGTGGATGCCTCTAAGGTGCCTGACATGTTGGATGCTGGTGAGTTGGATTTGGCTCATACCTGGTCACCCTATGTTGGTCTTGCTGAACAGAAAGGCGCAAAGGTTGTTTTTTCGAGTGCGGATACGCCGGGTTTGATACCGGATACAATCGCGATACGTGGCGAGTTGAGAGTAAATCAGCCTGAAGCGATAAAGGCTTTCATTCGTGTTTGGTTTCAGGCGCAGGCTTGGTGGTTGAAGAACATGGAAGAGGGCAATCGGTTAATCGCGGATGCCACTCACCAGCGTGTTGAGGATATTTCGTTAGATGGTATTCACCTCATGAGTCAGGTAGAGAACATTGCAAGCTTTAGTGACGTTGACGGAGAGACCGGTTTGCCCAACGTTTTGACTCTGTATAACGATTTTTATGTCAGTCGGGGGATTCTCAGAAGGCCGGCGGATAAGCAAATTCTGGCTTCGGAGTTTCTTCAATGACACTGAGGGTTCAGCTTGCACTGTTGTTGCTGTTGGTCACATTCTTACCTATTGCGATTTTTACTTATCAAAACCAACAGACCACCTCACAGCAATATATTGCTTCCAAGGATGCGGCTTTAATGCAGGCTAAAAGCCTGATGGCCGATGCGATTGATGATTACATAAAAATTACGCAAGAAGTTCTTTGGTCCGACAGTTACATTTCTGTTTTTAGAGAGTTTTTGGAGGGTGACCCGAACAGTCGTCAGCGGTATTTTTCTGAGGTCTATGGCGTGTTGAGAACGGTGGTGGTTAAAGACTCGGTGTTTGTAAACTCTGCGGCCTTATTGGATCACAGCGGCGAAAATCTGATGGATACGTCGGCTTATATTTACACTGAGGATGAGTCTGTAAACGAATATTATCGGAGTGTGATTGAAACCGGAGACAGTTACTTCAGTACTAGGCTCGTGAAAGACTTGTTGGGTCATGCTTTGTATGTCTCGTCGCCGATTAAAAATACTCAAGGAGAGGTATTAGGTCTGTTACGTTTGAGGATCGACTCCAATCGGTTCCAGTATTTGATTTCAAAATCACTGAGAGACTTTACATTTGATGCAATACTCTGGGATGAGGCGTTTGTTCAGTTGGCGAATTTACGGCAGCCATTATTAGTAGGGACGCAAGGGCATGACCCAGGCGATATGACAATGAACAAAGAATCCTTCCAGCATCAAACTCCCGTTTGGTTTACTCTCCCGGATGGACGCGAGCTTCGGATGTTAAGAGCGACCATCAAAACACTGCCGTGGACGCTGGAGTTGTCTCAGGACAAGTCTGAATTTACCGCAATTCTAGATGAAAATTACCGTCAATGGCTTGTGCAGTTGGCTCTTGTTTTTATTGTGACCTTGGTTGGTGCCATTGTAGTGGCCACTTACTTTGTTTGGCCCATTAAACGCGTAGGGCTGGTGGCAGAACGCATTGCGTCCGGCGACTATAAGGCGCGGGTGCCTGTTTTCGGCAGTATTGAAGTACGAGGTATGGCCAACTCACTCAAGAAAATGACCCGGATTATTTTATCCAATCTGGCAGAACTTGAAGTTAAGCATAATGACAAGGTTAAGGCTGAAAGGGCGCTTTTAGAGTTGAATGCTGACTTGGAAAGCCGGGTTGAGGAACGAACAAAAGAATTGTTGGCCGCTAACGAAGAAAAACGGGAGGCGTTAGCGTTGCTGGTGCAGTCTGAAAAAATGGCTGAGTTGGGCAATCTGGTTGCCGGTGTGACTCATGAGGTGAACACGCCCTTAGGGAATAATGTGACGGTGGCCTCTTCCCTGGGGGATCAGTTAAAGGCTTTTAAGAAGCTGGACAAGTCAGGAAAATTAACACATTCCGATTTGAAAGAATTCCTTAAGAATTGTGAGTTTGCGGCGGAAGTGCTTCAGAAAAACTGTCAGCGGGCCAGTGAATTAATGGGGAGCTTTAAGCGCGTGGCGGTAGATCAAACGAGCATGAGGCGAAGAACCTTTTCGTTGGCGGATAGTGTTAATGAAGTGATTACCACGCTGCACAGTACATTAAAGAAATACAAACATGAGATTCATGTGGATATCCCTATGGAGTTGGTGCTGGACAGCTATCCGGGGCCTCTGGATCAGGTGCTGACGAACCTGATCAATAACTCGTTGATTCATGCTTTTAAGAGCATTGAGGTAGGGCATATTCATATTACGGCCGGGTTTATGGAAGGTTTTGATCATCAGCGTATCGAGATGATTTATAAGGACGATGGTGTCGGTATTCCCGAAGCGTCAGCCAACCAGGTGTTTGATCCGTTTTATACGACGCTCGGAAATGAAGGTGGCAGTGGAATAGGGCTTTATTTAATTAAATCGTTAGTTGAAAATGAGTTGGGCGGAGCGGTGTTTTTGGATGTTAATACAGAGAAAGGGGTCGTGTTTGTCTTTGAATTGCCGATTAAAGCGCCGGTAATTCAGAAGAAATCATAGGTTTAAGTTAGATTGTTCTTTTAGTTGTTGTTCTTTCAGTGCTTTTTCTTTGCGCTTTTGTTCGACAATTTCCTTTCTTTTTTTACACAAATCAATGACCCGCATTTTTTGAACCGGAGTAAAGTCGTTCCAGTTATATCGTTCGTTTCTGCTTCGGAAACAACCAAGGCAGTAACCCTTTGAGTTGGTCGTACAGATACCAACGCAGGGGCTAGGGACGGGAAAAAGCTCAATTTGTACTGGTTTCATAGAGAAAATTCACGCTTTTTGGTAAGTTTAGCGGGTTTTGCTGTCAAAGTGCAGGAAACGCGTTTAAAAATTGCTTGGGAGTTTGAATGAATCCGGTATGTTGTAACCGATCGACAGGTTTTACCTTAATAGAATTAGTAATGGTTATTGTTATTTTGGGCGTGCTGGCTGCATTTGCATTGCCTAAGTTTGCATCGTTGGAGAATGGTGCAAGAATTTTATTATTGCAGTCGTTCAAAGGCATTATTCAGCCTGCTGCTGACATAGCCAATGCAGAAATAATGCTTAGACCACAGAATAAAAGTACCAATCAAACCCGCTATGATTTTGATAATGGGGATCAGATTCGGATTCGAGCTGACTACCCTGACGGCCGCTGGAATAACACTTTTGCTATTTTGGTGGATTGGGCAGGCTATGATATTGGTCAGGTTAGTAATAACAATTGCACGGACGCAGATTTTGAATGGTGCGTCAGGCAGCGTGGTTTGAACTGGTTTGTTAATCGAGGTTATACCTCAGCATCGGCAGGGCGAGGGTTTGTTATTTTTCCCCGAGGCAACAATTTAAATAATGATGAATGTTATGTTTATTATTTCACACCAAACCCGTCCGGAGTGGTTACTATAAAAAACAAACCGGTTACAGGAATTGTCACAACGGATTGTTAAGCTATCGCGTGCTTTGCGACACGCTTTTTACTGGCTTAAATGTTAAGGAAGATAGGTCTTAAAATGTCGATTAAAATCTTTGCCGGACACAATGCTCTTTCCCGCTTAAAAGAAGAAGGTTTAAGTGCTGAGCAATTATCGCTGATAGTCGGGGCCTCTGGCGGGCCAAAGTGGCTTGTGCTCAGCAAGTTGGATCAATATTTGAACGACCATTTTTTACCGAAGGCCAGTCAACCTATTGACCTGATTGGCTCCTCCATAGGCGCTTGGCGCATGGCGTGTTATGCCCAGCAAAATCCCTCTGCAGCGATTCAGAAATTGTGTGAAGGGTACAGCAGTCAGGTATATGAAGGCCGGCCGTCACCCGCACGAGTTTCTGAAAGTGCCCGGGAAATACTGGAGGGGTTTCTTGGAGATGCAACGGACCCTTATGGGCATCAAGACTTCATTATCAACAATCGTAGTCGACGCTTGAATGTGGTCACGGTACGTAATCGTCTGATGTTTAATCATTCTTCCAATTTGGTTCAGGGACTTGCTTTGGGTGCCGCTGCGTTGGTTAACCCTGTACGTTCAGCTGCGGTTGAAAAACTCTTCCCCCGTGTTGTTTTCTCGCAAGAAAGCGCTGCTTCACCTTATCGTAATCTTAAACTTAAAGAGCAAATCACGCTTACATCGGCGAACTTAACGCCTGCGTTGGCGGCTTCGGGGGCCATTCCCTTCGTTCTGGAACCAATAAAGGTACCAGGTTCAAGTGATCGATGGCATTGGGACGGAGGGCTGGTGGATTACCACTTTGCCGGGCCATTTAAACAAAGTGATGACTTGGTGTTATACCCGCATTTTTATCCGAAATTAATCCCAGGCTGGTTAGATAAGGCTTTGCCTTGGCGAAGAGTGAACCCGAAAGCGTTTGATAATGTGGTGGTTCTTTGTCCATCTCACGAGTTTATTGACACTTTGCCGGATCAGCATGTACCGGAACGAAAAGATTTCGAACAGTACGACACCGCCACTCGCATTAAAAACTGGCAGCGGGTTATTCATCTGTCTGAGCAATTAGTCGGTGACCTTCATGATGCAATGGAGAAGGACGGGGGGCGAAGTCTTGTCCAACCCCTGGAGCACATGTCCTGATGTTTTAGTCCGTATCTATAAGTCCGTATCTATAAGTCCGTGCTTATGGTTAGAACGACTTTCCCCAGAGTTTGCCCGGATCGTAAACATTCGATGGCTTGATGCGCATCTTCAAATGAAAACGAATGGCCAACGTGTGGTGCTGTAATCTCTATATTGCGCATGTCGGCCACTAAATGACGCATGAAAGCCATTTCGTTCCATAACCAGATCAGGTTGAATGCCATGACGGATTTGTTTTCACTGATCATATCCATAACGTCGTATCTTGGTCTGAAAAGATACTGCTTAGCGGCTTTCAGGTAGTTGGGGCGGTTTTTCCCTGGCGTGAATTCAGCGGCACCAAACACCACTAAACGTCCCATGGGCTTCAGTGCTTGATAACTGGACGTTTGGATTTCACCTCCAATGGCATCCAAAACCAAGTCTGGCTGAAGCTGCAATTGTTTTAACTGGCTCCCGAACGGTGTTTGTCGGACGTGACACTGGTTGAAGCCTATGGATTTTAAAAAATCGACTTTTTTACTGCTGGATACAAACCCGACCGGGTTTGCGCCCAGCGCCCGGCACAGTTTCATTGCCTGTAAACCAACGCCGCCACCTGCGCTTTGCACCAAAACTTGTTGACCTTTTTTCAGGTTTCCAAGTTCAGTTAAGGCGTACCATGCGGTCAGTGTTTGAACTAAATAAGCGGCGCCTTGTTCGAAACTCCAGTCATCGGGCAGGGGTTGAAGGTTATCGGGGGTGGTATCTATGGTATCGACGTATCCGCCAAAGCGGGTGACGCCCATGACTCTGTCACCGATATTGAAGTCTGTGATGTCTTGGCCGACGTCAGTGACGACGCCCGCGTACTCCAGACCGGGAATGAAGGCACCTTTCGGTGTTGCAGAGTAAAGCCCGGTTAATGCAAAAATATCGGCGAAGTTCAGGCCAACAGATTTAACATCGACCCGAACGGAAACCCGATCCAGCGGTGTAAGTGCTTCTTCCTGTAGGGTTAAGCGGTTTATTGCTCCGGCCCCTGGTGTTTTCCAAACGCGTCGTACGTTTTTCATAGTTGCTTCCTTGCTTGTTAAGTTAAAGCTTGTTGACTTCGTGCATTAACTTCATCAAATAGGGCACATGGTGAGAAACTAACGCCAGTCCACTGGTTAAGATGGCGGTCGACATTTCCCGGTTTGGGTCTGCCCAACACATCTTATTAATTAGGCCTATGTGACCGTAGGCGTCTTTGGTGTTCAGCCCCCACATGCCGATCGGGTCACCTCCAAGCATTAAACCAGCGCTGTAGCGCATGGGGATGAGCATGGTCCGGTCAAGACTGAAGCGGCCATAAACCTGCGTTGCACGAATAACCGTCTCTGGCTGGAGAATTTGTTTGCCGTTCCATTCCCCATTGTTTAATAACATTTGGTAGAAGCGGGTCACTTCCTCGGCGGTTGCGTAAAGGTTGGCTGCAGGTAAACAGGTATCCATCCAGCGAGGGTTGTTGGACAGGGTTGCTGCTTCAGAAAACGATGCGCCCAGCGCGCGTTTGATTAATCTGGATAGCGGGAAAGGCGCGTTGGGTGCAGTGGCGTAATTGCTTGCAACATGGTTGCGTTGACCTTCCGGTAACCCAAAGGTGAAATGCTCCATCCCCATCGGTTGGCGAATGTGTTGATCCAAATATTCCTGGATACTGATGCCAAGTACTTTTTGGACGATGCGTTGAAACACAAATCCACCGGTGATGGCGTGATAGGCCAGTTTAGTACCGTCTACGGTGATGGGCTTTGATTCGCACAGAAGCTTCCAGATATGTTCTTCATCATAAATGGTTTCCAGCGGAAGGTCCTTTGGCAGGCCCGGTATGCCACCACGATGAGACAGTATGTGATGCAGTGTGATGGCGCCTTTCCCTTTTTGGCGAAACTCCGGCAAATAGAAACTGACTGGGTCCAGCAGGTTTACGGCCCCTTGTTCTGCCAACTTATGCATAAGAATTGCCGTCACGGCCTTAGACGCTGAATACAGGCACATGGGCATATCGGCAGAGGCAAGTGATTTTGGGGTGGTGGCGCTGTCTTTCGGGCCATTACCGTATGCGTGACCGATAGAGCGGTTCAGAATAATTTTATTCTTCTTACGGATGCACACGGTAATCGAAGGCTGAGTGCCGGTTTTGTAAAGGTGTTCTACGCTGCGCCAGACTTTATCTCTCTGAGCGGAAGAAACCCCCACTGATTCCGGAGCAACTTCGTCCGGCAACTGATGTGTTATTTCTTCCAGTGGGAAACAGGTGTTTGACAGGTTTAACGATCTACGAAGCAGTTCAAACATAGTGACGGTACTTGTCTTATTGTTAGTTTTAACCCGATGTTATCGGTTTTTCATTTTGAATACAGTGGCTTATTAGGCCAAGAATATTGGCTTTTTTGATTGCCGAGTTTAAGGGTCGGTTCGTATGTGACTTAGCCGGTCCGTGAGCAGTCCCCAAAACACATCGCCTTTGGTTGGAGACGGGCTTGTTGAAAACTGCCAGCCAAGATGTACGAAGCATTGATTGCAATGCACTATGGTCCAATAGAACCCCGGAAACCATGAATCTTTCAGGCATGGAGGGCCTGCTTGAGCTACATGCCAGACTTCGCGGAAGCATCGAAAGACAAAAGTAAATCCATGAGGGTTGCATTGAAGGTGTTCATGGTAGCCATCCACAACCATTGAAAATTCATCCTTTGTGATGATTTGGCGGCAGTTTTTACAGCAGATAATGCTTTCAGGATGCTTTTTAGTATGAAGCTGCGAGTGACTTTCTTTTTTTGTGGAACTGTCATTTTGTGTATCACAGTTTTTCTTAGCAAAGATATCGAGCTTTGGCGCTTCAAGTAAGAGTAAAGACATAATTTTACTTTTTGATACTAATAATTTTCATTGTAATTCATAGCGACGATGAATGATTGTTGGTCGAGAGCATTGCTTACAAAGATGAAAAAATTGCACTCTAGATTGGCGCACTTTCACAAACATGCTCGTGCTAGCATCCAAAATTATAAGAAGCCTGCTGAAGGAATATTGGGCATAAAAACAAAAGGTGAAATATGTTTAAGAGTCGGATCGTTACTTTATTATTTACGTCTGGATTATTTACGTCTGGATTAGTTACGTCTGGATTAGTTACGTCTGCCAACCTTGCAGCTGCGGGAACTTGGGAGGTCGCCAGGCAAAATGAAGACATAACCGCTTATACGCAGTATTCAGAGACGCTCGGCTACAACGCAGTGAAGTTTGAAACGGTTGTTGATGTGAGCGTTGAAACGCTGGTGTCTTTCAATACGGAGCCAGAAAACTTTAATCAATGGATGGAAAGTTTTGATCAGGTTGAAATACTAAAGCGTGATACATGGTATGATTACCACTTGTACGTCACTTATGATTTTCCTTTTCCATACCAAAACCGTGATTCCATCAGCCACACAAGCTTGTTTCGTAAAAACGATGGCACTGTCATTGTAAAGTTTGTAGGTGAAGAAGAGGGTAAGCCTCTGAATGAGGATTACGTTCGTATGGACTACATTCAGGGCGCTTGGGAGTTTATCCCTCTCGAAGAAAACAAGACAAAGATAGTTTATACCAGTTTGGTATCGCCCGGTGGTGACGGCCCTAAATGGGTGATCAATGCGTTTTCGCTGGATGTTCCATTTGCATCCTTAGAAAACTTAATTGAATCCATGAAAACGTACCAACCAAGATCCATTTCCATGGACGAAATCCCTTTAGAAAAGGATAGCTAATCCAATGATGAGGTAAGCCCGGAACTGTAGGCAGTCTCTTAACGCTCTGGTCACCTCATTGATATTAAAAATTGATAGAAGGAGAAACCCAACGTGGCTAAGAAAAAAAAGGCGAAACAAACCGCTTTATTACTCACCCCACGAAACCCTTTCGCAACCGACCCACTGATGAAAAAAGGTGGTGCTCATGAAAAGACATTCAAGTCAAAACGTAACAAGCAAAAGACTCAACTCCGCAAGCAACTTGCGGAGTATTCTCTAAATTCCAAACTGACCATTTTTGTCATATCCTTCCTTTCAGCTCGCTAAAATCAAGTTTTACCGATTGTCTTAATGTGACACTGATTGTCACTAGGTGACTTTAAGCCATGTTTAGGTGCACTTTAGACCTTAATTCTGACTGGGTAGTCAAAACTGTGACCTGAGTAAAATTCTTCGCAGTCTTTATGGATAGAATGGCCGCACTAGGAAGAATTTCCAGGATGGAAAATCATCAATTCAGAGACTTTTATGAACGCAGCACCTGTACCGACAAAATTGTTTAAATCCACCAGAACCTTGGTCGAATTTCCTTTGACTACCAAGCTGGTTAGTACGGAACCGCAGACGAAAAGCCCAACAGTACGTTTATTGAAAGCTCTAAGAAGTAAGCCAAAAACAAACGGCGCGAATAAAGCCGCCATGCAAAGACCAAAAAAACAGCAGGGACGTTTTAATACTGCCGTTTGGTTGTCGTTTAATCAGCCTCCAACCGCGCCAATTGCTTTGATTTTGAGCTATAAAGACAGCAAAGGTGAGTTTTCAATTGTGGTGGATGATGTGAAGCCAGCCGGAAGTTCTTCTTTGATGCTGTCGGGTAATGTCACATTGAATTATCACGGTGATCTGGAATATTTAAAAGCATCCTGCACCGGCTTTAATCTGGCTGATGATTTCACCATTGAGGATGCACACATTAAGAAAATTGCCGATGAGGCATAACTGACCGGGAAGGCTCTGTTCTCATTGCTTCTGAAAGTCCCTTACATAAATACTTGAGATGTTAGGCATGGTTGTTTTGTACGTATTCTGAACAAGTGTGACTTTTTCTACATTCTGACAAACAATTATTTATGTAATTACGCTCTAAGCCGACTATTATTTGTATTAGAAATAATGAGTCGTGATAACAATAATTAGAGCTGTATGCCTGCAAATAGACACTTATATCCAGTTGTTTTAGCTAATTTCTTAACACTTCTACCCAGTGCTGTGTTCGCCTTAAACTCGTCTGACGACAACCCTTTCTGGGACATACCTTTAGAGCAGCTCTCTCAAATTTCGGTAACGACCTTAGCCAGCGGTACTCAAACGCCACTGGACAAGGCGGCCTCTGTCGTCACGGTTTTTACTGAAGATGACATAGAAGCTATGGGCGCGACGGACATTAATCATGTTTTGGAGAGTGTACCGGGTCTCCATATTAATTATTCCGAACAAGCGTTATTCCCGAAGTACGTTTTCCGTGGTGTTACCAGTACTTATAATCAGCAAGCACTGTTGATGATTAATGGTGTCCCGCTCACCAGTTTGATTTTGGGAAGCAGAAGCAATGTCTGGGGTGGCATGCCCGTCAAAGCGATCTCCCGAATTGAAGTGATTCGAGGGTCTGGATCGGCGTTGTACGGCGCAGAAGCATTCTCAGGCATTATCAACATTGAAACCAAAGACCATACCGAGATTGCTAACGAAGCCGGAGTTCGTGTGGGTTCTTTTGATACGAAGGGTGGTTGGTTGGAAGCGACAACCAGCGAAAACGGCATTCATGCGTCTTTGGTGATTGAATATCAGCGAACCGATGGCTGGGACGAGACTGTTGAGCAGGATGCTCAGACTAATTTTGACCGCATCTTTGGCACAAACGCTTCGTTGGCACCAGAGTCGATTAACTCCGGTGTCCGGCAGCGAGACCTTCGAACCGAGCTGTCGAGTGATCAGTGGGTGTGGCGGGCAGGCTTTCAACAACGGTCAGACTTAGAAACCGGCCCTGGAGTAGCCGAAGCGTTGGACGCAAATGGTGAGTTCAGCAGCGAACGTTTCAACACCGACTTCACTCATTATTTTGAGGATGCTTTGGTTGAGCATCACCAGCTGGAAATAAGAGCAAGTTATTATCGGGCCAACCAAAAGCCCGAAAGCAATGTTGAGCTGTTTCCTCCGGGTGCTTTTGGCGGCGCTTTTCCTGAAGGCCTGATTGGTAATCCGGGGTATAAGGAAGAACAGGCAAGGCTCGATGTGAAGTCTGTGTATCAGGGGTTCAGCTTGCATCGGATTCAGTTGGGTGCAGGGGGTTTTTGGGGCGACTTATACGATGTGTCAGAGTCTAAAAACTTTAACCCGGATTTCTCACCGAAAGCGGAAGGGGTGGTGGATGTAAGCAGTAACCCGGCTGAGGTTTGGATGCGTGAAGAAGAGCGCCATTCATGGTATGTATTTGCCCAGGATGAATGGCAATTGGACGCTCGCTGGGCGTTAACGACGGGTGTGCGCTTCGATCATTATTCGGATTTTGGTAGCACGGCGAACCCCAGGTTGGCGTTGGTGTGGGCAACCACCGACACCATTACTTCTAAATTCCTGTACGGCCGGGCGTTCCGGGCCCCTTCCTTCAATGACCTCTATTCAGAAAATAATCCGGTGGTGTTAGGGAATAATGGGTTGGAGCCGGAGACCATTGACAGTTATGAGTTGGTGCTGAACCATGAAATCAGTCCTCAACTGCAATACACCTTAAATTTGTTCTACTACGAGATTGATGACTTTATTTCGGGCGTGTCCGTTCCTGACGACCCAAGGCAGATGTTTGATAATTCCGGCGAGCGAAAAGCCTATGGTGGGGAGTATGAAATTAACTATCAATCCTCTGAGGCTGTGCTCATTCATGCAAATTATGCCTATCAGAAATCCATTGATCGTGAAACAGACAGCGATGTGGGTGAAGCTCCGAACCACCAGTTATACGCAAGAGTCCGCTGGAATTTCATGCCGGAGTGGCATTTAACTGCGCAAGCGAACTGGGTTGGAGAACAAAAGCGGGTTGATGGGGATACCCGTGATCCTGTGGATGACTATACAACGGTTGATTTCACGCTGCGTAGGCTCAACATCTGGGATAAGGTTGATTGCTCATTTACGGTTCGTAATTTATTCAATGAGCAAGTGAGAAGTCCCAGTTTGTGGTCATTTCCTTCGGCATCTATCGTTGAAGATATTCCTATGGCGGGCATTAACATGACGGGTGAACTATCGTACTCCTTTGATTAGCCAGGCACAGTGAGCTTGTTGTAGGTTGGTCTAAGCAGGCTCTTTAATAGTTATTGCAACAATACATCTCATGAAAAAGATGATGACTGGTAATAAGGCGTTGTAAATATGAACTAGAATTATTAAATGTTAATGGATGTTGCCAATTGTAAGTAAGTGTAGCTAGCGGAGGGTTGCAATGTCTTGCTTGGAGGCTGTAGCTGTATGCCTGCGCCCGTACCAACTAAGTTCTTTAAGTCTACCGTGCTTCTTCTTGAAGTTCCCAGGTCTGAGTTTCTTGACGTCGCCAGATGTGAAGACCCTCTGAACGAATCCTCTCGTAATAGCTTTTTCAAATTATTAAGAGGTCAGGCCTCTCAGCGTTTTGATGTCAGTATTAATCACAAACAAAAATATCGCCGACGGTTTAATGCGGCTGCATGGTTGTCGTTTAATCGTCCTCCGGACAAGCCTGTTGCTCTGATGTTAAGTTACCGAGACAGCAAAGGTGAGTTTTCTGTCATTGTGGATGAGTCAAACCCGGATGGCAGTGGCTCCATGATGTTATCAGGAGAAGTAACACTGGAGTTTTACGGTGAACTCAAGTACTTGAGGGCGTGTTGCACCGGCATAGCGAAAACCCATGGCTTCTTCTTAGATGAAGTGCATGTACACCGAATTACAACGAAAGTGGCGGGCGATAAAGGTCAATCCTCTATCGCGTCTTAGCGTCTTAGTTTCCTGAGCTGAAATGTTTTTAGATTCAGTTGCTTAGCATAACCTCAACTTAAAAAGAACTGTTTGTCTTTAATGGCTTTGGCGTTCTTAACGTGCATCGTATTAATAATGGGTTGATTCATCTTTAGTTTATGGTCGATAAAAATAGGCCGTTTCTTATTGAAGGTTTTCGCGAAGCTAAGGCTGTCGGCTTTCAAGGTATTTCGGTCTTCCGATAGAAATTCGATGGCGCCAAACTCTTTAGCATTTTGTGCGGTGTATTTTTGGCCTGTGAGTATCATCTGGTAAAAGCTTTTCTGAGGAATGGCTTTGGTAATAACATCCACCAGACCAGGCAGAAAAGGGATGCCCATATCCACTTCAGGAAAACACAGATAACCTTTATCGCCACGCATGATCCGAAAATCACATGCCGCAGCAAGCACACAACCGTTGCCGAAGGTGTGGCCGTTAATCGCTGCGATGGCGGGAATCGGGAAGCTCATCAATTTCTCATAGACTTTATCCATAGTGTATAAGAAGGTCTGTAAGGGCTCGAAATCCTGCTGCTGAATTAACCCTAAAAACCAAGGGACGTCGATGCCTTGCGACCAGTTTTTTGCATCGTCGGATGTGATGATTAACGACTTAAACTCAGGGTTCGATTCAACCTCTGTTAATGTGCTCAACAGTTGTTGAGAAAAGGCCAGGTTATGGCAATTTTTGCTGTTGTCTGTGCCATCGTTCATGGTGATGATGGCGACTTTTCCTTCCGAAGAAAGCTGCACTAAACTGGATGACATAATAATTTCCTGTGGTGGACATCATAGCAGGTTGTTGATTTTCTATCTGTGTTGCCTTGTTAAGCCTGCCTCGATAACGAAAATCAACAGCCCGCTAGGGTCGGCGGTTGGTTGTCAGCCTATGATGGAGTACAAATTCCCTGTATCTTGTTAAAAAAGCGCTGAGTCAGATACCACTATAGGCCTTTTAATGGCGGTTGCTTTCCTGTGACGTAGGCTTCTTCGTCTTGAACAAACAAGTCAGGCATCAAAGGCGCGTCTAATTTGTCGGGGTTGGCACGATATTGATCAAAGTCGGTGGTGCCTCGCTCTCTCAAAAACTCTTCATCAATGATTAATTGGCCGGTAATTTCGCGGTTGCCGGTATTCAATATCTCGGAGGCCGCATCTGCCATGATGGCTGGTGTTCTCGCGCCATTGATGGCTTGTTGACCGCCGAATGAAATGGCTGACGTTGCAATAACGGTTCTTGGCCATAACGCATTAACACTGATGCCATAACGCTTGAACTCATCGGACATGCCCATGGTTAATATTGACATGCCATATTTGGTCAGTGTGTATGGCGAATGGTTGCGTAACCACCGAGGGTCCATATCAATCGGCGGTGACAGGCTTAAAATGTGTGGGTTTTCGGATTTCTTAAGATAGGGCAGCGCTTTTTGGGCACACAAGAAAGTGGCACGAAAGTTAACCTGCATCATTAGGTCGAACTTTTTGAGTGGTGTGGACTCTACGCCTGCCAGTGCGATGGCTCCGGCATTATTGATGATGACATCAATGCCGCCAAACTCATCGACAGCGGCCTGGATCATGTGTTCAACAGAGGCTTCATCACGGACATCCACCTGAACGGCAATGGCTCGCCCACCTGCACGAACGACTTCTTCGGCAACGGAGTGGATGGTGCCGGGCAGTTTGGGGTTCGGCTCGGATGTTTTTGCAGCAATCACTAAGTTAGCGCCTTGTTCGGCGAATTTAAGCGCCATTTCGCGACCAATTCCACGGCTGGCACCCGTAATGATGATGGTTTTATTGTTTAGGTTTGTCATTATTTTGATTCCTGTTCCTTAAGTTCAATCAATACTTGTCTGGCGTTTACTTGTTGGCCTTGTTCAACGGAAATCGACTGAATGATACCATCGCGAGGTGAGGTTAAGCTGTGCTCCATTTTCATGGCTTCTAGAATCACCAGAGGTTGGCCCTGGGTTACTGTGTCGCCTGGCTGGGCCATGACGTCGATGATGAGTCCATCCATAGACGCCTTCAAGTTGTCCGCCTGATTTTGATCGGACTGACTTGCCGGGCGCAAGGTGATGTCTTCAAACCAGTGATGTCGTCCATGATGAGCAAGATACAAGCGTTTGCGAGGGTTCAATATTCCTTGGTGTTCAATCAGGAAGTACACACTATGATCTTGCTGATTAAGCGTGATGTGCGCAAACTCCAGCTTACCTTCCAGTCGTTCGGATAGGATTTCGATAGCAAATTCTTCTCCGCCAATCATGACGGAGTGATTTGTCTGACCGTGTTCTGTACTTGCCTCACTAAAATTTTGGCTAATGAGAACGCGTTGTTCATGCTCTCCTGACTTGAGCCAACACGGCTTAGGCCCCAAAGCAGCGGTGGACCAACTGGTTTGGCCTGCCAGTAGATAAGCGGCAATTGCCAGGGTATCTTCACCCGGAGGAGCGATCTGAATTGATGCGTTGTCTTTAAAGTCGTGCTCAATGAAGGCCGTCGTGGCTTCACCTTGAATGAATGACGGCGTCTTTAAAATCTCAGATAAGAAGTAGCGGTTGTCGGTCACGCCGACCAAGTGAGTGTGCTCAATCCCCTCAAGTAATTTTTGACGGGCCTGTTCGCGATCGTTGCCGTAAGCAATGAGTTTAGCCAACATGGGGTCATAAAACGGGCTGATAATCTGACCGCTTTGAATGCCGCCGTCCACTCGAAAATCAACCAATTCTGCGGGTTGCCATAAACTGATTTCACCGGTTTGAGGGCAAAAATCATTGGCAGGGTCTTCTGCATAAAGACGAACCTCAATAGCATGACCCTTGATCTGGATGTCTTCTTGTTTTAAGGGCAAGGCTTCACCGGATGCGACCCTAAGTTGCCACTCGACCAAATCTTGTCCTGTAATGAGTTCTGTAACCGGATGCTCAACCTGCAAGCGCGTGTTCATTTCCAGAAAGTAAAAATTCTGATCGGCATCCAGAAGGAACTCGACTGTTCCTGCACCACAATACTGGCAGGCTTTGGCGGCGTTAACGGCCGCTTGTCCCATGCGCTCCCGTAAAGCCGGAGATACGGCTGGAGAAGGGGCTTCTTCCACCACCTTTTGGTGACGGCGCTGAACAGAGCAATCTCTTTCTCCCAGGTACACCGTATTGCCAAATTGGTCAGCAAAGATTTGGATTTCAATATGGCGAGGTGCGATGACGGCTTTTTCAATAATGAGTTCGCCACTGCCAAAGGCATTTATGGCTTCGCTACGGGCTGATTTAATGGCCGTTTCGAGCTGATCTGCATGACTTACTAACCGCATTCCGCGTCCGCCACCACCGGCTGATGCTTTCAGCATGACCGGCAAACCAATGTCCAGAGCGGCTGATTTTAATGCCTGATCAGACTGGTCTTCGCCTTGGTAGCCAGGGATACAGGGAACGCCTGAATCGAGCATCGCAATTTTAGATTGTCTCTTGGAACCCATTAACTCAATGGCTTCTGCAGATGGCCCGACAAATTGGATGCCAGCCTGGTCGCAGGCCTGAGTGAATGCAGCATTCTCAGACAGAAAACCGTAGCCAGGGTGAATGGCGTCTGAGTTGGTTGCTTTGGCTGCGTTGATGATCTTTTCAATGGACAAATAGCTTTCAGCAACGGGGGCTGCGCCGATATGAACGGCTTGATCTGCCATTTCGACGTGCGGTGCGTCTGCATCGGCGTCAGAGTATACGGCGACCGTGTTTATCCCCATCATTCGAGCGGTACGAATAACCCGACAAGCAATTTCGCCACGGTTGGCAATCAGTAATTTTTTAACGGGGGTCTTCATATGACTGCTCATGTTACTGCTCATATTACTGCTCATGGAGTGACTCCTGTCCCGCTTGGGTCTTGGCTTCGGCCCAACTCGGCTTGCGCTTTTGCATGAATGCCATTGCGCCTTCGCGGCCTTCACCATTTAATACGGCCTCAGCGAAGTCATTCGCGGCTTGATCCAGTATTGTGTCTAAACTGTCCAGTGAGCTGCATTCATTAACCGTATGAAGTAGCGCTTTGGTGGCTTTGTTGGCCTCTGGTCCGCATTTCAGGATTTGTTTGATGGCTTGGTTTAACGTTTCGTTCACCTGATCGGCGGTGACTTGTTGATGAATGACGCCCAACCTGACCGCCTCTTCACCTTTAAAGCGCTGGCCCATAAGCGCCAGTCGACGAGTTTGGGTCAGACCAATGCGTTTCACGACAAAAGGGGCAATTTGAGCGGGCAGGATGCCCAGCGATGTTTCTGGCAGACCGAAGACTGTCGTTTCGTCACACACAGCGTAATCAGAAACGCAGGCCAGCCCAAAGCCACCGCCCAGTACCGCACCTTCCAAAACACAGACGGTTACCAGGGGTAATTTATCCGCTAATTGAATCATGCGGCCAAAGGCGCGATTCAGCTCAGACAGCGCAGTGACTTTCTCATCTTGTGTTTCAAGCTTATTGGCTGACTGCATGTCTTTGATGTCGCCCCCGGCACAGAAGTTACCTTCGCAGCCTTTAAGAAGCAGAATGCGATAGTCGCTTTCAGCGGCGTGACTCATGACGTCCATCAGCTCATAAACCATTTTCAGATTCATGGCGTTGGCCTGTTTCGGCCGGTTCAGGGTAACTTCGAGTATGGGTGACTGATCGTTTACCAGTAAGGTTTCAAATGTGTTCATGGACTGGCTTCCTATTTCTTTTTGCCGGGAAGGGTGCCCATCATCTTACAAATGATGCCGAGCATGATTTCATCCGCGCCGCCACCAATGGAACCCAGACGGTTATCACGGAATGAGCGGCTGACAAAGTTGTCCCACATAAAGCCCATGCCACCCCAATACTGAAGGCAGGCATCCGAAACTTCACGGGTTAAACGGCCGGACTTTAGCTTTGCCATGGATGCCAGTTTGGTTACGTCTTCACCGTTGATATAGCCTTCAACCCCTTGGTAGGTTAGGGCTCGTAATGCTTCCACTTCGGTTTGAAGCTCTGCCAGTCGGAAATGAATCACCTGATTGTCTATTAATGGTTGGCCAAAGGTTTCGCGTTCGCGGCAGTACTCAATGGTTTTCTCAATGCATTTGTCCATGTTTCTAAGTGACATGGCTGCAACGTATAAACGTTCTTCCTGGAACTGAAGCATTTGCATCATAAAGCCCATGCCTTCGCCCCCAATCCGGTTGCGCTGTGGAACCCGAACGTTATCAAAGAAAATCTGGGCTGTGTCGGAAGAGCGCATGCCCAATTTATTCAGCTTTTCTGAAAAAGATACGCCGGGCAGGTTGAGTGGTACGACAATCATGGATTTGTTCTGGTGCGGTTTACCTTCACTGGTGTTGGCCAGTACGCAGGCGAAGTCGGCCTGGGTGGAATTGGTGATCCACATTTTACTGCCGTTGATGATGTAATCATCACCATCTTGTTTAGCGTGAGTTTTCAAACCGGCAACGTCGGAGCCTGCGCCGGTTTCGCTGACGGCGATGCACGAGACCATGTCCCCGGCAATTGCCGGTTTCAGGAATTCATCTCGTAATTCATCGCTGCCGAATCGAGCCAACGCAGGGGTTGCCATGTTGGTTTGAACACCAATGGCCATAGGCACGCCGCCGCAATCAATACCGCCAAATTCTTCTGCGGCGACCATTTCATAGCTGTAATCCAGGCCCATTCCGCCAAACTGTTCTGGCTTGCTGATCCCTAATAACCCCAAGTCTCCCATTTTTTTAAAGACTTCCTTGGCCGGGAAAATGCCTGCTTTTTCCCACTCGTCTACGTTCGGGTTGATTTCGTTTTCTACAAAGTTTCTAACGGTGCGTTTCAGTTCTTTATGTTCTTGAGTGAATCTCATGATTTGTCTCCTTAATTAAGCCGTTAGAAACGAGCTACGCCAAATTGGTTGCTATTCAAAGGTTTGTTATCTGCTTGTTTACATATGTCTAAGAGCTCGATCATCAGACGACGAGTATCTCTTGGGTCGATCAGACCGTCATCCCAAAGCCGGGCGGTGCCGAAGAGTGCGGTTGATCCTGCCTCCAGTTTTTGGGCTGTGGTTTGTTCGATCATATCCAAGGTCTTTTCGTCCGGTTCCATGCCCATCGCTCTTTGCTTTGCCTCTGTGACGATACGAAGTACTTTGCCTGCCTGGGCACCGCCCATAACGGCGGTTTTACTGTTTGGCCAGGCGAAGATGAATCTCGGATCGAGGCCCCGGCCGCACATGGCGTAATTGCCTGCGCCGTAAGAGCCACCCACTAAAATTGAAATCTTGGGGACTCGGGCATTCGCCACGGCTTGCAACATTTTTGAACCGTGTTTGATGATGCCGTTCTTTTCTGCATCTGTGCCCACCATGAAGCCGGTGGTGTTATGTAAAAATAACAGCGGGGTGTTGCTTTGGTCGCAAAGCTGAATGAATTGTGCCGCTTTGTTGGCGCCTTGCGGAGTGATTGGCCCGTTATTGCCGATGACAGCACAGGCCATACCGCCAAAGCGGACAAAGCCGCAAAGGGTTTGTTGATCAAACTGAGGTTTAAACTCTTGAAATTCAGAACCATCCACTAAGCGGGCAATGATTTCCCGAACGTCATAGGGCTTTTTCGGGTCCGCCGAAATTACGCCAAGCAACTCATCAATGCTGTACAGCGGTTCATCTGCATCGTGTTCTGTGGATGATGTTGTAACATTTTCATTCCATGGCAGGCTGGCAATGACTTCCCGTGCTATACGAATTCCGTCGGCATCATTCTCGGCTAAGTAATCGGCTGTTCCGGCTTCGAACGCATGGAGTTCGGCACCACCAAGTGCTTCGTCGGTGGCGATTTCACCGGTCGCTGCCTTGAGCAAAGGTGGCCCGGCTAAGAACATTTTGGCCTGATTGCGAACTGCAATGACATAGTCGGACAAGCCGGGCTGATAAGCACCGCCAGCCGTAGCATTGCCATGAACAACTGTTATTTGCGGTATGCCCGCTGCGGATAGGCGAGATTGGTTGGCAAATGCTCTGGCTCCGGGCACAAAGACATCCGTAGCGTAGTTCAGATTGGCTCCGCCAGATTCGGCCAGAGTAATGATCGGTAATTTATTTTCGAGCGCAATTTGCTGCAGTCGTAACGTTTTGTCCAGACCGGCTGGCGAGATGGTTCCGCCTTTAATAGCGCTGTTATTTACCTGAATCATGCAGCGAACGCCGGAAACAAAACCGATGCCGCTGATTAAGCCGCCGCCTGCGGTGGTGCCGTCTTTGTCGTCGTGCATCTTGTATCCGGCCAGACCGCACAGCTCGATGAAAGGTGAATCTTGATCGAGCAGCAGATTCAGGCGTTCGCGGGGCAGCAATTTGCCTTTTTTCTCGAATTTGGCACGGGATTTTTCTGCGGTATCCAATACCGATTTTTCTATGGCTCTCAAACCTTGAATGCATTCCAGCAGTGCTGAATGATTTTCTGAGAACAGCTCAGATTGAGGTTGAATTTGGCTGTCTATGACACTCATTTAAGCCACTCCTTTAAGATTAGCTGTCATACTTTTTGGGATCATCACAGGCATTTCCAGCAGTTGTTGAGCCAGTGCTTTGCCTTGAGGATCGACGCGCAAGCTGGCAATGCCACCCCCGCCTAAAGCAAAGGTCAGTAAAAAGTTAAAGGCATGCAAACCGGGCAGTGGATAGCGAAGCACTTGGCTTTGTTCCGATAACACATGCGCCATGAAACTCCGGACGTTCTCTTCGGTCAGTGCTGCTTGGATGTAGGGTAAGAACTCGGGACTTCTGGCCATCACGCCAATGTTGCAGCTGTCACCTTTATCACCACTGCGGGCTACGGCCAATCGGATAAGAGGGACTTCTTCTTCGTTGGAAGTGGCGGTCTGTAGTTCAGCCGTCTGTAGTTCAGCCTGAGGCGAGGGGGCATTTTCAGAAAGGTTTGGGTCTTGAGTCTGACTTGAACCCGGAACGTTCACAACGAGTGATTGTTGTTCGCCTTTGACGGAGATGATCTGTGTGACTTGGTCTTTATCAATTAAGAATGAAAATAACTGGATGACAGGGCTTACCTTAGGTCTTCCTCCGACCAGGCCGGTAATGCCTGGGGCCATAGAGGTTGCTGCTGGTGCTATCTCTCTTGCAAATAAGCCGAGGGCTTTTTTATCCTGGTGACGGGCAGCGATTTTAACCACCACTTCTCTGGCGTCACTTTTCGTTGCAGGCTGCCCATAGGTGGCTTCAGTGCCTAAAATTTCGATGCTGTAGTCGTCAAAATCAGACCAACCCAGTTTTTTATAGATGCCTGACACTCGTGCCATGATGGCATTGGCTACTCGATCCGCTTTTTTGGCGGCATCAATGCCTGCCATTAAAAAGCTAACCGTACAACGTTGGCCGGTCATGTGTGTGGCGGCAACTTTGTATTGTCTGGTCGGAGCACGCCCTTTTGCACCGCTGACTTTGACTTGGTTGTCTCCGATTTCTTCCAAAGAAACCTGGCTGAAGTCGCAGTTCACATCCGGCAGAAGGTAGTGCTTTGGATCGCCGATTTCATAAAGTAACTGCTCGCCAACGGTGAATTGATTGATTAAACCGCCGGTATTGTCTGGTTTGGAAACAATGAAACTGCCGTCCGCCGAGCACTCAATAATAGGGAATCCCATGTTTTCGTAGCCCGGTACGCTTTCCCAGTCGGTGAAGTTTCCACCGGTACATTGGCAGCCGCATTCAATGATATGGCCCGCCAAACTGCCTTGCGCCAGTAAGTCGTAGTTGCTTTCCGGCCAGTTAAATTCATGCATCAAGGGGCCTAAGACCACTGCGCTGTCTACCACTCGGCCGGTAATTACGATGTCTGCCTGTTGAGCTAATGCCGCTTGAACGGGTGTGGCTCCCAAATAGGCATTGATGCTCAGACAGCGATCGGGAAAGTCTTCACCAGAAAACATTTCCTGAATGTTTTGCTCTCTAAAAGCGCTTTGTTGAGAGACCAGGTTATCACCAGCAACCAACGCGACGGTTAAATCTAACCCTGCCTCTTTGACGGCTGCTTCAATGGCAGCAACACAAGCGGATGGGTTTACGCCTCCTGCGTTGCTGATGACCTTAATGTTGTTTTTGGCCAGAGCTGGCAACAGGGGTTTAAGCGTTTCTACAAAATCGGTGGCGTAGCCCAGTTCCGGGTTTTTCATCTGAGCACCGGCCAAAATAGACATGGTCACTTCAGCTAAATAATCAAAGACTAAATAATTGAGATTGCCTTGATGAACGAGTTGTTGTGCTGCTGCTCCGGTATCGCCCCAGAAAGCAGAAGCGCAACCAATGCGAACCGTGTTTGAATTTTCCATGTTGGTGTTCCACGCGTTGAGCTTTTTTACTGTTTGGGTTACTTTACCAAGCAAGCGCTTGGTTTGTAAATACGTTGTGCTAAATTTATTCAATGCCTGCTGGTTGAGCTGAAATGCATAAGTTCCCGTGTATTGGGCTATCGTAAATGTAATGACCAACGGTTCTCATTCAGGCATAATTTGCCCGATCAAAAGGAGAGAAGTACGTGTTAAAGAAGTTAGTTTCTGAAGGTATTATCACTGATCCGAGCAGTGCCAAAGGTCGTTTGATTCAAGCCGCAGCGCGTTTATTTCGCGATAAAGGCTACGAAAGAACGACGGTTCGTGACCTTGCGGCGGAAGTTGGAATTCTCTCCGGCAGTTTGTTTCATCACTTTAAAAACAAAGAGCGCATTTTACGTGCGGTGATGGAGGAAGCGATTCTCCTGAATACCGAAACCATGCGTGCCGCTTTGGCCCAAGCTTTGACTCCGGAAGACAAAGTTCTGGCGTTGATCAAATGCGAGTTGGCCTCTATTTTAGGCGATACAGGTGCCGCAATGACGGTATTGGTGTTTGAGTGGCGCAGCCTCAATGAGGACAGTCAGCAGCACATCCTTGGTCTTAGGGATATCTATGAAACGTTATGGATGGATGCCTTGAAGGAAGCAAAAGAAGCGAATTTAGTGGTCATTGATCCGTTCATTTTACGTCGGCTGTTGACTGGTGCGTTAAGCTGGACGGTCAACTGGTACGAACAAGATGGAAAAATGGACTTGGACGAGCTGGCACGTAATGCCTTGAGTCTGGCCGTGAAATCTTCGTAGTCTTTTATAGTTTGCTGTCATCACGTCATTTTCGCGCTTAAATCCTACTTAAACTGCGCAATCCGGCCATTATCTGGCAAAACCTGCTTTGATAGCGTATTTGTTATACATATCAAAGTGGTTTTTTCTTATGAATTTAGAGCTCAACGACATTCAGACTATGATTCAGCAAACGGGTAAAAAGTTTGCTGAAAGCGAGTTATGGCCCGTGGCTGGCCAGGTTGAAGATAAATCCCAGCGTCCGCTGTTTCTCAGTCATCTAAAACATTTGGCAGAACTCGGTTTTATGGGGCTAAACATCCATCAAACTTATGGTGGCACCGAAGCCGGAGTGGTGGCGTTCAGTCTTGCTGTGACGGAACTAGCCAGAGGTTGCGCTTCTACGGCTGTCACTGTGTCTGTTAATAATATGGTTGCTGAGGTAATTCAAAGCATCGGCACAGAGACGCAAAAACATACCTACTTACCTAAAATTTGCAGTGGCGAGTTTTCTGCTGCGGCTTTTTGCTTAACGGAAACAGGGGCTGGCTCGGACCCCGCGAATATGAGCACCAAAGCGGTGAAACAAAATGGCCGGTGGGTGATTAACGGCACCAAGCTCTACATCACAAGTGCGGCGTATGCCGGTGTTTTTGTGGTTTGGGCGGTGACCGACCCAGGCGCGAGCAAAGGCAAGGGGATCAGTTGCTTTTTAGTGGATGCAGAAAACCCTGGGGTAAGCATCAGTAAAGAAGAACAAAAATCAGGACAGCTGGCTTCGGCCACCAATGAAGTGGTTTTTACTGATTGTGTGGTGGAGGAATCCGCCGTTCTCGGAGAGTTAAATCAAGGGTTTAAAATTGCGGTGTCTGAATTGGCAGGAGGCCGGATAGGCATAGGTTCACTTGCGTTGGGCTTGGGGCAGAAAGCCTTGTCTTTGGCGACAGAGCATATCAAGCAGCGCGAACAGTTTGGTCAGGCCATTGCCGACTTTCAGGGCATACAGTGGATGTTGGCTGAGCGAGCAACGGAACTGGAGGCTGCCAGATTGCTGTTGATGCAGGCTGCGTACCTGAAAGAGAAGGGCGAACCGTTTGGTACTCAAGCCTCGATGGCGAAGCTGTTTGCGACTGAGAAAGCGAATAAAGCCTGTTATACGGCCCAGCAATTATTGGGCGGTTTGGGTTACATGAAAGAAGCGTCCATTGAGCGTTTAGTCAGAGATGTGCGGGTTACCAGCATTTATGAAGGCACCAGCGAGATTCAAAAAGTGATTATCAGTCGTGACATTTTGAAAAATTCGTTGGTTTGGTGCTGATTTCCCCGGTTTTGGCCACATTGAACATTGTTCTAAAGCATATTTGCGATGGTTTAATAAAAAGCCGATAGCAACAATAATAAAAACGCTATGAATGAAGTGCAGACAACAGCCATCAAGAAAATAGAAATCAAACACGTTGCCACACTGGGAGACCAGAAATACCCGACGTTCGAACTGAAAGCCATTTTATCTTATCTGAATCAATGCGGGCATGGCGATTTTTGTGCTGAGTTATTGAGTGCGCTGGGTCTTGCTGAATCCGATCTGGAACACCCATTCATGGATGCGCACCTTGCGCTAGAAGCATTGCGGCTGGTTTTGGATCGATTTGATCAACCCGGTTTAGGGTGCAGAATCGCCCAAACTTATCGGCTTGATCAGTTAGGAATGATCGGCACTTGTTTAGGCTACTCGAATAATCTCGGGGATGCGCTGTCGCTTACGAATAGCTATTACAATTTGTTGGGCAGTTTTACGGACATAACTAACATTGTTGGTGAAACCAGACTAACCAATCGACTGGTAAACGTGGCTGATTTGCCTGAAAACATCCAGCGTTTTTTATTCGAGCTGACAGTGGCAGGGCTGATTGCTGTTGGTCAGGAACTTTCTGGTACGAGAGTGCCTGTTCGGTCTGTACGATTTGCTCAAAAGCTGTCTGAACATGATGTACAGGTGTATCGCTCGATATTTCAATGCGAGGTTGTGGATCAGGCCAAGTTTGATGAGTGGGATTTGGATTTAAGCTTTGCTGAGTTGCCTGTGATTCTGCCAAAACCATCGTTAGAGAAAATCATTGAAGACCTGCAATCGTTAGATCAGGAATGGCAAAGCGGCAAAGGATTGGTGGATGATATCGACGACATCTTACAAGGCTCACCGGGCGATTACCCAGACCCTGCGATGGTGGCTCATGCCATGGGGGTGAGCGGTCGTACGTTGCGACGCAAGTTGAATGGCGTCGGCATTACCTACAGTGCGCTGATGAACAAAGTGCGCTTGCAATTGGTACTGGACTTATTGAACGACCATGATTTTTCAAATGATCAGATAGCTGAAACCCTGGGGTTCTCCGATACGGCCAACTTCCATCATGCCTTTAAAAAATGGACGGGTAAAACACCCGGTTTTTATCGAATCAAAAAGTAACTTTAAAACCGTTTTCGCTGGCGCTATAAACCGTTACCCCATTGAGCCGAAAGCCCTTGGAACCCTTTGGCTGGTAACATTGGCGCTGATGAAACCTTTCTCAATTGGTCTTTCGAATACTGCAAGAAAAGTATGGCCTGTAAGTTGGGTAAATGGGATGTTGTTACGTAGTGTTGGTACCGGATGTCTGGAGAATTATCTTTCTTGGGTTAGAGTGTTTTTTAACCAGTGTAAGATCTCTAGAGTTGCCGTAAATACGAAAAATATCCGACATGAGTCGCTTTTTGGGTGTAGTGGGTTTATCAGGTGCTGAAAATTAATCGCAGTTTGATGTTTTGGACGCATATTGGGAACGTGCTGATTACATACTGAAGACGCACTTTGGGGCGGAGTCTTTTTGACTATGTATTAAGCGGTTGTTTTATGGGTAAATGCATTAGAGAATGAGACGCAAAATTGGAAGAAATGATCGGCGACACCATGTTGGATAATTTTGCTGTTATGGTTCTTAAATCATGGAAACAAAGTTTGTAACCATTCATGGAGATGAATGGAAAAAGGAAGATGTAGAGGAACCAATAGAATGGGCAAAGACCAAAGCTTGGAAGATAGAGGTCTGGAGTTCCGATTCAGAAAACTGGGATCACGACCATTGCCAAATCTGTTGGTGGAAACTCCACAAATCTAAAGACCTAGAACATGGACAGGGTTATCACAATCATGAAAACGACAACTGGGTGTGTACTGAGTGCCATGATCAGTTTCTTAATACACTATAACCAGGCTGCGCACACCGGCCACTTCGTGGGCTGGACTCGTTCCGCTGCGCTCCACTTGCCGTTGCGCCAGGCGCTATAAGGCATATGCTGCTATGAAAAATATTTTAATTCTATTCATTTTTTCGTTTTCTAGTAATTTCGCTTACTCAAATGGAGAAAAAAGCTCATCCAATTATATATCTGAGAGCACGCTAGATGATTACATGACATGTGCCGCATTTTACGTTGAGGTTGGAGCCATGGCTAAAGTGGCTGAAAAAAAACAATTCGCTGCTTATTCTAGCTATCAAGCTGAGAAAGCGTTGGCTCGAGTTCTTGTTCAACTGAGTGAAGATAGAGATAAGACAGACGCATTAAAATTACTAGAATCTAAACTTGATCTGAAACTCAATGACATAAAAGCCGAGCCTGGTCCTGCCATCAACCATCTGCGTTCTCTAACAGACAAATATTTTAAGTCTTGTGAAAAAGCTCTGAATGATTCGGAAAGGGCATATGGCGTATAACCAGTTGGTTGTTAAACACGCTAGGGAAAGAAATCCCTCGCTGGACTCGCTACGCTCGCCGTTTACCAAAACGTTATGAGTCTCTGGTATGAAGTTATTGAAAGAGTTTACATCTATATCAGATGCCGAAGCCTTGGCAGAGAAGCTTAGGCAAAAAGGTGTTCTAACCCATATATCTAACACAAACTCCAATCAGTTAGGTGGACATGCTACAGGTGCAATAAAAGTAGAAGTATGGGTTGTAATATCTGAGTAATTTAATGATGCAGTTGCTTATTTAATTAATCATAAGCATATGGTTAGTAATCCATTGTCAGAAACCGAAATGGATTTAAGTGAGGCAAAGGCAAAAGAGCAAATGAACAAATCAATAAATAATGCTTTAAATAAATTGGCCATAAGTTTCATTTCAATCATATTTATAGCTTTGGCGTTCTATGTGCTATCAAACTGATAACAAATTGGTGAAATACGCTCGGGAAAAAGACTTCCTCGCTAGACTCGCCATTTACCAAAACGTTATGGCGCTTCGCAAACTGAGAGATCTTGATGGACTGGATTACTGATTCAATTGCTTTGGGCAACTTCGTAGACGCAAAAAATCTGCAGGAAGGTGACGTAGATGCCGTGCTTTGTCTTATCGAAAACTGCTGTAGCATTGATGAGACCCGATTTGATGTAGAGGTCATCCCCCTGGTGGATGCTGCAGGAAATGATAGGCGGGTGTTCAACGACTGTGTTGACTTCATTGATGATGTGGTTTCTTCCGGAGACAAAATTCTTGTCCACTGTCATGCTGGTAGGTCTAGGTCAGTTTGTATTCTGGCTCGCTATTTTATGATTAAGCACGGTCTAAAAAGCCATCAGGCTCTTGAAAAAATTGAAGCTAAAAGGGAAATTTATCTTTCTCCTGGCATTGAAGAGATTCTTGAAATATGAGCCATAATTCGCTGTTATGAGTAGTCGAGATCGATGAAGAAAGAAGAGATTGAAGTATATAGCCATGAATCTAATAGCTGCATTGTCAGAATGCCTGAGCGGAGATTTCCCGGTGTTGTAGTTCAAATCAATTCTTTACCATAAAGCGCTTAAGATAGTAACGCCGGACTGGGTGTCCGGTTTGATCCGGAATATGTAGGTTAGTCATTCAAGTTTCCTCAGTTAAATAAAGAGGACAGAATAATCAATAAGGAAACAGTGTATTAGATGGGGTTTATGGCTCGTTTACGTTGTTTAGTATAGAATTTCATAATGGTGGCCTTCTAAGGTATGTGCGCAAAAGCAGGCTATACCTTGGATGGTAGTTTAACTATCAAGCCCGAAAACCCTTGGGAGGTCATCATTAGTATCAAGTCAAAGCACCCGGACTTGGGAAAGCTGCCACCCTTTTTGTTCCCAAAAAATCGCCAACTTCACCAAGCCAGTGTTTGAGGCGTTATAACTCGTATATGGAGAAAGAATGAAGAAACTGACTTTAGTTATATTGATGATATTGAGTACACATGTATTTTCCGGTGAATGTATAAATTGCACAATTAAATTTATGGGGTGTAGCGGAAAATATCTAGGAAAGCAAAGCTGTAGTATTTATTTTAATGAAAGCATCTCGAACAAAGCCTCCTGTGCTACTGGAACTGATTCTGGAAATAGAATGGTTCTTGATGTTTCAAATGAAGGAGAAAAAGGAATTTTGTCGTTAGCAATTTCGGCAAAATTAGCGAATCAAAAGGTAACAGTATATGGCAATAATACCTGCGATATTTGGACAACACATGAAAGTATAAACCTGCTGTATATTGGTGAAGTTAAATAAGTTATATCAAGAAAAGACCACTTTGTTTGCCTATTCCAAAGGCATCACTTCAAGCTGAGAAATCCAGTGGTGTTGTGAAACCAACATCATTTTTAAAGCCTTGTCGTGTGACAGCGTACCTCACTTCACTACCATTGCTAACTTTGTAAGTAGCCACGTGGAGGAAGTGGCTGCGTTGTTTGAACAAGTGCTTCTGGTTTGCGATCAACAAGGATTACTTGGCAAAGAGTTGTTCGCCATTGATGGATGCAAAATGGCCTCTGACGCCTCAAAAGAACATTCTGGCACCTTTAAAGAGTTGGCCGCATAAAAGGGCCTATTTAGTCGAAACAGCCAAAATCAGCTCACACAATAAGAGATCATGTAAAAGAAAATTGGTTAGAATGCGGGTTAATAAAATTAACGGATTAAATGGAAGCGCGTGGAGAACTAAAAGGGTTTTTCTACAGGCTCGTTAGGTGAATTATATGGAAGATATCACTGCAATCGGAGAAGGCATTTCGCACATTGAAATGGCATCAGTAAACTTCGATCAATGGATGCTTACAGTTGCACTTAGGACTTATGCCAATGACCAATCGGTAAAAGGCATGGTTCACTTAACGTTTAAAGGTGTTCGTGGCTTTCGATACCTGGATGAAGGCGATATGCTCAGATATCCGTTTCCAAGCAATTGCACAGAGAAATATGTTCAAACAATCACACAAGAAGGTTGGTCGCAACAAGAAACAGAGTTTGGCAATATTGTTACGTTAGCGTCAGGCCACACGGAGTATCTTGTTGCCACAGACAATGAGTGTTTGTGTGTTTTGGTACATGACCAACCGGTAATTATCAAAGAACTATGAAACAATCACTTCAAATTTAGTGTTTATGACACAATGCTTTAGTTAGGTGGCGTTGTTCATCCTTAATTTACTGGCCGGTATTCGTTGACCACTACAACCATTTAATAAAGATATGAATTTGAATAAATACCTCGTTGCTTTTTTATTGTTTTTAACCAAACACTCTATGGCTGGAGAGGTTTTTATCGACTTTCCGTCGGAGATAAGAGCCGATGAAAAATATATCATCTACTCTCATGGCCTAATAGTCGAGGGTAGTAACAATAAACCAGTTCATACGAGATTTGGGGTTTATGAATTTAATTTAATCAAAAATGCTTTAGTTGCAGGTAGTGATTTCAATCTAATCGCGGAACATAGACCTAAAAACACTGAAATCGTCATATACGCCAGAAAATTAGCGTCTTGGGTCAAAGCGTTAGTATCAGCCGGGGTTGAACCCGCCAATATCACTCTTGTGGGCTTTTCAAGAGGAGGAGAGTTAACGGCCTATGCTTCAAGCGAACTAAATCGTTTGAATATAAACACTGTTCTGCTAGCAACATGCTGGCCTGGGTCAGTCCAAAGTAAGCCGGAGGTGACTTTTGGAGGAAATTTTCTATCTGTATATGAAACTACTGATGAGGCTTTGTCCTGCAAAGACATTGCGAATAAGAGTAAGGACTTAATTTCATTCAAGGAAATAAGCATTTCAACAGGTAAGGAACATGGCGCATTTTTTAAACCGTTGGAAGAATGGGTCACTCCCGTTAAACAATGGATTAACTCCAAGGCTGTTAGCATCTTGATCAACGATGAAGACAAACATCGTTAGTATCAAGTTTCTGTTGTCGCCACTTTGTGGCTGGGACAGCTTACTTGTCGCTTTGCTATGTTCCAGCTGTCCCAAAGCGTTGGTATGCGGGCTGAGGCATGTCGTAACTCAGACTTAATTAGAATTGATATTGGATATCCTAAATGCAGAAAGGCGCATTATATTTACGGCGTACAGGTATTGTATTCGTGGCCATAGTTCTAACAATAATTGTTGGCTCGATCTCGCTTTGGCATTGGCCAGGTATAGTAGCAAAATCCATATCTCAACCGCTTGAGTACACTCCTGTTCCTATTTCCAGATTGGAAATGAAGTGTTTTAGTCGTGACGTGCCTGTTAACTGGTCGTATTGCATTAATCGTATGCCAAATAGTAAAAGTGATGACCTGATTTATTATTTCCATGGACGCAGAGGCAATGCCAAGTGGTGGAATGACGATACCTACTACACAGGTGATTTGTACCGACAGTGGGCAGAGACAAAGTCGGAACCGCCGACCGTAATCAGCATCTCATTTGGCTCGCTTTGGTTGCTAGAAAAGGGGTTGCTTCTTGAGTATTTTCAGAATGAGCTTGTTCCACAGATAGAGTCAAAACTTAGTTTAAAAATTGATAAGAGGCTCGTTGTTGGTGAATCAATGGGAGGTGTTAACGCAATTCTAGCATGGCTAAATACCAGCTCATTATTTGATGGGGCAGCTTCGCTTTGCGCCCCACTTCCAACAGTTTCTCCAAAGGCATCATTTAATGAGATTGCAGAATATATGCATAGCTCTAATACCTCATGGGAACGAGGTTTAATGATGTTGTTTATGGGACGCTACCTATATCCTGATGAGGGGAGTTGGAATCAAAATAGCCCCTTGAAAGTGGCGCATAGTAAAGATTTAAGTTCAGCAGGTCCCTTGTATCTATCTTGTGGAAAAAAGGACGATTGGGGTTGCATGGTTGGTTCTAAGCAATTGATTGAAAATGCCGAAAGCAATGGCGCTCAAATTCTTTGGTATCCAATGGAGGGAGGGCATTGCGATATTGACAGAATGTCTCTTGCGAGGTTTTTAGGTGATTCGAATAGAGTGTATAACTAATACAGATAGGTTGCGCGCAGCCACTAGAATGAGTTGAGTTGTTCCGCTGTGAGCTGATCAGGCAGCACTCAAAAAAATCCCCCAACTTGCCGAAGACAACGGGAATACATGTTGATGGTTTTAGGGCTTTTCCCCTGCAGGGTAAGTTCGTTAAGATAGCGTTGATACAGAGAATTGAAGCAGCTTCGTTCAACCAGTACCTTTGTTTTTCAACATCAATGATCGTCACAAAAGAAACGGTGTGCTGGACTGTCCTTGAGTTCCGGCCCATTATGGAAGTGTCTATATTTTACGTGGATCAATAAGTGTCTTTTATGGCTACTAACCATCAATTTAAAAGATTGAATGCTGGCAGGGATTATATTGCTAATAATTATCAAGCACAGCTCAGCTTAGCTGGTATAGCAAAGAGTGCAAATATGTCCCCTTATCATTTTTTGCGTGTTTTCAAGGATATTTATGGAGAAACGCCTAACGAGTTCTTGATTCGGCTTAGGGTCGAACAGGCTAAGAACATGCTTATTACGGAAAATTTTAGCGTCTCAGAAATTTGCGAGAAAGTGGGTTACACAAGTCTTGGTAGCTTTTCTTCATTGTTTTTAAAACAAGTTGGTGTAGCGCCCACTTTATATCGTCGTAAGCTTTGGGCTTTGTCTACTGAAGCGTATTGTTTTCCCTCTCAGGCTATACCGGCATGTTATGCGTACAATTTTTTAGGAAAATTGGCTAATTGAGCAATATTGGAGAAATATCATTCTGATTATTTCGATAAAATAAAAATGAATTCACAGCAGGGAATATGTAGATGATCACATCCATAGCGCATTCAACAATTTACGTACTTAATCAGGACGAAGCGCTTGATTTTTACAAAAACAAGCTCGGTTTTGAGGTCGGTGATGACATGAAAGTAGAAGGAGGTTTTCGGTGGCTAACTGTATATCCGAAATCTAATTCACAACTTCAGTTGGTATTGGCAGAACCAAAAGAGGGGCCGATGTTCACCAAAGACTCTGCCGATAAGATACGAAGTTTAATCGAAGAAGGCGCATTTGGCGCCGGCGTTTTCGAAACTGAAAACTGCCAAAAAACGTACGAAGAGCTTGTGGCAAAAGGAGTGAAGTTTATCCAGCCACCTACGGAACAACTTTATGGCGTCGAAGCTATGGGCATAGACAACTCTGGGAACTGGTTTAGTTTGGTTCAACGGTAAAATATAACTCATTCAGATAGGTTGCGCGCAGCCGCAACTTAATCTGGTTGAGCATGTCCACTTTAAGAATATAAATAGCTGCCTGAGAGGTATGAAAAATCATAAACACTGCTCTGAAATTCCATTTCCCCTCATCTTGGCTGCCATTGAAAAGAATTGGCTGGGCATTACACGCCGAGTTTAAATCCTCTACTCATTGAGCATTTGATCCAACATTCTGCGTTTAGGTGACTAACTCAGGGGTGGTGCCAAATTTTGTGGGTAACAAAGGCACCTCCTTCACCGGCTTACACATAGAAGTAATAAGACCACCGTCAGTCAGATCAGTGATTGTTTCTACTTTGTAGTGACTGAGTACACGTTTCAGCTCCACAGACATCTCTGACAATCTAGCCCCAGACGTGGCCAAGGCCTTGGCGTTATCAGAAGACGACGTTGCATCATCAGCAATACGAACAACACTCTGCGTAATTTCATCGGCTACATAAGATTGCTCATGTGCTGCTGTCGCAATTTGAGCGCTCATATCGGTAATTTTAAACACAGCCTCAGCAATGCTCTGCAAGGTATTTCGAGCTTCATTGGCAAGAACCACTGCATCGCTCGCATTGGTTTCGCTCGTACGCATAACCTGTGCAACGCGCTCAATGCCCGATTGAATTTTCTCAATAACGGTTTGAATTTCTTGTGTGGAGTTTTGGGTTCGTTGCGCCAAGGTTCGGACTTCATCTGCAACAACTGCAAAGCCCCGGCCTTGTTCTCCTGCTCTTGCGGCTTCAATTGCAGCATTCAACGCCAATAAATTGGTTTGTTCGGCAATGGATTGAATCACATCTAAAATACTGGTGATGCTTTTGCTGTTCTCTTCGAGGTTTTCTACTACAGATACTGCATTGACTAAATCCCGGCTGAGATCTTGAATGTTCCCAACCACATTGGAAACAACTTTTTCTCCTTGCTCTGCCTGAGTCTTTGCTTCTTCTGCAGACGCAGAGGCTTCTTCTGTCCTTCCTGCGACTTCACTCACAGAACTGTTCATTTCTGTAATGGCACTGGAAGAGGCATCCAGTTCTTTAGATTGATTATCCACAGACTGTGCTGTACTTGAGCTGGCAGTCGCCACCTCATTGGCAGTGTCTGCAATCTCATCACTGCATTTCAGTACCGACAAAATCGATTGTTTCATGCCTTCCGCTATGCGGTTAAAACTATCAGCAATCAGTCGCATTTCATCCCGTGTTTGAATAGCCAGACGGGCTTCTAAATTCCCATCACATAATTCTCTGGCCATATCAGACATATCTTTGATATTTCTTCTGATACCTAAATAAATGCCCATAAAAAAGAAAATAAGAACACTGGTGATAACGGCAATGATAATCGCCATACTGTTAAACGAAGCCGAGGCCGCTGATACCCGTTCAGTCATCCGTTGTGTCAGTACCTCTAATAAAGAATCATACAAAGCCAACAGATTGCCAATGGTTTTCGTACCCGTTGCGAAAAAGTCACTCGCTTCGATCGTTTTAGAAGTAGCTTCTATCACATGCTGTTCGGTAAGCTGGATAAACGTATTTAAATCTTTCACCGCTTGTTGATAGGTTACTGACAATTCTTTTTCTAATTCAGGTGCCTCGTCAAACAGGTATCCCATGTCTTTCTGAAGGGCTTTTAAATAACGCTTATCCGCTAATGAACTCACGATGAGTTTATTGTTCAGCGTAAAGGCACCGGATGCGATTACGCCCGATCCCTTTCCTCGCAATTTCCCTAATGCCTCCACCTGATTAGGCAACGTAATCAGTAAGGTGTTTATGGCGTAACTGTTTGCGGCATTTTCTTCTTGTGAAAGCCCGCCCTCACGACCGACAGTATCTAAAAAATCCAGAACAGAAGTAATTAAGTCGGTGTACTCCGAAAAAACTAATTTCGCTTCACTATTAAATGCGGCATTGGTTATCCGCTGCCAACGATCGTATAAAGCACTGGGTTGACCACGGTAATCCTGACTCAAGATGGTGTGCTGCTTAGTCACTGTAAGCAGCTCTTTAAAGCTCTCTTCTACTTTGGCTCGCTTAGCTAGAATTTTACTTTCAAAATTTTTATCTCCAAGCAAATAGGCATTGGTCATGCCTCGTGTTTGAGCTATATCCTCTACTAAATACCTTAATGGCTGGATATAAAAGTTCGCAGAGAGTGCAGTCTTGGCTAAATTCTTCGTATTTAGCTCATCCTTCATGATGAGACCGTATCCCACCATCAACGGAATCAAACTGACTGCAATGAGTAAAAGAAATTTTTGCTTAAAAGTAAGATTATTCGAAACCCCAACAGCCAAATCTAAAATAATTTTCACTGGAACCCCCCTTTGAATGACCATCTCTGATTCATTTAAGAAGAATTCCAAAGATAAGCTGAATTTTTTTCACTCAATCAGATAATCGGTTCAGTAAAGCCAAATCAAAATATCGAACCTCGCCATCAACTGTCACAGACACCCGCTCAGTGTTGGCCTATTGCGGATGTCTTTTGCTCTTAGCGTAAGAAGGTTGCTTTTGGTGTGGTATTTCCTTTATTCGTTAACCTTACCAGGCAAACTCAAGTCGCCAGAAGCAATATCCATTACGTCCACCACGCAGAGTAGAGGTGCATGGACGCTTTGATTAACTCTGAGCCCTGCAGTCACTCCATCAAAAGAAGCGTTCTTAACAACGCCAATTTCTTCAAAAGGAACTCGTACTTGCACGCCATCCGAGTCAAATGTCGGGTTCCAGCCAGGGCTGTCTAACAGGATTGGCAAGCCAGGCCATGTCTTAGGCAGCCTGGGTTTAGCGCCTTCAGGAATGTCGACAACCCCTAAAGCGCCTTCTCCGCATTGTGCGTTGGGTTGTAATACTACCCAGTGACTGTGCCATACGTTTCCGTCATTTGTGGTGCTCCCATCTCCGTTCTCATCATAGAGTGGCGTATCATCAAAATCAGGGTGGGCGGTGACCGCTAATGCCAGAATGCCCGCTTTTTTCTCAAACCCGACCTCATAACTGTCTATGGTCGTTGGCCATACATAGGAAAATACATGGCTGCCGGCTAACTGACCGGTGGGTGTCGGTTTGTTAGTACCTGCTTGGTCAGATACTGCCATGTGAAAGGTTGCAACATTTCCCTCTGTGGTAATTTTAGTGTGGATGATGTCAAACGGAGCAATGGTCTCCGCATTTTTTGCTGACTGAATATCGCCTGAATGGGGCTGGTGAGCGCAGGCGGGGAGCGCAGTGCTCGCGACGACAAGTGTCGCAATAAGAGAAAGTTTTGACATTATGCACCTCCTTTCACGTCTTCAAGTGATGCGCCAAAATTAATATGAAAAACATTGCCGGCTAACATCAGAGCAGGGACTGACTTGATACCGGCTTCTTCTGCTGCACGAATTTGTTCTTTATCTTCGCCCAAATGAATGACTTCAACGTCAAAGCGATTTTTATCTAACGCTTCGAGTACTTGTTGTTCGGCGCTTAAACAAACTGGGCAACCGGCGTGGTAAAAAATGGCTTTATTCATAATGGTTCCTTAATTTTGATTGTTTGTATCGACTCGATACTATTTAAAGGTTGGCAAATTATTTTGAGCTTGTCAATATAGTTTTTAGTCGATACTATGTGGGGATGAAATCAAATCATATATACGATTATGTTGAGCGACTTAGCGAACTGCTGAGGGTTGACTCTCGTCAGGCGGGTGCCGAATTCGGACTTCAGCCGGTGCAGCTGGAGGTTTTACACTATTTATCGATCTGTAATCGGTATTCAGATACCCCTATGGCTGTCACTGAGTACTTAGGCTTAACGAAAGGCACGGTTTCACAGACATTGAAAGTGCTGGAAAAAAAGGAATTGTTAGTTAAGCAATTGGATGAAAATGACAAGCGCATCCAGCATTTGAGGTTATCTGCCGATGGAACAAAGCTATTAAATGAAACCATCCCAACGGCTATGTTTGTTAATGTCTGTAAGGTATTGCCTGAGTCCAAGCAATCCGAAATCACATCTGCGCTTAAATATTTATTGACCACCTTGTTAGAGACGAATGGTTTAAAAACTTTCGGTATCTGCAGTTCTTGCCGTTACAACATTCAGACGGAAGACAGTCAATATTATTGTGGTTTGGTGGAGCAACCGTTGTCCGTGGATGATACAAAACTGATTTGCCGAGAGCATGAGAGTAAACCTTAATGGTGTGTGGCCATCATTTACTTTTGCTCAACATTGGTTATGGATCATAGTTAAGTGATGCATCAATAAAGGTGTCTGAAGAAGGGTTGCTATTCAGATTGATTGGGTTCTGTTCGATGTTAACGATCATTGAAAAGCGGGTTCTGGCCATTGAACTCAACCAAGGTATGGATGTCTGTTAGACTGCATTTTCATTTTCTGTTGGAGTTATTTTGTGTCGTCTTTTCTGAAATATATTTTCGTTATTTGGCTGTTCGCTGTATCTAACATTTCGTTTGGGTTGTCTTACGATTTAGAAATTACGGAGCAAGCGCTTCAAGAGAAAGTGTCGGCCATGATGCCGATTGAGAAAAAGCGGATGTTTGTCACCGTAACCTTGTCTGATCCGCAAGTGGATTTATTGAAGGATCAGAACCGAATCGGGTTCGTGGTGAAAGTAACGGCGTCAATGCCTGGGCAGCTGCAAGGATCGGGTAGAGCAAGTGTGTCTGGGTCTGTGCGTTATGAGCCTGCCTCCGGTGCTTTTTATGTGGATGACCCGGTGGTCGAAAGCTTTGATGTTGAAAAGCTGCCTGCTAAATATGCACCTATGCTTAAAGAGCTGTCTCAAACCACCATTTCCAAAGCTTTAATGCAGTACCCCGTATACACTTTGGATGAAAGCCGGTTTGACCAGAAAATGGCAAAATCAATGCTTGAGTCTGTGGAGGTAAATAATGAAATACTCTACATCAAGCTAAAGGCATTTTGATTTCGGGAGTGGCGGATGGATTTGATCGAAACCTCACTTGCTATTGCATTAGAAGCGTATGCAGGGCAAAAAGATAAGGCAGGAAAAAGCTATATACTTCATCCATTAAGGTTGATGTCGAAGGCAAGCACCGAGTCTGAAATGGCGGTGGCTCTGTTGCACGATGTTATTGAGGATTCTGACATTACGGCCAACGAGCTGTTGAGTCGAGGCATTCCATCCGAGGTGGTGGATGCTGTGGTTTGTTTGACCAAGCAAACGGGTGAGGAGTATGAGCACTTCATTGATCGGGTCTTGACCAATTCACTGGCAACCCGGGTTAAGCAATTGGATATTGAAGATAATATCAACGTATTGCGGCTGGCGTCTTTATCGGACAAAGATCTTGAGCGGGTGGCGAAATACCATGCTGCATGGCAAAAGCTGAATCAAAGCTAACAATGATTGGTGTTCCGTCAATCCGCTTGTTAACTTTGATTCATGTTCGATGTTAAGGGTTAAGATCAGTTCACTGTGAAGTTACGGCTGGTGCCTGTGTAGCCGACGATGTTGCCTGACCAAGGCTTTTTCTTATCTCCGTAATGCTTTAAACGATAGGTGCCTGGTGCAGTGTTTTCCGGAATGGTCCAGGACAAGATGGCGTGAGACGTTCCCCAGAATCCATCAATGCGTTGCCACTCAAATTTGGTTTCCCAGTCATTGTCAGTTGCGACAACCTGCCATTTACCGTTCATCAGTCGTTGTACTTCCATGAACGTATCTTGTGTTCTTAGATTATTTTTAGGGTGACCAGACCAGAATTTTACTTTGACGGTTTGGCCTCGTTGGTAACTGCTGTTGGCGTTTTGAACCACATCCCCTATGGACTTGAAAACCGGTGCCTGATCATGCACCACTCCGGTCTGGAAGTTCACTGTTTCTCCAGTCAGGTCTCGCGGCACAGGCTCTTGAGCGGGGAAAGGCACCGGAGTTAAGCCGGGTTGTGGCGTTTGATTTGAAGGCAGCATGTCTGCGGCCAGCTGATAAAAGCTTTGTTGGTAGGCCGCTAATGTCCAAGGGCCAAAATGAGTAGAACCGCCTTCATAGTGTTGCAGGTCGTACTCTTCTTTGGTAGTTACGTAACCACTGTAAGCGTTGGACAGAGCCGCAACGACGGTGTAGTCCAGCTCGTTGCCCAGCACGCTTTCAACCGTATTCATGATCCGGCGGCCGGACATGATGGTGAATTCGGCAGGTACGGCTAAGATGCCCAGTTGACCGATTTTCTGAATGGAAACCGGCAGCACTTCAGGGCTCCATGGATAGGGTGACGTTTTTCCTTGGGCCACCAATACGGCTTTTGGGGCGTGACAATTGAGATCCTCCTGTGTTGGGGTGACAATCATGCTGGTAATGAATTGCAAAAAAGGATTGGCCTCAGTGGTGCCTTCGCTGAATAAATCCGGCCCGCGACCGTCTTCTGTTCCTGCTGCGAAGGATTCACCGAGTGCTGCAACGCAGGTGGTGACTTGTGTGCCGTTGGTGAAATCGCCTGATATCACGGTATTGGACATATCCACGTATCGCTGTCGAAAATCAATGCTGCCCGTTAATTGTTCCGAGGCGTTTTGGTAAAGTTCCAGTGCTTTTTCAAATTGCCTTTCTCCTATGATACGAACGTTTTCAAAACGATCAGCGGTGGGGCCACGGCCTTCCGAGTCGGGATTCACGTTCGGTGACATGTCGCCGGCATTACTGATCGCAAAGGCGGCCACAAAATCATTGTTGTTACGATAAGTGGTGCCTTTCTCGCCTTTTTCCATTAAGTAAGAAGCATGGCCTTTGTTGTCGCCACTGAGTACCTTGTGGTCTTTGCCCATGGCATTGGGGTGAGTGGCGAACCAGTTCAACATGCCCACTTCTTTGTTGCCTTCCTGAACGAACTTTAAAACCGTCATCGGTTTTTCGATGTTGGAGCCATATTTATTTCGTTCTGTCTCGGGGTTTTGATTGTAGGCCTCGACCGATCGGTTGTAACTTGCGTTGGTCAAATCTCCCCGGTTTACCAAGATGTAACCTGGTTTTAAATCGTTGTGGGCTTTTTCAATGGAAGCGACAATGCCATCGACCTGAGCGTCGTATGCTTGCTCGATAAAACCAAGAATCGTGATGTCATACAGCGCGTAGTGCGATTGGCCTCCTACCGCTGAATGGGTGTGGGTGGCGCTGAGCACCACGTTATCTTCGTTGTATAAGTCACCGTATTTCAGCCGGAGCTTTTTCATCACTCCTTGAAAAACGGATTGAGGCAGCGAGCCAGCATCGACACTGACAAACATAACGCGTTTACCTTCGTTTGGGTCAACCACGGCAAATGCCCGGGACCATTGCCTGAAATGAATACCGGCACTTTTCTGATCCGGGTTGGCGTAGCCCATTAGGCCAACTTCTGCGGCCGGGCCCGTGACATCGTGCATCCCGCGACCCACCAAATAGTTGTTTTCGTAACTGAAGGCACTGTTTGCGCTGAATGCCAAACTGCAAAGCAAGGCGGCTTTTGATGCGGTGTTTTTAAAGAAAACAGGCTTAGATAACATAGATTTAGGTAACATTAGCGACTCCTGAACTCATCAAGAACTGCAGCTAAAACCTCATTGAAACTTCCCCGGAATGAGGTTTTGGTTATCAAGACGGGTTGTATTTTTATTGTTGTTTTCATTGATGGCTGTGTGTTTCCATCAATGTGCTTCTTATATAAATAGTGGGGGAAAGGCCTTGCGACAATGTGCAATCTGGCCATCGGTTTGATGTGGCCATATTGAACAATGCGGATTAGCGCTGCACAGTTGACTGAATTCGCGCTATGCTCAAGCATGAGCGCTTTGATTAAAAATGAACGCCACTGTGATGAATTAATGGAAGAAAAGCCCGAGAGACGGATATGAAAAAACTCAAGAACGAGAACGAGTTACTTAAAAAAGCAATTCTGGAAGGCGTGAAATACGGAGAAGCAAGAGGTGCCGTCGAGTTTGAACCAACCGACTCCGCCTCTGAAAAAATTGAATACATTTACCGGCTTCTTGTGCACGATAAAGTCATTCAGCCGATTCCTGAAGATCAGATTTCACAGAAGTCGATGAAACATAAACTTGCGATTTGGGCGTCTAAAATGAAGTAAGGTTAATTTTGCCCGTTTCTACGGCCTAATAATGACTGACTGGTTAATATTAAACTTTATTTACAAATAAGAACCGGGAAAGGGAGGCATCTTCGTGTATAGTGTTTGTTTAAACGCTTTATGAAGGCTCAAGAGTTCCGATGGCAGTGAAATCGAAATCAGTATCTAAGAAAAAAGAAACCCAGGCAGTTGAAACGTCTCTTTCAATTGAAGAGCAAACCCGAGCATTTTTAAGCGCTGGCGGCAACATTGAGCAAGTAAACACGGGAGTCAGTGGTCAGCAAAGTATGAAGGGCACAAAACACATTGTTTTGAATCCTTCGAATCTCAGCACAGCGCCAACTCGTAAAAACTAGAATTTCCTCCCTGAGGCTCAGAACCGAGAGCCTCATTGTTTAAACCCTTTCTCATGTGTTTTAACGCTTGTGTTAAAATACCGCACTTTCAGCAAATTGTGTGATGGATAAAAGTCGGTATGTCAGACTTAAAATATCTCAGTGCTTACTCGCCGGATGTAAAAAGCCAGGTTCAAAACCTGATAGATCAAGATCGCCTGGGCGACTTTCTTCTAAAAAAATACCCGACCGCACATCAAATCACCACCGACGGTGCACTGCGGGATTACGCGATGGATCTAAAAAACAGGTTCATCAAAAAATCTCCACCGCTAAGCAAGGTCATTTACGATAAGAAAATTCATGTGGTAAATAATGCTCTTGGTCTGCATACCTACGTTTCCAGGGTTCAGGGAGGAAAATTAAAAAGTAAAAATGAATTGCGGGTCAGCGATATGTTCCGAAAAGCGCCTGAAGAATTTCTAAATATGATCGTGGTTCATGAATTGGCACATCTTAAAGAAAAAGATCACAACAAAGCCTTTTATAAGCTCTGTGAACATATGCTGCCAGATTATCACCAGCTTGAATTTGAAATGCGTCTGTACCTGACTCATGTGGAAATGGCAGGGGCGATTTATTGAATTAACTTTAACCGCCGACTTGCATTCTATATCAATGACCTCATTAACCCTTTATTGTTAGTTGATATATCAACCAAGTGTATCCCCCCTCATTAAAGGCGGTAAGTCAGAATGTTGAAGTGGTTATGGAGTTTTATAAAACCCTATCGTGTGCGATTAACGGTGGCGATCTTTGCGCTGTTAGTGACGACTGCGCTGACGTTGTCTTTAGGGCAGGGAGTCAAGTTGATGATGGATCAGGGTTTTGCGGCTCAATCCATTTCTGGTTTAGCCGATGCTTTGACCTTGTTTGTTTTCATTGTGATGGGGCTTGCCGTTGGGGCTTACTTTCGGTTCTATATGGTGTCCTGGTTAGGCGAGCGCGTAGTGGCGGACATTCGTAAAAAGCTGTATCGCCACTTAATGAGCCTGCCCCCCAGCTTTTTCGAAGATAACCTGAGTGGAGAGATTCAAAGCCGTTTAACCACAGATACTACGTTATTACAGACTGTCATCGGTTCTTCTTTTTCTTTTGCTTTGCGCAACAGTCTGACCTTCATTGGCGGTTTGGCATTGATGTTTGTAACTAACGTTAAACTTACTCTCATTGTGTTAGCTGTGGTGCCTTTAATCGTGTTTCCTTTGGTGTATTTTGGCCGTAAAGTAAAGAAACTGTCCCGAGACAGCCAGGATAAAATCGCCTCGGTGGGTGCATGGGCGGGAGAGAGTCTGCAACACATTAAAGTGGTTCAGGCATTTACTCGTGAAGACTTGGTTAATGAGCAGTTTTCCGATGCTGCAGAAGGTGCTTTTCAAGTTGCGTTAAAACGGATACGTCAACGAGCTTTATTGATTGCGTTGGTGATGTTGCTGGTTATGTGTTCCATTGCTGGCATGCTGTATGTCGGTGGCAGTGATGTGATGACGGGGCAGTTGTCGGCAGGTGAGTTGGGTGCCTTTGTTTTCTATGCCATTATGGTTGCCGGCTCTTTGGCTGCGGTGACTGAGGTGTATGGAGAAGTTCAACGGGCTTCTGGTGCTGCGGAACGGATTCGCGAGCTGCTTGCCACTGCCCCAGAAATCAGTTCGTCGGCTGAAAAAGGAAATCTATCTATTGAGCATAAAACATCAGTGACAGATCAAGTACAAATCCGATTTAACGATGTTAGTTATTCCTATCCATCCCGACCCAATACCAAAGCGATTGACGGTTTAACATTGTCGGTCGCGCCGGGCGAACGCATAGCTTTGGTTGGTCCCTCTGGGGCGGGAAAATCCACCTTGTTTGATTTGTTGTTACGATTCAGAGACCCGCAAGCCGGTGAAATCTCGGTTGAAGGCCATTCGTTGCATGACCTGAATCTTAACGAACTTCGTGCTCAGTTTGCATTAGTGCCCCAACAGCCCGTGTTGTTTAGTACCAGTGTGTGGGATAACCTTCGGTATGGCAGACCCGATGCCTCAGAAGAGGAAGTAATCGCCGCAGCTAAGGCGGCACATGCTCACGAGTTCATTACGCAGCTGCCGGATGGTTACCACTCTTTTCTGGGGGAGAGTGGCGTAAAGCTCTCGGGCGGCCAGAAACAGCGGTTGGCCATTGCCCGTGCGATTCTGCGTGACCCTAAAATCTTATTGTTGGACGAAGCCACCAGTGCTCTGGATGCCCAAAGCGAGCACTTGGTGCAACAGGCGTTGAATGAATTGATGAAGAACCGAACTACGCTGATTATTGCACACCGGTTGGCGACGGTAGCGCATGTGGATCGGATTGCGGTATTTGACCATGGGAAGCTGGTGAATGTTGGAACTCATGACGCTTTGATGGACAGCTCCGAATTGTATAAGCGATTGGCTGAGTTACAGTTTAATCAAGTGGTGTAGGGATAGAGGTTAGTTGGGTCGTACATTTTCCTAAGAAGTTCTAATACTAATCTATAAGAGCGACACTGCGAACAAAGCAGAAATAGGTCACAGTCTCGGTATTGTTTTTTTTATTAACTTGCCGTATTGAAACTTAGAACCTTAAAATCGCTGCTTTAAATTCGATTGATCATTTTCAAACAGTACATTGTTAATGAACATTGATGTTCATAATCTTAAAGGAATAAGAAATGAGTGAAATACTACTTTGTAAGCAATCAATGAGTGCTCAGGTTTTAAACAAAGAGTGTGGTTTGAACATAGATCAATTATCAACCTGTAACGCTTCCAGACCTTCTATTGTTTCAGCTCATACACCTTATATTATTGGAAACCCTTCATCTTCTTTTGGTCTGAATGCTCTATCACAATTGGATATCAGCCGTCGGTTAACTGATCTGTCTTTATCGTTTGGCGGTGATAATGTCATGGCATTATCTCAAGTAACCTCAACTTTGAAGGACTTCAATGTTGGGCTAATTGGTGCGACTACCAGTGTTTATGCTAATCGTATCGGAGGATTTGCTGGAGCAGTTAAGGACTATCAAGCGGCATTAATGGAGTATCATCAGGCGATAAAGTCAAACTCTGCTCTTAAAACTTCAGCTAAGCAGAAAGCGCAGTCTGCATTTAACAAGATGCAGGTTAAATTCAGGAATGAACTGAAGGTGGCTACAGCAGGCATAAAAAGTAGGCGTGGTACGCCTCTTACAAATGTTAATCGTGGAACTAATATTGCCAGAAGCAGTAGAAACGCTGCAAAACTCAATGTGATGAATCAAGTGCAGGCCAATAATTTAGTTAAATTCACGAAACATGCAAAATTTTTGGGAAATGGTCTTGCTGTAATTGATTTTAGTAGTAGAGCTGGACGTGTCCATAATAGTTATCAAGCGGGTGGTAACTGGGAAAGGGAATTGTTCATTGAATCGACCAGCTTTGCTGCTAGTGCTGTAGCTGGCTCTGCTTTGGTGAGTGCAGGCTCAGCTGCTTTAGGATTTTTAATGGTTGCAACACCTGTTGGTTGGGTTGGCCTCATCGTTGGAGGCGTTATTGTTGCTGGAACTTCTGCTGTAGGAGCAATGGCAGTTAATAGTGCTGTTAAAGACAATAGTGGTGATTGGTATGACTCAATACTGAAAGCTATAGGTGTTTAATGAGTATATTTTCTCAGTTATTAGCTTTAGCTTGTTTACTGATGTTTATTTCAGGCATTCTATATGTCTTATTTGGTCAAGTGACGGTTAGGAAGTTGCGAAAGAACCCAAAAACCAAAGATGCGCTAGGTTTAGAGTTTGTTAGCGGCTGGGATATTATTAATGTTGCCCAGACCTTGGCTTTTCCTAAATCTTGGACAAATAAGCTTGAACATAGCCCCATTTCTTCAATGTACGCTAATGCTGAAATATTGCGAAAGCATACGAATCAGTTCGATAAAATTTTAGGTGTTACTTTTTATTGGTTATTTATGTTCTCTGGTTTATCTGGTGTGCTGTTAGTATTGCTAAACTTTCTGGGTTTGTTTGATGGCTGACTTGGCCTGATATAACTGTGTAATTAATTTTTAAGAAGCTTGCTTTCATGCAGGCTTTTTTGTAAGACGATCTGTTTTTCCTACATGCGGACATGAGCCGACTGCCCTTAATTAGGTTTCTTTGCTTGTTTTTGACTTCTATAGTCGGATTGGTTCTATATGATAGATAAAACTTTTGTTGTTGGTTTTTTTATTTTTGCGACAGTAATTATTGGTTTTCTTTTTGTGCTATTTGGCCAGATTACTGTTAGAAAATTACGAAAAAACCCAAAGACAAAAGATGCTCTAGGGTTAGAGTTTGTGAGTGGTTGGGGAATTATTAATGTTGCTCAAACGCTTTCGTTTCCCAGGTCATGGTCCATAAAACTGGAGCAAAGTGCAATTGGGTCTATGTATGCCAATTATGAGCTACTTTATGAAAATACAAGTAAACTTGACCGCTTTTTAGGCGTGTTATTTTATTGGCCTTTCATGATAGTGGGTCTATCTGGTGCGCTGCTGGTTTTGTTAAACTTTCTTGGTTTATTTGATGGCTGACTTGGCCTGATATAACAGCGTAATTAATTTTTAAAAAGCTTGCTTTCATGCAGGCTTTTTTCATATTGCTGCTGTACATCTTCAAGCTCCGAAAAGAACGAATAAAAATAATTAAAATTTTTTACAAAATGTCGACTTGTCGAGATCCCATTCGACTACTGTATAGAGAGTGCTCTTTAGGAGGCTAAATCGTTCTTATTTCATCTGTATAACAACTCAACATCATAAAGTTCAAAGCAGGCGAATAGACAAAAAAGGAGAAAGCACAATGAAAGTCATGGTGATGGTAAAAGCAAATAAAGACTCGGAAGCGGGCGTCATGCCAAGTCAGGAATTGTTAGCGGCTATGGGCGAGTATAATGAGGCATTAGTCAGTGCCGGTATTATGGAAGCGGGAGAAGGGCTTAAACCCAGCAGTCAAGGTGCTCGTGTTCATTTCAATGGTAAAGATCGTACTGTGACGAAAGGGCCGTTCATTGAGATCAATGAGCTGGTGGCAGGGTATTGGATCTGGAAAGTGGACTCTCTTGAAGAAGCCATTGAATGGGTGAAGAAGTGTCCGAACCCGATGGAAGAGGCATCTGATATTGATATTCGTCCTATTTATGAGATGGAAGACTTCGAAGAAGTCGATACCGATGGCAAGTGCCTCGATCAAGAAAAGACGCTTCGGCATACCATTGCCATGCAAAAGGCTCAGGTGAATAACTATCTTTTCTTCTCAGGCTGCTGTGAGGAAGCATTGGCGTTTTATCAAACGCATTTGGGAGCAAGAGTCGACATGTTACTGCGTTTCAATGAAAGCCCGGAGCCTATGCCTGAAGGCATGTTACCGCCGGGTTATGAAGAAAAGGTGATGCATTGCGAGTTTGCTATTGGTGATATGACGATTTATGCATCAGACGGTTGTGGTGATGAAGGCGCGTTTGCCGGCTTTAATCTAGCACTGACTATTGACTCTGAAGAGGAGGCTCGTCGAGTGTTTGAGGTTCTGGCGGACGGAGGGACTGTCCGTATGCCTTTGGAAAAAACTTTCTGGTCTCCTTTGTATGGACAGGTGGTCGATAAATTTGGCATGGGGTGGATAGTAATGTTGCCCCCTGTGGCGTAACGAAATCATTCAGGCGGAAAGTAATGTTCCGCCTGCTCGCTATGGCAGTGTGGGGATTCGTCCGGTGCGTGAATTTCAGGACGAAGGTAACGTGGGTTATTAACAAACATAGGCATTTGGTTGAGCTAGTCCAATGTGAATAGTGCTTTAAATAAACAGAGGAGAACGATCATGGGGTATCTAGACGGTTACGTCTGTGCTGTTCCGACAGACAAACGTGATGAGTATCGTGAGCATAGTGAAGCGGCGGCACACGTCTTTAAAAAGTATGGTGCTGAACGCGTGGTTGAGACTTGGGGCGATGATGTGCCGGATGGCGAGGTAACGTCTTTTCCTATGGCGGTTCAATGCAAGGAAAATGAAACGGTGGTATTTTCGTGGATCATGTGGCCTTCAAAAGCGGTGCGTGATGAGGGCATGGCTAACTTCATGAAAGACCCCATCTGTGACATGGAGAAAAACCCCATGCCATTTGATGGAAAACGTTTGATCTATGGTGGCTTCAACATCCTGCTCGATGTTTAGAGGTTTTGATGTTTAAAGGCTTTAAAAGCGGCTCAAACGTGTTAGCTCGGCAAGAGGCTCAGGGTTCAGCCAAACGAGCAGTGCGATCAGCGGGAAAAGATAAAAGTAGGCGTTCATCAGGTAGTAAATAATTGGGGACGCCTCTTTGAGTTCCATGAAGTAATCAATGACCAGTCGGGCTTTGATCACAATCATGCCGCAAATCAGCAGGGTAATCATAACGCTTGGTTCGGCTTTCTCTGCAATGAACGCATTGAGTAACGTAATGCCAATCATTACGCACCAAAGGCGATCAAGATGTTTGGTACTAAGATAAGGTTGTGAGTCCTTGCTGGTGTTGGTGTTTGTTTCAGTGTTCATGTGCTTCTCCTTATCAGCGCAGTACATAGAGCAGTGGGAAAATCAGAATCCAGGCTAGGTCGATCATGTGCCAATAACAGGCGGCAGCGATTAACCCTGTATGGTTATTGGCATCAAATGCGCCCGACTTGATTTGAAAAATTGACCAGATGATGCCACCGCTGCCCCAGCCAACATGCAACATGTGGTTGAAGGTGGTGTAGTAATAGATGGCAAAAAAATTGTTGGTGTTGGTTTCAATGCCGCGATCCATGTTCCATTGGTACTCCCAATATTTCACGGCTAAGTAAATTAATCCGCAACCGACGGTCATCCACAGCCAACGCATGGCTGCGAGGGGATTATTGTTCCGTAATGCAAAAATCCCTTTTACCGCAAAGTAGCTGCTGCTGATCAGAACTAAGGTGTTCACTGTGCCTGCGGTGGTATGAAGTTCTAATGGGCCATTGAGAAATTCCTCCGGGTAATGTGCTCTGGCGATAAAATAGATTACGAAGAAAATAGCGAACTCCGAGAGTTCTGAGAATATACCAACCCAGATGGCAGGATTACCCGGAATTCGTTTGGGGTCGAAGGTTGGTTGGGATTGATTGTCTTCTGCGGGCACATCATCCAAAGGTATGGAAGCGAGCGAAGTGGTTTGTGTGTTCATAGTTTTTTTACACCTACATCCTTAAGCGGTACTGAGCAACAATTGTTCGTTGTTTGCTATTAATTGGCAGAATCCGTGCCATCAGAAGTCTCTCTTAAAGTTGACTAAAATACTCGGAAATAAATAAAGAGATAATGAGTTAGGTCAATGCAAACACTATATTCAGAGCAGAAGACTATATGCAGTGGCTTTATTTGGGCGCGTTATTTCGTGGGTCAGGCGATATATCGAACTGGACGAGCAGTGTTTCCATCGTTTCTGACTTGCAATATTTGCAGTGCATATTGTTTCAGTTTTTATTGCGGATAAAGTTTGTTAATCAATGGAGTGATCAAGATATATTTATTGTCTTTCTGGGCAGGAAATGGTGTTTTAAAATGTGGCCTAAACTCTATTTGTTTTAAAATGTACCAGTGAGACAGCAATGGATCAGCCGTTAATTCAAGTTAATTTACACGATAAAGAATCACTCAAGGACGCAATCTTAACCTTCTCATCCCAACTGCGGGATGCCTACCAAACTGGCGAGCTTATCGACAACGTCGGTGGTTTTATTACCCACAATAAAGAAGCTTTTGAAGCTTGCCATCTGCTAAATCAGGATCAGTTTAAGGCGATTTTTATGATCAGCCCTGATCATGAATTGAAATCCGATGCGGTAGAGCCTCTGTCTGATGAGCTGTTAGAGCGCGTAAGTAATGATGCAGTGTATCTGCGCTTTTCTCACATGGTGGTGTTTCAGCACGCATTAGAACATGAAGAATTGAAGCTTTTAATTGTGACCTTCTGTGAGGAACTGGTTGAGTTCAGCATGCGGGTAAACTCTTCTAACGAACTCTTCTTTTCAAGCGAAATGTTGTTCGGTATTTACCTGTTGATTTTGGTGACGGAGAAATACCCTGAATATGCCTATTTGATTGGCGAGTATTATCCGGAAGACAGCGATTACAATCAGATCATGTATCACGGCGCTGATTACATGGCATACCTGTTCCAACAACACGGCTACAGTGATCTGTACCTAGATGCACTGGCTAATTGTCGTTTTAAAAATATTCTGGGTTGTATTTTGACCCGTTATGTTTTTGAAGAGAGGGAACGGTTTGTTCCTAACTTGTTGCAATGTTTTTTAAAGGATGAAAACAAGTATCTTTATTACAAAAAGGCTTTGATTCAGTCGTTCAAGCGTCGACCGAAGGCCGTTATGGAGTATGATCCGCTTGAAATACTGGAAGATGATTTCGACGCTATCCGTGATCTGTATTACGACGATGAAGACTACCGTCACGAATCGATTTCAAGTGATGCTGCGGAGGAAGATTTTGATGACCTGATGTTTCATGGCCGTACCATCCTCGACACACGCGAGGCATTGAAAAATGAGCTGTTTGATGTGGTTAAAGGTGTGCCACTGAAAGATCTTTGTTACTACTCGCAACCGGTTTACGACGAGACAACAACGCTGGCGGATATTCAGGACGACCCTTTTTATCAGGAGTATGATGAGCATAACGAGTATGAAACCAACAAGAGTTTCTTCTTGGAATGTTTCGAGAACGGTGAGCAAATTTTTGCTTATATCGAAGAAAATAAGTACCCGGAAATTCTTGATCAGTTAGAACCCATCAATTTCCGAAAACTTGCCTTTGAGAATAAGCATTATATCTACAAGCGTTTCGAGTACTTTGGCTCAGGCAGTATGCAGCTTTCACCAGATCTGGACCAAGATATTACTCTGGAAGACATCATTGAACGCTTCTTGGTGACCTATCAAAATCCGGACAGTTTTTATATTGAAGACGATGGTGAAAAGGCACAAGACGAGAAGTGTTTAAGAACCTTGGATGTGCTGGTGCGCCTGTTTGGTAAAAAAGAGCTGACAGGCGATGAGATTAAAATCATCAGCAAAGACTATGAACTGTGCAGTAAAAAAGAAGCCGTTGAGCGTTTTACTGTTAAGGCGTTGACTAAGGATGACATCAGACGACGGGTGTTTCATCTGATCAACGAACCTATGGTGGATCACTTTGGTTTGGTTCGGCTGAACGAAATTCATGAGCTTTATCAGCGCGAGAAAGCCGATTTCGCGGACATGTTGCAGGACATCATCAAACTTGCTCATCATTTCACGCCGGACGACCTCCTTGGCGTATTACCTGCGTTGAATCAGACCGAGTATGCCTGGGGCGCTCAGCTGTTGTCGGTGGCGTATATCTTGTCTAAAGAGGCGGATAGTTTCTTTCCTGATCAGGATTTGGAGCCTCTGTGGGCGTTCTATTTCGAGCATATATTTAAACGCGTTTATTTTGAGTTTAAAGGCTTGAATGCGTTCTCTGATGCGTTTGAAGAGGAAGAGCGGGCAAAAGCCCCTGTGCTGATCGATCAAATCAAGGCGTATGTTGATGCTCAGGCGAAGAGCTCTGGTGGCTTATTTGCTCGCTTTATGAAGAAGACGAGTACAGAACCTGATGACAGTGATGCCATTACAAAAGAGCAGGCGCTGGCGATAGTTCATGAATTACTTGTTCGAGATGAAGATCAGGATGAGGAAGATGATCGCACGCCTCTGTTTATTTCTGATGATATCGGCATGGTTCTGGCGTCTATGCTGTATGTGGCTAAGGTGGCAAAAGCCCCACAGAAGAAACAACTTCTGAGCTTATATGAGCTGGTTCTGGAATTGTTTCCATCAACTACCTTAATGGCCAGTTTCCTTGAGTTTTCGGACGGCGGCAAGTTCTGCCGTCAGTCGACAGCTGAAGAAGTTGAAGCCTTTTGCGATCTTCTGTCAGACTTGAAAATTGATGAAAAGTATGCCTTTTTGATCCGCATTGCTGTTGTGCATGAAGTCAACGAGTACGAGGATGATCTGGATGATTTTGAAGAAGAACATGGTCTGAAGCGCTTGTACGAAAACGTGCTGAACATTTATCGTAGCAAGGATGACGTTGATCCCGATGATACGGGCATGATGGCCGCGCGGGAGAAGAAGTTAGCAGCTGCGATTACCAGTGCCGTTGAGATGTTAAATGAGGAAAACCGTGAGAAATTCCTGAGTTTTGTTTAATTTGGGAAACCATGAACACAGCAAGGAGGTTTTATGTTCCCACTCGAAGTATTCGTCACTTACACACTTGCTTGTCTATTGTTGGTTATCTCTCCAGGGCCGGACAACCTACTTGCGGTAGGGCGAGGGCTAAGCCAAGGTCGATTGGCTGCGACCGTTTTAGGCCTTTCGTCAGGTGCTGGTATTCTGTTTCACGTAATAGCTGCCACCTTTGGGCTGACGCTATTAATTCAAACGTCTGAAATAGCCTTTTACGTGGTGAAGATTATTGGCGCTGCGTATCTCATCTGGTTGGGTGTTAAAGTCCTTCGCTCGAAGAACTTGTTCTCATTGGAACCTGCGAAAAAACAGCCGCTGAAAACCATCTTCTCAACAGGTTTTCTTTCGGCTGCACTGAATCCAAAACCAGGGATGTTCGTGCTTGCGTTTGTTCCTCAATTTGTTGATCCGAGTTTAGGTTCCGTGACAGGCCAGATGATTGGCTATGGGGTTTGGTTTGCGTTGTTAACGGCCATCGGTTTCAGCTTGATGGGCGTGTTTTCTTTTCAATTATCAGATTGGTTGAGAAACCGACCTAAGTTGGTGTCTGGCTTAAATGTTGGAGCAGGGGTGACCTTTGTTTCTTCCGGCTTAGCCGTGGCTTTTATGAAGCAACGTTAGGGTGTAGTAATCATGACTTTAAGTAATCATACGTCTGAACAGCTGAATGAGTGGATTAATTCAGGTGTGTTGTCATCACGCTTAAAAGAAGAGGCAATAGAGGTTTTAATCAGTAGAGGCGATTTCCAGCAAAGTGAGGCGCCAGCTTCCAAGCCTGAGCGTTCTAAAAAGAGCTTTATCGCTTCTATGGGGCGGTTTCCTCTCGGTCGCGTTATAGTCCTATTTTTTATACTTCCATTTCTTCTTTTATTGGTGGAAGCGAAAATATTTTTTGCGGAAAAAATACCACTAGATGGCGTAGTTGCGACTTCATTAATGACGTTTATGGCTGTGTATACCACAGTGGGGGCGGTAATTGTTTATTCGACGTTACAACGGTTTAAACACATTAAAATGCACCCGAGACGATCTATTGCCATTTTCCAAATGTATTCGATATTGTTTTTGATGGTGGCTGCCAGCTGGATGCTTTTGATTGAGCGTTAAGAGGGTGGTTAGGAGTCACCTTCTTAATTTAAATTAACCAACCGGTTAACATTATAAAACATTAAATCTGCCTCGGATCATCTTTGTCGTATTTACATTGTTCATCAGTTTCATACAATTCCGTACCTTAAGGTTTATCAAGGATGATGTTGTATGCCTACCCAACGCGCAATGTTTCGTGCTGCTAAATTTCCCTTCCTATTTTTTCTTCGACAGTGCCCTTGCAGAGCTACGTATCTGAGTGCTCGTATCTGTGTTTTTTACGTTAAATGGATCGTGTGTCCTTGAGTTGCATAAGGAATAAGAGAGTTTTATGAAAAAGTTTTTATTGATGTCGGCATTGCTGTTTAGCGGCAGTGTCTTTGCAAATTCATCCTGTTCGGATAATGCCTTTCGGGCTTGGGAGAAAGATTCTAACCAGTTCCGTAACAGCCTTTTTTGGACGTGTGATTCTTATCCGGCAGATGACTCGTTAGAGGTGATGTTGTATCACACATGGGTTGACGGAAAAGACGGTGAGCGTCATTTAATGTTACGGGTGTTGTTGGTCAAAACAGAAACCCCGGCAGTGGTTGCTTCGGGCAATTTGCATATTTGGGAAGGGCCAAATATTAGGGTGCGCGAGGGAGATTATGACCCAGAAGCGTTCATTATTGACAGCACCAATTACCCGTTAAACGAAACAACCAATGCCTTTGCTATTCTAGCGGATATTGCGGGTGATAATTATTGTAGCGACATTGTTCGGGATCAGTTTGTTACCTTATTTGTGCGTGAAGGTAAGGCATTGAAACCTGTGCTAAAACATCTGCCATTGCAGCAAAGATACGTGGTAGAGGGAACTGCTTGTGATCGTTATGGCGATAAGAAAACATTACACGGTCAAGGGCAATTAAGTTTGGCGGATACCAAGACTAATGGATATCGGGATTTGATACTGAGTACCGAAACTGTAACTGATGTGTACGATCAGTCTAGCATGGAAGAGCTAAGTGAGGCGGAAATGTTGGAAGAAGAATCGTCAGGAATAGAAACCAAGATCTATAAAACGACATTGAAATTTGATGGTCATAGGTATCCGGTGAAATGGGAAGAGCTTCCGGCTAAGGAATGGTGGCAGTTATGAGATCTTTATATAGCACCTTGAAGTTAATGGCAGTAGGCACTCTGTTTTCTGCTTCTGCAGTGATGGCTGCTCAGACCTGTTCACCCGAGCAATTGGAATCGTTAGAAGAGAGCAAGCACCTGTTTGGTCCGCTTTCTTGGCCAGTATGTAAAGCACTGCCTAATCGTCCGGAGCTGACACTGGCGTCTTACTTTGTCTGGACGGATGGTGCAAAACAGGGTGAACGCACATATCAGTGGAATACGGTGATTCTCGACAGTAAGCGCCATAAGGTACAGGCGGTCCATCGTGAATTCATCCATGAAGGGAAACAGGCAAAAATTCGTCCGGACAGTATCTGGTTGGATACGGCCAATTATGCCTTGAATGATCAGGTCAGAGCATTCGGTGTTCGGCTACATACAGGCGCTGACCTTGGCTGCGAACGTGAGTCTCGTGGACAGTTCTTGAATTTATTTGTCTATCAAAACCACATTCTGACTCGGTTGGTTGAAAACTTGCCAACGGAATACTCACGAGTTCATGAAGGGTCTATGTGTGACAATAGTGTTGAGTGGGAAAAAGAAATTGCCAAGTCGCATCTGCAGATATTGCCAACCACGCATTACGGGTTTGCGGACATCAAACTGAAGTCCAAGGGTGTTTTTGAGAGTAAGTCAGACCACAGAAAAGAAAGCAGAAAGGGGGTTGAGAAATCCCGAAGCCACACTTACATCTTCAAATACAATGGAGAAAAATACAGTATCGACCGATCCGAGCTGCCAAGTTACCGCTGGTCTGATCCAGAGAATCTCTAGGTATTCTTAGTCTGAACAAGACATTTGATACTCAGCATCGCCTGCTGAAGGCGAGTCACCTGGCACCTATTATTGTATATATTGGTGGTTGGGTGTCCCTTCATGCTGCCTGGTTCATCATTCCTGTAGCTATCTGGTGTCTATATGCGACTGTGAATGAACGTTCACAAGCCATCAAGCACAGCTATCAAGAAGTGCTCAAATCCATCGGCCTTTATGCGGGCTTCAATTTATGCGCACTGGTAGTGTTTAAACTCGGGCAAGAGTATGACCGAGGCAACTTGTTTACCGGTGGCGCTGAGGATTTCGGCTATATGTTAATGCACTTTGCTGCAGCGGGGGTACTGGCTTTGGTTGGTGCGATCTGGCCTTTGATTCGGCTGGTTAAAGGGATTCAGCTGGTGAATAAATTGCGAGAAGGTGAGTGATGATCAAAGCCTTAAAGTCCTCTCAAGTATCGTTGCCCTGGTTTATACTGCGCAAGCGATGTTCGCTACCGAGTTATTTTATTATCTAAAATCATTGAGCGTTATGATGAACCATTTTTGTGTGTATTTGAGAAAACATGGATTGATATGAATATCAAACAACTATTTGCAGTAATTATTTTTTTCGTATCGTTCACTCCTGCCTTTGCCGATAGCGGACGAGAGGCTTTGAGTAAGTTGGTTTCTCACCATCAAAAAATGATCGTGTTGCTCTCTGACAGTGAAGAGCTTGATCCCTTAGATCTGCACGTTCATACCGCCCGAAATTTCTACAGTCTCAAACATCAGCAGATGGAGGTACTAATTCATTTGGCGGAGGAGCAGGCAGAAACGACAGACAATCGCCATTTGCTGCCAGTGACTCAAACCTTTCTGGAGTTCTATCGCGAAGCACAACTGCATGATGCTGATCGTTTGGCCTTTGCTGATTTAGGGGAAGAGCTGTTGCTGTTGGAGCAAGAGCGGAATATTCCCAGTCAGGGGTTGGTGGGGTTACGTCAAGTTAATGCGGATATTCAGCGCTTTTCCGATTACTTCCGTGAAGAATACAAAAGAACGCTTTCTAAGCTGGGAAAAAGCCGTGGCGCTCGTGAGGATTGGCAGGCGTATTTACAGCTTTTGCATCAGCGTTATAATAGCCAACAGTTGATTCAGCAGATTGAAGAAAAACCTGAGCTATATAAAGAGAAAACGCGTGGTAAAAACCTCGCGAAAAATAAGAAAGATCAGTTAGCTGCTAAGATGCCGAAGGTGGTTTGGGGCAATGGTATGCCAGAGAAAACCGTGGCCTTAACCTTTGACGATGGTCCTCATCGTTTACGAACCGGAAAAATTCTCGATACTCTCAAAACATACGGTGTAAAAGGGTATTTCTTTGCCGTCGGAAAAAATCTGGGGAAAGTGGGCGAGACGCCAGTCATTAGTAAACGAAACGCCAAAGTCATTCAGCGTATTACCGATGAAGGACACATATTAGCCAATCACAGCTTTAATCATAAAGAATTAACTAAGCTGGATGAGTCAATTCAAAAGCAGGAGTTGGAACAAACCAATCAACTCATCAAGACCAGCACGGGCTTTGAAAATATATTATTCCGACCGCCTTATGGATCAAAAAACAAAGCGTTGGAAGCCGTCATTTCAGAAGAAGGGTTGTCCTCCATTATGTGGAATATTGATTCGATGGACTGGGCTGACCCTATTCCAGAGTCAATTGCTGAGCGTACTTTCGAAGCACTGGAAAAGAAAAAGAAAGGGATTCTGCTTTTCCATGACATTCATAAGCAAACCGTTAATGCCTTGCCTTTGATTCTTGAGGGCTTAGCTAAGCGCGGTTACAAGGTGACGACCCTTGATGGTACTCCTTTTACTTTAGGTGAGTCAGGAGTGCCTAAGTTGCCGACCGCTAAAAAGCCTAAGCTCTACGATAACAGTTGGGCCGTGGTGATTGGGGTGAATAAGTACAAGCATTGGCCTAAGCTCGACTATGCGGTGGCGGATGCCAAAAGCATTGCTGATAAGCTTCATCAGAACTTTGGATTTAAAAAAGAAAACATCATTGAAATTTATGATGAACAGGCCAATCGTCACAACATTGCCGAAGTGCTTGGCTACACCTTGGCAGACCCCAAGAAAGTCAAAAAGAACGATCGTGTGTTTATCTTTTACGCTGGGCATGGGGCAACGCGCGGTCTGCCTAATGGCAAGAATCTAGGCTATCTCATCCCAAGTGATGCCGAATTGGAAAAGTACCCAACGAACAGTATCAGCATGAGCCAGTTGAATGATTATTCGGCGTTGATTCCTGCAAAGCATGTCTATTTTGTGATGGACAGTTGTTACTCCGGTTTGGCGTTAACTCGATCTGGTAAAGCCAGCCAGCAATATAACTACTTAGAACATGTGACCAGTCGTCATGCTCGTCAAATCATTACGGCGGGTGGTGCCGATCAGGAAGTGGCGGATGGCGGCCCGAACGGTCATTCCGTATTTACCTGGGCATTTCTGCAAGCCTTGGATGGAAAAGCGGATACGGATGATAATGGCTACATCACCGCCTCGGAAATAGGTACTTATGTATCGCCCGTTGTGGCCAGTTACGCGCCTCAAACGCCGGCGTTTGGTAATTTGATTGGTAATGCTGGTGGCGACTTTGTGTTTGAGCTAAACCAGCAAGCTCAGCAACGTCGTCAGCAACTTCAACAGCAAGCGAAAGTTCAGCAAGTGGCCGCCTTGGCAGCGAAAGAAAACAACATGGAGGCGAATGTTGGGCGTCAATTGGATTTGGATAAATCTCAAGCGTCTGAAAAAGTGGTTGCCACAACAGACCTTGATAAACAGATGAAAGATACGGCTCGTGCGCGCGCTGCCTATAAAGTGGATGCCGAGGCACTCAAGCTCTTCCGTGCGGGCAAGTTAGAAGATGCTGAAAAGAAATGGGCGGAAGCGGTGAAGTTAAATCCGTTTAATGAAAATATCGTCAATAACTACGGTTTTGTTCTAGACAAACTTAATCGAAACGAAGAGGCGTTGATTTGGTATTACCGCACGGTTGAATTGGCCCCAAGACGCACGCCGGTTTACCTGAACTTGGGTGATATCATGGTTAAGCTGGGTAAACCTGAGTTGGCTATCCCGTATTATGAGCGTTATCTGCATTTGTATCCTTCTTATAAAAAAGCAGAAGAACTGGAAGCTAAAATTAAGAAGTTGATGAAACATTAAGGAGTTAACGAAAAAATAGGGGAGGTACTCTGAGTGCTCTCAATCCCTGAGGGTTTTAAGCTCGCTGGAAATTAACTTACCGGGCAAAGGCGAAGGTAGGTCGTACATCCCTCTCGCTGCAAGTAACCCTCTGATGATGTCTGGCCGGTCGGTGATGAATCCGTCAATTCCCCAATCAATGAGTTTTTCAGTTAAAGGCACATTGATTTGGGTTTCCGGATAGCTAGGGAGGGACCAAACCACCACTTTCAAACCTAGTGCTTTTGCGTCATCCAGCCTTGTTTTGGTGAGGCCGGTGTCTTCAACGCCCCGGACTTTGCCGCCTAAATCTTTCACCATTTGTGGAATTGAATCTTTGTGGTCAGCGGGTAGTTCTCCGGCTGTCCAGAGACCGGCAATTTCGGGGTTAGGGTTAAGCCAATTTTCATAGGCGTCGTTTGCGGTTAGGAATTGCAGCGCGATGTTTTCGTTCAGTTTTCTTACTTCTTTTAAGCACCGGTAATCAAAAGCCTGAATCTCAACCCTGTCTTCGATGCATTCTTCTTGAAGTATGCAAACTAACTTTTCCGCCATTACTTTTGGAGCGGCTGATTTAATCACTGGGTGGCCAGGGTACAGCTGAGGTTCCGTTTTCATCTCAATTTGAAACTGAATATCATCACCGGCGACGGCTTTGGCGAACTGGATGACTTCTCTTAATGTTGGGATTTCAGTGCCATCAACCGGGTATTGGTCAGGGAAGGTTCGGCCATAATCACTGGCGAGATCCACTCGGCCAACATCGTACTCTTTGAGCTTTGCCAGTGTTAAGTCCAGAATCCAAGGTTTTTCGGTGATGAACTCATTACTGCCTTTTCGTCGGGTGATGGCTGGGTTCAACCTCATGTCGTGCGTGACGACCAGTTCTCCGTCTTGGGTCAGGTTGATGTCCATATCAATGAAATCCACACCAATGGCCATCATGGTTTTGTAGGCGGGTATGGTGTTTTCTGGCGACAGTGCTCGTGCGCCACGATGACCGTAGATCTGAATCCTATTGTTGGTATCGAACTTAGGCATTTTGAAACCAAAAAGTAGATAAATAATTAGCGTTGATTTACAGGCTAGTGCAGGGCAGTAAGGAAAGGTATTACACGAGATTACAGCGAAGGGAAGCTCAATGGCATTGCTAGCCATTGAGCTTCATTTGCAACGTTTTACAGTTTAGTAACTGTATTACAGGTCACGTGAGGGAAGAGATACCCTGGCTTATCGTGAATCGTTAAGCTCATAAAAATGCTTTGCGAGTAAGATAAGAACGGGAAGGTTTCCCCGCCATCGGTAGACAGTAACCAGTAGTCTGCTTCGTAATCGTCGACGTTTGCACGGCGTTGCTCGAATGGAATATTAGTGACGATGCCTTTTCCGGAAGGTAAAGGCTTCGTAGTTACGCGCCAATGAATGTAAGCATTCGGGCGGATTAATTCTACGGCTTGCTGCAGTGCTTTGTTCGGGTTACGGGTGAGCTCCGGTTGAGGGTTTTGATAATTGTCGGCACTGTTGAGCAATTCTTCGAATGGTGCGCTGTCCAAGCCAGGCGGGGCAAACGGTGGTGGTGTATCCGGTATTACCGGGCTTCCGGTTCCGTGGGTTACGCTCCCCAATGCCAATATGGAATTGCCGTGTGGTACCGCAATTTGTTTGGCGATTTCTATGTCTTCAGGTTGTGGCGGTACAGGCCCTGGTTCTGTGCCGTTTTTGGAATACGGGCCTATTGTTTGAGCTGCTGTGGTTAAGTACAGCCAGGCGCCGTTTTCCTCGTGCACAATCTGTTCGACAGCCGGACCTTCTGCAAAATGTACTTGCTGGTCATAGAAGAGAGCGAATGAATTTTGCGTGTAGTTCCCGCCTCGGTTGGGCGCGTTAACGGGGGTTGCTACTGCTGAACGGTCATTAAACTGTACCGTTTCGTAATATGTGAAGTTTTTCAGAATGTAGCCATAGTTGGGTTGATTTGGCTGAGGCGAGTTTTGTGGCAGAGGCATCACATTGTAAGAAAGCGGGTTACTTTGTCCTCCTTCGTTATTGCTTCCGTTCGGGAGAGGGCGGTTCGTCCAGCGTCCGACAAGGTGCTGGAATGGATAGTTTGGCGGAAAATTTGAGCTGTATGGCATGACGGTTGATCTCCTTGAATTATAATCACGAGTAGTTCTTTTATACTTGTTTGCCTGTACTGCTCGGCTGTAAATAATCAAAGGAGATAAACTGGTGAGGCTCAAGTAAACTTTTTTAACTGAACTGTGTTCAGGGTCAGTTGTGAGGAAGGGATAATTGGTTTGCAGGTGACTAAGTTATTTTCAGAATCAACAGCTTAAATTGAGCACTTTATTAGTAAAATGTTTACAATACGGGGCTGTTTTGGTGTGCTTATTTTTATGTAGGAAATGGATTACGCTCTGTAGTTCTCATGCTAAATATTGATCTTTTATGGGTTGAATTAACCTTTTATTGGAATCGTTTTATTATTACCGCTTAAAAAATGCATAAGTCAGGACGTTGAATGCCATGGTAAATACCTTAAGAAAGTTATTAAAAGTAAGACTGTCTGTTGTGCTTGCTGTCGTGTTTGTTGCCTTGATGGTTGCTTACTATTTTTTTAGTTTTATTGGTGAGTACGTGGTTCTGATTTTGTTGGCCGTTGCCTTCACTTCAAGTTCTGTTAAGAGCAAAAAATTGTCCAGGAGAGTAAAGCTTCTCGAAGCTGAGTTGGCTGAACTGAGGGATAATTAGACCTCCATTAGTAGAAATATTATTTCTTCTAAGTCGTGAATTTTTATGTCGTTTCTTCTGTCTTTACTTGACGTTTTTCGCCTCTTTTTCTCTCCTGTTTTCTAATAATATATTGAAATTATTAAGAAATTTTATGGCTGATCAGCTAGGCTATAGAGTGTGTGACTAAAAAAACGGCTGATTTACCAGCCAACTGGGGAGGAAAAATGAGTACGGGTAGTAATCAAAGTACAGAGGATTATGAGACGGAACATGAGATTGGTGATAACAATATTGAGGTAATGGGGTTAGATATACATAACCCGGTGTTTTTGGTCAGTGCGACGCTAATTTTAATTTTTGTCATTGGCACCCTGATCATGCCCACAGAGGCAAAAGCGTTGTTGGATGGGGCCAAGGGCTGGTCGATTAACAACTTTGACTGGCTATTCATGAGTGCCAGTAACTTATTTGTTCTTTTCTGTTTTTTACTGCTGGTTCTTCCGGTAGGAAAGATTCGTTTAGGCGGCGTTGACGCCAAACCTGAGTATTCACGCTTATCCTGGTTTTCTATGTTGTTTGCAGCAGGCATGGGTATCGGTTTGATGTTTTGGAGTGTCGCTGAACCTGTTGCTTATTATACCGATTGGTGGGGAACCCCATTAAATGCGGAAAATAAAACGCAAGCGGGTGCCGACATGGCAATGGCGGCTACGCTCTTCCATTGGGGACTTCACCCTTGGGCTATTTATGGCATTGTCGGTTTGGCTTTGGCTTTTTTTGCGTTTAACAAGGGAATGCCTTTAACCATTCGCTCTGCGTTTTACCCGTTATTAGGTGAGCGAGTCTGGGGACGAGCAGGAGATGTGATTGATATTTTGGCTGTGCTTGCGACGATTTTTGGCTTGGCAACGTCTTTAGGGCTGGGTGCTCAGCAAGCGACCAGCGGTTTGAGTTTCTTATTTGGTGTTCCTGATACTATCAATACGCAAATCATCATTATTGTTGGGGTGACTGCTGTTGCTATTGTTTCGGTGGTGCGTGGCATTAATGGCGGCGTGAAGGTGCTAAGTAATCTGAACATGACACTGGCTCTGCTGCTTTTGACATTTGTGTTCCTGGCTGGGCCAACCTTGACGTTGATCAGCTACATGGGCACCACAGCCATAGAGTATGTGGCGAATGTGATCCCGTTAAGTAATTGGATTGGTCGTGAAGATGACAAGTTCTTTCATGGCTGGACGGTTTTCTATTGGGCTTGGTGGGTATCCTGGTCGCCATTCGTAGGGCTGTTCATCGCCAGAATTTCAAAGGGCAGAACGGTAAGAGAGTTTATTTCTGCCGTCTTGCTTGTGCCTGTTCTTGTTACTCTGGTGTGGATGTCAGTATTCGGAGGAAGTGCGTTAGAGCAAGCTCAATCGGGTGTTGGTGAATTGGCTAATGGTCTGGGCAGTGTCAGTTTGGCTATGTTCCAAATGTTGGAAAACTTACCGTGGACTCAAATAACCTCGTTTATCGCAATTACACTGGTATTACTTTTTTTCGTAACGTCCTCGGACTCCGGGTCTTTAGTGATCGACAGCATCACTGCTGGCGGTAAGTTGGATGCTCCGGTTTCTCAAAGAATTTTTTGGGCCTGCCTTGAAGGCGCGATAGCCATCGCCTTACTTTATGGTGGTGGTAAAGAAGCTTTAAGTGCCCTACAGGCTGGGGCCATTACTACAGGGTTACCATTTACGATTATTTTATTGCTGATGGCAGTGAGTTTGTTTAAAGGCTTACAAAGTGAGCTACAAAATACCCCAAAGCGTTAAACGTTTAAGGGTAAACCAAGAGCCTATTCACTGAGTAGGCTTTTGGTTTAATGTTACGAAGTAAGGAGAAGGTACTAAAAATTAAGGTACAAAAAAGTTAAGTATGCTGAGCTTCTTTTACGTGAACGACTTCTTTCTTTTTCTTCCCAAAATACCGAACCAAAATAACCCTTCAAATATCGCGCCCAAGAACAGAAAGAAAATCCCACCTGATGGTGCGCCAAGAAAATAACAAGCAAAAGCTGCAAATAACATGGCAAAGCTAATGAGAATACGCCCGACTGACTTCATTTTTAAGCTCCTTTTCGAATGATGACACTGGGTTCTGTTAATTAGTTTAGCATTGTAATCCAACATGTGTCTTACCTTATAGTTGTCATTGATGACTAAAATGGCTTGCTTCAGAACGACCTATGCCCCTGGGGGCTATGTTCGGATTGTTAAAATTTCTAATTACGACACATAAAGATAATTTGCTTGTGGATACTCTGGAACTTGCTGCTATTGGTTGCAGCGGGAATCATAGGGTAATCAGAAAATTTAAAGGAGAGCTAGCGTGTCCATTTTAGCAAACAGTATGATCAGTTCACTTCTGGTCATTGGGTTGGTTTCGTCGGTGACTGTTCAGGCAGCAGAGTCACAACTAAGCACGGGTACATTGGAGGGCTGCTCAGGATTTGGTCCTCAAACGCCAAGAGATATTGATCAGAAAGCAGGGGACAATAAGCGTAAGTTCTCGATTGCTCCTGAATCGACGGAAATGAATCTATGTAATATACACTTTCACAATAATGCAGAGCATAAAGCGAAAGACTTTTCTATCTATGCTGGTGAAGGTGAGCATGGTCATGGTGGTGGCTATCAGTGTGGTATCAGTAAATCGCTTACTCAGGCTGAGCTGGTTGCTCCTGAGGGTGACATATGTCATGGCTTAAAACCAGGTGACACAATTGAAGTACATTGGGTTCACTCTTCATGCGACGTACAACCAGGTAAAGGGCTTGGTTCTTGTTTGTCTGATGGATGTGCTAATCCTGATTTACGCGTTGAAACCCAAGTATTTACAGTGGTTAATGACTCGGCAGCGCTGAACTTTGCCGACCTGACGTACGATGGAAACAAAGTAAACGGATTACATCAGGCGAAAACATTGCCTGAAGGAACTGGTCAGGCGGTTGAGTTTCTGGGTTCTACAACCGGCCCGAAATACACTGAGCAGAATTGTTCTCCGTTGCAAGTGACTTGGAGTGTTCGACCTCAATGTGCCAAAGTCGACATTAATAGTTTAGGCAAATGGTGTGAAAGCAACGTCTTTAAAGAAGACCATGCACATGGTGTGAGGAAGCTAGTTACCAACCCTAAACTGCTTTCTGAAATCGAGTAAGTGTTGTCCGCTTATTAATCAAGTGTGTCGTTATTTTAATAATAATTTATCGAAAAACGATAAATTATTATTGAGTTGTTATTCTTGTTGTCCTATTCTCTGGTCATCTTAACAAGGAGAGTATGACTCATGTCTAACATTCAAAAGCACATCCGTCGGTTGCGGCTATTTCTTCAATTCATGTTCGTTGCAGTGCCTGTAAGTGTTATCTTTTTTTGGGCGTCCATCAGTACTCCCTACGATGTTTTAACCAGTACGGGTGTCGTTGAGGTCAGCTTTGATATCAACGCACTGACCCAGCAACCATTATCAATAACCAGTAGGGTACTTGCGGCAATCGCAAATTTGCTGATTTCAGGTGTGGCAATGTATGCCATTTATATTCTGATTCGGTTATTTAAAAATTATGAACAAGGTAAAATTTTTTCGCTGGAAAACGTAAGTTACTATCAGAAGTTGGGTTACAGCTTATTTTATTGGGTTCTTGGAAATGTGATTTATGGCGGCGTGATTTCGGTGATCTTATCATTTAATAATCTTCCGGGAGAGCGCTACCTTGAGTTAACTTTTCAAGGCGTAGATGCTTTGACAATCATGTTAGGGTTTTTGGTGTTAATTATTTCTCGGGTAATGAAGGAAGGACAAATCATTGCAGATGAAAATAGGCATACAATTTAAGGTGCAATGATGGCAATTCGTATAGATTTAGACGTTGTGATGGCCCAACGTAAAATGCGTCTTAAAACGCTGGCACAACAAGTCGGTATTACCGAACAGAATTTATCGGTGTTAAAGAATGGAAAAGCGAAGGCGGTTCGATTTTCGACACTGGATAAAATTTGTGAAGTATTGGAATGTCAGCCTGGTGATATATTAGTACGTGATGGGAATGGCTCGGGTATTGATGAGCTAAGTTGAGACGCTGATTAGGGCCTGGACATGAAACTAATGTTAGGGGTGAGGGATATTAATCAATGAGAATGGAGAAGTTTGCTGCCCGTTTTTTTAACATGACCGATGAAGTTTGGGCTAAACATGCCAATCCTCTGAGTGTATGGACTCGCTATTCTTGTTTACCACTTTTGTGCATTGCGGTTTGGTCGCGTGACTGGATCGGAGGGTGGGCGCTGATTCCGGGTGTTGTGGTGATCTTATGGGTTTGGCTGAACCCAAGAGTGTTTGGTAAGCCTAAAACAACTAACCATTGGGCATCGAAAGCAGTATTGGGGGAGCGGGTGTTATTGATGCACCCAAAAGATCAAATACCTTCTCATCATCTTAGAGCAATTGGTCTGCTTAAATCAGTGACGTTTGCAGGTTTTGTGTTGGCCATTTATGGTTTGGTTGTTTTTCACCTCTGGTTTACGGTTTTTGGCACGATTCTCACAATATTGGGGAAAACCTGGTTTTTGGATCGGATGGTGTGGCTCTACCAAGATTTGGAAGATCAGAACGCTCAGTACCGAAGCTGGGTGTACTAACCTTTAAGAACATAGGATGTTGACAACAAGGGGGTGGTTTTGGACCTTTTACAAAATCTCGATGGTTTTGTTGTGTTGAACCAAGGCGATCCGACACTGTTTTTTCAAAAACTGTCGGATGAATACAACTGGTCAGATGACTTTTGCAAGAGTGCGTTTGAAGAATATAAACGGTTTATTTTTCTTGCTGTTACGGCTGAAGAGCGAGTAGTACCTTCGGTTGTGGTTGATAAAATTTGGCATATGCACATGACGTTTACGGTGTCTTACTGGCATGACTTATGTCGGGATGTACTGCAACAAGAATTGCATCATGTTCCTTCACCCAAAAGTAAAAGTTTTGAGACTGAAGATAGGCAAGCTTACCAACAAACGTTACTGCGCTATAACCGCGTGTTCGGAACGGAACCACCTTCAAAGGTGTGGCCAGCGCCAAAGCGGCAAACGAAGAAAAATTCCCTGCCTTTCAAATGGTTGAGTTTACTTTTCTTTTCGACGTTTTTTATCACTGCGTGCAGTGATATTAATCAGAAGGAGGCTGTTTATTACTTTAAATGGGCCGTTGCAATCTATGTCGTTTACAAAATCTTGAAATGGTTGGACTCTGGAAATCATCGAGGGGGAGGGGGAAATAGTGGCTGTAGTAGCAGTTGCGGTGGAGGGGGAGATTAACTGATAGGTATTTCTTTGGGAGTTATAAACAATGCGCGGTATGATTTTTTAAAATGCATACCGCGACTTTGCTAGGCTATTAGTTTAATAATTCACTATCCCAGTTATCAGGCAGTTCGATTATGAACACTTCTCGATGATCAAGCTGTCCTCCCCAGTTTGAAGACCAGTAGATACGATTGCCGGATAAGTTAATGGCGGCAGGCGCTTCGTCTCTGTAATCACCATCATATTTGTTATAAGCAGGCGAGATGCGCCAGATGATAGGATCTTCCTCCTCAGGTTTAATTTGGATCATCATGAACTGATTCCCGGCCCAATAATCATCACGTTTTGAATAGGTATTCATAAATAACCAACCGGGTATGCTCTGAGGCATTTTTCCGTAGTGGAAGCTCATTTCCCAGCCGAAATCTCTGTGGCTTGCAACTTCGACCCGGTTATCATATCCAGAGTTCTCTCCATCAATGTAAATAGCATCAAGTCGGTCCGTCCGGTTATTCTGGCTGATAAACATTTCACGCTCTTCTTCGTCAAAAGACCAGCCTGAGTGAGTCTCACTTACTGAAATCTTGGTAGGTGTTTGTTCCTGGAAATTAAAATCATTTGGCCACAGGTGCGGGCCATCAAACCAGGTATCAATATAATTAATACCAATACCACCATAGTCCACATCATCCCACTTTCGGCCCATATGAATCACGACACCCGTGCCAAGCGGTGACATTTCGATCATATTAGGTCGGTAAGTAAAGGTTGTCTTATCCTTTTCTATGTCCAGATTTGTACCGGCCAGATCTGAAGGTGTTAGGCTGTGGGTTTCATCCGTAGATACCTGGTAATGAATGAATGCATCGACTAAATAGGTCTGACTGCCTTTATAGTTGGAACCATAATGAACGGCCATCCATGCCCAGTGATCACTGTCATTCGAACTGTCTCCTTCAACGTCATTGTAGATTTTGACGGAATTAGGGAATTGTTCACTGAAGTCCTTAATAAGCTTGGTGGTTTCGGTTTTGTTGGTGACATCGTCGATCATCCAAAACTTCATTCCTTTGATGAAATAGATGCGATTCGGATGTCTGCCTGAGGTGTCCCACCTGACTTCATTATTTTCACCAATGCTGGTTCCTGCTGCACTGGTGAGTTCTGTGATGATGTTCCCGGTTTCCCGTTCAACCACCCAGCTTGATGCCGAATTCTTACCAAATATCAGGAAGTAATTGCCTGTTGAATTTTCAGGGGAATAGCGAGAATAAACGATTAATGCGTCATCACTATCAATCATTGAGGCGTCAGTTAATCGGGTGATTTTGGCGCCTGTAACCGGGTCAGTGTGTGTCTCACCTTTTGCAATAGGAGCATTGCCATAGCTTGCCGGAATCAGGTCTTTGCTTTGTACAAAGTTACTTGACGCGCCAGAGTTAGAAGGCTGATTGACGACAATGATCTTGTAACTTTTATCATTGCCGGAGTCACTGAAACTGACGGTTAAAAGATCAGTCGTTTGGTTACTGCTGTTATAAATGCATGAATTAGAGCTTACGGATGAAGCGCAAGAAGGTGATCCTGTAACTTGATAGGCAATAGCGTTGCCATCGAGCCCAAGCTTTTGGCCTAAAGTAATTGAAAGGTCTTCACCAATGGTTGCATAAAGCGTTTTCCAAACTTCTTCGTTGTTTAATCCATTTAACAGATCGGAAGGCTCATAGTCTGTATTTGGGTCTTCATACGTTCCGCCACCGTTATTTCCACCACTTCCAGGGTCTTCGTTATCGACCGGTTCAACGTATTCGGTGGTGAAAGTGAAGACATGTGGCGTTTGGGTTTCATTAGCCGTTTCGTCTATGCATCTTCCATAGAGATGCGATCGGGTATCGAACTTGGGGGCCTTCCATTCACCGGAATGATTGATTCCATTGTTGGTAGACATGCTGTATCGCATATCATCGAAGGAAATGACAGGGGAACGGTCAAACCGACAGCTTGCCCCTTCATTGGTCGTGAGTGTTAAATTGATATTGTTGTCGGAAGATTGGATAAGTTCATCGTTTGGCGCTGATCTAATCACCAAGGGTTCTAGCGTGTCCACATAAGGAGCATAGGTCACGACCAGTTTCGGCCGATATTCAAGGTCTTCATGGTTTGACGTTGCTGTTGTGTTTTGAATGTTGGCATCGTCTTCCTGATGATAAAGCGCCCATCCTTGATTAGGACACTGCATGGTTTGAATGCACTGTAAGTCAGCAGTTACATCCACTTCGTAGCTATCGCCTTTTTGAGCACCTTTGGCCGAAGTATAGTAGGGTGATTCCTGAATACTTTTTAAGACACCCTGGAAATAATCTGCATTTAGATCATCTGGTGAATCGGGGTCGGATAAACGCCACTTCACATCAACAGAGCCGGAATCATCACGAGATTCAATATTAGCTCCCGCTCGAAATCCATGACCGACTTCCCAGCCTGTAGCGTATTGGCCGCCTAAATTATCGGGGTCTAATATTCGTCGAACGTAAATGTCCGATTCTTTATAAGAATAACCGCCAACGTGGTAGAGAACTAATTTGGCAGACTCGACGGCTCCTTTTTGGCTTAAGTCGCCTAATTCAAAGTGTTCGATATTGTAGATACGCTGTTTTCCTGAGTAACGGAAATAGTGCGTTGTTCGAGTTGGATTTTGGGCTCTGGAGCTGCTGAAGGTGGTTGATGTATTGCCTGAGTATTCGTTTACCCCTTGTTGATACTCGATCGTTTCACTGGCTTGGGCACCTGCTTGCAGCAAAACGCATACAGACAGGGCAGAAGATAATTTTTTGATCATGACTTACCTCATATAAAACATCCATGCTCTATATACACATACAGTGTAAGAGACATTGAAATAACGGGTTTATTTCATGCTACTTTGAAGGTTGATCAGAATAGCGAGCCTTTTCATGACTGATTATTTTTATAATAAATTAAGCATGATAATTAAGTGTTTATAATATGACTCTCTTATAATAACTATAAATTATTAAGATTTGTTTTATTAAAAACAGATTATTATATATCCATGTTTATTCGTTATAAATCTGATTAACGCCTCAGTTGCAAATGTAGAATAGTGTTTGTTGTCTGTATTTTAAAGCTGTTGGTAGGTCAAATTTGTAATTTAATATTTCTATTTTATATGAGTTTTCTGTTTATTTATGTGGTTGATTTTAAATGTTTTTTGTATTTTGTTGGAAGATTAGGGTTGGTTTTTTAAAAGCTTAAGTATAATAATGTAAGGTATTTGTTGGTTTTTATTGTGGTTTTTATTGTGGTTTATGGTGTGTGTTTGTAAATAAGTTGGTTTATGGTTTTTATTAAGTTTTAGCCTGTTTTTTATGTTGGCTGGATGTGCTTTAGAAAGGATTTATCAATGCTACGTATTTTAATAATCGTTTATTATTAATTTCTGATCTGTTGTATCGTAGGTTCTTGGTGTTTGTTTTAGAAGTTGGTGTTTTTTAAATATTAATCGTTTGATTAATAAAACTTATAAGTTTTCAGGAACCTTTTGAGCAACAGCACGTCTACCCATGCACACGATGAATTAAATGGTTTCTTAAGGCTCTCTGAATGGTTCGTTTCTGGTCGACATGTCTACTTGCTTTATTGGTTGCTATGCAATCTGTATTTGCTATGGCAGTTGATCACCAAGTTCATATGACTGAAAGTCAGCATATCGTATTTTCTGAAGTCGATGAACAAGCCTTATCACATGAATCATCCCACTGTGAAAATAAGAACCTTAAATCAGAAAAAGATAAGGAATCTGATTCTTTACTTTCGACGCTTGATTGTCCGCATTGTTGTCATACCCATACTAACCTGTCAGATAACTTTTCTCCGGCTCAGGTCGACTTTCTGGACAACGGCAATTCTAATTATATTTTTACTGACCTTTCTTTCCTAATCTCACCAGATCACCGCCCTCCGAGAAGCTAATCGTAATCTCATTTTGATTTAAAACAGTTTATTCAAAATTAAAATTGCGGGTAAGTCGACGTCTATCGTCAGTCGTTGCCTGCAGATTGATACGATTAGAGACCTTTGCACGGACTGCGAAACGACTTAGAACAAGGCAAAAATCAACGAAAAAGCGGAGTTTACTTGTCGTAAATGAGCATTTTGAGGCGATTTTTAACGCTGTTATTAGTTGTTGTAGCTTTCATGCAAAAGTCTCGATTATTAGGAAATAATTATGAAAACTTATATTGCTGCTATTTTCTCTGCTACTGCTCTGGTTTCTTCTGTGTTTGCTTTACCTGCATCGGCAGGCGTGGATTCAACGAACGTTGTTGAAATCATTAATCAGGATCAACAAGGCGGTCACTTACGCCTGGTGACTGCCTCTAAGGAAGGGAATAAGACTTTGGTGACAGGTCTTATTACTGCCGACCATGAGAACCGGTTACCTTTAGGGCATATAGATGTTGCGGCTTTTTCAGCTCAAGGCAGCCTAATTGCTGAGACAACCGCAAGCTACGCACCTAAAATCTTAACAGAATCTTCTCGCAAACGAGGTGGTCTGCACTTTTCGACCAATGCCTTACCAAAACTTCCTTCGGATGCAGTCGTGAAGGTGGCTTTCCACCGGAATGAAACTGCATCAAATTCTGCACCTAAGCATAATTCTAACGTTGCAAAATAGCTTTGATTTACCGGCTTCGTTTGGGCTTTCAGTAGGCTTTTGACAGTGAATTCAGTTTCTTAAATAAAGCCTCTTATTTCCGGGCCATTTGGCCCATGTTTGATCGAAGCCAAAAATCTAACTTTTACTTTTTACATATAACTTTTATATGCGGGCTGTTTCGTCTTTAAAAAATAACGCGGCCTGTAAATGGATATAAATTAGGATAAATATTATGAAAACTTCTTTCGCTTCTGTTCTTTCTGCAACAGCTATCTCTGTTACTGCTTTCGCTTCTGTTTCTTTAACACTTCCTGCATCTGCCGGTGAAATTTCTTCTTATCAGGTTGAAGTGGTCAATCAAGGTCAAAAAGGGGATGGATTTAAGTCTGTGTATGCTTCACAGCAAGGAAACAGCACGGAAGTGTTCGGCAGAATTAAAGGGAAACCAAAGTCCGGCCATGTTGATATCGCAGCTTATTCATCTTCTGGTGAGCTATTGGCTGAGACGACGACTGGTTATTCTCCTAGCTTACTGTCTTCAAGCAGAAAGAAAATGGGTGGCCCGCGTTTCTCTACGGACGCTTTACCTGTTCTACCTTCGGATGCGGTGATTAAAGTTGCTTTCCACGGGGATGAAGACACGGGATCAGCCCCGCAGCATCGTACTAATACGGCTAAATAATCCAGCGAAATAACTCTGATTAATATGAAAACTAAATAACGTCATTTAAGAAATATGACGTAACTGAGGTCGGGAACTTTTGACCCGATCTCAGTCCTTAAGAAAGATAGATTTGGGGACAAATTAAATGGTCTTACGTGTGTGGAAACAATCGTTTCTAGGGGCTTCTTTTGCCTTGATTTTACCGTCATTCGTCCTCGCGGATATGACAAACCGGAATACATCTGAAACTGCTGATGTGGACATGAATTGGTCTTGGTTTAGCCGCCAAATAGAACAGCATCCAGAAATTATGGCCATTCGTGAAAATATGAACGCTGAGTTTGCCAGATCAGAAGGTATGAAAAAACCCACCTATAACCCGGAATTATCAACCGATTGGGAAAGGGAGGGCGAAGACAACAATTACAGCATTGGTTTAAGCCAAACCGTTGATTGGTCTGATAAACAAGAGGCAAGAATTCAACAATCAAAGTTTCTCCGAGAAGGGGTGAAACAACGATATGAATTAGCATTGCAGGAAAAAGCAGCTGAAGGGCTTACTGCTTTAATTGGCTGGCAGGTTGCGAAGCAGCAATCGGACCTGGCTTTAGCTCAAGAGGTTCGTTTAAGCGATTTGTTAAGTCTGATTCAGAGACGGCAACAAACAGGAGATTTAGGCGAGGTGGATGCTGAGCTGGCTTATCTTGGTTTATCGCAAACACTTAATTTGTCAGCAAAAGCTCAGGCGGAACTTAAACAGGCAAGAACTCGCTTGCAAGAAGTACTTCCTGAGTGGAAAGCTGAATGGACAGCCGAATTATCAGAGCAATGGATAGGGTCTTTGGAAATTAATTTATTCTCAGAATCAGAGATTCCTGCCAATCGCTTATTGGCAATGAATGAAATCGATCAATATCCGTCTGTTTTGGCTGCAAAAGCCGACTGGACAGCTCAGCAAGAGGGTGTTGAATTAATTCAAAGAGAAATCAGCGCGGACCCAACCTTTGGGATCAGTACCGGAGTATCCGGAGAAGAAAACGTTATCGGCTTGAGTTTTTCTATTCCGTTACATGTTCGAAATGACTATTCCGATCAAGTGCGGGCTTCAAATAGTGATGCGATTTCAGCGGAAGCGAATTACCTCAGTGTAAGAAGAAAGCAACAGTTTGCGCTTGAAGCGAGTTTGGCGACATTAAACGAGTATCAACAACGTTTCGAACGTTGGCAGAAATTAGCAGCAGGGAGAGCGCAGCGCAGCGCAGATTTACTTGAACGTTATTGGCGCAGTGGCGATATGAGTACCGCCGAATACGTTCTGGCGCTGGAACAACGTTCTGCTGATCTAACTGCTGGTATTGAATTACAAGCTGCATATCGTCTGGCAAAAGTTGATTGGCTCTTACAAACAGCCAGTTTTCCATTTTCAGCAGATTCAACTGTTTCAACATTTTCAAGCCCTGATCGTATGCCTTAGCGCATTTTTTGAGGTCCATTTTTGAGACCCACTTTGTAAATCATTAGCGATCACCCTATTAAGTGAAAGGAAAAAACGATGAAAAGTACTTTGCCAATTTTCATGGCCAGTTTGTTATTTGGTATGCCCGCAATCAGCAACGCAGGAGCTGGGCATGGACATCAAGAAGCCAATTCTTCCTCATTGCTATCTGAAGAAAGTAAACACGAAGAGTCAGAGCATAGTGAAAATGAGAAACATGAATCAGAGGAACATGATTCTCATGGTCATGAGGAATCCAGTGCTGAAGATGAAGAGGGTGTTGAATTGACTAAAACCCAACAAAATTTAGCAAATATTCAGGTTGAAACCTTGGTTAAAAAGAATATGGCGTATCAACTTTATGCGCCGGGTGAGATCAGAACCAATGGTTACACCAGTTATCTTGTGTCACCAAGAGTGGATTCAGTGATTCTCAAACGTCACGTGGCACTTGGTGATCATGTTGAACAAGGTCAACCGCTGGTTACGCTATTCAGTGAAACCATTGCTGAAGCTCAGGCTGACCACCGTGTGGACAGCGCCGAATGGCAGCGAGTACAAAAGTTGGGTCGAAAGACGGTAGGTGATAAACGTTACGTTGAAGCTCAAGCTGCGTTTGAAGCGAGCTATGGGCGGTTATTAGCTTTTGGTTTATCTGAGGCAGCAATCAAACAGTTCAGTAATAAAACCCTTCGTTTAGGAGAATATACCCTTAATGCCGAAACAGAAGGTGCTGTGTTGAGTGACGACTTCAATCAAGGTCAACGAGTGACGGCAGGGGAGTCTCTTATCGAGCTTGCTAATGAAAGTGAACTTTGGGTTGAGGCCCGTTTCTCACCAAACAATCAAATGACGTTTGCAGCCGGTACATTAGCTGAGGTTGAAGTTGATGGTGTTAAATACAGTGCTCGTGTTAGTGAAGAAGCGCATACCATTGATCCGGTTACCAGAACACGAGTTGTTCGTTTGTTGGTCGATAACGAAGCCCATCGATTGCATCCGGGTATGTTCGCAGATGTATTTTTCACTTTCAAAACTAAGAACTCGGTTCTGGCGATTCCTGAATCCGCTTTGATGCGAAGTGCTGATGGTGATTGGACCCTGTTTATTGAACATCAACCAGATCGGTTTGAAGCAAAAGAAGTGGAGCTTGGTCGTTCTTTAGGTGAATTCCGAGAAATAACCGGTATTGAATCTGGCAGCAAAGTGGTGACAGAAGGCGCATTTTTTGTGGCGTCAGAGATCGCCAAGGGCGGCTTTGATCCTCATAACCATTAATCACCAACCAGGAGTTTTTCCATGTTAAATCGAGTGGTCGATTGGGCAATGGGTAACCGCCTATTGGTGGTTATTGCCTTGATGACGATGATTATTTCTGCGGTGTTTATTATTCCGCGTCTTAATCTTGATGCATTTCCGGATGTGACCAACGTTCAGGTCGCAGTAAATACCGAAGCACCTGGGCTTGCTTCGGAAGAAGTAGAGCAATTGATTACTTTTCCTATTGAAGCAGTTATGTATGCTTTACCCGATGTAGAAGAAGTTCGTTCTATTTCTAAAACGGGTTTGTCTGGCATTACGGTTGTCTTCAAAGAAGGAACGGATATTTATCAGGCTCGCCAACTGGTATTTGAGCGATTACAGCAGGCAAAAGAGCTGATCCCTGCTGGTGTTGGTACGCCTGAAATGGGGCCGAATACATCAGGTTTGGGGCAGGTTTATCAATACATGTTATTGGCTGAGCCTGGGTCTGAATACGATAAGATGGCACTTCGTAGCCTAAACGATTGGGTTGTGAAACTGTTGTTGATGCCAGTGGATGGCGTTACCGATGTTCTTTCTTTTGGTGGCGATGTTCAGCAGTACCAGGTGAATCTCAACCCGGCTCGTTTACTGGCTTATCAGCTAACACAAAGTGATGTGGTTGAAGCACTGGAGAATAACAATGTAAATGCTGGCGGTTGGTACATGGATCGCGGTCAGGAACAGTTGGTGATTCGAGGTGTTGGTTGGCTGAGTCCAAATCAGCAAGGCATGGATGAAATTAATCAGATTCCTCTTAAGACCATCAATGGCGCAGTGGTGATGGTTTCAGATGTTGCCGAAGTAAAGCTTGGCAGTGAAATTCGTCAAGGCGCTGTGACTATGACCCGCCGAGATAGTAAAGGAGATGCAGAAAACTTAGGTGAAGTAGTTACTGGTGTTGTGCTTAAACGTATCGGATCAAATACAAAAACAACGATTGATGGAATCAATGAACGTGTAACTTTGATTCAGCAAGCATTGCCAGAAGGTGTTCGATTTGAGCCTTTTTATGATCAGGCCGATTTGATTACACAAGCTGTAAAGACCGTGGTTAATGCTTTGTTGATGGCATTTGTCTTTATCGTCGTGGTGTTGGCTCTGTTTTTAATGAATCTTCGAGCTACCTTCCTGGTATTGATTTCAATACCTATTTCTATTGGAATAGCGCTGATGGTCATGTCCTGGCTTGGTTTGTCTGCAAACCTGATGTCTCTCGGTGGAATTGCCGTTGCCATTGGTATGCTGGTGGATGGTTCAGTGGTGATGGTGGAGAATATGTTTAAGCATTTATCTCGGCCGGATGCTGAACATGCAAAAGACGTTCGGGGTTACGATCCGCACGATGCAGAACATGATAAACATGGTATAGCCCTGCGTTTACAGCAAGCAGCACGAGAAGTTGCCCGACCAATTTTCTTTGCTTCAGGTATTATTCTTGTTGTCTTTATGCCTTTGTTCAGTTTTGAAGGCGTCGAAGCCAAGTTATTTCAACCAATGGCGATCAGCATCATGTTGGCTATGGTTTCAGCTGTTTTGGTTGCTTTGATTGTTGTGCCGGCACTTGCCAGTTTCATGTTTCGACGAGGTGTCAAAGAGAAAGATAGCTTCGTGCTGAAACCATTAGATAAACTTTATCGAAAGAGTCTGCAATGGGCGATGATGCGCAGTAAGATTGTAATTGCTGGTGCCATTATTTCAGTCGGCTCGGCACTGGCTTTATTGCCTCAATTGGGAACGGAGTTTGTGCCTGAACTGGAAGAAGGGACTATTAACTTACGGGTGACCTTAGCACCATCTTCCAGTTTGGATACCGCTTTATCCGTAGCGCCAAAATTGGAAGCCAAACTCCTGGAATTTCCGGAAGTTACTTACGCCCTAAGTCGAATTGGTCGAGCTGAGATTGGAGGTGACCCGGAGCCAGTCAATAACATTGAAATCTATATTGGGTTGAAACCCGTTTCTGAATGGACAACTGCAAATAATCGCATTGATTTACAAAATGAGATGGAGAAAAAGCTGGAGCAGTTTCCGGGGTTATTATTGAACTTTTCCCAGCCAATCAGTACTCGTGTGGATGAGTTGCTTTCAGGCGTGAAAGCCCAGTTGGCCATTAAATTGTTTGGTCCGGATCTGGATACCTTGGCTGAGCAAGGCCAAGCCATTGAGCAAGTGGTTAAAACCGTGGAAGGTACGAAAGACGTTGCAATGGAGCAGATCTCCGGTGAAGCGCAATTGGTGATCTCTCCGGATCGTCGTCAACTGTCCCGTTATGGGCTTTCCGTGGGCGATGTGATGTCTGTTGTTCGTGATGGCATTGGTGGAGAAACGGCAGGTCAGGTCATTAACGGTAATGAACGTTACGACATATACGTTCGACTTGCTGATAAATACCGTAAGGATCAACAAGCCATTGCCGATTTACGACTGCAATCGCCAACGGGCGCCTGGGTTCGGTTAGGTGATGTTGCCAATATCGGGATTGAATCCGGCCCACCGCAGGTTCGTCGTGACGACGTTCAACGCCGAGTGGTCATTCAGGCAAATGTTCAAGGCCGAGACATGGGCAATGTGGTTGCTGACATACGTCGGGTGATTGATGAACAAGTGGATTTACCTGCGGGGTATTCTGTCGATATTGGTGGTCAGTTTGAAAACCAACAGCGTGCTCAAAAACGATTGTCCTTGGTGGTACCCGTCTCATTAGCATTAATCGCACTTTTACTTTACTTTGCGTTTAATTCGATCGGTCAGGCGTTACTTATTCTACTTAACGTGCCTTTGGCCATTATTGGAGGCGTTTTCTCTTTGTACTTCTCTGGTCAGTACCTTTCCGTTCCAAGCTCCATTGGTTTCATCACCTTGTTTGGCGTTGCGGTTCTGAACGGTGTGGTGATGGTTGAAAGTATTAACCAGCGGGTGAAGGATGGCCTTTCTGTAGACGATGCTGTTTTCAGTGGCGCAGCCTCACGATTAAGACCTGTGTTGATGACGGCATTAACTTCTGCATTAGGGTTGATTCCAATGTTGATGTCGACGGGCGTTGGAGCTGAAATTCAGAAGCCACTGGCCAGTGTGATAGTAGGCGGTTTGATCTCGGCAACTGTTTTGACCTTGTTTGTGGTGCCTGCACTGTATGGTTGGTTTTCAAAGTGGAAACTGGCAGAGAATGAATAAACATCTTTATCCATAGAAAAAGAGCTTCAACCGAGTATTAAGACTCGGTTGAAGGTTTTCAGGGATAGTCATTAAAGCGAAGGCGCAGCGCTTTTGTAACTGATGCCTTTCTCCTGAGCTTGCTCACTGATGGTGCCAAAGAGTTTGTAATCCAGCGATTCTTCTGCATTTTCCATTTTATCTGCTTTATCTTTTAAGAACCCTTGTCGCTGTTGAGCAAGTTCATTGATCCGTGCTTTAAGTTCTTTACGTTTTTCTGCTTTACCAAGAATTTCTGCTTTTTGCTCTTCAGGCGCAAGTGCCTGCATGGGCTCAGGGAGTTGATCCTGGTCGATTGTTGAGAGGTCTATACGGCCACTGGCAAAGTCTTCCACTAATTCCCCTTCGCCTAAGAAGTTACTTTCACCGCTTTTTGAAGAGTTGTACGTCGCGCGGCGAGCGCGGGATGCAACTGAGGATTTGTCATGCAGCTTGTTAGTGGCTTCCACTTTTTTACTCTGTTTGGCTTTTTGTTCTTTGGTGCCGTAATAAAGCCGGGTGTCATCCAGTTCTTTTGATAAAGAGGCAATTTCGTCATCAAACGGGGTTTCGATTGCTATGGCGCTGCCTGCTTGCTCGACCTGAAAATAACTGCCTTTTGCCAATTGAGCAATTTGCTGCCATTGCTGTTTGGTGGTGTTGTCCTGACCACATTGAATGGTATTTACAACGATGTCTTTGGTTTTTGCTGTGTTCAGGATTTCAGGGAATTGTTGTTCATCCTGGTAATCCATATGCGGTGGTGCATCGCCCACCAGAAATACGGCTTTGTAGCTGTTGCTGTCTTGACTCCAGGAAATGCCGTGGACCGCATCATACAGCGCTTTGTTGACGCTTTCCGGACCGTCTCCACCACCGTCGGCGCTGAAGTCCATGAGTGTCGCGAACATGGTGTCCAGGTCGCTAGATAGGTCAATCACTTGAGTGACGTAAGCATCGCCACGATCGCGGTAAGCCACCAGTCCCATTTTAATTTCAGGCGCGGGTTGTGCGGAAGCCATCGAGCTGGCAATGGACCAGATTTTTTCTTTGGCTGCATCAATTAATCCGCTCATGCTGCCGGTTGTGTCGAGGACAAACACGACTTCAATCTTTGGACGTTCATTGGTTAACGTAGCCGGAGCATCTATGACCGGGTTTGATGTCACCGGAGCTGTCGGTTGGGCATTGACGGTCATGGACTTCAACATCGGATAAAAGATGACGGTCACTGCTGTGACAGTAAAGAGTGCGATTGCGGTCAGTTTTGTTTTCATGATTATGACTCCTGAATAGATCAGATAATATTGGGTTTGAGTGTGTTCCGTTACTTTCTGCTTTCACTGGGTGGTGGGCCTTTTAGGTCAGTCGTCGTAATGCCGCTTGGGCAGATCGATGGGCACGTTCAAACATGTCGCTTTTGTCATCGAGGGTGGATGAAAGGGCGGTGTTAGATCGTTTCAGGCTTTTGGGGATCGCCACAAACAAAGCCTGAACCAGAAAAAAGCACCATAAGCTGAGAAAGAGACTGTGGGTGTGAGTCATCGCCCAAAGCGCCGCAACCAGGCTGAGGCCATTTAAGCCTAGATCGGCTAAAGCTGAGAGGGCACTTTGATAGTAATAAAGCGAGCGGGCCAGCCAGATGATGCTCATATGGATTAAGGTATAAATCAGTAAGTGAGGAGACCAATACCAGCAAACGCCTGTGATGGTCAGCCAAATTGCCAATGTGGTGACTTTGCCATTACGTGAAGGTGTCGTGCTCAGAATGTAGAGCAAATAAGCAAGCGCCAATAAAGTGATGACCACTTTGAGTGCCCAATGGCTGCTAACGACGGGTGTCAGCACCGTAAAAAACGCACTGCCGAGTAAGCTCAACAAAAAAGCGACGATGACGCCTTGATAGAATCCTGGCCTTTTCATGACGACACGCCTCCTTTGTTCGGTTTGTTGGCGTTTGAATGGGCTTGTTCGAATCGCTGTTTTTGTTGCATCAGAGCAATTTCAACTTCGTTGTCCTGTATTTCGGACGGGCCTTTTCTAACATCAAAAATGTCATTCTGGAGATGGCTATTCAGTTCGTTTTCTTTGCTGAACACTTCTACTTTCTGGCGGGTACTTTCGTACAGTGCGCTGTGTTCCTGATATTGAGACTTATGTTCGGAAAGTTGTTTTTCGAGAGACGCTTGCTTCTTACTGATGATTTTCAGAATTTGCTGTGTCTCGAGTTGCTTTCTTACCAAAGGCCGGGCCAGCTCGTCGTTGTCGGAGTTGAAGCACAGAGTGAGTTGTTCTGACAGATCATCGAGTGTTTGAGTTAACTCATCGTGATTGGCCGATATTTGCTGTTTTTCGGCTTCGAGTTGTTTAATCGTCTGTTTGCTTTGCAGCAGCGCTTCTTCCATCTCCCGAACGGCTTGTTTTAACAGCGCTTCTGGTTCTTCAATGTGATCCAGAACGGCGTGAAAATCCGCTTTGAACAGTCGGGAAAGTCGTCTGATGATTGCCATGTTGTGCCCCTTAATAGATTGATCGGATGACAGCGGGTGTATTTCTGTATGTCTTTGATGATCAGTTTAGGGCGGGTGAGGAGCGGATTTTAGACAGACTTTGGTAAAAGTTTTGGCGTTGAGTTTACAAAACTTTTACGTGTGAGTTGCTCGGGAGATTGGTAATCTAAACTTTGAAAAACCACAAACACAAAAGACATCGTATATGGACAGAAAACTGAAAATTCTGGTTGTTGAAGATGAAGTTGCTATTCGTACTGGCCTGGTGGACGTTTTCGTATTTCATGGTTATCAGGTGGATTATGCCGATAATGGCCCGGACGGGTTGTCGAAAGCTCTGAGTGGCCAGTTCGACCTGATTCTATTGGACGTGATGTTGCCGGGCATGGACGGCTTTGAAATTTGCAGGCGCATTCGTGATGAAGATAAAGATCAACCCATTATTATGTTGACGGCCAAGACCAGCGATGAAGAAATTATTCAGGGGTTGAGTCTAGGTGCGGATGATTATGTCGCTAAACCTTTTTCAGTGGGCCAGCTGGTGTTAAGAGTGCAAGCGGTGTTACGTCGATCCCGTGCAGGCGAAGCGCAAAATCGCGAGATGCAAATCGGCCACGACATTCAAATTGATACGCTGAATTTAACCGGCCAATGGGGCGAAACGGAGTTGGTGTTTACTCGCAGAGAAATAGAAGTTTTACAATACCTGAAGTTACATAATACCCGGCCTGTTCCCAGAGAAGAGTTGTTAAATAAGGTCTGGGGTTATGATAAGAAGATGGACATAGAAACCCGAACAGTGGATATCCACATAGCCAAATTACGCCGTAAAATTGAAGTCAATGCGAAAGAGCCTACGTTACTGATTACGGTGCGGGGCGAAGGTTATCGTTTGCTGGATTGTTAATGTGGGTTGTTAATTGAACAGGCGTACACAGGAAAACCCTTGAATGGCTGACAGCACCAAGAAACATAAATCCCGGAGTCTTAAAGATCGGACCAAACTCAAGTTGAGACTGGTTATTCTGATGTTTCTTTTTGCGCTGCTCATTCCTTCTCTGGTTTTGATCAATCAAGCTTATCGCCAATTGAAGTGGGAGACGTTTCACCAACATCAAACTCTGGCCGGTGAATTGGTGCTGCGGATTAATAAACAATTTAATGAGCGGATACTGATAGAAGAAGCCAGAGGGTTTACTGATTACAGTTTTATTCAGGTGGAAGGTGAGCTTTCTTCGAATTATGTACAGCGTTCGCCTTTGTCTGCTTATCCCGTTGAACAGAGTTTACCCGGGTTACTTGGGTATTTTCAGGTTGATGCACAAGGGCGTTTTACTACGCCATTACTGCCAGAGTATTCGGAAGGTGCTTCTCGTTTTGGTATTTCTCGTTCACAAATTCAGCAACGAGATGTTCTGCAAAATCAAATTCGACATATTTTGAATAACAATAATCTGTTACCCGAAACTAATGACACGCAGAACGCTGAAGAATTCGTTCAAAGTGAATTAAATGAACAAGACCCAGCATTGGCTGAAATCGATGCCGCTCCGGAAAATGGTGATCGTGCTACGTCTGGTCGTGCCGAATTCGATCATTCTCAACTTTATCATTCCAAAGAAGCTAACGATAAGAAAAAACTGGCGGATTATCGTCAACAACAGAAGGCATCAATTCCGCAAAAGCTGGATGCACAATCGGCGTTTGATCGCTTGGATCAATCCACTGATGACCCTTTCGCACGAAAAAAATCCAAATCCATGAATAAATTGGGCAGGGTGGAAGATCTGGATTTAGGATCAAAATATACGGCTAAGAACTTGGAGCAAAAGAAGCAGGATTACGTGGCTAAGACTCAAAAAATTCAGCCAAGAGTCGCTCGTAAAGAGCAGGGCGCTTTGCCTGAAGCGGGTTATTATGGTTTGTCCGATAACAGCGGTTTTGAGGGCAATTCTTTGAGGCCTCAAGCGCAGATGTCTCAGCGCGCGCTTGCTCCTGAACTTAGCCAAGAAGAAACTGAATTCATGGTAAGGGATGAATTGCTTGAAGCGGAAACTCCATCTGCATCTACTTCCGGCCTGGGCTCTGCTCCTGCTGAGTCTGGTCGATTTTATCTTGGCCGTTCTGACGCTACCAGTGCAGACATAAGCCGCTTTGATGCGTTGGAATCAGGCTCTGGAGGGGCTGAAGATGAAAGTTTGGAAAAATCGCTTACTTTGCCATTAAGTCCAAACATTAACCTCTTTGAAAGTGAAATTGATCCGTTTGAATTTCGACTGTTGGACAGTGGTCACTTCTTGCTGTATCGGAAAGTTTGGCGAAATGGCGAGCGAATCATTCAAGGCATTTTATTGGAGCAAAAAGCTCTTTTAAACTCACTGATACAAACGGCTTTTAACGAGTCGACCGTCTCTGAAATGAGTAAACTTATCGTTGCCTATCAAGGTAATGTGTTGTCGGCATACAGTGGCACTGCTTCGCGAGGCTTTATTTCAAGCACCAAGCAATTGCAAGGTGATGTGTTGTACCGAACCACCTTGTCCGCGCCATTCTCTGATTTAGAGTTAATTTTCACGATCAAGCATTTGCCCGCAGGGCAGGGTGGGGTTGTGGTTGCTTGGGCTGGTATTATCTTGACCATCGTATTATTTGTGGGCCTTTTCTTTATTTATCGCGCAGGTGCTCGGCAGATTGAGTTGGTTGAGCAGCAACAGGACTTTGTCTCGTCGGTCAGTCATGAGTTAAAAACGCCGCTGACATCCATCCGAATGTATGGCGAAATTTTAAAAGAAGGCTGGGCCAGTGAAGAAAAAAAACGTGAGTATTACCATTTTATCTTTGATGAAAGTGAGCGTTTATCGCGGTTGATCTCCAATGTCTTGCAGTTGGCGAGAGTGAATCATAACGATTTGGTTGTGGACTTACGGCCCAGTTCTGTTGGAGAACTGATGGATATGGTTCGCTCTAAAATTTCCACTCAGGTTGAGGCGGCTGGGTATCAGCTTAACCTTGATGTTTTGCAAAACGCCAGTGATGTTGTCATAGAAGTGGATGCCGATTGCTTTTCGCAAATCATAATCAACTTGGTGGATAATGCCCTTAAATTTTCAGCCAAAGCAGACGTTAAAAAAATCGATATCAACGCTCAATTGCAGTCCAATGGTTTTGTACAATTTACCGTGCGGGATTATGGCCCCGGTGTTCCTAAAAACCAGCTCAAAAAAATCTTTCAATTATTTTTCCGCTCGGAAGCGGAGATGACGCGCGAAACGGTAGGAACGGGCATAGGACTGGCATTAGTACAGAACCTGGCTTTGGCGATGAACGGAGATGTTGATGTAGTGAATCAACAACCGGGTGTGGCTTTTCATGTCAGCTTTCCGGTAAAAAATCGTATTTAATTTGGACCATTAATAAAAGTAAACCCTGGCCTTGAATTTGGCTCAGGGTTGTACCTTCGGCGTGTTCGCTAGGCTTCCTCTGTTTCTGGCTCTTTCTTAACGGCGGTTGATTTTGTCGGTTTTGAAACTTGGGTGTTGTCTTCCATTCCGTAACGGTTTAAACCGGCCACATGAATGTGCTGGAAGTAGTAATCCCAATCTATTTTCTTAGCATCTACCGGAAAAAGTACTTTATCCTGCTCACCCATCCGGTTTGATAACGCCATCAATTTATCGCTATTGAAAACGTACTCAGGGCTGGTGTAGGTGGAATAGATTGAAGAAAGTCTGAGTGTACTTTCCACTGTTTTTAAAGCTTTTGATTTAGTAGAAGACTTGGACAGTATCCGATCATGGACGGTTTGAGCTAATTTCAGACCCTTCATGACACTGATGAACACTCTTTTATTGACTAATACAAACTTCTTTTCTGGCTGTTTCTTGGCTAAGTTAGGGTATTTTTTCCAGTTAACCCGGACTTCTTCACAAACGGTGGTGACATAGCGTTCTACTTTTAAAGGGTTTTGGGAACCGCTGCAGGATTGATAAATCCTTGCCTCTCCTGGCTGTTCAAAGGCTTCAGCAACGCTGAGAATTACACTGTTTGCGACCAGGTCTACCGGGATAATATCAACGATTCCTGCTTTTCTCGCAGGGAAAAAAGAAACTTTTTGGCGGGCATAAGCCAGTAGAATGGCATCGGATACTTTGACGCCTTCGATCCAGCCTGGAATTGGAGATTCTAATGTGCTCTCAACGACGGATGGCCTTAAAATTGTGATGGTTTTATTGTTTAAGCGCTTCAGAATCAGCTGTTCACCCAGCCATTTGGTGAAGGTGTAAGTATCTCCCCAACCATAGCGATGTGCTTCTTTCAGGCCCAATTCGGTTAAGGCTTCAGGCAGTAACTTTTTGTCTTTGACGGAGGCTTTCGTTTTTTCTATTTTCTTTTGCAGAGCCTTAACTACGACATTGGTATCATAGTGGCCATTTTTGTCTTTTGGGATGCGCTTCCCGGTTGGTTTGGAAATCTCTTCTTTGATCGTGCCTTTATTAAAACCGTTGACGTAACAAGTGGAAATTTGGATGACCGGAATGTCGCCTGCGGCTTCGGCAAAGTCTGCTACATTATTCAGGCAAAGGGTGTTGATGAGCAGCGCTTTATCCAACTCTTCCTGAAAATTAACACTTGCGGCAGAGTTGATAAAAACATCGGTTGATTCGGCCAGTTGAAGGTATTTCTTTTCAGGCAATCCGAAATTTATTTCCGTGATTTCACCGCCAATACAGTTCAGTTTGTTGCTGCAAAAATTCTCTAATAGGGCGGGGTTGGTTTCTTTTAAATGATTGAAAATGGAAGAAGTTAATATCTCGGCTTTGAAGCGATCCATCGCGTCGGGGTATTTTTTATTGCCTCGAATGACTAAGTTTGACGCTGGCAACTTCGGGGATGTTTCGTATTATTTTCTCCAGCAGAACCTTGCCTAGAAAGCCAGTGGTTCCGGTGATGAGAATTCGTTTGTCTTTTAGTAAACTTCTGGTGCGGGAAATCTCGGCGTAATCATCCTTAGGCTTCATTTTTTGCTGCTCCTGAACATTATTATTTTTATTGAATGTTGTTCTGAAATACTTCAGAAAGAATAAACGGCCTGGATGAGCAACACAAGGCACGAGGGTTTGTTTAGTAACAAATTGTACTGCCAAAACTGCTTCACAGTTCTTTGCTGAAGGTCAGTTTATTGTGCAGCTTTTATGATCTTGAGCTGACATTTATGAATTCATTTCGCTTAATCGTTGTTACTTGTTTATCTGTGTTGATGTTGAGTGCTTGCGGTGGTGGCGGAGGCTCTTCTTCTGGAGGCGTGTCGTCCGGTGGTTCGGCCAGTAGTACGGAAGGGACATCAGGTAACTCAGATGACTCCGGGAATGATAATCCTGGGAACAACGAAACCTGTGAAATGGATGTGAATGAAGAAGATATGCTGACGCAGGTGAATGCGGCACGAGCTTCGGGTTATCAGTGTGGCAATGATAATTTACCCGCAGTGGCAGCCTTAACCTGGAGTTGTGTGTTAGAACAAGCGGCTTTTTCACACAGCACTGATATGGCGACGAATAACTTCTTTAGTCATACCGGCTCCGACGGACTGTCTGTTTCAAACCGGGTGGATGCAACGGGTTACGATTGGTCTGCGGTGGGTGAAAACATTGCAGCAGGTCAAACCAGCGTCACTCAGGTGGTTCAGGGTTGGTTGAACAGTGAAGGGCATTGCCGAAATATTATGAGCGTGAATTTTAGCGAGTTTGCATCTGCGAGGGTAAACACTTCTTCATCAGACTATCCTAGTTACTGGACGCAGGTGTTTGCGAACCCCAGATAAATATTTGTGCGCTGTTGCTACAGGGCTTCTGCCAGGAGGTGTGATGATAATTCCGGAAGAACGAATTCAGGTGTGGGAAACCTTATCCGACTTGTTTTTGGACACCGAATTAACCGATGCAGACCTTGAGAGAATGGCAAAGGTTTTGGCCGAAAGTCCTTATTCAATAGAGCAACTGCAAGACATTCTCTATTACGAAGTTTATCCCGTCTGTAAAGGTAATTTGTTGTGTGTTGCCGGTGAGTGGGCCTTTTTTGGCAGAGAGTGGGTACTTGAATACATCGCTCCCAGAATGAATAAGAGGCCATGGTTGAAATTGCCGCTTATGCATCGCTGGATGTTTAAATCGTATTGGATGCAAATCAAAGAGTTGATTCATCAGTATTGAATTGCCTTTTTAGGAAACGCTATCAATACAAAGTATTTAAAATACCTTACTTAAAATTGCCCGCCGTGAAATACAGCCTAAACTGAGTAGTGTCCATAGTCTTCAGGCTAACGTTGTAATGACTCATAATTGTTGTGTTTCAAAGCTTTTCTGGTTGTGCACTTTATTTTTATTATCTTTGGCTTGTACCGACGCTGATCCTTTACCAAATATTGCGTTTTCTCATCATATAACCATCGTCATGATGCCCATTAATCGTGGACAACGAGAAGCCTACGACAAAATGATTTCGGCCTTCAAAGTTCAGGCGCCAGACATTAAAGTTTCTGTGAAAGTCTACGAGCACGAACAGTTTAAAGCTCTGGTGGAGCGTGGTGAATACCGGTTTTCGGAATCGGGTGATGTGTATTTTTGGTTTGGTGGAATTCGTTTAAATTCATTAGCAATGAAGGGAGATATTGCGGATTTGACCGAGCTTTGGCATGAACGAGGTTGGTCAGAGCGCTTTACTGCGGCGGCGGAAGGGGCTGTGACTGCCAATAACATGAAATTTGCTGTGCCGATCAATTATTATCAATGGGGCGTTTATTATCGGCAATCGGCTTTTGACGCGCGTAACCTAGCGAGTATCGAAACCTGGGAAGACTTGCTGAATGCCTGCGAGGCATTTTCTGGGCAAGGCCGTGCGCTATTTACAGTCGGTACAAGAAGTCCTTGGAGTGTTGCCGGTTGGTTTGATTATCTCAATTTAAGAATTAATGGTTTGGCCTTTCATCAGGACTTGATGCGTGGGGATGCTTCTTATGATAGCCCCAGAGTCCACAGTGTGTTTGTTCATTGGAAGGAGGCGCTTGATGCCGGATGCTTCATTGATAGCCGACATGAAATGAGTTGGAAAGATGCCCTGCCGCTTATGTATCACGACCGAGCTGCTGCGGTTTTGATGGGTAATTTTTTTGTTTCGGATGTGCCTTTAAAAATTCAGGATGATCTACTGTTTGTTCCATTTCCTGTGATTAACCCGAAAGTGCCATCTTATGAGGATGCTCCCGTGGATGTTCTTGTTGTGTCGAAACAATCTGAAGGCGATCCCGCCGTAAGTCAGTTTCTAAGCTTTATTGTGGAATCCGATGTGTTGATTGAAATGAACCAAACCTCCAAGAAATTATCTCCCTTCCGGCAACCATACGAACTTGATAATAAGTTTATGAAAGCCGGCGACCAGTTGCTTAAAAATGCCAAAGGTGTTGCTCAATTTTTTGACCGGGATACACCGCCTGAAATGGCTAAACCGGCAATGGATTTGATGGTCATGTTTATGAATGAAGAATTAACCATTGATGAGGTGATTTATTCATTAGAACAATATCGAATGAAAGTATTTGATAAATCCCCTGTCTTTTTGCCGTAGTTTGAGGGGATTGCAGATAATCTTGCGTTGTTAGCTGGTATTTATTTTCATTGTTTTTATAGTATTGCTATCTCAACACAAGAACACGCATAACTATGAAAAAGAACGTCTGGCACACATTGGAGTCCCATCCTGAATTGCGTTTTGGTCAATACGTGGTTCCAAACTTTGTATCAAATTCCGTTGCTTTGAAAGTCGATGATAATGAGTTTGTAGTCGTCAGTCCGGGCAAATCATTATTAGAAAACTGGCCTGCAGAATGGCAAAATGAAAACGTCAAACTCCATATCATCATGCCGAATGGCTTCCATTATATGGGTGTTGAGGCTTGGCAGGCTGCGTTTCCAAGGCACACTTTGTACGCTAGCTGCCATGCGATCGGGCGTTTGGTTGAAAAAGGCGTGGCTAACAAGGCATCGGGCATAGTGGCCTTAGAAGATCATCAGCCGCCATTGCCGAAAGGATATTCGGTGTTGTTTCCGCCGGGGCACAGGGCTGGTGATGTGTGGTTAAAGAAAGAACGAGAGTTTGGCTTAACGACCTGGATTACCTGTGACAGCTTTTTAAACTATGAACGTATGTCCAACCAACCCATTGCAAAGGCGATGCAGCGTTTACTTGGGGCCGCACCAGGCTTGAAAATCAGTCAGGTGGTGAAGTGGTATATCATTGAAGATAAGAAAGCCTTTAAACACTGGGCGCTTGATTTATTAGAGACAGAAACCCTTTACACTCTGATCCCGAGCCATGGTGAAATTGCAGAACGAGAGGGGTTAGGTGATGAGATTAAAGCACTCCTAAAAAGCAGGCTGTAGTAGTTTTAATTAATTATTGCGCTGCCGGTTTTCTCGTGCTTTGGATTGTTTATTTCTCTGAATTTGTCTTGGATTCCTTGGCTTTTTGCAGGCTGAGGTTTCTTCTCTTTAAAGCCGCTTCCCAGCGTCGTTCTTGTACTTCTGTGGTTTTTATTAATTGAGGGATTGCAGTGGGTTTTCCGTCATCATTTACGGCAATCATTGTGAAGTAACAGGTATTGGTGTGGCGCACGGATTTCTCTTTCAGGTTTTCAGAAATGACTTTTATCCCGACTTCCATCGACGTTCGGCCAGTGTAATTGATATTTGCAACGAAGGTGATCATCTCGCCTATAAAGACAGGTTGCCGGAAAACCACTTTGTCTACGGATAAGGTTACACAGTAATAACTGCTGTATCGCATGGCACATGTCAGGGCAACCTTGTCTAATAACTTCAGTAATTCACCGCCATGCATTTTACCGGAAAGGTTTGCCATAATGGGCGTGACTAATTCCGTCATTTCAGTGGTTGTGATTTGAGCCATAACACATCTCCAAATTTACTGTTTCAATCATCGTCGTCAGGCGGGTTGTTTGAACTTGATGAAGTCTTTATCAGTATGGTTGAAGGTTTTCGAAGCGCCAAGTTATGAGGGGTTATGGTGTGGAGTAAACGGAGCTGAAGACGTGGCTTAACTGACAGGTTGTTGATGTGATTCTCTTCAAAATTTTCAAAGGAATAAGTTCTTAACTTTGATTTACGCGTTATAAAATTAGGCTCATTTGTGCTATGGTTGCGCGCTGATTTTAACCTGATGATTTGATTAAGAGCATTAAGACTCGAAGCTCAACAGGTTCAGTGGAAAATACTATCTCATAATAAAAAACAAAGGAGAGTAAAATGAAAGGTAAAATCCAAACCGGTTTATTGGCTTTGACTGCGGCGATGTGTGTTTCTTTTAATGCCTCGGCAGATTGGCAACTTAATAACGATCAGTCTTCCGTGAACTTTATTTCAACTAAGAAAGCGAAAGTCAGCGAGATTCATACGTTTAAATCGGTGGGTGGTGCCATTACTGACGCGGGTAAAGCAAACATCGAAATTCAATTGGCTTCAGTAGATACCAACATCGGTATTCGCAATGAGCGAATGCAGGCGATGTTGTTTGAAGTGTCTAAGTTTGCAACGGCCAATATTTCAGCCGCTGTCGATGCCACTAAGGCCACCAACTTGAAAGCAGGTGAGTCCTTCACTACCAAAACCAAATTGGATATTAACCTGCATGGTAAAACGGTTTCAGCAGACGCTGAACTGCGTGCGGTTAAATTAGCGTCGGGCCAACTGGCTGTGTCTACCATTAAACCATTGCTCATTAATGCTGCAGATTTTGAATTGGTAGAAGGCATTGAAAAACTGCGTGAAGTGGCTAAGTTGCCATCCATCAGCACTGCTGTTCCTGTGACAGTGGATTTGGTTTTTGATAAAAAGTAAGTCTTTTCTTGCCGAGCTCAAGTTCCTTGAGTTCGGACTTTCCCTGTGATGTCAGTTTTCTTCTGGTCTATTCTCAAAAATTGAGCACTTGAGCTCTCTTTTATTACGAAAATACGACAGTTAGATCATTAATTGTCGTTTGATTAGTTTTGTCACAAAGGTTTCAGTGACATGCTTTTTTATTAATAAAAATAAAAACTGTAAGAGCGCCTTATAAACATTGCCTGATTTTGGGTGATGAATCCTTACTGTTATTAAAAAAATAATCAAAATCAGAAAGGGGATGACCATGTCTAAACTTCTTGGAAGAAGCGTTTTGCTTCTTGTCTTTATTTTGCTTGGCGGTTGTAAATTGGCGGTGGATACCCAGGGCCGAGGGAATGTAACCTCCAAATCCGGGTTGGTTCATTGCGGAACCAGTGGCACCAACTGTCGGGTCGATTATGAAAAGTTTTCCGATATTGCATCCAGCTATACCGAAGTATTAACGGCGCACCCAGACTCCGGTTATCAATTCACCGGATGGTCCGGAGATTGTTCTGGCACAGGAACGTGCAGTATAAAAATCAATAAGTTAACCGGTTCGAAAAATGTGACGGCGCATTTCACTCAACTCATTTTGAGTGATAAAAAAGACCTTACTGAGTTCAAGTTCCGGGTTGCGGATAATCCATCGTTGCCTTCAGATATTTCAGGCTCAATTGATCAGAGTTCAGGTGTGATCTCTTTGGTTGTACCTTCGTCTACCAATCTGACTATGCTTGTGGCTTCTTTTATCACAACAGGGGAAGAGGTGACTGTGGATGGCGTGCCTCAGGAAAGTGCTTCGTCGGTGAATGATTTTTCTTCGAACGTTTCGTATCAGGTTGAAGCGGAAAATGGTTCGGAAAAGCATTATTTAGTGAAAGTTTCTGCTGTGTCCTTTGAAGCAAAAGCCATTACTGACTTCCGTTTTACGAAGCAGAATAATGATCAGGTTTCTGAAGACGTGATAGCAAACATTGATGAAGCTGCTCATACCATTTCTTTATTGGTGGCTGACTCCACAGATGTATCTTCTTTGATTGCAACGTTCGAGACGACGGGCCAGCAGGTTTTTGTCAACGGCGTTGAACAATACTCAGGTATCACCCCAAACAGCTTTAATTCTGCGGTGGTGTATCGTGTGGTGGCTGGTAATCAATCGGTTCAGGATTACACCGTAACAGTAACGGAATCGGCTTGTCTGGAAGAGCCTTGGGTAGGTAACTACACCATTGAGTCATTACAGGATGCACAGGCATTGGCGGGTTATACGTCGGTGACGGGGGCGTTGGTCATAGGCAGTTATAACTCTTCGAGCCATGACCTGTTGAATCTGGACGACTTATCGTGTGTACGTTCCGTTGGCAGTTTGAGTGTGATTTCGAATGAAGCACTTGAAACTCTGAACGGTTTGAACAGTCTGTCAGAAGTGAAAGGGAGCTTGGTGGTTCGGGCAAACCCGGAACTGGTCGATTTGTCGGCTCTGTCCAGCTTAACCCGTGTAAATACTCTGTCGCTTTCCCAGAATAACAAGTTGGCTAATTTAGACGGTTTGCAATCCATTACTGAAGTTGATGCTTTAGTGCTGGATGACCTTCCTGAAGTGACTGAGCTGGATGCGGTTGCAGCACTTCAAGTGAATCTGAGTCTGGCGATTAAATCCATGGACAGTTTGGTTGCTTTGCCTGATTTTACCAATCTTGCCGGGAATACCTTGTTTTTGGAGCTAAATGGCAATCCGGTACTGAATGACCTCAATGGCTTGGCTGCTCAAACTGAGTTAAAAACTCTGGTGATTCGCTCCAATCCACAACTTGAATCTCTTGCTGGTCTGCAGAATATTACAACATTGAATAAACTGACTTTGGCTGGTAACACGGCTTTATCCAGTTTGGAGGGCTTGAGTGGCTTACAAACGGTGAGGGATGTGGTGATAGAGAGTAACCATGCGTTAACCAACTTGGTCGGACTCTCCGCTTTAACCAATGTATCCGGGGACATTCAAATCAGCAGCAACGATACGTTGGTCTCCACTGAAGGATTGACAGCGTTGACATCATTATCGGGTGGCCTGACGTTGGAAGATAACTCTGACCTAAGTGATTTATCTGGTTTTAGTCGGATAACAGGCGATTTGAATATTGTAACGATTGAGAATAACGACAGCTTACAAACATTAAACGGGCTGAGTTCAGTGCGTTCTGCCAATCAGGTGATCATTAAGAATAATGCTCAGTTGCAAAATTTACAGGGGTTGAACGGCCTGACTTCCGTGAGCAAGTTATTTGTAGAAGGCAATGATGCTCTTCTTAATCTGAATGGCTTGGGTGCCCTTACTCAGGTGAATGGTCAGTTTGCTATTTTGAATAATAACAACATGCAGGATCTGTCTGGTGTGACTGCGCTGAAAACCATCTCGGGAGATTTTGATCTTGAGCGCAATAATAAGCTTGTGAGCGTGGATGGTTTAAATAATCTGGAACGGGCAGGGACAACCAGTATCCGGTTAAACCCTCAATTGTCGGACTTAGGCGCGTTGAACAAGCTGACTCAATTGTCTGGCTCCTTGATTGTGTTTGGTAATAACCAACTGGCGGATTTAAGTGGTCTGAGCAATCTGGCGTCTATCGGTTCCAGCTCGTCTCATGACCTGGAAATTCGTGGTGGCTTTTTGAATTCTGTTTCATTAACGGGGCTAACTTCGGTAAGTGGTGATGTCTTTATTGATGGGTCATCGGTGGCCGATTTGAACATGCCTGAGTTGTGTAATGTCGGGCAACACTTCAAGGTGAGTCGTAACGCCAGCTTATGTACTTCAGAGGCTGAAGCATTACGGGATCAGGTTCAGGCGTGTGGAGGTCTAAGCAATATTATTGATGTTTCAGGTAATGCTGCCTGTAATTAATATCACTTCAATCATCTGAAATAATAAAAACCTGCCTTTGTTGAGAAGTGCAGGTTTTTTTATGCTAATTTCCGTTCTTAAATGGAGTAATTCTTAATACAGCTAATAAGGCGGAGAAAGCATGAACCATGTAACAAAAGAAGACTTTTTTAAGAAATCAGCGTTGGGTGGGTTAATCATTCTGCTTCCCATCGCCATCTTGTGGATGGGCTTTAACTGGCTGTTTCGCCTGGTCACGGATTTGATTCAGCCATTAACGAATCTCGTCGTTAATTTTATTGGCCTGCCTGAGTTCATTGGCGATTTGTTGGTGTTGTCCGTGATGGTGCTTTTTTGTTTTGCTGTGGGCTACTTTGTATCCACGCAATTAGGCACCTACCTCCATCATAAATTTGATGACCGTCTTGCCAAATTGGCGCCAGGCTATCGGATGGTGAAAGAGATTGTGGACCAGTTTTTTGGTGATCAGTCGAAGTCGCCGTTTGCGAATGGTGAAGTGGCATTGGTTCGCCCGTTTGGCGATGCTGTGAAGACAGAGGTGACCGCCATTGTAACTTCCAAACACCCGGACGGTCGATATACGGTCTTTGTGCCTACCGGCCCAAACCCTACCTCAGGAAATATGTTTCACCTGGATGCTTCGCAAGTGACTTTGTACCCGGATGCTAAAGTCGAAGATATGATGCGTACCATCATCGCCTGCGGTGCTGGCAGTGGAGCCTTGTTCCAGGCAAAACCCGTTGAGCCGGCTCAGTTAGAAGAAGGTTCTGAGAAACCTGAGTCGTAAGATACTTGTTCAGGGTGGTTTGGTCGAATAGAAAAAATACTTGTCCATTTTTCGGTTGTTGGTGGGTCTTGATAAGGGGTAGTGTGCGACGTATTGCAATTGGAAAAGCTGTATTGCCCCTTTTTCAGGATAAGTGATTAGAATGTTGATAACAGACCCTTGTAAAATTGAAACCTATTATCAGGCGCTGATAGATAAGAACTCGAACTTCGTCGGTATCTTCTATGTTGGCGTAAAAACCACCAGTGTGTTTTGCATCGCAACCTGTCGGGCCAGAAAGCCTAAGTTTGAAAATGTCGAGTTTTACTCCGATTTTAAAGATGCCTTAGACGCAGGTTATCGCCCTTGCAAAATTTGTAAGCCGACGGAGAACGCAAATGAGGCTCCTGAACAGGTTCAGGATGCCATCGCTTTAATTAAAGAGAATCCGAAGGAAAAAATATCGGATTACATTCTGAGGGAACAGGGAATCAGCCCTGAACTGGTTCGGCGTTGGTTTAAAAAACATTACGGCCTTACTTTTCAGGCTTATCAGCGCATGTACCGTATCAACAATGCCATGCTGGAACTTAAATCCGGCAAAGCTGCAACAAATACCGCGATGGAATCCGGCTACGAGTCGTTGAGTGGCTTTGGCTACACTTACAAGAAACTTATTGGGAACTCGCCAGTATTGAGTAAAGATGATCGAGTAATATTAATCAGCCGGCTAACAACGCCGATAGGGCCAATGTTTGTGTGCGCGACGGATCAGGGCATTTGTTTGCTTGAATTCGTTGACCGAAGAATGCTGGAAACTGAATTTAAAGACCTTCAGCGATTATTAAAAGCCCGTATTATCACCGGAGAAAATGCACATATTTGGCAGGCCAAACAAGAGATCAAAGAGTACTTTGATGGAGAAAGAACGGCGTTTGAAGTACCGCTTGATACACCAGGAACAGAGTTTCAGAATCAGGTTTGGCAAGCTTTAATGGCCGTTCCGTTTGGCGAAACATCCACTTATCAGCAACAAGCTGAGAAAATAAACAAACCGAAAGCGGTCAGGGCAGTGGGCACCGCAAATGGATACAATCGCATTTCCATCATTGTCCCTTGTCATCGGGTAATTGGTAAAAACGGCAAACTTGTAGGGTATGGTGGTGGGCTTGAAAGAAAGCGTTGGTTATTGGAACATGAGAGAAAGCTGAAAGCTTCTGAATTTAAACAATAAGGGATGCTCAACTTGGAATACTACATATTATTTCTTGTTCTGGTTATTTTGGGGCTAGTCATTTATTTAAATGTTATGTGTTCAATTGCTTTGTATCGAACAGACGATCTGGAAAAAGTACAGAAGCTTGCCCAGGCTTTAATAGTCTGGTTTGTCCCAATTTTAGGTCCTTTCTTTATACTTAGGTTAATTCATTCGTTTGATGAAAGCTCTATACCTTCTCGGTGGTTTCCGAACGATTACATCAACTCGTATATTCGACAGGCGTTAGGTATACAAGCAAGGGTAGTTAATCGTTCAATGAAAGATGCTGCTGAAATAGAAGCTTATGAAGTATTTTCAGGTTCCATGTCCAGTTCATCGAATTCAAGCAGCGATTAAGAGAAGGAAGCAAACCTTCTCTGTGCTTCCATCCCCATAGAAATCACAAAAGGATCACGTTTTTGCCTTTCTACAAATTCGGCTTTGTTGCTGATGCCTTGCCATCCAATGTTAATCAATGAGTGCGCGACTGAACTGCCTAAACTGCTGCCAGGGCCAAGCACAATGATGGTCTCCGGTGAAAACTCTTTGAGACCGACTTCGATGGCTCTGTTGAAGTAATAGGGTTCAGTGACCTGATGGCCAAGCGTGTAGTCAAAGAGTTGTTGGGGGTTTGTGCTGTAGGGTGTCCAGATATGGCCTCGTCCATCGATTAACGGTGTCAGTGGTCTATTAAAGTCGAGTGTTGTTAACTTGTCTTTTCCCACATCGGATATTTGGCTCATGAGTGGCGTGTGAAATGCGCCGTGGTTGTAGAGTCGCATAGGGAATCGATCGTCGATGTTTGGGACGGACTGCTCAAACGCTGACAGCCCGGTTTCATTACCAGCCACAACCAGATAACCGCCGAGATCAATTGAAAGGTAGAGTGCATGTGCGGCTCTTTGGTTGATTTCTTCAACGATGGTGAATAGCTCTGTTTTTTTGTCTGTAATGATCTTCCAGTCGGCACCAACGGCGGGGTAGATCAGTTGGCTGCCGATCAGGCCGTTTTTCATCATGGAACCCATAGTGTCAATCAGGGTTATGCTGTCCTGTGGGGATAAGGCCTGAGCCACAGACAGGGCAATGTACCATCCCATGGAGTTGCCAGTGATGGCTACGATCTCGTATTCGTCCTGATTGATGCTCATGAAGTCGGCATAAGCACAGGCGTAAATCAAGGCCGAGGCGTGTTCTCCTAAGGTGTGCAGCTTGAACGAATACCGGTCTTTTCCGTCCAGCTCATGAACGCTGGGCTGGTTGACGGTTTGGCGATACTGTTCAATGAAGGCTAACTGTTCGGTTTTGTCTTGATGGTGTCGCGATAAATAGCCCAGTTCTTCTTTGTTGTACGTTCCTCGGCCAGGGCATACCACCAGTGCTCTTTTTTTCATTCAACCGGCTCTCTTCAGATTTTTGTGGGTGTTCATGGCTAAGACGTCCTCAATGATTTGTTCGACTGAGGGTAAAACTGCATTGGCTGCGTTGCCCAGCGGAATAAAACTGTCTTCAGCGGTTCTTCGTTTGATGTTGTCCGGTCTGGTCGGTGCTTCTAACAGCATGCACATCAGTGCCTCACTGAGTGAACCGGTTTTGCGGCATTCATCAAGTACCAAGACTGAGTTGCATTGATTGATTTCTTCCAGTAACGCTTTTTCATTCAATGGCGCGAGCCAGCGTAAATCAATAATCCGGCCGTCCAGGTTGTGTTGTTCTTTGAGTATTTTCTCTGCTTGTCTTGAAAGAAAATAGCCGTTGCCGTAAGTCACAATGCAGTAATCTTTGCCTTGGCCAAAGGTGTTGAACTCTCCGGGTGCAATGGGCGTGTGTTTCGTTGGGTATTTGCTTGCCCAGAGTTCGTCACCTGGCGCATGCAGGTCACGAGTCATGTACAGCGCGATGGGTTCGATGAAGATCACCACTCGGTTTTCTTTCCGAGCCAGGTCAACCGATGCTCTTAGCATGGCGACGGCGTCCTGACCGTTTGAAGGGCAGGTAATGACCAATCCGGGGATATCCCGAAACACGGCGAGTGAATTGTCGTTATGAAAGTGACCGCCAAACCCTTTTTGGTAGGCCAGCCCCGCAATTCTAATGACCATAGGGTTGGTGTATTGCTGGTTGGAGAAGAAGGAGAGCGTCGCGGCTTCGCCTCGTATTTGATCCTCTGCGTTATGGACATAAGCCAAAAACTGAATTTCAGGAATGGGTAATAAACCGTTTTGAGCCAAGCCAATGGCACCGCCCAGAATACTGGTTTCGTCCAGTAACGAATTAAAGACCCGGTTAGGGCCGAACTTTTGTTGCAGTCTTGAAGTCACGTGATATACACCGCCTTTCGCGGCGACGTCTTCGCCAAACACCACTACGTTATCCAATTCTGCCATGATTTCTGCCAAGGCAAAGTTGATCATACGGCCGAGGGGTTGTGCCGATTCAAACGCCCGTCGTTCTTTAGCAAATAAGGCATCTCTTTGTGGTTGGGTTAAACCTGCGAGAGGTAAATTCTGATTGCTCTTTGGAATGATTGACTGCATAACTTCTTGTGCGCAAGCCAGTTTTGGCCGGTCAATAACTTGTCTCGCAACAAGTTCGATCTGGTGTTGGAGGTTCAGGTAGAGATCAACAATTTGCTGATTTGTTAGCAGCTTCAGGTCGATCAGCAGCTTTGCGGAATGCAATAACGGATCATTTCTTTGGTTTTGTTCAATTTGCGATTCAGTTAAATAGGCAATTTCGGCGTCGGCTCCTGCGTGCCCCATCAACCGAACCGTTTCCATATGAAGGAATACGGGCTTTTGTTGCCTTGCAATTCTAACGGCTTTACGGGCATTCATATAACAGTGCAATAGGTCTAGCCCGTCGGCTTGAAGGTAGGTGAACTTAGGCCGGTGTTTGAAATTTTGTTCTATCCAACCTGTGGGGGTTTTTACTGAAATCCCAATGCCATTGTCTTCGCAAACCCATAATAAAGGAATATCCAGGCCTTGGTATGCACACCAGGACGATGCATTAAACGCGCTTTGAGCTGTGGCATGATTGGCTGAGGCATCTCCGAAATTACAGAACACGACTGCATTGTCCGGCGGGTATTGATTGTCCGGGTTGTCCAGCGCCAAACGTTTTCTGGCTGGAATGGCCAATGCTGCACCCACTGCTTTAGGCAGGTGTGAAGCTATGGTGCTGGTTTGAGGAGGAACATTCAGCGGCTTGCTCCCGAGAACTTTATGACGGCCGCCTGAAATTGGGTCTTCGCTGGATGCGCACAGCGATAACAACATATCCCAGATGGGCGTTTGGGCAGGAGTGCCAGGGTCGTCCTGCACCGCTTTTCTGGCGCGATGAATAAAGAATGCGCCGCTTCGATAGTGAAGGTAAGCCGGATCACTGACCTTCAGCGCTTCGGCTAACGCGACGCTGCCTTCGTGGCCAGAACTGCCAATGGTGTAGTAGCTTTTTCCCTGTGCTTTGAGCTGACGAGCTTCCAGATCCAAAAGGCGGCTCAACACCTGAGATTCAAACATTGAAATTACCTGTTCAGCGTTTAGCCCTGCTTCGGCCAGTGAAATACGATGCCTCCGCTCCGGTAAGTTATTTTCCGAAACACGTTGTATGAAATCATCGTGTAGGGCTGTGGCGCTGTCTTTCATTGAAACCTCTTTTGACTTGAACCTTCTGTGGTAAGAACGTTTTATGATTTAAAAGAATGCCTGTATGCCGGTTTGAGCCCGTCCAAGAATCAGAGCATGAATATCATGGGTGCCTTCGTAGGTGTTGACGGCTTCCAGGTTCATCATGTGGCGTATGACATGAAACTCGTCGGAGATTCCATTTCCGCCGTGCATGTCTCTGGCTTCTCTGGCAATGGCAAGGGCTTTTCCGGCGGAGTTGCGTTTAATCAGGGAGATGAGTTCCACAGGGCATTGGTCGTTATCCATCAATCGACCGGCTTGTAAACATCCTTGCAGGCCAAGGCTGATTTCGGTTTGCATGTCGGCCAGCTTCTTTTGAATCAACTGTGTGGCGGCAAGGGGTCTGCCAAATTGCGTTCGGTCCAGGCTGTATTGACGTGCCGCATGCCAGCAAAACTCTGCGGCCCCAAGAGCGCCCCAAGCGATTCCATAGCGGGCTTTGTTGAGACAACCAAACGGGCCTTTCAAACCGGAAACTTCCGGGAATATCTGATCTTCAGGCACCACGACCTCGTCCAAAACGATTTCACCGGTGATGGAGGCTCTGAGTGAAAATTTGCCCTCAATCTTAGGCGCAGATAAGCCCATCATCCCTTTTTCAAGGATGAAGCCCCGAATGTTGCCGTCGAGTTTGGCCCAAACCACAAATACGTCTGCAATGGGGGCGTTGGTGATCCACATTTTAGAACCGGTAAGTTTGTAGCCATCGGCCACTTTCTCGGCGCGGGTTTTCATTCCTGCCGGGTCGGAACCTGCATCCGGTTCGGTTAATCCAAAACAGCCGACCCACTCGCCGGAAGCCAGCTTGGGTAGATACTTTTGTTTTTGCGCTTCGGTGCCATAAGCGTGAATAGGGTGCATGACCAAAGAAGATTGAACACTCATGGCTGAGCGATACCCGCTGTCAACGCGTTCAATTTCTCGGGCGATCAAGCCGTAACTGACGTAATTACTTCCGGCGCAACCGTATTTTTCCGGCAACGTTGCCCCTAATAAACCCAGTGCGCCCATTTCACTGAGAATTTCTCGATGAAATATTTCATTTCGGTTAGCGTCCAATACCCGGCTTTGAAGTTTGTCCTGAGCATAATCCCGAGTTGTGTCTCGTATTAAACGTTCTTCGTCGGTGAGTTGTTGGTCTAACAGAAAAGGATCTTCCCAGGAAAATTGTGTGCGAGCCATTATGATCTCCGGATACAAACAGTTGGATACAGTTCTCAGGCTAATCGGAGATTTGCTAAAGTTAAAATATAGTTTTTCTTTATCTGGTATAGATTTAATCTATATGGTTTGATAGCAGAAGATGCCAAACAGGGTGTATTTTGAGTGGAGTAAAAAATGGAATATTTAGCGTGGGTAAAGTCTAAAAGAGAAGGTGGAGAGCCCTGATGGGCTCATAATGGTTTTTCTGCTCGCTTTTTATTTTTATTGTTGAGCTGCAATCCTGAGCTTCTGTTTTTATTTTTATTGATGAAGCCGAATCGTCTGTTTTTGTTGTTCTTACTAAATAGATTGCTATTGCTGTGCCATATTTAAAAAGTTCATATAAAACATATGGTTAATTATTTTTGGGCGGCGTTGTTACCTCAATAATATTCGGGTTTGTTACCTGTGTTCCATAATTTGAATGGTCTGTTGTGTTACTTGGTAACGTATTTTGGTAACACTTGGTTCCATTAATTGAAACAAAGCGCTTTGAGTGCTGTTTTTCGTTGAGTACGGTTTTTGCTGAGTTCAGTTGAGCCAAAGGAGTTTTTGGTGGATGTTCGTAGTTTAAGGTATTTCATGGCGGTCTATCAGGCACAGAGTATCAGTGCCGCTGCCAAACAATGTTTTGTCGCGCAGCCTTCTATTTCATCGGCAATTCAACAACTGGAGGATCAGTTGGAAACCCAGTTGTTTGTTCGCCATCCTAAAGGAGTTGCGCCCACAGAAGCGGCAGACAAACTCTTTCCTTTGGCAAAGCAACTATCGAATGATCTGAATGCCATTGGCAATTTATTTAAGACAACGCCTGTAAAAATTCCTTTTCGATTGGGCTTAATCCGCTCGCTGGGCGCTGATCGTATGGGGCAACTGCTGAAAGAGTTTGTCGCCGAGGTTGATGGTATGGATCTTACTTTGGTGCAGCCGGATGAGCAGTGTGATGCGCGAATTATTACCACCAATTATCTTCAGCCTCAAGAGCACTTTATTCCGCTCTGGCAAGATCATTATTTATTGGCCGTACCGGAAACCCATCCCCTTGGTTTGAAAAGCCAGCTTATGGTGGAAGACTTGGCTAACGTTCCGTTTATTCATCGCTCGCCTTGTGAAGCGTTGGACTCGTTAAATTATGTCTTGGGTCGGGAACAGATTGCATTGGACGTGCGTGCTCGTATTCAAACTTTGGAATATGCGCTGGCGCTGACCAGTGCCGGTGTCGGTTGTGCATTAACGCCAGGTATTCCTAAGTTACTGGAGCATGAGGGCATTCGTTTTATTCCGTTAACCGACATTGATTTAAGCCGCACAATTGGACTGGCTTACAATAAAGAGAAGGAGCTAAATGACGCTTTATCTTCATTGATTAATTTGTGTGAAAGCAAAGCCGCTTTGAATTAACCGCTCTTGTTTAGTGGTTGCGTTTAATGAGTTTTATTAACTTATCGCCTTTAATAAAGGCGATATTTTAGTCAGGGTTTCCTGATATTCAGACTCAGCTTCTGAGTCGGCAACGATGCCTCCGCCGCCCCAGGCATGAATTTTATTGCCGTCGCGCACCAGGGTTCGGATAGTGATGCTGCTGTCCATTCGGCCATGCCGGCTGATGTAGATGACGGACCCACAGTAAATGGATCTGTGGTGTGGCTCCAGTTCATCAATGATTTCCATGGCTCGGATTTTGGGTGCACCGGTAATGGAGCCACCCGGGAAACTGTGGCCTAACAGTGAGGTTGCTGTTTCGTTTTGATCTAACGTGCCGGTTACGGTACTCACCAGGTGGTGTACATTTGGGTAGCTTTCAATGTCGAACAACTTAGGCACTTTGACACTGAACGGGGCGCAAACACGGCTGAGGTCATTGCGAAGCAAATCGACAATCATCAGGTTTTCAGCTCTGTCCTTGGTGCTGTTCAGCAGTTCTTCGCTGAGTGCTTGATCGTTTGCTGGGTTGTGCCCTCTAGGCCGGGTTCCTTTGATCGGTTTGGTCGTGACTTGGTTGTTTTCAAGCTCAACAAACCGTTCCGGAGAATGGCTGAGAACATCCCATTGTCCGAGTTGGAAGTAGGCTGAGAAGGGGGTAGGGATTTTGTTTGCGATTTTTTCAAAGGCCAGCAATGAATCGCCTTTACACTCAGCACTGAAGCGTTGTGCAAAATTTACCTGATAGCAGTCTCCGGCATAAATGTATTCTTTTAGACGCCTGAAGCGTTCTGAGTATTCATTCTGAGTGAGGTTGCTGGCAAAAGGGCTAGTTAAAGAAAATGTTTCCAGCTCAGTGTTTGCCTGAGTATTAAACAGATTCAACAGTTCCGAATCGGAGTAGTTCGAAAGTGTTTCGTCATTGACTATCCAGCTTATGTTTTCTCTATGGTCTGTGATCAGAGCCCAACCAAAAATTCCAAACCAGGCTGGGGGTAAGCTGATGTCTTGCTCTGTGGAACAAGGCAGTGTTTCCAGTTGCTGGCCGAAATCGTAATTCATGAAGCCAATCGCACCGCCGATGAAGGGTAATTCCTCAGACACTGGGTCGAGACTTAACGCGTCCAATGCGTCATTCAGTTTTTGCAGTAAGGCGTTGCCGGATAATCCCGGATTTTTTTGATCCGGTGTTGAAGCAATGATTTCAGCCGGGTTAGCCGTTAGGATGTCGAAACGACCCATCAAATCTGCATATTTGCCGTGACCACTTTCCAGCATCACAGGGTAGGGCAGATGCTTGATGCATTTGAATGCTTCAATGCTGTTCGGTTGATAGGCGATGGCAAAGACACTGAGGGCCTGGGACATAGTTAAAACTCACTGCATAAGAGGTGTCGCCATTCTACTGATTTATTTCATTTTTAACAGAATGGACGCTCTTAGATTAGTAATTTATTGACTCAAGGCCAGAAATTAATAGTTGAAGCGGGATAAGTGAATAGGTATGAGAATGAAAGGTTCTTTGTGACGTTTAATTTTTTATCGTAGGATGTTCAAAATCTTATGGCCCTTTATGACATCATCAGTAAGACAACCAGCGGTGACCCTCATTACAGATCATATTAATGTTTCTATTGCTCAACAAACGCTGACTTTGGTGAAAGACGGCAAGGCCATTCACACCTATTCTGTGTCCACAGCAAAAAACGGGGCCGGAGAGTTGAATGGTTCAGGTAAGACACCGAGAGGGCGGCACATCATTCGAGCCAAAATCGGTGGAGATCGGCCGCAAAACGCTGTTTTTATTGGGCGACGTTTTACTGGTGAAGTTTACTCGCCTGAGCTTGCAAAGACTTTCCCCAACAGGGATTGGATTTTATCCCGAATTTTATGGTTATCGGGTACTGAGGTCGGAAAAAACCGCTTGGGGCATGTGGATAGTATGCGCCGTTATATCTACATTCATGGAACACCGGATTCTGAGCCCATGGGTGAGCCTTTATCTCATGGTTGTATACGGATGAGAAATGAAGATGTGATGTCGTTATTTGAATTGGTGCCTGTAGGGTGTTCGGTTGATATTCAAGAGTAGTTAAGCAAAGGCGTTTTTTTAACACGTTAATTTTTAAGGACAATCAGATGAACAGAGCCTCTGTCATTCTTGATCTAAGAGGAACCGAAGTCGCTGATGATGAAGTGGCTTTGTTACAGCATCCATCGACAGCTGGTGTGATTTTATTCTCGCGCAATTATCAATCGAAAGATCAACTGTGCCGACTTTGCGATCAAATCAAGACGTTCAATTCTGAGCTGCTGATTACGGTGGATCATGAAGGTGGCCGGGTGCAGCGTTTTCGTGAAGGTTTTACCCGCGTTCCGGCCATGGGCAAGATCGGCGAATATTACTTATCACACCAACGTCATGCCATGCGGCTGGCGGAGTTGTCGGGGTTTGTGCTGGCGGCAGAGTTGCGTTTGTGTGGGGTAGACCTGACTTATGCGCCAGTGCTGGATTTGAATGTAGGCATGAATGAGGTGATCGGTGATCGCTCTTTTTCAGACCGACCTGACATAGTTGCCGATTTGGCGGTTTGTGTTTTGAATGGGTTGGAACATGCGGGTATGAAAGGGGTGGGTAAACACTTTCCTGGTCATGGCCATGTGAGTGCTGATTCTCATTTGGCGTTGCCGCACGACAGCCGCAGTTTTGAAGAGATTGAAATTAAAGATTTATTCCCGTTCCGGTTACTGATTGAGTCTGGCTTGCAAGGGGTGATGCCGGCGCATGTGATTTATGATCAAGTGGATGCAGATCATCCGGCAGGTTTTTCGACTTTTTGGTTGCAGGAGGTACTCCGCAATCAGTTAGGGTTTGAAGGCGTAGTGTTCAGTGATGACCTGAGCATGCAGGGTGCTGTGGATGCGGAACCTACTGCCTCCGGCAGGGCTTTGGCGGCCTTAAAAGCCGGGTGCAATATGCTGTTGGTGTGTAACGATCAGGCAGCGGCTCAAGAAGTGCTGACGTCTTTAGATCAGCATCAAATTTCGCCAAGCAATTTATTGGATCAACTAACACCGTCGTTATCGGTGAATGAAATCGACGCGTCGGAATTGAAACAGGCACAAGACGCCATTCGTCATTTTACAGGGCAGTGATTGAGATGCGCATAGGTAACAGTCTCTCTGGTCGATTAAGTTGCTGGTTGATTGTTTTGATCGGCCTGATTTTCAGCGTGACCGCTGTCTTAGATTATTCGATCTCGAAAGACCATGTACTTGAAGAAGCCCGGTTAAAAATTCGGGAAGAAGTCAAAGATGCCATTTATGAGGTGGAGACGCTGCTGGTTGGGGTTCAGAAAACCACCGATCAGTTGGGGATCGTATTGGGTTACAGCGCGGTCACTCCTCAATTGGCTACTCGTTTATTGGACGATCTGGTTGAAGGCAACCGGGATGTTATCGGTGCAGCCATTGCGCTTGACCCTGCTTTTGTCGGCAATGAAAAAGGGTTTGCGACTTATGTTTACCGGGACGGACAGGCTTTAAACAGGGTGGACTTGACTGATCGCAGTACTCAGGACCAAAGTGCTCAGGACAATCAAACAGCTAATAACAACGACAGTCAAAGCAGTCACGTAAAACAATATTATCAGGAAGACTGGTTCAGAATTGCTAAAGAAACCGGAAATGCGCATTGGTCGGAGCCGTATTTTGATACTTTCGGTGCGAAGCAACCGATGGTGACGTATGCCGTTCCTGTTTATCAAATGACTTCCCCCATGTTGTTCGAAGATCAAAACAAACAGTTTATTGGTGTGGTGACGGGGGATATTGCCCTTTCAACCTTGAAGGCGTATTTGGATCAGGTCAACGTGGGCGACTCAGGGTTTGTGATGCTGGCCAGCCGACAAGGAAAGCTGATCAGCTTTCCTGATGATAGCTTTGTTATGAAGTCGCTGAAAGATATGTACCCTGAAACTGATACCTCCGGCGCATGGCAAACGCTTTACCGGGCTTTTCTGAGTGGTGAACAGGGGGTCTACCGAGGGCAGTGCTATCAAAGTGACGAACGTTGCATTATTGGTTATTCGCCATTGGCTGTTACAGGTTGGCCAATGGCGGTCATCATTCCTGAAGAGGAATTTATTCGGCCGATTTTAATGTATCTTTTTAAAGTCATTGGGCTGGGTGTTTTTACCTTGATTTTGGTGCTGATTGCCATTCGCTGGGTAACTCGCTCAGTAATGGCGCCATTGGTGGATTTATCCCGTTTGGTGGGACGGATCGGAGAAGGGGATTTAACAACCGTTCTTCCTCAGAGCACACACAAAGACGAAGTTGCTCGTTTGATTGATGCAACCTCCAATATGCAGAATCATCTGAAACAGTACATTCGGGACTTGGCCGATGAGACGGCGCTATCCAACCGTTTACAAGGTGAGATGGATGCTGCAACCCGGATTCAAATGGCCATGCTTCCCGGTGAAGGCGAGCTGTTTTGTGAGTCTCGGTATTATCAGTTATACGCCCGGTTGGAACCGGCCAAGTCCGTTGGTGGCGACCTGTACTTTTGCCATCAACTTGATGAGCAAAGAAGTTATTTTGTCATTGGCGATGTGTCGGATAAAGGCGTTCCGGCCGCGCTGTTTATGGCCAAAACCATGACAATCTTAACCCAGTTGGTACACAAAGGTACTTCGCCAGAAATTCTCTTGGATGAACTTAATAATGTGTTGGTTCAGAACAACGATGCCTGCATGTTCGTAACCTTGTGGTGCGGAATTCTTGATCATGCCACTTTGCGACTTGAATATGCCAGTGGTGGCCATATGGCCCCTTTGTTCATAAAGGGCGATACCGAACTCTCAGTCGTAACTGTGTTTGATCAAGAAAACGGCATGGCATTGGGGTTGATGGAGGACATGGACTTCCCTTTAAATCATCGTACGCTTGATGCGGGTGACCTTATATTTTTATACACAGATGGTATTGATGAAGCGCAAAACCCGTCTCGTGAGTTTTTTGGTATGGACAGAATGAAATCTGTATTAGCAGAATTACCTCAAAGGGATGCTCAAAATGCGGGTAAAGCCATGTATCAATCGGTAAAGTCATTTGCCGAAGATGCCCTTCAGTCTGACGATATTACCATCATGGCAATTCAGCTTCCTGCGCGTCAACCGGTATCAAATCCGTTTCTTATCTTGCCCGTTTCGGGTGAATCTTTAAGTGTGGTTGAACGTTGTGATTTTAGTGTGTCAATGAACGCTGTTCGTGTGCTATTTGAATTTCTTGAACGGTATTGGGCAGAACACCAAATCACTGAATCGGTCGCGTTTGATATTAAGCTTGCCGCTGAAGAGCTGCTATCGAATGCGGTGAAGTATGCACTCCTTCAGGATTCGGACAAAATTCAGATGATCATAGGCCATACGACGGATCAGTTATTCGTTGAATTTGTCGATCAGGGGAAGGCATTTAACCCGTTGGAAGAAGCAAGTTGTGTTGAGCTTGGGATGAATGCCGAAGATTGTGCCATCGGTGGACTGGGTGTGTTTTTGGTGAAGGAAGTGACGGATCATCAAGCGTACTTACGCGAAGGGAACCAAAACCGTATCTGCTTTTCTAAGTTTATAGTTTAGCGCGGGGGCACAAGTGGTTAACGGATATGTGCTATACCTAAGGCGTGCACCTTTTTGAGTACTTGAGGCTAATATGTCATCTTCTGCAAATACGCCATTTGTGACTAAGACCGTTCCTTCTGCGGTCGATCGAACTGATCGCGCTGTCGTTATTCACTTGGCCTTGTCGCTGTTTGTTTTTGCAGTTTATGGTGTTCAGGTATGCCCTTTACTTGAATCCTTAACCTTGACGGAATTGCTGCTGCCGGTGCTTACCGTATTGGTTTTTATCTTTTTGACTCACAATCGATTAGCCCCTTCATTTGACCTTCGTTCAGATTCGGAAGCCATTCAGACGGGGCAATACTGGCGCATGACTTTTGGCTTATTTGTCGCAGCGGCGGTGATGCTGACACTCTTTAATTGGTGGGCATATTCGGCCCCGTTGGAAAGCGGGCTAAAGGTCATTCTGGGATTGATGACATTGGGTTTTTTTGTGGCAACGGATTTAGCGCTTCAGTATGAAAAAAAGCAAGCGTCTATTTTGAATATTGAGCAGCGTCGGTTAAAGCCTGCTAAGAGCTTTATGCCATTAACTCGTAAATTTTCTTTGTTTGCGTTTGCGAATACGTTGTTCATTGCGGGTATTCTGTTTTTGGTGATTAACAAAGACTTGCACTGGCTGACGGACACAAGCACCAACCTTTCCTTGCAAGAAGCTCAGCGCATTATTTTGCTTGAAGTCGGTTTTGTGGTGGCGGTCATGCTGGCGTACACATTGAAGGTGATTTCTTCGTTTTCACATAATTTGTCTTATTTCTTTCAAAATGAAAACGATACATTACAACGCGTTGCGGAAGGGGATTTGACTGTCAGGGCATCGGTAGCAAGTCATGATGAGTTTGGCCATATGGCGCATAACACCAATCTGATGATTGATGACCTGGAGCGCTTCACGCATGAAGTCAAACAAACCCGTGATGTCGCCATACTGGGCTTGTCATCGTTGGCTGAGGCACGTGATAATGAAACGGGAGCGCATATTTTACGCACTCAGTATTATGTCAAAGCTCTCACGGAACACCTTAAACAACTTCCTAAATTCAAAGACTATTTGGATGACCAAACCATTGAGCTGCTTCATAAATCGGCGCCTTTGCACGACATCGGTAAGGTCGGCATTCCTGATGCGATTTTACTGAAACCGGGTAAGTTAACGGACGAAGAGTTCGAAATTATGAAGCAGCACCCAACGATTGGCGCCCAGGCGCTGTCGATTGCAGAGGATCAGTTGGGAAGTAACTCTTTTTTGCGATTTGCCCGGGAGATTTCAGAAACGCATCATGAAAAGTGGGATGGCAGTGGCTACCCGAAGGGCTTGGCTGGTGAAGCCATTCCTTTGTCTGGTAGGCTGATGGCTCTGGCCGATGTGTATGATGCGCTGATTTCCAAGCGGGTGTATAAGCCTGCCTTTTCGCATGAAAAAGCCAAAGAAATATTACTGGAAGGCAAAGGCAGCCACTTTGACCCGGATGTGGTGGACGCGTTTGTGGCGTGTGAGCAAGAATTTATTCATATCGCAAAAACCTACTCAGACAAGTCGGAATAGTTGTTCACCTGGTTTGTGTTTTCTTTGAAGTACTCATCTTTTCCCTGGATTACTATCTGGATCGCTCCCTGGACTGCTCTCTGGCAGTTAGCCCTGCTCTTAGGGTAGTATGCCCGTTCTGTTGATAATCATGGACGAAGGTATGGGAAAGGAAAACAGTATGGGAAATGAAAAAAGCTTGTCTACTGTGGTCAAGAAAGTAAAAAACGCAGACCACTCAGAACTCACAAGTTCAGCCTTCTGGATTGGCCATTCTTTAATGGTACTGGCCACCATCTTTGGTGTGTATTTGGCCGCTCAAGCGGGTTTGAAACAAGCCATTATTTTTGATGATGTCAGCACCAAACAAAGTAATTATTTTCTAAGGCATTCACTGTATGAAGAGCTTAGTGACAATGTTGCTATTTTGCGGACTTACAACGAAACGGCGTTAAGCAAAGGCATGTCTAAAACCATGCTCAAGATGAAAAACCCGAATCTGAACACCTATGTTTGGGAAACCATGAAGTACTCTCCAGCCACGCTGGAAACGCCCAGCTATTTTCTCTCTGAAACTCGACGGTTTTATACTCAGGTGAATGACATTATTCGTAAAGGAGAAGAGAAACAATACGGCCCCAGCCATGCTTCAAAACTGATGACCGAAACCCTGGATCGAATGGAAAAAGTCGTTTTGCCGAAACTGGCTAAAAATTCTGAATATCTGGTACGTCAGCTCAAAGAGTTTGATGTGGATGTGGATGAAATCCAGGGGCTGAATGAATGATGGATCAAAAATATTGCCCAAAGTGCGTCAGAACACCACTGGATGCCACTGATTATCATGGCGAAGAGGTTGATGTTTGTCGTCACTGTGGCGGGCTTTGGTTCGAGAAAAATGAATTGAGCGACATGCTTTCTACGGTGGACAACGGAAATGACGAGGTTAACTTTGAAGAGCAGTTAGGTGAATGTTTAGGTGCGTCGGATCTTAACTGCCCGGACTGTGCTGAGTCGCTGCAACGATTCCATTTGCTGAAAGACTTTGAACTTGAAGTGGATGTTTGTCAGTCGTGTTCCGGTGGCTGGATTGACCATGAAGAAATCGAACAAGTTGAGCAATCACCTCGTATACGGCAAGCGCTCAGCAACATTAATGGTGGCACTTCCTGGAAAACCTGGGTATTTCAGTTTTTGTCTCAGATGCCGGTGGAGTACAACATCAAACCGCATTTAAAACCCATCGTGACCTGGTCTTTGATTGCGATGAATGTGGTGATCTTCTTGATGTATTTTGGGAATGAAAGCGCAACGATCGAGATTTTATCCCAGTTTGCTAACACACCTGCGCATATTGCTCAGGGCGAGCAACTATGGACGTTATTGACGAGTACATTTCTTCATGGAGGCATCATTCACCTGCTCGGGAACATGTATTTTCTGTATCTGATCGGCGATAACATTGAGGATGCTCTCGGACACTTCAAGTTTTTGGTGCTGTATTTGGTATGCGGTGTCCTCGCCAGTGTGATCAGTGTTTTATTCGGCCCTGACCGTGTCATTCCCAGTGTTGGCGCGAGTGGTGCCATTGCAGGGTTGTTTGGTTTGTATATCATCTGGTTTCGTCATGCCAGCCTGACGTTTATGTTCATTGTGTTCCAAAAGAAGCTGTCACCGGTTTGGTATTTTGCCATTTGGTTAGGACTCAATTTCTGGGGAATGTTTACCGGGGCTGAGGGGGTGGATTATGGCGCTCACATTGGTGGCTTCATCGTGGGGATTTTGATTGCTTTGGCGCTAAAACCTTATGTGTTGAAGCGGAACCCAATTTTAGGCATGTTGACTGACCCAGCCGCTCAGATTTCACGCTGAGTGACTGGAGGCAAAAGGGGGCTTATGTGAAATAGAGCCCCTTTGTTTTCAGCTAATATCAAGTAGAGAAGGATTCCGCCAGTCGTTTAAGATTAGAAACCAGCAGAGCCTGCTCTTTACTTGCGGATGAAATTTCATTTGAACCCGTCACGGTTTGTTGAGACATTTCATCAATTCTGACCACGTTTTTATTCAGTTCATCGTTAACCGTTGAATACTCTTCGCTGGCACAGGCGATTTGATGATTCATATCCCGAATCGTACTGATGGCGATGCCAATATTAATCAGTGATTTCTCAACTTGCTTGGCTTTTGACACGGTTTCATCCACTTTGCTTTTTGATGATGCAACCGATTTGTATGCATCTTCGGTGTCTTTACGGAAGGTGTTGATGATGCCTTCAATTTCGCCGACGGAATCGTGAGTACGCTGCGCTAAGGCACGAACCTCATCAGCAACTACCGCAAAGCCTCGGCCTTGTTCGCCGGCTCGGGCGGCTTCAATCGACGCATTCAGTGCCAATAGGTTGGTCTGTTCAGCCACGTTTTTAATCACGTCCAGTACGCTGGTGATGCCGATACTGCTGTCTTTCAGTTTGGAGATGATGGCCTCAACGGTTGTGATTTCATTATCCAGCAGTTCTATAGCGCCCACCGTTTGCGAAACTAAGCTGTTGCCTTCGCTTGTTTGGCTGTCTACGTTGCCTGCTGCTTCCGCCGCTCTGACGGTACTGTTGGCCACTTCTTCTGCGGTGGCCGCCATTTGATGAATGGCAGTTGCCAGTTGTGAGGTTTCTACTTGTTGTTCGGCCAGGTTGATTGTACTTTGCTGAGAGGTGGTGGCTGTTTGTTGTGCCGCAGCAGCAAGCTGAATGCTCGATTGGCTGATTTCCTGCACTATATGGGCAAAGGAACTGAGCATAGTGTTCAGGCTACGGGCAATGATGCCAAGGTCGTCATTGCTGTAGACCTGGGCGGTGGATGACAGTTTTTTATCTTGAGTTGCTTTGGTGATTACTTGGAGAATTTCTTTGACCTGAGTGTTGATGCTGGTAACGATGAGCCAAGCGATAACCAAAGCGGATGTGGCAATCAAAGTAAGTACCAGTAGCTGTGTGTTTCGGTCATTTTGAACTCGGTCAATCCGTTCGTTCAACAGCAGTGTCATTTCAGGCACTGCGTTGTTGAGCAACATGCTGGATTTGGCGATGGCGTCTGAACCTGCGTTAAAAATTTCTGAGCTGGATATCTCGATGTTGTTGGTATTCAGAATTTTCTCGTCAATTAATTTCAGAAAATAGTTCGCACTGTTTTGGCTTTGATCAAATACCGCTGAAAGGTCGTTCTCAAGTGTTGGGTGTAGGGTATTCTTAAACGCTGTGGTCAGCGCAGTTTCTGCGCTTTGCACCCGTTGCTCAATCTGAAAAGTAAAGATACTCAGTTCCTGTGCTTCTTCCCGGGACATATTTCCGGAGGCAGCAATGCCTGAAGTCATGCCGCGTGTTTTACCGAGAGCTTCCATTAGCTCTGGTAAAGTCACTGTGATCAAGTCCATCAGGTAATAAGTATCGAGGTCGGGGTCCAGCGTCAGCTGAGATTGATCTGCGATGTGAACCATTAACGCTAATACATCCTGAATCAGTTCTGTATGTGAGTTGAACGACTGGCGAGGCTCCATGACCCGCTTTCCGTTTAGTGTGTTCCAGTGACTTCTGATTTCCTGAGTCAGTTTGGCCGTTTTAAACTGTTTTCCAAATTGGCTTTCTGCAAGCTCAAGCTCTTGGAGCAGTTTGGCCATTTTGCTTTCTTCATGGCGGATTTGTGGCTCGAATGTTTTATCACCATTTAGGTAAACGGCCATCATTCCTCGGTGTTTGGCTATGGTTTGTTGGAGAGGGCTGACGAACGTCAGAAATTTCATGCCCTGGATTTCTTGTTGAGCAAAATTAATGCGGTAATTGGCCGAGTTCAGGTAAAAGAACAACAGAATGACGGTGGGAATCACCAATAACACAGTTAGGAAGGCTATTTTGGCTGACAATGGTCGGTTATTGATGAAAGCGGGTAGTTTGATCATGATTCTATCCTGAACGGTTGTCTTTTGTAGGATAACTGATGGCTTTCTCGTCTGACGTTGCTTGACGGTTCACCTGATTAAAAAACAGATTTTTGAACAGAGTGTTCAACGTTTTAAAGAATTACTGGAATATAGTCGTCCTCATAAAATTTTGCCGTGAGGAATACCTGAGTAAACTTGTAGGAATTAGTGCATTGTCTTTGTGGAATATTGATCAACTGGACAGGTTGATCTGGAAGTCTGTTGCTGACAACACGGATGTTGTTGGTATTCATGCTATTCGCTCATAGATAGAAGTGAACTTTTTTGCGAAGGTCTATTCTTAGATGTAGTGAGTGCTAAAACTTGACGTCGGTTTTAAAACTCAGATTGATAAACGGGCTTGCCAGTGAGTAATGTGGTGGCAGTAGGAGTGGGTTGTGAAATATTTTTTAATTGTGTTGGTAAGTTTTTCGTTGATGGCGTGCAGTACCTTTCGGAGTACTTCTGATTACGATGTAAAAACAGATTTTTCGAACTTGAAGACCTACGCATGGCAAACTCAAAACAAAGAAACAAAATACCCCGGAAATGATCTGGTTGATAAACGCGTTATACAGGCGGTTGACCACCAGTTGACCAAAAAAGGCATTACTGTAGAGACCGAAGAAAGTGCAGATATTCTAGTGCGCTTTTTTACCAGAACAGAACAAAAAATAGACGATGATGGTTTTCGAACCAGTATCGGTTTTGGGTCGTTTGGCAGTTCAGGGTGGGGCAGCAGTGTTTCAGTGCACTCTCCGGTTGAAACCAAAGACGTCGGTATTCTGGTGGTGGATATGGTTCAGCGCGAGACCAATAAATTGATCTGGCGTGGTACGGTCGAAGATGTCTTTCGCGAACACGGTACACCGGAAGAGCGTGCACACCGAATCCGAAAAGCGGTTGAACATATGTTAAAAGAGTTTCCGCCTAAGCCTGTCTCTGCAACAATAGATTAATTCAGTGCTGAGTTGCTGCCAGTTCGGAATCTAATGATTCAATACTCATAGAAGGGTAAAATGGGACTCTATCTGCAACAGCCTCCAGGATATTCTTTTCATGCAGTTTTCAAATACCTACCTTAATTTGGGTGAACGCTTCTATCAAAAGGTGCCGCCGACACCGGTTAAGTCACCCGAATTATTTCTGTGGAATTCTGAACTTGCTGACTCTCTGGGGTTTGATGCTTCAGAAAACGCATTACGAGCAAAGTACTTTTCCGGTAATCAGGTTGTGCCAGGCTCTTGCGCCATTGCGACCGTATATGCCGGGCATCAGTTTGGCAGCTTCAATCCACAATTGGGCGATGGCAGAGCCCACCTGCTAGGCGAGGTTGTGGATGCTGATGGTGTGAGAAAGGATGTTCAGTTGAAAGGTTCTGGGCCAAGTGCATTTTCCCGGAATGGCGACGGTCGTTGTGCTCTGGGGCCTGCTGTTCGTGAGTTCATTATGAGTGCTGCAATGAAGTCATTAGGCGTGCCGACGACCGAATGTCTGGCGGTGGTTCGGACCGGTGAAGCGGTCTATCGTCAAACTCCCCAGCCAGGGGCAGTGGTAACCCGAGTTGCTTCGAGTCACTTGCGAGTCGGAACCTTCCAGTTTTTTGCTGCTCAAGGGGATGTCGAGTCTTTAAAAGCGTTAAGTGAATTTGCTATCAATCGCCACTACTCCGATATCACCGAGCAGGGCGATCAAAGGTACATTTGCTTTTTGGATCGAGTGATAGAAAAGCAAATAGAGCTGATTGTTTCATGGATGCGCGTTGGTTTTATCCATGGCGTGATGAATACAGACAATACGGCCATTTCAGGGGAGACCATTGATTATGGTCCCTGCGCTATGATGGGCGTCTATGACCCTGAAACTGTGTTCAGTTCTATAGACAGAAATGGCCGTTATGCGTTTGGAAATCAACCGGGTATTGCCAACTGGAATATGGCTCGTTTTGCGGAATGTCTGTTGTTATTGGTTAACCATGAAGATGAGCAGATTATGGCGCAAGTGATTGCGCTTGTGAATGGGTTTGCTGAGCGTTACCGCCAGGCTTACCTGCAGATGATGGCTGGTAAGTTGGGGATATTCAATTTGTCTCCGGCGGATGAATCCTTGATCGAAGAGATCTTACAGGCCTTTTTGGAAAGAAAGTTGGATTACACCCAAGGATTTGACCTCTTGACCAAGTCTTTTACATCGGAAGCTGCAATGAAAGACATTAAAGCCTCACTGGGGACTGTGTTTGATCAATGGCTTGTGCGTGTTAACAGCCAGGTAAATATGGTCGATGCTATTGAAGCTCGTATGAGGGCTCATAATCCGGTTGTGATTCCGAGAAATCATCACCTGGAAGCGGTACTTCAGGCCAGTGAAGAGTCGGGCTCTTCTGATGCGGCAAATGCGTTTTTGGCCATTTTGACTCAGCCTTATCAAGAGGTGAGTGGCACCTCTGAGTATCAGGCCACCTCAGAAGAGTATGACAGAAGGTATCAAACGTTTTGTGGCACATAAATTACTATAAAAAGTAAGGATATAGCGGCAGTATTGATCTAAATCAGATCATTTTCTGACCTCGGTTTTAAAATCAAAGATAACAATTTGATGAGGGAAGGATGATGAATACATTTTTTGATTTGTTTACTAGCCTGAGCGGGATCTTGAGCTTGTTTGTGGTGGTTTTTGTAATAGGAATGGGCATTTTCTGTGGGTATATGTTTATTTCTAAAATGAATGCCGAGGGAGAGGAGTACGACAGAACGCACCCTAACCCTTTGGAAAAATAGCCTGTTCTTTCTTTGGTCATTTCGTTTGTTTAGCCCTTCCTAAGCCTGCGTTGTGCAGGCTTCGAGCGCCTCTGGTATTTACTTCGTTATTTACATCGTTAAAAGATACGCGATGAATAAAATCGCAAAGAGTAAATTTGCCACCCCGACTTTTAAAAACTCATCTTTAGGGAAGTTAAATTTCAAATAGCTGATAAAGGCTGATGCGAAAGACCAGAGCTTGAGTGCTATACCGAATGATAAAAGTGGCAGTGCAAGTTCAGGAAACAAAAATACGTATAAGTAAATAACGGAGAACAGCAGTGCGGTGCCACCTGTAAAAATTCGACATTGCATGTAGTCCGAAGGGAGTTGATCTTTGGATTCCTGGGTTACTGGAATCGGTGCTTGAAACCAGATGCTAATGGAGCCAATCAGATTGAAGATGGCTGCGATGATCAGTATGTATTCCATAAAATTACCTTCATGTTGTTGAAACGAAAATAATGCTTTTGAAGGTATATCACAGGGAAAACTGGCGATAAAAAAGGCGTGTTGAAATTGTGAATTCAAACAAGCGTTTAACTGGTTTGTGCGATTTAATGGTGATTTTTGGTTCTTTGTTATTAGTTATTGATTGTTGGTAGGGTGAATGCATTAAACGTTAGTTGGGTGTTCAAATGTATGAAACCAGCTATGATAGATTGAAGTTCACAGGTGGTGGTTAGCGGTCGTCTAAAAGGAGAGTAAAGTGGCGTTAGATATTCAAGTGGTTGATGGGCAATCTTCGAAAGTAAAGCGGGTTATTCTGGCCGGGTCGTTGGATTCGGATACGGCACCGGAACTTGAGGCTTTGGTGTCTGAACTTGTTGCTTCGGATTTGGATTTATTGATTTTTGATATGAAACCTCTTGAGTTTATCAGCTCTGCAGGTTTACGAGTTGTCTTTATGGCAACCAAACAAATGAAAGCAAAAGGCGGACGTTTGGCTGTCGCTAACCGTCAGGTTCAAATAACGAAAGTCTTCGAGATTGTAAAAGCTCTGCCGGATTTAACGATTTTCCGGGACGATGCTGAGATGGACGATTACCTTGCGGCCATGCAGGAAAAATTTCGATCCGGGCAAGACTGATTTTCTGCCGATCAGGTTGTCGTACCCGAGACACTCTTTTCAAAAGAGTGTCGAGTTCTCAGTCCTGCCAATGGCGACGGTAGCGAATGAAAAACATCACTTTAAAGGACTTTCTCAGTAATTTGGCCTTAATTCGTTCCCAGTGGCGGTAACGAATGACTCTTTTCTTTATCAGATGCGAATTCACTATGCCCCAGAGTGGCCACCAAATTAATTTCTTCACCCCTTTGGCCCGAATGGCTGCATCCCTGTGTATGACCAGTACATGCATCGCCAAGTCGTTGTATTTAGGCTGAATGAATTCGTGTTCAGTGAGTTTAAAACCTATGGACTGATACAGGTTGAGTAAGTATTTATCACTGCTTGCAATGATGTAATTTTTATTGAGCATCATGGTCAGCATGTAAATCTGTTCAAAAATACCGTGCAGAATGTCTGTATCTCGATAGTCTGGGTGTAAACAGAGTGCCGCAATTTCAAGCGTTTCTGCGCTCGGTGGCAGGTCTGTCAGGGCGTTTTTATCGAAAAAGGTCTGGATTTCAAACGGCTTTTGATTTCCGTCGCCCACGATGATGGTTGCGCTGCCGATGATTTCATCATTGTGCATGACCATTAAAATGTGGCTGTAATCATCAAAAAAGTAAGAGACTTTTTCCAGGTTGGCTTCGGCATCAATTTTGTTGACGCCGGAGTAGGCAAATCGTCTTGTTCGAAGAACGGCTTCGTAATCTGCCTGGGTTTCTACATATTTGTATTGTATGAATTCTTTCACGGTTTTGACGGCAAAACCCGCGTTTCGAATTTCTTCCGGCGTAGAAGACGTGTACCTCATCAGGTATTTATTGAGATTATCGGTTAAAACCGGTGGTAATTTCTTAATGATGTGAATAAAACACTGAACCGTGCCATCGGCGTGGAACTTGATGGATGAGACCCTGCCCCTGATTGGGTTAGAAGGTTGGAACATGCCCAGATTGAAGGCAATTTCCATGTTGGTAAATAAGGTGAACTCAGGTTGAATGCCGGAAACCAGAAACCCTTCTTTACTGACTTCATTAATTTCAAAAAAAGATAAGGTTTTGTATTGGAACGGGTGGAAAATCTGCCCTGTCAGGCGGTGGCTTCCTGTCAGTGGAATGGCCCGGTATTTAGGCACTTGTTTGAAGCTGTCAGCCATGACTCTCAGGGATATTCGGAGTTGATTGTTGACCCGATCCATTTCAATGATCTGAGCTTTAATGGCGTATTGTTGTTCTATTAAAGGACTGAATTGAATGACGGTAATTTGGCCGGGGAAACAAAGTTCATCGTATTGTTCATCCGAGATCAGGCTGAAACCGAAACTGGTGTAATCTCCCAAAACCACCGGTACGGTCTGATCCGCGAAAATGAGTTCAGCTTTGTAACCATGATTGCTCGGAAGAAGTGGGCGATGGACTTTTCGGTCTGTTTCTTTTGGGAAGTTTCCGTACATAATAAAGGCGCTGAAGATACGTTTGTTTTATTGGCATCATACTAAAGCATGAGTCATGTATTTGCCATAAATTTATATATAAAACAAATGATTAGTAGAAAATCTTCGGCCTGCTATGGTCATTTCCTGGCGGCGTTTTCTTGCCCCTAATAGTCGTTGGCCAACCCTAATGTTCTTGATAGTGAGGGGGCGCCTTCAATGTCTGTGAGGGGAATGGCGTAAATACTTTCGGGTAATTGGTTCGGACTGAACGGCATAATGGTCGCGCCTAACCCTGCGGCGACCAAGGCCACAGCCCAGTCTTCATTATCCACTCGTGCCACAAGCTGAACGGAGGCGGTTTGTGTGGTGATCAGGCGGTTGAATTCAGGAGCGAATTCACAATGACTTCTTTCAATCCAGCTCAGAGTAAGCAAGTCATGGAGAGTGAGTTTCGTATTGAGTGAATGCGCCTTTGCGAAATCATGATGGCTTGGCAGAAGAAGATAGTACTCTTCCTTCAATAATTCCGTCCATTCTTGATTGTCTTTCAGTTGTTGCATGTTGATCAGTTGGTGGGTCGCGCTGCTGTAGTTTGAGGTGAGTACCCAACTTACGTCCGGGTGCAGAGCCTGAAGTTTTTCCATACTGAATATCAGAGCGTGGGCATTCACTGAAGGCGCGACATACAGTTCAACCGTATCTTTAGGTTTGTTTTGCATGTCGGACTTTATTAAGGCGGCATGCTGCAATAAGGCTTTGGATTTCTGATAGAAACGCTCACCGGCTTCGGTAGTGGTTACTCCTTTTCGACTGCGAATCAGAAAGGTGGTTTCGAATTCATTTTCAAGCTGTGCGATGGCGTTGGTTATGGAGGGCTGGGAGATATGACATTGCTCCGCAGCGGCAGAGATAGTGCCGGCCTCAACCGCGTGAACAAAATATTTGAGTGATCTTAAGTCCATATTTCTAACTCAATGCAAGCAAGCCGTCAGGCTTATTGTGTTTGGAATTCTTTCTGGTTGGCCGGTTCAGGTTATACACTCACTGGCTGCTTACCAGCGGTAATGGCTGAGAAAACAGTTTAGAGAAATAAGGAAACTGTGGCAGTTCTCGTGATACAAACTGATCATGAGCCGGGACAATCTTGATGCCTGGGTGGAGCTTTCGAATATTATTGATTTTACGGATCATTGCGCTGTTTTTTTCAACGTCTGCATCGACGCCTACCAACCACTGGGTAATGCCGGGACGCGGTTTATTTTCTGTCACGCCTTTCATAAGCCACGTAGTATCTCCGATGAAGAAATAGGTTTGTTTGGCATCTGTGGTTAAAAACAAGCCTACCTGGCCGGGTGTGTGTCCGGCTAAACTCACTAGAACGAGACTGTTGTCGTTATATATATCCAGACTGCGCTCAAAGCCCATGTATTCCTGGTTGGTTAACGTCAGCGGTTGCCAGTTGATCTCTTTGACCAGGTGTTCTTTCAAAAACGCGGGAGCATCTCCTTGCAGCGCAAAGTCGATGCCTGCCTGCTCAGACCAGACAGGAATGCCGAGCAGTTCCGGAAGCCCTCCGGTGTGATCCCAATGAAGATGTGAAGGGATGATGGCCGAGATATTTTCAATAGGCATATTTTGTTGAGTAAGTTGATCAGCGACACTGAACACTTCTCCAATGGAAAATAATTGGCGATCAAACCAGCCTAATTTTTCTAACGCAGCAGGCGTGTTGTTACCTACGCCCGTATCAAACAATAGATCCCCTTTGGGATGCTTGATGTAAATGGCCTGGTGAACCGGTTGGCTGACACTGAACCAGCTGCCGCCTTCAACCATGGTAGCTTCAAGTGCTCCACTGCTTCTGGCGGTTGTGATGGCACTGAACTGGACTTGGGTTTGAGTTTCTGTGGAAGCTGCTTCCGCAAGGGCGGGGGCTACGCACAGTGGTGTAATACAGAGCAGCAGTGCTGATAAGGCGGACAAGACCTTGGTGTTGTTTTTAATGTTAAGAGACATGCTAGACCTATGGTAAGTTGTTATTCAGTGGTTGGCTTTCGGGTGCAATCAAGAATGTCGATTATTTAAGTATAAGTAAAATATATAATTTGTGGTTTTAATATAGTTAATTTATTTTTATGGCTGTTGCTCATAGTCTCTGAATGAAGGCCTGATTTCAGGCCGAACACAGAATGTAATTCAGTTTAGAGCTTGACGCGTATGATCAAGTGAGAGACAGTCATTAATAATAATTTTAAGAGAGCACTAAAGTGAAACGATTAAGTATTGTGTTATTGCTGGCGTTGGTGGGATGTTCTGAAAACGGGAAGAGCGGCTTCGAAGATATTTCAGGTGGATTAACCAACTATGCTGCGGCTTGTGCAAAACATGGCGGTCTGGACCGAGTGTCAGACAAAGGCCATACCGTCTATCTTTACTGTAAAAACGGTAAAAAGCTGACCCATAAAAAGTAACGTCTATTCCGTTACTGCCTGTCACTTATAAATCTTGTCACTTATAAATCCTGTGGCGTGCTCATGTTTGTTTGTGTGTTCTTGTGTAAAGTTAAGTAAAAGTTTGATCCGGTGCATAGATTGTTTGTAAGCGCTGGTGAATAATGCTGCCAACAATAAAAAGTCAGTTCTTGGAGTATTATCTTTTGATTCGTGCAGTTTTATTTGCCTTGGTGTTAACGATCTTCTGTAAAGTATTTCTGGGGGTAGAAGAGGCTCCGGTATTTGATACTATGCCGAACGAGGTTCTTCATCATGCGACTGCCGAGACTGACCTTAAGGGCGACCGAGGCTAGACGGCTCTATTTTTTTCTAGGCTTAGTCCGGGCAGTGGCTTCTGCTTCTAACGGGTTGTCTGGCCAGTGATGCTTCGGATACCTTCCTTTCATGTCCTTTTTAACCAGTTCATAGCTGCTCTGCCAAAAACCTTCTAAATCCTGCGTAACCTGTAACGGACGTTGCGCAGGCGATAATAAGTGAACCAAAAGTTTTATTCGGCCTTTAGCAATGCTGGGCGTTGTCGTTTGGCCAAACATTTCCTGTAACTTGACGGCTAATACCGGTGGGTTTTGCGTGTAATCAATTCGAATGCTGGAGCCAGAGGGGACTTTTATTCGTTCTGGTGCTAACTCATCTAAGTGTTGTGGCAACGGCCAGGGTAAACGGTTGGTCAGAATGTCTTTTAAGTTCAGCTTTTTGAAGTGGTTGATGTGGCTAATGCCGTCCAGGAAAGGCATCAGCCAATTTTCCATAGTGAGCATAAGGCCGGCTTCGGACATATCCGGCCAAAGGGTTTTGTTGTTATCGGACAGGTCTGAAGCGCGTAAGAGTTCAATACGCTGACACCAGCTTTTGAGTTCTGGCGTCCAGGGCAGGATGTCCAACCCTTTGTTTTGAACCAACTGTAATAGAGCCTTGTTTTTGAGTTCAGTCGGGATCTCGTTCAGCTGGCTGGTGGCTAATTTTAACTTTCCTATGAACCATTGCTTTTCTGCGATTAAACGATTTTCTTTGGTGCACCAGTCTACCTCAACCTGTTCATTGAATAACGAGGGTTCTATGAACTTGAGTTGTTCTACACTGACCGGAGCACTGAGATAAACGCGATCTTTAGACGTGCCTAAGGCCCCACCCAGTTGGGCGATAGCAAAAGTATTGTGTTTGCTGGTGTGAGGCAGCGATGCTTGCCGACCGTTACTGAGTTTACAGTCTTGACTGTCGGCGGATAGCTTTTTAGCTATTCGATCGGGATAGGCGAGGGCAATCAGAATTCCGGTAGCTTCGGACTCAGATAAATCGATATTGTTCTCTGGAACTTGGTGCTGTGATTCACTTTTAAGACTTTTAAGGTTTCGCAGAAACTGTTTCGCAAGCTGATCAATTCGCTTGATCAGGTATGTTTGGGAGGCAGAAGGTGCTCGCTCTCCAGACAATAATTCAAGTCGGCGGGAAAGGTCGGTGTCCGAATCATTGCTCAAAGGATCTCGCTCGGATAATAACGCTGCAATTTGACAGGCAAGCTGAGGGTGCCCGAACTGATTGCCTTTGATTATCATATGGCCAAGGCGGGGATGCACTGGCAACTTTGCAATGACCTCTCCATGTTGGGTCAGGGTTCGACGATTCTGTTCGACTGCGTCTAACTGAACCAATAAGTCTAACGCCTGTTGAAACGGAGACGAAGCCGGTGGTGTCAGCCACGAGAGTTCCGCCGGGTTATCAATGCCCCAGTTTAACAGCTGTAAGGCAAGGGGGGTTAAATCGGCCTGTTCTATTTCTGGCGCGGTATAGTTTGCTAACGCGTGTTGCTGATCTTCAGACCATAATCGGTAGCAAACGCCGGGTTCAGTTCTGCCTGCTCGGCCCGCTCTTTGTTTGGCCGATGCTTTAGAAACCCTGGCCGTTTTGAGCCGGGTCATGGCTGTTTTTGGGTCATATTCAGGTAAGCGTGACAGACCAGAATCAATGACCACCCGAACGCCTTCAATGGTTAAACTGGTTTCTGCAATGCTGGTGGTCAGTACTACTTTTCGGGTGTTTTGTTGTGCTGGCTCAATGGCTTTACGTTGTTCAGAAAGAGATAAACTGCCAAAGAGTGGGGTGATGATCACACCCGGTTGGGAAGACAGGGTTGGTGATATGAGTTTTTGCACTTCTCGAATCTCTCCTTGGCCAGGCAGAAATACTAAGAGGCTTCCGGTTTGTTCTTCCAGTGCTTGTAAAATGGTTTTAGCCACCCGGTCGGTGATTCTGTCTCCATAAGAAGCGTTTTGGTGTTGGTAGGGCTGACCATAAAGAATATCAATCGGGAACGCCCGGCCTTCACTTCGAATGACCGGGGCGGGTTGTTGATGTTCATTACTTAACAGTTCACTGATGTTGGCTCCGTCGAGGGTGGCGGACATGATCAACAGCTTCAGTGGTGTTGTCCGTAATTCACCAAATAATTCTCGTCCCTGAAGTGCAAGAGCTAAGCCTAAGTCGCCGTCCAGGCTTCTTTCATGGAACTCATCAAAGATAATTAAGCCAATGCCCTCCAGTGAAGGGTCATCTTGTAACATACGGTTTAAAATGCCTTCGGTGACGACTTCAATCTGGGTTTTTTGGCTTACTTTAGAATCCATTCGAACCCGGTAGCCGACGGTTTCTCCCACTGACTCGCCAATCAGCTGAGCCATGCGTTCTGCGGCCGCTCGTGCTGCAATACGGCGAGGTTCTAATAGAATGATTTTTTGATCTTCTAACCAAGGCTCACCTAACAGTGCCAGTGGCACCAAGGTTGTTTTACCTGCACCGGGTGGCGCTTCCAAAATTAATTGGTGGCTTGCCATCAGTGTGGATTTTATGTCGGGTATTACAGCTTCGATGGGTAGAGCAGGCATGGCGATTCTTAGGCGTGGGTGAGTGATGTCGTTAAGTAAGTCGCGGTATGTTACTGGCTTTGAAGAATATTGGGTAATTTTTGTTGTACAATCTCAGGAAGACTTAACCAGAGATTCCCTGGATTAAAGACGTTTACGTTCAGAGCAGATGTTAAATACAGATCAGCTATGGCTCTTTCTGTTCGACAGTGAGGATATATGCAAGATACCAAAAATGCCATGCTCAACCTGATGGCTCAGTTTGGCAATAAAATGAAAGACGATGATAAAGAAAATCTTCAACAAGATGATCGCGAATATTCCATCGATGAGCTTGCCAGAGTAACCGGTATCACTAGCCGAAATATTCGAGCCTATCAAGAGAAGGGGGTATTACCGCCGCCTCAGCTAAGAGGGCGCAAAGGCATTTATTCGAATGCCCACTATTCTCGTTTACGTTTGATCTCAGACTTGCTGGAGCGAGGTTATACGCTTTCTACTATTTCGGATTTGTTGAACGCTTTGGAAGAAGGCATGGATTTGCGGGCGTTTGTTGGTGTGGAATCCGCACTGACCAGCCCTTGGACCGATGAAACGCCGGTGCTTATGTCGATCAAAGAACTGTTTGAGATGTTTGATAATAAGATTGAAGAGGAATCGATCGGTAAAGCTTTAGAGCTGGATTTAGTTCGACTGGAAGATGATTTGGAACACGTTCAGGTTCAGAGCATGCGCACGATGAAAGCGGGTGCCGAGTTGGTGGCGACAGGGATTCCCTTTAATGATTTGCTGGACATCATTCGGATGTTGCGGGGCAATGTGGAGCGTGTAGCCGGAGAGTTGGTTAAGTTGGTATCAACGCATGTATTAAGTGATTATGAAGGGGATTCACTGCCACCCAGTGAAGATCTGCCTAAAATTGCAGACCTAATCTGGCGACTTCGTCCTCTGGCAGAAATGGCTGTTCACGCCGAGTTGGCTCGGGCTATGGAAAAGGCGGCGAACCATTTCTTAGGTGATCGACTTGAAGCCATTATTCAGCATATGGAAGAAGATAAATCATCATGAGGTGTTCATGTGCCTCATGATGAAAGCTCTTCGGTTAATGACTACCGGTAAAATGTGAGCGACTAAGCGCTTGCCCACTTGAAACTTTGGCAGACCAGTGTTTGATATTTACCAGGAAGAAGGCGCTGCATGATGTCCAACACTCTGGCGTCTGGTCCGATTAATACTCGTCTTTTATTTTTCTTCACGCCATGAAGGATGGCTTGAGCGGCTTGTTCTGGCGTTGTTAAAAAGAAAGATTCAAACTTGTTTCGCATTTGTTCGGCGGAAGCGTCTCCCGTGAGATTTTCGATACTTTTCGCCATTTTGGCATTACGAGCAATGTTGGTTTTAATGCCTCCAGGGTGAACACAGGTGGCGGAAACCCGTCCCTCATCTAAGTCCAACTCTTGCCGCAGGGACTCTGTGAAGCCCCGAACTGCAAACTTCGACATGTTGTAACCGCTTTGTGTCGGCTGGGAAAATAAGCCGAACACACTGGAAATGTTAATGATATGGGCGGATTCCCCTGTTTGTTTTAAATAAGGCAAGAACGCTTTGGTGCCATAAACAACGCCCCAAAGGTTGATGTCTAAGATCCACTGGTAATCTTCATAAGTGGTTTCTGCGACTGTGCCGCCCATTGCAACGCCAGCGTTATTAAATACCAGATGGATTTTTTTGTGGTCTTTTGCAACTTGGCTTGCCCATTGATGCATGGCTTCTTTATCCGCCACATTGACGATGGCGGTGGTGACCGTGATCGGGTATTGATTGAGCTGTTCTTTGGTGGCTTTTAAACCGTCGGAATCCAGGTCGCTGAGTGCTAAGTGGCAACCTTCTTTGGCTAATGCCAGCGCAAGTGCCTGACCAATTCCGGAAGCTGCGCCGGTAATCACGGCGACCTTATTGGTTAAGTTTTTCATGGTTGTACTCCATAAGTGTGTGAAATTTCCGAAGCGTGTTGGTAGCGTTGAATGAAGGCTACGATTTTTTTGAAATCTTGATTGGCTTCCGGTAAATAAGGGACAAGAACAGGCCAGACGTGGCCTACCCCTGAGCGCTCCAGCCATTCGACTTCGACGCCGGCACTTAAGGCTTTTTGTTTTGCAGTTTGGGCGTCGTGATAGAGGATTTCATCTTGGCTGGCGGTAATCATGATCGGTGGTAGGCCGTGGAAGTTTGCCAACCCAGGAGAGGCATACGGGTGGCTTCTGTCTTCTTTGTTCGGTAAATAAATGTTTATGATTTGTTTAACCAGATCCGCAGACAGCATGGCGTCTTTATGGCAACTGGTCTGGAGTCGCTGATCATCCGGGATTGCCACCGTGCCGGGCGACAAAGCAACCGCACATCTGGGAAGCGGTAATTTTTTATCTCGAAGCTGTAGCAGGCAGGTGAGTGTCAGACCTCCACCAGCGGAGTCTCCTGCGATGACAATGTCTTTGGGTGACTTGCCCAATTTCAACAAATAATGATATGCCTCTAAACAACGGTTGGATGCCGCAGGAAATGGGAATTCAGGGGCAAAAGGATAGGTGGCTAAAAAGACTTCTGCATTCAGTGTTTTAGCCAAACGAGCAGCGAAATTATGATAGGTCCGTGTTGCACCTGAGACAAATGCTCCGCCATGAAAGTAGAGTATTGTCATGGACGGTGACTTAACTGAAACCCTGTCCCCTTTGAATTCTGGCAGTGCTATTTGCCGTATTTTTACCCCTCTCGGAATCAGCGGAAGGGTCGGTGTGTTATTAAACACTCTTCGTAAGTGTTTGACGGTTTGTTCCTGGTTCAAACCGTTTCGCTTAATGGCTCGCCTTGAGATCGCTTGAAATACATTTGATCGAATGCTCATAAAACCAACCTTCTTCGTTATGCCAGAGCTTTGATTTTTTGATAACTATTAAGGTCAGCAGTGCTGCTTAAGTTTGCTTCTACGTCTGCAGAGCAAAATTGGCTGGCGGTTGTTTGCAAGTGCTTGGGCGCGTGAAGCAAAATGGCATAAGCAGCAGCGGGAGATGTTCTGACCGTGTGTTCAAGTACCTGATGTGCCAGTTTTTTCTTTAATCCAAGTAAAACACTCAGTGCCAGTTGATTATTCATATGAACGGCTGTGGCTGAGATATATTCAACACTCAGGCCGGATGCGACTCCAATTACTTGTTTGGTAGTCAGTTTATTCGTGATTTTCGCCGCAATGTTGGGTTCTATATATTTGGGAATCATAGAGTGAAGAATGAAGTTGGGAACGTACTTCATCATCATCGCCAGGGATTCAAACAGTTTTTCATACCCTTCGTCATCTTTGTTGACGCTCTCCGATATAAATGCAGTGAGCTTAGCGACATCGCTTTCTTTCATAGACCTGATCCATTCAGGCAAGGACACTTTCGTCAACATGATTAATTCCTGATGTGCTTTGCTTCCTGTTGTATGGGGGATGCCTTGATGCGTTTGCTCGTTTGATTGAGTCATTAGATCCACTCCTTGTTGTTATTAATTCTTAGATATTTCATTCGTTTGTTTGAATGTTTGATGGCGTATGACTTGCCAAACATAGGTTTACTATAATACATTGCTTAATGAAACATCAATTGATGGTACATAAAATAATGTTTTTATATTGGCTTGATATACCGGAGGCAGAAATGAACAATCAAGTGACGCCAATTCAAAGAAACTTAAGGTTTAAATTGCCCGTTGATAGGGTTCGTAGCTGGCATAAAAAAGCAGGTATGCATGGTTCTCAATTTATGAACACCATGTCGTTGTTCTTTCCGGAAGGAGAGCGATTCTTTATTCAGAGTGTTCGTAATTTCCGAAATGAAATCACCGACCTGCAGTTACAAAAGGCAGTGAAGGCATTTATCGGCCAGGAGGCGATGCACGGTCGAGAGCATGAGGAATACAACAAAGCGATGGTCGAGTCCGGTTTTGCGGTAGACCGCATGGAAGCCCAGGTAACCCGGCTACTTAATACGATTAAACGCACGAGCTCGAATGAATTTCAGTTGGCTGTCACCATAGCGTTGGAGCATTTGACCGCCATTTTGGCTGATGTATTGCTAAAGAACCCGGATTTTTTTGAAGGTGCAGACCCAAACTTCACGGCTTTATGGCAGTGGCATGCTTTGGAGGAGACAGAACATAAAGCCGTTGCGTTTGATGTATTTCAAGAGGTTATGAACAAATCGCTGGGTGCGTATTTATTGCGTACTTCCGCACTTGTGTTGGCTACCGGGCTGTTCTTTTCTTTGGTGTACTTCTACTACTTCAATCTTTTAAAAACGGATGGGGAGCACACCAATGTTCGGGGAATTTGGCGTTCTTTTCAATTTCAGTGGCTGAAACCGGGGCTTTTAAGATTGGCCATACCGGCCTGGCTGGATTATTTCAAACCGGGTTTTCACCCTTGGCAGCATGATAACCGAGAATTTTTGACGCTAATTGATGAGCTGGAAGCGCGCGTTGCCAGTTTTTAATTATGCCTGGCTGAATTGTTTCAGAGAAATAACGAGAGTAATAACTATGTTGAAAACGCAATCAAATACGGATCAATTCCATAGACTCAGATTGTCCGATGTTGACCCCTTAACAGCGGACAGTGTGATGTTAACGTTTGAAGTGCCTGAGCACTTAAAAACCGCCTATCAGTTTATACCGGGCCAGTATTTAACGTTAAGACAGCGGATTGAAGGCAGCCTTATTTCCAGGTGTTATTCAATTTGCAGTTCGCCATCAGAAGACAAACTCAGCGTGGCCATAAGGAAGATTGACTCTGGGTGCTTTTCGAATTTTGCCGTGGATAAGCTAGCAGTGAATGATGAACTTGAAGTGTTAACTCCCTCAGGGCGTTTTCAGCTCGTTCCTAAGCAGGCTAATCCTCATACCGCCTGTTATGTGGGCGTGGCCGGAGGCAGTGGTATCACCCCGATTATGTCGATGATTCAAACGTTGCTCAGCCAAAACACAAACAACCAGTTCGTTCTTTTTTACGCCAACCGCTCGAAACAGACCATGATGTTTCGGCGGCAGCTACTGCGACTTCAGGAGCAGTACAAAGCGCGTTTTTTTCTGATGCCTTTTTTTACTGAGGAGGGTGATGATGAAAATATGATTCACCATACCATCGCATTATCTCTCAAAGGTAATCTGGATATTGAGTTGACCGCAGACCTGTTAAATAAGCGTAAAGCCAAGGTGGATGTGTTACCGGACTTAAATCAGGCGGAGGGCTGGTATTTATGTGGCCCTCAAACAATGACAGAACGAGTGCAAGAGGTGTTGGCGGTGAACAGGGTCAGCAAATCGAAGGTTCATCGGGAGTTGTTTTTTGTTCCTGAAGCTAGGCTTGAAAAAGACGTTCAGCAAGCAGGAGGGGAAGATGAAAATTTCACGGAGAATGGATCGCAACTGAGCCAGAACAATGTTCAGAAGGCGTTAAAAGTGAGCGTGATTCATGGCGATCAGACGTTAAATTTCAATTGGAATCCAGAGTATGAATTTATATTGAATCAAGCATTGGAACTTAAAGAGGATTTACCTCACGCCTGCCAGTTTGGGGCGTGTGGCACATGCAAAGCGAAGGTCGTGAAAGGGCGTGTTCGCATGAAGGAGAACATGGCGCTGGATGATGACGAACTGAATCAGGGGTATGTGTTGACGTGTCAGGCGCAACCAGACTCAGAGGATGTGGTTATCCGTTACGAAGATTAAAAGATGTAAGTCGTATTTGTTGCCTGAAATGAGTTGTATTGAACTGTTTAGTCTATTGATTTATAAGATATTTTAAACTTTAGGTGGCCTGAAATTGCTAATTGGTCAGCACTTTAATAATTATTTTTAATTCTGGTTGGAAAATATCAAAATCTTGTGCTGTTATGAATGTATTAAGGGACGGAGTGTCCTTGATATTGGCCAATATTAATTTAATAAAATAAGGAATGATTATGAAAAAATTAGTTGCTTCAATTGCTGTAGCAATGCTGACTTTTTCACCAATGTCTTTTGCTGAAGAAGAGGCGGCCGCTGGAGGCGGTGGAGGTGGAGCAGGTGCTGGAGCAGGTGCTGGAGCAGGTGTAGGTGGTGGCGCAGGTGCTGCTGCAGGTGCTGCTGGTGCAGGCGCTGCTGCTGTAGGTGGTGCTGCTGTTGCTGTAGGCGCTTCAGTAGCTGCAGCATCAGATTCGGAAGAAACGACTATTACTACATCTACACGCTAGTAAACCAAAAAAGGGGTTTCCAAAAACCCCTTTGTTTGTCTGTTTAGACTTTCTTTACTTTTTAGATTCCGATAGTCAATGCTTAAGGAACCTCTGAACAAGTCCGCTCTAGTTCAGCGGGCGCTAGAAAAACGTTAGAACAAGGCGAGCTTCGTAGAGAATGTCTAGACCTTTTCAAGAAGTTCAACACAGTTATAACGTTTTTAAAGCCCCGCCCTTCGGGGCCTTAAGAGAAATGCCTCTTTTTTGTTGCGGCTTTTTGACGTAACCCGTTATGCCTTCAAAACCGCGCCTCAAATAGACATTTCTCTTATAGGCCTGAGCAGAGAGGGACTTACTCGGAGGTTCCTTAATTATTTTGATGTTGTTCTTTTTACCCCCGCCTTCTCGTGTTGATCTTTCCAGATGACTACTGATCTTTACAGATAATTAAGAGTGTTATTCACTTCAGCGTCAATCATGAAAATGATGGCCTTAAGGGGCGCACTTTGCCATTGTTAATATTTTGATTTATCTGTTTTTTTATATTTTTCTTTTCTTTCGATACCCACTGATTGGCATATTCAAAAATAATTTTGTTCCAGGTTGGAAAATACTACGAATTTGTGCTGTTATATGCATATTAAGGCACGGAGTGTTCTTAATATTGGCCAATATTAATTAGATATAATAAGGAATGACCATGAAAAAATTAGTTGCTTCGATTGCAGTAGCAATGCTGGCATTGTCTTCTGCTGCATTTTCCGCTGAAGGCGCTGGCGCAGGTGCCGGTGGTGGTGCAGGCGGCGGTGCTGGAGCAGGCGCTGGTGCGGGCGCAGGCGTTGGTGGTGGCGCAGGTGCTGCTGCAGGTGCTGCAGGCGCAGGCGCTGCTGCAGTAGGTGGTGCTGCTGTTGCTGTAGGCGCTTCTGTAGCCGCTGCATCAGATTCGGAAGAAACGACTATTACTACATCTACACGCTAGTAGTCTAAAAAGGGGCTTGTTGGAGCCCCTTTTTTTATTGTCATAAATTTTCCTCTCAAAATGAAAAAAGCCCGTCAAAAGACAGGCAAATGGTTGGTATTACTCGGTTTCACTGTTTAAACGTATATTTTTTAAGTCAGTTCCGTCGCTACTTCTGTGTTTTCTTTATTTCTTTTCATCTTTGATTTAGTTTCTGAAACTCGGTTACGGTGTTGGTCTTTACGCTGCTCTTGTGATTGGCCTAACTGAGTGAATACATAGTCTGACACTTTGATGTTTAAAGTTTCTAGCCAGAACTTCCATGTGGATTTTGGCCAAACGGCGATGTTTCGACCATCTTCTTGTTGATACCAGCTTTTACAGCCCGTCGACCAGACCGTCTGCTTCATTAATTTCTGTAGGTGGGTATTGAATTGCAACTGTGCATCTTCTTTGACCGTCATATAATCCGACTGTCGATGTTCAATTGCTTTCATGCAGTTAAGAATGTATTTCACCTGGGCTTCAATCATGAAGATGATGGAGTTGTGTCCAAGCCCGGAATTGGGGCCAATGAGCATCCATAAGTTTGGGTAGCCGGCAACTGAGGTGCCGTAATAGGCTTCTGCGCAGTCTTTCCAATCTGTTCGTAAGTCTCTGCCTTCAAGGCCTTTGAGCTCAAAATCGCGCATATAGATTCTTGGGTCAACCACAAAGCCCGTCCCGAGGATTATGCAGTCAACAGCGCGCTCTTTGCCATCGGCAGTGATTATGCTGTTTTCTTTAATCTCTTTAATACCTTCCGTCACCAGTTCAACGTTTTTACGATTAAACATCGGGTAATACTTGTTCGAAATTAAAATACGCTTGCAGCCAATGGTGTAATTCGGTGTGAGTCGGCTGGCAGTGACTTTGTCTTTGACCTGGAATCGAATCAACCCTTTCGCAAGCATGCTCAATGATTTAGCCAGTGATGGATTGAAAATTGGCCAGACTCTGGCTTCATTCGTCCAGTACAAACGATATCGATGGAGTTTACGCCAACCGGGAATGTGCTTGAACGCTGTTTTTTCGACGCGCCAGTACTTTCTGTCGTCACGAGGAAGTACCCAAGCAGGCGTTCGCTGAAAGACATCCAGCTGATTCACTTTCGGCGCAATTTCAGGGCAATATTGAATGGCACTGCCTCCGGTGCCAATTGAGGCGACATTTTTACCCGTGAGATCATAATCATGATCCCATTGGGCAGAGTGAAACACCTTTCCTTGGAAGTTTTTCAGACCTTTGATGTTTGGAATCTCCGGTACATGCAGAGGCCCAGAGGCTAATATAAAGTGTTTACAGTGGTAGATTATGCCTGTGTGTGTCTTGATTACCCACTCACCAATGTTTTCGTTGAATACAGCAGAGACCACCTCCTGGTGGAATTGACAGTGTTTTCGTATGTCGTATTTGGCTGTGGTCTCCAGGAGGTATTGTTGAATTTCATGCCATGGAGCGTACCTTTTTGACCAATGATTGTTGGGGGAAAACGAAAACGAATACATGTGTGATTGAACATCGCAAGCGCATCCAGGGTAAGAGTTATCACGCCAAGTCCCTCCGACATCGTGACTTTTTTCAAGAATGAAGAAGTTATTCTTCCCTTGTTCTTTGAGTTGTATTGCCATGCACAGGCCTCCGAATCCGGCACCAGCAATGATAACTTCTTTACATATGGGGGAATCTCGGTGTGGCGTTTGTACTGTCATAAAACTACCTGTAGTGGTTCGTTTATTTCCCAGCCCGGTTTGAACTGATGTCTAAGTGTGTTCGGCTGACGATCAAGCCGTAGCTTGCTGGTACTCTTTGGTAACGTCTTCAGCAAACTGGTCGAGATTATCTAAAAGTGCTCGGTTGTCTTGTTGCCATGGATGGAAGCCCGGCCGGAAATAGTCGAGCATTTCGATGGATATTTTTCTTAGAGCGCCGGGCACGCCCCACAGGTAGTTCATGCATTTACTCCATCCCTTGATCTCAAACAACTTACCGGATTTATTGACTAAACCAAGATGAAAAGGAATGACCAAAGACCAGAAAACAGTGTGGGTGAGGATATTAATACCAACGCGAATGGGGTAGCGCAGAGGGTTGGATGCCATGACATCGTTCCAGACGTCATAGGCGACACCTTTATGCTCGATTTCTTCCATGGCGTGCCATAGCCAGATATTCATAAACCCTTTTTCTGAACCTTCCATGATTTTTGGCTCGACTAGCAACACATGACCCAAGCTGGCTGTCAGGTGTTCCAGTGAAATGGTAACGGCTAATTGAACTGATTTTGGGGTGACTTTCTGAGCAAACTTGAGCAAGGCTTCGACCTGGCTCATATAGCGGTCAACGGGAAAGCCTGCTTCTATGAGTGCTTGGTTATACGCAAGATGTTCTCTGGTGTGCAGTGCTTCTTGAGCAATGAATGACTTAACGTCTTTTGTCAGTTGTGGGTCGGAGATTTTGTCTCGATAGTTATGGACACTGTCAATGAAAAACTTTTCGCCCGCTGGAAAGAAAATGGACAGCGTATTCATAAATTGCGTGAAGTGTATTCCAGCCGGATTCCAGCTATCTGCATCTTCTTTTGCAAGCTTGAATTTTAGATTCCGGCGAAGAGGAGCCACTTTATTTTTGAACTCAACCTTACTCATAATCGTTACCTCAATTTAAACGTGATGGTTCATTTATTTATGTGTCATTAATTGATGTTACATATATAAATGTATTTTATGAGTGGGCGTTATTCAAGCAAAAACAAGATAGATTACTGTCGATTGACGACAGTTCATTGGTTTAAGTGTCTTTTGAAAGAGAAACAGGAGGATTAAATACGTTTTATCTGAAGGAAATTTGATGATTTTTGATTTGGCACTTGTTAAGGACTGTCCGGAAATTTTACTCAGTTAGTTAGCTTTTTGATGAAATCAGACAGTAATTTGGTGAAATCCGTCACAATTTTCTCGTATTTCTATCTTTACATCGTATAATCGCGTTCGCACGTTCAGCGAAGTCTCTAAAAATAAATCTAATCTCTTGAAGTGTTTGAAATTTATACACTTCTCGCCTGAGCATCACTCCACATTATAAGAAGTAAGGTAGTTTGTGGTATGAATCACAGAGAAAAAAGGATTACAAAACTAGCCAGTGCAATTTCATTAGCGTGTGTTCCATCGCTGTCTTTTGCTGCCGGTTATGCACTTAATGAGCAAAGCGCGTCCGCTATGGGCACTGCCAACGCAGGTGCTGCCGCTAACCCGGAAAACGCCACCGTTCTTTTCTTTAACCCGGCCGGTATCAGCCAGCTTGACAAACCTCAAGTGTCTTTCGGTGCAGCTTATATCGAAGTCTCAACGGATTTTGAAGGTACTGCTGTTGATACGATTGGCCGACCAGTGGATGGTACTAATGGTGGCGAATTTGTGGACCCTGCCATCATCCCTAACTTATACGCAACCATGCCAATCAATGAAAACTGGTCTGCGGGTATTGGTATTTTTGCACCGTTTGGGGTTGCAGGCGATTACGATTCTGAGTTTGTGGGTCGCTTTATGGCAGACGAAACTGAATTGAAAGCCATTGCTATTCAACCTACTGTTGCCTATAAGTTCAATGACGTTTGGTCTGTGGGTTTAGGCATTGACTTCGTTCATGCCGAAGGAACATTAACCAAGTTTCAGGATTATTCGGGGACTGGTTTACCTCCTGCTCTTTTAAAAGAAGGACACTTCGATGTTGAAGGCGACGATGAAGCCATTGGCTGGAACTTTGGTATTTTATATCAACCAACCAACTCAACAACAGTCGGCTTGAACTACCGTTCTAAAATAGACATTGAGCTGGAAGGTGAGGCGACGTTAACGAATGTACCGGGGCAAGCCGCAACATTGGAAGAGAAAGCGAAAGTACCGCTTACTTTGCCTGAAAGTGCAACGATCAGCTTGAAGCACTTGATTAATGACCAATGGACTGTGTATGCCGGTGCAACCTGGACGCGTTGGTCTCAGTTTGAAAACCTGGACATTTTCAGCCGTGAAGATGGCGGTTTGATTTCAGCGTCAGCAAGTCTTAAATACGGCAAAGAAGGCATGATTGGTCACGTCCCTGAAAAGTGGACAAATACCTGGGCGGTGTCTGCGGGTGTTTCATATGCGTTTACTCAGAACTTCATGCTTAAAGCAGGTTACGCGTTTGACGAGTCGCCAATTCAAAAAGAATACCGTACGGCGCGTGTTCCTGCGACTGACCGTAATTGGCTAACGGTAGGTGCCCAGTACAAGATGGAAGGCGATTGGGTCATCGACGGCGCGTTTGGTTATTTGATCATTGATGACATCGACGTTGATGAGCACGAATACCGCGTGGATGGTACTCAAATAGGCGCTTCAAACCTGAAAGGTACTTATGAAGTCAGTGCTTATGGTTTGGCTGTGCAGCTAACCAAGAGTTTTTAAGGAATGAGTCGATAATTCTCGATTCAATTCTTCTTCGCCTCAAATTCTTTTGGGGCGAACATCTAGCCCCGGCCTTTCTTAATATTCTGCGATCAATTTGAAATAATTTTTTCAGCTTAATGGAGAGTTATTTGTTACTCTGATATACATAAAATTTAGGCACGGTGTATTGTTTGTTACAATGAATTTTCCAAGCAGGAAATAGGAATTTCAAATGAGAGCAGATGAACTCAAAAGAGAAATTAATAAATTGACAGTAGCAGATAGGCTTATGCTTATTGAAGATGTTTGGGACGACATAGCAAAATCTAACTCAGAAATTCCTCTGCCTGAGTGGCAAAAAAAAGAGCTTGATAAGCGCCTTGCGTTGTACGAAGCAGGAGAGGTAAAAACTACACCTCTGACAGATGTTCACGAAGCTCTGCGGAATAAATATAAGTGAACCTCGTTTATACCGAGCAAGCCATTGCTGATATGGATATGACAACGGCATGGTATGAACGGCAGCTTAAAGGGCTGGGCCTGGAGTTTCTGGCATCGGTAGAACAGACTGTATTTTTAATTTGCGAAAACCCTACTATCTATCCTGTTAAACATAAAACATTACGAGCGGCCCTGCTTCGACGATTTCCATTTACTGTTTTTTATGAAGTTCATGAAAAACAAATTATTGTTCATGCCTTGTTCGATAACAGGCAAGACCCAAAACGACTGCCTTGAAGCAAATGTTATAGGATCATACTGGTCTTTAACTATAAACGCTTGTTTATCTCTTCTTATCTATAATTCACCCGTTACCTTCCTGTTACCTTTATTTTAGTAACCTCTGTTGTTTTGTATTTTATTGGGTGAATTATGTTGGTGTTGCTGGTTGAAGATGATCTTGATCTTGCCGAGTTGATCATTGAGTTTTTAGAATCGGAAGGCTTAGAGGTGGATGTGGCCTATCACGGCGAAATGGCGCTGAGCTTGGTCAGAGATCACAACTCAACACAAACTTCTGGCCAATACGATGTCATCATCACCGACGTAACTATGCCTAAAATGGATGGTTTGAGTTTTTGTGCTCAAATGCGAGCCGAGGGAATGACTACGCCATGCTTGATGCTCACCGCCAGAACCACGCTCAATGATAAGTTGGCCGGTTTCGAACACGGCGCAGATGATTATCTGGTTAAACCTTTTGAATTAGAAGAGCTGTTAGCTCGCATTTATGCGCTATCCCGGCGTTTTCAAAACTCAGCTTCAAAACTTCAAGTGGCCGATATTACTTTGGATGCTCAGGCTCAAACCGTTTTTAAAAACAACCACCCTGTGGTGCTTGCTCCTTTGGAATTTACATTATTAGAGCACCTGATGAGAAACAGCCCGAATGTGGTGAGCCGTTCTAAACTGGAAGGTTTTTTGTGGCCAGACGAGGAGCCTTCAAGTAATGCACTCAAGATGGTGATTTATCGTTTACGCCAGGCGTTAAACGATGATTCAGAAAGCCCAAAGATTCAAACCCGACGAGGCGTTGGGGTGGTTTTATTAGACAGCACTGACAGGAAGACGCCTCATGAATAGCAGCTTTGGTATAACCCAATACATGGGTCGTCAGGTGATGCTTATCTCTTTCTGCCTGATGGTCGGGTACTCTTTTTCAATTTATACCGTGTACCAATGGGGCGTCGATGACACAGTTCATTATTATATGAGTCTGGATTCGGATGCACTTGCTCAGAGTCCCACGCCTGAACGCGTGTTGACCGGCTATGAAGATAGATTGTTTTTTACTCCATCAAACGTGCCTGAGAAGTACAAGGAATTGGTTGATTTTAAGAATGTTGCCTTGGGGGATATGCTGGTTCATTACATTCAAAACCAAACGCTGTATTTGATGCCGTTTGCGCTGAATGAAAGTTCAAAAGAGGTAGGATACCTGATGCATACCTACGATGAAGCACAGGATGATTATCAGGTCAGTTTGGAAATCTCAGATTTGTTGATGCTGTTGGCACTGGTTTCTTTACTGGTGATATTCGCTTTAGTGAACATGCTTGGCAGCAAAATAACTCAGCCGATCCTTGAACTTGCTTCTTGGGCGAAAGATTTATCCAAACATGATGTGGATGTCCATCGTGCCATTAAGTTGCCAGAGTCCACGCTAAAATTTAAAGAGTTAACCGAAGTGGCCCATGCGCTCTCGGAAGCTGTGTTAAGTATTCATCAGTCAACGCAACGGGAAAAACAATTCTTAAAGGCACTCAGCCATGAGTTACGAACGCCACTGGCGATTTCTAAAATGGCACTCAGTTTGCTGAATCGCTCTGTATCCCTGTTTTCAGAACCGGATCGCCAAAAGCTGAAAAAGATTGAACGTGCTAACCAAACGATGATTTCCACGGCGGATTCTCTTTTATGGTTATGGGGCGATAAGTCCCAAGCGATTGCCGAAGAGTCCATCGACCTACAGCAACTCATTACTAAACAGGTGAGTGATAATCAGTACTTACTCACGGGAAAGAAAGTCTCCATATCCATTCATGGCGAGCAAAATAAGTGTCTTGTTGTTCCGAATCAGCTCGCTGAGATGGTTCTGCGTAATTTAATCCGAAACTCGTTTCAATACACTTCAGACCAAGGCAGCGTTGCTATTCTGTATTCGAATGAACACGTTGAAATTAATAACAGCTTTGTAAACGAACAGGCCGCCAGAAAGAATTCCACTCAGGAGAATAATAAAGATTACGGTTATGGGGTCGGTGTATTTTTGGTGGAAACCATTTGCAAAGAGCAGGGCTGGCCGTTTCAAGTATCACCAACGCAGTACGACTATAAAGTGGCCATCAGGTTCAAATGTTGAATCGTTTTTAGCCGTTACCTTGCTGTTACCTAGACGCCGGTACGCTGTGGTTGAAGATTCAAACTGGAGATCAAAAAATGCGTACTAATGACAGAATGGTGAATAACAAAACAACTAATGGTGTGGCTAAGAGCAAACTCTCTTTAAGTGCAGTGGCTATGGCGTTTGCGTTGGTTGGCGTATCCGGTTGCCAACAAACGGATGCAAATGAAGCAGGCTCTTTTACTCCTTCAGCGTCAAGTTCGCAATATACTCTTTACACCAATGGCAACATTTATACGGTGAACCCGAAACAGCCCTGGGCAGAAGCTTTGGTGATTAAAGATGGCATCATCGAATACGTGGGCGACACGGATAGCGCACACTCTTACGTGGCGAATATTGACAAGGTGAATATCAAAAAGGTGATCAACCTGAAAGGTAAAATGGTCATGCTTGGGTTTCATGATGTTCACATTCACCCGCTGGAATCCGGCTCGGATAACACTCATTTTACCTTGGATACGGAAGAAACCAACGCAGAAAAATACATCTCTGTGATTAAGAATGCGGCTCGTCGCAACCCGAATTCTGAATGGCTGATTGGCTATGGTCACGACATTAATACCCTGCTGGAAGCCAAGCGAAACCCGCTGGCAATATTGGACGATGCCGTATCGGATCGACCTGTCATTATCATGGAGCAAACCTCTCACTCCATGTGGGTCAATTCCAAAGCGCTGGAACTGGCTGGAATGAATGTTAATACGCCTAATCCGGTAGGCGGCGTCATCATGAAAGACGAAGACAACCAGCTGATGGGCATCCTGATTGATAATGCAGGCAACATCGCTATGGAGCTGGCGATGACGCCAACGCCTGCAAAAAATGAGAAGGACTACTACGGACTGACCGACTTTGTTTTACCTGAATTGGCCAAACACGGCATTACCTCCATTGCGGATGCCAGAACTTACTGGAAGAGGGGAGAGCATAAAACCTGGCAGCGTTTAGCTCAGGAAGATAAATTAACCGCACGAGTCGTATTAGGGTTGTGGGCTTACCCGGAAGAAACCGATGTTGATCAACTTGCCACGTTGAAATCCCTCTACCAAAATGACCCGGAAAGTTTACTGCGTATTAACCAAATCAAACTCTACAGCGATGGCATTTTAATTAATACCACCGCCTCGATGCACGACCCTTATGAATTCGACATGTTGGGTGTGCCGGAAGAAAGTCATGGCAATCGGGGCATTAACTATTTCACTCAGAACCGTTTAAGCCGCTACATTGCGGAACTGGATGCCGTGGGTTTTGATTTTCACATTCACGCCATTGGTGAGCGTGGCATTCATGAAGCCTTAAACGCCGTAGAAGAATCCGCCGGTGGCCAAAGCCGGCACCGTTTAACGCATGTTGAAGTGGTTGACCCGGCGGACTACAAACGCTTTGCTGAGCTGAATGTGACGGCGGATTGCCAAGTCGCGGGGGACTTTACCGACCCGTCTCACTGGGGCGAAGTGGCCGAATACATTGGTAAAGAAAAAGCTCATGATTTGGTTCCGATTAAAAGCCTGCAACAAGCCGGCGCAAGAGTGACGCTTTCCAGTGACTGGAGCGTCAGCCCGTATAACCCCTTCATTGGTTTGCAAAATGCAGTCACCCGAGCACCCCAAGAACTGACCTTGGAACAAGCCATAGCCTCTTACACCATCAACGGTGCCTACGTGATGCGACAGGAAAATCGGGTAGGCACTCTGGAAGAAGGCAAAGAAGCGGATTTGGTCGTACTGGATCAAAACCTATTCGAAATTGACCCGTATGAGATCAGTCAAACCCAGATTCTCCAAACGCTGTTGGCTGGGGAAGAAGTGTATCGGGCCAAGGGGTTTAGGTAGGTTATCGGTCGCTGTTTAACTTTAACGATAAAAAGGCATTTCAGGGATGGAGTGCTTTTTATTTTTGAGGTTTTAGATTATTGAAAAGTATTGAGTTTATACTTGAAAAAGTAAAAAGTGGTGATTTTTGCGAAAGGAATGAATATCAGGCCTTATTCAAAATCTTAGTTAAAAATTTATCTGAAGTGATAAAGATGGACTTAGATTTTGATCTTGATCCCGTCGAAGATCCTTGTTATTTAAGAGGTTACGTCTTTAATAGGAAATCTGAGTTAGGAATATTAGATGTTTCATTAAGATCTAATTTAATGGTTTTTTTCGAGAGAGGCTTGTTATCTCTAAAAGCTGATGTGTTCATATACTTTAATGGTCAGCAAGTTGAAAGGAACTATTTGCAAGGATCTTATATGGAGTTTAGCTATTCTTTGGATGATCTTCAGTGGAAGTTCGAACGCTGGATTCAAGATGAACACAATGAATATGAAAGTTGGTTGTTTCTGGATTAACAGGTTAGGTCTGTTTGTGTTTTAAAACTATATGTTGTTTGAATGAGTCAATGGATCAAAAATAACCTTGGTAGATTAATTGAACTCTATTGGAACAAAATTGTGCTAAAAAATACGCACCTGCTAAAAGCAATGCTTGATTCCTGAATTCGCGGTGTCTTTTTCTGAACCCAACTGAATCAAGTTTCAGGGCAAAGCCGCTGTGTCAGAAGGCTTTAATATTGAGTTCACCTTAAAAAATGCAATAATGAAAGCTTCCGATGGTGCTTATCAGGTAGATTTCAAGCAGGCTCAGGAAGCTAAGTCTTCGTTGGATTTAAAGATCGTTCGTTATGGTTTTAAAACCACTGGCGGGCCGGAGGATGCCACTTCAGCGGAACTTGAAGTGGAATTTACCCGTGCAGAAGGAGAAATGGTTTCAATACACTTCCCTGACGATTTTAAAACACAGGAAGGTTTTGAGTTAAAGACTTATCCGCTTGAACGTTTGAAGAAAGAAGGGGCTTTGTCTGTTGAGCTTTTAGACAATGCTTTCAATGCGGTAGTTGATATGTATTTTCTGAGCCGCGCTGAAGATTAACCGTCTCTGTTTTTAATGTCAGTGCTGATATCCATAAATCAGATACCCACCGGTCCTGCGTGGGTATCTGATTTTTTAATCTCTGTTAACAATGCTTTAAAATAAATGCTTGTTCAAAGCCAGAGCCGCCTGATCAAGTGCATTTTGTACTGCATTCACGTCACTCAGTGGGTTTAACAGCCCGAAATCATGAATCATTCCATTGTAGCGTGTGACGGTGGTTGGTACACCTGCCGCTGATAATTTACGGCCGTAGTACTCCGCTTCGTCGCGAAGTACGTCTTTTTCAGCAGTCTGAATCAGCGTTGGTGGTAAACCTTTCAGTTGTTCTGTAGTTGCTCTCAGCGGCGAGGCGTATATTTCATTTCTTTGGTGTTGGTCCGTAGTGTAGCTATCCCAAAACCACTTCATCATGCCCGTTGTCAGAAAGTGCCCGGCGCCATAGGCCTGATAAGAGGTGTTATCAAAACTGGCATCCGTCACAGGCCATAATAACAACTGCATCTGAAGGTTGGGTGTGCCTTTTTCCTTGGCCATTAAACTCACAACCGTTGCGATGTTTCCTCCTGCGCTGTTACCTGCGACCGCTAAACGATTGCCATCAATGCCCATTGTTTTGCCATTTTCAGCCACCCATTTTGTAGCAGCGTAAGCTTGGTTAATGGCGGTAGGGTATTTGGCCTCCGGTGATCGTGAGTAATCAACGTAGACAGCTGCTGCGCCAGAGCGGATGACAAGATCTCTGATTAAACGCTCGTGCGTTTCAAAATCTCCAATCACCCAGCCCCCGCCATGGAAATACATGAAGGCAGGTAAGGCGCCACTTGCATTTTTGGGTTTAACAACCACCAACGCCAGTGACTGATCTTCTATCTTAATTGTTGTTTTGGATACATCAGCAGGAAGAAGGGGATGCCCTTGTTGAGCATTGACTAACACCTGTCGAGCGTTATTTGGTGTCAGTTGCTCCATGGGTGTACCGCCTCCTTGCTCTAATGCATTCAGAAAGGATTGCGTCAAGGGTTCCGTACCTGATGAACCCGCTGCTATGGCGGTGTTCATGGAGAATGCTAATAGTGCCGAACTGATGGTTTTTGCCTTTAAATATTTCATCTTTGACCTCATAAAAACGTTTCAAGTAAGTGACGCTTACCGTTCATTCCGAAATTAAGCTGCAATTAGCCAATTTGAGTTGTGACTTCAATGTTGCCCCGCGTTGCATTTGAATATGGGCAAACCTGGTGGGCTTTCTCAATCAGGGCTTCAAGGGTATTTCTTGCAAGACCAGGAACATGGACGACCAGGCTTGCACTGATTGCAAAACCAACGCCTTGGGTGTTTTCTCCAATTCCGATCCCCGCTGTGACTGAAATATCTTCCGGCAGTTTCAATTTTTCTTGCATGGCCACGAATTTCATCGCCCCGATGAAACAAGCGGAATAGCCTGCTGCGAAAAGTTGCTCCGGGTTCGTGCCTTCCCCGCCAGTGCCGCCTAGCTCTTTAGGCGTACTTAACTTCACATTGAGCTTTTCATCGCTGGAAACAGAACGTCCGTCACGTCCACCGGTTGAAGTTGCTTGTGCTGTGTAAATCGCGTTCATAATGAATTCTCCATGGTTGATTGTATTTGCAATAAAAGTTATTGCAATAACTAACTAGGTAAATAAAAAGACCCGCTTTAGGTCTTGTTGTGATAAAAGTTATCGCGATAACTTTCTTAGGTCAAATTAATTTTTGAGTGGGATGAATAAAGTGCGATCAATTTCACGTTTACTTAAAAAGGACTTGGTGGCTTATTTTTGATTGTTTTGGTCTGTTATAACAAATTAGAAGGCTGTAAATAAGAAGTTTACGCCGCTCGTTCTGGCCTCAACCTCCCCAATATGCTACCTTTCGCGCCCTTTTGATTTTCTGTTGGTAGTTAACTTTCCAACATGAGCGGCGCAGGTTTTTTGCATGATTACAGGTTTTGATTTTGGTACGTCCAATTGTGCGATGGGGGTGGTTGAGCCTTCAGAGAATAATGCGGAAACAGTGACCTTGTTGCCGTTAGAAAACGGCAAGGCGTTTGTGCCGTCTACCTTGTATGCTTTGGAGCGAGAGTTGATTTGTGAGTCAGTGGGCTTGCAGATTACCAACCCATCCTTGAAAGAAGAGTACATCGGGTTGCGCAGTGGGCCGTTGGCGCAAGCACGCCGGGTTCGACTGGAAGAGGGCATTGAGCAGGACGAACAGAGTTTGTTTTTTGGTCATGCGGCGTTTGAACAGTACTTTTCGTTGCCGGAAGAAGGTTATTTTGTAAAATCGCCGAAATCCTTTTTGGGTTCAAGTGGATTAAGAGCCGAGTCCATTAACTTCTTTGAAGACATCGTCACGGCCATGATGCAGTCCATCAAGCAGCGTGCTGAGAAAAGCCTGGGCGAGAATATTAACCATACTGTGATTGGACGGCCTGTGAACTTTCAGGGTATTGATGCCGAGAAGAGTAATCAGCAAGCCATTGATATTCTAACCGTGTCGGCCAAGCGTGCTGGGTTTCAATCGGTGGAGTTTCTGTTTGAGCCGATCGCGGCAGGTTTGAATTTTGAGACCCGTTTAACCGAAGATAAAACCGTGTTGGTGGTGGATGTGGGTGGTGGTACCACCGATTGCGCCATGGTTCGAATGGGGCCAAGCCACCGAAACAATGTGGATCGAAAGGCCGATTTTCTGGGTCACAGCGGTGAACGAGTGGGCGGTAATGATTTGGACATCCAACTGGCGGGCAAGTGTTTAATGCCGCTGTTCGGTATGCAGTCCATCATGAAAAGTGGTCTGCCAGTGCCGACGCAACCATTTTGGAATGCGGTGACCACCAATAACGTGGGGGCGCAATCCAGCTTCAACAGTCAGCAAACCGGCTTCCAGCTGGAGCAATTGTTACTGGATGCCAGTCAACCTCATCTGATTCAGCGCTTCATCGATTTAAGAGATGAGAAACAAAACCACCATGTGGTTCGCAGTTCGGAGCAGTGTAAAATTGCTTTATCGAGTCTCGATCAAAGTTACGTGGATTTAAGCTACATTGAGGCCAATCTGGGCTGTGATGTGAGCCGTTCCGATTTTTCCGAAGCCATTAGCCGGCCTTTATCCCGGATGGTTGCTTTGATGGAAGACGCCGTCGCTCAAGCAGGCTGCCAGCCTGATTTGATTTATGTAACGGGTGGTTCTGCCCAATCGCCGGTCATTCGTAAAGCCATTGAGCAGAAGCTGGGTTCTATTGAGGTGGTGGATGGCGATCACTTCGGCAGTGTGGCAGCAGGATTGACCGTGTGGGCGCAACGAATATTCTCTTAACTCAGAGATCGATAGGAATTAGGCGTTGGGCTTATCGCCCGTGACGCCATTTGTCTGTGCGCTTCAGCAGTAAATAACTGAAGCTACTGTACAGTAACTTAACGGCCAATGCGCTGATGAAAATCATCATCGCCATGGCGGCAGCGGGTGCCGTATCGCCAGCGTCATCCATGTTCAATACAGCCACTGATGCCAGCATGGTATCTACGCCATATAAAAACACGACGGCTGAGACGGTGGTCATTGAGTTGACGAACAGATAGATTCCCACTTCTAAAATGGCAGGCACTGTCATCGGTAAGGTCACGCGGCCCATGGTGACATAGAAAGGGACTTTCAATGATTCAGAGACAGATTCAATTTCTCCCGGCAATTGTTTGAATGCGGTTACCATCGTCAGGTGACCAACGGTTAAGAAATGAATGACCGATGAGATGATTAGAATCAGAAAGGTACCGTAAATACTGTTCAGTGGGTTGTTGGGTGCGTTGAAGAAAAAGATGTAACTCAAGCCCAGCACCAAACCTGGAACGGCGGAGGGAATGACTGAAAGCATGTGAATGGCTTTACGTAACTTTGGCCAGGCGTCGATCTTTTGGCAGCCGTATGCGGATAAAAAGATGAACGCAGTGCCGATGACCATGGTGCCGGCGGACATGATTAATGAATTAGCGAAGGCGCCCCAGCCGCCACCGTCCATCATGTCGAATTGGTAGTTGTTCAGCGACAGGCTCAGGTCGTATGGCCAAAAGGTGACGAGCGACGAGTAACCAGCCATTAAAATTACCGCTAACATCACCATAGAAATCAGGCTGCAGTATACAAAACCGAACCCGTCGCGAAGTTTATCTTTTTGCGGTTTGAATACGATGGATTTACTGTCAAACATGGATTGCTGCTTACGTTGGACCCATTGATCGACCATGAAGGTGATCAGAGCAGGAACGAGCAGGACAATACTCACCACGGCTCCCATGGAAAAGTTTTGCTGACCTATGACTTGCTTATAAATGTCGGTAGCCAACACGTTGTATTGGCCTCCGATGACTTTAGCAATGCCGAAGTCGGTAACGACCAGCGTAAAGATGACCGCAGTGGCAGAGATCAAACCGTATTTGCAGCCAGGTAAGGTGACGGTGAAGAACGTTCGCCAAGGGTTTGCCCCCAGGACTTCGCTGGCTTCATACAGACGAGCGTCTTGTTGTTTTAATGACGTGGTCAGAATGATCAGTGCATGAGGGAACGCCCAAAATGAAATGGCGAATACGATGCCTGAAAGGCCATAAATACTTTCGAACGGCCACCATTCTTTCAATACCCCCTGATTGCCAAACCAGTAAATGAGGCTGATGGCGGAGAGCAAAGATGGGGTTAACAGCGGAATGTAAGCAATGCCTTTAAAAACGGATTTGCCCACCACTTGTGTTCGGGTCATGCACCAGGCGAAAGTGAAGGCGAGACTGATGATGATGACGGTGGCTACGGCCCCTAACACCAGTGTGTTGCCAATGGAGTGGGTCAGTGCCGGGTTGGTCAGGTAGTTAACAAAGTTCTGAAAACCGACCCAGTTTTTATCGCTGTCCTGAAGGCTGTGAATGAATAATGCGCCTAAGGGGAGTACCAAAGCACAAGCGAGGATGGAGATCAGGGTCAGTAACCACACTCTGCGAATCAGGTTTTCTTTATCCAGATTCAAGACGTTCAACCGGGATACAGGTTGATGTTGAAGGTTGGGCGAGATCTGTTGTGACATGTGTATTTACCGAAATGTTTGGGAATGATTCAAACGGTGTTTTTGTTCGTTGATTTGTTCGTTGATTTGTTCGTTGATTTGTTCGTTGATTTGTCCGCTGAGTTGCGGGATTGCGTTTGCTTGATTAGCGGTTCGGTGGCGCGCTGCTCATTATATTGAGATTCTTCTTCCTGTAACTGATAAACCAGCGGGTGTAATTCAAACCAGGCGATGTTGCCTGTGTGGAAATGGTTTAATTTGCAGTCGGCGGTGGCGATGTCTGCGAACAGCGGTTCAGTGGTTGCCTCGCTTTCCAGTGTTAAACGCGTGGTGGCGCCACGGTATTCGGTGGCAAGAATGATGCATTGATGGCGCTGTTCTGACGGCGAATTAAATAACTTGATCCACTCCGGTCGAACGACAATTGCGGGTTTGTTTTTGGTCAATGGCAGGTGGTTGATCGTTCCCACAAATTCAGCAACAAAATCGGTACTTGGGTGGGTGTAGATTTCATCCGGTGTTCCGATTTGTTCAATCTCGCCGTGATTCAGCACTGCGATGCGGTCCGAAATCGCCAGGGCCTCTTCTTGATCATGAGTCACCATAATGGTGGTGATGCCCGTCTTTTTTTGCAGGGCTTTTAATTCGGCGCGAAGATTGTGGCGCACTTTGGCATCCAAAGCGGAAAGCGGTTCATCGAGTAACAGCAGCTTCGGGTTAGGCGCTAGTGCCCGAGCTAAAGCTACCCGTTGCTGTTGGCCACCAGACAGCTGAGCCGGGAAGCGCTCAGCCATCCCGTTCAGCCCAACCAGTTCAATTAATTCGCTGACGCGTGCTTTGATCTGTTGCTTGGGTTTTTTCTGAGATTTAAGCGCATAACCCACATTTTCGGCCACCGTCAGGTTAGGAAACAGGGCGTAAGATTGAAACACAATGCCAAAATCACGTTGGCGCGCCGGTTTGTGACTGACTTCTTCACCCGCCAATAGGATGGTGCCGTCAGTGCAGTTTTCCAGGCCGGCAATGGTTCTTAACAGCGTGGTTTTGCCACAACCGGAAGGGCCTAAAAAGCTGACGAATTCGCCTTCTCGAATGGTCAGGTTGATGTCTTTCAGGGCATGAAACTGATCGTAATATTTATGGACGGATTTAAGTTCAACGCTGTTGGCTTGGGTCGTTGTATTGGTCATAAGATCCCTGAATGTTGTATGCGTGTTATACGAGTGTTTGGCGCTTGGATAATTAATTGTGTGACAGCCGGATGACGATTTGATGACAGCTTGCCCGCGCATTTTGTCATCTAACTGTGTGTTCATCCGGCCTCACGTTTCAGCAGATAGCTTTAAAGTAAAAAGCGAGTTAACTCTTTGGGTCAGACTTGCCGTCGTAGCGCTTTTGCCATTCTTCCAAAATCTGATCGCGGTTTTTCGCGGCCCACTCAAAGTCGTTGTTAATCATTTTGTCGGCAACGGCTGCCGGGAAATGCTTGACGGGTTTAGCAACGCCAGGGTAAGCAACAACGGCATAGCCTTGGTTGTATAATTTGTTGGCTTTTTCTGTGACAGACCAATCAACCAGTGTTTTAGCTGCGTCCATGTTGTCGGTTGTGTTTAGGATCGCAGTCGCTTCAATTTCCCAGCCAATGCCTTCAGTAGGGATGACTAACTCCAGCGGCGCTCCTTTTTCAATCAGTTTTGCTCCACGGTAAGCGAAAGAAATACCGATGGCGGTTTCACCGGAAGCAGCTAACTTACAGGGTTTAGAGCCAGAGTGTGTGTAACGGCTGATGTTGGTGTGCAGGTTGTCCATGTAGTCCCAACCTTTGTCTTCGCCAAACGTTTGTAACCAGCTGGATACGTCCAGGAAGCCCGTGCCGGATGAGTTTGGGTTTGGCATGATGACGTGGCCTTTGTACTCTGGCTTGGTCAGATCTTCCCAAGAAGTGGGCTTGCTCAGGTTATGCTTTTTGGCTTCTTCGGTGTTGAAGCAGATGGCGCCTACCCAAGCATCCATACCTACCCATGCCGGATTTTCGCTGTTGTCGCGGAATTTGGCATCGAGTTTTTCTACGTTTTCGGGTTTGTACGATTCCAGCATGCCTTCATTTTTCATTTTCAGTAGGCTGGTTCCGGCTAAGCCCCAAACGACGTCGGCATGAGGGTTCGCTTTTTCTGCAAGCAGTTTGGCGGTGATCGTCCCTGTTGAGTCACGTACCCAGTTGATCTTAATGTCCGGGTGATCCTGGCTGAAGGCGTCGCCGTATGCTTTTAGAAGGTCTGCTTCAAGGGCGGTGTAAACCGTCAATTCCGTTACTTTTTTATCTGATACACCCAGCTCGGCCGTGTCGTTCCCGCAACCTGCTAACAATAGGGTAGAACTGGCCACTGCGGCAGCACAGAGTGTTTTTAGTTGAGTGCTCATGCTCATAGTTTCTTCATCCTGATCGATTTTTGGTTATCTTCAAAGTAAATTCTGGGTAATTATAAAGTCCTGGTTTGTACCAGATGTGACTAAGCTAACAGGGAAATAAGACAGTTTTATGTCAATATTGTTAATCTGGTATAAACCAGATTAAAGAAGTGTAAAGTTATTTTCTAACAGCAGAGACCGAGCTCTGCGTCAGAAATTTGGACGCGTGTTTTTTAGTGGCATGGTTTAAAAAGATTGAATGATTGAACGTCTGATGGATTGTAAGAAAGAAGGCAGAAAAGATTCCGAGCCTAAGGGGTCAGGCTCGGTCTGATGGTACGGTTTTGAGTGGAATGGCTATTGGTGTTCGAACGATAACTTTAATTCCACTGCGTCGTGTCGCCAAAACTCCAGATCGTATTCCAGTACCTGATTTTCTTCTGTAAATCGGCAGCGGCGAATTTCAAGACAAGGGCTGCCGGGAGAAACGTGCAGTGAGCTTGCATCTTCTGCGTCGAGGGATGTGGGGTACATGGTCACGTCCGTGCGGGTGACGCCTTTTTGATAGTGTTCTTTGAATATCCCTGTGAGTGATTGGCTGAAGTCGTGTTTCAGTAAGCCAGGGCAAAGGTTGGCATCCACATAAATGTGTTCAAGCAGGATGGGGCGTTCATCGACACAACGCAAACGGCGAATGAGGTAGACTGGCGAACCTTCCGATAACCCCATGACCTGGGCGACTTCGCTGGGCGCTTCGCTGAGCTCTGTACTCAGTGGCGTGGTTGTTCCTGTTCTTTGTTGTTGCTTGATGATTTCGTTGAATGTCGCCGGGGATGTCGGGTCATACGTTAAACGCGTTGGTGAAACGAACCAGCCTCGGCGGTTTAGCCGGTAGATAATGCCTTCTTTTTCCAGTTGCAGTAATGCTTCGCGTGCTGTGATCCGGGATGCATCGAACTGGTCGCTGAGTTGCCGTTCTGAAGGCAACTTGTCTTGTACGGTTAGGGTGCCCACGTCGATTTGATTTTTTATATGGTCGACGATTGTTTTATACTGTGGTTGAGACATAAGGTTTCATTGTGAAATTAAAAAAGTAGCGCAGATGCGTTTGTAACTTCGATCCGCGCCGGTGCAAACCATAGCATTTTTACGAACTTCGTGCAGGAAGCCAGCGGTGATTTTTGGTTTACTTAATGCTGGTGTTCTTTGAACCACTCTTCTGCAATGGCAAAACTGGTGCTCATGCCCGTTCCTCCAAGACCGGTAATTAAGAACAGATTGTCTTGTGGTTGTTCCCAATACACGTGATCTGTTTTGGCTTTGCTGTAGATGCCAATCCACTGCTCTTTTAGCTCCCAGGATGGCAAGGTCATGACTTTTTGGGCGTACTCTAAAATGAGCTGATTGATTCGCTGGTTAATGAAGGGAGAGGGGGTGTTGCCATATTCATGGGAATCTCCGAGGGTAATTTCACCGGTTTGATGCTGGGCGGCTAACAGGTGGATGCCATATTGAATCAGCTCTGGGTGATCTTGTTCAACACGGTTTCTCACTGCCTGCAAACTTTTGACTTGATCGAAGGCGGGGTAGTGGAGCATGGATAAACCCGTCGACATCATAGGGCCAAAGGCCCAGTTTTGTGTTTGTTTTAAGGTTCGTACCATCTGCAGTTTACATACTGTTGGCGCTTGATCGGCTTCAAGGTCAAATAAAGAAGCAAATTGATGGCCGGGACAGCAGACGACTTGTCTTCCTTCAAACACACCCTTGTTGGTTACTACCTTGACGCCTTTGTCGTTGCTTTCAAAGTGTGAAACCAGGGTGTTGTATTGCAGTTGGCTGTTTTCAAAGCCATAAAGGTATTGGGTCAGTTGGGTTAATGCCTGTTGTGGGTTGATCAGTACATCCGTCTGACTAAAGAGTGCGCCTCTGAGTCCTTTTGGGTTTACACCGGGCGAGAGCACCTTTGCTTGTTCTGCATTGAGCAGTCGCGTTTGATAAGGCGGCAAGCTGATGTCTGTGTGGAATTCCTCCATGGCTGCCATTTCATCGTCGTGGTGGGCCACCATAAGCATGCCGCACTCATTGGCCCAGAACTTGGCTTTCTTGGCGTAATGCTTCCATACCTCTTTGCTTTTCATTGCCCGGTTAAGCGCTGATCCTTTTGGCATTCCTAAGGGAAGTACCATGCCGAAGTTGCGAATGGAGGCTTCATTCGGGCCTTCATTTTTTTCAATAATGAGTACTTTTTTTCCTGCTTCACAACCTTTAAGGGCGAACGCTAAACCCGCGATACCGCCACCCACAATGATTAAGTCAAACATAGTTTTATCCTGCTAAATAAAGAGATTTCAATAGTTGGTTACAATTATTGACTTTGGTATATACCAGATAATAATTTCTTTTTGTTGCAGTTTAATGAAACTTTACTGGTAGCTATTGACCTCTCTGGGTTGAAATCAATACTATGCAGAAAATTGGTATATACCAGATAATTGTGCTTTAAGGATGAACTTAGGAGTTCTTGTGAATCAGCTATCGGATAACCCTTACTTGTTACTTACCCCCGGACCGCTTTCCACCAGCCCGACGGTGCGTCAGGCAATGATGAAAGATTGGTGTACCTGGGATGATGAATATAATGCGTTGGTGCAAAGCATTCGCTCTCGTTTGGTTGATCTGGCGCTGCCAGAGCACCCGGAATGTTTTGATCAATATACGTCAGTATTAATGCAGGGCAGCGGTTCGGCCTCGGTGGAGTCGGTGATTGGTTCAGTGATTCCGACTGATGGAAAATTGTTGGTGTTAGCGAACGGTCATTATGGCCAACGCATTGGTCAGATGGCGGGGGTTTTAAATATAGACTCGTACGTTTGGGACTTTGGAGAATCAGGTGCGATTGATTTGCCGGAACTGGATGCATTTCTGGCCGTGCACCAAGAATTTACCCATGTGGCTGTGGTGCATTGTGAAACCACAACAGGCCGCTTGAACCCGCTAGAGCGCATTGCACCCATAGTGAAACGCCATCAGTGCGAGTTTATTGTGGATGCCATGTCCAGTTTTGGGGGGGTTCGTATAGATGTTGCCTCGCTCGGTATCGATTATCTGATCAGCAGCGCCAACAAGTGCATTCAGGGCGTCCCGGGCTTTGGTTTTATTATCGCGAATAAAACCAAGCTTGCAGCCTGTGAAGGGGTGGCGCGCTCCGTATCTTTGGATTTATTTGGCCAATGGCAAGGGATGGAACAAGGCAATGGCAAATGGCGTTTTACTTCCCCGACGCACACCGTGCGGGCCTTCGATCAGGCGTTGAGTGAATTAGCCCAAGAGGGCGGAGTAGCGGCCAGGCACCAGCGATATTCAAACAATCATTATGTGCTGGTGGAAGGCATGCGCGCATTAGGTTTTGAAACCTTACTTGAAGACGAAGCGCAGTCGCCATTTATTACTACGTTCTTTAATCCTTCCCACAGTGACTATGACTTTAAGCGCTTTTATACCCGTTTGAAGGAAGCCGGTTTTGTGATTTATCCGGGCAAAGTCTCAGACGCGGATTGTTTTCGCATTGGCAATATTGGTCATGTATTTCCTGAGGACATGGCGCGTTTGATTTCTGCCATTGAACAGAATTGTTATTGGAATGCGCCTTCGTCAGAGCAAAAACAGCTCGAACATAAACAGCTAGAAACGGCTTAACTTGCCTTTTTATTACTCACTTATTGATTACTTATTCATTGATTATTTGAAGAGAAACCTATGCATCAAGTTCACCCATTTCAATACAAACGAGTTTACTCCGGTTCAGTCAAAGCGGTTATCTGCGATTGGGCTGGCACTACGGTTGATTTTGGCTCCGTTGCGCCGATTCGAGCCTTTCAGGCGCTGTTTGAGTCTCACGGTGTTTCGGCTTCTGAAGCCGAAGCTCGGGAACCCATGGGCACAGAGAAGAGTGAACACATTCGCCGCATGTTAGCGATGCCTGCTATTCAGAAACAATGGCAGGCATCAAAGGGTAGGGCGTCAACAGAAGAGGATGTTCAGGCGCTGTACCATGAGTTTTTACCCATGCAAATTGAATCCATCCGAGCCAACAGCGCTTTAATTCCTGGTTGGTTGGTATCGGCTCAAACATTAAGAGAGCAGGGCATTAAATTGGGCGGGAATACCGGCTACAGCACTGAAATGTATCAGGCCTTGGCGGAAGTGGCCAGGGAATATGGGTACGTGGCAGATGCAAATGTGTGTGCAACCGAAGTGTCCAAAGGCAGACCTTACCCCTATATGTCTCAAGCGGTGATGGAAAAGTTGGAAGTGGCCGAAGCTCAGGCTTGCGTCAAAGTCGATGACACTGAAACCGGCATTGAAGAAGGTCTAAATGCGGGTATGTGGACAGTGGCTGTCGCCATCAGCGGCAATGCCAACGGTTTAACTCAACCGGAGTGGGATTCACTGAATGAAGGTCAGCAGCAAGTCATTCGTAAAAAGTCATATCAACGGATGGCAATGTCGGGTGCCCATTATGTGATTGACTCCGTTGCCGACTTACCTGAAGTGGTTGCGGATATTAACGAAAAACTGGCAAAGGGAATTCAGCCGTAACTGGCTGGTTCTTTTCGTAGGAAGCTCTTAATGAACACAAACCTGGAACCCAAAGAAAGGCAATATCAGGCAATCGCTGCGTTGTTTGAAGCCTATGGAGATGAACAATACGGTGAAGCAATTACTCAAAAAGAACATATGCTGCAATGTGCTTTTCTGGCCGACCAGGAAGGCGCCTCTGATGCACTTGTGATCGCGGCACTCCTGCACGATGTCGGCCATTTTATTGGCCCTCAGAACGCTGAATTGATTGCGACCGGCACACCTGGGGAAGACTTTCATCATGAAGTGTTGGGTGCGCGCTATTTAAAACAGTTTTTTGGGCCTGAAGTCACCACGCCCATACAATTGCATGTCGCTGCGAAACGGTATCTTTGCTCGGTGGACGAGGCCTACGAAGGTGCGCTGAGCGAGGCCTCGCAGCACAGTTTGAAGTTGCAGGGGGGCGCGATGACGGTAGAGCAGGTACAGAAATTCCAATCTTCCAGATATTTTAACGAGGCTCTGAAGGTTCGTTACTATGATGATCAGGGCAAAATAGTCGGATTAGACCTACCCGGCTTGTCGGCCTACAAAGAACGCATGATTGCCTTGATGTTAAACAAGGTGACTCCCGAACCCTCATGAGCTGGTTACCGTTTTTATTAGTTATCTTTTCTGCTTTTTGTCACGCGGGCTGGAACTTCATTGGCAAGAAATCCGTTCCTTATTTGTCGTTTTTTACGATGGTCAGTGTTTTTTCAGCGATACTCTTTGCGCCGTTAGCCATTGTGCATCATGAGGTGAGTCAGGAAATTCTGACTCACAACTTATTGTGGCTGGTGATCACCGGTTTTTTTCAGGCTTGGTATTTATTGGGTTTGAGCGGGGGGTATCGGAGTAATGATTTATCCGTCGTTTATCCTCTGGCCAGAGCTTTGCCTGTGGCGTTAGTGCCGATTGCGGTGAGTGTGTTGGATCGGGATCATTATCAATTTTGGCAATACCTGGGCTGTGCTCTGATTATTGCGGGATGCCTGGCAATACCTTTTAAAAGCAAGGCCGTCTTCATGCAATCGATAATGAGTAAGGGGGTGTTGTTTGCTGTGATTGCGGCATTGGCAACCACTGGTTATAGCTATGTTGATCAGCAGGTACTGACAAACTTAGCGAAGGCCATGCCTGAAACGCAGAGTTGGGTTCGTTCTTTGGTGTACATGTGCTGGCTGTCCTTGTCTTCAAGCGTTTTTGTCGGACTGTTTTCTCTCTGTGTTTCTGATACTCGATATCAATGGCGGATAACACTTTCTTCACAACTTAAAACCGCGTTGTTTACTGGTGCTGTGATGTCTTTGACCTATGGTCTGGTGTTAATTGCCATGAACTATGTTTCGCACGTGGGTTACGTTGTCGCATTAAGACAAGTCAGTATTCCGATTGGCGTGGCCATGGGGATTTTATGGTTGGGTGAGTCGTTCAGTCGTTACAAGCTGATGGGGTTGATCGCGATTATGGTCGGAATCATGTTGGTGATTGAGATGTAGAAGGAAAAGGCGAACCGAGATTTGGGTTCGCCTTTCAATCTTAAATATGGATCGTTCTGTTAGCTATTGGCGAATTTACGTTGATCAAAAGATTTTCTTTGATCGTGATTGAGCAGCATTTGGTCAATTTGTCTGTCTTTGTCTCGCCAAATCTTGGTGACCCACTGTTGTACTTCTGCTTTGAGCGCCGGGTCGGTTTGGTAATCACCTTGGCTGAAGTGTTGAGGAATCGGGAGATCATCGACACGAACCAGAATGTCATCAATGCGTCCGCACATCATATCCCAGAAGGTTGGGGTGTGATTGGGGTAAACAATGGTGACGTTACTTAATGACTTAAATTTATCGCCCAGTGCCTGAATGGTAAATGCAATACCGCCTGCTTTTGGCCGTAACAAGTGTTTATAAGGCGATTTTTGGTTCATGTGTTTTTCTGGAGTGAAACGAGTGCCCTCCATAAAGTTCATGACGCTGGTAGGGACATGAGAAAACTTCTCGCAGGCAACTTGAGTTTCTTTAATGTCCTCACCGGCTTTCTCAGGGTACTTTTCCAGATATGCTTTTGAGTACCGGCGCATGAACGGGAAGTCCAGAGCCCACCAGGCTTGTCCAACGATTGGTATATACGCCAGTTCTTTTTTGATGAAGAATTTTAACAAAGGGGTTTTGTACAGGTAGAGATGATACAAGACAAAGATATCCACCCAGCTTTGATGATTGGCTGTTATCAAATACCAATCGTCAGGGTTTAGGTTTTTTTGCCCTTCAATGTGCCATTTAGGTTGGTAAACCCAGTTAATCCACCAAAGAATGCCTTCAATCCAGGTGGTGGCGACCAACACAATCGAAGTATTAACCCAGCGTTTTAACCGAGCGGTGGGCATGACGCAACGAAGCAGCATACAACTGAATAGGAAGACGCTAAGTACCAAGGTATGAACGAGTAATGCAAGGGCGCTCACTAACCCAACAATTTGACCGACTTGTTTAGTCATAGTGGACTCTTAAGTGATTTTAAGACGCGTATTGTGAATACGCGCCATACTCTCATAATCAGATGAGAAAAGTAAAATATCTACTGACTATAGTGTAGATATCTTTTAGCTATGATGAGAAAACCGGATAAAACCTAAGCAAAATGTATGGGGTGTGGCTATTTAAATGAAGTGGTGTTATTTCTTCCACTTAGCCCAAGGGTCAACATTTGTTTCGTTGGATGTGTTGGATTCTTTGCGTGCATTTTCCCTTGGCTTATTGTCATCGCTGCGGGCATAAGCATTGTCTGAACGTTTGGAGTGGTTGTTGCTTCGCTTGTCGTTAAACTTTTTACCTGAATTAAATCGGCTTCCCCCGTTCTTTTTCCTTTCTGCGGCTTTCTTTTCGCGTTCTTCCTGCAAGCGTTCCGCATCTTCCAAGCTGAGTTCTGCTGGCGCTCCGGTTTTGTGGCTTTCCGGGACAATACGGTCTCTGGGCGGAATGCTGAATTGAGTGGAAGAGGGGTTCGGCAGGTTTTTATATTGATACATATAAAAGGCTTCTACTTTTTCACGTGCCCAATCGGTTTTCTTAAGAAATTTTAAACTGGACTCAATGCTCGGCTTGGTTTTAAAACAATTGATGTTTAAGTAAGCATTGAGAATTTCGAAGCCGTAGTGATCGACCATTTCTGTTAAAAGATCTTTCAGGCCTACGCCATGCAGAGGGTTGTTTGCGTAGTTGATTTGGTCGTTCATTGTGGTATCCGGTTTGATTAAATGTAGGGCGATTATACCTTGAGTCGCCTAGACAAAACACAGCGCAATCAGGGACTTTTGTGAGGCTTTGTTTCTTGGGATTTAAGGGCGTTTGGAATTCAAGAGCGCTTGGAATTCAAGGGTGCTTGGAATGTGAAAGTGCCTGAAATGTGATAACGCCTGACAGGGGGCGATCAGGCAGAAGCATAGCTAACTGATCGGAAGAATGCCTTCGAGTGGGCTGTGCATTTTCAGGGTTTGTTTGAGCTTTTCTGAAAGCAGGCTTTCAGAAAGCCTGGGAACACGGGTTTGGTCGGTTTCGTAGTTGTTTTGTTGCCAGTGTTTGGAAAAATCCGCCAGGGATTCATCGCAGTGCAGTTGTCTGGTTTTACTGGATAAGGTTGCGATGCCTTCAATGTGGTTGCTCCAACTGAATCTTTCCACGTCATTGAATGTGAAATGTTCGTCTACATGGCGATCGCTAAGCGCAATTAAAGCCTGCATCAGGCCATACATCATTTCATTGCAGTTCATCTGTGCAAGGGTAAAGCTCAGGTGCCGGGTGGTTTTCAGTTCTGGCAGCTTAGTATTTTCAGACGGTAACACGTTTAGCTCGACCAACCATGAACCGGTTGTTCTTTGCTCAAATGAATGAATGGAGAATTGAGCATGGTCGAAACGTATTTTTTCGAGTTGCTGAGCAATTTCTATCGAGGTGGTGCATTTTTGATTTGGTTGATAGCTTTGTAAGAACGGCTTACAGCGAACCAATAACGGGATGTCATGATGGTTGTTGAACGGAGTGGTCGTTCGGCCATGTTTTGAAAAGCGAAATAACTCTCTTACTTCGTGCTCTCTGGCCTTTTTAACAGCAAGAAATGCGGTCTGAATGATTTCAGAAGAGGGCAGTTGAGGTTCGACACGCCATTTTCGGCCATAAACGATTTTGGCGTTTGGCTGTTCATCCAGTGGTTGGTAGTTGTCGTAGCCGATGATACCGACCTGAAGATAAATGCCTGAAGTGTCTTCGGAGACGAAAATCGGGTATTTATCACAATAATGGAGCTTCAATACTAAGGCCTCAACCGATGCCAACGTGTGCTGATAGCTTAAATAATGTTGTGGTATGCAACGCAAACCGCCGTCTAATTCGGCGTGAGGTGCATTGTTTAAGGCTATCTCGCCTTGCAACAGTGGTTCAACTTTTTTCATCCAGGCTGCTTCACTATTATTAATGGTTGATGGTTCGTTGGTCTTGTTACGTGTAAAACTGTGTTTTGGATTTCTTTTAATTATTTAAAGGTTTACTAAATACTTCCGTTCTAATGGACATTAATGTGTGTATTTTGTTCGTTGCTTTTTGTTATGGCACTTTGTTACTTGTAGTTATGGGCTACTAGGCTGCTCTTTGGTTTGTTCTGAATGCATTCTAATCTTCATTGTTGTCGTCGGTAATTCGTAATATTTGCGAGTTCTTGTTGCATATATGCAACAAGTTTTTGTAAGTTGAATCGGTAGACTGTGTGTTTGTCTTATTGAATGGTCTGATTTGGTTGTTTCAAAATTTAAATGCAGGAAACCCTATGTTGAACTGGGATGATTTGAAGTTTTTTCTGGCAGTTTGCCGAACGGGCTCGGTTCGGGCTGCAGCTCAGTTGTTGGGGGTGAATCACGCAACAGTATCTCGTCGCATCAATAGCTTTGAGTTGTCTTTGGGGCAGCGGTTGTTCGATCGTTCAGCCAAAGGGTATGTCAGAACAAAGCTAGGCGATGAGATTTTTAATGAGGCGTCTTATCTTGAAGATCGATTAAATACGGTTGAACGTAAAATTGCAGGTAAAGATGAAAACTTAGCTGGCGATATCCGAATAACCATGCCCGATCTGTTGGCGCAAAAACTGTTTATGCCTGCTATCGCTGAGTTTTGTCGTCTTTATCCGGCGGTGGAGCTTGATTTTGCAATGACCAACGAACCCCTCAATCTTGCCAACCGTGAAGCCGATGTGGCGATTCGGGTTTGTTCTGATCCGCCGGAGTACCTTATAGGAAGAAAGCTTGCAGAAATGCATCGGGCGCCATACGTTGCCAAAAGTAGTTGCCCGAAAGTCATTGATTCAGATTTTGAGGCCCGGTTTAATTGGATTGGCTGGACGGACAAGGTTCGCCGTCCAGTGGGGAAATTAGCCAGAGATTACCCCCGTTTTTCAGCTAAGCATAAACTTGGCGACACCTTTCTTCAGGCTCAGTTTTGTGCGTTGGGGATGGGGGTTTCCATTTTGCCATGTTTTGTGGGCGACCCTGATCCGGCGTTGGTTCGGATACCGCCTTATTCAACGGATACCCGGCACGATATCTGGATTCTGAGCCACCCGGATTTAAGAAAGAACGCTAAGATCCAGGCGTTTGTTCGACATATTACTGAGTTCAGTGAAAGCGTGAAGCCCCTGATTGAAGGTCAGGCGTTCACGCCTTCTTAACGTCGAAGCAATCGGTTTACGGAGTTTTACTTCCTACGAATGTCTGGTTGGATGTGTCTTCTTGTCGGCCATAGGTTTTCTCAACGTAGTTTGGTCCTTTGTACAAAATTTTGAAGTCTTTATGGCGGATGATGTCCTTCGTCATACAAATAAATTCATCGGTACATAACCTGATCGGGTTGAGTGTCGTTGGCTGCCGGGTGGTTAAGCCGTATTTGATTTTGCCCGCGTTGTCTTCGTCCACAAAGGTACCAAACAGTTTATCCCAGATGATTAACACTCCGGCAAAGTTGGTATCAATTTGCTTAGGGTTACTGCCGTGGTGTACTCGGTGATGTGACGGTGTATTGAAGAACTTTTCCCACCATCCCATTTTCTTAACCACTTCAGTATGAATAAAGAACTGGTATGCAAGGTTCAGCTCAATGGCAATGATGGCCCAGTCTTTATCAAAACCAATAAGTGCAATCGGTAACCACCAAATAAGCCAACCGAAATTCAGATCATAAATAAAGTTCTGGCGTAATGCCGTTGAAAAGTTCATTCGGGTGGAAGAGTGGTGGGTCACGTGGCCAGTCCATAACCAACGAATGTTATGCATGGCTCTGTGATACCAATAGAAAACAAAATCGACCGCAAAGAAAATTAATAAAATACTCCAGATGCCATCGTTAGGTGTGTACTGAAAACCAAACTGATAAACGTAGTCATACAGTCCGGTAATCACGACGGCGATGAGAATACCGTCCACGATCTTATACATGGCTCCGGTCGTGATGCTGGCCAGGGTTTCTTTGAAGTCGTAGATGTCGGTACGACCCTTTTTATGCCAGTAATAGGCTTCAGCAATGATGATTCCGACGAAAAAAACACCAAAGGTAATAATGAAACCGATGGCATGAAGTAAATCAGACATGTGTCCTCCAAACTAAGTACATTCCCCGGCTTGTCAGGTTTCTGGTTGCCGGGTCATTCATTTTTTATTGTTGATGTTGGGTATATTAGTTGGGCGTTGCCAGAAGTTATTGACCATTTGGGTCTAATAATTGACAATCTGAGCCACTGACGTTTTCTTAAAGACTTCTATAGATATTTATATGCTGAACAACCTGCTTATTACTTCGGATGTTTCCTCGTTTCTGACCGACTTCTTGGCTGGAATGCGTGATGATGGCCGTTTAGCGCCAGTGGATATAGCGTGGTTGAAAACAGAGATTCACGCTATTTCTTCAGATAAGCACTTGTCTTTTGAGCGTTGGTGGCAAATTCTTGAGAGGCTGGAACAGCGATTAAAACTACCGGCGATTGGTCTGGAGATTGGGAAATTTGTAAAAGTAGAGCACTTTGGGTGTTTGGGGTATTTACTGAAAACCAGCCGGAACCTTGAGCAGGCTTTACGCTGTTTTGAACGCTTTCAGCGCTTACTTTATGACGGCAATAAAGCGACGTTGGAGTTTGATTGGTCGGATGCTGATAATCCTCAGGCGTTTCTTGTCTGGCAAGCTGATTTTGGGTATTCCAGTCAGATATCGGACGAATTACTCATCTCTTCATTGATTGCAATGTCTCAGGATTTGTTGGAAATACAGCCGGATATGGCGCTGCGCCCGACGCGTATTGACTTTACCAATCCAATAGCACCTGAGTTGCAGCCCTTATACCTTGAATACTTTGATTGTGAAGTCCGGTTTTCTCAACCGAATTTAAGAGTGGGATTTCCGGCGCGGTTGTTCGAACTTCCGATCATAGGAAGCGATGAGAATCTTCATCAGCTGCTAAATTCACAAGCCCTTAATTTATTGAATCAAGCGCCTGACGCGGATTCAAATTCAATCGCAAGTCTGCATTCCGTATTAGCCCGGTGTCTTCATGAGGGCGACCCGACGGTAGAAGCGGTGGCAGAAAAATTACATATGTCGACCCGAAGCCTGCACCGAAGATTAAAAGAGAATGGGCTGGTGTTCCGAAATGTGCTTAGGGAAACACGTAAAACCTTAGCCAGGCAATACTTGGCAGACGATAAAATCAGTTTGCCTGAAATAGCATTGATGTTGGGCTATTCTGAACAGAGTGCTTTCAATCGTGCATTTCGCCAATGGTTGGGTGAATCTCCTGCCAAGTTCAAGAAAGCACTCTGATTTTCAGTCTCTGACCGGGATGTTTCTGCGGATGGATATTGTGCTGAATATTATTGTGCTGAATAGCTTTGTGCTGAATAGCAGTGTGCGGATTGGTGTTGATGTTGTATGAGATGTTTCTTGTTCTTATGTCTGTTTTCAATGTCGATTTTTGTGAGTGGCAGGGAGATTATTTACCCTAAGCCTGAGTCCTCGTTTGATGAGCGAACCCGCTATCCAGTAAAGATGCTTCATTTGGCCATTCGTAAAGCAGGTCAAAATCTGGTCATAAAACCGAGCAATAAATTAATGACTCAAGGGCGAGCATTATTGCAGTTGAGTAAAGGCCTGGATGTGGATGTGGTTTGGACGATGACCTCAAAAGAAAGGGAGGCCATGTTAGAACCCATTCGGATTCCTATCTATAAGGGACTGATTGGCTGGCGTTTATTTTTGATTGAACAAAGTTACGAAGATGCTTTCTTTCAGGCAGAAACGACGTTCGATTTAAAAAGTTACCGTCTCATTCAGGGGCATGATTGGCCAGACACCGAAATTCTCAGGAGCAATGGTTTTGACGTCGTTGGTGCGCCTTATTATTCGACCATTTTTGATATGGTGGTGGGTGGCAGAGCAGACTTATTTCCACGTTCTATTGTAGAAATCTGGGATGAAGCCAGAATACAAGCATCAAAACGGATTGTGGTGGAATCCAACCATTTGGTGCGATACCCCACGGCCTTTTATTTTTTTGTGAATAAAGACGATCGGGCATTAAAAAAATTATTGGAAGACGGGCTTTTAAAGGCCATCAAAGACGGCAGTTTTGATCAAATGTTTTATGAGCAACATCAGCAGTATCTGGATCAGGCCGATTTAACCAACCGAATCATTCATGATCTCGATAATCCGCTTTTACCTGCGTTGACACCTTTGGAGAACAAGAACTATTGGTTTTCAATTAAGTGATTGTAAATGAGGCTGGTGAATAAATTGCGATGAAAGGCTCTCAGCAGAGAGCCTTTCATCGTTGAGGCTGGGTTTAGAAAACGCCTAACGTCTTAAGGAACTCAACAATTTTATCTCTGTCTTCTTGCTGAAGATCGAAGAACTCATCACGAACGTCGCGTGCTTCACCGCCATGTTGGTAAACCGCTTCAGTAATGGTGGTCAGATCACCTCGGTGACCATACGGATCACTGTCTGCAACGTCCCACAGCTTACGCGTCAGGAATACTTCAGTAGGGCGAGGTTCACCGGGTACTGTGAAATCATCTGCTGAGGCGAAACCAATCAAGCTGCCTTGAGTCAGCTGCTCATTACAGAAGTGATTGTAATCGTCGTCACACAGGTTATGACGTTTAAGGTCAGTAAAGGCTTTGATGATCGCACCTTGTCTGTGACGCTTAAGAAGTGAATTACCTTCATTGAATCGAGTCATGTCCCAAGTCAAAAGCTCAGAAACTTCTTCTACTTTCAGGTTTCCATTCGGGTTATAAGGGTTTGGCTCAGAAAATTCACGTGAGGCCAGTTTCATTTCAGGCACGTGACAGCTATTACAGCCAACTTCTGAGAAAAGTTGCTCGCCTTCACGGGCTGCTTTTCTGCGAATCGGGTTCAATGACAGCTTTTGTTTTGGTGCTGGCAGTGTTGCTTGGTAAACCGTGGCCGCCGTTACATCACCTACTGACAGTTCGTTTTCAACACCGTCCTGATCCGGGTCAGTATTTTCGCCGAATCGCTCGGTGGTTTGTATTCCGTGGTGGTGGTTCATGGCGTTGTTGGTGAACTGACGTAAAGAAACAACGGCACCTTTCTGGTGGAAAGGTTTAATGATCAGATCCCAGTCGACACCTTCGATGTTGGTTGGGTCAACTTTGCCTTCTGGCGTTACAGTAATGGAGCCGAAGGAAACCCCTTTTGCTTCTAACGGTTTAGTGACACTCATGTTGGAGTATGCAGCTTCCATTTTTGCATCTTCACGAATGGTGATCAGCTCTTCTGTCATTTCACGGGCAAGCATTTCAATTGGGCCAGCGCCAAACATACCCAAAGTGTTTCGCTCATTACTGAACTCCGGAGAAATAGACTCGGTCACTGGGTCAAGAGTCTGGGCCAGAACAAATACGTTGGCAACGAAGTCGCCTGCGCCACCTGAAGATGGCTGATTGTGACAACCGGCACATGCATTCGCATCCGGGCCGGATGTTCTTAGAAATTCAGGTTGACCGTGAGGGTCACGTGGTGCACCGCCACCCGTAGTTGCGGGACGGCCTCGACCATCCAGTTCATTAAAGCGGGCATCAAATACAACTTTACCGTGCTTTATGATTTTCTTCAGATGCAGGTTACCAGCCTCAATGTCTTCTTGGCTCATGTGTTTTTCAACCGCAGGACGTTCACCAATGACGGTATCTTCAAAAAACTTGGCCGAGGCCTGGCCGGAGAGAGCTAACCCCGTTAGTGCAAATGCACTTGGTATCAATACGCTTAGTTTCTTCATTTTTGTTCCTTAGTGCCTCTCATGTTGGCTAATCACCTTTTTTATCTTTGGCTTCAGTCAAAGGAAGGTTATGAGGGCTTATGTGCTAATCAAGTTTGTTGTTTCGTATCTTGCTGATGGATTCACCCCCAACGCCCCAGTTGTCTGTATTAATCTCTTCAATGACGACATGAGTGCTACTGGCTGGCTTACCTAAAACATCAGTTAAGATTTGTGTGGTTTTTTTTATTAGTTCTTCTTTCTGAGTCTTAGTCACTCCTGTGTCGGTCAGTTTAATGTTGATGAAAGGCACGATGTTTTCCTCTTTTTGTAACAGGTTATCTGGCGCGCTCATGGTAAAAGCTTTGTTGGCAAATAAATTGTTAACTGTGTCACAGAAAATCCAACTTTGGATTTAATAATTAAGTACCAGAAAAAAATAAAATCATTTAAAAACAGTTACTTAGTATGAGAGGGAGGGGTTAAGGATGACTTAACAGTGAGTTCAATTATTAGCGATTGTTGGGGGGGCTTGAATCACTAGAATGGCCTGGTCAGGTGATCGTATTTGCTTGCTTGAGAACAACTAAAGAGAAGTAACTTAATACTTCCCATAACACTAGCGATAAATCAAGACACGAAGGAAGAATACCCGATGAAACTGAAAAAAATTGCAATGGGCTTAGGATGTTTAGCTGTATCTACCATGACAATGGCTGGCTCTTACTCGGTTTTTCCTGGCTACGTTGCCCATGGAATTAACACCTACAACGGATCTCCTATTGGTGATTACAGTGTGGTAGCGCCTGGTGTAGGCATGCTGAACTCTGAAACAGCGATTTTAGAAATTGGTGCTTTGGCTGCTGAAGGCAGCTTTGATAGCCAGCAAATTACACCATACACGGATCGTAACACGCCATTGGCGACGACTCGTTCCTTCTTTGATTTCTTTGTGCCTGGTGGCGAGATTGATGAGACGACAGTCAATGTTACTTTGGACGAAATCGGTACAAACTATTTCGGTTTTACTGCACCGGAAGATCGTGTTGTTGCGGGTAACTTTGAAGATTCGGCCAGCGAGCCTTCTATTTACCGTGCTAAAGGCGTGAATGAATCTCCAACCGTAGGCGAGTGGGAAGACATTCAAGGCAAGATGACTGTGGTTGAGCGTCGTAACGGTAAGAGCATTGTTCGTATTACTATCCGCGAAGCACTGCCGAACAGCATTTATACTTTGTGGGATGTAGGCATTAAGAATCCTTCAACTGAAACCGCTGCTGGTTATGCCGTTCCGTTAGGTGGCTTACCTAATGCGATGATCACTGATAACAACGGCTGTGCTTATAAAGAAATCGAGATGGCTTATTCTCCGGCCCGTTCTTGTGAAGCAGGTGAAGCGTCATGTTCAGCTTATATCTCTGCGTTCTACCATTGGGATGCACAGGTATACGGAGGCGCACCTGCCGGTACTTGGTCTAAATTGCCAACGGGTATTTATGCGGGTAACCAAATGGTTTTCCCAACCTCTGGCGAGTTGCTTCAGGAGCCTGTCACAGAGTTGTCTAAGCCTTCTATTCACGGCTGCTATCCAAAATTTTCACGTAAAAAATAATCACTGATTTTTTTGTAGTTCATCTCATGCACTTGAGCCAAGACTGTGAGGTCTGAAAGGTTCAAGGGCATGAGCTTGAACGGATGTTGTTGAATTTTGCTTGGAACTTTGGGTACGAACGGATGAACGAAGATTTAACCTTTGACAAGGTATTGAATGAATTAAGTGGCACAGGCAAGGGAATGATTTCCCATACCGAGTGCAAAACGTATTTAAGACATGGCCATCCTTGTTTAGGTGTCGATTGGATCAAAGACCATGATTTTGAAGCCGGGTGGGTTCATGCCGTACGTGGTATTTCCATTTCAGACCCTGTGTTTGCCGGGCATTTTGATGATGCAGCCATGTATCCCGGGACGAATCTGACGCAAGACATTAACCAAATAGCGACGATTCTGTTTACCGCAATGACCGGGAAAATGAACGGTGAAGTGACGGCATTTAAGAATATTAATTCAGATTATGGCCACCCGATTCCTCCGGGGTGCGTTTTGGATTTTGCAGTGTGGGCTCTTGATAATGGTGCCAATAAAACCATGACGGTTCGCCTGGAAGGCAAGATCAGGGACTTTCCTTATTACGATCAACCGAACAAATACGGCCTTACGTTTAAACCGGCAATTCAAGTAACTTCTGAAATTGTACGTGCGAAGCGACGCATTTACGACGGAATCTGGATGTAATTCGTCCGAAGCCTTAATAACCATATTTTTTACATATTGTTAGTGGATTATTGGCTTGTAGCTGAGAGACGGTGACAACGGCACACCTTGATGGAGGGGTTAAAAATGAATGAGTTAGATGCAAAAGATGTTTTGAATCGTTACATGGACGGTAAAGACAATGTTAAGCCTGATGTCCTTGAAGCTTCGTTCTCAGATGACGGCATTGTTACGTTTGAAATTAATACGCCAAATATATCTTTCCCTGATGAGATTGTTGGTAATAAGCGTATATCGGAAGTCATGTTCGGCGATTTCCATGAGCTCTTTGGCCAGGTGAAGAGTTATTACCTTGATCAGAACTTCAGCCAACTTAACGAATGCAAAGTGGTTGATCAGCACTGGCTTGTATCGATGAGAGAGAAAGCATCCGGCAATACCAGAATTGGCAGTGGAACTTACAACTGGTTGTTTGAACAGCAAAATCAAACCTGGGTTATTAAGCGTGTTCATATCGTGATTGACCACATGGTTTCGTTCGAAGAAAACTCGGGTTGGTTAGATCGCTTGCAAGCGGAGTTATCTGACTACCCGTGGGCTGAAAAGCCAACCATGATGGGGTTGATCAGTTCTCAACCTGAATTATCGAATATTTTAGAGTACCTGAAGCGGTAACAGGACGTTGAACTCATCCACCGGACATGGTGTTACAGGAATAAAGAACATGGAAATTACTCGGTTTTTATCAAATCTTGAAGCCAATCATAATGTTGTTTTATCCGAATTTCAGGCGTCGCTGACTGGCAGAGAACTGTACTATTCGATATCTGAATTCGCAGCTGAGTTGGAAAATTCGGGCTTTGAAAAAGGCTCAGCTGCACTGGTCAGGATGACAAACTCAATTTCATCGGTTATTGCTTTCTTTGGTGTATTAAAGGCTGGTGGTGTGGTGTTCGTTGGCAACCCCTATGATCCCATTCCTCGTGTATGCCAGGTGATTAAACAGTTTGGCGTGGAATGTTTTTTTGCTGATAAACCTTCGGTTTTTGCTGTGCAAAATACGTTTGCAATGCAGGTAATTGAGTCGGAAGTAAATGAGCACCTTAATGGGAGAATGTTCTCTTATTCATTATCTAAGGTAAATGAGCCTGCGATTGCGGAATCTAAAAAAGCATTAAATCCGATTACTGACGCCCAAGTGGCCATTTTTAGTTCAGGCACAACGGGTCAACCGAAAGCAATTCTTCATTCCGCTCGCAATGTGTTCATTAATGCTCAGCGTCACTGCGATGCGGTGGGTTTAAGATCGGATGATGTGATCGCTGGCTTCCTGCCTATTTATTACAGTTATGGGTTGGTGGCGAATTTAATTGCAAGCTTGGTGAAAGGGTCAAAATTTGTATTCCAGGCCCGGTCGTCTCAACTTGATCCTCTCTGGGCGAATGAGAACAAAATCTCCGTGCTGGCTCTTACACCCTATTTCGGCCAGCGTTTGGATGTGGATATTCCTTCGCTTCGGATGCTGACGTTTGGTGGCGATGCATTAAGCTCGGAAGCGGCCAATATTCTGAAATCAAAGTTTGCTGGTTGTGAACTTTACAGCACCTATGGTTTGACGGAAGCAGGCCCGAGAGTCGCTTCCTGGCGTTTTGACCACCAGGACATTCCTTCCGGTTTGATCGTTCCTTTGGGAGAACCTCTCGCAGGCTGCGAGCTGGAGCTTTTGAGCCATTCCGATGATGCCACCGACCTTGGTGAGTTGGTGGTTAAGACATCAACTCGCACTCTGGGTTATTTCTACGGCGTTGAGCGTGGCGTCGAGATGCCTGATTGGCCGGAAGGTAAGGTGAAAACCGGAGACCTTTTCATGAAGACCAATGAGCACTTTTATTTTGTGTCTCGTGATAAGGAGATGATCGTTCAGAATGGCGAGAAGCTGTTTCCTCCAGTCATTGAGTCCATCATCAGACATATAGATGGTGTCATTGATGTACGAGTGGAAGGGATATTTGATCAGGAAAAAGGCCAGATTGCCCGAGCGAAGATACACGCCGACATTGAAATTCCGGCCTCAAAGTTACGCCGAAGCTTACTGAAAGAGCTGCCTCATGCCTCCATTCCGGCGGATTTTGTGTTTGTTGATCACATCGAGCGGTCTGCGACCGGTAAGAAGTTAACCAAAGCAGTAAAACATGAAGGTCAAGGTACTGAGCCAGCAGTTTGAACCAAATCATTAATAGATTAGATACTAGGAATTATTATGTCTGATAAGAAAGAACTAGAAGCGACATTAAAAACTTTTTTGAAAGATGAGCTGATGCTGAGTCAGATTGAGTTTATGGGTAATAAGGATGATTTATCTTTAGACAGTTTGGCTCAAACTGAGCTGCGGATTTTTCTGGAAGAGGAGTTTGACCTGGATATCAGTATGGAGGCTATGCCTGTGTCTGTGACGCAAACCCTGGAAAACTTAATTAATCATGTAGATCAACAAATTAAAGTGACGGCGTAAATTTTTGATTGGTCGTTTATTTCGTTAATCGAACGTGACAAGCCGACCTTGGTCTGATTGAAAACGGTTGATGTTTTTCTGAGCGATATCAATGAAGCGCTTTACTTTACCGGGAACTTTCCCGTGGTATGGATGAATCGCATGAATGGGCCATAACGTACATTTTACATCCGGCAATATTCGAGTGAGCCTGCCATCGTTCAGCGAATTAAAGGTACAAATGTCTGGCAACATGCCAATGCCAAACCCTTGTTCGATGAGGTTTAACGCGGCAGGCAAAGTGTTGGTCTTAATGTCCTGAGGTACAGAAAACACCTCTGTTTCAGTGGAACAGGATGCACTGTATTGAGTCAGTTTGCACTGAGGACGCATTTGCTGCCAGCAAGTTGCAACCCAGGTGTGAGATGCCAGATTAGCAATAGACAGAATGGGCGGGTGCTCCAGCAGGTATTTTGGGGAAGCACATATGATGTCTTCAAGTTGGCCGAGGCGCCTGGCCCGATAACTGCTGTCTTTCAGCTGGCCAATGTGTAACGCAATGTCGATGTTGTTTTTGATCAGGTCGAGCGGCTCATCATCAATAATGATGTTGGGCTTAATGTTGGGGAATTCAAGGCAGTATTCGGCCAACGTCGGAAGTACTACTTCTTGCTCAAGCGAGTGGGGTGCGGTGATGGTCAGTACACCTCTTGGTGTTTTTTCCAGCTCTTGAATTTCGTCAAACGCCATGTCGATCTGTTGTCGGATTTCAACGCAATATTGCAGGAAACGTTCGCCGGCCTCAGTGAGGGTTAACCCTCGGGTAGTGCGGTTCAGGAGCTGAACCTGCAGCGTTTTTTCCAGTTGACTTACATGCTGGCTGATTGCTGATTTGGTCAGGCCAAGCTGGTTTGCTGCCAGCGTAAATGAACCTTGTTTAGCAACTTCATGAAAAATGAGGAACCGAGGCAGGTCTTTTAGTTTATTCATGACTTGTTATAATTTTTTAGTATAAGTGGAGGGGTATTTAATGGCTTTTTGAATGGTTCGTCAATGATAAATTTCGAAGTGTTTTCCGCGATTCTTTTTGCGAAGCACGTACTGTGAGTTAGCACACAAAAATATTTCATTTTTGCCACGGGAGGCACTATGAAATCGAGAAATAGCCAAATAACTATAAATAATAAAATTGCTTTAATAATAATTGGATTACTGACTTTCGTACCTTCCTATGCCCATGTTCGCTGGTTTGTGGATTCTTCTGATGAGGTGTTGTCGTTTGAGTGGACCGGCGTTTATTACTTACTGATTGCGCTGGCATTTGTGTTTGCAGCCGTCTGTTTTGCTGTTGACCGAAAGCTATCCCCTCTTTATCGGGGCGCTTTTTTTAATACTTGGCCAAAGGTGGATCAGTGGCGTTTGTTGGCGTATGGCTGCGGTGGCACACTTATTTGGATCAGCTTTGAAAACATATTTTTAGCGCCAAACATTGTTATTACTCAGGATTTAGAAACCTACCTGATCATCCAGGCCGTTTGTGGTGTTGCCTTGGTTTCTTCCTTGCCGCCACGCTATTCTGGTGCTTTTCTGTTTGTACTTTGTTTTCTGGCAATGGATGCTGTAGCCGCCAGTTTATGGATTGATTATATCTTCGAGTTTATTGCCATCAGCATCGCGTTTTGCCTGAGCCATAAGTTTCCTTCAGTCGCTTTGCATGTTTTAAGGATTGGTCTGGGTATCCAGCTAATGGTATTGGCCATTCATAATAAATTAATGGAGCCTGCTCTGGGGCTTGAGTTCTTAACTCTGCACCCTTGGAATTTTATGACCATGATGGGGCTCGAGGCTTTTAATGATTTATTGTTTGTGTTCTCAGCGGGTATTGCCGAACTGACGTTTGGTGTGTTGATTCTGTTAGGCATTGCTACTCGATTGGTAATTGTGGTTGTTTCCGGATTTTTTTTGATGACGTCCATTTTGCTCGGACTTCATGAACTGGTTGGCCATGTACCTATCATTGCCTGTTGCTTGGTTTTATTTTCACTGGGTGGCGGAGAAAGTTTGTTCAGTGTCTTTACCAAGGCTGTCGAACATATTATGTCTCCATTGCCGGTTAGGCACGCCGAAAAATAAAGGCTCCGGGGTAAGGTGGCTGAGCGTTATCCCGGCTGGCATAACCTCCTTTTTTGGTGTTTTCAGCAAGAAACGGGTCGTGTTTTAAGGGTTAAATCAGTACATTAATGTACTCAGATTTTGTTTGCTGCGACGACCTATGACTTCTGATTATTCGAGAATAGAAAAAGCCATTGAGTTTATCCACGCCCATAAACTCAAACAGCCTCTATTAAGTGAGGTTGCAGCGCATGTTCACCTGAGCGAACATCATTTTCAACGAATGTTCTCTCGGTGGGCAGGCATCAGCCCTAAGCGGTATCTTCAGTTTTTAACACTTGAACATGCCAAAGTGCAGCTTGAGGCGAATGTATCTGTGGTGGAGTCTGCTTTCGCTGCAGGCTTATCGGGCAGTAGTCGCTTGCATGATTTGTTCATATCAATGGAAGGGGTGACACCCGGTGACTTCAAGACAGACGGTGAGGGCCTGTTCATTCGTTATGGGTTTCATGAGACGCACTTTGGTTTTTCGTTTGTGGCAACAACGGACCGGGGTGTGTGTAAAGTTGATTTCATAAATAACAATGATAAGGAATGTTCAGCGGCGGTTTCCCAATTACAAAAGCTGTGGAAGAACGCAGAGTTAATTCATGACCAGTCAGCTACCTTGGGCGTTGCCGACGCCTTGTTCAGTGCCCAGCAGGATGCATTAACGCTGGTTGTGAAAGGCACGAACTTCCAGATTCAGGTATGGAAAGCCTTACTTAGTATCCCACCGGGAGCCGTTACAACCTATCAGGCGATAGCTAACGCCATAGGTAAACCCAAAGCGGTAAGAGCCGTGGCATCGGCCATAGGGGCCAATCCGGTTGCTCATCTTATCCCTTGTCATCGGGTTATTCGGGGCTCAGGTGAGCTCGGTGGGTACCGTTGGGGGCTTCCCCGAAAAGCAGCGATGCTGGCCTGCGAATCGTCATAAATTACACGATTCTGCTTTATTTAACTATTTGGTCAACTTATAATCCGCAGCCCCTTTGACCTGACACAAGATGTTTGTTGCTGAAAGTAGGTAAATTTTCGCTAAAATACAGGAAATTCTTTTTAGCAATTAAGCAAATCAAAGGTCTGTTTCTACCTTTACTTTGAGGTTCATAATGGAAAAAGTTTACATCAGTGCTCAACAGCTTCTTGAAGATTCAACAAAGATGGCACTACAAATTTTTGAAAGTGGCTTCCGCCCAAACTACATCGTAGGTGTATGGCGTGGTGGCGCACCCGTAGGTATTGCTGTACAGGAAGTTTTAGACGTACTTGGTGTGGAATCGGATCACATTGCGATTCGTACTTCTTCCTATACCGGTATTGGGGAACGAAGCCGACACGTTAAAGTGCACGGCCTAACGTATCTGGTTAAGCGGTTGGAGTCTGAAGATTCGCTATTAATTGTGGACGACGTACATGATTCAGGTTTGAGCATCCAGCAAACGTTATTTGATATTAAAAAAGCGTGTAAGAAGAACTCTCCGGAGATTCGCATTGCAACGCCTTACTTCAAGCCTGCAAATAACAAAACAGACAATAAACCCGACTATTATGTGCACGAAACAAATGAATGGTTGGTTTTCCCGCATGAGTTGGACGGTTTGACGAAAGAAGAGATTATTAATAACAAGCCTGAGTTTGCTGATGTCGCGAAGAAGATGGAAGAGCTTGGGTTATTAAAATAATTCAAAAGTGTCTCTAAGAAGAGGCACTGGTAAAAAAACGACGAGACCTGGTTGGTTCGTCGTTTTTTTTTGCTCAACTGAAAAATTTATCAGTTTTCTATTGGGTGTTCACTTGATAAATCAAGGCCTGGGTTTGGTTGTTTTTTCCTTTAATTATGTTGCTTTCAAGATGCATTGAAGCCAGGTTGTCTTCGTGTCCGACCGAAGAAATCGCTGTGCCATTGCCTGCTGTTTTATTGTTGATGATCCAGCTTTGGTTGATGGAAAGGCTTGATCCGTTCCAGTTCGCAAATGCGCCGCCATCGTTGACGGATGAATTTTTGAAGAACACAGAGTGATTTACCGTTGAGGTTGAGCCTTCCGAGACAGCGGCTAAGTCGGTGCCGTCTGCTCCGAGCAGAACGCCGTTAAATTCATTGCCTCCAGTGGCAATGGCGCCGCCACTGCCATTCATTGATGTTTGGTTATTAATGAATGCGCTGCCGTTGACGGTCAGTGTGGAAGGGTAGGTGATGGGTGCGCCAATCATACCAAAGAAGGTAATGGGCGTTGTGGCGTTGTGGATCGCTCCCCCGTCGCCGTTTACCGATGTGTTGTTAAAGAACTGGCTATTGTTGATCGTCAATCGACCCGCCAAATCATTACTGATGGCACCACCGCCGTAAGTTTGTTCTTCATTTTTCATGATACCGGGGAATACGTCGGCTTGGCCGGTTTCGAGCTGACCAAGGCTGGTGTTGCCGGAAAACAGACTGTTGTTAATGATGGTACTGCCGAAGTCAGGTGCCAAACCGGCGAATTGATCGAATAGGGCAAAAAAGTTCTGATTCCATATGGCTCCGCCACGTGCTCGGGCAACGTTGTTTTTGAAGACGCTGTCGTTGATTTCTGTATTCAGGCTGATCATGACCAGAGAGCCGCTGTAGCTGGACTCATTATTTTTGAATAACGCATTGTTGATATAAGCCTGATGTAAAGGCCTGATGAAGTTTCCGTTGGCATCTGTGGCCCTGTCTCCTTGTCGTGTTCCAGTTAAAAGCAGGCCCGCTGCGCCGTTGCCAAACTCAATGCCGTCTATGTTGGTATTTGGGGCGTCATGAGGAATACCATTTCCACCGTTATTTTTAAAGGTCGCTCGGGTGATTCGGGTTTCGCTGCCTGGATTACCCAGAACGAAAGCGCCGGCACCAATAGAACTTCTGTTATTGGTAAATCGGGTATCTGCAATGACTACTTGTTTGGTTTGATCCGCCGGGTTGGTTGGGTCAAACTCATTATGGATCGCCAAACCGCCGCCAAAGCTGGTCACAAAATCATCGGTGATGGTGGGTTGAGTGAAGGGCACAGAAAACCCAATGGCGCGGTTTTTATCAAAATGGCTATGGCTGACGGTTACGTTAGACCGACGGACAGCAACGGCGCCGCCATCATCGCCTGCGGTATTTTTCTCAAATACACTGTTGTGAATGGTAACTTGGTGGGTGTTGTGCGCGGCAACGGCACCACCGTCTGTGTCGGCTTCTGCTAAAGAATCGTGGACATCCGTTTTCGAACGAACGGTTTGGTTATGGCTAAATGCACTGTTGATGATTGAAAGAGCGCCGCCTTCAACAAAAACAGCTCCGCCAAACTTTTTTGCTTCATTGTTGGTAAAGGCGCTGTTGCAAATGGTGACGTGAGAATCCACAGCGAACAAACCTGAACCGCGCACCTGGTTAGACGCATTCAAGGCATCCTCAGAAAGGTGACCATTGGCTCGACCTCCTGTGATATGTAAATTGTATAGGGCAATGTTTGAGTTGTCTGAAGTGAACATCAATGGGCTGTTCTTCAATGCTGAGACTAATTTGGTTTTGTGCCGCTCGGTTTTGTCCGGGGTGCGTGTCAAGCTTTGTAGGCGTTGCTCTGTACCTCTGAAGCCTCCAATCAAGTAAACGTTGTTTGGTAAACGGTAGCTTGTTTCATGGTTTGTATAGGTTCCTTGACTGACCCATATCTGTTCTCCGTGGCTTGTGGATTCTGCCAGCTCAAATGCGTCATGCAAGTTGTTGAAGGCGGTTGCCCAGGACTGACCGTCGCCTGAGGTGGCTATTTCGCCGTTGACGTAAATGGTTTTAAGCTGTGAATCAGGCATGCAAGCTTGTTCTGAGAGTTGGGTGCTTGCAAAAGATACGGAAGCGGATATCAAACAAACAGGAAGCGCAATTATTTTAGACAATAGACGTTGTGGGGCTTTCATTATGATCCCTTTGGTAGTCTGAGTTGAATTCGAATATTGGAAGAAGAGAGGCTGAGCAGCCTCTCTTAATACCCCATTGCGGAGCTATGGGGTATTTCGGGCGATGATTTCAATGCGGATTAAGCAAGTTGTTCTTAACCGATCAACTGAAATTTCGCATCCATGCCTTGGTCTCTGGTCGGGATCAATGCCTGATACTCTTCCGAGTTGTACCAGGCAATGGCTTCGTCTTTTGATGGGAAAGTTACGATAACTTTCATCGCGTGATCCGCGTCGCCGTGCAAATGCTCGATCGGGCCTTTTGCAAGCATTTCGCCAGAAAACTTGGCTAAGGTTGGCGGTACCGACGCGCTGTACTCCTGAAGCTTTTCTTTATCTTTTGGTGTGAAACCTACGATGACATATGCAGACATGATTCTTCTCCGGTTTTGTGTAGTAAATAAGGGTGTTTTTTGTCGACTAGCCTGAACAAAATTAAATAGACTGTTAAGTTTTATTAAACAAAAGGTGATTTTGTTTAATAAAGTTTTTGGCTTACTTGTCTGTTCAGCGTCTTTATGACTTCCTGAAAAGTCAGGAAGTCATTGATGGGTGGTTAATAACAACCGTGGATGTTAAACGGAACGCGGGTTGGCGGGTCCAGAAGTACATCCCCTGACGTTGGCCAAGTCAGCTGGTTGGCTGCCAGAACACCGGCAGGCAAACCTAAGAACGTTTCGCCAGGAGATGCGCCATACACCTGCTGATCCCAATGGTAAACAGCGTTGATGTAGCTTGAGCAGGATTGAGCACCTTCTTTACATTCACGAACGATGGAATAAGGCATTTCAATTTCTGCGTAGGCACAGCCTTTTGCATCAGTCACCATCACATTAGGTAAACCGCCCATTGGAACGGCATAACCCTGTTCATTTTCGGTAAGCGGGTTGGTAGCACCCACATCCCACAAGGTATATAGCCCGTTTGGTAAACCATTTTTGATGGTCACTTTGACTTTAAAGTTACCGTTACGCTTTTCACGGACACTGATTAAGCCACTGATTTTATTCCACTGTTCAACCGTCGGCGTGGCGTTAACAGGTTTTGCGAAATACACACTCGGCGCAGCGCCAGGCATTGGAAATGCTTCTGGAATGATTCGGTCTTCTGGCGCCTGGAATCCAAAGTAATTGCTGCCAATGTTGCCGATAGGGGTGTTCACTAGGGCTGGGTCAATGATTCCATTCGGGTTCATAAAATTGAAGAAGGTGTCAGAGGTGGCGATCAAACTTTGTTTGTTGGTATCACCAGTGATCACAGCGGCGGTGTTATTGGCTTCGTCGTAGGCGCGAACTTCGTCGATTAACGGGCTTGGGTTGAGCCAAGGCACCATGGGCGATGCGTTGCTGTAGTCTGCAATGCGTTCGCCGTTATAGATATTCACACCGTGCGATACATAACCCTGGATTTTTGTGGTCTTAGATGCATTCGCAGTGCCTGTGACAGAGATTGCGATGGCGGCTGTGGTGGCTAGGGTCAGTGCTTTTTTCAGAAATTGCATGTTTTCTCCGGAAATATAAGTTTTGTCTGGTTTCATTGTGTTTATTTTTTACTTAAAGGTGGTCGCCTACCGGGAAACACAAGTGGTTTGAACCAATGCGGCCAGGAATCATCCCTTTGTCCATCATCACGGGGCTGGTGCCGTATAAGACGTGGTCCCAATGCAGGAATAATGAGACGTACATCAATGGGTTTTCACGCTCTAAGGGGCAGTAGGTCAAGTCTCGTTTGAACGTAGCTCGGCCGTGTTTGTCGGCAACAATGGTGTTGTCCAGGCCACCCATTGGGCTGAAGGTCATCGGAATTGGGCCTTCCTCTCCGTTTGGCGGGTTAGTGACAGCGAAGACTTGCCATGCGGTATAAACGCCATTTGGAACAAGGCCGGAAGCGTTTAAGCGAACGGCGCCATTACCATTACTTTTACACTTCAATAAGGCATGGCCTTTGGCCTTGTTCCAGTCGGCAACGGTGATCGGGTCTAAACGGTTTTGCACCGGATTAAATTTATGAATGTTCTTTGATGCCGTCGGAATCTGTTGTCTCGGCCCAGAGCTCGTCATGGTGTGGGCTTCAGCAATAGGAACATTGAAATGATCGTCCGGTGTAAGGGAAGGGTCTATTTCCAGACCCAGGCTGGAGATGAAGTTTTTAGTAGAATCACTGTATATGGTGACCACCGGAGTGTTCAGTGGCGTAGAGTTTGTGATTTCCTGGGCTTCAAATTCACCAAGAGCACCGACTTCAGAAATAGAGAAATTATTCCAATATTGGAAAACTGAAGGCGGAAGAAATTCCTCGGTATGGGCGTAATCCGTCAGTTGAGCGCCATTAAAATAGTTGCCGCCATGACAGGCCTGGCCTGGCACCAGTTCTATATTTTTAAAACCGGCCTCTGCGGCGCTGCCGAGCACCAGTGTGGAGGCAATCACTGCTTTCGCAATGGTTTTCATTTTTGTAGTCATTGTTTGTCCTTGTTATCTTTTTTTTGTAATTGTTTTAGGTTTTTCAAATCAAAGAGCAGAGAACTCTACTTTTTGTATTTTGAAATCTTTGACGGGTGTTTTTGTCCCGCTGAAGAGCTGGTGTAGGTGGCTGTAAACCACAAACAGCTCATCGTTTACTTCAGTAAGCGTGGTAGGGAAGGTGGTACCTGTGTCAAACTGAGCTGTCAGGCGCGCTGAATTCCACTGATCCGTTGTGGTCAATTGATACACTGCGCTTGGAAAACTTGGTCCTGCCAGGCTGTTCGTGACTAATGCAAGTTGGTTCGACTTGGTCAGCAACAAACCATCAATCTTGATGGCTTTCGGCACCTCAAAGGTGATCTCTTTCAATGCTGTTGGCTGATTCAGCGGGATTTTGAATAACCTGCCAGAATCGTAGATGGCGGTGATCAAGTACCCGTCAGGATGAAATTCGATTCCGTTCAGTCCAAAGGTGCCCGGCGCTGTGGCCAATCTTTCATCTTCTATAAATACGCTGGACTGGCCATCGGGGGTAACTTTATAGATAACGGGTGCAAAGCTGTCTGTGATGTACAGATTGCCTTCTGAATCTAAAGTAACGTCGTTTGCAAGGTGACCGGATTTAGACTTCGAACTTTCAGAAAGGCTGCTGGTCAAGTCGATGGACTGCAACTTCTTACCTGAATCTATGTCGTAAATTGCGATGTTGGCCAATTGGCCTTTTGTGGTTTGTAGGCTTTTGCTGGATACGCCAGGGTCGGAGTTACACACGATGAGTCGATTACGGGCAGTATCGATTTTTAGTCCAATAGACGAGATCAGCGCATCATCCAGAACCACTGTACTTTGTGTTCCGTCGGCAGTGACTTTGGTGATTTGCCCTTTGCTGACCGAGCTGAGGTAAAACGCTTTTTCCTTAGAACTGTAATCTATGCCTTCTGGGTATAACCCTTCGCTGGAGAAGTTAATTTCTTGTGGGATTGCATTGTTATTCGCGGCCACATAGCTACTGCCAAATATCATACCTGTGGCTAATAACATGGCGTGAGTTTTCCGGAATTTTTGATTAAACATGTAATTTCCCTGTAATAAATCTTGAAGTGATAAAAATTGTTTGCCAGATTAACAGCATATATAAATGCGATAATCGCCTTAAAATAAGAAAGATTGTTTTTTCAGTAGGACAATAGAATGGATTTAAATCGGACTTTAATTTTCCTGACCGTGGCTCAGGCTGGCTCATTTACAAAGGCCGCAGAAGACTTAGGCATTACCAAGTCAAAGGTCAGCAGGCAAGTTAAAGAACTAGAAAAACACCTGGAGATTCAGTTGTTTCATCGTACGACACGACAAATCTCATTGACTCATATGGGGCTGAGGTTTTATCAATCGTGCGAGCCTTTGGTGGCCCAGCTTAAAAAGTCAGAGCAGATGATCAAAAGCCAGAAGATGGAACCTTCCGGCACGTTAAAAATTACGTTTCCACCTGCGCTAGGGGTTAACCTGTTTTCAAAAATTACCAGTGCCTTTATTAAAAAGTTCCCTAAGGTGCAGCTGGAGGTCATCTTATCGGACGGCTCCGAAGACCTGGTTGGAAAGGGCATTGATTGCGCAATTCGAGGGGGCGTTTTAGAGGATTCTTCGATTATTTGCCGGCATCTTTTTTCTTGTGAACGGGGTATTTTCGCCAGCCCTGAGTATCTTGCCAATGCGAAAGAGATTCGTGAGTTGCGAGATTTAAACTCGCACAATTGGGTGTCCTTTAATAACTGGCGGCAGAATAAAATGAAAGTACTGGGGCCGGATGGGGCGCATAAGGTGACGATTGCTCAACCCGTGATACAGGTGAATAGTATTCTCTATTTACACGAAGCACTGGTTGGAGGCTCGGGGTTAGGCATTTTGCCAAGCTTTATTTCTAATCTTTCAGTAAAAGAAGGTTCTGTTGTCCGGGTGTTGCCTGACTACCGATTAGAGGACATAGATTTTTATCTTGTCTATCCCAACTCCTCGTTTATTTCTCCGGCGCTACAGGCATTTAAAGAGTTCTGCTATGAGTCGATCGAGTCGTCTGAACTGCTGAAAGAGTATATTGAGGTGGCTTGAGCCAAGCCACCTTCTGATTTTAACCCTTGTTTGCCCTGAGTTTGGTGACGACTTCGCCTCCTACCCCCCAGTTATCTGTGTTGACTTCATCAATGACGACAACGGTGGTTTTGGGGTTTTTATCCAGAACATCCACCAACAGTTGGGTGGCTCCTTTGATAAGTGCTTCTTTTTGTTCTCTGGTGACTTGCTCGTCGGTAATTTTGATGTTGATGTAAGGCATGGATGCTTTCCTGTTTATGAATGATTAATGACTTTGAGATTATCGCTTCGAATCTTAGGTTCCGGCTTTTGTTGATAGAGACTGGGAGGATGTCGCTGGTTTCTGGTGGCGTATCCATTGCGTATTGGCCAGCCAGACGCCGATGCTGACAAACAGTAGGGCCACACCCAAAGTGATACTTGCCTCTTCGTTGAACAGGGGAATGGCTGTAAAACCAGCCAAGACCGGGACTATCGCCATCATGGAACCCATCTGAGCCGCACCGATTAACTGAACAGCCCGAACGTACAACAACATTTGTACTATGGTGGCCATGAAACCCTGATAAAACGCCTGCAGTAGTATTTCTTCGAATCCACTGTTGAGAATATTTTTCGGTAGCCACAATAAATAGAGCGGTAAGTAAATAACGCAGGTAATTACCGCGAGACTGACGGTTGCTTCCCAGGGGGAAATGTTCCAACGGTTAATTAATACTGAGAATATTGCCCAGCAGATGGCGCCTCCGGTTAAATATAAATGGCCTTTCGACAGGCTGCCTGTTTGACTCAGTTCTTGCCAAAACAACGCTGAAATACCAAAGGTGATAACCGCAATGCCGACCCACTTGCTAAGTAAATGCCGTTCTTTATTCAGTAGCATGGCCAAAACTGCAATAGAGACAGGTAATAATCCCGGCAGAAGCACGGCTGCGTGAGAGGCCGGGGTTATCTCAAAGGCTTTAAATGTAAAGATTGCGTAGCCCAGACCCCCGATTAAACTTGTGATGATGAACTTAGCCTGAAATAAGTTAAAAGGCTTCCAAATTAGCCAAAACGGCAGAAGCAAGGCTGCACAGGTTACGTAGCGAATCGCAATCACGTCGTAAGGTAGCAGGGGGCTGATGCCACCCACTCGGGATACCAGAATGAAACCAGACCAAATTAATACCGCGCCAATCGCGCATAAGTAGCCCTGTGAGTGAGCGTTATTCATCCAATACATCCCTTAAGTTTGTTGATTTGATCACTATATCGTTTTAATGTTTTTCAAAATAATGAATAATTATGAAATATATTTTCTCTAAATAAGAAAAGGTGGGCAGGTGGAACTTTCGGATTTGGCTGTATTTCAGGCGGTGGTGGAAGCAGGTGGTGTGAGCCGGGCGGCGGAGATGCTTCATCGGGTGCCTTCTAACATCACATCACGTATTCAGAAGCTGGAGACTGAACTTGGAAAGCAGCTGTTTATTCGTGAGAAGAATCGGTTGCGTATATCGCCGGAGGGTGAACAGCTGCTTGGTTATGCGGTCAAGATATTGGCTTTGGCGGATGAGGCTGTTGAGCAACTGAATTTGGATCACCCAACCGGTCGTCTTCGGGTCGGGAGCATGGAAGCGCTTGCGGCTTCTCGGTTGTCGAGCGTGTTGACCGATTATCACACCGATTTTCCTGATGTTGAGCTGGAACTAAAGACCAACCCAACGGGCCTGTTAATTGATCAGGTCATCTCAGGTGAACTTGATTTAGCCCTGGTGGCCGATCCACCAAAAGACGCGAGGTTGGAAATAACACCAATATTTTCAGAGCGATTAGTTTTAGTGTCATCAAGGAATCAGGCCCCGGTATCATCGCCGCAAGACTTGAGCGACAACCCTACATTACTTGGCTTCTCCACCCGTTGTGCTTACCGGAACCGGCTTGCGGATTGGGTCCAAAGTTTTGATGTTGCGCCTAAAGTGGTAGAAATCAACTCTTATCATGCGTTGCTGAATTGTGTCACTGCTGGAATGGGGGTGGGAATCGTTCCTGAGGTGCTATTAGTCCATTACCCTTTTAAAGATGGCATAAGAACACACCCGCTGCCTGACTCTATTGCCGACACCACCACCTGTGTGATTTGGAGAAAAGACTCTGCCAAGCCCAGTTTATTAAAGTTTTACCACTGCCTGTTGGGGCACTCGAATCTAGCGCCGAGATGATCTTTCTTGTAAGGCTGAGTAGGGCTAACGAAGGGTTTTTCTTTAGAGTTTCAAATGATTTTCAGGCAATTGTGATTGCCCAAGAACAGCAACGATCAGGATAAATCCCTTTTCTTTGGTAAAATAGGCTGTGTGCTTACCCACTGGGAAGTAGAAGCCATTTGGATATATCTCATCACAGCTTTTTCCTATCGCAGGGTTGTCGGCAAGCATTTGAAAAGCAGTAAGTAGGTTGTCTCTGTAGTTATTCCACTGGAATTCGGAAAAATTTGTGACTGTGTAGCTTTTGATCTTGCGTAAATGACTTTGTGCCAATTTACTTAGCTTGTAATTTTTCGTTTGCATACTTGAGGTTACAGGCTCTTCAAGAATATTTCTCCATCAACTGCATTTCCTTGTGCCAGGTCTTCTTTTGCAGATTCAAAGCAATGTTTAATGTAATCGACTTTCATTGCTTCAAGTTCTTCGTAGTCTTTAATGGACATAACGACAACAGCATCTTTACTGTTTTTACTAATTTTAACTGGCGCTCGTTGAGCACTTAGAAGTAGCTCACCAAAATTACGTTTAGCTTCATTTGCTGTTAATGTGTGCATGTTCAAGCTCCAAACTTAGGTTGCCAAAAAGATTATAGGTGTTTGTATAAAATGTTCAATTTAATTAAATCGCACGATTCGCGCGAAAAGAAGGCTAACTAATACAGATAAGCTGTCGAAGCTGCAACTCATCCAATTATGTGCGAGCCTTCAGGTTATTAAAGTAATTATCGATGTGAGACCTTTTGGAGGAGGGGCGTAGACTGTTGACTACTTTTTTCAGCCCGAGCTCTTTGACCCGAACGAAGCCGAAGCCTTTCGACTGGTCGTTAATATCTTGTTTTTTATTCTGAACTTTAACTTCTTTTAGTTGATCGTTCGAAGCTGGGCGGCTGTATTATTTTGATGAACGGGATGACTAGCATCGAATAAGCTTCTGTCACGATAAAATGGACAAACTCTCTTTATGGGTTAAACAACTGACCGAACGACGGGGAAGCTGTAAAGCGATCGTTGCGTTAGCGAATCGCTTAGCAATAATTGCCTGAGTTTTACTCCACAAGAATGAAAGGTATGTGCAAGTATAATAAAGACAGTGATCACTGGTAGTCATTATGAATGTTGATAAAGCGGGTATCCCGTACTTGATGAAAGCCTGTGTGGACAAGGCATTTAATGATGAGTGGCTGTTTAAGGCCATCAAGTGCGGATCTCATTAGGGCCAGATAGAACAAAGTCTCAGGCCGGATATATGTCAGCATTACCCTGACTTCATCAGATAAGAATGAAATCCAGGTAACTAAGAAACAAGGGCTTTGAAACTCAGGCATTCAAGGTATTGCTAGACTGTGCCTTGACACCGGAGGGGCATCCATATATGTCCTGACTAGTTATTGAAGCTGGTAAACATAAAGAAACGAGCAGACCATTGCTGATCTGCTCGTTTCGAGGTGATATAACCTATCGGTGAGGGCGTTGCTTATCTATGACGCCCAGCATCAACGTAGCAGTAGCCCATGCGAGAAATCGGCATCTGACTCAAGAGGTAGTCATTGATCACATGGCCAAGCGCATCCTCAAGGGAGTCGTCGCTGTAGTGGTAGTCCGTGTATCTGTCGGCCGCCTGAGTGAATTTTAGTCGTTCACCGTCTTCACCGTATTCAAAGGTGACGGTGTTTTCTCTGGTGACTTGCTGATCGGCCAATTGTTGGCTTGTGATTGTTGAAACACCGTTTTCATCGTAACTATAAGACACTCTCTTAGTTACGATAACTGGGGTGGTTGGCTGCTCACGAACACTGACTTCACACCCGGTCAAACGGCCTTGCTCATCATAGCTATATGGTGCGTTGGATTGATAGATGAGTTGTTCTTCTGCGTTAAACAAGGTGGCTTCCTTTAAGATGATCAAGCCATCGTTGTTATAGGTTTCGGTGTAGACCGACGTCAGTCCATCTTCAATAATCGTCTGTGAGGTACTGTTACCTTCATAGGAAAAGGTAAAAGCTGAGTTAGACGTTGGGTTTTGACCGTTCATATCAAACCCGCCTCGGTAGATATATCGTCCAGTGCGTCCTGCCTCGTCATAGCTTTGTGTTTCGATAGAGATTGTTCGGATTGGATTTCCATCGGCGTCCACTTTCTCGCTCGAAATGCTAATCAAACGATTCTTTTCATCCGCTTGGTAGGTGGCGTTCTGAAAATTATCAGGGGTACCATCGCCGTTATTATCCGTTAGATAAGCACGCTCGGTTAGTCGGGTACGATTGTCCCGGTAGGTGTATTGGGTGAAGTTGATGTTGTTTAAGGTTTCCAGATCGCCAGTATAGTAAGAATATTCAGTAGTGGTTGGCATGGAAAACACATTCCAGGTACGAGTAAGAACATGGCTAGAATCATATGAGCCATTTCTGTCCTGATCTGTACGGCTGGTTTCTTGGGTGAGATTTCCGTTGGCATCGTACTCTAACGCGATCTCTTCTCTTTTAGTATCAATCTTAGTCTTAGCCGTAACTTGGCCTGACTCATTTAAGACATAGTCTGTGCTATAGGCGACGGAAGATGTGAAACTAATATCGCGCGCTCTGACGGTAGCACTCACGTTTACACCACCCAGTTGATAGAGGGTTGTTAGTGGTACTGTTTTGTCCATTGCGAGTGAAATACCGGTTTCTTGCTGGAAGGTTAGCATAGGCTCGACTTTGTAGAAGTCACTGAGTCGCATTTCAAATGTTACGTCGAGCTCATCCAGGGTTGGCTGCCATTCCGTCTGAGTAAGATCAATCCCGTTAGAGGCATCGCGGTCACTATCCAGGGCCAGTAGTAGTTGCATGATGTTGGAGGCTTGGTGCAACCCGGAAACCTGGCTCGGATGATTCGAATCCACAATATTGGCCAGTTGAGATTGTACCTCATAACTTTCAGGCGCACGCAGCTGGGCGCGAATCTCTTTTGCTGTACGAGGCAAGGTGAAGGCGCTGTCCAGCAGTTCAAACAGAGACAGGTTTGTTTCTGGCGTCACTGTCACCAGATCGGTCGTTCCCAGAGCAAAAGTAATGTCTTCACCTTCCCGATATTCAAAGGCTCCTCGCTCGGAGGTGACACCTGAAAGTGTTGCTGTGCGGTAAGAAAGCCCTGCCACGGTATCCAGATACCCTACTTGGACACTTCCGCTGGCGGCATTTGCACCTGAGTCTGTTTCTGAATTTGAGCCTGATCCTGAGCCACCGCCACAGGCAGCAAGCGCAGCGGACGTCAGTCCGATAACGAGTGTTCTTTTCATTGTTTCTCCCAACCCTTTTTATGTATGTAAATAATTTTTAGGCGGAGCAATCATAGGGAGAAGCTAATGGCTGGGGTATGAGCAAATTTAGGGTGAAAAGTGAGGTAAATTTCGATCAATACCCTAAATTGCACTATTGAGACAATAGGGCGGAACACTACTATAGTTACCCCTGTACCAGAGAGATTGAGGACACCATGTCGAGCGTTACTGCTGAGGTGATAAGCCGGGCCATGGAGGACTTAATTCACGCCATGAACATTGATGTTCAGAAGGCCGTTTGTTGGTCCGGATGGCTGGATGTTTTGGTGAACTATAGCCAGGCAAGGGAAGGCCGGTTAAGTATCCCGTCATTGAATGTCGAACGGGCTCGGTACGCGAAAGGAGTGCAAGGAAATCGCAAGGATGTGATCGCTCAACAAGGTGTTAGTCAACAGGGCTTCGGAAACGAATACCGTCGAAATTGGCTTGTGGAAGGTCATGGTGTCGAATTAACCCTTAGTTTTGATCAGGATACAGTGATGGCTGAACGCTTATTGTGGTTGAGCCAGTTTGATGACTGCTTAATGGCGTCGTTAACCATAGGGATCAAGCACTCGCACTTTCTTGGTCAACGACGGTTGGTGAATCTGGCATTAGATACGGTGCGTCTGGCGATGCTGGAACTCGATGCTAATGGTCGTATTCTGCACAGCAACTACCTGGCTAAAGCATTGATTGAGGATAAAACCATTTCGGTCAATGCCCGTAAACTGGCCAAGTTAGGCCAGCTGAAAGTGACCGATTATCTTTCCGACCCTCTTCCTAATGAAAAAATCAGTTTCCGTTATCAGGCGGATGATTGCCTTTATGAGTGCATGTTGCTGTATTCGCTGGATGACTTGTTCTCCTGGTCGGGGCAACAAGCCGTGTACTACCTGACGTTAAAGCCTTTGGATAATTCGCCAAATGCTGATTGGCTAACACAGGGCTTTGGGTTGACCGATTCCCAGGCAACGGTAGCGGGGTGGGCGTGTTGCGGTAAATCGGCTAAAGAAATTGCTGCATTAACGGGGCTAAAAGTGAGTACGGTATATTCCTACCTTAAAGCGATTTACAAGAAACTCGGTGTTCAAAGCCAGTCACAAATGGCCGCGATGATCTGGCCTAATATTTTTTAATAGACCAAACAGTCATGTTTACTGATCCTAAATTAATCACACAGTATATTAATCGGCTGTACAGTGCGGTCACCCGGCCGGGCGACTTATTGACGATCCTGCAAGATCTGCAGGAACAGATAGACTCTCCTTACGCGGCATTCCAGGTGGAAAACCTTGAGACTCACGACTTAAAAGCATTGCACATGCTTGGCTACAACGAGCAGTCGATGAAAACCTACGAGGAGTATTTTGTAACCTGTGACCCCTGGACGAAAACCGCTTATGCCCGCAACCTGGACAATGGTGTATTCATCACGGGCGAGCGAATCTTATCGGATAAAGATTATAAAAACTCCGAGTTTTATACCGACTGGGGGAAGCCCTTTGATGTCTGCCACGCGATTGGCACCTCCTTTCTTATGAGTGACGGTTATCACGCTAAAGTGTCTTTTCAACGAGGTCGTCAGCAAGGGGCATTTTCGGAACAAATTGAAACCTCATTGAATTTGCTTCGTCCGCACTTTGGTCATTACGTACGTTTGGCGCCGATATTTGAAGTGGCTAGTCGATATCAGCACCACTGGCAAAGCTTTATTCATCAATTGGATCGGCCCGTGTTTGTTGTGGATCAAACCCTAAAAGTCGTCATGATGAATCGCGAAGCCGAAGAATGGATGAAGGAAACTGCGCTATTGGGAGTGTCTCACGGGCAATTGATGGCCGCAGATACTCGTCAACACAGCCAGCTTCAAAAAAGCATCGGCTGGGCCAGCCACCCGGATACCCTGAACAGCTCCACCTTGGGGTTTGTTCAGCTGTACTCTGCCGAGAAAATTGAAAACCTATGGACTTTACCGCTGATTGATTTCGAACAATCAGGTTATGACTCCACTGGCATGGCACTGCTGATTGCGCGTCGGCGCATCCCGCATTACAAAATGGTGATGGAAAGGTTTTCGCTCACCCAGCGTCAGGCGGAACTCTGCTTGCTGATGTTAGAAGGGAAAACGTTGGAAGAAGTCTCCCAGGACATGAATGTGGCTCTCAATACCACACGTAACACCTTGGTAACCTGTTTTTCCAAATTGGGCGTTCGAAACCAGGTTCAGCTTATTCAGTTGTTATTGACGCAGATGTAGAGAGAACTTCGATGAACCATTTGGGCGTCATCGCTTCGAAATCCGTTCGAATATTTGAAGGCAGGTAACTTGCCGAATCCAATACAAACGCTTGCCCGTCGACCCGCTTAAACACCACCCAATGCCAGAAGTTTTTACCGTCTTGCTGATGGTGTTTGATGGACAACAAGCGACGAACTTAAAGCACCGTAACTCTACGGTAATAAACATGGACCCTATTCTAAGAAAATTGGCGATAGTATCTATTGCTGGTTTTATATGCAGTGTTTTTGTGTTGAAACTAGTAAAGATCAATCTTATGCCTAAGCCACGCAAAGCTCAGATATCCTTAGATGCGATACCATTCTATCGTTGTGTCTCTCCAACTTCGCTGCGAGATATGTCGGGCGTGCTTTTTTGTGTGGCCTGGATCGGCTCACAGGCAAGAGCTACGGGCATCGTCGTGGATGGTTGGGAAACAAACTTCTTTTACTGCCATCCATCTTCTCTATTGAAATAGCCGATTATACCATTATGCCCAATCACCACGTTGCGATCATTATCATGAGTTTCTGTATGTGGACACTGAGCGGGCTCAAAGTTGGTCGGTTTTGGGACGGAGTTATAAAATTCAGGCTCTTCTAGATGAAAAGGTGTTGTTAGCGTGTATGGCGTATGTGGACCTGAATTCTCTGCAAAAAATAGACAAGAATTTATCTGTATATATTAACAGTGTTTGTGTATTGTTTAAGAACTAATGAATAATTATTTCTTAAAGGTGATACATGATTAATGGAAGCTGTTGTTGTGGAGCGGTTCAATTTGTACTAACAGAAATGCCGAGCATGATGGGTACATGCCATTGCAGTCGATGTCGAAAGGTTGGAGCAAGCACTTTAGTATTTGTAAAATCTGAAGCATTTCATATCACTCAGGGACGTGAGCAAATAGCTACTTATATAGCAGAGTCTCCTTATAAATATAATCGATGCTTTTGTTCTGTCTGCGGTACGGCTCTTGGTGAAGTGTTCTCAGAGGACTCATCATTCCCTATATCAGCCAATTGTATAGATGGTGAACTTGAGCTTGAAAATGCATTTCATGAGTTCGTTTCAGAAAAACCATGTTGGTTTAAAATTGGTGACACTGCCAAGCAATTTGATGAACACCCACATGAGTAATTTGTATAAAGTATAACTAATACAGATAGGCTGTCGAAGCTGCAACTCATTCACTTATGTGCGAGTCTGCAGTTTATTAAAGTCACGTAACGCTCAATTTAGGAGTTAATTTCAATGTCTTATTCCGAGGCTAGTTGCCTTTGTGGTTCTGTAAAAATTACGGCTGAAAAGATCAATCCTAAGTTTACGGTTTGCCACTGTCAGTCATGTCGAACTTGGGGTGGTGCTCCATTCTTTGCGGTGAAATGTGGTACTCAAGTGAAAGTGGTAGGGGATGATAAAGTAACAATGTACAAGTCTTCCTCTTGGGCTTCTCGAGGTTTCTGCTCTGAGTGCGGAACCCATTTGTTCTATAAGTTCAAGGAAACAGGTGAATACAATATGCCAGTGGGTTTATTTCCAAATCTAGAAGGGTTGGAAATGGACATGCAGTATTTTAGTGATATGCGCCCAAGTTACTATTGCTTTGCCAATGAGACTCAGGAAATGACTACCGAAGAAATTATGGCTTACTTTGCGGATAAGGTGTAACCCAACGTATAGCTAACCCAGTTAGGTTGCGCGCTGCCGCAACTTACTCTGATTGTGTTCGATTCGTATGGTTATGAGCTTATGAGTGGAGGCAGCTTGGATGAAAGTCTTCTGAGAAAAAATCTCGTCGAGGCCATTCTTATCTGATTTATAATGTCTTTATCAGACATTTCTTGATCAATCATTCCAAATTTAAATCATTGTCGTTTTTTAAACATTCAGCGTCACCAAATCCTTCAGAGTATTGTTTCCTGATTGTGTAGCCTAAGGTTAAAAGGACGGATTACTCAAGGAATACTATGAGGTTGAAGCTCAAAGCCCGTTGGGCATTGATTATTATTTTTATGACGGTGTGTTCCTCCGTTCAGTCTGAACCTTTTCATGGCATCATGCATCGCACGGTTGTTTTTGTGGAGCAAAAGCCGTCTGAACTTTCTCATGAAGAACTGGGGGCGCTATTGCCCGGTTTTTCTCGAGTGGAGCAATTTAAACTTAAGGTTCAGGAAAGAAATTATCGGTTGAGTGTTAAGGCTGTTGATCATGAGTCGGTGATGTTGCCAGACGTGGCCTATCTTGCGGATTTTGGCCGAGGCATTGATAAAGCGTATGCGCTCAAGATACAAAACTACCGTTATGCGCTGGTGTTGGATGTGGCCTATCCGGAAAAAGACATGATTAATGGCTTAAAAATGGCGGATCAATTCATTTATAAACTAGCTCAAAAGCTTAACGGTGTGATTTGGGATGATGAAACACAGGAGCTGTTTTCACTGGCCGCTTGGAAGCTAAGACGAAACGATGCCTGGTATCAGAACATTGCGCTGATGGAGTCGCACATTTTGATTCATTCGGAAATGACTACGCCTGAATCGATCGATATTCAGTCATTAGGGATGGCGAAATTCGGGCTACCCGATTTACGAATTCATGACTTTCCTTATGAGCTTTTGGGTTCGATGGCCAATTTAATGAATTTAACTGCTCAGTCTTTATTTGAAGGAATAAAGCCGGATGATGCCGGGATGTTGCAATTGTCTTTCCAGTCGCTGAAGGAGTCGCCTTACAAAGTAAAGCTGCTTCAAAGTTTGGGCTGGGATAATAAAGTGATTGTTAATGTGGGGTTAAAGGGTGTGCCGCTGTTAACTGTTGATGAATTAACTGTTGATGAAGAGGCTGAATTGCCCGCGAAATTCCCTAATTTGGTGTTGGAGATTACCTTTGATCATGTAGCTGCACCAAGCCGGACAAACAAGCAGATTGTCGTACTTTCAAACTTGTTTCGTAAAAGAGATTCGAGCGCCCATCATTCCAAAGTAAATGATGTTTTTTAATACCTTGAAATGCGGTATTGATCCGTGGTTTGAGTATTGAAAGGAGCTTAGAAGGGAAGGACTGTAAGAAGGAAAGCAGCTATCAGTGATGAAGCTGCATCCTCCTGCATCAGAGTGGCTTAACTCTTTGGCGCTTTGTTGCCGGATCGGTTTCGGCTTGTTCTTGGTTTCGGTTTTGCGTCTCCCCAAGGGCTTTTACTTCGGGCGTGACTGCTGCCTGTCGATTTTTGTCCGTCTTTATGATCCGTTCTTGGCTTCTTCGGTTTTTTGGGCTTTTTCGGTTTCTTTGGACGAAGGTTTAACCTGGATTCCGGTAAAGCGTGAATCGGGTCGAAATCATCAATGATCTCGCGATCCAGAAGTTTACCGATCAAAGTTTCAATGTCGGTCAGTAGTTTAAATTCATCTGCAGCCACAAGTGATATTGCTTGACCTACGGCACCGGCTCGGCCGGTTCTGCCAATTCGGTGTACGTAATCTTCGGCAACGTTTGGTAAATCAAAGTTGACTACTTGAGGCAATTGATCAATGTCCAGACCTCGGGCTGCAATGTCGGTTGCGACCAATGCTTGAATCTCACCGCTTTTAAAATCGGCCAAAGCCCTTGTTCTGGCGCCCTGACTTTTATTGCCGTGAATGGCTGCGGCTTTGATTTTGTTGTTTTCCAGGTGCTTGGTTAACTTGTTGGCACCGTGTTTGGTTTTACAAAACACCAAGACCTGATACCAGCTGTTTTCCTGAATCAACTGGGTTAAAAGCGCAGGCTTTTGCTTCTTATCGACCGGATGAATCCACTGCTTTACGGTCGTTGCGGTGGTATTACGTGGGGTAACGGAAATTTCGACCGGATTGTTTACTAAACCTTTGGCCAGCGTTCTGATTTCATCAGAAAATGTTGCGGAGAACATAAGGTTTTGGCGCTGTTTGGGAAGCAAAGATAATATTTTCTTGATGTCATGAATGAAGCCCATATCCAGCATACGGTCGGCTTCGTCCAGAATAAGCACTTCAAGGTGGTCAAACTTCATTGCATTTTGGTTATACAAATCCAGTAAACGACCGGGAGTGGCCACCAGAATGTCCGCACCTTTGCGTAACTTCATCATCTGTGGGTTTATTTTTACGCCCCCGAACACCACAGCCGATTTTAACGGCAGGTTTTTCCCGTAAATAGCGACACTCTCCGCGACCTGTGCTGCCAATTCGCGTGTGGGGGTCAGAACCAGTGCTCTGACCTGGTTGCTTCCTGCAAGTCTACCTTTGCTGAGGTTCTCCAGTAGAGGAAGCGTAAACCCTGCGGTTTTCCCTGTGCCTGTTTGTGCTGCCGCCATCACATCTTTACCTTGGATGACTGCAGGTATTGCTTGTTCCTGAATCGGTGAAGGTGTTTTGTAACCTTGTTCAGTTACGGCGTCTACAATTGGGGCAGAAAGGCCCAGTGAAGCAAAACTCATAGGTAAATCTCATATCGTGGTTTAGTCCGCAAGATTTGCGGCCGTGCAGCTTACCTGAACTTGGTCGGAAGTGCTATCAATATGAACCCAGGTTGCTTAAGCACAGGATAGTCTTAAATCCCATGTTTAGTTCATAAAAAAGTATTGACCCTTTGAGCTGGATGGAATTTGTGCGTTGCGACATTCGCCCGAGTGTTTATAAGTCGGGTTCTCTCCTCATGACAACCGGTCAATTCTGCCTATATTAACCATAAGAGAGATTGTGATGGAGGAGCAAATATGGAAGTTTTGGTTTTAGGATTCATTTGCGTATTAGTGGGCGTGGCTGCCATTCGTTATGTGGATCTATCCACTGCGCTTAAAGAAGATGAAGCGTTCGCCTGGAGTATTTTGGGTGGCCCGGCAGGGTATTCGTTTTCTGACTTTGGAGTGACATTAGGGCTGTTCAGCTGGTTGTTGAATCAAGGGTATGATCATACAGACAGTGACCGTGTACGAGAGGAAGCCAGGAAAGCCGTAAAAAGAGCCCGCTTTTCAAAATATGCTTTATTAATCGGGGTGACTCTGATTTCCGTCGGTTTTCCTTTGGCTTTGCTGAATGCGGCTTAACTCAAATAGTGGATTTCTACGGTGATTTTGTATCTGTTATCCAGTCACCAGCGGCTTGAATGGGAATAGGGTTGCTTTGATCTGCAACCCAAACCACGAGTGCTGTTTTCTTCGCGTTAAATTGTGAAATGCTTGGTACGGTTAAATCGGCAATGGCGGTTGTGTTGACTGTCATCATGGGTTTTTCTGTATGAGCCAATACCACAAAATCATGAATCAATTCCTTGCCTCTGTTTTCACCTCGTTTGATGTAAGTGGCTAAGTTGAAGCCTAATACCGCTACATTGACGGTCAGAGACTGCCGGATCTGGCTGGCAGCCCGGTAGTTGACTGACACTAAATCATCTTTCAATGTCGCAGTGATCAGGCCTGGGGCGTTTTGTTCGGTTAAAGGTAAGGCCTGACGATAAAACCAGCCATTCCAGGCTTGGCCGTTCAGAATGAAGCCGGGGGTCGCTACGGTTTTGGAAAGCCCGAGTCGTTTGAAATTTCTTTGTCTGGTAGAAAATTTATCGGAGGCGAACGGGTCTTTCCATCCGAGGTAATCCCAGTAGTCTACGTGGAAATTTAAAGGGATAAATTCATTCCAAAGCCTTGAGTTGTTTTCAAATTGAGTTAACCAGTCTTCGGCAGGCGGACAGCTGCTGCATCCCTGAGAGGTGTAAACTTCCAGCAAATTTACTTTGGTGGAAGGGCTTTTAATTTCCTGAGACAGCACGCTTGTTGGCGCTGCCAAGGCAGAGCACAACGTAATAATGGGAAAAATGCGGTTGAATACGCAAAATAGCACACGAAATCTCATAGCCATTAACCTCGGGATGTTTGTTATGAGATAACTATATTGTAGTCTTCATCGGTGAGTATCACGCTCAAATAAAGGAAGTCTCACAAAACGGTCACGAACGAAGGGCCATGATTATTGCGATCAAAGGTTGGAACAAGAGACGAATAAAGGTGCTCTAATAAGAAGAGAGTATTGTTAAAAGGTGAGGGCGATGAAAACGGTGGTTTTTATCGGATTGGTCGTGGTTTCTGCGAGTGCCTTTGGATTTTGCTTCTTTTGTGTGTGATCTACCTTTAACTTAGAAGCAAAATAAATAAACGCAAAGCCAGGCCGGGTTTTAAATGACTGAATGATGAGTGTTCGCCCGTCAGGTAGGGTTCTGTTTTGAAAATTTAATGAAGGAGTTTAATTCACTCACTTAAAGGCGCTAAGGTAACGAAATGAACAATATGGATATGTTTCGGAAGCAAAATCAATCGGAATTCAGTGATGCTTTTTTTAAGGAAGCGGAAGGGCTTAGGTTACTGGAGAAAACGTTATCTGACGCAAATGTGTCTTCTCTTAAAATTCCTGAAGTATACTCGGTGAACAGCGCTGAGCTGTCCCTGCAAAAAATACAGTGTAAGCAAGCGGATCAAACACAAATGGTGAGCTTGGGTGAGAGCCTGGCTTCCATGCATAAAATCCAATTCGATCGTTACGGGTTCAAGCACGATAACTGCATTGGTCTCAGTCTTCAGCCGAATGTGCTGTCGGATCAATGGGGGGCGTTTTTTGTTGAATATCGCTTGGCTTACCAGGTTTCTAAAGTGCAGAATCGCAGCATTCGAAGCCAGTTTGAACAAGTACTCACAGATCATCGGACCAAACTTGAGTTATTTTTGACGCAACAGTGCGAACATCCCAGTTTGTTGCATGGCGATTTGTGGTCTGGAAATGTGTTGTTTGATTCAGAGGCTGTTTGGTTGATAGATCCGGCGGTGTACTTTGGTGATCGGGAGGCGGACTTGGCGATGACAGAAATGTTTGGTGGCTTTACTCCGGAGTTCTATCGGAGTTATGACAGTGTGTATCCCAGAAGTACTTCGTATTCCCAAAAAGCCATCATTTACAACCTCTATCATTACCTTAACCACTATAACCTGTTTGGTGACAGTTATTTGTTGCCTTGTCAGCAGGGCTTTGATTGCATTAAAAATTTGTAGTGCAGAAGATTAAGTGGGTATTTTGCTGATAGCCGTTCGCAATGCCTCCACCAGTTGATGAATTTGTTGTTCATTAATGATCAACGGCGGTGATAGAGCAAGGGTATCGCCAATGCCCCTCACTAAGGTGTTTTGCTGCCAATAGCAATCCAGAAATACCTGCTTACCTCGTTGGCCAGGTTGATCTCCAGGATGAAGTTCTACTGCACCAATCAGACCGATGTTCCGAATGTCTTTTACGGCTTTCAGGTCTGACAGAGAGTGTAAACCTTCTTGCCAGCAGTGCTCTAATGCTAAGGCTTGTTCAAAGAGACCTTCGTGTTGATAAATATCCAGTGTGGCCAGGGCCACAGCCGAGGCTACCGGGTGGCCTGAATAAGTATAACCGTGGAATAGTTCGATGCTCGATTCCGGCCCATTCATAAAGGCCTGATGAATTTTGTTATGGGCAAATACAGCCCCCATAGGAATAGCGCCGTTGGTTAAGCCTTTGGCGGTGGTCAGAAGATCGGGCGTGACCTGAAAACGATTCGCTGCAAAAGGTTTGCCTATGCGTCCGAAACCGGTAATCACTTCATCAAAAATTAACAAAATATCGTGTTGGCGGGTAATTTCCCGTAAGCGTTCCAAATAACCTTGTGGCGGAATAAAAACACCGCCAGCGCCCACGACTGGCTCAACAATGACCGCAGCAATGTTATCTGCACTATGAAGCGCTATCAGAGATTCCAGTTCATCGGCTAATTCGGCCCCTTTGGCTGGCTGGCCTTTGGTAAATTCACTGCCTTTGATCCATGTGTGTTGCAGGTGGTCTACACCGGGAATCAAACAGTTGAAGTCTTTGCGGTTGGAACCGAGGCCTCCGACGGAAATACCACCCAGGTTGGTTCCGTGGTAACCTTTTTCCCGGCCAATGAACTTGGTTTTACTGCCGTTGCCATTTAATCTGTGATAAGCCACTGCAATTTTCAGCGCGGTTTCTACCGACTCTGAGCCGGAGTTGGTGAAGAAAACATGGTCCAACCCTTCCGGGGTATGCTGGATAAGCCGCTCGGCAAGTTGAAATGGGCGAGGGTGGCCCATTTGAAAGGCGGATGCGAAGTCCAGTTCTTTGAGTTGGTCATACGCGGCTTTGGCAATTTCTTCCCGGCCATGACCTGCATTGACGCACCATAAGCCTGCGGTGCCATCCAGAATTTTTCGGCCATCGTCGGACGTAAAGTGCATACCTTGTGCCGAGGTCAGCATTCTGGGGGCCGACTTAAACTCTCTGTTGGAGGTGAACGGCATCCAGAAAGCGTCGAGTTCATTCCAAGGCATAATAGGTGTCTCATTCTGTATCAACGAAATAATAGACAGTTTGAGGAAGATATATTTCAAGGATATGTCGGTTTCAATGGTATACCTTTGCATTTGAGTCAGACTGCTTGTTCAGAGCGTCGATAAGGTAGTATTTTTGATGAAAACAATGTTGTTCACGATTTTTTCGTTGATTGCTTTTGCGGGAAATTCGGTGCTTTGTCGGCTGGCTTTGGCTGAGAATGAAATTGACGCAGGCAGTTTTACGGTTATCCGGTTGATTTCAGGCACTGTCATGTTATGTCTTTGTATTGTACTGGCCAATCGCAGTGCTGGATTGAGACAAATACCGACTCAAGGTTCCTGGACTGGTTCAGCACTGTTGTTTGTGTATGCTCTTAGTTTTTCTTACGCTTACATTACTCTGGATACGGGCACTGGCGCGTTGATTTTGTTTGGTGCTGTTCAAATATTCATGGTGTTATTTCATACTGTCACGGGCCACAGAATTCTTCGCTTAGAATTATTGGGGATGGTATGTGCGATGTCCGGTTTTGTATATTTGATGTTGCCAGACGCTTCGTCGCCGTCGCTAAATGGCTTCCTGTTGATGCTCATATCCGGGCTTGCCTGGGCGGGATATACGTTAAAGGGGCGGAATTCTTCTGAGCCTTTGCAGGACACGGCCGGTAACTTTTTCAGAACGATACCGTTTGTGCTCCTACTTTTGATGTTTTCAATGGAATACGCTGAATTCACGATCAAAGGTGTTGTATTGGCTGTGTTGTCGGGAGCACTTGCATCCGGCCTTGGATACGCCGTTTGGTATCGGGCGTTGGAGCATTTGGGTGTGTTGCAGGCTGCCGTGTTGCAGCTATTGGTGCCTGTAATTGCAGCAATTGGTGGCGTTTTGTTTGCAGATGAAGCGATCACGCTTAGGTTAACTTACGCTTCGGTTCTGGTGTTAGGGGGGATTGTGCTGGTGATAGTTGCACGAAAAGTAGATGGTTTAGTCAAAAAATAACTGGGATTGAGCTGAACCATTGGGCAGAGCTTAGGTCATATTGGTTTTATTACCAAGAGGAACACGATATGGACAAAATTCGCACGATCCTTTTCATCATCGCAGCCATTATTCTGAGCGGCTGCCAGAGCTTATCCGCAACACCTGAGTTGCAAGACAAAGAACGGCAGGCGCCGAAGGCCCAAGACCAATCTTCGGCTTCTGGCATTGAATCGAAAGACCCGCTTGCTGAGCTGGTGAATACTTATTGGAAGTTAACGCATTTGGACGGCTTTCCCGTAGAGATGAAAGAAGGTCAAACCAGGGAGGCCCATTTACAGTTGATGCTGAAAGGTAACAAGGTGAGAGGCTTTGGAGCCTGTAATAATTTTGCCGGGAGTTTTATTCTGAATAACAGTGTTTTAAATGACAATTTTTCAAACGGTAATGAATTATCTTTTGGTCCATTAATGTCGACACGCAAGTTTTGTCATTCTGTGATGGACATCGAAACTGGCTTTTTACAAGCGCTTCGGGATACCGCATATTATTCAATTACGAAAGAGAAACTGACGTTGTTTTCCGAATCAAAAGAGCCATTGGCTGATTTTCAGGCCATTTATTTTTAATGACCACTCAATATAACTACACAACCATTGCTGCGTGGTCTTTAGCAATATCCAAAGCCCTGAAAGCAGCGGGTGTTGAGCCGGAGCCTTTATTGGCTTCGGTGGGTTTGGCTCTGGGGCAACTCACTGAATCTCCGGAAGACAGAATCCCGATTGAACACATGACCCGTCTTTGGGAGGTTGCTGAGAATGCGACAAACAACCCTGCTTTTGGGTTGGACGTTGCGAAGCAAGTGACGCCGATGCACTTCAGGTCACTTGGGCTACTGTTTATTTCCTGCAACACATTGGCACAGGCGTTTCAGAAGCTGGCGGATTATTATACTTTGGTCAGTGATTCCGGTTTGATCCGGCTCGACAGACGGCCAGATCAAATTGGTTTTATTATCGAACCTTTAAAAGGTGTTGAGGTCAGTCCGCTTGCAATTGATGCCTTTTTTGCGACGGTACTTCAGCTGTCGAACCAATTTGTTGCACAAAGTGGGCTGGTGGTGAGTGTGTCTTTAAAACGGTCTAAACCTAAGCCCTCCAAGCCCTGGGCAAACTTTTTTAATTGTCCGGTTCAGTTTGAGCATGAAGTAAATTGCTTATGGTTACATCGGGGATTATTGGAAAACACCTCTATTCTCGGCGATCCGCAATCAGCGGCCCAGAATGAGGCCGTGGTACGTAATTATCTGACAGCGATGAATGCGTTAAGCTGGAGTGAACGGGTCAAGCGTGCTATTCACTCCGTCTTGCTGTCTGGAGAGTCAAACCTTTCCACGGTTGCCTCTGTTTTTAATCTCAGCGATCGTACTTTAAGTCGTTATTTAAAAGAGGAAGGAACCTCGTTCAGGCAGTTGTTACAAGAAAAACAAAACGAACTTGCTCATTATTATTTAATCAAAACAGCACTGCCAGTGAATGAGATAGCTCATAAATTGGGGTTTTCGGATACCAGCAACTTTAACCGCGCTTTTCTGCGTTGGAACCAATGTCGGCCACTTGAATACCGTTCTCGCCAGCAATAATTACCGAGCTTCGCCTTGTTGTCATACTTTTCAGAATTTGTCAGCTTCGTGTGTTTGGCGGAAAATGACCATTCGTTGTTTCCATTCCTACTTTAAGATGTTGTCACTCAACCATGATTTTTTGAAGTGGAGACGCATTTTGAAGTCCTGTTTATTAACGCTAAAAATATCCGTTGTTGCTGCCAGTTTGATGCTGGGTCTAAGTGGCTGTGATGTTCATCAAGACACCACGCCTGGGTCTGGTCAAAAGGGGACGATGGCAACAGACACTAACTCAGTCGATAGCTACGGCTTTACCCCGGCCACCCAGTTCACAATTAATGCAAATCAGCGGGTACGTGATGCGTTGCCGTTTGAAGATCAAACCGACTTTGAAGAATCCGATCGAGGCTTTATTGCAACCATTCCTAGTTTGAAAGTCTTGGACAACAATGGAAAAACCGCTTGGGATACTGCTGCCTATCAATTTATTGAAGGGGAGGCTCCTGCCACCGTAAATCCAAGTTTATGGCGTCAGGCCACACTCAATAATAAACATGGCCTTTATAAAATCGGAGAGGGTATTTATCAGGTTCGTGGTTATGACTTAGCGAACATGACTGTGATAGAAGGGGATAACGGCTGGCTTGTGGTTGACCCGTTGACGACGGCGGAAACGGCGTCGGCTGCCATGGCGTTTGTGAATGAACAACTGGGCTCAAAACCGGTGAAGGCCTTGTTGTTTACTCATAGCCATATTGACCATTTTGGTGGCGCTCTGGGCATTTTGACTAAAGAGCAGGCGGCGTCAGGTGAAATCCCCATCATTGCACCTTCGGGATTTATGGAGGAGGCAACCAGCGAGAATATTATCGCAGGCATGGCGATGGGACGGCGGGCCATGTATATGTATGGTAAGCGTCTTCCCAGGTCTGTTCGTGGTCATATAGGGTCAGGGTTAGGGAAAGAGCCAGCGTATGGTGCTTTTGGTATTCTGGAACCTAATACATTGATTGAAAAAACGGGTCAGTCGCTGACTCTTGATGGTATCCGTTTTGAGTTTCAGGTGGTTTCTGGAACCGAGGCACCGGCCGAGTTTACTTTCTTTTTACCTGAAAAAAATGCCTTTGGTGGTGCTGAGTTGGTTTCCCGAACCATGCATAACTTATACACCTTGCGCGGCACAAAGGTAAGGGATGCGCTCAAATGGAGTGCTTCTATTGATGAAGCCATTGATTTACTCGGGAGTACCGACTTGTATTTTGGTAGTCATCACTGGCCGATATGGGGCACTGAAAACATTATTCAGTTTCTTGAAAATCAAAGGGATATGTATAAATACATTCATGATCAATCGGTGCGTATGTTGAATCAGGGGCTCACATCCTCAGAAATTGCCGAACAACTTGCACTGCCGCCTGCGCTTGAACAGTCTTTTTCTAATCGCGGTTATTATGGAACAACCAAGCATAATGCTAAGGCCGTATATCAGGCTTATCTAGGTTGGTATGACGCAAACCCTGCGAACCTGAACCCTTTGCCACCAGAGACGTCTTCAGTGAAATATGTGAAGTTAATGGGAGGCAGTAACGCGGTGTTGGCGAATGCTCAAAACGCATTTGACCAAGGGGAATACCGGTGGGTCGCGGAATTATTGAATCATCTGGTGTTTGCGGAACCTGAAAATATGAAAGCCAAATCTCTGTTGGCAAATACTTACGATCAGTTAGGTTATCAATCGGAGTCTGGCCCTTGGCGTGACGTATATTTAACTGCGGCCTATGAATTAAGGCACGGTGGCCCCGATGCCGGTGTTGATATTGCTATGATGAAAGGTGTGTTAGAGCATACGCCTATTGAGAACTTTTTGCAGTCGATGGCTGTTCGACTTAAAGGGCCGGATGCCATAGGCGAAGAATATCTGATTAACTTTACCTTTACCGACCGCAATGAAAATTATGTGGTACGGGTTGAAAATGGGGTTTTGCATCATCGTAAAGCAGAAGTGAATGCTCAAGCCAACGCCACACTTAAGCTCACTTATGATTTGTTTATAAAAATGGCGATTGGCGAGGCGGGTATTAAAGATACCTTATTTTCTGATGATTTATCGGTGGAAGGCAGTACCTTGGATTTGATTGGTTTTTTCCGTTTGCTGGATAAACCGAAAGGCACCTTTAACGTTGTAACACCTTGAACCCGGATGTGATATCGGCCTATTTCGATTTTTTAGTTCTAAGGTCGAGCGGTAACGTGATGTTAAAACAAATACCACCATAAGGGGAATCAAGGCATTCGATTGTGCCGCCCAGGGCTTGGGTGACGAGGTTATAGATAATATTTAGGCCAAGTCCCAGGCCACCCTGATTTCTTCGGGTGGTAAAAAAGGGTTCGAAAATTCGTTGACGGTCTTCTTCGTGAATGCCTCTGCCATCATCGGATACAGCAATGTTTAAACTGCGTTCTGTGTTGTTTACTTCCACATTAAGGTAGATGCGGCCTGTATCCCCTTCGTTAAAGGCATGGGTGGCCGCATTATCTATGAGCGATTGCAGCACTTTTTGTAATGAGGTTGCAAAGGTTTCTAAGGTGACGGTGCGCCGACATGTGACGGTGAGACTGATGTTGGGGGTCAGCCTGCTCCTTGCCCAGGAAGAAAATTCGTCTAAGAAGCTGGCGATATCAATTTCTGTTAAGGTCTCGCATTCTTGACTCACCGACAACTCTTTGAACGTTTCTATCAGACCTGTGATTCGGTCAATATTACTTTCGCTCATGTGAGTAAGAGCCATGATGTCGTCCAGCGCTGAGTTAAGACTGTTTTTACTCAACTGATTGTTTTTAACGTCGGTTTTGATGGTGTCTACAAAGTCGGAGATGGCACTGATGGATGTTTTGCATATGCCGATAGGGGTGTTTAGCTCGTGTGCCAAACCGACCACCATACCGCCTGTGGCAAGCATTTTTTCGCGTATAACGAGCTGCTTTTGTGTTTCCTGAAGCTGACCTATCATGGCATTGACGTTATCCAGAGCAACGGATAATTCAGAGTTGGTTTGTCTTAACTCTGTGGTTCTTTCATTGACTTTATTTTCAAGCTCGACATTAAGTTCCGCCAGTTTTGCCCGGTCTTCAATTAACTGTTGTTCGATGACTACCCGGTGTTCGAGTTCTTTTTTGAGGTTATTGCTCATTAGGTTCAGAGAATCTGTGACCACCTGCAGTTCGTCATTTTGGCGCTGTCGTTTAAGTTCTAGTGTTTTATCCAGCGATTCAAACGTCAGATCCCTAGCAAAACGAGCCATTTTATGGAGGTGTTTGGTGATCATCTGATGAACGATGATGAGAATAAACAGCGATACAATGAAGGTCTTAAAGAATTGAGTGATCAGAATGCTGATGGTTTTTTCAAGTAAGCGGTCGTATAAATACCCATAGTTAACCTGAATGAACAAAGTGCCGATGTTTCTGCCTTCGTAAATAAGTTCATAGTCAATTAGCTCGGAATAAGCTTGTTTTTCCGGATTGCCGTGAGCCATCTTCTCACCACCTTTGAGGACAACATACACGTAATCGTTTTCCGGGTAGTTCAATAGCCCCTGAAGTTTCAGCTCGACGCCAGGAAGGTCAAACTCCCAAAGATCCAGGCTCAGTTGTTTTAAATAGACCTCCTGAATACGCTTTTGGTGCTCCTGAATAATGGAGACGTCTCGTTTATAGTCCAGTAATAAAATAATAACGGTAGCGAACAGAGTAACTACGGTACTGAACGCCAGAATTGTGATCAGTAGGCGACGACCAAGCAGGGAGGGTATGGCTTGCTGAATACCGAACAAATTGGCTACCTCAACCTTTGCTTCGAGTGACTGGATTGTTCATCACGTAATACATAGGAACCTTGTGCTAAGTTTTTGTGTTTCTCATTGTTATTTCTTCAATCTCTAAAGAATTTTAGGCTAAGAATAAGGTTTTTGCCTTACACGCCTGTTTCTTAATCTTTGTTTATCCTAAGGTTCCAGAAATTCTTCAATATCAATTTCATCTCTTTGGGTGGGTGTTAAGTGCTTTTGAGCGTATTCTGCGTATGCCCCTGAGTTTAGAAATAGTTCAAATAAGTCTTTATCTATGTGGCCGTCTTTCACCATGAAACGCATTATTTTGAGTGCACTGCCCAGCGATTTAGGGTCTTTGTAGGGTCGGTCGCTGGCCGTCAGTGCTTCAAAGATATCCGCGATGGCCATGATTCTGGCCGGGATAGACATGTCCTGTCGGGTCAGTTTTCTTGGGTAACCAGTTCCGTTGATTTTTTCGTGATGGCTGCCTGCGATTTCTGGCACGTTTTTAAGATGTTTAGGAAACGGCAGTTTCTCTAACATGATGATGGTCTGGACGATATGGTCGTTGATGATAAAGCGTTCTTCTGTCGTTAATGTGCCATTGGCAATACTCAGGTTATAAATTTCGCCCAGGTTGAGTTCATGTTCGGGCACTTGCATATCAAACCCCCAAGGGTTGTCTTTACTGAATGACTTGTTACTTTCTCTGGCTATCAGGTGTTCAGGCTTGTCCGACAGAATGTTTTCAGTGACAGGAAGTACTTCCTCCTGGTTCTGCATGCGTTTACGTTCCTCCCAGGCCAACCCCACTTGGTTGCTGAGCGTTCGTTGCCAGGTTCTTTCTGCAATTTGGTTTAAGCGGGCTTGTTCTTCTTGTTTGATTGGGTTGTCGCCGGAGTTACAATGCGCGATGAAGTAAAAATCATCATTTAACTGTTGAATGTTGTTGTGAAAAGTCTCTGCTAGGGCGTTTAGTTGTTCATCGCTTGTTGTGTTTTGTTCGAGGAGGTTGAGTTTATTTGCCAGAAAAGCGATTTCTTCATCGCGCTTCAATACTTCAAACCGTGTCCGTATTTCGTGTATTCGGTTGTATAAAGTTTCGAGTCTGGTGGATTTATCCACGACATGTTCTGGGGTTGTGACTTTTCCGCAGTCGTGTAACCAACTGGCGATGTGCAGTTCTTCCCATTCTTTGGCGTTCATTGAGAAGTCTTTGAACGGGATTTCGTTTGAGTCGCAAGCAGCCTGTGCCAGAAGTTTGGCCAGTTCGGGTACTCTTTGACAGTGTCCGCCAGTGTAAGGGGATTTAGCATCAATTGCGCCAGCTATTAGCTTGATGAAAGACTCAAGCAGCGCTTTTTGCTCGATATAGAGTTGATTCTTTTCGAGTGATTCTGCGCAAAACCCAGACAATATTTCCGCAAAACCGATTTTATTACTGTTGGATAACAGGTTGTCGGATAAGACGTTGTTAGACAAAACGTTGTCGGGTGCAACGTCGAAAGTGAGTAATAACATCCCGATGACGTTCTTTTTCCGATCCAGTAGCGGGATAGCTACAACGTTCGCGGTCGTGAGTTCACTGTCTAATAACAAATCATCTAAATGCGAAACTTTTGAACCCGTGGTGATTTCATGAAGCTGTTGTTGTGTTTCCTTGTTGTGAATGGCGGTTTGAATAAAGTCGGGGAGTTGATCGAGCCGGTATTTTTTTAACGGCCCTTTGTTCAGAATGGTTTGGTGCTCTGAACTGAAACTGGCTTGGTTCAGGGTTTGTTTTTGCTCATCAAATAAATACAGAGTGACCGACTTGGCGGTAGACGCCTTTCTGGTTTCAGCGGTAACAATGTTCAGCAGTCGCTCATGATCTTTTTCGCTGGTGACTGACGATATGAGCGTTAAAAACTGGTTGATGGTGGACTTCATGGAGTTAATGGATTTTGACAGGTAGTCAATCTCTAAAACAAACGAACGGGTGTTCGGCGATTCCCTGAAATCAAGCTCCTTAATGGATGTGGTTTCTTTGGTTAAATCAATCAGGGGTTTAGCAACCCGGTTTGCCAATAACCAGGTCATTGGCAGAGATAATAACAATATGATGGCTGCGATCAGGGTGGACGAATTTCGAATTTCGATCGCTTCCGCAAGCAGCTCATTTTTGGGCGAGACGATGGTCAGCGCAATGTTTCCGGCACTGAGCTTCATAGGAATGGTCGTGCCAATCCAGGATTGGCCTTGAAAATCGTAGCTGTGATTGTTCGGTGAGGGGGTAGTCAGAAAGTAATTGACCACGGGCTTATTGAGTTGGTCTGCGTGTATTCGTTCTGGTGTGCCGCTGGAAAGATCAACGATAAGATCCCGGTCTCTGTGTGCAACAATTTGATGGCTTTTATCTGTCATTACGATGGTGGAAGAGGGGGTGATGTAATGCTTGGATAAGGTGTCGCTCAGCTGTTCCAGCGTGATATCCGCAGCAACCACGGCACCTGATTGTTGGTTCTGATACGATAGTGTGACGCCAAGTTTGCCGATGAAAAAGAATAAATAGGGCGGTGTTGTCACCAATTGTTCACTATTGACCGCTTCTAAAAACCACGGTCGGCCCCGAGGGTCATAGTCGGTAGGTATTTGGGTTTCTTCACTGATAACGTCGCCTGACTGGCTGAGAAAAGTTCGCTCAATGACGCCGTCACTGGGGTGATAGTCAATATGGTCAACCATGTAAGAGGATTGTGGCGGGGCATCAAATTTGCTGACCATATAATCGCTGCTGATGGCCCGAACAATAAAGTAATCCCCGTCGGGATAACCCACTTCAATGGCGGCAATTTGAGTGCTGGTTCGAAGCATGGAGACCATCATCGGGATCTTCCTGAATCGGGCCTCTTTGGTGGTGAGTAAAGGAAGGTCGGTATTCGCTATTAATTGTACGTTTGAAGCCGCAGGCAGGTACGTGGCTTTGAAGTCCAGGCTCACTTCGGTGGCTATTTGCCGGAACATTTTGTCTGATGCGCTGATCAACAGGTCGGAAATTTTAAGGTAATTAAACCAGGCCAGCACACCGCCAACGGCAAAAATTAACGAGATGAACAGCGTGGTGATGTGAATTTTGATCGAGAAGCGTTTATGCAGCATAACGAGTATGGGGAGCTTCTGAACAAGGCGTGTCGTTCAGAGCGTTCAGACGCCCCCTTGAGTTCCTTTCATTCGACATACTATTGAAAGTAAACCATAAGACTCGTTTAGGAAAGTTGGCTTGGTTATTCTACGAGATAGAAGTCATCTTTTGAGGCAGAACAGTCCGGGCAGGTCCAATCATCCGGTACATCCTGCCAAAGCGTGCCGGCAGGTATCCCCTCATCAGGCCAGCCAAGAGCTTCGTCGTAGGTTAAATCACAGGTCAGGCAGTTATATTTTTTATAATTCATGTCTGTTCTCATTATTTAGTGTTGGTTTTGGACGATTCCACAGGTATAAAATCCGGTTTCTCGCGCACAAAACAATCTGGGCAGGGAAAGCTGTCCGGGATAGAAGCCCAAACTGTTCCCGCCGGATAGCCTTCGTGTTCACAGCCCTCTGTTTCATCGTAGATGTAGCCGCAATCCGGGCACTGGTATCTGGACATAACAAGCTCCTCTCTTTTAAGCCGTGACTTCTGGCTGGTGGTATCGATGGAACATTTTCTCTTTATGAGCCGGGTCGATATTTACTTTGGACATATCCCCATCCGCCCAGTTAACCACTCTGCGGTCCATAACAAATCGCCAAGCGGGAGGAAACATCGCCAAAGCCATCATTGCCGGGTATCCGTGCGGTAACTGTGGCGCTTCAGGGTAATCCCGTAAAACCTGATAGGCTCGGGTTGGGTGAGCGTGGTGATCAGAATGTCGTTGTAAGTGCAAAGTTAATAGATTTGTCGCTTTAAAATTGTTGTTCCAAGAGTGTTTAGGCTGACAACGTTCATAGCGGCCGTTATCTAGCTTCTGACGTAATAAGCCGTAATGTTCAATGTAATTGGCAAGCGTCAATTGAAACCAGCCATAAAATGCTGTGATGATTAGAAAGGGTAAGGCCATGATCCCGAATAATGCGGTCATGAGGCCGTAAGCCACGATCGTCACCATCATGGATTGCAGCAGTTCATTTTTTGGTGAAAAGAAAGACAGGTTGAGTCGTTTGAGTCTTTGAGCTTCCAGCTCCCAACCTCGGTGGGCTGCGCCAGGTATTTCTCGGATTGCAAACTTGTAAAGCGACTCACCCATTCTTGAAGAGGCAGGGTCTTCTGGTGTTGCGACGTCTTTGTGGTGGCCTTTGTTGTGCTCAATATTGAAGTGCGCATAGCCACAGCAGGCAGAGCATATTTGAGCGGCAATGACCTGGCCCTTGTCTTTAATTTTATGACCAAGTTCATGACTCATCGTTAAACCTACTGCGTGCAGTGAACCCACACTCAACAAGGCACCTAAAATTTCATACCAGGCCCATTGATATTGGGTCACTACGTAAGTGGTTGCGATGAGCGCTGCCCACTGGCCTGCGGTAGCCAGGTATAAAATTCGTTTGTAATAGGATGAATTCGAGTTGAGCTCTTTTTCTTCTTCCTCTGTCGGGTTGTAAGGGTCCTCTCCTACGATGGTATCGACAACAGGAATAATCACGTAGAACACAACGACAAGGCTCCAAAGCCAACCGCCATTGCCGGTGTATGCCGCCAAGCCAGCGGATGCCAGCATCAGTGCCGGTACAATGAATGTGATCATGTACCAGTATTTTTTAGCTTTTGACCACCTTTCTTCTTTGAGCTCTGTTTCTAACGTTGGTTGTTTATTCATTGTCTGTGACATTTTATCTCTCCGTCATAACGACTTGATGTTATTTTGTGTTGGATTGTCTGACAATCTATCAAAATAAATGTATTTTTAAACCCTAACTTTAGTTAGGTTGTCGTTCTTCGAATCAAATATTTACAAAGCCTGCTTTTGTTCTTCAGTATAGGATATCTTTGTAGAATTGTTGGACAATAGTGTGGTGGGAAGTGAAAAGAGTGCCTTTGATAAGACACTCAGGAAAGGACAGGGTTGTTAGTTTACTGAACTTTAGTTGCTATTTAGTCGCCTACTCTTGCAAACCTTGGCTGAGGTTTTCCATCGACTTCTACCGTTTCTGTAAACATTGAAAGAGGGCGCACCCAATAGCCGTGCTCTCCATACAATGCTTGGTAGAATACTAACCATTCTTCAGTTTCACTGTGTTGTGCTGTACCAAATACACGGTATTGAGGGCCTTTATAGTGTGCATACAGGCCGGGTTCGATTTTGTGGTGGCCTTCCAGCTGAATAGGGGCGGTCATAGGAGAATCCTGCTTAGTTCATTACGATGGCCAAGCATTGTAAATAATGTAGATTGTATTAGCGATTCCGGTGAATAGAAATTGGGAGAGTTTACGTACTAGCCTGTTATAATCTCGTTCCAAACAGTGTTCCGGTAAATGTGCTCTCAAGGAAGAATGGATGACACCCGCCATCAACGTCGCTAAAAAAGCCAAAGTGGCATTTAATATACATCAATACACCCATGATGCGTCTGCTGATTCTTACGGTACTGAAGCTGCCGAGAAGCTAGCGGTGGCAGAGTCTCGTGTCTTTAAAACGTTATTGGCCAAAACAGACAAACAAGAACTGGTTGTGGCGGTTTTACCTGTCAGCCATAAACTGAACCTTAAAAGTTGTGCGTCGGCGGTGAAAGCAAAAAAAGCAGTGATGGCTGATGTGGTTGAGGCTGAGCGTGCAACCGGTTATGTGGTTGGTGGGATCAGCCCTTTGGGTCAGAAAAAACGTTTGAAAATGGTCATAGATCAAACGGCAAAAGATTTTGAAACTATTTATGTAAGTGCGGGCAAGCGAGGGCTTGAAATTGAACTTTCTGCTCTGGATTTGGCATCACTAACCGGAGCCAGGTTCGCTGATATTCTGGCGTCTTAAAAAGAGATTTAATATGGATATTTTGTCTGATTATTTAAGTGCGGTGAAAGAATTTTTACCCTTCATTGTTGGTACCGCTTTTGTATGCGCCACATTATTTTTGAGTAACTGGTTTTTTCTGGGAAAGCGTTTAAAACTGGGGGCAGAGGCCAAACTGCCCCGACAGTTACTGATGTTAACTTTGACGATCAGTGGTTTCCTGACCATTATTTTGCTGTTGCCTATGTCTGAATCTACTCGTGGTCAAGTACTCAGCTTGCTGGGTGTTGTGTTTACGGGTGTCATTGCATTGTCTTCAACCACCTTTGTTGCTAATGCCATGTCTGGTTTACTTTTACGTTTAATCAACAGTTATAAACCGGGTGATTTTATTCGTATTGGTGACAGTTTCGGGCGAGTAACTGAACGTGGTTTATTCCATACCGAAATTCAGACCGAAGATAGGGACTTAACGACGTTTCCTAATTTATATTTGGTGACTAACTCGGTAACTGTAGTTCATAGTTCTGGCACGATCATTACGGTTGAACTGTCTCTGGGATATGATGTTTCAACCAGTAAGGTAGAACCGCTGCTTCAAAAAGCAGCGACAGACACAGGTTTAACCGACCCGTTTGTGTTGGTTACTTCGCTTGGTGATTTTTCAGTGGGTTATCGTGTAGCGGGTTTTCTGACGGATGTAGGCCAGTTGGTGACGGTACGGTCACTGCTTCGTAAAAACGTTATTTCCACGTTGCATGGTGAAGGCATTGAAATTGTTTCTCCTGGCTTTATGAACCAAAGAGCCCTTAATCCGGCTGAAAAGGTTATGCCTAAGCGGAAAGACAAGTCTGAATCGAAAGATGACCTGGTAGCAACACCTGAGACATTAATGTTTGATAAAGCCGAAGGCCTGTCCGAACTGGAGCGACTAAGGCAATTAAGAAGCGACATGAGTGCCAATGTGGAATCTTTGGAACAGCTGAAAACTAAGATCACAGACGGTGATGAACTCGAGAAACTGGATAATCAAATCAATACCATCAAGCTGGAAATAGAGACCACTCAGGCCTCTATTGATATAGCGAAAGCAAAAGCGAAAGAGAATAAATAATGGCAAGATCAAAAAACACCAAGTTGGTATTTTCTACGGAATTTGGCCGAGCATGCCCCGAGTGTGGTAATCCTGTAGACCAGTGTATCTGTAAAGAAGACACGGGCATTCCAGAAGGCGACGGCATTGTGCGGATAAGTCGTGAGACGAAGGGACGTAAAGGCAAAGGTGTTACATTGGTTACCGGTATTCCGCTTGCGCTTGATGACTTAAAAAAGCTGGCGAAAGAACTGAAACAAAAATGCGGAACGGGCGGCTCCCTGAAAGACCGTGTTGTGGAGATTCAGGGAGATCAGCGAGATTTATTGGTCGAGCTTTTAAAGGTCAAAGGCTTCCAGGTTAAGAAATCGGGTGGTTGAATAAACCTGTTTTCAGAAGTTGTTGCAGTCAGGCACTATGCCTGACCGTTCATTAAAACTTATTCCTAATCAGTCCCTTAATGGTGAATCGTGTGGGGCTGAGAGAATCAACCAACGGTTGAGGGAAGGGCAGAGGCTCTTCGTTGATGATGGCGCAAAGCAAATCGGTGCAAAGGGGGATCGTTGTTAGCCCTTTAGATCCATGACCGAGATTAGCGTATAAGCCTGTGTGGTACTTTCCTGGATCGGTGTATTTCCAGTTTTTGTCTTTTCTCAGCTTTTGGTATTGCTCAATCATAGCCGGATGATCGTTGATTTGACCTACAACGGGCAATCGGTCGTTGGTGATGCATCTTACCGCTGCTCGTCCGTCAAACTCTTCGGTAGCAACTTGGTCCAGTGGCGTAAAGTCGTCGCTGATTTGTTTCAGTTTCTCCAGATTCTTTTCTACATCTTCTGTTCGGTATTCCGTGTTGGTGTCTTTCAAATCAAAGGTTGCCCCAAAATTCAAATAACCTTCATCTGTTGGTGTTACGTAAGCGTCAGAGCAAATCACAACATTGGGTGAGGGTATATCCATTTTTTGATCAGAAAGCAGGCCATTTGATTTAAGCACTTTGGAGGAAAGTCGTGATACCTGACCTCGGATGGGGGTGAGGTTCAAGTGTTGTGTCTGGCTGAACTGATCGCTTTCCCACGCTGAAGCTAGCACGACGATGTCGGAAGTATATTGGTTGGTCTCAGTGGTAATGACCCATTGGCTATTTTGGTGGAAAAGGTCTGTTACTTTTTGATTGCATTGCGTGAGAATGTTCTCGTGCTGCAATAGCATATGACAGGCTTTTACTGGGTTAACCCAGCCTGAGTCAGGATAAAATAGCGCCGCTTGTTGGATATTCAAACCGGATACTTCAGACGCTTGTTCCGGTGTTTGCCATGCCATTAAGTCACTGCCGGGGTTATTTTCAAGGACGGCCTTTAACCGGGTTTCATCTTCGGGTGTTTGGGCAAGTTGTAACAGGCCGGTCTGTTTCCAAATGGTCTCGTTTTGAATCTCAGAAAAATGATGTCTGTAATGCTGAACTGCATATTGGAAAGAAGAAAGGTAAAAACCGTCTTCCTTGGTTTCTTTGCTTGCGGGCTTGGTGTATATCACGCCTTGAAAATTGCCTGATGCACCAGACGCTATTTGGGCCTCTTGTTCAAGCACGGTAACCTTCCAGCCTTTTTTGGCCAAAGCATGGGCTGTGTGTGCGCCGGACAAACCTGCGCCTATGATAGTTGCCGTTCGTGCCTGGGTCTCATTTTGTTGGCTTTTTTGAACCTTGTTCCAAACTTGTGTGTTGGCCGAAAGGGATTGATGGTTAACAGTGCGATGAGGGATTTTTTCTGGAACGGCACAGCCATAAATCATTTCTCGTTTTACGCCAAAGCCGACGTCTTTAACCACAGTGAATCCGTGCTCAGCGAGCAGGTCTCTTACGACCCTGGCAGCGGTGAACGTAGCATAGGTGGTTTCTGTATGGCTGAGGCGCTGTACTTGAGTAAATAAGGCGGGAGACCAAATGTCTGGGTTTTTGGCTGGGGCGAACCCATCCAGAAACCATGCGTCCACTTTTGCAGCAATCTGAGCGAAAGAATCGGCTGCGTCGCCAAACGCCAGAAGCAAAGATATATTTTTGTTGATGATGACCTTTTGAAAACCAGCGCACATCTTGGGGTAGTTTTCCGTGAGAGGGGCTGCCCAAGGGGTTAATTCTGGCCAGGTCTTCATGGCTCTTTCAATGTCACCATGCGTTAGCGGGTATTTTTCAGTGCTGATGAATTCAAGCTTATGGGGCGTGTTTGCCAGATATTTGTCCCACATTTGACACACCGCCAGAAAGTTCAGGCCGGTTCCAAAACCGGTCTCAGCAATGACAAATGCTTTAGGTTGCTGTTCGTGCGCTAAGAGTGCGAAACGTTCTTCCAGCCTGTTATGTTCTAAAAAAATATAGCGGGTTTCATCCAACCCCCCGTCTGTTGAAAAATAGACGTCGTCAAATTGCAAAGAACATGGGGTGCCGGATTCGTACCATTTTACATCAGCGTGTTTCATCGGGTGACTGCTTGAATTGATTGGAAAAAGAGCGGGATGACAGGGGAGTCGATAAAGAAGTCTTGGTGACTTCTTTATCGACTTAAAAGGGCATTAAGATGCAGGTGTTGGTTCATTGCTTGAAGCGTCAATGGTCTCTGCGGCTTCTTTGATTTGATATGCTTTTTCAATGATGACTTGTTTTGTTGGCACATTTTGGTGGCCGTATTTAGCTGTGGTGGATATTGCTGAGATGGCATCCAGTGTGCTGTAACTGTCCGATGTGATTTCGCCAAAGACAGCGTAACCAAACTTCTGGCTGCTTTTGTCTTTATGATCCAGAAATAAGTTATCTATGCCGTTAATAAAAAACTGTGAGGTAGCACTGTTGATGGATGATGTACGCGCCATTGCAACGGTACCGCGTTTGTTACTTAACCCGTTGGTTGCCTCGTTTTCAATCGGGGCGCGAGTGGCTTTTCTTGTCATGCTTTTATCAAACCCGCCGGTTTGAATCATGAAGTGAGGGATGACGCGGTGAAAGATAACGCCGTTGTAAAAACCATCATTCACATATTGCAGGAAGTTTTCTACGGTTTTAGGCGCTTTTTCTTGATTAAGAACAATAGTGATGTTGCCATGATTTGTTTCCAGAACCACCTTAGGTGATTCGGCGTGTGCTGAATGAGAAATAAATAAGAAGGTAATAAGGGACGTAAGAAGACTAAAAAGTTGTTTCGTTTTGGTCATAACGATTCTCTGTTAAATGGGTCGGTCACAAGATTAGATAAGGCTGCGTCATAGACGCAGCTAAGAAACTTTATATTTACAGGCCTGAGTTCCCCCAGCCGCCACCTTTACGCTTTCTGCTGGCAAAGAACCAGCCGAAGCAAATGCCAATAAAGGCAATGGAGGCACCGGTTAGCCACATGCTTTTGGTTTTGTCATTTTGAAGGCGAATGTTATCTGCTTCCAGTAAATCGATTTTCGTTTTTAGCAGCTGCGTGCTTTCAGTCAGTTTTATGTTGTCTTCGTTCAGCTTTAAAGAGTTCGCTGAAATTTCTTTGATCACATTCAGCTCACTGGTTAACTTGGCGTTCTCTGTTTGGAGTGCATTAACTTTAGAGCTAAGGGACTGGCTCTTGCCTGAAAGCTCTGACTGGGTCGATGAAAGCAATTTGTTTTGCTCCGTCAGATTGGCGATTTTCTTTTCAGCGGCTTCTAATTTTAGACTGGCAACAGGTTCAAAACTCAGATATTGGTTTTGTAACCAACCTTCTATTCCTTTGGCTGTTCTGACTTTGGTATAGCCGCTGTCCTCTGAAGCTTCGAGCACTTCCAGTCTGGAGCCGGTTTTAAGACCTTTGTGGACAATACGATATGAGCTGCCTTGTCCACTTCTTAAAGGTACATATATGGTGTCGCGGACGTACGCTGTTTGAGCGGCAACTAAGTCGCTGGCGAGGATAGAACCGCCGATCAGTAAAACTTTTAGTAGATTTTTCATTGATTCGCTGTGCCTTATTATGGAAGCACTTTCTTAAATGGTTTGACGATCACTGATTGATAAACACCAGCAGAAACGTAAGGGTCTTGATCAGCCCAGGATTGAGCCGTAGTCAAGTCATCAAATTCTGCGATCACTAAGCTCCCTGTGAAACCATTCTCACCCGGATCTTCAGAATCGATTGCCGGGTGTGGGCCTGCAACTAATAAACGGCCTTGTGCTTTAAGTTCTTCTAGTCGTGCAAGATGTGCTGGTCGCGCTTCTTTACGAAGAGGTAAGCTGTTTTCGACATCCTGACTGATAATTGCGTAATACATATTACAATTTTTCCTGAAAAAATAAACAGATGCGTTAAGTCTATGAGACTTTAGTTTAGCTTCTATGGGTCTTGTTTGTTGATTTGGGCTTTATTTTGAGCTTCAGCTTCTTCTTCCGCTTTTTTAAGGTGCGGGTATAAATAGATAATAGTAAGGAATATTGCGATGAAGCTAAGGCCTGTAAGACCAAATAATTTGAAATTTACCCAATCTTCTTCGCTAAAATTGTAGGCAACGTATAAATTCAATAGACCAGAAAAGATAAAAAATAAAACCCAGGCAAACCCAATTGTTCTCCAGCTGGTCTTTGGTACTTCAAGATTATTTCCAAACATTCTTTCTATAATACTGCGTTCTGCGAAGATCTGACTGCCAAGTAAGGCCAGGGCAAAAATGAAATTCACAATGGTTGGTTTCCACTGAATGAAGGTTTTGTCATTAAAAATTATGGTCGCGCCGCCTAAAACAAGTACAAAACCTAATGTAATCAGGTGCATCTTTTCAATTTTTTTAGTTCTTAACCAAACATATGAAATTTGTAAGATGGTTGCAGGTATTAAAACAGCGGTGGCTATGATGATATCTCCTGTATACTTATAAACAGCGAAGAAAATTACGATGGGTAAGAAGTCGATCAAAAGTTTCATAGTATAAAGAGTTAGCCTGTTATGTGTGTTAGTGGCAAAATGATAACGTTTTTTAGAGCGAAGTGAAGGGGTAACCGTCGAAATGCAGCAGTTTCGTCACAATATAGATCTACATTGCCATACACAAGTGTCGGACGGTGCCTTATCACCCACTGATTTAATTGCCCTTGCGCAAAAGAATAAAATAGAAGTGCTTGCCGTTTCGGACCACGATACGCTGAACGGTTATCGTAAATGCAAGCCGTTGGCAGACGAAGCAGGGATTAAGTTAATACCTGCAGCGGAATTTTCTTGTCAGATAGATCGCACCAATATCCATATGGTGGCGCTTGGCGTGGACATCGATTCGGTTGCAATGAAAAAGGCGGAAGCCTTGCAAGATGAGATTCGTGAGCAACGCGCAGATACGATTGCTGCCAAGCTGGAAAAACACCTTGCCGTTAAGGATGTGTTGGAAAATGTGAAAACCATTGCTAATGGCAGTGTCATTGGTCGCCCGCACTTTGCTAAGTTTTTGATTCAGGAGGGTGTGGTGTCTGACATGGAGCAAGCTTTCAATAAATTTTTAGGCGCTGGCAAAATTGGCGATATAAAATTGATCTGGCCGGATGTCGGGGATGTGATTGATTTTGTGCATGAGGCCGGTGGTAAAGCCGTTTTAGCGCATCCGCTTAAATACAAAATGACTAAAACCAAGTTGTCCCGGTTAATTGATGATTTCTGGGACATGGACGGTGATGCAATAGAAGTGGTTAGCAGTCGTCAAAAACAGGATGATACCGGTTGGCTGTTACGACAAATTGATAAAAGAAATATGCTTGCATCGTTTGGAAGTGATTTCCATGTAAGCAGCTCATGGTCTGATTTAGGGATGTTCAGCCATATCCCTGAAGTTGGACTAAACTGGGTTCATAATGAAATTCTGGAAGAACCCTGCGAACTTAAAAAACACCAAGAGTAAATTTAATGACTCAACTCTTTCAGATTCATCCTGATAATCCTCAAAAACGTCTTATTGCTCAGGCTTCGGAATGCTTAAAAGGTGGCGGTGTCGTTGTATACCCGACCGAATCAGGGTATGCGCTGGGCTGCCATTTAGGCGATAAAAAAGCGCTTGATCGAATTCGAGCCATTCGCCAGTTGGATGATAAGCACAATTTCACGCTGATGTGTAAGGATCTGTCTGAAATAGCAGCCTACGCGCGCGTCGATAATGACATGTATCGCTTATTGAAACAGCATACACCAGGGCCGTACACTTTTATTTTGCAGGCAACCAAGGATGTTCCGCGTCGTTTATTACATCCAAAGCGCAAGGCCATTGGTATTCGTGTTTCTGAAAATAATATTTGTCATGCTTTGTTGGCGGAATTTGACGAACCATTAATTTCAACCACATTGATTATGCCGGGCGAGGACATGCCAATGACAGACCCGTATGACATTCGGGATACTTTGTCTTCGCAAGTGGATTTGGTGATTGATGGGGGATTTTGTGGCTTTGAACCCACTTCGGTCATTAATCTGACGGATGATCAGGTGGAAGTTATTCGCCGAGGCGCGGGTGATGTGTCCGCATTTGAGTACTGATTTCTATTTATACATGATTTCTATTTAGACATAAGCTATTTAAAAGGCTTTTAACCATGTTAAAGGCCTTTTTCTTGGGTAAGTGATAATCATTATCATGTGTAGTGGGTGGGAGTGGATTATCTGTTAAAAGTCCATGATTATCCGCGAAGAAAAGGGCTATAATGCGCCCCTTATTTTTTTAGTTGTTTGATGAATGGATTGTAGGAGTTAGGTACGTTGGATTCACAGCGCCGGATTTTGTCAGGTATGAGGCCTACGGGTCGTCTTCATTTAGGTCACTATCATGGTGTCCTAAAGAATTGGATTGATCTTCAGCACAGTTACGATTGTTTTTTCTTTGCTGCTGATTGGCACGCTTTGACGACGCACTATGCAGATCCAAGAGACATCGAGCAGCACACTTGGGAAATGGTTATTGATTGGTTAGCCGCAGGTGTTAAACCGGGTTCTTCGACCATCTTTATTCAGTCAAAAGTGCCTGAGCATGCAGAGCTGCACTTATTGTTGTCGATGATGACACCTTTAAGTTGGTTGGAACGTGTGCCTAGTTATAAGGATCAACAAGAAAAACTGAAAGACAGAGATCTGTCAACGTATGGTTTCTTGGGGTATCCGTTGCTTCAAAGTGCAGACATTTTGATGTACCGCGCGGGCCGTGTGCCTGTGGGTGAAGATCAGGTTTCACACATTGAGCTAACGCGAGAAGTCGCTCGCCGGTTTAATCATATTTACGGTCGTGAGCCTGACTTTGAAATTCTGGCAGAAACAGCCATTAAGAAGATGGGCAAGAAAGCCGCCAAGCTTTATAAATCCATGCGTAAAGAATACATGGAGCGTGGTGACGTAGAGGCTTTGGAAAAAGGCAGGGCTCTATTGAACGACCAGCAGAATATTACATTGGGTGATAAAGAGCGCCTGATGGGGTATCTGGAAGGCAGTGGTAAGGTTATTTTGCCTGAGCCTCAGTCTTTATTGACGCCAGAGTCTAAGATGCCGGGGCTGGATGGCCAGAAGATGTCTAAGTCTTATAACAACACAATCGCCTTGCGTGAAGACTCAGCCGTCGTAGAAGAAAAAATCAAGCGTATGATGACTGATCCTCAGCGTGTACGTTTGACTGACCCGGGTGATCCGGATAAGTGTCCTGTATGGCAGCTTCATGAGGTGTATTCTGATGAAGATGTGAAAGATTGGGTGCAAAAGGGCTGTCGTTCAGCGGGTATTGGTTGTTTGGATTGTAAGAAGCCGATTATTGAATCGGTTTTGAAAGAACAGGCTCCGATCCACGAACGAGCGGTTGAGTATGAAAACAATCCGCAGCTGGTGAAAAACATCATTAAAGAAGGCAATGAAAGAGCGCGTGAAGAAGCGCGAGCTACTTTGATTGAAGTAAGAGACGCTATGGCGCTTTCTTACAGAAACTGACAGGCTGTTGTTTGATTGGTAATTCAAGCATGAAATGGCCTTAGGTTTTGTGATAAATTGGCGATCTTATGATCGCCAATTTTTGTTTTGTATTCGATTGATATTTAAATCAGTGATTGTTGGGAAACAATAGGAATACCATGTCTGACACTGTTGATTCTGTCTTAGAATCTGCTTCGGAGAGCGATACTTCCGCTCATCCTGAACAGCAGCAGCTGCCGCTTGCGAAAGTGGGTGGTGAGCCTGTGACTGAAATTCCTCAAGATTTGTATATCCCGCCTGAAGCGCTGGAAGTGTTCCTGGATGCCTTTGAAGGGCCTTTGGATCTACTGCTTTATCTTATCCGTAAGCAAAATATAGATATTCTTGACATTAACATCAGTCAGATAACGGCTCAGTACATGGAGTACGTTGAGCTGATGAAGGCTACCCGTTTTGAATTGGCTGCCGAGTATTTGGTGATGGCAGCCATGTTGGCGGAAATTAAATCCAGAAGTCTGTTGCCAAGAAATAACGAAAATGACATCGAGGAAGAAGATCCAAGAGCAGAGTTGATCCGTCGCTTGCAAGAATACGAACGGTTCAAGGTTGCTGCTGAAAACCTGGATGAAATACCTCGTCTGGAGCGTGATGTGATGGTCGCGCCGGACAGAAATGATGATTTTGATCGAGTTATTAAGCACCCTGATGTGGACTTGAGAGAGGTTCTGGTGGCTATGTCCGAGATTCTCAAGCGGGCTGAGATGTTCGAACATCACCATATCAGTCGGGAAGTGCTTTCTACTCGTGAGCGAATGTCTCAGGTATTAAATAAAGTCAAATTTGGCCAGCTTGTCTCCTTTATGGATTTATTTTCTGCGGAGGAAGGCAAGATGGGCGTGGTTGTGACTTTTATGGCGGTCATGGAGCTGATTAAGGAATCTCTGTTGGAGCTGTCTCAGTCGGAAGTGTTTGGCGAGATTTATGTTCGGGCCAGAATGGATGCAACAGAAGACAGCGAAAATAATGACGATCAGGAATCTGCGCCTGATGCATTAATTGATTCTACACCAGAAATGAGAAAGGAGGGCGAGGATGGCCAATAAAATAACTGCAAAGTTATTGGAGCAAATCATTGAGGCCGCTTTGTTGGTTTCTGGTAAGCCAATTTCTGTTTCGGACGTAAAGAGTTACTTCGGAGAGGAAGATGTGGTTCCTCATTCTTCAGATATTCGTCAGGTATTTCAGAAATTAGTCCGCCGTTATAAAGCAAGGGGCATTGAGCTCAAGGAAGTGGCTTCAGGCTTTCGTTTTCAGGTGGCTGAAAATGTAGCGCCTTATGTGATTAAGCAGTGGGAGGAGCGTCCTCCCAGATATTCCAGGGCGTTGCTGGAGACCTTGGCGCTGATTGCGTATCGTCAGCCGATTACTCGTGGCGATATTGAAGACATACGTGGTGTTGCAGTGAGCAGTAACATCATCAGGACTTTGCTGGAGAGAGAGTGGGTTCGGGTTGTTGGTCATAAAGACGTACCGGGAAGGCCGGCTTTGTATGCCACTACCAGTAAGTTTTTAGACTACTTTAATTTGAAGTCCCTGACGGAATTGCCTGAACTGTCAGAGGTTAAAGATCTTGAGAGTATTAACCCGGAGCTGGATTTTGGCGAAGCCTTTGGGTTGGTTGCAGAAAGCGAAGATGAAAACGCGTCGTTTGATGGTGAGAGTGCGGATCTGATTCCGGATGCTGAGGCGCCTACCGATCAGGCCATTGATGAGGTTTCGGAGGAAGACAGAGAACGCATCCGGTTGGCTAAGGAAGAGGCCAATAAGGAAGCTGAATATAAGCGAGAAATGGCGGCCCGGGAAGAGCTTCGGGATATTGACCGCTATAACTCTGCAATTGAGAAAATGATACGTTCGCCGGATGCTCAGCGAGGTGTAGCTTCTGCTGCCCAGGAGGGAGATCTATCAGATGATGCTGTTCAGCAGGATGCGGTTCAGCAAGAAACAGGGCAGGCATTGCCTGAGTGGTTGGCGGCTGCAAAAGATGCAGCTTCTGGTGCTAGTACTGATACGCCAGATGATGGTTTGGTAGAAAAGGATGTGCTAACCATAGAGCATCAGGCGGATTCGGACACATTGGCAAATTCGGGTGCGTCGACAGGAAAGTCCCGCTTTGCTCAGTTGGCAGATCGTTTGGAAGCCTCTGTGGCTGAAGTGGAGCAGAAAGAGTTGCTGGCGCAGGAACAAGCTGAAAGTGACTTCGGAGATGTTTCGTTGGATGAGTCGTCGGACTTGTCTGAGGCAGTGGTTAGCGAGAATTCTGGTGTCTCTGAGTTGAGTGTTGGTGGTCAGCAAGAAGTTGCGGCTGGTGCTGAGGTTACGACTGGCGCAGGGGTTGAGGCTACGCCGACTGAAACGGTGGGCGGTGATATGAGTGAAGAAGAAATTGAGCAATTTATTCAGCGAAAGTTAGCTGAGCAGGCTGCCTTGTTGGATAAATCAAATTCGGATGATGAGTCTGAAGAATAATTTAACTCTCAGGCATGTTGTTTGAGAGGTGTGAGGAAGAGAAATGAAAGAAAGAGTTCAGAAGGTTTTGGGGCAGATAGGTATTGGATCTCGCCGCGAAATTGAACGTTGGATTGAAGATGGCCGAATTAAAATCGGTGATGAAGTGGCTCAGTTAGGTGATCGAATTGATTCCCGTGATCAGGTGTTTCTTGATGGTCGTAAGGTAGATCTTAAGGCTTTGGATGAGACTCAGTGTCGAGTGCTGATTTACAATAAGCCGGAAGGTGAGGTTTGTACCCGAAGTGATCCGGAGGGGCGCCCGACGGTTTTCGATCGTTTGCCGAAGTTGAAAGGACAGCGCTGGATCAGTGTTGGCCGATTGGATGTTAATACAACCGGTTTACTTTTGTTTACCACCGACGGTGAGTTGGCCAACAAGTTAATGCACCCATCCAGTGAAATTGATCGTGAGTATTTGTGTCGTGTGCATGGCGCTGTGGATGAGGCGATGATTAATCGTCTTCGTGAGGGTGTTTTGCTTGAAGATGGCATGGCTCAGTTCACTGATGTCGTTCATGGTGGCGGTGAAGGTCGTAACCAGTGGTTTTATGTATGTGTTATGGAAGGCCGTAACCGTGAGGTGCGTAGACTTTGGGCTTCTCAGGAGGTTGAGGTTAACCGTCTTAAGCGTGTGCGTTATGGTTCTGTATTTTTACCTTCCGAGTGTAAGGTGGGTACTTGGGTTGAAATGCCGAATAAAGAAGTGAATGACGTTCGCTCCCGTTTGGGATTGTCAAAGATCGCATTTGCGCGTCGTACTCAGGATGAGCGAATGAAGATGGATCGACGTAAGCGTCAACAAAAGAATACTCAGCGCCGAACGGCGAAAAAGAGTCGCCGTCGTTAGTCGTATTGAGTTGGTAGGTTGTACTGGCCTATACAGATCAAATCAGGTGATTATTCACCTGATTTGATCTGGTTTCTTCCAGAGACTTTGGCTTGGTACAGGGCTTTGTCTGCGCGACAAACTAATTCTTCTGTTTTGTCTGTGTTTCTGCAGCTGGCAACGCCGATACTGACGGTAACTTCAATATCCGACTCTCCGCATTTTACGGAGTGTTGTTCAATTTTCTTTCTGATTCGTTCTGCAATGATTTGAGCGCCATTATGATCGGTCTTGTTCAGAACCAGTAGAAACTCTTCTCCGCCGTAACGGAAAAGCAAGTCTGTTTGGCGGCACACATCTTTAATGATGTTGACGGTGTCTTTTAATGCCTGATCTCCAGCACTATGGCCGAAGCGATCGTTGACAGATTTAAAATGGTCGAGATCCAGCATTAGGATCGACATGGGTAGGTTGTGGCGTTTGGACAGTTCTACCTCGCGAGATAAGGTTTCATCCATCGCGGCCCGATTCCAGGTGTTGGTCAGTGGGTCTTTTCGAGCGGCGGTGATGGCTGCGCGATAAGTCAGTGAGTTTTTCAGCGGAAAGTAGAGTGTGCTGAATAAGCCCTCCAGAATGGTAAGTTCTTCCTCAATGAATCGTTTTGATCTCGATAGGGTGATCTCGCCCATGCTTTCTGTTTCTGAAGAAAGTTGGTAGGTGCAGCGATGGGTGTTTTGCTGACCCATTGAAATCGATAGATGGTCAGTATCGTTGGTTTGATAAACTATACCACCGACCTGAACGACTTGCTGAATTTCGCGATAGAAAATATTCAACAGTTTTTCGACGTCCAATGTCGTTTGCAATTGTGCAGTCAGTCTTTGGCGTACCTCTTTCTGGCGTTCCTGGGTTTTTACCAGATTAGTAAATGCTGAAAATGACTTAGCATCTTTAAGTGAAACACGCTGTCTTGGTTGCACGGTTGTAACCATATTTACCTCGGACTTTAAATTCTTGGACGTCAAGCTATTAAAATTATCTGTGCTTGGGTAAAAGCCAAAGGTATGCCAATGATGAAATTTATAAAATTATCAGTGAGTTATCGTATGTTTCTTTGTTCTTATTGATAAATTTGATGGTTTGTTGACGCATTGATGGGGAGGTGGCAATTTATTGCCGCCATGGTTATGACGCTTAAATGGGGGTTTAACTTAAAAGTAAGAATTTTGACGCTGGTTTGGGTGTTCTTTGACGTGCTTTGAGAGGAGGGTTGAGGGCCCTGAGGGTGCAGGGCTCTTTTTAAGTTTTGCTTGTTTCAGCGTTACTTAGTCTGGGCATCAATTTTTTGGCTGTTTATTTCCAGGCTGCTGTCAGACATCAAATAAAGGTACGCATTCATAATTTCATCGGGTGCCGGATTGTTGGTTGGCACTTCACCGGGGTATGCCCAGGCTCTCATTTGAGTTCTTGTTGCTCCGGGGTTGATGGAGTTTACTCGGATCTTGGAAATGCCGGGTAATTCGTCTGCAAGGGTTTCCATCAGTCCTTCGGTGGCAAACTTAGACGCTGCATAAGCCCCCCAATGAGCTCGCCCTTTGCGGCCAACGCTTGATGATGTGAAGACAATGGACGATGGCGTGTCTTTGTCCATAAGCGGTAATAGAGCTTGGGTCAGCATGAAGGTGGCATTAACGTTGACCTGCATGACTTTCATCCATAAGGACGGGTCATAAGACTGAATAGGAGAGCGAACGCCTAAAAGACTGGCATTGTTTAGCAGGCCGTCTATGGTTCCGAATTCCTGCTCGATCAAAGCGGCGAGTTCTTCGTATTGTTCTGGTTGAGCGAATTCAAGGTCGAGCGGGCAAATTGCCGGAAGTTCAAGGCCGAGTGCTTCGATTTCATCATAAACAGGGTTGAGTGATTCTTCGTTGCGGCCATGAAGTAAAACAGTGGCGCCGTACTTTGCGAATGTGATTGCGGCGGCTCGGCCAATACCGGCGGCGGCGCCAGTGACCATTATTTTTTTGCCTTTCAGGCATCCTTCAGGGGCATCAAAATCAAACATGATTGCTTCTTCTATTTGTAAATAACGGGTTAGAAATATAATTCAGAGGAATTATATAAGATTTAAGAGTTCAGTTGGCGTTTTTAGTAAGTGATTTGCGTTCCATTGTGTGGGGTTATCTTCTTTGTGGATATAACCCCAGCAGGCGGCCGCACTTGGCATGTGGGCGTTAATTGCAGCATCAATGTCTCGTTTGTGATCGCCAACATAAAGGCACTCTTCGGGAGTGATATTCAGTTGCTTAGCTGAGTTTAGCAGCCCCTCCGGATGAGGTTTGATTTCGGTGACGTCGTCTCTGGTGATTCCGACTTTCACCGGAATGATTTGCTCCAGCTGAGGCTCGATGTGCTGATAAAATCTGCGGCCCTTATTGGTGATGATGGCAATAGGGATGTCTTTCGATTTTAGCTGAAGGAGCAGGCTTTCAATTTCTTCAAACAGTGGGCAGCTGGTGTGCACTTCCTGATCATACAGCTCGAGAAACTGAGTGTTAAGTTGTTGAAAATTTTCAGCGTCGGCAGTGATGCCAAGACAGTTTTCAATCATGACGGCGGCACCGTTTGATGCCCATTGTCTGACGGTCTCGAAATCAACTTCTGCAGTGCCAAGTTCAAGAGCCTGTTTATTTAATATAGAGTGAAAGTGTACGGCGGAGTCCAGCAGGGTTCCGTCGAGATCAAATAAAACAGCTTTATATCTCTGCATTGAGTATCAGGCTCTTGTGTGTTGTTTAGCTTTGTTTGGTTGTATGGATCATGTAATTGACATCTACGTCATCCGCCAGCTTGTAAACTTTGGTGAGCGGGTTGTAGGTTAGGCCAATGCTTTCGTGTGTTTTCAGGTTGGCTTGGCGCGCCCAGCGAGTCAGTTCAGCGGGTTTGATGAATTTTTTAAATTCATGAGTACCTTTTGGCAGCATTTGAAGTACGTATTCGGCACCGACAATTGCGAACATGAATGCTTTCGGATTGCGATTGATGGTGGAGAAGAATACGTGGCCGTCAGGTTTAACCAGCTTTGAGCAGGCCCGGATAATGGATGACGGGTCTGGCACATGTTCCAGCATTTCCATGCAGGTTACGACATCGAAGCTGCCGGGTTGTTGTTCGGCCAGTTCTTCAACAGGAATCTGCTTGTATTCGATGTTTTCAACGCCCATTTCAAGTGCGTGCAGCTGAGCAACGGACAGCGGTGCTTCGCCCATATCGATACCTAAAACATCGGCGCCACGTCTTGCCATGGATTCGGCAAGAATGCCTCCTCCGCATCCTACATCGAGAACGCGCTTGCCTTGTAGTTGAGTTTTCTCGTTGATGAAATTGAGGCGCAAAGGATTTATTTCATGCAGTGGTTTGAATTCACTGTTGTGATCCCACCATCGGCTTGCTAATGCTTCAAATTTTGCGATTTCTTCTGCGTCTACATTTAGTGTTTTAGGTTGTTCAGTCATGCCTGTACCTGAGTAACAATCTTAAATTATGTCGAATTCTATAATATTTTGACGGTGTTTGTGCTTACGCTGTCGTTTCTTTAATTTTTTCTGCCCAGTTCCTGGCTTTGTTGATGATGTTTTCAGTGTCCTGGCTGGTCAGTTTTTTGTCTTTCACTAGCTGGTGGCCTTCGGACCAAACATTACTGACTTGGTCTGCTCTCGCTGCATAAATAATTTGCGAGATGGGGTCGTATACCGGCTGGCAGTGTAGCGGGGATAGGTCGATGGCGACGATGTCGGCCAATTTACCTGTTTCGAGGCTGCCTGTTTTGTTATCGATGCCCAGAGCTTTGGCTCCGTTCAGAGTTGCGGCTTTTAGCGCCTCTAAAGCGCTTAGGGCGGTTGCGTTCTGGCTGACGGCTTTTGCGAGCAGGGCAGCGGAGCGGGCTTCGCCTAGCATGTCCTGATCGTTATTGCTTGCGGCACCGTCTGTGCCGAGTGCGATGTTGATGCCATGTTCTTGCGCTTGATGAACAGGAGCAAAGCCGCTGGCTAATTTTAGATTGGATTCTGGGCAGTGAAGTAAATGGGCGCCGCTTGTGCTGATGGTTTCAATGTCTTCTTTTGTTAAGGCTGTCATGTGGACGCATTGTGTACTTTGGTCCAGAACGCCGAGTTCATGCAGGCGTTGAATGGGGCGTTTATTGTGTTGTTTTAATGATTCATCCACTTCAAATTGAGTTTCATGCAGGTGTACCTGAAGTTGGCATCCGTGATCTTGTTTCAGTTGAATGCATTTGTTAAAGGTTTCGTCGGATACTGTGTATGGGGCGTGCGGCCCTGCTGCAATGCTGATTCTTGGATGATTTTTGTATTGTTCCAACAAGACTTTGGTTTTTTGAATGTATTCGTCTGGCCCGCTTCCCCATGCGGTAGGGAACTCCATGATCGGGGTGCAAAGTTGGGCTTTAATGCCCGCCTTGTCGATTACCTGGGCAGAAACTTCCGGGAAGAAATACATATCGCTGTAAGTGGTGGTGCCGGAAAGTAGCATTTCTGCAATGGCGAGTTCTGTTCCGTCTTTAACAAATTCTTCCTGTACCCACTTACCTTCGGCAGGCCAGATGTGGTCGTTCAGCCATGTCATTAATGGCAGGTCGTCGGCCATGCCTCTGAACAGTGTCATGGCTGCGTGGTTGTGGGTGTTGATTAAGCCGGGGATGAGTGCGTGATTATTCAGCTTAATAATGTTGCTTGATGGGTATTTTTGTTTTGCTTCGGAAGACGGAAGTATGTCTTCAATTTTATTATTGCTGATGACGAGAGTGTGCTTTTCAAGAACATATGGGGCTTTAAATTGAATAATCCATTGCGCTTCAAGTGATGTGAAATTGGCCGCCATTTGTACAGATCCTTCTCGATTTTTAGTTCATGCATTAAGTGCGCACTATTGTCCATCATTGGTATATGTTTTTCTATAAAAAACGCCAAAGCTGGTGTATGATTTCGATCTTATTTTCAGATAGTTAACTCGCCATTTATGGATGCTTCTGATAAATCGTTGCGCTTGTGCATGTAACCTACCGTCGCTGCATGAATAAGACCAAAAGCATAAATTGCAGTTTGATAGTCGCAACTAATAGCAAGCACGAAGGTGTGTGACGACAAGGGAATTAGTTTTTATGGTCGAATTTGCCAAACAAGTTAGTAATATTAATATTGAGGAAGAGCTGCAACAGTCTTACCTTGATTATGCAATGAGTGTGATCGTTGGGCGTGCTTTGCCTGACGTCAGAGATGGTTTGAAACCAGTGCACAGACGTGTTCTATACGCGATGAATGTATTGGGTAATGACTGGAATAAGCCGTATAAAAAGTCTGCCCGTGTGGTAGGTGATGTAATCGGTAAGTATCACCCGCATGGTGATTCTGCGGTTTATGATACGATTGTTCGTATGGCTCAGCCTTTTTCTATGCGATATATGCTGGTCGATGGCCAGGGCAACTTTGGCTCGATTGATGGTGACGCTGCGGCGGCCATGCGTTATACCGAAGTTCGAATGAATAAAATTGCTCATGCCATTCAGGCTGATCTTGAAAAAGAAACCGTCGATTTTGTACCTAACTACGACGGTACGGAGCAAATTCCTGAAGTAATGCCAACACGCGTACCAAATCTGCTGGTGAATGGTTCATCCGGTATTGCCGTTGGTATGGCGACGAATATACCGCCTCATAACTTAACGGAAGTTGTGAATGGTTGCCTGGCGTTGATTGAAAATCCTGATTTGGACATTGATGGTCTGATGGAATACATTCCTGGGCCAGATTTTCCAACAGGTGCCTATATTAATGGCCGTGCGGGCATCCTGCAGGCGTATCGTACTGGTCGTGGCCGCATATATATGCGTGCCCGTCATCATGTTGAGACCGATTCTAAGACCGGTCGTGAAACCATCGTTTTCACTGAAATACCGTACATGGTGAATAAGGCTCGATTGATTGAGAAAATTGCCGAGCTGGTAAAAGATAAGAAGATTGAGGGCATCGCTGAACTGCGTGATGAGTCTGATAAAGACGGTTTGCGTATTGCTGTTGACCTGAAGCGCGGTGAGAATGCAGACGTATTGGTTAACAACCTGTTCTCGCAGACGCCGTTGGAAAATGTTTTTGGTATCAACACCGTAGCTCTGGTGGATGGTCAGCCAAAAATTCTGAATCTGAAAGAGTTGCTTGAGCATTTTGTTCAGCATCGTCGTGAAGTGGTTACGCGTAGAACGGTTTTCGAACTTCGCAAAGCGCGTGAGCGTGGCCATATTCTGGAAGGCTTGGCGATCGCGCTGGCGAACATCGACCCAGTGATCGAAACGATTAAAAAGTCGGAAAGTGCTGCTGTTGCGAAAGAGCGGTTATTGGCGAATCCTTGGTTGCCGGGCGATGTGCTTGGCATGTTAGAGCGTGCCGGTTCGGATGCGTGTCGACCGGAAGAGTTGCCAGAGCAATACGGTATGCACGATGGCAAGTATCACTTGTCTCCGGCACAGGCTCAGGCCATTCTTGAGTTGCGCTTGCATCGTTTAACCGGTCTTGAACATGAAAAACTGATCTCTGAATATAAAGAGAAGATTGATCTGATTGCAGAATTGTTAGAAATTCTGGGCAGTCGTGAAAGATTGATGGAAGTTATTCGTGAAGAGCTTGAAGCGATCGTTGAAGAGTACGGTGATGAGCGTCGTACTGAGATCATTGCGTCTCGTCAGGATTTGACCGTTGCTGATTTGATTCCTGAAGAAGAAATGGTCGTTACTATTTCTCATTCCGGATACGCTAAGACCCAGCCGTTAGATACCTATCAGGCTCAACGTCGAGGTGGTCGTGGTAAGTCGGCCACTTCGATGAAAGATGAAGATTACATCGAGCATCTGCTGGTAGTGGGCTCCCATGAAACCATTATGTTGTTTACTGATAAAGGTAAAGTGTATTGGTTGACGGTGTTTGAAATTCCGTCGGCGGGCCGACAAGCCAAAGGTCGTCCTTTGGTGAATCTGTTGCCTCTGGATGAAGATGAGAAGGTTTCAACTATTTTGCCGGTCAAAGAATACGTTGAGGGCCATTTCGTATTCATGGCAACTCAGCAGGGTGTGGTGAAGAAAGTAGATTTGACCGCTTTTGCCCGACCTCGCAGTTCTGGTTTGATTGCTGTTGAGCTTCAGGATGATGACCGTCTGATTGGTGCGGCTATTACCGATGGGCAGCAGAAAATTATGTTGTCTGCCAATACCGGCAAGATGGCATGCTTTGACGAAAACGATGTTCGTGCGATGGGTCGTACCGCAAGAGGGGTTCGCGGTATTAAGCTGCCTGAAGGCGCACGCGTTATCTCGTTAATTATTCCAGATGAAGATGGTTATATTCTGACTGCCAGTGAGCATGGTTACGGCAAGCGTACACGTTGTACTGACTTCCCAACCTATAACCGTGGTAGCCAAGGTGTTATTGGTATGCAAACCACCGATCGAAACGGTGAGGTTGTCGGAGCAACATTGATTCATGATAATGATGAAATGATGCTGATCAGTGATCAGGGCACTTTGGTTCGAACCCGTATCGATGAAGTATCTGTATTGGGGCGTAACACTCAGGGCGTTCGATTAATCAATTTGTCTGGCGATGAAAAGCTGGTCAGTGTTGAGCGTATTTCGGAACCTGAAGAAAAAGACGAAGAAATTCTGGATGAGTCGGCTGAAACGGTTGATTCAGAGTCAGAAGTGCCGTCAGCAGAGGCTTCTTCTGGTGAACCAGATGATGCAGATGCTCCGGCAGAAGAGTAAGTTTTGAATCTGAGCAAAGCAGTAATCGCGCAGCTTGGTAATTAAACTGATGTAATACGAACACTGCCCTCATTTGAGGGCAGTGTTTTATAAATTTTTTGAAAACCCTGAAAATCAAAACGGAAAGTAGATGGCTAGAGCATATAACTTTTGTGCGGGACCGGCAGCATTGCCGGATGAAGTTCTTTTTCAAGCGCAGGAAGAAATCGCGGATTGGCATGGTGTCGGCACTTCTGTGATGGAGATGAGTCACCGAAGTAAAGAGTTTGTTTCGATTGCAGAAGAAGCGACTCAGGACTTCCGGGATTTACTGTCGATCGGTGATGATTATGAAGTTTTGTTTCTTCAGGGTGGGGCCAGCTCTCAGTTCTCCATGATTCCATTGAATTTACTTGGCGATAACCCGGTTGCTGATTACGTGAATACAGGGCAGTGGTCTAAGAAAGCCATTGCTGAAGCAAAGCGCTATTGTGATGTTAATGTGGTGGCAACCAGCGAGAGTCAAAACTTTTCAACCGTTCCTGCCTTTGAAGATTGGGCGCTTTCTGATAATCCGGCGTACCTGCATTACACTCCGAATGAAACCATTGGTGGCGTTGAGTTTGACTATATACCTGAAGTGAAGGCGCCTTTGGTTGCGGATTACTCATCCAGTATTCTTTCTGAGTCTTTGGATGTCAGTAAGTTTGGGTTAATTTATGCGGGCGCTCAGAAAAACATCGGCCCGGCTGGCCTGACGATTGTGATTGTTCGTAAGGATTTATTAGGTAAAGCCAAAGACTTTACGCCCGCGATGTTTAATTACGAAACCCATGCTAAATCAGGGTCTATGAATAACACACCACCGACTTACTCTTGGTATCTTGCCGGGCTTGTATTCAAGTGGTTGAAGCGCCAAGGTGGTGTATCTGCAATGGCTGAGTTAAATAAGCGAAAAGCAGAAAAACTGTACGGCTTTATTGATAACAGTGCGTTTTACGCGAACCCGGTTGAGCCGAGATATCGCTCCCGTATGAATGTGCCGTTCACGTTAGCGGACGACCAGTTGGATTCAGTATTCCTAAAGAAAGCTGATGAGGCAAAATTGCTGAATTTGGCGGGACATCGCTCGGTCGGTGGTATGCGTGCCAGCATCTATAATGCGGTTTCAGAGAATGCGGTTGATGCATTGATAGCATTCATGGCGGACTTTGAAAAAGCGCATGGTTAAGGTTGATTTCTGGAATCATCCAAAAGTTAACTCCATCCAATAACGAACAAGGTAATGACAGTGTCTACAGAAAAAGAATTGCTGAACTTGCGTGATGAGATCGACTCACTTGATCAGCAGATTTTAAAGCTAATCAGTCAGCGAGCTACATGCGCTCAGCGTGTGGCTGATGTGAAAATGGCAGCGGGCGCTGACAATACTCAATTTTACCGTCCTGAGCGTGAGGCTCAGGTGCTCCGTAAAATTATGGATTTAAACCCCGGGCCGCTGGATGGTGAAGAAATGGCGCGCCTGTTTAGAGAAATAATGTCGGCTTGTCTTGCGCTTGAAAATCCGGTGCGGGTGGCATTTTTGGGCCCTGAAGGGACATTCACTCAAGAGGCAGCTCTGAAGCACTTTGGACATTCTGCGGTAACGGTTCCTATGTCGGCCATTGATGAAGTGTTCAGAGAAGTTGAGTCTGGTGCAGTAGCTTATGGCGTTGTACCTGTTGAGAACTCGACGGAAGGTGTGATTAATCATACGCTGGATAACTTCATGGACAGTAACATCCATATCTGTGGTGAAGTGGTGCTTCGAATTCATCATCATTTACTGGTCAGTGATGTTACTCGTAAAGATAAGATTTCTCGGATTTACTCCCATGCTCAGTCATTGGCTCAGTGCCGTAAGTGGTTAGATGCGCATTATCCAAATGCCGAGCGTGTGGCAGTTAGCAGCAATGCTGAAGCGGCCAAATTTGTGCGTGGTGAGTGGAATGCAGCGGCTATCGCAGGTGAAACTGCCGCAGATATGTACGAATTGTCGAAATTGTCTGAAAAGATTGAAGATCAACCGGATAATTCAACTCGATTCCTGATTATCGGAAGTCACCCCATTCCGGCAAGTGGTGATGATAAAACGTCCATTCTTGTATCAATGAGAAACCAGCCGGGTGCGCTGCATGATTTGCTTGAGCCGTTTCATCGTTTAGGAATTGATTTGACGCGTGTAGAAACAAGGCCTTCCAAGTCAGGCGCATGGAACTACGTGTTCTTTATTGATTTCAAGGGGCACAGTGATAGCGACATGGCTAAAGAAGCCTTGTCTGATGTGGCTGAGCGTGCCGCAGACTTGAAAATTCTTGGGTCATACCCGTGCGGTGTTCTTTAGGAATTATTGTTAGGGGATAGGAGCGTCTTAATGGACAACGGATTAAAAATGTTACTTGATGGCGCAGTTGAAGGGGTGGCGAAGCTGCATCCTTATATTCCTGGTAAGCCAGTGGATGAGCTTGCCAGAGACTTGAATCTCAACGTTGACAATATTGTTAAGTTGGCAAGTAATGAAAATCCACTTGGGCCAAGCCAAAAGGTATTGGATGCAATACAGGCGCAGTTAAGTGACGTAACTCGTTATCCGGACGGCAATGGTTTTGAGCTAAAGTCGGCATTAAGTGCGCGTTACGGCGTTGATTCGGGCCAAATCACGTTGGGTAATGGATCTAATGATGTATTGGATTTAATTGCCCGTGCATTTCTAAAGCCGGGCAAGAACGCAGTTTTCTCTCAATTTGCTTTTGCTGTTTATCCGATCTCAACCCAGGCGGTTGGTGCGGAAATGAATATTGTTCCGGCTAAAAACTTTGCGCATGACTTACCGGCAATGGCAGCGGCCATTAATGATCAGACTCAAGTGGTGTTTTTGGCTAACCCAAATAACCCAACGGGTACGGTCTTTTCGCGCACTGAATTTGAAGCTTTTATGGCCAAGGTGCCGGATCGAGTGTTGGTGGTTCTGGATGAAGCGTACAGTGAGTACGTTGAGAACCCGGATTACCCGGATGGGCTTGGTTATTTGCCGAGTTATGCAAATCTGATTGTGACAAGGACTTTTTCCAAGGCGTTTGGCTTGGCTTCTTTGCGCGTTGGGTTTGCGGTGAGTCACCCTCAGGTCGCTGATTTATTAAATCGGGTTCGCCAGCCTTTTAATGTGGATTCGTTTGCGCTGGCCGCTGCAGTAGCGGCATTGGCGGATGTCGAATACCTCGAAAAGAGCAAAGCATTGAATGATCAGGGGATGGCGCAACTTGAAGAGGCATTTAAAGCCCTGGCTCTTAGTTACATACCAAGTGCAGGCAACTTTATTTCTGTGGACTTTGGTCGTGATGCAGCTCCGATTAATCAGGCTCTTCTAGAAAAAGGCGTCATTGTTCGCCCGGTTGCTAATTATGGTATGCCTACGTTTCTGCGTATCAGTATTGGTACGAAGCAGGAAAATCAGACGTTTATTGATGCATTGAAAGAGATACTGGCCTGATGACTACTGATAAAGTAATACAGGCGCTTCCGGTTAAAAATGTATTTGTAATTGGCTTGGGATTGATTGGTGGCTCATTTGCCCGGGCCATTAAAAAAGCCGATCCGTCACTGCACATCATAGGCTATGATCGGAATCAGTCAGAAATGGAAGCCGCCTTACGGTTAGGTGTTATTGATGAGGTGGCTTCTGATTTGGTGTATGGGGCTGAAAAAGCACATCTGATTATGCTGTCAGTGCCTGTGAAGGCGATGAATAAGGTCTTGCGTGAGGTTCGTGATCATATCTCGGATCAAACCATCATTACTGATGTGGGTAGTGTTAAAGGTGCGGTTATTGATGCGGTTGCGGATGCATTTGGCTTCTTACCGCGTTGCTTTGTTCCGGGCCACCCAATTGCCGGATCAGAAAAGAGCGGCGTTGAAGCGTCAAATGGCGATCTTTTTGTAAAACATAAGGTAATTATCACGCCGCCGTCGGGTGTTTCATCAAAGGCAGTTAACTCTGTTCGCAATTTGTGGTCAAAGACAGGAGCAGATGTTTTAGCTATGTCGCCCAGACGACATGATGAGGTTTTAGCATCCACCAGTCATTTACCTCACCTGTTGGCTTTTTCTTTGGTTGATACGATGGCGCGTGAAGATCAAAGTCTGGATATTTTTCGATACGCCGCTGGTGGATTTCGGGATTTCACCCGAATAGCTGCAAGTGATCCGACCATGTGGCATGACATTTTTCTTACCAATACCAACGCTTTGATGGGGTCTTTAGATCACTTCGAAGCGGGCGTGAAGCGTGTAAGAGAAGCAATTCTGAATCAGGACAGTCGTGAAATGCTTGGTATTTTTACCCGAGCTAAAGCGGCCAGAGAACATTTTAATCGTATATTGGACGGAACTCCGTACTTAAAGCCTATGAGTAGTAAAAACATTGAATTTCATGTGAAACCAGGCGGCTCTGTGAATGGGTCTATTCGTGTACCTGGCGATAAATCCGTTTCTCATCGCTCAATCATGCTGGGTGCTTTATCTAAGGGGATTACTGAGGTCAGTGGTTTTCTGGAAGGTGAAGATGCTTTAGCAACATTGCAAGCCTTCAGGGATATGGGGGTTGTAATTGAAGGGCCGTATGACGGTGAAGTGAAAATTTACGGTGTGGGTCTGCACGGCTTGCAGGCGCCTCCAGGGCCTATTTATGTGGGTAACTCTGGAACATCCATGCGCTTATTGTGTGGCTTGCTGGCAGGTCAGGAGTTTGATGTTACGTTAACGGGTGATGACTCGTTAAGTAAACGCCCTATGGAGCGTGTTGCTAAGCCTCTACGGGAAATGGGTGCGGTAATTGAAACAGGCGAAGGTGGCCGACCTCCGGTTAAGATTAAAGGCGGTCAGAAGCTGAAAGGCATCCATTATGATTTACCAATGGCGAGTGCGCAGGTGAAGTCGTGTGTACTATTGGCGGGTTTGTATGCAGACGGCGAAACCAGTACTACCGAGCCTGCGCCAACACGTGATCATACTGAGCGTATGTTAAACGGCTTTGGTTATCCGGTTGAGCAGAATGGGGCAACGGCTTCTTTGAAAGCTGGTGGTTCTTTGACGGCCGCAAAAATTGATGTCCCTTCGGACATTTCTTCTGCTGCTTTCTTTATGGTTGCGGCCAGTATAGCGCCGGACTCGGATTTAACGATTCAGCATGTTGGTATGAACCCAACCCGTGTTGGTGTGATCAACATTCTCAGAGCAATGGGCGCAAATATTGAACTTTCCAATGAGAAAGAAGTGGGTGGCGAGCCTGTTGCTGATGTGCGAGTTCGTTCTGCTCAGTTGAAGGGTATTCATATTCCGGAAGATCAGGTTCCATTGGCGATTGATGAGTTTCCTGCATTGTTCATTGCTGCTGCATGCGCTGAGGGAGAGACTGTGCTGACTGGTGCTGAAGAATTGCGAGTAAAGGAAAGTGATCGCATTCAGGTGATGGCAGATGGTTTGATTGAGCTTGGTATTGATGCTAAGCCAACGCCGGATGGCATGATCATCAAAGGTGGTGAGATGGGGTCAGCAACTGTTCACAGTCACGGTGATCACCGGATTGCTATGTCGTTTGCAGTTGCAGGTTTGCGTGCTAAAGGGCAGATTGTGATTAAAGATGCGGTACATGTTGCGACTTCTTTTCCGGGGTTTGTGGAGCTGTCTTCTGGTGTGGGAATGAACATCGAGTCACAAGAAGTGTAATTATTTATAATAAAAAAGGCCTCTTTTAAGAGGTCTTTTTTGTAATTAAAGCAGAGATAAATATGCAGAAAGTTATAACAATCGATGGCCCGAGCGGAAGTGGAAAAGGGACTGTCGCAAAAATTCTGTCTCAGAAATTAGGCTGGAATTTATTGGACAGTGGCGCCTTGTATCGTTTGGTGGCATTTGGTGCGCTCAAGCATGGAATAGCGTTGGATGATGAGCCGGCTTTATCCGAGTTTGCGCTTAAGCTTGATGTAAAGTTTGTTTTGCAAGAAGGCAGTGAGTTATTGATTCCGGTATTCGAAGGTGAAGATGTTGCTAAGCAAATTCGAACTGAAGAGTGTGGCGCTGCGGCTTCAAAAGTCGCGGCTTTAAATCCTGTGAGGGATGCTTTATTGGATCGACAGCGAGCATTTGCCACAGATGCAGGCTTAATTGCTGACGGTCGTGATATGGGGACGGTTGTTTTCCCTGATGCGCCAGTGAAGATATATTTGAACGCCAGTGCGGAAGAACGGGCAGAACGGCGCTATAATCAGTTGAAGTTAAGTGGTGAATCTGTTAGTATTGCCGCCATTTTAAACGAGATCAGAACGCGTGACGAGCGGGATATGAACCGCGAAGTGGCGCCATTAAAGCCAGCAGACGATGCGATTGAGATAGACAGTACCAGCCTGACCATTGATCAGGTTGTTGCTCGAATTTCTGAGGCGCTTTCCAACGTAGGCTTGATCTGAATCCCTGCTTTTTTTCATAAAGTCCAGTCAGGATTAAAAGTAGGATTATCATAAGCAGACCCATGTGGACTGGTGCATGGTGAGTGGTAAGTCTGGTTTACGCTGGTCTTCACCACATACATATATTAGGTATAGAAATGAGCGAAAGCTTTGCAGAACTATTTGAAGAAAGCCTTAAATCCGTAGACATGAAGCCTGGTTCAATCGTAACCGGCCTTATCGTTGACATCTCTAATGACTGGGTAACTGTTCACGCAGGTCTTAAGTCTGAAGGTGTTATCCCTCGTTCTCAATTTTTAAGCGACAACGGTGAATTTGAACTAAACGTCGGTGACGAAGTTCAGGTTGCACTAGAAGCTGTTGAAGACGGTTGGGGCGAAACTCGTTTATCTCGTGAAAAAGCTAAGCGTGCTGAGTCTTGGATTGAGCTTGAAGGCGCATACGAAGCTGGTGAAGTTGTTAAAGGTATCATTAACGGTAAGGTTAAAGGTGGCTTTACAGTTGACGTTAACAGCATCCGTGCATTCTTGCCTGGCTCATTGGTTGATGTTCGTCCGGTTCGCGATACTGCGCACCTGGAAGGCAAAGAGCTTGATTTCAAAGTTATCAAGTTGGATCAGAAGCGCAACAACGTTGTTGTTTCTCGTCGTGCTGTTCTTGAAGCTGAAAACAGTGCAGAGCGTGAAGCTCTATTGGCTGAGCTTGCAGAAGGTTCTGAAATCAAAGGTATCGTTAAGAACCTTACTGATTACGGTGCGTTCGTTGATCTTGGCGGTGTTGACGGTCTTCTACATATCACAGATATGGCTTGGAAGCGCATCAAGCACCCAAGTGAAATCGTAAACGTTGGTGATGAAATTAACGTTAAAGTTCTTAAGTTCGATCGTGAGCGTAACCGCGTATCACTAGGTCTTAAGCAGCTAGGTGAAGATCCATGGCAGGCGATCACTGATCGTTACCCAGAGGGCGCTAAAGTTACTGCACGTGTTACTAACCTTACTGACTACGGTTGTTTCGCAGAGCTTGAAGAAGGCGTTGAAGGTCTTGTACACGTATCTGAAATGGATTGGACTAACAAAAACATCCACCCATCTAAGGTTGTACAGCTAGGTGACGAAGTTGGCGTTATGATTCTTGACATCGATGAAGAGCGTCGTCGTATCTCTCTAGGTATCAAGCAGTGTAACACTAACCCTTGGGAAGACTTCTCAGGCAACTTCAACAAAGGCGATAAAGTTACTGGTAAGATCAAGTCTATCACTGACTTCGGTATCTTTATTGGTCTGGAAGGCGGCATCGACGGTCTAGTTCACTTGTCTGATATCAGCTGGAACGAAACTGGTGAAGAAGCTGTACGTGAGTACAAGAAGGGTGACGAAATCAACACTGTTATCCTATCTATCGATCCAGAGCGCGAGCGTATCTCTCTAGGTGTTAAGCAGCTAGAAAGTGATCCGTTCCTTGAGTTTGCTGCTGAGAACGACAAAGGCACTATCGTAACTGGTACTGTTAAAGAAGTTGACGCGAAAGGCGCAGTTGTAGAACTAGCTGAAAACGTTGAAGCGACTTTGAAAGCATCTGAAATCAGTGCTGAGCGTGTTGAAGACGCACGTAACGTTCTTAACGAAGGTGATTCGGTAGAAGCTAAGATCGTAGCTGTTGACCGTAAGAACCGCACAATTAGCTTGTCTGTTAAGTCGAAAGACTCTGACGAGACTAAGACTGCACTTAAGAAAGTTCGTGAGCAAGAGCAAGAAACTGCAGGTCCTACCACTATTGGTGACCTTATCAAGCAGCAGCTTGCTGACCAGTAATTATTACGAGTTAATTTGTAATAGTTATTTGTCCGAAAAACCCGCGCTTTGCGCGGGTTTTTTTATGCCTGTGAGTTAAGTGCCTTTTAATTTTAGCGTCATCAATCTGACATCAACCCTTTCTATGCTGTTTAAAAAAGGAACTGTCAGGTGATTCCGTGTTTAAGTATGAAATACCGCCGTGTATCACAAATTCTGAAGGGGGTATTCGGGGTGTTGGCGTTGAACTTGAGCTGACGGACCTGAAGTTGTCTGAATTGGCGGCCGTTGTTATTCAATGCTTCGGTGGGCGTTCAATCGTTCGTTCTGAGTTTGAAATCTGGATTGAGGATACCGAATTCGGTCGCTTTCGTTTGGAGTATGATTCCAACTATCTTAAGCAATCGGCAGCCGAGGAAGTTACGTCCGATTTTGATGGTGTCGCCAAGGGTGTCTTCAGAACGATTCTGAAAAATGTCAGCGCAGTGGAGATCGTTACGCCTCCGATAGCGATTAATCAGCTTTATCGGCTTGAGGCTTTGGTAACGCAATTGCGAATGTCCGGTGCCAAAGGCACCCGTAATCAAGCGTTCCGAGCATTAGGCTTGCACTTTAATCCGGAAGTCACCGCATTGGAAGCACAAACGGTATTGGCCACCTTAAAAGCTTTTTTGTGCCTCTATGGTTGGTTGGCTGAGCATGAACGCATTGACTTGGCGAGGAGGGTGTCTCCTTATATTCAGCCTTTTCCCGTTGATTATGTGCGTCTGGTGGTTGATTCTCGTTATAATCCGCCGATCGACCTGATCATTGAAGACTATATCAAGTACAATCCTTCCCGAAATCGACCACTGGACATGTTGCCGTTGTTTTCATTTATGGCTCCGGAGCAGGTGAATGAAAGTATAAATACGGCTTTGGTGAGTGCTCGCCCGACGTATCATTACAGGTTGCCTAATTCTGAGGTTGATGATGAAAGCTGGTCCCTGGAAAAAGCGTGGAAAGGTTGGGTGGAAGTGGAGCGGTTAGCCGCAGATAAAATACGATTGGATAAGGTCGCAAGATTGTATTTATCGACGCTGGAGCGATCGAATTTCAGTTGGCGTTCTGACTGGAGGGATCAGTTAACGACGATGATGTCGATTTCCACTGAGATGGATTGATACAAACATTTTTGAGGTTAATGATTTAATTGGATTTCTTACTTTTATTCTTGTCTGCGTTTGGGGCGGCGACCATCTTGCCTTTTTATTCCGAAGTGGTACTGATCGGGCTGTTGGCAAATGATTCCGAAAATTGGTTTTATTATTGGTTGACGGCTTCTGTTGGCAATACGTTGGGTGCTTGGGTGAACTGGGCTATCGGGAAATACATGCTTCATTATAAGGAGCATAAATGGTTTCCTTTCAAGGGAAAAGCATTGAATACGGCTCAAAAGTGGTTTCAGAAGTACGGTGTTTGGTCGCTTCTAATGGCGTGGGCGCCGATTGGAGGGGATGCAATTACATTTATTGCCGGCATTATGAGGGTTAATCTGGGTATTTTCTTAACCCTCACTTTTATTGGTAAAGCGCTTAGATATCTTATCCTGGTAGCTGCAACGTTGGAGTTGGGCTTGTTGGATCTGCTTTAGCCATTTTTACTAAGAAAGTCTTTTACTATATCTGCTGTCAGGCTCGGGTTTTCAATCATGGGTGCATGGCCCATGTCTTTCATCATGACCGTAGTGGCAGTGGGAATGTTATCCTTCATTGCCCGCAAACCATCCGGGCTTAAGATTTTGTCCTGATCTCCCCAGATAACAAGAAGTGGGTTTGAGTGTTGCTTCAGGACTTCATTAATCGGATGCTTAAATACGATGGTATTGTCTTTCTCTTTATGAATTTCAAGCGCTATTTGTTCATTGCTGCTGTAGTGCTTCTGAAAATCGTTGGATAAGGCTCTGATTGCAAAGTCAGGAGTAAATGGCATGTTTACGAACACTTTGCTCAGTAACAGCCTGAACTCGCTTTCGTTTCTTGGTAGCACATAGGGCTGTTTACCTTCGAGAATCGCGTTGAACATTTCACTTGGTTCTGCACCTTGCACACCTAAGGGGTTTAGCAGCCAGGTGGTCTTGACTGATTCAGGATACAGTGCGCTGAAGTTTCCGGCGATGTATCCGCCCATTGAATTGCCTACGATGTGTACTTTATCGATAGCAAGGGCTTTAAGAAACTGTTGGAGGCGTTTTGCTTGTGGTACAGCATCGTAGCTGATGTTTTCAAGAATGGTAGACTCACCGAAGCCTGGGAGGTCTGGGGCTATGATCCGGTACTTGCCTTTAAACTCTTTGGCAAATCGAAGCCAGTTGTCCTTATTTGCTCCAAAACCGTGAATCATCAGTATTACTTCGCCTTGGCCGCCATCAAGGTATTGTATTGTGTGGTTTTCAATATTGATTTGTTTCTGGCTGAGGCCAGCGGCCTGACGTTCCAGGCCTGTAAAAAACTTTAATTTTTCTGTGTCACTTGTGGTTAACCAACCTGCAGCGAATAAAATGATCAGTGGCAGTAAAACCAGGCTTAGCTTCTTCATTGTATTTCCTTGAGTGGTGACAATCTCATCTTCTTCATTGTGCGTTTGAAAATCACCTGATGTCATTAAAATTTCATACAAAGGTATTGATTAAACATACAGTACTGTATATAAATACACTTATTAAATTAAATCATCGGAGTTTCAAAATGAGTGTATCTTTGTTGGGTGATGTTGTGTGTGTTAAGTATCCTTCTCAGTATGGTGAACTTGCTTGTTTTTATAAGCTGGTTGGTAACCAGTGGGTGAAGTATAAAAGACAGACGCATGTTCAATGATGCGTCTGGTCATGCGTTTTATTATCTGTTCAGTTTATCTAAACCTTTAGATATCTGTTTTTCCAGGGTATTTTTAAAAATCTTGCCGATCAAGGGGATTGGTAGCTTCATGTCAAAATCAATGGTGTAATTTAACTGGGTTGAATTGCCATTTTGCACGAATTTAAGTCGGCCGATATGGTTCTTAATTGGGCTGCCTTTTGTGATTTTATATTCAAAGTATTCTTCATTAATGAAGTCAGTGACTGTCTCTTCGAATGGTGGCAGTGGTGTGATGTTTATTTGTCTGATTGAGCCCAGACCGTTCAGGTGTTGATCCCCATCTTTAATTCTCTTGATATTAGTACCGATGAGTTTCCCAAAGTTTTCATGGTCAGTGACTGCGTTGAATACTTCTGCCAGTGGTTTACTGAATGTTTTATTTATATTGATGTGGTGTGATGGCATGTGTCGTTGCTCGTTTTATGTTTCAGTCAACGATGCCAAAATATGAGCGTAAGCTCAAGAAAATATTTAAGGAAATTCAGATGGTTATACTAAAGGCGCATTCATAGTCGGGGACTATCAATGCGCTTAGAGTTTGGTTGGTTTTTAGGCTCTTGGTTTAGAGCTCGATGGACTCAATTTCATATTCAAATCCAGCTGATTCCGTGTCGGATGCTGTATCTGCTGTTGGCTTTTCGGGCGCAGATTTTGCTGCGGAAGGAGCGGCGGGTTGAGCCGGGGCGCTTGCTGAACTGTTATTGGTTGTGGCTGCGACTTGTTGTGGTTCAGCAGGTGTTGGTTCTGACGCAGCCTGGGAGGAAGCCTTAGGTGAAGTATCTGTTTTGTTTTTGGCGGCGACTAAAGCGTTCTTTTCACGTTCCTGCTTTTGAGTTTCTTTCAGTTGCGAAAGCTCCTGCGACGTTTTTTCAAAGCTTAATTTGAGCTGATTATGCTGAGCAATCAGTGCATCCATTTGTTTCTTATGTTCTTCTTTCAGGCGCTTTTTCTCTTCTGCTGTTTTAAGCGCTTCTTGTTGCTGAAAGGCGGCCAGTTCTTCTTTATTCTTTTGTTCTGTTTCGAGTGCTTGTTTGCTTTGGTTCGCTTCCAGGGTTTTTTTCAACTCAGCTGCTTTGGCGTCAGCCATCTTTTGAGCTTGCTCTTGAATCTGAGCCTCATCTAAAGAAGACACTTCTTTTTGAAGTGAGCTTTTCAGATTTGTGACCAAATATGAGTATTTGCTGACCTGATCTTCAAACAGTAGCTCGGTGTGGTCTTCTTTTAAAACCGCAGGGAAAGCTCTGTCCATAGGTTGATGGTATTTCAACACGACTTTTTCTAAGCCTTTTTCACTGTTTTCATCAATCCATTTTACTTCTTTCAGGATATTCTGAGCTTTGGTCAGGGCTTTGATTGCGCTTTTTTGGTGGCTTTCAATGGTTTTCATGGCGCGAGGTGTTGCTGAAATCGTATTTGAAAGTTTCGTCAGTTGTTCTTGTGCCTGCTTATAAGTTGCAGGAATGGTTTCTTCCGGAAGCTTTTTTAAATCACTTTGAGGCTGGTTGTAGTACTTGTCCTTAATGACAGCTACTTCAAACGCTCTCAGGTCGTTAAGCACTTTAAGACGCTGGTCTTCTAAACCCTGAAACTGACCCGCAGTTTCTAAATCTTTGAACAGTCTTGTCACGTCATTTTGGCGTGATTTGTATTGCTTTTCGAACTTGGAGAGGTCAAGCGTTTCTATATATTGCTGATTATCAATGACGTCTTTTAAGTTGGTTTCGATCAGAAATTTGGTTTTTTCGGCACCTTGTACGTTTTTGTCAACCACGGCTGCTTGTTCTTTAATGTCGTCCAGATTGTAACCAGAGGCAAAAATTCCGCTTTTGTTTGGGTTGAACTCCTGATGCATCTTTTTGAGTTTTTGAAGCTCTGTTTTAGCTTTTGGGAAATATACTTGAGAAAACTTAGGTACATTGGCTTGTTCTGCTTTGGTAAAAGCGTCTGCAGATGCCTGCACAATGCTGTCTACAGTGCTTTGCGCCTGTTGTAGCTGCGCCTTTTCAGCAGCGCTCATAGCTGATACCGGTTTTGTTTGTTGGCTGCCGCAGCCTGTTGCTGCGATGCCAATGACGGTGGACAGGGCTATTGTTTTAAAAATTTGAGATTGGTTTTTCATAATAGTTCTGACTGCCCTTATTGTGCTGGAGTTTCTAACGACACGGTTTGCGTATTTTCACCAGTAAAAGCTGGTGAGATACCTATAGAGTTTTCATTGATTGGCGTGCTTCTGAGTGAAGCGACGGCCTGGTCAATATCGAAGCTTGGTAATTGAATTGTGGGTTGGCTGATAAACGCTAAGGTATTTGCTTTTTTTGCAGCCACAATTTCACTGTCACTCAATTGGTGCGACTTATTAGAAAAATTCAGATAGTCCTTGTTTGCACCGTATTTTGCGACCATGTCCGGGCTGAAACCCATATAGCTTTGTATGGCTTTGTTGGCAGCAATGATTTCTTTGCTGTTTTTTTGCTCTCTAGGGGCAGATTGAATGCATTGGGAATAAGCGTCCGTGGCTGCATGTGTTAACTTTTTATTATTAAGGACTTCGCCTTGATAGCAGAAACGCTTCCAGCGGTGATCCTCAAGGAAGATCGCAATTTGTGCGCGAGTATGTTTAAACGCAGAGCGCTCTTTCTTTTCAATGATGGCGTCAATCTCCGGAACTTTGGTTTCTCCGTTTTTGAGGCCATTAACGTCTTCACGCTCAACGCCTTTTAAGATTTTTCCAGATTTATTGACTGAAAGACGAATAGGCTCAAGCTTAAATGTCTTTTTATTGCGACGATCATAGGCGATTAAGTCTGCGACCAGTTCACCTTTTACCTGAACGGTGTATTCTTCGTAACGGTAACGAGAGATTTCTTTCTTCTCGATGCGCTTTGGCGTACGGTTGTATTCATCTCGAGCGTCATTCAAACCGGATAACTCACTGGAGAGGGCGTTGGTGCCAAAACGGCAAGCTGCGCCAGCGGCTATATCACCAAACGGCCCAAGTGCAGCGGCTGCTTGTGATGCTTCTCGCTTACAGATTCGGTACAGTTCTTCCGCTGCAACTTTCGCATCTTCATAGGCTTCTTTTGCATCTTCTAAGCGATCTTTTGCTCTATCCCAAGCATCGTTGTGGATCTTGTAGCGTTTAGATACATATTTTGACGATTTACGTTTTGGTTTGTCTCTGCCTGTTTCTTTGAAGTTGTACTTCTTCAGGTCAAGCATGAATACAACTTCCGAATGGTCGTAAGGAATGCTGGATGAGAAAACGTTTGAAGGGCTTAAGCCCTTACCCTGGTTGGGTAAATCAAGCAGGTCGGAAGCGGTTACGTTCTGGATGTCCATCTTCGGAATTGAGTCGTATATTTCACCGTCTAACCATTCACTGAACTGCTTTTGTTGATTGGCCTTTTTACCTTGAGTGGTAAAAAGAACGGGCATGTTCAATTTATGATGGGTAATTTGGTTTGCACGTGAAGCCATTTGCTTGTAAGGCATTGCTGCTTTTTCTGAAAAACCGTAGGCATTAGCAAGCAGGGCTGAAATGTTCGAGGAATAGGCAAATGAGTTTTGTTGATTCAATACCATGGCTCTTGCCGTTAAATCATTCGCTACTTGATGCTGAAGTGAAGAAATCGCTAAATCTACTTGTCGGGTTAGGCTCGCACTTGGTTGAGCAATGGGTTTAAGCCTGTGGTATATCTCAAATGCAGTTGCTTTGTCTGGCATTGACGCACTTTGAGTGTATTTTTTAGCGTTTGCAATGCCTCGGTTTACGACTTGTGTCCGAACATTATCTATGTGCTTACCGTAGAACTTGCTTTTGCCGTGTTGTTTTTGAATTTCATTTAATGTTTCGAAGGCATCTTCGAACTTTTTATTGATGATCTGTTGTTTCGCTGTTACAGCAAGGATGCCTGCAGTGGCTTGTGCTGAACTTTCGCTGATTTCTTTTGCGGCTTTAAAATCTTTGTGCGCTAAAGCGAACTTATCTTTTGAAACATAATAGAGGCCTCGTGCCTCATAAAAGTTAATGGCGGTTTTCTCGATGGCTTTTTTGGTTTTCTCCGCTTTTGCCATATAAGGCGCATATTTATCAAAAGGCTTATAGGCTTCGTAGGCTTTAACAGGACCGTCTGGCTTTTTAGTCATTAACGCAATGGCTGACTTTAACCCTTTAATCACGGCTTGTTGGTTGTTTTCTTCTTCCAGCAACGCTTCCGCAACGTAGGCTTTATGCTTCATAAGTGTTTTTTCGTAAAGCTTTATCTTGGCGGAGTATTCCATTTCATCGGTATTCGGGGGCAATAAGAGCTGGCCAGGTCGGGAACTGGGTGTTTTGACGTCTGGGCTGACAGGTTCCAGCGCCTTTACTGCCGCTAACGTGTTGCGTGCTTTGTTATTTGCTTCACGTGCTTGCTGGTAGAGTTCTATTTTTTTATCAATGTCTTCGGCTGGACGATTTTGGGCATCTTCATACTGCGAGACTGCTTTGTACGCATACGCTTTGATCAAACCTTGTTTGATGTGGGCGTTATCGGGTTTTTCCTGATCTGCTCTCAGGTAGGCAGAAATTGCACGGTCATATTGTTTAGACGTGAAGTGAGTTTCACCTTCGTCAAAGGTTTTAGGTAGCAGTAACTTACATCCTGATATTAATATTGCTATTAATACGCAGGCGAAAAGGTTGCGTGCAAAGTTCAAGGCGCAATTCTCCTGGTTAGTATGTCTCTGTCTCGCGTTATGTTTTTTTAGTGTGCGAGTTTAAGCATTAATTTCTGACTGAATCCGTTGATAGATTATCTATCAATACTATTAAATATTCTAACAGTTGGCTTATTTTTTGAACAGTGTGGTGCTGTTTTTTAAACGTTCACTTTTGTTAAGTGAATCTCCGAGAGTGCACACCATTAGTGCAGATTAGGCGCATATCAAGGTATTTTGTTAAGTGAAGTAGTCGGATAGGCCAGTATTTTTAATACTTGATAACTTGGTTACGTTTTATCACCTAATTAACTAAGAAATGTGCAAGTGCTTCTGGTATCTTTCTTTGCCTGTTTATCGGTCTGAGTGTCATCAATGTTGGTGCTATGGAACGATATTAAGTATGCATTAACCGCAATTTATCAATAATTTGATCTAGGCTGGTTCGGGCGGTTGGCTGCTTGATCAGTTTTGTTGTATTTCAAGAGGGTGCGGAGTCTCTATGTCTAAGTTTTTACCTGCATTATTTGCAATTGCTGTTTCGGGTTGTACAACCTTGCCTTCGGGTGACCTTGAAAACCGTATTTCGGATTACACTTATCCCAAACTGTCCCATAAAACCTTGGTGTCGGTCGGAGACCCACTTGTCGAGGCAGGAAATATTTCTGAAAGCACGGTGTTGGTTGTTCGACAACCGTTGGATGGATTTTTGTATGATATTCCGGCAAATAGTTATCCGCTGACCGGCAGTGATGATACTCAGAACCTGTTTAGTGCCAAAGGTGTTGGCAGCAGTGTGTTTACAGCGGATGCCCATGCATTAGCCTTATCTAAAGAGGCGGGTTCGCCTTTGTGTGTGGTGGACATACTTGGCGGCTGCACCTGTTATCACGGTAGGTTTGAAGCGAAATCTGTAATTACAGAGGAGGGCGTAGGTTCTCAAAAATCTTTGATATATCAAGGTAAAGAAGGCGATAAAATTCAAGTGCAGTACCTGGAGCAAATTCAGGGCAGTCCAGTTGTAGAAAATCTACTTACGTTTGATTTGTCTGGTTCAAATATCATTGGTTATCAAAACGTTAAAATTGAAGTCTTATCGACAGACAGTGATTCTATGGAATATAAATTACTGCAAGGTTTTTAGGCTTTTATCCGTTCGATTATCTGACTCATCATTCAGCCCTTAGTGTCTTTCAGGCTTGTTACTTTTCTGCCATGTATGAAAGAGTAATACCTTATTGAACTAGGGGCGTGGGATATGACTCCGGAGATGGTGATTATTAAAATTAACCAAATCAGCGCGTACTCTGGCAGCACATACAAGGCGAAGAGTAACCCCATTTTCAGATAAATCACGAATCCTCTCACCTGGACAAACCAGATAAAATTGGACATGGCTTCTAATGCCAGCAGTCCCAAACCGGAAACAATCGTTATCAGCCAAAACTCGGGTTGAGGCACCTCATTCAAAGCAGTAGCAAAGACACCTGCAAATCCAATTAAATGCAGTGTTCTGAGGCCGATTTTTAACCAACGTTTACCCGTAAAGTCCGGAATAAGGGCTTTTTTCATCATGTTTTTCAATAGTCATTTAGCTTGTTGCATGGCGGCCGATAGTAATTGCTTTGCGATGTTAAGGTAAGAGTTCAGAGTAAACTTTAAGAGAAATAGCTGGCTTTTATTGATGAGTATCAAGCGCTAAAGGGGTTTGTTCCGAGGAGGGTTGTATTTCGGTATTTAATGATCAGTAATTCCAAGTGTGGCTATGATGGCTTTTGTGTGATTATATTTCTTTTTGGTGGTGAACTGTTACCTTCCGTTGGGTTAGGATTGATTTGCTGATTGAGCTCTATAAAGTATCGCAATGGATGCTTTGGATCTCATTTTCGAGCGCTGATTTATTAATAGCGTAAGTTTAATGGGCTTTATTTTAATAGAATTATGAGTTTGCTGGTTAGATGATTAAGAAGACTATTGGTTCTCGTTTACGCTTACTGCAAGTGCCTGTTTTGTTTATTTTTATGTGTTCTTCGTGGGGGGCTTTTGCTCAGGACGATGCCATCAATCGTTTGTGTCAACAAGTCGGAAATAAGCTAGGCAGCGTTAGTATTGAGCAGTGCCTTAACCTCAACCTAATCGATACTCAGGGGCGCTCTAATCTAAAAAGAGCATTAGCAGTTAAGGACTATTCGCCGGTTGATGGTGTGATGCCTCTAGGGAAGGTTTTGATTATGGGAGGGATTCACGGGGATGAATACTCGTCTGTTTCTTTGGTGTTTAAGTGGATGGAAACCTTAAATAAACACCACTCCGGTTTATTTCATTGGCGAGTTGTTCCGTTGATGAACCCTGATGGGTTATTAAATATCCCGAAAGCCACGCGACAAAATGCCAATGGTGTCGATTTAAATCGTAATTTTCCTACCTCAGATTGGTTGGACTTGGCCGAAAAGTATTGGGTCAAAAAAACGTATCGTAATCCACGACGTTTCCCTGGGCACTTTGCAGCCAGTGAACCAGAAACCAAGTGGTTTTTAAATCAGATCAATACGTTTCAACCGGAAGTGATCATTGCTGTTCATGCACCGCATAAGTTGGTTGATTTTGATGGCCCTCAACAACCGCCGGTAAAATTGGGTAAATTGAGATTGCGTCGGTTAGGCACTTACCCGGGCAGTTTAGGAAATTACGGCGGAACAACCCTGGAGATGCCTGTTGTTACCGTTGAGTTGGCGTCAGCGGGTATCATGCCGACAGATAAAGAAATCCGTGGGATGTGGCGCGATTTGGTTCGGTGGTTAAGGGCAGAAGTGCCCAAACGACGCCAGGCAATGCTGGAGAAACAGAGCACCGTGATCACCGAATCTGAAAATGGGCAGAATAACGTCGAGTAACGATGCAATTCGAGTTGCTTTGATCGTGGTTTATCGAGTGCTGTTTTTACAGATTCGTTGCTTTAATTCTTCAAAGTGTCGTTCGGCATTTGATTTGATCAGACAATTAACGTGCTTCCTGAGCCAGAGCAGACCCTGATCTCTTTCTTGGCGTTTATGCCAAAAACTGGAAACGTGGTTTGGTAATATTTTGATCGGAGGCTCAACTACGGCTAACTCGCCGCTGAAAATGGCTTTTTCTACCGCAGTAGAAGGCACAATAGCAATTAAATTACTTTCTCTTAAAAGCTCGGTCACGGCTGAAAAGTGATTAACCGTCATTGAGATTCGTCTGGATAAACCCTGTTGAGCTAACATCTTGTCGGTCAGGCCTGTTGGATCACCGGACAAAGAAACCAGTAGGTGTTCTGCATTTACAAACTCGTCCAGTGTCATGTTGGCTTTGGCCAGAGGGTGATCCGGGCGCATTACGCAGATGAAGCACGGGCTGTATAAATGTTCGCTTAATATCACGTTATCTGTGTTTAAGTTTCCTCCGACAACCATATCCACTTCGGCATCATGCAAAACTTCCTCTGCGTTGATAATGGTGTACGGCACAGCATGAATATTAATGTTGGGTGCGTCTTTCTCGATGATTTTTCTTAAGGGGCGCCAAATGGTTTCAATAATGACATCGGCAGCCGCGATTCGGAAGGTCCTGTGCGCGTTTGATGGATCAAACTTTTGGGTGTCGACAGCTTCTTCCAGTAAGTGTAGAGGCCCTTTGATCTGCGACCATAAGTTTTGGGCGTAGAGCGTTGGTTGAATATTTCGGCCATCTTTCACAAAAAGCTCGTCGTCCCAGGCGGCTCTCATTCGAGATAAAGCATTAGATACCGCTGGTTGTGTCAATGCTAACCGGTCAGCAGCTCGGGTAATTGAACTCTCTGTCATAATTGCATCAAATATGACCAGTAAATTCAGTTCTTGGTGTTTCATCGTTTTGTTTCTTAAATCTCGAGATAGTTCGATAATAATACATCATTTTTTTTGATGTGTTTTATATAAAAATATAATTATTTTTATTTCTTTGGCGGACGCATAATGCACTCAATAAAAAATTATAGGGGGATTGTTATGTCTTTAATCAAAAATTTGAAAGTTGGCCTGCTTTTCAGCAGTGTTGGTTTTCTTGCTGCTTGTGCAGAAGAAACTGCACAAACTGCGCCGCAGCCACCACAAGCACCAGTGGTGTCTGTTGCTCCGGTGATCTATGAACGATTGACCGAATGGGATGAATTTACTGGCCGCTTGGAGTCTCCGGAAAGTGTGGAGTTGCGTCCAAGGGTTTCGGGCTATATTGAATCGGTTGCGTTTAAAGAAGGCTCGATTGTTCAGGCTGGTAAGCCGTTGTTTTATATCGACAGTAAACCGTTTGAAGCTGAAATCAAGCGTCTTGAAGCAGATATGATTGGTGCTCAGAGTCAATTAAAGTTAGCAGAGATTAACTACAACCGTGCACGTACTCTGACCTCTAAAAATACACTTTCTAAAGAGACTCGGGATAATCGCTTCTCGGAAATGGAGCAAGCGAAAGCTAACGTACAATCTTTGTCAGCGGCATTAGATTTAGCAAAACTGAACCTGAGTTATACCCAAGTGGTGGCGCCGATTACCGGGCGGGTTTCTCGTGCGGAAATTACAACGGGTAACTATGTTACCGCAGGTCAGTCTGTGTTGACGTCGATCGTATCGATCAATCCGATTTATGCGTATTTTGATGCGGATGAGCAAACCTATCTTAAATACGTCAAATTAGCCAAACAGGGCACTCGCCCAAGTTCTCGTGATGTTAAGAATCCGGTTTATATGGCGTTGGCGAATGAGCAAGGCTATAGCCATGAAGGGTATATTGATTTCGTTGATAACCAAGTAAACCCGGCGACAGGCACTATTCGCGGTCGTGCTGTTTTCAATAACCACGAAGGTACTTTCATTCCTGGCTTGTTTGCACGTATTAAGCTGGTAGGCAGTGCTACTTATGCAGGCATTCTGGTGGATGACAAGGCCATTGGTACGGACCTGAACCGTAAGTTTGTTTTGGTTCTGGATGAAAAGAACAATGTTCAATACCGCGAAGTAACTCTTGGTGAAAAGCTCAATGGGCTACGGATTATTAAATCCGGTTTGACATCTGACGACCGGATTGTTGTGAAAGGTCTTCAGCGAGTGCGTCCAGGCTCTGCGGTCAGTCCTGAGTTTGTCAGTATGGCAGATTCAAAGACCATCAGTGAATTGCATGCGTTACAACAAAGGGTGGACAGCAACATGAGTACTACCTTTACGGAACAACAAGCTTATTTACCCTCTGAAGAAGTTAATGCGCTGTAGGTGATTTTTTGAATATTTCTCAGTTTTTCATTTTAAGACCCATTTTTGCCGCAGTAATATCATTAATGATATTTATTGCGGGTGCATTGGCGGTATGGAAGTTACCGATTACTGAATACCCTGAAGTATCACCTCCGACAGTGGTGGTGACTGCTTCCTACCCAGGGGCTAACCCGAAAGTTATTGCGGAAACAGTGGCGTCGCCGCTTGAGCAGGAAATTAATGGCGTAGAAGACATGTTGTATATGTCTTCTCAGGCCACGTCGGACGGTGCCATGTCCTTGACGGTCACGTTTGCGATTGGTACTGATCCCGATAAAGCACAGGTATTGGTGCAAAATCGTGTGGATCGGGCCGTTCCTCGTTTACCGCAGGAAGTACAACGTTTAGGGGTTGTGACCAAGAAATCATCTCCGAATCTGACGATGGTTGTGCATCTGACTTCGCCAGGTGACCGTTATGACATGTTGTACTTGTCTAACTTCGCCAACCTGAATGTCAAGGATGAGCTGGTCCGAATTGAAGGGGTGGGCAATATTAATATTTTTGGTGCCGGCGAATACAGCATGCGGGTTTGGCTTGATCCCGAAAAAGTGGCGGCACTTAACCTGAACCCAGGTGAAATTGTTAATGCCATTCAGGAGCAAAACCAACAAGCGGCGGCTGGATCTTTAGGCTCTCAGCCTTCTGGCAGCAATGACTTTCAGTTGTTGATCAATGTTAAAGGTCGTTTGGCGAACGAAGAAGAGTTTGGCGATATCATCATTAAGGTGGGTGAGAATGGCGAGATCGCACGTCTTAAAGATGTTGCTCGCCTGGAGTTGGGTGCTAACTCATATTCTTTACGCTCTCTGTTGAATAACCAGGAAGCGGTGGCTTTGGGGGTGTTTCAGGCGTCCGGTTCGAATGCAATTCAGATTTCAGACGACGTTCGATCCACCATGGCAGCGTTGAAGCAGAATTTTCCTGAAGGCGTGGATTACAGCATTGTTTATGACCCAACCATTTTTGTGCGGGATTCTATTAAAGCTGTGATCAATACGTTATTCGAAGCCATGTTGTTGGTTGTGTTTGTGGTAGTGCTGTTTTTACAAAACTGGCGCGCTTCTATCATTCCTTTGGTTGCTGTTCCTATTTCTTTGGTGGGTACTTTTGCAATCATGCACTTGATGGGTTTTTCATTAAATGCACTGTCTTTGTTTGGCTTGGTTCTCGCCATCGGAATCGTGGTGGATGATGCCATTGTGGTGGTTGAAAATGTAGAAAGAAACATCAGCGAAGGTTTAACGCCAGTTGAAGCGACCAAGCAGGCTATGAGGGAAGTGACCGGGCCGATTATCGCGACGACTCTGGTATTGGCGGCGGTATTTATTCCTACCGCATTTATGTCCGGGCTAACTGGCCAGTTTTATAAACAATTTGCGTTAACCATTACCATATCAACGTTTATTTCTGCCATTAACTCGCTGACTTTGAGTCCGGCGCTTTCCGCCTTGTTGTTGAAAGGAGAAGATGCGCCTAAGGATAAACTGACCCGTTTAATTGATGTGATTTTTGGGCGTTGGTTGTTCAAACCGTTTAATCGCCTGTTCGACTGGGGTGCTAAAAGTTACACGGTTGGCATTCATAAGCTGATCCGGCTAAGCGCGGTAGTACTGGTGTTGTATGGCGGCTTGATGGGCTTAACGTATCATCAGTTCAGCTCTACACCTACTGGGTACGTTCCAGGCCAAGACAAAATGTATTTGATCTCTTTTGCTCAATTACCGGATGCAGCGTCTTTGGACAGAACTGAGAAAGTGATCAGAAAAATGTCTGATATGGCCATGAATCATCCCGGTGTTGATTCGGCTGTTGCCTTTCCGGGATTGAGCATTAACGGTTTCACGAACAGCCCGAACAGCGGCATTGTTTTTGTGACTTTAAAACCCTTTGAAGAAAGGACCTCTTCAGATTTAACAGCGCGCAGTATTGCAGGGCAATTAAATCAGAAGTTCTCAACCATTCAGGAGTCCTTTATTGCGATTTTCCCACCTCCGCCGGTTCGTGGTCTGGGCACCATTGGTGGCTTCAGGTTGCAGATTGAAGATCGCGGTAATTTGGGGTACGAAGAGTTGTATAACGTCACGCAAGAGGTGATACAGAAAGCTTGGGCGGCCCCTGAACTGACGGGTAACTTTACCAGTTTTCAAATCAATGTGCCTCAACTGGACGTGGATCTGGATCGAACCAAGGCGAAGAGTCAGGGCGTTCGAGTGGATGATGCATTCCAGACCATGCAGGGCTACTTGGGTTCTATTTACGTCAATGACTTCAATCTGTTTGGCCGGACTTACCAGGTTAACATTCAGGCAGACGATGAATATCGTCAGGAGCCTGATCAGATTAACCAGCTCAAAGTGCGTAACCAGAATGGTGACATGATTCCGTTGGGGTCGTTCATTGATGTTAAACACAGTGCCGGGCCAGATCGGGTAATGCACTACAACGGCTTTACTACCGCTGAAATGAACGGCAATGCGGCACCGGGTTACAGTTCCGGTCAGGCGAAGATCGCGATCGAGAAAATTCTGGCGGAAACGCTGCCCATTGGTATGAGCTATGAGTGGACGGACCTGACTTATCAGCAAATACTGGCAGGTAATGCATCTTTGTTTGTTTTTCCGTTAGTGGTTGTTTTGGTCTTTTTGGTATTAGCTGCTCAGTATGAAAGTCTTAGCTTACCCTTAGCCATTATTCTGATTGTACCAATGACGTTGTTATCTGCGATGACGGGTGTGATTTTGTACGGGGGGACAACAACATATTCACGCAGATTGGCTTTATTGTTCTGGTCGGCTTGGCCACCAAGAACGCCATTTTAATTGTGGAATTTGCTAAGGAGTTGGAAGATAAAGGGATGGGGTTGATTGATGCCATCAAGGAAGCAGGGCGTTTGAGGCTCAGACCGATTTTGATGACGTCGTTTGCCTTCATTATGGGCGTTGTGCCAATGGTTTTTTCTTCTGGCGCGGGTGCAGAAATGAGGCAGGCCATTGGTGTGGCCGTTTTCTCTGGAATGATTGGCGTGACGTTTTTTGGTTTGGTTCTGACACCGGTGTTTTATTACATCATGAGAAGAAACAAAGCCAAAGCAGCAGAAGTCACATCCTAGGGAGCTTCTGGTTTTACTGAAAAAGATCAACCCTTATTGGGTTGGTCTTTTTTTTTGCGCGCTTTTACCTTGGTGTTGCAACGGCTTTGAACACCTGCGATTCCGGATGAAATGTCATCCAGGCGAACCAAAATGCGGTAATGGCAGGCACGGGTTTTCCATCACTGTCATACACTTTTGCGCTGTTTGCTGATGAGTTGTATTCGATAAGAAAGGTCTGGTTTGAAATAATGTCTGTGAGTTTGCCGGATGTCTTCGCCAGCTCAGGGAAGGGGTATACTTTTTTTTCTGAGCCGACCTCAATGCCTATGACCCAGGTTTTAGGGTGATAACGTTTGTCTGTGTGTGAAACCGGAAAATAGGTACGATCGCTCTGATGGTAATTGGGGTAAGGGCTGGATTGGTAATTACGCCAATAACCTGTGTCTTCTGATAAGACTAACGTGGTTGGGTGCTGCGCTTTCCAAACGCCCCAATGCGTGTGCTCTAAAGGTATTCGTTTCAGTAAAGCGCCTTTTTCCGGACCGTTGATGGCTTTCCCTTCAATCTGAGACCAGAGGGATTCAGACTCTCGGTCATACATGAGTAAGTCGCTGTTGTAGAGCAGCCCCGAAACTCCAAATGTGCGAATACTTCCTTTTACCTGGCGGTCAAACGCAATTCCGGTACCGCAAAGTGGGCAAAAACTGACCGCAACTGACTGATCTTCAAAAACATCATTCACTAGCTCGTGAAAATTAAGAATATTGATCGGGTAGGCTTTGCTGACGCCGTTGAGTGTAATGCCAAGTACCTTGTCATGGGGCTGAAGTTGCGTTTTATTTGCAGAGATGAATTTGGGGGTGTCAATTGAAGGTATTCCGTCTCTGGGCGGGCCGCCTCGCATGATTTCTTCGGTGGGTACAAGTGGATCAACAATGGTAAATCCGTTCATTTCCATCATTGAATAAACTGCATTTTTGGCCAGAGGAAAGAGCAGTAGGATAAGTATTGGGTAGATGAACCATCGGCTCGAAACGAGGCCGAGCGTTCTTCTGAATAATTCAGCTGGATTCCCACGACGTCGGCCACTTTTATGATTATTCACAATAAGTTTCTCCCTCGTTGGTTGATATTTGGACAGTCCTTGGCGTTCTAAGTTCGTAAAATATGTAAACTGTGACTATTTTTTTACGTTCGCCAATTTATAATGTCCGTTCGTCAGAATCGCACATGAGATATGGCGAACAATACTTTGATCTATTGATATTAGTAACTTATCCTTTATTCTTGCCGGTTATTAAAATCCTTACTTTTCAGTTGCTTGTTGTTTAAATACTAAGGTGGACTTTTGAAGGTTCGAGCACATCGTTTTATTGGAGCCATGCTCATCTACGCTTTGGGCGTAGTCAGTATTGCTGTGGCCAGCTATTTACTCGAACAAAAACGTTATATGGACGACATCGATTCTCGATTGTTGGCCGCCGCCAGTAATATCCCGACCATATTGCCCACCAATTTTCACGACATCGCCAGAACCCCCGATGCTATTTCTGAAGAGCAGGACAGGTATAACCTCGAACTGATGTCACAACATACCCGAAGCGGTGACCTGACGTATTTGTACAGTTACGTCATGGTTGATGGCATGATCTATTTCACCTCCTGTAACTATACTGATGAAGATGTGGAAAAAAATCAGGTGGTTACTTACTGGACTTCTTATCCTGAAGGTTCCCCGGAATACTTTGATGCTATGACGGCCAAAGAACCTGTCTATGTGACTGCAGGAGATCGTTGGGGTTTGTTCAGGACAATTCTTATTCCGATGACGTCACCTGGCGGCCAGCCTTATGTTGCTGCTGCAGATATGGATATTACGGTGATACAGGAGTCGTTGCGCCGCCGCGTATTGCATGTGTTTGGCATTGGACTGATTTTACTGTTACTGGCGGTTCCGCTAGTACTGGCTTACCGCCGAACCTATTTCGAAATGAGCGGCCGGTTACTGACACTGAACCAGCAGCTTCAGGATGACATTAATCAGGCGATGAAGTTGGAGGCCGAATTAAAGGATGCTACAGATAAGGCGAACAAAGCCAATCTGGTTAAAAGCCAATTTTTAGCGAATATGAGTCACGAGCTACGCACTCCTATTAATGGTGTGTTGGGGATGAACCAGTTGTTACTCGATATGGATTTGTCCGCTGAGCAACGAGAGTATGCTCGTCTGACCAATCAAAGTGCCAAAGTGCTGTTGGATACTGTGAATCAGATTCTCGATCAAGCGGCATTAGAAGGTGGCGGACTTATTCTTAAAACGGAGTCCACTTTGACGGTTCCGTTCTTCGAAGACGTACTTCAGATGTTTTCTTCGCAGATCTCGGATAAAAAACTGGATCTCACCTTACATGTGGCGCATGAGGTGCCTGCCCAGATTGAAATTGATGCCGTTCGCTTAAGGCAGGTGCTTTCAAATCTTATTTCAAATGCGATTAAATTTACTTACGAAGGCGGTGTTCAAGTATTCCTGACGTGGCAAAACGGTACATTGGCAGGGGAAGTGAAGGACACAGGTATTGGTATTCCTACCGACGCGCAACAACGAGTCTTTGAAACGTTTCAGCAGGTGGATAATTCTTCGACCCGACATTACTGCGGAACGGGCTTAGGACTGCCAATTTCCAAGCAAATTTGCAGTGTTATGGGCGGAGACTTGCAGTTAGCCCACTCAAATCAAAATGGTTCAACGTTTGTTTTCTCCATTCAGGCTCCGTCTTGCTCTGATGAACCTGAAAAGCCAGTTGAGTTAACGGGGTGTTCAAACGTATTGGTTGTTACGCCCGAATCTGCGATGGTTGCTTGGTTTGAACACGAATTATCGGTTTCAGAAATAACACTTCAGGTGAAGAACACTTTAGCCTCGGCCTTGCCGAAACTGAGGGAGGCGGATGTTATTTTTGTGGATTCGAGTATGGGCGATAACGTACTTGAAGCGATGAGTGACTCTTTTAACCCAAGTAAACAAAGGTTGATATGTCTGGCTTGGTTGGGACAAAAGTTGCCTGATAATGTCTATGGCCGTGTTGAAATTTTGAGTAAGCCTTTGACTCGATCCGGTATGGCCCAGTTTTACTCTCAGGACTCAGCTCAAAGTCAGCAGCTGGATGTGTCTCTATCAGGCCGAATTTTATTGGTGGACGATAATATGTCTAACCTAAAGGCCATCGGAGACCAACTCAGAAGTACCGGTCTGGACGTCGAGCTGGTAGACAACGGGAAAGAAGCGATTGCACGTTGTGCTCATGATCAATTCGATTTGGTGTTAATGGATTTGCAAATGCCGGGGATGGACGGTCTCGAAGCCACACGCTTAATTCATGAGATTTTGAGTGATGAAGCGCCACCCATTGTAGGCATTTCTGCTCGGGTTATGGAAGAAGATATTATGCTGGCCAAGAAGGAAGGAATGGCAGACTACTTATGTAAGCCGGTTACGAAAGATGTACTTCTTGGAAAGGTCGCAGAGTTTCTTAAAGAACCTTCTCTCAACCCTTAGCATAGTTTGAACTATACCAAGGGGGAGGTTTGTATTCAGATTAAGCTCTACTGAAGTCAGTTAAGCGACGGCCAATTCCAGAATCTCTCTGCTTTCTTTCAGTGTGATGGCCTGATGCTCGCCCAGCTTGAGCATTTTGTGTGCTTCAAGTTGTTTGATGATGCTATCGATCGCTTGCGCTTTATCCGATCCATGTTCTGTTAGTTGTGTTGCAACATCCAAACTATGATAAAACGCTTCGATGGCCGAAATGGTTTGTTCTGCAAGCTCGTCACTGTTCTCCAGTCCGAAAACATTTCTACCCATTTGCTCAAGCTTTTCTCGCTTGACGCTGATTTGGTTGCGAAGCAACGAAGGCTGAATAATTGCTAACGAGCGACCATGGTCAACACCATAAAGGGCGGTGAGTTCATGACCGATCATGTGAGTTGCCCAATCTTGAGGTACACCTGAACCAATTAAACCGTTTAACGCCTGATTGGCTGACCACATTAGGTTTTCACGCCATTGATCGTTATCACGATCGTTGAATTGGTTGGCCAGTTTGATTAAAGACTTCAGCAGGGTTTCAGCGTACCCATCCTGTATCATGGCGTTGGTTGGGTAAGTTAAATATTGTTCACAAGTGTGAACCCAAGCATCAACAATACCATTTACCAGTTGCTTTTCAGGCAGGGTCTTCATAGCGTCCGGGTCCAGTACGGCAAATTTGGGATGAACCGCTGGTGAGAAGAAGGGCAGTTTGTCTTGCGTCTCTGCCCGAGTAATTACAGCCCCGGAATTAGATTCAGAGCCCGTCGCTGGCAGAGTTAAGATTGCACCCAAAGGAATGGCCGATTTTACTGAGTGTTTGCCTAAAAGAATATCCCAACCATCGCCTTCATAGCACGCAGCCGCCGCAACGTACTTGGAGCCGTCAATTACTGAACCGCCACCTACTGCTAATATGTATTCAACGTTTTCGTTTTTAGCGATTTTCACCGCTTTATCCAGTGTTTCCATTGTTGGGTTTGGCTCCACGCCAGAAAACTCCAGCCAAGTGTGATTGGCTAATGCAGAAATCACTTGCTCATAGACGCCATTTTTTTTGATGGAGCCTCCACCGTAAATAATCAGTACTTTCTGATCTTCCGGTATGTTTTTAGTGATACTGGATATTTGACCTTGACCAAAATGAATTTGGGTTGGGTTTGTGTAGGTGAATTTCATGTTAATGCCTCATCACAGAAATAACGGTTCTAAGTGTTTTTAATATGGTTGCATATTAGTATTGCAGGTTGGTGGAATAAAGGTGTATTTGAAGAAAATAATTGCCTATTAGTGTAATAATATATATTTTGTCGAGATTAGAGTGTAGCCCGGCAGGAATGAGCGTATGGGAAGTTTGGCCGAATTAATGCAGTCTTATGTGGATCTGAAATCCTTGAATGATTTTGACGGTGTCACTTCGACCTCTATTCGAGGCGTGCATTTTTATCGAGACAGTCAAGGAAATACTCGACAACCCCTGGTCTATCAGTCGGGGATTATCGCGATAGGGCAAGGGTATAAACGGATATACCTGGGTGATCAAAGCGTTCGTTATGGTGCCGGTGATTATGTGGTGGTGGGGGTTCCAATGCCTTTGGAGTGTGAAGCTTTTCCTGAGGATGGTTTGCCGATTATGGGTATATCCATCAATGTTGCTCCTAAAACACTGCACAATTTGGTCAATCAGTTAGCGGATCAGCCATTACATCAGGAAAATGAGTATTCCAAAAGTCAGGCTGCGCTCAATCTTGGTTTGAAGTCAGAATGTGTGAACGAAGCTTTGGATGAATGCTTTAAGCGACTGCTGCTTGTACTGCATGATGAGGTTGATTCTAAAGTTCTGGGTGCTTCTATTGTAGAAGAAATTATTTACCGTGTTTTGATGGGGAAGCATGGGCATGTGTTGTTTGATTTGGCTAAACATGACGGGCATTACGCGAGAATCGCGAAAGTACTGGATCGACTTCATGCGGATTACGCAAATCAGATCACAGTAGAGAGTCTGGCTGAGCAAGCAAATATGAGCTTATCCGGGTTTCATCGTGCTTTTCGTCAGGTAACGACGGAAACGCCATTGCAGTACCTGAAAAAGGTCAGACTGAATAAAGCCAAGGAGTTGATCGTATCGGAAGGCAAGCGAGCGAGTGACGCCGCAATTTTAGTTGGGTATACCAGCCCTTCTCAGTTTAGTCGTGAGTTTAAACGGCACTTTAATGCGACACCAAAGTCGCTGGCAGGTTGATTTAATCAATCAGGCCGTATTTAACTTTTAAGCGTTGAAACTGTTCGGATTGTTTAAATTCTTTCAGTGCTTTTGCAAATTGCTGAGCCAGTGCCGAACGGTTTTTAGGAATAGAAAAGGCGATATAATTGTTAAACTCGCTTATGTAAGGCTTGACCAAACTTATGCCGTCCATTTTTCCTGCTTTCTTGAACGCCCTATATTCATCGAGAGAAAATACTCCGAGGTCAATGCGTTTGGCTCTCAGTGTATCCAACATCTGAGGGATTGAAACAATTTCAATCTTGTTCAGGCGTTTTGTCTGATCAAACTCATTACCATAAAAATAACCTAACTGAACGCCAATGATATAGTTTGAAATGCTGTTCATTGAGCCATCGAAATGAATGTACTTTAGTCGTGGTGTAAGACATATAAAGGTGCTTGCCGTTTTGGATAAGATGTTATCTTCGAGAAAAATAGCAAACTTCTCTCGTTCTTTGGTTTTTGAAATATAGGTAATGGCGTCAGCTTTACCTTGTTGCATCAAAAGAGAAGCGCGTTTCCATGGGTAACTTTCAATGCGGAATTCAGCACCAAGCTTGCTTGCTACATTGTTTATTATTTCAATATGAAAGCCCCTAATTTCACCGTCTTCGATGAACTCATGCGGTGGGTAATTTTCATTACCCCGAACCACTATGAACTCTTCTGCCAGACAGGCGTGTTGGCCGGATAATATAACCAACAGTAAACTGATTAGGTGTCTCATTGTATGCCTTCTCTGGCTTATCTTTAAAAAACCGCTGCACAATTTATGGCCAAGCGTCATTACACTGTTTCTCATTAATAGTGTTTGGTTTGTTTATCTCTAAGCGTTTTTGGCAACGTAAGCTTGAAACAGGCGCCTTGGTACTTGGACTCAAGACACTCTATGGTGCCACCTAAGGCCTGTGTCACAATGTTGTAAGTAATATTAAGGCCTAAACCAAGTTCGCCTTTGTTCCGCCGAGTGGTATAAAAAGGCTCGAAAATTCGTTGCCTTTCTGACTCATTAATCCCGACGCCGTTGTCGGAAACAAGAATAGAAACGGATGCATCTTCTGGATTTTGGCTCACTTCGATGTAAATGCTTCCTGGTTGGTCATCACTGAATGCGTGAGTCTCTGCATTTTCGACTAAGGCTTGCAGGGCTTTATGTAATGACATAAAGAACGTTTCTATTTCGATTTTTTTGTCGCAAAGGATATGCAATGTCAGAGATTTTCTCAGGTATGAATCGGACCAATGCCGGAACTCTTTCATAAACTCGTGAAGGTTGACGAGCGATAAGGTTTCACACTCTTCATGCACGGATAATTTTTTGAACGTCGTTACTAAGCCGGTAATTCGGTCAATATTATTTTCACACATGACCGATAATGATGTGATGTTTTCAAGTGCGTCGCTAAAACCTTGTTTACTGAGATGGTTATTTTCTGCATCGGCCTTGATGTTGGTTACGAAATCGCTGATGGCACTGATCGATGTTTTACAAACGCCTAGGGGAGTATTTAATTCATGAGCCAAACCTATGACCATACCGCCGGTTGCGAGCATCTTCTCCCGGATAATTAACTGTTTTTGCGTTTCTTTTAATTGCTCAACCATTGCGTTGACGTTGTTCAGTGCAGTAGAAAGTTCTTGATTTGTTTTTGATAGTTCATGTGTTCTTTTGTCTACTTTATGCTCAAGTTTGGCATTCATGTCGGCTAAAAGGGCTCTTTCATTTTGAAGTTCTTCTTCAATTTTTTCTTTGTGTTTTAGCTCGGTAGCCAGATTGTGTCGCATATGATTGATTGCGTCGGTGACAACTTGCAATTCATCGTTTTGTCGTTCTCTGGACAGTTCCAGAGTGATTTGAAGCGAATCAAAAGAAAGGTTGTTAGCAAAATGGGCGAGTTTGTTTAAATGCCGGGTGATCATTCGGTGGACAATGGCAAGAATAAATAAGGAAACGATAAAGGTTTTTATAAATTGAGTGAAAAGAATGTTGACGGCTTTTGCGATGATACGGTCATAAAGATAGCCGTAATTGACTTCTAAATAGAGGGTGCCAATGACCTTACTTTTGTGAAGTATTTCGTATTCTTTAAGCTCAGAGTAAGGGCTGGCGTTGGGCGTTCCCATTTCCTTTCTTTCTCCGCCGATCAATACAATGTAAGCGTAATCATTTTCGGGATAATTCAGAAGACCTTCGAGTTTGAGTTCAACCTTTGGCCAATCAAACTCCCACAAATCGAGACTCAATTGCTTGAGGTAGACATTTTTGATTCTTTCCTGGTGGTCTTCGAAAACCGACAAGTCTCTTTTGTAGTCGAGAAATAGAATAATAACGGTTGTAAATAGGGTCACAAGGGTACTGATGGCGACTATCGTGATGAGTAATCGACGACCGAGCTGGGATGGAAAAGCATCTTTTAGATTTAGCAAGCCACAGAGCCTCTAGTCAGGATCTATAGGTATTGTTCGTAAACAAGTGTTCAATAAGCATAGAAGAAATACAGAGACCGGCTTTTTATTTAGAGGGGGAACATAGTATCCGGTCAGGCCGTTACTTATGCATTGCAATTTTTCTGTTGCGTTCTACAAGGTATGTCGAAAGGCGTAGTAATTATCATTCATTCAATTTTTGATGTGCTAAATTTAAAAATAAATGAACTGGTCAGGATTTAATGCCTCTAATTATGGAGTCGCAGCTTGCGTCAAGGTATGGGGGTGATCAGGCAGAAATGACGCTGAATAATGACGTTTTGGTGCAGTTCAGCCCTTTAGGTAGGGCAGCAGGACAATAAAAGTACTTTTAAGTCTACACTAAAATAAATAGTAGTTAGGTCTGGGAATGGGTAAGTCGAAAATGGAATCAATGATGTCGCAAATATTTAATTCAAAATGCCATAATCATCAGTGTATCAGTACCGGCAGTTTGTCACTCGATATTGCCATTGGTTCAGGTGGTTTTGTAAGAGGGCATATTAATGAAATTTGTGGTGATCGATATACCGGAAAAACGACACTTGCCTTGTTATCCATAGCTTCCACCCAGAAACAGGGTGGTGTTTGTGCGTATATTTATTCTGGTGACTTTGATGAGCAATGGGCAGAAACATTGGGTGTAAGTGTGGATGAGTTGACTCTCATTCAGTCGGATGGTAGCTTGGATGCAATTAAAGCGGCAGAAGCACTGGTCACTCACGATGTCATGGATCTGATAATCTTTGACTCGCTTTCTTATACTGCTGTTTCTCATAAAAATGCTGAACAAAATGATACTCGTTTATTGCAGGCGGATGAAATATCTGCGGCCGTTCGAAAGCTAAAAATAGCAGTGGAGTCTTCCGAATGTTGCTGCTTATTAATCAATCGCACAACCGAAAGCGAATACAGTGACTTATCAATTTGTAACGTAGTTGTTCAGCCTCTCGTAAAGGTTGCTACATTAGCCAGTAATGAATATTCGACAGCACTGCGAGAGTCCACCGTATGTGATCATGCAGGCCTGGATATGACGGACTGTCTTTGTCATCCGGTTGCCGTTAAGCAAGATCGAACGATGAATACGAAATTTACTCTGAATGTGGCTGTGCTGGAAAGCCCTTTTGATATTGGTTCAAAATACACGGATGTGCTTATTAGCTCCCGTAAGGGCTTGGATCAGGTTCGTGAAGTACTGAAATTGTCGTTAAAGTGCGATTTGATTTCCATGGAGTCTGGCCATTATCAATTTCATGGTTATGCGTTTGAAGGGCTACCTGAGCTGGAATCCGCTCTGAATCAAGATGAAGCGTTTTTTGAAACGCTGAAAGCTCAGCTGTTTAGGCATCATGGATTTAGACCCGAAATGACGGATGACCTGTTGATGTGCTTTTAGTGTTTTAAAATAATTCGAGTACCTTAAAATATTTCGAGTACTTTAAAATAAATCCATTTGTTGGTCTGTTAAGCGGTCGAAGTCCAGCCCGATGAAGGGCAAAATGCCATCGGCAATGGGTTTTAGCTGTTTTTCCAGATAATGTTGATAATCCAGTTCACTTTCTCGGTATTCAATAGGCTCTGGTCCGGTCAACGTTATCACGTAACTGATCCAACCTTTATTCTGATATTGCAGAGATTTTCCTAGCGCGGCGTTTTTCTGGTCAGCGATTTTTGCTGACCGGGCATGAGGTGGAACATTTTTTACATAGTCTCGTAAAGGCCGTCTGAGCCGTTTTCGGTAAATGAGCTGGTGGTCGTTTTCACCGTTCAATGTTGCTTGAACTGTACGCTTAATAAAATGGGTTGGGTCTTGATCGTCGAAGATAATACGATACAAATGATGCTGAAACGATCTGGCTAAATCAGTCCAGTCGGTCCGGACAGTTTCAAGTCCTTTAAAGACCATTTCCTGTTTGCCGTCAATGGACGTTAGGCCAGCATATCGTTTCTTTGAACCGGCTTCTGAGCCGCGAATGGTAGGCATTAAAAATCGATGGTAGTGGGTTTCGAACTCTAGCTCCAGATAACAATCCAGATTGTATTTCTCGCGAAGCTCTTTTACCCAGTAGTCATTGATGTCCTGAGCCAGCTGTTTGCCAATGCCATTGGCCTGGCACTCACTTAACTCAGAGTCCAAAAGCACAAAGGTGGAATCAGTATCGCCATAAATGACCTGATAACCTGCTTGTTCAATCCATAGCGCCGTTTTTTGCATGATTTTATGACCCCGCATGGTGATGGAGCTGGCGAGGCGAGTATCGTAAAAGCGGCAGCCGCCGGACCCTAAAACGCCGTAAAATGAATTCATAATAATTTTCAGCGCCTGAGATCTTGGGCCGTCTTTATCCTTTTTAGCTTGATCACGTTGAGCCCAAAGCTCTTCAATGATGTTTGGTAAAAAGTGATGGTGACGAGAGAACATGGCGCCTTTAAAGCCGGGAATCGCGTTGTCCGGATCTTTCAGACCTTCAATCAAGCCCATAGGGTCGATTTTAAACGTGCGAATGATGGAGGGATAAAGGCTTTTAAAATCTAAGACCAACACATTTTTATAAAAGCCGGGCAGGGAGTTCATGACGTAACCACCAGGTGACGCCAGGCCGCCGTCGGGTGGCAAATTAGGTGAAATGTATCCCGCCCGGTGTAATTTAGGTAAATACAGGTTGGTGAAGGCTGCCACTGAGCCACCAATTTTATCAAGTTCAAGGCCGGTTAACTGACTTCTCAATATCAGGAAGTCCATGATTTCAGTGTGTATAAATATGTCCCAGACCAACTTACAGTCTTCCAGGTTATAGGCTGCCAGTTTTTGTTTGTTGTGTAGAAAGTCATGGGTTATGTGTTCAACGCGATTATCAACGTCTTCGGTTTTTTTGCCGCGTTTTAATAGTTTTTGAGCTACATTCTCCAGGCTGAAACTTTCAAAATAATACGTGGCGGTTCGTAATGCATCGATACCATCAATCACCACCCGTCCCGGCAGTGTTACAAAACCTTGGTTTGCTTCAGTTCGCGAGTCGCGCCAACTCATTGGGCTTAAGCCCCGGCCCAGTCTGAGTGTGAGGTTCTGTTTTTTGGCTTGTTTGTGTAGCAGCTGAAAGTCGAAGTTAATGACATTCCAGCCGATGATGATGTCTGGGTTGAGCAACTGAATCTGGTTTTCCAGCGTCATCAATAATTGGTATTCATCTTTTACCCAAATGATGTTGATCTTGGGGTCATCAGTGGTTTCCGGTTGACCGATCATGATGACCGTTCGAGTCAGCTTATGCGAAGAGGTTTCTTTGTCGTTGGCTGACGCAGCTTGGGCTGGGTGGCCATAGAGACCGATAGAATACAGCTCACCTTCCATTGAGCACTCTATGTCCAATGAAAGGACATTGAAGACGGGCTTTATCTTTGAGGGCTTAATGCGAACGTTGGTGTATTCAGTGTAGTCAAGTTGAGTTTTAGGTGTACCAATGAACTCAAAACTCCCATGAATATTGCGTTCAAATAAAAACTTGTCCTGCAGTTTAAGATCGTGCTCGAAGGTTTCAATGTCTGCCCCGGACAGTTGTTGCCTCGCTTTAAAGTGGTCGTCAATGGTGGAAAAATACATTGCCGAGACGGGTTTGTTTTCAAAACTTTGATGTTTAAGCGGATTAGCATGGTGAGCTATGTGTAGGCGATTTAGGATTTGAGAAGCTCTTTCCTGATCTTCGCTGTGTACAAAGAAAAGTGGGTTTTGATCTTCGAAAACGAGTTTTACTGTGCCTTTGGGTGTCCAGCCCCATAGAATGGTTTGAGTCTTAGGTTCAATGTTGGCGGCGGCGCTTTTAACGGCAGAAAGGTTTATCGCTTTATTCTTTCGTAGATCCTGAGCATGGCGGGTTAAAAGAAAGCCATGTTGACGATGAAACTCAGGATCAGACATAAATCAGGACGGATATATTTTAAAAGGGATTAAATTGTAGAGGAAATCCCTTTCAAGTGAAATCACCTGAGACATTATGAACACCTCACCGTTCATTCATGGCCGCAGGTCTCCGGTGCTAGCCTGCGTTTTGTTGTTTGCCGGTGTCATTCATAGGCCAAAATTTCGACAATTGTTCTAACCAGGCTTGAATGAGTGGGTCTTGCATGCGCTTTGGTGAAATAGCAACGCCTAATGGAATGGTGGGCGTTCTGCCTTTCCATTGCGTACCCCAGCCTTCTTGTTCGGCCTTTTCTGCATCGTCTTTGCGTAATAATGCAATACCGGATTCTGCTTTGACTAATTCCCGGATGGCTTCTTCTGAGTCGACAAATACTGTCTTGCTGGGCTCTAAGCCTGCATCACTCAGTATGGCTTCTTTGAGTTTGTAAAAAGGGCAGCGATTTGTGGTGTAAATCCAAGGTAGGTTTGCCAGGTCTTCGACAGAGGCGTAAGTTACTTGATCTCCCCAACCTGCCGGTGCAACTACTGCGGTGGGTATATCGGCCAAGTGAATTGTGTGGACGTCCAGAGACGCGCACGGCCCAAAGAAAAACCCTGCATCCAGTTTACCTTTTCTTACGTGAGTGATGTTGTCTGGTGACATTCCGTTCACGAAAGAAAGCTGGAGATCCGGGTAGTGCTCAGACGTGTCGGCGAGCAACTCTGGAAGCTTGAGGAATGATAAGTCTGAGTTAATGCCGATGGATAACTGACCAACGATGGTTCCTTGAATGGAAGTGGCATCCGCGAGCATTTGATTGGAGGCTTCAAGAATTGCCTTGGCCTGAATTAACAGTCTTTCTCCGGCAGGGGTTAAGGACATGCCTTTTGGTGTACGGTCAAATAAGGCAACCCCGAGCGTTTCTTCCAATGACTTTAACTTTGCGCTGATGGCCGGTTGACTGGTAAATAATCTGTCTGCAGCCCGAGTCAGGTGTCCTTCTTCTGCCACAGTGACAAAGGCCTTGAGTTGATTGAGTTCCATAATGTCTCTCCGTACGATGATCTGGACATTGAACCTTAAATGCGTCTAAACCTCCATCGTAATAATCGATGGACATGATCCAAAATTCTTATAGGGCGGCGGTTGTTGAAGGTTATTATTGCCTGTTACGATGCAATCAATTGCCGACTTAACGGATTAAAGGACTATATAGGGAGTGTATTTATGGATGAGAAAGTTATGTCTTGGCCCAATGCGGTATTGGTGGCCATTGATCAACTTGGTAATGCAATTGCCGGCGGAAATCCGGACGCCACGGTATCGGCCAGAGTTGGCTACTTTGCCAAGAAAGCGCCTGAACCCATGCGCTGGTATTGGCGATGTCTTGAAAGGGTCATTGATTTTACATTTTTGCCCATCGATGGCCCAGATCACTGTTGGAATTCATACCGGGCGGATAAATTAGAGCGGTTTCAGGAGGGGAGTGATTTGTTTCGTGCTGTGCTTGGGGTCTTTGTTATTCTGTTTTCTCTTCCTGCATCGGTCGCCTTGAGGTTGGCCGTTTTGGTTTATCCTCAATGGCACTGGAAACACCAATCTTGCTGAACCTGACAGATGACGTTCGAGCCGGATTGCATTTGATTGGCCTGAAAGTAAAGCGCCTTCGAACCAGGCTGTCTTAGCCGTATTTGCTGGTGTTGCTTTCGGCTCGACTGTTTTCAAATGTGGCGCCCTGAGTACTGTGAGCGTCTTTTTGGAGAAAGCCGGAGGTTTGTGAATCCGGTTCAGGCGATTCTTTCATGATTTTTTGTACCAATGATTTTGCGTTGGCCATCAAGGGCTCGTAATTGGCGGATGAATGGCAAAAGCGGTCTCGTCCGGATTCTTTGGCTTCGTACAATGCGATGTCTGCCGACTTCAGGAGAACCTCCGCTTTGTCACCTTGATGAGGGTAAGTGGCAATGCCGATGGATATGGTTAACTGACCCAGTGACTGGCCATGAAAATTCAGGTGTTGCTCTCTGATCAGGTCGCAAACTTTTGCTGCAACGATGTCTGAGTTTTCAAGGCCCGTTTCCGGAAGCACGATAGCCAACTCTTCGCCTCCGATACGGCACACTATGTCTTCACCCCGTAAGTTTTCTGTTAGCAAGGAGCCAAGAGACTTGAGTACATAATCGCCGGCATCGTGGCCAAAGGTGTCGTTAAATCGTTTGAAGTGGTCCACATCCAGCATCAGAACGGATAAACATTGTTCACGTCTTTGTGCTCGCATTATTTCATGGTCCAGGCTTTCTTCCAGGAATCGACGATTGTACAAGCCGGTTAAAGGATCTCGAATGGCTTGTTCTCTTAGCTTGTCCTGGAGGTTGAGGTTGGCCAGCGCCAAACCAAGGTGTTCTCCGATGGTAAAGGCGACTTGCTGTTTTTCTTCGTTCAGATTTTCGTCTTTCAGGTACAAATGAAGAATGCCTATGGTGTTTCCGTGCGCTATTAAAGGAATACACAGGGTCTGGTCGCCATTGACTGTATGCATGTGTTTGCAGGGCAGGGTGGTGTGTTCATCATTGGCTAAGTGGAATTTGCCTTTTCTAAGTGCCCAACACTCATCAGGCGCGTAAGATTTTTCTCCTGGCCAGTTTCCGCCCCAGTCCAGCTTGATTTCAAGTTGGTTTCTGGAGGAGCGCATTAATGAAATGGCGCCGTTAATGTCGCCCAAAAGACGAGGAACGATATCACCGACTACTTGTTGTGCTTCAGACATGGTGTTACAGGCTGCCAGCATGTTGGCCAGGCGATGTAATAACTCTATTTCTTTGGTTCGTTCAGCGACACGGTCTTCGAGGCCTTCGCGCTCTTCGGAAATGTGATGGTTGAGCATTTTATGAGACATAACCATCAAAACCAGAAGGATACTCAGAACGCCCAGAAATATAAAAGTCAGTAATGTTCTTAAGCCCCAGAGTGCTGAGGTCATGTGTTCTGTAGAGGTAGATACCCGGATAAAACCTTCAAAGTTATCGTCCTTAAATACTTCAGCATAATAAATAAGGTCTTCATCCATGATCTTGCTGTGACGAGTGCTGCGACCGATTCCCTCCTTGCTTGCCTGGATGATTTCTGAGCGTTTGGCGTGGTTTTCGGCGTGTAAAATTTCTGAAGGCGTGAGGGTTGAATCTCCGACAACGGTGCCATCGGTCTTGATGAGGGTTACTCGGTAATCGGGTCTTATTTCGTGAAGCTCATCTGTGATTCTGTCGAGGCGTGGAATTTGGTTGTCGTGATAGGTTTTGTCCAGTGTTAACTTTGTCGCGTGAACTAAATTTATGAGCTGCTCGTCTGTATGTTTTAAAAACCAATGCTGAAAAGCTCTTTCCATCAGTATTCCGGATAACAAAGCTAGAACCACCATACCTAAGCATGGCCAAAACAGTAAATTTTTTTTCATGGAATACGAACTCTGGAATCACAGGAAAATTAACACGGCTACTTGAATTGTATGCGAGGGAAAGGGGTTTCGCTATGTTTTAGACAGGATATTACGATGATTAGTTCTTAAAAAGGTGCGAGTTATGTCTTAGATGGAAGTAAGCGCATTATTAAGTGGCTTACTTCCATCTTAAGAATAATCATCAGTTGGAGGCAGTCAGAGGTTCCTTAGGTTTAGTTGCTGATTGAGGGAAGGAATATTTAATAATTCGTTTTAGTACTGTGAAATATTGCCTGGAAAAGCGACCTGTGTTGTAGGGAATACCATGTTTTTTAGCGATTGCTTGAACTTCAGGAGCCATCTGGGTATACCTGTGCGCAGGGATGTCCGGAAACAGATGGTGCTCTATTTGACAGCTTAGGTGGCCCGTCAGAATGTGAAACCATTTGCGCCCTTCAATGTTGGAAGAGCCAAGCATTTGACGGTGGTACCACTGGCCTTTGGTTTCGTTGTTGCATTGTTCTTGGGAAAATGTGTGGATGTCTTCCGTAAAATGGCCACAGAAAATGATGGTGGATGTCCATAAATTACGTATCAGGTTTGCTAAGAAGTTACCAAGCAATACCGGTAGAAACATAGGGCCTGAGATTAATGGGAAGAATATATAGTCTTTAAAAATTTGACGGCCTGCTTTGCTGAAGAAGGCTCGTTTCAGGTCGTGAGCGGAGAGTCGTTTCTTTCGGTTGTTTTTCTTTTTGCTGAAAACGCGATCCCCAGCTAATTCATGATAAGCAACGCCCCACTCGAATAACAAGCTTAATAACATGTAGATGAACACCTGAAAGGTATTTTTAATTCGCCAAGGTAGGTCATTACTCAATCTGAGTAATCCGTAGCCGAAATCGCGGTCTTTGCCGATGATATTGGTGTAAGTATGGTGCTCGTAGTTATGATAATGACGCCAGGAGTCTGAATCCCCTGCATTATCCCAGTCAAAAGAGCGGGAGTTGATGTTTGGGTCGTTCATCCAATCGTATTGACCGTGCATCACATTATGGCCAACTTCCATATTGTTCAGGATTTTTGAAAAGGCCAAGGCTAAAACGCCAAACACCCAATACATAGGGTGGATAAACCCTAGTACCATTGAAATCCGGCCGAAAATACCGCTCCATCGTTCTATTCGGATGATTCTTCGAATGTAGGCAGCGTCTTCTTCACCAACTTTGCTGAGGGTTCTTTGTCTGAGTTCGTTTAAATCAGACTCCAGGGATTGGCTTAATTCTATGGGGAGTTGTTGCGTGGTTGCTTTTGTTGTGCTGTTCATTGCTTTTCTCTACGATGGGTTAAATTTCAACTTGTACATCGCCTACAGGCAAAGAGACGCAAAGCTGGATCTCTTCTTCACCCGTATCTGATATTTGGCCTGTGGTTGTATTGAGTGTGATGCCGCTCTTTTTGGTGCACTTGCACTGATGACATACGCCCATACGGCAGCCGTAATTTGGGTTCAGTTGGGCTGCTTCTGCCAATTCCAGTAAAGTCGTCTTTGGTGTGGCGGAAACGTCTGTGGGCATGGCGTTCTTGATGAATTGCACGTTTCCCAACTCCGTATTGGAAATTTGAATGTCCTTGAGGTCTGGTTGGGTTGAGTGGGCAGAAAAGAACTCTTGAAGTATGTGTTGCTGTGAAACGCCTTCTTTAATGAGCGCCTGGCGGGTATCTGTAATCATTTGAGCTGGGCCACAAATAAAAAATTCACTGTCTATGAATGTCGGGCAGATTTGCCGGAGCATGTCGATTGAGAATCTTCCCTGTGATTTTGAATTGATAAAATGCACGTTGATTTTTGCGTGATTTTTTAAATGAGAATGACTTGCCAGCGTAGTGAGTTCTTCTTGGAATAGGTGCTCATCTCGTGCGAAATAAATTAAATCTATAGACGAATCATGCCTCTCATACTTCAAGCTGCCTAGCATGCTTTTTATGGGGGTGATTCCTGTTCCAGCAGCTATTAGCACTTTGTGGTTTGGTCTGTCTGTGAGTGTGAAATCTCCTTTTGCTGCTGAAATCTGTGTGTACTCACCGGCTTTGAGACCATTAATCAGCCATGGCGTAACTTTACCGTTGTTTTGCTCTCGAATAGTGAGTTCTATCTTATTGTCTTTTTCCCAAAGCCGGGGAGCGGATGAAATGCTAAAGCAGCGTGTAAAAGCTGCGCCATTCTGGTGTGTGGTTAATTCAATGAATTGACCGGGTAGAAATCCGCTCCATTTTTTAGATGGTTGGAGTGTCAGTGCAATCACGTTGTGGCTGATTCGGACTACGCTCAGTATTTTTGCTCTGAAGCGGTGGTTAGTCCACTGTGGAATAAATTGTTGAATTAAAGGTTCGAAATAGGAGTTTACTTCTTTACTGTTAACAAGTGATAGCGGTAGGTTGATTTTAATGAAGTCTTTAACTTGTTGTTTTTTAATAGATATGTTGTTTTTTGTAAGTGTTTTCATTTTTTCCTCCAAATTTCAGCTTACAGTTGTACTCTTAAATAATGAAAATTTCAAATGAATGTTTAAATTTATTGGGTGGTGTGTGTTGATTTGGTTGGGTTGAGTGAGGATATGGCTGAGAGGTTGAGCTTTCCTTGCTTGTACTGATGTGGGTATCAGGTCAAGCAAGGAAGAATGGCTGGGTTCAGAATTCTGCACCGTTATCTTCAGGGTCGAACTGTGCGCTGGAGGGTGGGTAGCCTGCTGAGAGGTGGCTGAACTCTCCATTCTGCTGGGTGGCTATCAGGGATAAGAACTGTCGTTTGGACATGGATATCAGTTCTTCGTGATTCCCGGATTCCATATATACATGTTCGTTTTTAGCGATGGTGGAATCCCATAGTGCCGAGAGGTGATAAGCGGAAGGTACGCCGGGAATGGCACCTGGCTGGCAGTCCTGAAAAACTTTATTTAAATCGTTTTGGTTGGCCTTGCTCCAGTGGTTCTGTCTGTTTTGGTTTATTTTTCTGAGGTCAAGCCTGTGGTCTGCGGGAATGAGTGCCACAAGGTAGTTGTTTCCCTGTTTGAGCAGAATGGCTTTAATCATTTGATGGAGTGGAATGTTGGCGGATCGAGCGCTGTCGGCGGAACAACTGCTCTCAGGGTGGTGGATCGTTGAGTAGTGAATTGCCTGGTCATCTAGATAGGTGGCCAGATTATGAGCAATGGACATAATTGTCTCCTCCTCATGTAAGAAAATGACCTTTCTTTGAGTTTAGTTTAGCAGCTGGTGTGGCTGGATGAGGGAGAATCGGCCGTCAGGGGGTGGTTTAGGGGCAATTTGTGCGAATAATTGGAGTTTGCGTTTTATTCTCTGGATTCGTTTGCTGAAATGGCAAATTAAGTCTGTGATGTATGTCAGTGTGCGGTTTAAAAAAATTGCTATGGTTGGCGTGTTTTTATTGAGTATTGCGCTGTCGAGTTGGGTTTGTGGATTGGATTGTAAGTAGATGCCTATAAGTGTACTTGAGCAAGTTGATCGGTTTTTGGGGCTGTCGTTGGTTTGGGAGCCATTGGATGAGGTTGTCTATAAAAAATCGGATTCGACGAATCAAATTTTTACGGCTGATTTGGATGCGGGCGACTATATGAACCTTAAACGTTCGTTGCCTTTAGGCGTTCAACAGCGTTTGGGCGATGTTCAGAGGCTTGTGTTGAGGATTAATGCGGCCAGACAATCGGCATTTGGTGCGTCGAGGGTTGTTGAGTCTGAGATTTTAACCGGTTTAGGCTCGGCTTCCTGGGCGCCGGTTGTGATTGAGAATGATTTGGGCGGAGGCTGGTTGTTAATGGCTTATCATGGCAGTCCTGAATTGATGCCGTCAGAACTTAACTTAAATGCGGTGCTCTCGATTGTAGAAAGTATGCAGCAGTTGTCACTAGGGCCAGTGTACAGTTATGAATCGCTATTGGTTAAATATCTGGATGAGTTTAATGGGAGGGGAGATCAGCAAGGTGTGGATCATGTTCGTTGGCTGGATCAGTTGTGGCGCAGTTTGCCGGATGTAGGCTTATGTTTGGTTCACCAGGATTTGCATCCTGAAAACATCCTGAAGTTGGGGAGTCAATATACCTTGATTGATTGGGAGTACTCGGGCATTGGTAATCCATGGTCGGATGGTGCAGCGTTGATTGCTAAGTTTGGTTGTTCGTTGTCAGAAGTGCATCGCTTACCTCGGTTCAAGGGGTTGTCTGAATCGGAATTCGAGTCGGCTATTAAAACGGCAGAAGAGGCTAATCATTTGCTTGAAAAAATGTGGTTTGCTGCCAGAGAGTCTGAATCGTGAAGATTGAGGGTTTGTTTTTGCAATTGATGGGCGTTATGTGGAAGATAGTGGGTTGAATTTGATGTTAATTTTATTGGGGGAAAGTATATGACCATGGAAGATTGGATTATGGCTCAGGAATGGTTGGGCTGGTCTTCTGGTTATGCGTGGGTTTGGATTGTGATGTCGATTTTTGTGGTGTCGGCGATTGCAAGTTTTATCATTAATCAATTGCTAAATGTGGCAGAGGTACAGACGGATAAAACCAAAAACTTGTGGGATGATTCGCTGATCTATGCAGCGCGTAAACCTGCCAAGGTATCTGTTTGGATTGTTGCTGCAATTTTGTCGTTCGATGTGGTAGAGCGAAACACCCAAGGCGAAGCGGTTTCTTCTTTAATTGATTATGTTCAGCCCGAAAAGTACACCCTGTTTGTTGTATTGATCATTTGTTGGTTCGCTCTTCGCTTTATTAAGCAGGCAGAGAGGGTGCTGGTTGACCCGACTCGATTGAGTAAGCCGATGGATTTGACGACAGTGCATGCGCTGGGCAAAGCCCTTAAGGCAATTGTAGTTGTTATTGCTGCACTGGTTGTTTTGCAGACGGCGGGTGTAAGTATTTCGGGAATTCTGGCCTTTGGTGGTGTGGGTGGTATTGCCGTTGGTTTTGCTGCGAAAGACTTGCTGGCCAATTTCTTTGGTGGGTTGATGATCTATCTTGACCGGCCGTTTAAGGTGGGGGACTGGGTGCGTTCGCCGGATAAGAATATTGAGGGAACCGTTGAGGATATAGGCTGGCGCTTGACCCGGATTCGAACGTTCGATAAGCGTCCTTTGTATGTTCCAAACTCGACGTTTGCCAATATTTCGGTGGAAAACCCGTCAAGAATGTTAAATCGTCGGATCTACGAAACGATAGGGGTTCGATACGATGATGCTAAGCGAGTAACAGCGATCGTTGAAGAAGTACGTGAAATGCTGCGGGGCCACGAGGATATTGATACAAATCAGACTCTGATTGTTAATTTCAATTCGTTTGGTTCGCACTCGTTGGATTTCTTTGTGTACACCTTCACCAAAACTACGGACTGGGTTGAGTTTCATAAAGTTAAGGAAAATGTGTTGTTGAAAATTATGGAAATTGTTCATAAACATGGTGCTGATATGGCGTTTCCGACTCAGACGATACATTTGCCGGAAGGGGTGTTGCCTGAGGTAAATACCAGGGAACTAAATACCTGCTCTTGAGTCCATTCTTTAAGTTTGTTTGCGTTATGGCAGAGGGCAGAAGGAAGTTCTGCTCTCTGTATGCCCATTTAATCCTTGTTTTTATAAATAGAGACCTCCTTTGTATGTTAGCTGAAAGATGTCGCCAGTGGTTTCTGGTTGTGTTGACTTGTTTCTCTGTATTTTTGTCTGCGGTTGCGAGTGCTGAGCAGGGCAGTTTATGGGGAAATAACAAGGGAGGGCTCAACTTGTTTGAGCAATCCGAGCCTGAATTTCTGCCGGTCGATAAGGCGTTTGTTTTTGAATCTGAAGTGGTTGGTGATTCGCTTTTGCTACGTTGGAAAATCACTGAGGGTTATTACCTCTACCTTGACCGGTTCTCGGTCAAAGATGCCACTGGTAATAAGCTTGAATATGAGACCGTTGAAGGCAATTCCAAGACCAAAGATGACCCGGCTTTTGGTTTGGTGGAGGTGTTTTATCAAGAATGGGCGGTTAAAACAAAGCCGGGTGCTGAGGGTGATCTGACCGTTCGGTATCAGGGGTGCGCGGATGCGGGTTTGTGTTACCCGCCAACCATAAAGAAGGTTTATTGGACTCAACCCACAGAAGAAGGGGGTGCCAGTAATGATTTAAATAAGGTTGCAGCTGCTGTGGCTGATGGCTCTGGGAAGCAAGCGTCTGTTGTTTCTGAAGGCGCAGGGCTGGATTTGGCAGGAAAGGGCTTGTTTTGGGTTGTACTGGCTTTCTTTGGAATAGGGCTTGGCCTTGCGTTCACACCTTGTGTTTTGCCTATGTTGCCCATTTTGAGTTCTGTGGTGGTTAATCACCGGGACAACGGAAAGGGCTCTCCGGCGCTATCAGCAATTACTTATGTGTTGGGGATGGCGATCACCTACAGTTTGTTGGGTGTTGCTATGGCGGGTTTGGGTGATGCGGTTCAGATGCAGGCCTGGTTGCAGCAGCCGGTTGTCGTTGGTGTGTTTGCCTTCTTATTTATCGTCTTAGCAATGTCAATGTTTGGATTGTATGAGCTTCAGCTTCCTGAAGTGATTAGGAGCCGATTGTTGGTAGTGGGTGATGATTCTCGTAATCATGGTTTATTCGGGTGTTTGGTGTTGGGTATTATCTCGGCGCTTGTGGTTTCTCCTTGTGTTTCCGGGCCGCTGGCCGGTGTTTTAATTTACATAAGTACGACGCAGGATATGTTGTTAGGTGGGGCGGCACTGTTTGCGATGGCGCTCGGAATGGGCGTTCCGCTGGTGGCTATTGCCTTGGGTGGTCGGAATGTTATACCAAAAACCGGAGCCTGGATGGGTCAGGTAAAGGTGATATTTGGTGTGATGTTATTGCTTATGGCTTTGTATATCGTAAAACACCTGATCTCCTTGGATGTGATGGTACTTGTGACCGCAGTAATACTTCTGGTTTATGCAGTATGGGCTGGTGCGCTAAATAGTGCGACAAACGGCCTGTATCGTGGTGTGCTTTTGGTGGTCTTTTTGTATTCGGTTGCGTTGGCTGTGTCCGGGTTGTCGGGTAAAGCCAGTTTTATTCAGCCTTTAGCGGGTTTGGTTGTGGCAGGGAGTTCTTCTGAGCAATCGTCTGTTGCTAAGCTGGATGCAGTTACTGTGTTGCCGGGGGCGGAGTTAACGCGAGAAATGAGCAATGCTGTCGCTAATAATCAACCGGTTATGCTGGATGTATTGGCTGATTGGTGTGTTTCCTGTTTTGTGATGGAGGCTGAAATTCTGGTTAAGGATGATGTTCGGGCGATGATGTCGAACGTTAAGCTGATTAAAGTTGATATTACGGATGTTTCCACTGAAAACGCGAATTTTTTGAAGGCGGAGCAGTTATTCGGGCCGCCGGCTTTTTTGTTTTATGATGGAGCAGGTAAAGAGATAGGTCGTCTTGTTGGAGAAGTGACAAAGTCTGAATTTATTGAATATTATCAATCGCTTGGCCTGTAGTTTGGGTCTTTGGGTTGTGGTTGATTGTATTTAGATGGCTTTTTGTATTTAGATAGCCTAGTGTGAGGCTTGAGCACAGGTTCAGGTGCCTCACACTGTTTTTGGTTTTTCTATTCTTCTGCTTTAAGTTGGTCGATTGGAGTGACTTTAATTAGAGCACCAAGCTTAGGGTGATCCAGGTAGTACAAGTCTTTAGAGTGTTTCATTATTCTGTCTTCTGAAATGTAGAAGACTTCGCTTGAAATGTATTTTGACTCTTTTGTGGTGTCTTCACTGTATAGGTTTTCATTGACTACAGAGGACAGGTCAAACAAGTTTACATGGTGGTGTTGAAGTCCTTGTGTGGATTCTGGTGGTTGAATGCCGCTAAACAAGGGCTTGGTATCCGTTAGCTCCACTTCCGTTTTTAAGCTGTATCTGTGTAAAAAAAGATCTGCGTAGGCGTGCAGGTATCTTTGTTTGCTTATTTTAAGAAAGCCTTCGAATTCAGGTTCATTGTCAAACCAGTTTCCTGCGACTAAGTGCATTGTCGGCGCGTCACCTTTTTCTACCATAGGCTGCTTCCAGGCGGTGCTTATTAAAACTTCATAGTTTGGGTTTTTGTTGAGTTGTCTGTGCGCTCCGGCCAGTAGTTCGAGGGGTTCCTGGTGGTAGCTTATTGTGTTTGAGGCTGGGGGTTGTGCGTCTGTTTCTGGTGTTGGCTCGCTTTGATCGGAAATCTTGGGTGTTAAAATCGCTCGTTGATTTGAGTAGGATATTTCTTTGCGTTGGGCCATCTCATTGAATTCTGGTGGGTAATCAAACCCGGAAAGTTGAAGTAGCTTAGCTGCGGGTGGCTGAAAATCCACATGCGTTGGAAAAACCTCTGTAACCGGGGAGTTGAGGTGCTTGAAAATGACGACTTCTACTTTAAACCAGTCGCTCAGTGGTTCAAGGGGCTCTTTTAGTGAGTCGTTGGATGGCGCAACTGTGTTGGGCTGGGTATGTGTTGGAATTCTCTGTAGGTCTTTTGACAGCTCGGATGCATTGATGTCATTTTCTGCTCTGCTTGGCGAACAAAATAAAAATGCAGACAAAGAAAGTGCAACGGCTAGTGGTGTTAACGTTATTTTCAAGGTTTATTCCTTTGGTGCTAATTCATTAAGCAGTGTGTCGATGGCTTGAAAGCGGCGGTCTATTTTGTCCATATCTAACGTAAATTGCAGTTGGTTGCCACCCTGAAGGCGATATTTTTGTGGCTGGGACTGCATCATAGTAACGATTGTGAAGGTGTCTACGGATGTGTCTGACGCGAAGACCATTTTGCCTGATTTTGCACCGGCTTCAATTTTGTCGATGCCAAGTCGTTCGGCTTTGAGTCGTAACTCAGTAACCCGGAACAGGTTTTTTGTGGCGTCAGGCAATAAACCAAAGCGGTCGATCATTTCTACTTTCAGGTCGTGAAGCGTTGTTTTGTCTTTGGCGTTGGCTATTCGTTTATAGATGATCAGGCGTTCGTGTACGTCTGGTAGGTAGTCATTTGGGATGAGTGCAGGCAGCTTAAGGTTGATGTCGGTTGATTGCTGTAAGGGTTTATCAAGGTTGGGTTCTTTTCCTTCCTTGATGGCTTTGACTGCGTCCTCAAGAAGTTCCATATAAAGAGTAAAGCCAACGCCTTCGATTTGTCCGCTTTGGTCATCACCCAGTAATTCACCTGCGCCACGTATTTCCAGGTCATGCGTTGCCAGAGTGAAGCCAGCGCCTAGTGTGTCGGCTGCGCTGATGGCTTCCAGGCGTTTCACTGCGTCTTTGGTCAGGCTGCGAGGCGGTGGAGTCAATAAGTAGGCATATGCTTGGTGGTGTGATCTGCCCACGCGCCCACGAAGTTGGTGTAATTGAGCCAGGCCAAATTTATCGGCGCGCTCAATGATGATGGTATTGGCGTTCGGAACGTCAATGCCGGTTTCAATGATGGTGGTGCAGACCAGAATATTGAAGCGTCTGTGATAAAAATCGGACATGATGCGCTCAAGCTCAGACTCTCGCATTTGGCCGTGTGCAAACTCAACGCGTGCTTCAGGCATCAATTCTTTAAGATCCTGAGTGACTTTCTCTATGGTTTTTACTTCGTTGTGAAGGTAGTAAACCTGGCCGCCACGTAAGACCTCACGCAGTAAGGCTTCGCGAACCGTCGTGTCGTCCCGTTGCCGAACGAAGGTTTTCACTGAAAGGCGCTTGGCTGGCGGTGTGGCAATGATGGATAAATCCCGGATGCCAGACATGGACATGTTCAGAGTTCGGGGAATCGGGGTTGCTGTGAGTGTCAGTATGTCTACGTCGGACCGAAGCGATTTCAGTTTTTCTTTCTGCTGAACACCAAAGCGGTGCTCTTCATCAATGATAAGAAGGCCGAGATTCTTGAATGTCACATCGGCGTTGATGATTTTGTGTGTACCGACCAAAATATCAATCTTGCCTTCTTTGAGTTGCTGGATGGCAGTGTTTTGTTCTTTTGCGGTTTTAAAACGAGATAAAACTTCCACCTTTACCGGCCAGTCTGCAAAGCGGTCTCGAAAGCTTTCATAATGTTGCTGAGCAAGCAGTGTGGTGGGAACCAGGGCGGCCACTTGTTTGCCGGATTGAACAGCCATAAAGGCAGCGCGCATAGCGACTTCTGTTTTGCCGAAGCCTACGTCACCACAAACCAGTCGATCCATAGGAGTGGGTTTGTGCATGTCTTGTATGACGGCGTTAATGGCTTGTGCCTGATCGGGGGTTTCTTCAAATGGGAAGTTGGCTGCGAACTGACGATAGCTGTCGTCGGGAAGGTCAAACTGGAAGCCTTTTTTAGCGGCACGACGTGCGTAGATATCCAGAAGTTGTGCGGCTGCGTCACGGGCTTTCTCGGCGGCTTTTCGCTTTGCTTGGCTCCATCGCTCTGAACCCAGTTTATTGATGGGCGCGTTTTCGTCGCTTGACCCCGAATAACGAGCGATCATATGTAGGTTGTTGACCGGAACATACAGTTTGGCGTCGTCGGCGTACTCAAGGATTAAAAACTCATTGGCCTGGCCTTCCAGCTCAATCGTTTCCAGGCCTCGGTATCGGCCGACACCGTGATCCAGGTGAACAACGGGGGCGTTAATTTTAAGTTCGGTCAGGTTTTTAATGACCTGGTCGCTGTGGTCTTCCGTTTTGGTGGCGCGGCGTGTCTGGCTGACGCTGTGGCCAAAAAGCTCTTGTTCGGTAATTAAGGCCAGTGAGCGCTCATTAAAAATAACCCCCTGAGAAAGAGGGGCGATGAGCAGCTGGATTTCGTCCTTGCTGGCTTCGGTGAGTTCTCGCCAGTTGTTGACGGGTCTGGTTTTAATGCCGGCGGCTTTAAGGTATTCCGTGAGTGTTTCCCGGCGGCCAGGAGAATCCGGGATAAGTGCAATCGTGCCATCAAACTCCTTACTGAACTGGATGACTCGGCTGTAAGGTTCGCTCAGCCGGTGGTCTACGCTTAAGTCCGGTGCTTTTTCTGTGGGCAGGTTGATTCTTCCTGCTTGTTCTTTGATGGTTTCTTCCGTCAGAGTAATACGCTGAAAATCTTTCAGTTGAGAAAGGAGGCTCTGCGGTTTTGCATACAGCTCTTCTGGCTGAATGATAGGGCGCTCTATGTCGTGACTGAGACTTTCGTGTCTCTGTTCAATGTCATTCCAGAACTTATCCAGGCTGTTGTTGATGTCGCTGTAAAGAAAAATGCAGGCGTGCTCTGGTATGTAATCAAGCAGCGTTGCCATGTGATCAAAGAATAGTGGTTGGTAATATTCAATGCCTGCCGGAATCAGGTTGTTTTGAAGGTCTTTCAGAATAGGCGCTTTATGTGATTGCTCAAATCGGTCACGCCATACTGCGCGAAAAGCTTTCAGGCTTTTATCGTCGCAAGGGAATTCTCTGGCAGGCAGCAGGTTTATTTCTTCATGCTTTTCAATGGAGCGTTGGTTTTCCGGGTCGAAACTTCTCAGGCTTTCAATTTCATCATCAAACAGTTCGATTCGGTAAGGGGTGTCGTGGCCCATCGGGTAAAGGTCAATGATGGAGCCGCGAATAGAAAACTCGCCGTGTTCGTAGACGGTATCTACGTGCTGATAACCAGCGTGTGCCAGTTTCTCTTTCAGTTTGTTTAGATCAAGCGTGGCGCCATTTTTGATGGAAAAAACGTAACGGCCAATGAAGCTTTCCGGTGGCACTCGCTGCATCAGAGTCTGGGCTGAGATGACCAGTATGCCTTGTTTGATTTTGCCCAGCTGATCCAGCGTTTTTAATCGATCAGAAATGATGTCCTGATGGGGAGAGAAGCTGTCGTAAGGCAAGGTTTCCCAATCAGGGAAGTTAATAATGGTGGATTGGCCTTTACTGAAAAATTTAAGCTCTTCAGTGAGTTGGTTTGCCTGGCTGTTGTTTTCCGTGATGACCAGTCCGATGCCGGATGTTTTTTCAATGCTTTGTGCTACAAGTAATGCTTTGGCGGAACCAATAACTTGGCCGTAGCGCTTATGGTCTCCGGGTTTGGCTGAGTCTAACAAAGTGTCATCACTGAATAACATATAGCTAAGGCATCCTGCTGAATATCGTGTTATGGCTGGAAGAGTGGTTTAAAGCTGGTTTTGATGGCGCATTATTCTACCTGATTGAGGATCGTGATCTAGTCTGGAGTCGACAATAAATGTTCATTTAGCAGATAAATGAGGCTTTTCGGGCCAACAAAGTTGCGTTTTGAGTACATTCAAAAGATAATGTGCGCGATTTTTTCATGCTGATTGAATTATATGGCGATCACGGAAAGTTGAGCCATGAGTGATCAATCGGTATTCACTTTTTGTTTGGCATAGTGTCAAACCTGTTTTGTTTTAAAAGGTGCCCTTGTGACTGATATTACAGAAACTCATTTTTCTGATTGGAAAAAGCGTGAAGAAGTAGCTGAAACCATGATTCCGTTGGTTGGTAAACTGAGCCGTGATCGTAACGTGATCGCGACAGTTTATGGTCGCTCTTTGGTAAACCGTTCTGTTATTCATATCCTTAAATCACATCGTGCTGCTCGTCGTATCGAAGATTCAGAGCTTTCTGTTGTAGACACTCTGAAAGTAGTTGAGGCGTTACTTGAGCTTGGTATTCGTAACGCTCGCATTGATGTAGGTAAGTTGGGCTATCGTTTGAGCAAGCAGCCGGCAGATGTAAATGTCCTTGAATTCGTTACTGCTGAGTTGGCTGGTTTGAACTGTGCTGACGAAAAACATGAAGGACGCGATGTTGTTCTTTACGGTTTTGGCCGTATTGGTCGTTTGGTTGCGCGTATTTTGATTGAGAAGGCGGGCAGTGGTGAAAACTTACGTCTTCGTGCGATCGTAGTTCGTAAGGGCAAGGGCAAGGATCTTGAAAAGCGTGCAAGCCTGCTTCGTCGTGACTCTGTTCATGGTTCTTTCCAGGGCACAATCACAGTAGACGAAGAAAACTGCGGCATCATCGCAAACGGTCACTTCATCAAAGTGATTTACTCTAGCTCGCCTGAGACAGTGGATTACGAAGCGTATGGTATTAAAGATTCGATCGTGGTTGATAACACGGGTATCTGGCGCGATGTCGATGGTCTTTCTCAGCACTTGGAAGCTCGTGGTGTTGAAAAGGCAATCTTGACTGCACCTGGTAAGGGTGACATGAAGAACATCGTTTACGGAATCAACAGTGATTGCATCGAAGATTCTGATAAGCTGATTTCTGCTGCATCTTGTACAACAAACGCAATTACGCCTGTTTTGAAGGCAATTAATGATGAGTTTGGTATTCATCATGGTCACGTGGAGACAGTTCATTCCTACACGAATGACCAGAACTTGATTGATAATTACCACAGTGCAGACCGTCGTGGCCGTTCAGCGCCATTGAATATGGTAATTACTGAAACGGGTGCAGCGAAGGCAGTATCTAAAGCGCTTCCTGAAATGGAAGGCAAGCTGACGGGTAACGCGATTCGTGTACCAACACCGAATGTTTCCATGGCGATTCTGAATCTTTCTCTTAAGAAAGAAACAACCGTTGAAGAAGTGAATGCGTATTTGCGCCATACAGCGCTATATTCTGATCTTCAGCAGCAGGTTGATTATGTGGATTCACCGGAAGTTGTTTCTTCTGACTTTGTGGGTTCACGTAAGGCAGGCATCGTAGACGGTAAAGCAACCATCGTAAATGGCGATAAAGCTGTACTTTATGTTTGGTACGATAATGAGTTCGGTTATAGCTGTCAGGTTGTTCGTATTCTTGAGCAGGTTGCAGGTTGCAAGTTCCCTGAATATAAATAATTGCTATAGAAAACGTTTGGGTGGCAATTAATAAAATAGACTGAGCTAAATCTTAGCCCCTCTAAATTGTTCTGCTACTCTTTAAATGGCCGCATATCTGAGTGATATGTGGCCATTTTTGTAGGTGCTGTATGAAAACTGCACTACGGTCTTAATTTTTAACGAAAAATATTGATTTGAATGGTAGTAGGGGTATGACCATTTAGATATAATCTTGCGGATTTTTGGGTGGGGGAAACCCCTGAAAGTTTATTAGCATGCTAAATATCCACGTCAGAATGGATACTAAGCGCGCTTTGATGAGAGACTAGGCAAACGAATGATAAAGCTTAAGCGTGGCCTTGATCTTCCCATCACTGGAAGTCCTGAGCAGTCTATTCGTGAAGGTAAATCCGTTCGCACTGTTGCGGTTGTAGGTTTTGACTACAACGGCATGAAACCAACTATGGCGGTAGCTGTAGGAGAACAGGTTAAGTGTGGTCAGGTACTTTTTAACGATAAGAAAACTGAGGGTGTGCTATATACAGCACCTGCTTCCGGTACTGTGGTTGAAATCAACCGAGGGGAGAAACGAGTTCTACAGTCCGTTGTGATCGAAGTGAATGGTGACGACGCAGTAGAATTTTTGAAAGTCAGCGAGTCTGAAATCGCTGGTTTAAGTCGTGAACAGGTTCAAGAAAACCTTGTTAATTCCGGCATGTGGACTGCATTGCGTACAAGACCTTTCAGTAAGGTACCAGAGGTTGGCTCTGTGCCTTCATCTGTTTTTGTGCAGGCAATGGATACCAACCCGTTGGCAGCAGACCCACAAGTTATCATTCAGGAAAAAGAATCTGCATTTAAGCAGGGTCTTCAGCTTTTAGCTAAGCTAACTGATGGTAAGGTGTTTGTGTGTCAGGCGGGCGGAGCGAATACTCCGGTATCTGGCGATGCAAAAATTGAAGTTGCTTCATTCGACGGTCCGCATCCAGCGGGTTTGCCTGGAACGCATATTCATAATTTGGACCCTGTTAGTGCTACTAAGACAGTTTGGTCTGTGAACTATCAAGATGTGATCGCGATTGGTAATTTATTTACTACGGGTCGCCTTGATGTTGAGCGCGTTGTTGCATTGGCTGGCCCACAGGTTAAGAACCCAGGTTTGGTTCGTACTCGTATTGGCGCAAATGTAAATGACCTGACTGAAGGCGAGTTGAACGGTACCAATAACCGTCTAATCTCGGGTTCAGTGTTTGGCGGTCGTGCTACACGTGGACCTGTGAGCTACCTTGGTCGCTATCACATGCAGCTTTCTGTGCTTGAAGAAGGTGATACTCGTGACTTTATGGGGTGGTTATCTCCTGGTAGTCAACGTTTCTCACTACTGAATATCTATTTATCCAAACTTGCTCCAAGTCGTTTGTTTAACTTCAATACCAATACTAATGGTAGTGAGCGAGCAATGGTGCCTGTAGGTCTTTACGAAAAAGTAATGCCTTTGGATATTCTGCCAACGCAATTGCTGCGTTCTTTGGCCGTTGGTGACACAGAGCAGGCTCAGTTACTTGGTGCGCTTGAACTGGACGAAGAAGATTTGGCTTTATGTACTTTTGTTTGCCCTGGCAAATACGAGTACGGTCCAATCCTGCGTGATAATCTAACCCGCATTGAGAAGGAGGGTTAATCGTGAGTCTTAGAGGTTTCCTGGACAAAATCGAGCCCTCATTCCATAAAGGGGGCAAGTACGAAAAGTGGTATGCACTTTTTGAAGCGGTAGATACAATTTTCTACTCACCTTCAAGTACCACAAAAACGACAGCGCACGTACGTGACGGCATTGACCTGAAACGTATGATGATCACTGTTTGGATGTGTCTATGGCCTGCAATGTTCTACGGAATGTGGAATATCGGTCTTCAGGCGAACACTGCCATTGCTGCAGGCACGGGTACTGCACCGTCTGATTGGCATGCAATGTTCTTTACAGGTCATGACCCTGCAAGCATGTTGGATAACTTCATGTTTGGTGCGGCTTACTTTCTACCGATCTATTTAACTGCCTTTGCAGTGGGTGGATTCTGGGAAGTATTGTTTGCCATGGTTCGTGGTCACGAAGTGAACGAAGGTTTCTTTGTTACTTCTATCCTGTTCGCGTTGATTCTTCCTCCTTCAATCCCGCTTTGGCAGGTTGCTTTAGGCATCAGCTTTGGTGTTGTGATTGGTAAAGAAGTTTTCGGTGGTACAGGTAAGAACTTCCTGAACCCGGCACTGACAGGTCGTGCATTCTTGTTCTTTGCTTATCCTGCGCAAATGTCCGGTGATGCAATCTGGACTGCAGTTGACGGTTTCTCTGGCGCAACACCGTTAGGTCTTGCTGCTGTTGGTGGCGTTGATGCAATTCTTGCCAATGGCATAACTTGGGCTGATACCTTCTTTGGTACGATCCAGGGTTCTATGGGTGAAACTTCAACCCTTATGCTGTTAATTGGTGGCGGTGTGCTGTTAATGACGGGTATTGCTTCCTGGCGAATCGTTGCCGGTGTATTGATTGGCATGGTAGCCACTACGTTGCTGTTGAATGGTGTGGGTTCTGAAACAAACCCAATGTTTGATCTTCCATGGTATTGGCACCTAACCATTGGTGGTTTTGCCATTGGTATGTTCTTCATGGCGACAGACCCTGTTTCTGCTTCCATGACGGACAAAGGCAAGTGGTACTTTGGTGCATTGATCGGTTTCATGGTTATTCTGATTCGCGTCGTTAACCCTGCGTTCCCGGAAGGCATGATGTTGGCGATTTTGTTCGCTAACCTGTTTGCACCTTTGATTGACCATTTCGTAGTTCAGGCAAACATCAAGAGGAGGTTAGCTCGTGGCTAGTAATAACGATACGATCGGAAAAACTATCACTGTCGCACTTCTTCTTTGTATCGTGTGTTCTGTGATTGTATCTGGTGCAGCGATTGCGTTGAAACCTGCGCAAATTGCAAACAAAGCTCTGGATATGCAGCGTAACATTCTTTCAATTGGTGGTTTGGCTGAGCCAGGTGAAAGCCTGTCGAAGTCCCGCGTTGAAGAGTTGTTTGGTCAGATTGAAGAGAAGTATGTAGACCTTGCCACAGGCAAGTTCACAGATGCGCCTTTCCCAAATTATGACCAAAACAAAGCAGCAAAAGATCCTAAGTTCTCAACTAAGCTTGATGGTGCGGTAGATATCGCCTCTATTAAGCGTAAGCAGAACGTAGCAACTGTTTATAAGGTAGTCGGTGGAGAAAACGCTGGTCGTTTGATCCTGCCAGTAAACGGCTATGGTTTGTGGTCAACGCTGTACGGTTTCGTAGCGCTTGAATCAGACCTGAATACAGTGGCTGGTTTGGGCTTCTATGCACACGCTGAAACGCCTGGTCTGGGTGGTGAAGTTGATAATCCACGTTGGAAGAAAATGTGGGTTGGTAAAACCATTTATGACACTGACGGAAGTGTTGTTGCAAAAGTTAAGAAAGGTAGTGTGAATCCTGCGATTGAAGCTGAAAAACTTCATCAGGTGGACGGTCTTTCTGGCGCAACACTGACCAGTAACGGTGTTACTAATCTGATTAAGTTCTGGCTGGGTGGCAATGGTTTTGCACCTTTCCTAAAGAACTACAAAGCAGGGGAGGCCTAATCAATGTCTGAATTAAGGCAGGTATTGACTGAACCAGTCGCAAAAAACAACCCGATTGCACTTCAAATCCTGGGTATCTGTTCAGCGTTGGCTGTAACAACCAGTTTGAATGTGGCTCTTGTAATGAGTATGGCGGTAATCGCGGTAACTGCGTGTTCTAACCTGGCAGTTTCTGTTATCCGTATGCACATTCCTAGCAGTATTCGTATCATTGTTCAGATGACCATTATTGCTTCTTTGGTAATCGTGGTGGACCAGGTGCTTAAAGCCTTTGCTTATTCAATCAGTAAGCAGCTTTCGGTATTTGTTGGTCTGATTATTACAAACTGTATTGTGATGGGGCGCGCGGAAGCATATGCAATGAAGAATGGCCCGTTCATGAGTTTCATGGATGGTATCGGTAACGGTCTTGGTTACTCTGCAATTCTGATTATTGTTGCTTTCTTCCGTGAATTGTTCGGTGCCGGTAAGTTGTTCGGCATTGAGATTCTACCTTTGGTTACTGAAGGCGGCTGGTATAACCCGAACGGTTTGCTGTTGCTTCCGCCAAGTGCATTCTTCCTGATTGGAGGAATCATCTGGGCACTCAGAACCTTCCAGAAAGACCAGGTAGAGGCTCCGGATTTCAAAATTGCCAGCAATACGTCTAAGGAGGCTTACTAATGGAACATTATTTAAGTCTTTTAGTGCGTGCGATCTTCGTTGAGAACATGGCTTTGGCCTTCTTCCTGGGGATGTGTACATTTATTGCGATCTCTAAGAAGATTCAAACCTCTTTGGGTCTTGGTATTGCGGTAATTGTGGTATTGGCCATTACAGTACCCGTAAATAACCTGATTTATACCTACCTTCTGAAAGAAGGCGCATTAACCTGGATTAGCCCTGAGTATGCGACAGTAGATCTTAGCTTCCTGGGTCTCTTGAGCTACATCGGTGTAATCGCTGCGATGGTTCAGATTCTGGAGATGGTGTTGGATAAGTATATTCCGTCACTTTATAACTCTCTGGGTGTGTTCTTGCCGTTGATTACAGTGAACTGTGCCATCATGGGTGCATCACTGTTCATGGTTGAGCGTGATTACCAGTTCGGTGAAAGTGTGGTTTATGGTGTTGGTGCCGGTATTGGTTGGGCATTGGCAATTACTGCACTTGCGGGTATTCGTGAAAAACTGAAGTACAGTGACATTCCTGAAGGTCTTCGTGGATTGGGTATTACCTTTATCTGTGTTGGTTTGATGTCTCTGGGCTTTATGTCTTTCGGCGGAATTTCTTTGTAGTGTGTCGCTATAACGAGGGTATATAAATGTTAGGAACTGAAGTAATACTCGGCGTAGTGATGTTCACAGTGATCGTTATGGCATTGGTGGCAGTAATTCTGTCTGCCCGTGCCAAACTTGTGAACTCTGGTGATGTCACTATCGCGATCAATGACGATGATGATAAATCCATCGTTACGCCTGCGGGTGGTAAGTTATTGCAAACGCTGGCTGGGTCAAATGTATTTTTGTCATCAGCTTGTGGCGGTGGCGGTACATGTGCGCAGTGTAAGTGTAAGGTTTTTGAAGGCGGCGGCGACATGCTTCCTACTGAGGCGTCTTACTTTACTAAGCGTGAAGCTCAAGAGGGCTGGCGTCTTGCGTGTCAGGTTGCTGTGAAGCAAGACATGAAGATTGAAGTTGAAGACGAAGTCTTTGGTGTTAAGAAGTGGGAATGTACGGTTGAGTCTAACCCGAACGTTGCTACCTTCATTAAAGAACTTACGCTACGTTTGCCTGAAGGTGAAAACGTCGACTTCCGTGCAGGTGGTTATGTTCAGCTGGAATGTCCGCCGCATCACGTTAAGTACTCTGACTTCGATATTCCTGAAGAATATCGTGGTGACTGGGATCACTTCGGCATCTTTAAGCATGAGTCGATTGTTAATGAAGCGGTTATCCGTGCTTATTCCATGGCGAACTATCCAGAAGAGCGTGGATTGGTTAAGTTCAATATTCGTATTGCGACACCGCCTCCGGGAACAGATCACCCACCAGGCATCATGTCGTCTTACGTGTTTAACCTGAAGCCAGGTGACAAGATCACTGTATACGGTCCATTTGGTGAGTTCTTCGCGAAAGACACTGATAACGAAATGGTCTTTATCGGTGGTGGTGCGGGTATGGCGCCGATGCGTTCGCACATCTTCGATCAGCTTAAGCGTCTGAACAGTAAGCGTAAGATCAGCTTCTGGTACGGTGCGCGCTCTATGCGTGAGTCCTTCTATAATGAAGAGTACGACCAGCTAGCGGCTGAAAATGAGAACTTTGATTGGCACCTTGCACTTTCAGATCCTCAGCCAGAGGATAACTGGGAAGGCTTGACCGGCTTCATTCATAATGTTCTTTATGAAGAGTATCTTAAAGATCATCCGGCACCGGAAGATTGTGAGTTCTACATGTGTGGGCCTCCAATGATGAACGCTGCTGTAATCAACATGTTAGAGAACTTGGGTGTAGAGCCTGAAAATATCTTACTTGATGATTTTGGTGGTTAATTAAAAAAGGGCCGCATTTGCGGCCTTTTTTTTATTTATTCGATTTGTGTTAATTGAAAGGTTTCAGCATTGTCTCAGAATAAATTAATTGCTGTGGTAGCGCTTTGTAGCTTGGTTTTACTTGTCGGTATTCTCAGTGAAGAGAGAGCAGAAAAAGAGCAAATTGGCTCGCAGGAAGTTAGCCTAAATCATGACTTGCCTGAAAAAGTAACTTATTCCGGCCCTACAATGGGGACGTCCTTCAGTGTGGTTTACATCAATACTTCTGGAAAAGAAGACGCAGTTGTTAATGCTCAGGTATTGGCGTCTATTGAATTAGTTAATACCCAGATGTCGACTTACAAACAAGATTCAAACTTATCAGAATTCAATCGTCTTCCTGAAAACAGTTGTTACCAGTTCCCTGAAGATACCTACAAGGTAATTTCAATGGCGCAGGAAATCAGTAAAACAACCGATGGCGCGTTTGATGTCACGATAGGTCCCTTGGTGAACATGTGGGGGTTTGGCCCAAATTACAAGCCTGAGGTCATCCCTGATGACCGTGAAATAGCGAAGATAAAGTCGACTAAAGTCGGGTATCAATCTCTGGAACTTAAAGGCAATAATACCGTCTGTAAAGAAAAGCCGGTCTATGTGGATTTGTCCGCAATTGCTAAAGGGTATGCCGTAGATTTGGCCGCCAAAACGCTGGATAATATGGGTATTGATAGTTATTTGGTTGAAATTGGTGGTGAACTGAAAGCCAGGGGTGTTAAGCCGAATAATCAACTCTGGAGAGTGGCTGTAGAAGAGCCGAGTGGCGGTCTTGGTCACTCAGTACATAAAGTGGTTGAGTTGAAAGATGCTGCCATCGCAACATCAGGCGACTACAGAAACTATTATGAGGTTGATGGTCAGCGATATTCGCATACCATTGACCCTGTAACCGGAAAGCCAATTAAACATTCATTGGCTTCGATCAGTGTTTTACATTCCTCTGTGGCGTATGCTGATGCCATCGCCACGGGGTTAAATGTGATGGGGCCGGAAAAAGCCCTCGCATTAGCAAAATCAGAAGGTCTTGCGATCTATATGATTGTAAAAAAGGAACAGGACTTTTCTGTCGAGAGTACGGAACAATTTAATCAATACTTGTTAGATTAAATAATCATAAACAAGCATTTAGAAAGTGGTGTGGCTATGGAAATTATGTTGGTTGCTTTTGCGGTTATGTTGATTTTGGTCGTGGGAATGTCCGTGGGCGTTATCATGGGCCGAGAACCCCTCAAAGGCTCATGTGGCGGTATGGCGGCTTTGGGAATGGATACCGCGTGTGACATATGTGGTGGTAATCCGGTGAAATGCGAAGAAGAAAACCAAAGACAGCAAAACGAAGCGAAAGGAAAAGATCATCAGTTTTATGATGCGGCAAAATAATTTCCGAAATCATACTAAACTGAAACAAAAATAATTAATTGATAGGGTGATGGATGAATAATCAACGCCTTATGGAGACAGGGAATAATTGATGGCGGATTTATATTACGATGTTGTAGTGATTGGTTCTGGTCCTGCAGGAGAAGGTGCAGCGATTAATGCGGCAAAAGCAGGTAAGCGTGTTGCTGTGATTGAAGTGCAGCCGCAAGTTGGTGGTAACTGTACGCATAAGGGAACAATCCCGTCCAAAGCGTTACGTCATGCGGTAAAACAAATCATCACATTTAACACTAACCCAATGTTTCGTGATATTGGCGAGCCTCGCTGGTTCTCTTTTCCAAAGGTATTGAAGGGGGCTGGCCGTGTGATGCAGAAGCAGGTTAAGCTTCGCACAGAGCATTACGCAAGAAATCGAATTGACATTCATTTTGGCCATGCAAGGTTCGTAGATCAAAATACCATTACTGTCACGGGTGGCTCGAATACGGCGGATCGTCTTCATGCAAAAAACTTTGTTATTGCGACAGGCTCCCGCCCTTGGCACCCACCGGGAGTCAACTTTAATCATCCTCGCGTTTATGACAGTGATTCCGTACTTGAGCTGCAACATACGCCGCGTACGTTAATTATTTACGGCGCAGGTGTGATTGGCTCTGAATACGCGTCAATCTTCGTTGGCTTGGGTGTTAAGGTTGATCTGATCAATCCGGCCGATACCTTACTCTCATTTCTTGATAGTGAAATATCCGATGCGCTTGGCTACCACCTCCGAAATAATGGGGTCATGGTACGTCATAATGAACAGTTCGATTCACTGGAAGCGACAGACAACGGCGTTGTGTTGAATCTTCAGTCCGGTAAGCGTTTAAAGGCAGACGCCTTCCTTTGGTGTAATGGTCGCTCCGGTAATACGGATAATATGGATCTTGAAAATATAGGTCTTGAAGCCAACTCTCGTGGCCAGTTAGAAGTGGATGAACACTACCGCACAGCCGTAGAACACGTATACGCAGCAGGTGATGTGATCGGTTGGCCTAGTTTGGCCAGTGCTTCTTACGATCAGGGGCGAGCAGCGTCCAAAGATATGGCGCAGGACCCTGAATTTCACATGGTATCTGACGTACCTACGGGTATTTATACCATTCCGGAAATCAGCTCTGTTGGTTTAACAGAACAGCAGTTGACGGCTAAAAAAGTGCCATACGAAGTGGGTCAGGCACAGTTTCAACATACTGCTCGAGCGCAAATTACCGGTGAGCCGATCGGTATGTTAAAGATCCTGTTCCACAGAGAAACGCTGGAAATCCTTGGGGTTCATTGCTTTGGAGATCAGGCATCTGAGATTGTGCATATTGGTCAAGCCATTATGAATCAACCTGGCGAACTGAATACGATTAAATACTTTGTAAATACCACGTTCAATTACCCAACCATGGCGGAAGCCTATCGTGTTGCGGCTTTGAACGGCTTGAACCGAGTCTTTTAATTTCGTTTGGCCTCTTGATTTATTTCAAGGGGCTTTCCTTTCAAGGGGCTTTCTTTTAACGAGTTTTATCTGAAGGAACCCGATTCCTTATCAATTCTGCTTCTTTCTTTATCTGTTTTTCCTGTTAATTGTCTTCTTCTTATATGTTTTGTTTATGATATGATTCGCGTCATCAAAAACGTATATAAATACTTTGCTGTTTTGAGTAAGCGGCAGAGTGCAGGTGTTGAGGTTAGCTGGTTATGCTTAAAAAAGATAAACAAAAAGTTTTCAAAGATGAGTGGAGCGATGAGCACGTTAAGGCGTACTTGGAGCGCACACCATACGGCGACGAAAACGCAGACTTCTATGTTTTAAACATCGCTTACCGCTATATGGTTGCTGATGACTTCGCTCGTTTTGTGACGTTTTTTAAAGAAGCGGGTCGTGATCTAAATGCTGTGGGTCCAGAGAATAAAACAATGGCGCAGTTGTTGGCCGAGCATGCGCAAGGCGAAGATTATTTGAAGGTGATTCAGGCTGCATAAGCAGAATGCCTTGATATTATCAAAGGAGCTATTAAGCTCCTTTTTTAATGCCTGTAAAAATATAAAAAAGGAATAATTATGATGGATCAGGAGTTGGAGCAATTAGAGAAGGCTTATGATGTAGTCACTCAATTTTTAGTTACCTATTCTTTTCAGGTGCTTGGGGCCATTCTTGTCATTATTATTGGCTTTCTGGTGGCAAATGCTGCTTCTAAAGCGGTGGCCAAGCTTGGGGTTGCTAAAAATCTCGATGTAACCTTAACAAAGTTCTTAGCGAATGCGGTAAGGCTGCTGGTCTTAGGTTGTTTCTTAATTATCAGTTTGGGTAAGTTTGGGATCAGTATTGCTCCGTTTGTTGCGGCGCTGGGTGCTTTAACGTTTGGCTTGGGTTTGGCGTTGCAAGGGCCTGTTTCAAACTATGGCGCTGGCCTTGCGATCATCTTGTCCAGGCCGTTTAAAGTCGGTGATACCGTTACTATCAATGAGTATTCAGGCATCGTCAGAGAAATCAAATTAGCGAATACTGTGCTTGCCACGGAAGATGGCGAAATGATTACCATACCTAATAAGAAGATCATTGGTGAGGTCATACATAACTCGTTCAGTTATAAACTGTCTGAAATTGTGGTGGGTATCGATTACAGCGATGACCCGGAAATTGCCATTGAGGCCATCACTCAGGCATTGCTCGAAGGCGATAACGTGGCCAAAGACCCTAAACCGCAAGTCGGGATTGAAAGCCTTGGTGACTTTTCAGTCAATATTTCTGTTCGTTTTTGGGTGCCGATGGACAGCTATTTTGAAACCCGTTTTCAGATGAATATGGCCATCTACAATGCAGTGAAAGCCAAGAATATCAATATCCCGTTTCCTCGAAGAGAAATCAAAATGCTATAAATGGGTATTTTTCAGGCAACAAAAAAGCAGCGGTGAAAGCTGCTTTTTTGTTGCCTGAGTATGACTTTGCCCGGAGGGCCTTTTAAGCCAGTGACGCAAACTTTTCTTCCAGTTTGATCTGGTCTTTAGTGAAGTTACGAATACCTTCAGCTAACTTTTCAGTTGCCATGGCGTTTTCATTCATGGACCAACGGAATGATTGTTCGTCAAAACTGACTTTATCCTGAGAGTCATACTTATTCGCGAAAAGTCGCTGTTCAAGTACTTCTGTATCAGACTCAAGCTCTGCAAGTAGTGCAGGACTGATCGTTAAACGGTCGCAGCCAGCAAGCTGTTCGATTTCGCCTGTGTTTCTGAAGCTTGCACCCATGACCACGGTTTTGTGACCGTGTTGCTTAAAGTAATTATAAATTTGGGTAACGGAAACAACACCTGGGTCGGTTTCAGAGGTGTAGCTTTCACCGGTAGATGCTTTGTACCAATCAAGAATTCGGCCAACGAAAGGTGAAATTAAAAATGCACCCGCTTCTGCAGCAGCGACTGCCTGGGCAAAAGCAAAGATCAACGTCAGGTTGCAATTGATGCCTTCTTTTTGAAGTTCTTCAGCGGCTTTGATGCCTTCCCAGGTAGAGGCGATTTTAATTAAAACACGGTCTTTGGAAACGCCGTTTTGTTCGTAAAGCTGAATGATCTGGCGGGCTTTATTCAGTGTTGCTTGAGTGTCGAAGGATAAACGAGCATCCACTTCGGTGGAAATGTACCCTGGAACGATTTGGGTGATTTCAGTACCTAAGTCGACACCAAATTTGTCACACGCCAGTGACACTTGTTCGGATGCATCATCGGTTTGTGATTTTGCCCAAAGAATCGACGCTTTTAGTAAATCCTGGTAATGAGGTAATTCAGAGGCTTTAAGTAGCAACGAAGGGTTCGTGGTTGCATCAACAGGTTTGTATTGTTTGATTGCCTCAATATCGCCTGTGTCAGCTACGACTTGAGTCATTGATTTTAATTGGTCTAACTTGTTATCCATAACACAACTTCTTTAAATGATTTGGTGTAATTCTTACCAATACAATATTACAAATGCTTTACAAAGGTAAAGTAGAAGCGAATTATCTTTCAATCAAGAAGTTGTGTCAGGTCAACGAAATCAAGCGACTGGTTGTTCCGTAACCATTTCCAGAGCGTCAATCAGGACTTCCAGGCCTGCACCGGGTTTTGTTGCATTTTCAGAAATATGACGACGGAACTTTCGTGCTCCCGGAACGGCCTGGAACATACCTAACATATGGCGAGCGATGTGATTAAGATACGTTCCACGTTCAAGCTCAGCTTCCACATAAGGGTATAACGAACGAATGGCTTCGTGACGGGTTGCCTGGGTCGCCGCGTTATCACCAAAAATTCGCTGATCTGCCGCCGCAAACAGGTAGGGGTTGTTGTATGCCTCACGGCCAATCATAACGCCATCCACTTTGGTCAGATGCGCTTCGGCTTCTTCTAAGGTTTTTACACCGCCATTGAGGGAGATATGAAAATCAGGAAACTGCTCTTTAATGCGATAAACATAGTCGTATTTTAGCGGTGGGATTTCCCGGTTTTCTTTCGGACTTAACCCTTTCAGGATCGCCTTTCTAGCATGAACAATGAAGGTTTTGCACTGAGAAATATGATTCACGGTGCCAATGAAATCCTGAAACTCTTCGTAACTGTCCTGGTTGTCGATACCTATGCGAGATTTCACCGTGACCGGAATATCAACCACATCTTGCATGGCTTTGATGCAATCGCCTACCAGCTTAGGCTCGGCCATTAAACAAGCGCCAAAACTGCCGTTTTGAACCCGGTCACTTGGGCAACCAACGTTTAAGTTGATCTCGTTATAACCTCTGTCTTCACAGATTTTAGCGCATTTAGCTAATGCTTCCGGATCTGAACCGCCCAGCTGCATGGCCACGTTTTGCTCAATTTCATTGAATCTCAAGTGGCGCTCCTGATCTCCGAACAGAATCGCTCCGGTTGTCACCATTTCTGTGTACAGAAGCGTATGTTGTGTAAGCCCGCGCATGAAGGTTCTGTAATGGGAAGTGGTCCAGTCGAGCATAGGCGCGATGGAGAGCCTTCTTGAATCTTCAATGGAATTGATCGGAGAGGATACTTTGTTTTCCAAGAGCTTACCTTTTCAACGTCGTAAGGCGTAAAACAGCCTTTGATAAAAATAATTCTGTGCGAAATATAAACAAATTTGCTTCATGTTTGAAGGCGCGAGATTGTAGCACAGAGAAGAGGTATGTTGGTTTGAATTGTTAAAGAAAACCGACAAGGTAGTTTATTTTTTAGTGTTTTTTTGAAGAAAGAACTGCGTAAGTATTGGCATGATATTTATGCTCTCACTTCATGGTCCTTTCGTTGATCAGTGTTTTTTATTACCTGATGGGAAGAACAGATGGTGGCCTTGGTCGATTCGTTTAATCAAGCTATTCAATAACGATCTCGTGTCTTTAAAATTGTCGCTGTCATCAAATAAGAAATGAGCAAAGCTGGTTAAGTAGGCAGAAGTCGTTGCTACTTCATCGGCCACTCGTTTTAACCCAGAATAATTGCGATTAGATACTTCTAAAAACCATTGGACGGTTCGACTTACGCGAGTAATCCCATGGGCTTGTAAATGGAAATGACCAGGCTCCAGTTTATAAGCCATCATCTCCTTTATGATAGGGCGGTAGGGGGCTAAATATTCAAACCATGTCATGATGCAGGTGATTAAGCGATCATCACTTGATAAGGCCTGATACTTTGAGTCCGAGGACAGGGAAAGCATGGCATTGTCGGCCCGATTGAAAAATGCTTCTACCATATCATCCTTCGAACGATAAATGCTTTTAATATCAGCGAGTGAACAATTCGCTTCAATGGCCAGTTCGCTCAAGCTAAAGGACTCCCACGAGCTTTTTTGGGCCAATAATATGGCCTGATCGATAATTCTCTCTGGCGTAGCTTCATTCGTAGTCATGACCCAAACCTTTAGGGTGGCTGGCTAATTATTATAGTTGATGGAGATGTGTGTTATTTAAAAATACAAAATGTGCGAAGCCAAAGAGGGCGGTCGCCTTTACACACTGAAACACGTATTCACTCAGGCTGGTATTGATCCAAGCAATGCAAATAAACAAGGCTGGGTGCTCACCTGGGATCGTTTGTTGATGCTGGTTCAGAAGGGAGGCGTTAAGGCCAGTTACTTTGTTGATAAATCAAAAGCGCAAGGTGATTGAGTTAGACTAGGTGGGAGAGGTAGTATCATTAGATCATAGTTTCAAGAGACTCTTGAAGCACAGGAAAGGATAATTAAAGCGATAATTATATAAAAAACTTGTAATATAGGTGTATGAAGGTTGCAAAGGTTTTCATTTACTCAAGATAAGGCCAGTGCTGTGAATTATGGATCAGTAGTTTAATAATATATCTTAATATTGAAGATATTTGTTTTAGTTGAACATAGAATGGAATCTTATAATGGTCATTAATGAAGTAAGGTATGGTAATCGAATAGTTGAATTATGTTTAGATAATGTTGGTCTAGATTGTAACGTTTTTACTGTAGTAGTTGGTCGTAATGGTTGTGGTAAAAGTACTTTGTTACAAAAGATCTGCAGTATTTTCATTTCTTCATTTCTAAAAAATAGCTATAGAATTAAAGACTTAATAAACTATGAGCAAGGTAAAGAAGAAACTTCATTTGATGAAACCGGATGCTTGTTTTATAAATTAGAAAATGAAATTCATGAATTATTGATTAAATACCGAACTTTTATTCAAAACGGTTTTAATCTAGATCAGCTACCTAAAAAATTTCGTGAGACAATTATGAATGATCTTCATCTTAGTAATCGGAATACGGATCTACATGTAAGTCACTTAATAAACGGTAAGATCAAGGAATCTCAGGAGCAATTACCTAAGATTATTGCTGTATCATCTAGTCCCTTTGATAAGTTTCTATTGATAGATGAAAGCCGATGGCATAGATCTATCAATCTTTTAGAGGAGGTTTATGTTTATCGTGGAGCAAGAACCAACGTTAACTCTAGAAAAAGTTATACGAGATCCAAGTTTGACCAGTTAGGTGCGTCTTTCATTAACTTTTTTTTAAAGCCTGAGAAAAGAACGAATGAGTTAGTTCCTTTGTTTTCATATTTAGGAATTAGAGAAAAGTTCACTGTTAAATTAAATTTTCCTTTTCATTTTTCATTTGATCAAATCCTCAGTGAGCAGGGTGACGGATCTCGTAGGGCAGTTGAAAGTGCAAGATTTTTTAAAGGGATGAAAGACAATACATCCTTAACCGATGAAGATATAGATAGAATTAAAGAGAGCGTAAAAGAACTTAATGAAGGTCTTTTTTTTAATTCTTCATCTGACTTCTTTCGTTTTCGTAATGAGCCGATTTCTATAGAACTGGATATTTATAATCCAAATAATTTTGAAACAAACTTCCTGAAAGACTTTTCGGTTCTTGCAAGTTATGACTTAATAGATTTAGTGAATATTGAATTTACTAAAGAAGATAATAGTAAGTTTTTTCTAACAGATGCCAGTTCTGGAGAGTTGTGTATATTGTTTAATATATTAGCTATAGCAGGGGCTATATCAGATAATTCAGTTATTTTGTTAGACGAACCAGAGTTAAGTTTGCATCCGGAATGGCAGCGAGAATTTATACCTTTAGTAAAAGAGGTATTTTCTCAATATAAAAAATGCCATTTTATTCTCGCGACTCACTCTCCTCATATTGTTTCCTCTTTACCTTCAAATAACTCTTTTGTTGTTAACTTAGAGACGAACCCAGCAAAGGCGATTTCAGGGGGAAGCTTTTCTTTAAGATCGTCTGATTATCAACTGGCTGAAACATTTAATTCTCCGGGTCATAAAAATGAATACCTCATTAGTCAGCTAGTTGAAGTTCTATCTCAACTTAGTGATGGTAAAGAAATTGATGAAAATTTCTTAGAAAAAATAAAAAATCTTATAAAGTTTGATTCTTTAGTTAATGATACTGATCCTGTAAAAAAATTACTTGCTACTTTAAAGAAAGCTTTGGAGGTTCTCCAGGGTGAATGAGGTGCTATTTTCAGGTAAAGAATTAGAATTAGTTAATGATTTTAAAGATCTAAAAGATAAACGGTCGGTTTCTTGGGGTGATGATAAGTTTAGTATTCTTCGGAAACAAATAAAAGATCACTATTTAGTAGAGCAAAACTACACATGTTGCTTTTGTAGGCAGAGAATTGTTGTTAAGAGTAATAGAGCTTGGGATGCAGAGCATATTATTTCAAAGTCAACGCATCCTGATTTTATGTTTGAACCTAGGAACTTATGTATTAGTTGTCCAGACTGTAATAATGAAAAAAGTGATAAGCAAGTTTTAGACAGAGACAATAGAGTAAGGTTTCCAGAAAATTCTAGAGCTTATAAAATAGTTCATCCTCATTTTGATAAATATGAAGAGCACTTGAATGTTATTGTCGAAGGTAAATTGTACAAATGGAAAACTCCTAAAGGAAGAAATACAATTCGTATTTATGGATTAGATAGGTTTTTGGAAGATACTGGGCGAAACAACCCTAATCGGGCAAATGAAAAATCGCGTAATATAATGGCTTCTGCGCTTTCAAATTCTCAAGATTACGAGAAGCTTGAGATGGAACTTTTGCAGCATTTGGTACTTAAAAACGCTGATAGAATAGGGGCTGAAGAGACGATAAATATGCTAAAGAAGCTGGAAGAATAACCTGAGTTAATGGTTTGATGTTTAACTTGTCTCAATACAGGTGCTTAAATATCTCTTCTAGACGTGGTAACCAAGGCCCACTCATCAGAGCCTAAATGTATTAATTTTCATATATTGGCTTTAACACGAATTTATTAAAGCAGCATAAAACCTTGAACCCTTCAAGCCCAAACTCATCACTGAGGTCTTTGAATTATTGAGAGACGTAAAGTCGAGCACACCCGTCCATTTTGGACTTGAACCCCAGACGGTTGGCAACATTGTCTTCTGCGAAGACAAAAAGCTTCAGACCGTTTTCATGGCTCTAAAATGGTCTTTTTCAGTTAGTCTTAAGCCTACCTTTCCAAATGACCTTTATTCTTTGGTTAAGAACAACGTGGAAAGACTCCTTCGCTTCATTCCTCGACCATACTGGCAGAGTTAGAGATTCCTCGTTTTAACCTACTTGCCTGATGTAATGCCGTGTAATGGCGCTTTCGCTTCCCCATTTTATACTGATTCAAAAGAAAAATAGGATGTTTACGATTTCTATTTATAAGCATTACAGGGAAGGGGATTTTTATGAGCAAGTTGTACAGGTCAGCTAAAACGCAACCGTATCCAAGCAGCTATCGATATGGTTGGTTACCTGATCCCGGAAGTGAAAGCTGGGCAAAGTTTCATGCTGAAGTAAACGAAGCTGTCGAGGCAATCGCGTCAATCCGAGGTGATGAAGATTGGATCGACCCTACCATAATAGAGCTTCTGGAATACCTCAGAGATGAGCCAACCGCATCCTATTTGATGGCGACGGCCTGTCGCCAGAATCTAACAATGTTGAAAACAGAGGATTTAGATACAGACGGTGTACCAATTCCCTGGATCCCCAATGCAACGTATTTTTCCCTCGTATGCAACTATCTTCTGACCTGGTGGCCTCACTTTATTGATGATGATCTTGTTGGTTTGCCTTTTTCAGGGTTTACCGTGGGGATTGATCCGACTTTACCCGGGTCTCAGCTTTTGGGCTTACCAGAGTTTAATGAAAAGATGGGGGCCGTGTTAAACAAATGGCATGAATTTCTTGGTACAGAAGCCTCCGCACAAGGATTTGCCGTTGAGGGAGAACAATGGTTATCAAGAAAAGCTAAAAAGTCATATGAATTCGACTTGTGGGAAAAGGACAGCCCAACCCTTCCTTACTGGTCCTCATGGAACTCGTTTTTTACCCGTCAATTTAAAAATCCGGCCAGTGCTCGTCCCATCGCCGCGCCAGATAGCAATCAGATTGTGAATTGTCCTAATGACGGTTCTTTGTTCCGTTGGGATTGGCAAGTCCAAGCAGATGATACCTTTTGGTTTAAGGATATGAAATATTCATTGCGTGATATTCTCAGCTCTCCTTTGCCTGAGCAACAGAGAGTGATTGATGAATTTGATTTGGTTTCACTGTTTGAAGGAGGTTACGTTTTTCAGACGTACCTTAATCCTTATAACTTCCATCGCTGGTGGGTGCCTGCAAACGGTAAGGTTTTGTTTGATCCTATTTCTATTCCGGGGGCCTATTTTAACAAGCTTATTCTGCCTGATTTCGGTGGTGCCACAACGGCATCTTTACCATACCTTACTGAAGTGAATGCCCGTGGTTTGATGGTTATCGAGACACCCGATTACGGTTTAGTTTGTTGCATCCCCTTGGGAATGAGTGAGGTGTCAACGATTTCATTTGATGATCAGATGAAGGCGGGGGTTGAAGTCTCTAAAGGCCAGGAAATGGGTATGTTTAATTACGGTGGTTCCTCCTTTGTTATTATTTTCCAAAACCTACCCGATAAGCAGTTAGTGTTTATGGACGATCAAGGTAATCACTATCCGCAGAGACCCGAAGGAGCAACGAACAGCTCAGGAGCAGGCGCAAATGTCACCAACATTGGGTCGCAAATTGGTGTTTGGTATTCGCGTTGAGCGAATGCGTGTTGTACTTATTATCTGAATTCATGATGAATTAGTCAGGCTCACGAGTTTTTAATTTCTTAAAGTACTGGTGAGCCTGAAACTTTGAACTTGATAAACCGTAGCTAAAACTTTTGGGAAGAGAAACAGGCAGTTATTATTTGAATTCAGGCCTCACATATTATTCCTGATCAAACATGCCTCTTCGATCCACCTCTTCAATCATTTCTTTACCGGACTCCACTTCCGTTTTCTCAGGCGCTTCAGGTAAATCACTTGTAAGGGTGTTTCTTGGGCCGTAAGTATTCAAAGAATAAAACACAACAATAAGAAAAATGGTCGGTACTACAATCTTGAACCAAACCTTGGGTACTTTAAAAATAAACATTAAAAGTACGATTGAGACAAGTGGGATCAGTCCAAACAGAAAGTTTGCTAATGAGAAATTCACTATTTCAATTCCTTACCAAGCAATTTGGCCAGTGTCGCATCCCCAGTAATGTCTGAGAACCCGGAAGAATCCGCAGGGATAATGATGGTGTTTCCATTCTTTGCCAGTTCCGTATAAATGGCTAAGGCCGTTTCCAGCTTTTTATACGCCAGTACTTCTGGGGTAATGGATTTGGCAGCAATGCGGTTTTGCTCGGCTATAGCTTCGGCTTTTTCGCGTTCAACCAGGCGATCTTTTTTAGCCACTTCAAGTGCCAGCTCTGCTTCAGTTAATTTGACCTGTGCGTCAGCCTCTGCTTGCTGAATATCAATTTCTCGCTTCTTGGCTGCTTCTTGAGCCTGAACGATGACTTTAGGTGGCTGAACGTCTGCTAATTCAAATCGGCTAATGACTAAAGGCGTTTTTGTACTAATTAATTTATCCGAAATGGCCGCATGAATGTTCTGGCTGATGCTTTCACGATTTTCCAATACATCTTGAATGGTGTATTTGGTGATTTCACTTCGCACAATTCCTCGAACTGCTTGCTGACCATAAGTCGAATAAATCTTATGAGCAGGAATGATTTCGTTCTCGGCGGGAATGCGGTCAAATAAGGAGTTAATGGTTGTATTGTCGTTTGGAATTGAGAAAGTCCCTCGGATATCCACCGCCAGGTTCAACTTGTCTTTCGGCATGAACACGGTGAGCTTTTCTACCAAAGGCTTATCGCTTACTTCTAAAATAATTAAGCGATCACAATACGCCCAGCAGGGTTCGAGACGAAATTTACTGGGTGTCAGCGTATCAGGCGCATAACCGTTTTTAGTTAACACTTTACCAACATGAGCTGGCGGAATTTCTACATGTTCACCGCAGGCAGCTAAGATCAACGACGCTAAAATTACAGTGATGGCTTTTTTCATTTCGAGTCTCTTTTTAAGTTACTAATGTTTTGTGGTTTCTTAAACCCTGGGTTCAGGTAAGTACTACATGTTTTGTTGATGATGGCTGAGTGCGTGCTACCTATTCATGATCATCTTGAGACATTAAAATCAAGACAGTGCTATGCGTTTAAACTCTTTATAGCAGGGTAAAGATAGCAGACTCCGGTTTGTTTATCCTAGGTTGTTTAAAGCAACTGTATTGGTTAAAACCTAACTGAACAGAGCTTGATCAACATTCGAACATGTTCAGTTTGACTGTAGAATTTAAGTCAGAATCTCAGTGATCACTTGGGTTTTTACCGAATTTGCAATAAAACACTGCTCATGAGACTGGTGATGCATGTCTTCAAGCTGTTTATGTGAAGGTTGTTTATCGCCTGCAAACGTAATTTCAGGGCGTAAGGTGACTCTAGTCATACTCATTTTTCCGTCATTGTCTTTTGCCATAATGCCAACGGCATTATCAGTGTATTGGTCGATAACAAACTTTTTCTTAGCGGCGATAGCCAGAAAAAACAGCATGTGACAACTTGATAAAGAGGCTACAAACGCTTCTTCTGGATCAACGTTTGCCTCAATGGAATAAGGCAAAGGCACTACATGAGGAGACGAAGAGGCTGGAACAGTTACACCTCCATCGAAAACCCATTCATGGCCTCTGCTGTATTCATTATTGATGTATTTTTCATCAATGCCTCGTCTCCAGGCAACCTTGGCATAATATTCAGACATTGTGTTTCCTCGTTACATAATAACTGCTTAGCTTCCAGCCAAGCGGAATGTGGCAGTTACGGAGTCAGCTCGTAAGCTTGATATCGGTGTTGTTCAATAAAATTGTTTTGCGGAGGAGGACTGAATGAGCTGTATTTTTGGCCTTTCAATTCCGAAGGCGGTATAAGACGCATTAATAGGGACATTCAAAAATCAACTCCGTCTGACTTTTTGTATTAATGTGATTTTAACGAATTTCTTTTGTGAGGGAAAAGCCTCAGGTCTCAGAAAAGTCATCTGGGGTGCTTAAATATGCTTGACGATGTTACTTCAGGTGAGCGACGTGATCTAAGCAAAATCCAGCATCAAACTGAGGTCTGTCCTCAGTTTGATGCTATGTTTTTAAACGATTAAACCGCAACCGTTACCGTACTGCCGCTTGCGCTGCTTTTCACATCCACTCTAAGTGCCATTTGCTCCCGCAGTTCGCTTACGTGGGAGATAATACCGATCATACGGCCACTGGCTTGCAGGTCGATTAACGTTTTTACTGCGAGGTCCAAGGATTCCTGGTCGAGACTGCCAAAGCCTTCGTCGATGAACAGGGTGTCCAGTTTAATGCCACCAGCATAAGCCTGAACCACGTCGGATAAACCCAGAGCGAGGGACAGGGCTGCCATGAAGGATTCGCCGCCGGACAGTGTCGCCACCGAGCGTGTTTTGCCCGTGTAAGCATCTTCCACTTCAAGTTCAAGTCCAGAGGCTTTGTTGCCTTTGGCGCGTTCTTCTTTGCGTATCAGCAGATAACGGCCTTTACTCATAGCTTGTAGCCGTTGGGAGGCTTCGATCAATACATCATCGAGCAATACGCTTAATACAAATCGTTGAAGGCTGATTTTATTGCCGGTTTGGCCGTTGGCAACGTCGCTTAACGTCCCATAGATTTTATATTCATCTTCCAGGGCTTTGTTGGCTTTGTGGGCTTCGTCGATCTTGGTTTGAACGTCTTGCAATTGCCGCACGCGGTTATCAATACGCTTCCAGTCTTCAAGTGCTTTGTTTGCTTGTTGATCAGCTTCCGTGCGGGCGGTTTGCAGTTTTCCGATGTCTGGCTTGGTTTGGCTTTCCAGTTGCGATTGCTGTTGCTGTAAGTTGGCTTTGCACCCAGCCATTTTCTGAGCGTGCTCATTGATTTGAGCTTGCAGGGATGTTTGTTCTTGCTCGGAGCGGGCTGCGTTTTGGTATGCTTTTTCGTCTATAAACGGGCTGGAGGACAGCGCTTGTTGCCAGTCGGACTCGGCTTTTGCTGTCTCTGCGGTCAATCCTGCTTTTTGGGTGTTTTGCTGGGCGAGGGTGGCCTGAGTTTGCGTCAGTTGTTGAGTCGCTGCGTTGAGCGTAGTTTGTGCCGACTGGAAATTGCTGTGGAGTTGCTCGATTTGTATTTCAAGCTGTTTTAGGGATGTTTCCAGAACACCCGCTTCCCTGAATTGTTCGGGTAGTTGCACCAGAAGGTGTTCGACCGTTTGAGAGGCAATGGTTAACGCCTGCTGGTCGTTGTGCAATCGAGCGCGCGCGGTTTCCAGGCTTTGTTCTTGAGCTGCATGCTTTTGCGTGAGATCAGCGATGGTTATCTCGCAGGTTTGAGCTTCACTTTGTTGGCTCATTAAGGTTTTCACCTGTTGATCCAGCGTTTTGTATTCCTGTCTGAGCTGATCGGTGGCTTTGAACTGATGATCACCCAATTCATGGGTTAATTCTGTTACCGCCTGATGGTTATTTTGTTGATGGGTTTGTGTTTCAACCAGGGCACTTTGTGCCTGATTTTGTGCTTTTAACGCGGCATCCAGCGTGATTTTAGCCTGATCAATCTGTTCTTTGGTGACGGGTTGGCTTAGGTTATTTGCTTGCAAATGTGCCGGTGACGGGTGTTCTAAACTGCCGCAGACCGGGCAGGGCGCGCCTTGCTGAAGCTCGGCGGCTAACATGGCGGCCTGATTGCTGTGCCAGTTGAACTCAAGGGTTTTAACCTGAGTCTCTAGCGTTTGTACCTGTTCAATGGCTTGATTCAGGTTATTGGTGCGAGTGGACACTTCCTGCTCTAAGCGGCTTCGTTCTTTGAGCAAGGTATCTATTTTGGCCCTTTGACTGCCCAGTCGTTTTAAATTTTCCAGATCAATTTGGTGTTGCGGTAATGTCTGGATTGCTTGCCTTAACTGAGTCAGTTTGGTCTGGTTGGCTTCAAGTGCCTTACGAAGGCTGAGCAGTGTCTGACTGGCTGTTTCAAGCCGTTTGGCTGAGGCTGATTCGATCTGTTTTTTGTTTTTAAGATCGTTTTCCGCCTGTACATGCTGTGCAACTAAAGGCAATTTTGCTTTTAGCTCATTGGCTTGTTGTTTAAGAGCATCCGAAGTTTGAAATGCTTTCTCCGCTTGCTTGAACGTCTCAGTGGCCTCGCTGAGCAGTTGAGTTTGAGCCTGAATGTTTTGTTGGGTGCGTTCAATCTCTGCTAATAACTGGGTTTCGGCCGATTTAGCCTTAGCGAGAGAAGTCTGAATGTAAGCGATTTTTTGAGCGGACTGCGCGTGTTCTAAGGTTGTTTGTTGTTCGGCTATTTGTTTGGATTGAGACTCTAAGGCGTTTAAATCTGCTTTTGTTTTCTCCAAAGCTTCAAACGCTTTATGAGTGATCGAGGCTGTTTCCAGCGCTTTATCGGCCAGGCTTAATGCGGTCGCAGTTTCTGCTTTCTGAGTCTGAGCCTGCTCTAATTGAGGCGCCAGTTCGGTAAGAAGTGCTTGCAATTGTTCTTCTGCATCAAGGTCTGCGCCACGCAGAATTCCGACGGTTTGATTTCGTAATGTTTCAACTTCTCTGCGAATGCCTGAAGCGCGTTCTTTTAAGGCATCTTCCAGTCGCTTATAAATTTGGGTCTGAAACAGTTTACTGAATATGGCTTCTCTTTCTTTGGATTCAGCCATTAAAAATTCACGGAACTTACCTTGCGGTAAAACCATTACCTGTCTGAACTGTTCGACGTTTAACCCCGTGAGGTTTTCGATGGTTTTGGTGACTTCTGACGCACTTTTGGGCACAAGGAGCGATTCTTCACCGAAGGCGTCGGTTTCCCATAATTGAGCTTCGGTTTGGTGAGTCGTCGTACCTTCGCCTCGGGCTTTCGGCTTTTCTTGTGTGGGAGAGCGACGCACTCGGTATTGATGAGTGCCGAGGGAGAAGCTCAGGCTGACTTCAGTTAATAATGAAGCGTCCGAATGGTCGCACCGCATCTGAGTTGCTTCGCGTTCTTTGCCTGTGGTTTGGCCGTAAAGGGCAAAACAAATGGCATCCAGAATGGAACTTTTACCCGCGCCGGTCGGCCCGTTAATCAAGAACAATGGATTAGCGCCTAACCGATCAAATTCGATGGTTTGGGTATCCGCAAATGGACCGAAGGCCTGAATGGTCAGTGTGTTCGGTCTCATGAGTTGGCTCCTGATTCGTTGTTGTGCAATTTGGTTATGATGCCTTCGAGTGCTTTGTCCTGATCATCAGAAAGTGAATTACCTGATACCTGATTGAAAAAATCCCGGAACATGTCGAGCTCGCTTCGTTTGAGCTTTTCTCGGTTTAACGCTTTCTTTTCACCGGTGGCCATGATGCCAGGTTTTTCAAGGTGCAATACGTTGGGATAAACTTCGCGCAATTTGCCCATGGCATCCAGAATGGCGTGCGTATCTGTGAGCCGAATCATCAGGTAATCATTGGCGTGCGGGTCGCTTTTTCCTGCGTCCAATAATGTGTCCATTTCGCCCTCCAGGACGCGCATGTCCCTAAGCGGGGTTAAGGGCAGGGGAGTGATCGAAACTCCGCTGGTTGGCTCTTCCGTTATTTGTGCATCAATCGTCGTTGATTCAGAGGCTTCACTTGAGAAAAGATCATCTGCGAACAGGTCCTGAGTCATAGGCTCGTCGCTGGTTGCCTTTTGCAATGTTTTTTCTTTTAGAGGTGTGGATGGTGGTGTTGATAGTGGAGAGGGTTTTAATTCTGTTTCAGGCGTAAATTCAACCAGCGTGACCCCTTTTTTCTGGTGTTGCTCTGAAAAGCTGTATTTGAGTATGGAACCAGAATACCGAACATGTGGTTTCCCCCGATATTGCGGGCTATGAAGGTGGCCAAGAGCAACATAATCAAAGTCCAACATTGCAGAATAAGAAACGCGATCGGCACCCCCCACAGAGAGAGGCCTTTCGGATTCTGATTCTTCAGCACCATCCACAAAACAATGGCTAAGTAGAACATTATGTTGGTTGGGGTCGATGACTTGCTTGATCTGTTCTACTAAATAATTGTGGGCGTCATTATGATTTTTAATGCGGTTGTTTTCATGATCGTCTTTTACTTCCTCGTCCTTTGAATGAGAGGACTGGACGAGCTGCCGTACTTGTTCCGGGTCGTGATAGGGGATACCAAAAAAGTTGACTGAAATGCCTGACTTGCCCGTGAGAGTAATAGGTTCTTGTATGTTGTTAATATCACCGAAGATGAATAATCCGGCTTCTTTGAGCTGGCGGGCACCAAAGCTCAAGCGTTCGGCACTGTCGTGGTTGCCTGAAATCATGACGACCGGAGTGCTCAGCTCGTGACAGATTTTATGAAGCACTTCATCCAGCAGTGTCACGGCTGTCGCAGGCGGAACGGAGCGATCGTAAATGTCTCCGGCAATGATGAGCGCGTCGGCTTCTTCGGTTTGGATGTATTGAATGATTTGGTTCAGAACGTGTTTTTGATCGTCAAGTAAAGAAACATTATGAAACTGGCGACCAATATGCCAGTCGGAGGTGTGGATGAATTTCATTCAAGGCGTCCATAGGATGAATTCGGTGGTCTGCTTACTCTGCACCGAGAAAAATATAAAAGAAAACAAAGGCGTTAGTTTAATTCATTGGACGTTATTTTCTGAGTGCTTTTTTCATCTTGTTGGCTGGTATTCCCGAGGGCGACGCCTGTACCGAGGAATCGAGCCATCCATCCATAGATACGCCGGTTGAAAACCCAATGCCCTTTCAAAGACAGCCAAGCCATCAAGTAGGCAGGCAATAAAAACTTCAGTTTGTGGTAACGGTTGTATCTTTGAATAGCGCGATCAAGTGGTTTGATTTTTTTGATCTGAAAGTGCTTTTCAGGCACAAATTGTCGTAAGCTCGGTGCAACCTGGTTGGCGAGTAATTCGGCCGAACTCATGGCCCAGCTGCAACCAATGCCCGTGAGCGGATCGGCGGCGACGAAGGCATCTCCAACGAATGCAAGCCCTTTGCTGTTGGGCGCTCGATACAGGGTGGCTGTGTCTTTGGCAATGAACAGCTCACCAACTTGTTCACCCACCTGAAAACCGTACTGTTGAACGTGATTTACGACGTACTTTTGGTAAAAGCTTTGAGCGTCGTGTTTGATTTCCTGAAAGTGGGATTCAGGAATATAGCAACTTAACAGCAGTTTATTTGAATTAGGGAAGCAGGCAACGTAAGCCTCGCCTTTATTTAAGGCCCAGACGGTGCTTTGGATGAGATTAGTGTCGGTCTTAAAATAGGAGAATAAAGCAACACGCCGGTTAGGGATTGTTTTATCCTGACAGTGATCGAGTTTAGCCACTTTCGATTTCCTGCCATCTGCCCCAATGACTAAAGGGCAATTAAAGTTGATGTGCTCCCCTTTGTTTGAAACGGCCAGTAAGCCTGTGATGGTTTTTCCTGAGCGGTTCAGGGCCTGGATTCGATAACCTGAATACAGGGTGATGTTTGGGTGTTGCTCTGTCAGTTGACGAAGGGCCGGGTCTAGCAGTCTTCGCTCAATATTGGCGGCGTCCGCTTTTTGGCCAAAAGGGTAATGGATGTGATTACCTTCACTTTCGATATCCAGATAGGTGGCTTGGGCACCTTTTTCATAGAGGCTGGTTAATAGGCCAAAGTCCGCCAGTGTTTTGACTCCAGGCGGGTGTATGAGGTGGCTGCACATTTTTTTGAAAGGTTTGTCATCGGCTTGGTCTGGCTGTTTTTCTATGATGGCTACCTTGATGCCTTTTTCCGCCAGTTTTAATGCTGTGCAACAGCCTGCAATGCTGGCGCCTACGATGACGGCAGCGACGTTGATGTCTGATGGTGACGCTGTTAACTTCATCTTTATAAAACTCCCAGCCCGAAAAATAAAGCACTCAATATACGAGGTAAATTCAGCTCCTGGCTACATAAATACCAAGGTTCTTGTGTCGGTCGGTATCGGGTTTTGTGGTAAGCAAGGCCTTTGAATGAATAAATTGAGTTGGCGTGTTGGTACATGAATTTGAATAAACGCCGTAGCGACGGTCGATCACTGACTTCTGGTGAAATGTTATAAAGCGGTGATAAACCTAGAGAAAGCGAGCGAACGCCTTCTTGCTGAAATACCTTGATGGCTTCTAAAATTATGAAGTCGGATACACCGTTGTATTGGTGGTCTGTGAGACTGCGGATGATGTTTGCGCAGTAGCCCCTGATCATGCCATTTTCGTAGTAGGGTTCGAAGAAAACAAACCCGAGCAGTTTATCTCCTTGATGGCAATAGAACTTACGAACGTAAGGTTCGTCTCTGAACACGGGCGGACGCGTTAATAATTTCAGTTCATCCCGGCTAATGCCTTTTTGGTTTCGCCAAGCCCGGGACAGTTTGTTGACCTGATGGCTGCTGACGGCTTTCCAAGGTAATTCTTTGACCTCGCATGTCACTCGCTTATTGAAATTGGAGGCGTGCCTGAGTTGTTTCTTGCTTTTACCTTTTAGCTCAAATTCATTCAGTGCGATTTGGCTTTCAACACCAATTTGATTGCACTGAAAGCCCAGTTTGGAAAGGTATTGGGTCACGGAGCGATCTACCCCTAAAAACAGCGAGGGGTGTTTCTGATGGAGCAGGTAGGCATTTAATAAGAGTTCGGTGTTTTCTTTGGCACAGACTGGGTTGCTAAAGACGATGTTGGTATTGCCGAAAATACTGGAATGAGGAACGAAGCCGATGACGCCGGTGCTGAGGTTGCCGAAATATTGCACGTTTTTCTGTAATAAGAAATTCGCGCTGGACTGGCTACCATGCTGTTGAATTAACGACCGCACGTCAGCAAGGGTTAATGCCGGTTGCGAGGCCGTTGCTGGCCAAGAGTCGTTGCTTAATAGTTGACTGTCGTTTCGGCTTATCATTGTTTTTATCCGTCCGAGGTGGATTCTTTTATTCGACAATGTGGACGATGCTAACATTAAATCTTTTGTAAAAGCTATATCTTTACGATGTAAGGATTTGGCGTGAGTGAAGTGTGCTTATTGGTGAGACCTAATAGGCAGAACGCCGATCTCGTTTTGTGAAGTATTCTTTTAAATAGTCTATTAATAAACGAAGTTTCTTTGACCCTGCCGAGCCGGGCGGAAATACGCCATAGAGGTCAATGTCCGGTAATTGGTAGTTATCTAAGACTCGCTCCAGAGTCCCTTCTTTTATCTTCGGTAGGGCGTCGTAAGTAGGAATGCGACCCAAGCCGTGTCCTCCTTCAACAAACGCGGTTCGCGCTGCCGCATTGTTGGTGCTTATGCCGCCTTTCAGTTTAATCGTATGGCTTTTATTGTTTTTGGTCAGAGTGATTGCTCCTGAGGTCAACTTGTAGATTACCCAGCTGTGCTCGGCCAGATCCGCAGGGGTTGTGGGCCGGCCATATTTTTTAAAGTACTCAGGTGCACCACAAAGGCAGGTTTCCAGTGTGGTCAGTTTACTGGCCTGAAGGCCGGAGTCCGGTAAGGGGGCGCCCCGAACGGCAAGGTCGATGCCTTCTTGAATGATGTTGATGATTTCATCGGTCAGAATCAGATCAAGATCAATTTTGGGGTAGAGTTTTCGAAAGTCGTTCAGTGCCGGAACAATGTTTTGTAGCCCTACGTTGACAGGACAGGTTACTTTCAGGAGGCCTTCAGGTTCGTGTTTCAGATTTTCGATTTGCTGATTAGCTGCTTCGGCTTCTTCTGCAATGATTCGGCAGCGTTGGTAATATTGTTTACCGGCTTCGGTCAGGGTGAAACTGCGGGTGGAGCGGTTGAGGAGTGTTACGCCCAGCTGTGTTTCGAGTTTTTTAATATGGTAGCTGACTACCGCCCGAGACAGGCCTATGTATTTGGCGGCAGCGGTTAAACTGCCTTGCTCGACCACCTGAGCAAAGACCACCATGCTTTTTAATTGTTCGAAAGAAACGCTCATCACAATGCCCAAAAGAGTGAATCATCAATGTTAAATGTGATTTATTGTATCAATTATTAAACCAATTAATTTGATTTTATTGACATTGTTAGATTAATGATAAATCCATAGACTGGATGACATCTCAATTTCATACCCTTGATAGTGACCTTCGTTGGTCGAAATTCAAAAAAAGGAAAGTCTATGATCACTGTGCACCATCTGAATCGATCCCGCTCTAAGCGCGTACTTTGGTTGTTGGAAGAACTGAACATGCCCTATGAGTTAGTTTGTCATGAGCGTAATCCTATGACGCAAATGGCCCCTGATAGCCTTAAAAAAATACACCCATTAGGTAAAGCCCCGATTGTGGTGGATGAGGGGGTAACGCTGTGTGAATCCGGGGCGGTGATGGAGTTCATTCTTTCTAAAGACTCTGAACATCGGTTGCGTCCAGCCAGTGATGCTGACAACTACTATCAATATTTAGAGTGGTTGCACTTTGCAGAAGGATCTCTGGCGCTGCCCGTCATTACGTCTCTTTTAATGGGTATGGAAAAGCGTTCCGGTGCACCTCTGGATTTCTATATTAAGAAAGAGCTGGATGTCGACTTTGGCTACATTGAATCGACCTTGGCAGAGCGCGCGTATTTTGCGGGAAATGAATTTACCGCAGCGGATGTGATGATGACCATCGTGCTTGAGTTCGCAGATAATCTGAAATTACTGGACGGGTATCCGAAAATACACGACTACCTGAAGAGCGTTCAAACTCGACCAGCCTATAAGAAAGCGGCCAAACACGGTTAAGTATTTTGGCGGTAAAGCCGGATAACGTTTGATAGCGGAAGGTTGTGGCATTAGAATTCACGCCTTCCTCAATCAGTTGAATACTTAAATCCGTTATGACCACCCCATCGCCTTTGCAGTACATTGCCCGACCTCAAGATCTTGAACAAAGCCAGCGGCTGTTTCATGGCCGGGGTCATTATTATCCTGGATTAGAACACGTGACAATTGACTGGATTGCGCCGGCGATTCTGATCACTCTTTTTGCTGAGCCAGAACAGGAATGGTTAGATGACGTGGTTAAGGCGCTGGTTGCGTTATTTCCTGAGTGTGAATCGCTTCAGGTTCAGTATCGTTGCCGGTCGGGCGCGCCTTTTGAGATCAAACAGGGTGAAGCGCTAACTAAACTAGTGGCTGTTGAAAATGGTCTTAAATACCATATTTCGTTAGGTAAGGCTCAAAATACCGGTTTGTTTCTGGACATCATTAATGGTCGGCAATGGTTGAGAGAGCATAGCCAGGGCAAAAATGTTTTAAACTTGTTTTCGTACACTTGTGGTTTCTCGGTTGCTGCGATCGAAGGTGGGGCAGACCAGGTCGTAAATGTGGATATGTCCAAGCCCGCTTTAACGACGGGCCGTGAAAATCATCGATTGAATGACCATCCCATGAATAAAGTGGTGTTCCATGGGGTTGATATTTTTAAGTCCTGGGGGCGAATAAAAAAACAAGCTCCTTATGACATTCTTGTTTCAGATCCTCCTAGCTTCCAGAAAGGCAGTGTCGATATTCAACGCGATTATTATAAGATCATTAATCGTATCCCTCAGCTGGTAAAGCCCGGAGGCATTGCTATGTTGTGCCTGAACTCTCCGGACTTGAGTGATGACTTTTTACTGAATCAAGTGGCTGAACATTGTCCGGATTGTAAGTTGATTGAGAAAATTCATAACCCGGATGTCTATGTTGAAGCGCATGAAGGCAAAGGGTTGAAAGTCTACTTGTTTCAGTATTTGTAATGGCTAAGTCCGTGTTCTGTTTATAACTTCTGTTTATAAAACTGATAAATTCTAAGCATATATTTTTCTAAATTTTCCGAATATATCCCTCTTGAAAATGCATCTCTTAGCCTTATTTAATTGGTTGAGGGGAGTCGTCCCAAGCGGAGGTTTCTCTCAAATTGATTGAATAATTTTATATTGCTTCTGACGGAGGATGTATTATGAACTCGATTGATTTAACCCCACTTTATCGCAGTAGTGTTGGTTTTGATCGTTTGGCGTCATTGATTGACAATGCGCTAACCACTGACAACAACACTATTGGATACCCTCCATACAATATCGAAATTCTTGATGAGAATCGTTACGTCATTGCTTTGGCCGTCGCAGGATTCAGTCAGGAAGAACTTGATATTCAGGTGGAAAAAGGTGTTCTGACCGTTCGCGGAAACAAGTCGTCTAAAGATGAGCGGAAGTATTTGTATCAGGGCATTGCAAACCGAACCTTTGAACGTAAATTCAACCTGGCTGATTACGTTGAAGTGACGGATGCAGACTTAACCAACGGTCTTTTGACCATCAGTTTGGTGAAGGAAATCCCTGAAGCAATGAAGCCCAAGACCATTTCCATCAATCACGGAAATGCGAGTTTGGAGCATAAACAAAACAAGCGACTTTCTAAAGACGACAAGGCGGCGTAACCGTCCGATGGGGGCACTTCTCGGTGCCCCTGTCGACTCGTAGAGGTTATCGAGCCACCTGAATTAAGTGTGTTGGGAGGTAACGTGATGAACCTGGAAAAATTAAAGCCCTGGAATTGGTTTAAACATGAAAATGAGTCAGACCACCAAATTCCGGTTGCCAAGCAAGCTGCGGTGGAAGAGCCAAAACCCGAGGCGGGTACTTCGTTGTCATCCGCTTCTTCGGCTCCGTCATCTCTGCTGCAATTACATCAGGAAATGGATCGACTATTTGATGATGTCTGGCGTTCATTTGGGATGACGTCGCCATTTGGATTGATGAACCGATCCTGGCCTCAGGGACAAAGTCTGCTAGGTCGGTCTGGTTTTGGTGACTTCAGAGCAAATCTGGACATTGCAGGCAATGATCAGGAGTACGAAGTGTCTATCGACCTACCGGGGTTTTCCGAATCAGACATGCACATTGATGTTGTTGGTAATACTTTAACGATTCAAGGTAGAAAGGAGGAAAGCAGCGAAAACAAAGACAAGCAATATTATCGTGTTGAAAGAAGTGTGGGCTCGTTTCAGCGAACATTATCACTCCCTGAAGATGCCAATAGAGATGATATAGCCGCTTCAATGAATGACGGCGTGCTTAAAATTCGAATTCCCCGTAAGGAATTACCCAAAAAAGACGTTAAGCGCATAACCATTTCGTCCTGATTGGCAACTCAAGAACAGAGGCAGCACTACGCTGCCTCTGTGTTGTTATTCGTTAAATTCTCAGCTCTATCAAATGGTATTTTTTGTTACATTTTTTTCCTTTCTTTTGATTTTTAAAGGGTGATAATTCGGGCCTGATTACTTGGACAGGAATTTAAGATGCACACGCTGTTGTTGGCATTGATCGCTTTGGCTTTTGTATTGATTGTCGTAGAAGACATGATTCATCTGAATAAAGCGAAATCTACGTTGTTCTTGGGAACGCTGGTTTGGATTTTAGCCTTTGTTTTTCCCGAGCATGACGTAGAGCAAATTAAAGAAGGGTTGAATGAAAACCTGCTTGAGATAGCTACTTTGTGGTTGTTTCTTATGGCCGCGATGACCTTCGTTGCATATTTAAACGAGAAGGGGTTGATTACTCAGCTGGTATACCGGTTATTACCCAGCCAGATTAAATTACGAACCTTGATGATTCTGGTTGCCATGCTGGGGCTGTTGTTTTCGTCACTGGCAGACAACATAACGGCCTCGTTGATTATGTTGTCTTTGCTTTCAACCCTCAAACTTGAACCAAAACAAACCTTGAAGTTCGCTGCATTAATCGTATTTTCGGTGAACTCTGGCGGTGTTTCACTTATTACAGGTGATGTAACCACGTTGATGATTTTCCTGGCGGATAAAGTCACGATCACTAACTTGTTTTTACTGATTGCGCCTGCGGTATTTGGTGTTCTTCTATTGGCTGTGTTTCTTATGGGTGGGATCAATGAAGAGGTGACATTACCCAAGTTCAATAGGCCGATTGCATTTGGAGATAAGTTGATCGCGCTGCTGTTTTTGCTGACGATTACGGGCACTTTATTCATGAGTGTTGCTTTTTCTGTACCGCCGGTTTTAACGTTCTTGTTTGGTTTGTCGGTCATGTTTCTTACGCATCGCGTGCTGTACCGAAGTGAAACCAAACCGAATGTATTGGATTACGTAAGGGAAGTTGAGTTTGATACTTTGCTGTTTTTCCTCGGCGTATTACTGTTGGTAGGTATGTTGAAAGAGTTATCTGTATTGGATTTTCTGCCTCAGCTGTATGAAGTGATGCCTGTGTATGTGGCTAATTACGTGGTCGGTATCCTTTCCGCATTGGTGGATAACGTGCCTTTAACGGCCGCTATTTTGAAATCCGGTATTGAGATGGACGCAGCTAACTGGTTGGGCTTTACCTACGCAGTGGGTGTGGGTGGTTCGTTGTTGATTATTGGTTCTGCAGCCGGGGTGATTGCCTTGAGCAAGTTATCGGAGTTGTCTTTTGTCTCTTACTTGCGTTTCTTTCACTGGTTGTTGTTGGCTTATACGGCAGGCTACGTGGGTGTGCTGGCCATCGCAAAGTTGGCAACCTGAGTTTTCAACCATCAATGCAAAGCCATGCTGTTCTTTGATAAGAGCCTCATGGCTGAGCGGTTATGCTATAACCTGAACTTGGTTACAAGCTCGACCAGCTGATTATTCGCGGTGGTTAAGTCTTCTGAATTGACGGCATTTGACTCTGCGCTTTCTGAAATTTCACTGACGATGGACTGAATATGGTTCATGATTCGGTCGATTTCTTCGCTGACTGTTTTTTGTTCTTGGGCTGCTTCTGCAATTTGTGCGCTCAGACCACTGATTTCAATAATGGAAGTATTCATATTATTGATTTTTCCAGTGACCAGATTGGTGTTATCTGCGGACTGCTGGCAACTGCTTTTGGTTCTTTCCATTGCTGTCACGACTGAACTCACGCCGGATTCCAGCTGGCCGATCATGTCATTAATTTCAGATGTGCTGTTTTGGGTACGCGCGGCTAAGGCCCGGACTTCATCTGCAACCACCGCAAAACCTCTTCCTTGTTCTCCTGCCCGAGCGGCTTCAATGGCGGCATTGAGTGCAAGCAGGTTGGTTTGTTCAGCTATATCACCGATTACTTTGAGCACTTCCGCGATTTGCTTGGTGTTTTTATTCATGTTTTCGACATCGCGGACAGCACTTTCAACTTCAACCAATAAGCCCTGAACACCCTCCGATGCTTTCGAAACCGTTTGTTTGGAGACGGAGGCTTCTTCCTGAACTTTTTGAGTAAAACTGGCTGAATCCGATGCGTTGTCTGCGACAGCTTCGGCCGTAGCGCTCATTTCTGTGATTGCGACAACCGCCTGTGATGTCTCTTCACTGTGTTGTGAAATGATGGTTCGGTTCTTCTGTACGTGCTCATCCACTTTAGCAATGCAGTTAGAAATCTCGGTTGATGAGTCTGAAACGGAGAGCATGATCTTATGAAGGAACTCGATGAACTTATTGACTGAATTTCCGATTTCTCCTACTTCATCATTGGCTTTAATTCGAATGCGGGCGGTGAGGTCGGCATTGCCTTCGGATAGGTTGTCGATCATTTTTCGTAAGTAAGATAATCGGCTGGAAAGTTTAGAAAATGTGAAGAACACAAATAGCACAATTAAAACGCCCAAAGGCAACTGAATGGAGAGTAACGCATTCATGACAGTGCTGGTTTGTTTGTTAATCAGACTCGATGGCAGCGCAAAGGTTAAGCGCCAAGGCGTGCCGGGCAGGTTGGTGATAAACAGGCTTTGTTCGACGCCGTGCTTATCTGTGAATTGCGCGTCAGATACATTGGAGGTACTTTGGCTTGATAAGTAATCTGCCACTTGAGCGGCAAACTCTGAAGAGTTTTTAATTTTACTGAGGTTGGATAAGATTAAGTCTTTCTCGATGGTTTTCGAGTTATTGAGTATTTTTCCGTCTGGCTCTACGATCAACACCTGGCCCTGAAGTTCGGTTTCCATTTTCTGAGCGAGATCATTGAAAAACCCTAACGTTACATCAATGGTAGAAACCCCCCAAAGCTGCCCGTTTTTATAGATGCCCATGGCGCAGTTGGTTCTTGCTTCAATGCTTGCAGAATCTTTATAGGCAGGAGCCCACGCGCATTGACCTTTGGGTGCGTTTTGCCCGGCTTTATGCCAGCCTTGTTCGAAATATTTAAGTGACTCGTCAGAGTTCCAGTGTGTATTGACAATTAACTTGCCGCTGCTGTCTCTGTGAAAAAAGGTGCTGTGTTTTTCACGGCTGGAATCCCGTTTATACGGAAGCGGCCAGATACCGCCGCCGAACACTTTTACGTCGCCGTACTGGTCTACGAGAGAGGGCTGGAGCTGATCAATTTGATTGCTAGACAATTCTGCAACGGTTTGGGTTATGGCCCTTTGTTGGGCTTGAACTTTGTTGAGTTCACCCATGAATTTTGCGCTCAGTAAGTCCAGCTTACTCGATACACTTTTTTGTTGCGTTTCTTTCAGCTTTGGAGATACGAAAACCATAATGCCAAGCGAGGTTATTATTGCGACTACAAGCATAAAACTGATGAAATACAGGGTGTATATCGACTTGATGGACTTCACGGAACTCACCTTAAAAACGGAAATATCTTTCTAAACGTAGCCAATTCAAGGTAAAAAGCCAGCCTTTAAAGATAAATAAATCCGTTATATCAGTAGCTTGCGTTCTCGTTAGTTTGATGAGTTTAGGTGTATTTTGGTTGTTTTCAGCTGCTTTTTTGCCATTAATCCATTTATTTAATGGATTACTTTGTTCTGCCCAATGGGCACATAAAAGCAACTATAGTATGGATATTCGCTCTTAGATTTGATGGGGTTAATATGAATCTCCTAAAGGTGTTTGTACTCCGTTTTACCAACGTGGTGTTTTCTTTCGTGCTGCTTTTCACTTCCACCCAGTTGTTTGCGGGAACCATCACTCAATCAGGGTTTTCGTACATTACTTCTACTCCAGAAATTCATTATCAGGTGACGGTAAATAAAAAAACCATCTTATCCGCAACTATGATTGTGGTGGATATAGGCGGCGTTGCACAAGCAGGGCATGAAGTAGCCACTGCAGAACTCATATCTCAAGAGAATGTACCGTCAACATTTACCTTTTCAAAACCCAGTAACGGTTGGCCGGAAGGGTATTACGAGATTGTGGTAAAAGATAACGAGCGAACCGTCGAGTCTGTGATGTTTAATGTGATACCTGAGTCTGGCAGTGCTGCTGCGTCTCACGATTCAATTACGCCTAGCACTCCGAGTAACCCAGAGAACCTGTTTGTTTCAGACAATAACGGTATTTTGGCGCAAGGCGCGGGCGGCTCCTTAACCGCTGATGCTGCTAACGCGTACATTGATGCATTGGAGTTTATTCATGGTCAGATGGGGGAGCCAAGATCTTTTTTGCCTCAGGAGCGCCAGACAATCATGAGTAACTTAGCCTCAGCGTATCCTTCATTCCCTGTGGGAACTCAGCAGGATTTGGCCGCCGCACGATCTATCTTGTTTGAATATCAAAATTCGTGGAACTACATTGGTGTGGAGGAGCAAAAAGAATTTGCTTACCAAGTCTTGGCGATTGCCTACGGTGAGCAAGCTGCCGCGCAGGCCTTGGGCTATAACAGTGGTTCTGGTTCAGGAAGCAGCGGAGGTGGCAGCTCTTATTATTCGGATGGAGCCTCTTATGTGAGTGACGGAAACTGTGCGATCTTTTCGTCCGAATACGGCAGTGTTTCTTCGTGTGATTAAGTTTTTTTAATTTGTTAAAAGTGCCAGATAATTATTGGATCTAGAGAAGCCTTAAAGAGTGCGTCTTAAGACGCTACGCATAAGTCACTAGCTTGATTCTCAATATGCTCAATCAAAACCTTACACCCCCAGTGCGCGTCCCGATCTTGCATTTGCATCTCTGTAGAAAGGTTTTCTGCTGGCTTGATCAGCAAAACAGACTCCAGACGGGTCAATTCTGATTTAAGCACCTGAAGTACATCTTCGCTGCTGTATTCGGCCTGTAATTCATCCAGGGCCGATACGGTCAGATCCAGAGATTGTTTTCTGTTTTTTGCGTAGGGGTTCCACACAGATGCTATGCAGTCGATTACTTTCTTTTCAAACGTTTGTTTTTCTTGTTCGTTTTGCATTATTGCAATTACCTATGTGTGATCTTTACAGAAGTCGATGTTGACAGAGGTTACAGGATGTAAAGTTGTGTAATTCTGCAAAGGATAGGCTTAAATTTCAATAACTTATTGTGACTATTTTAATCGAATGTGAAGTTTTGACAGTTTTTTGGCGTGATTTTTCAGAGAATAAAAGGTTGGTTGCAAAGAGAGGCAAAGCCTCTCGTGCTACTTTTGCGGTTGAGGAAGAAGTTTATTCTTAGCTTCAATCCATTGAGCCATGTATTGAGTGCTTTTCATGGAGTGATGTCTGAGCATACTTCCGGTAAAGTTGTTTTGGCGCTCTTGTTCTAACTCGTTTTCTAATAACGTAATGCGATCAATCAACCGTTGCTGATGCAGATCCAGTTCAAAACGTTCCGGAATTAACAAGCTGCACTCTTGGTGAAGCGATTGCCAGCTTTCTTCCTTGGAATAGAGTTCAATTGCCGCTTTGGCGAATTCATCTTTGTCGTCGCTGATTCTGGCTGGTAGGGCGTTGCCATACATGCCTTCGGCACCAATGGACGTGGTTACCGCAGGTGTTCCGCACTCGGCGGCATCGATCAGCTTGCCTTTCAAACCAGCGCCGAAACGAAGCGGGGCAAGCAGAACTCGAGCTTTGCTGACAACTTCGAAGGCGTTTACAGCCCAGCCTTTGACAAGAAACCTTTGTTTTTCATTATGAAGTTGAGTGGCTTTTTTAGGCGGATAGGCGCCGTAAATGTGCAGCTCGGCTTCCGGTAATTGTTGTCGTATGGCAGGCCAAATGGCTTCTTTTAAGAAACGCACTGCATCCCAGTTGGGCTCGTGCCTGAAATTACCGATGGAGATAAAGTGCTTCCGTTCCGCAAAGGGCGTTAAAGCCAACGGGGATGAATCTTGCGCTCCCTTAACGGACGTTCTCATAAAAGGCACGTAATGAATGATTTGTTCTGGCACATTGAATGTTTGAGTCAGGAGGGTCATTTCTGCCTGGGATATCATCAGGCTTAAATCGCAGCGCAGAATAGAAGCGATTTCCCGTTTGGCAAGGTCATTAAAAAGCAGCCGTTGGCTTACGTTTAATGTATCTTTCAGACTGGCTTTGTTCTTAAACGCTTGGTGGCGTGCGTGTCGTAAACAGTGAAGGTCTTCGGTATCCAGAATTCTTAAGGCGTCCGGGCAGACTTTTTCAACACGCCAACCGAATTGTTCTTCCATCATGAAACGGTCAAACAAGACGGCATCCGGTGTCAGTTCGGCCAGATAATGGTCAAATGACTCAGAGTTTAACTCTATGGCATTGCTTGCTATGCCGTAAGAAGCTAAGTCTTCTGCATGTGGGCTCAGCTCGGCAGGAGAGGCATAGGTGATTGTGTAGTTTGCTGCCTGGAATGACTCAAGAAGCTGCATCATGCGGCTGCCTGCGGCAGAAGAGTTGGGTTCTGGCCAGACATAGCCAATCACGAGTAATTTTTTCATGGGCGCATTATAGCGAAGTCGCCTCAGAAATCATCATTGTTAAATCCTGGTAATACGACCTCAAAACTATTGGACGCTACAGGATGGCCTTGATTGGTGTTCTGTTTATTGGTTTATTTTCTGTTGCAGCTCCTGAGACATGGCCTGAATACGTCTCACTTTTTCTCTGGCGACTTCAATTTCATGGTCGGGCATGCCGGCCGCTTCTGCTTCCTGAATGCTTTCCTGAAGCCGATTAATTTTTTCTGGTGCCGCCGCCAGAAATGCTTGATATACCTTCTTGGTTTGGTCGGTTTCGTAACTCAGATATTGTTCCGGTTGAGTTAATTGTTCCTCGTTGGGTAAATCGAGTCGATCATCAACCGGCGTGATGTTTGGTGTCCGGTCGTCACCATTCAGTCTGGAATCAGCAAATGACTTGATAGCCTCTGTTTCTGCTAAGGAGGGCGATGACATGACTTCTAGCGGTTTTTCGTTGATTTGAGTTTGTGTGTCTTGAACTGGTGTCTTGGATTCTTGGCGAGAATCAACAACTGTGTTGGGGAAAGCTACGGATGTTTCGGCTATGTTAGAAGGCCCGTCTGTTGTTTGCTTCACTAGGATGTTGCTGTTTGAGCTTACCCATTGGAAAACCAAGACAAGCGAAGCTAACGCGAATAACCCGCCAGCCACAGAGATTTGGGTGAATGTGATTTTTTTCATAAACGGTTCTGAGCCGAGTTGCCTGTCCAGCTGTTAAACGATTGACAGAGTTGATGGTTATGAGGTTGTTCAATAGCTCGAATCAATGCTGACCTGAGTGCTGAATAGGGCTTTGAAAGCAAAATGACCGCTTGCTCATGCAGCAGTTTGCTGGTGTGTTGCCATTGTTGGATAAGCTGTTGTTTCGCGATATTTCTGCTGGCTTGATAACGTACGGCTTCATTGTTGGCCGGGATAAACCCTGTTTCCTTGGACGTTACCTCGACTAAATACCAGCCGGGCTCGGTGTTTTTAAGTTGTGGCGCCCGTATGGGTTTGCCCAGAGTATTTTCTTTAGAAACCAGCATTACGTTTGCCAGCCACATATTTTTTGCTTCCGACCGGGTTAGCTTGGTTATTTGAGCATTGTTTGGCGATGAAGCAGAGGCTTTTGCGGGTTTTACTCCGGTTATGTCGTTGAGAATGCTTTGGTAGCTGTTGCCATTTGCTCTGGATTCTCTGGCTTGTTCACATAGGGCCTGGTTCTCGCATTGAATGGCCCAGCCTGAAGCGCTTTCGGTAATCTTGAATTGATCTTTATTGTTGAAGTAATAACTCAGAATGGCTTGTTGGGAAATTGATTTAGCGGCTTCTTTCAGGGCCGTATTGTCATCGTGCATGTGCTCTGTCAAACCTTGCAGGGTCATGCTTTTGTCGCTGACGAGCTGATTTTTGGCAACGGATTGAATGGTGGATAATTCTTGTTGGGTCAGTTTTTGAGTGTGCTTTACCCAAGCCTGGATCATATATTGGTGCGCATGGCGGTTAATCAGTGTGGCTACGTGTTTGATGTTTCTTTGATGGAAGGCCATTTTTCCTTGCAGATTTTGACTGGTGTACAAGGTTTTGAGGTCAAGTGTGGCGCTATTGGCTTTGGGGTAATGGTAAGTGGCTAATTTTATTTGAGAAAGCTTTTCAGTTTTCTCTGGACTGAGCGTAATTTCGGCTAAGCCTCTGGCTGGTTTGAAAAGGGTTTCAATGGCGGACCATTGCTCATTAAGGTGTGATGCAATCACTGACTCTGCTGTCGGCGCGTTGGCTCGGTAATCATTTCCGACCAGTCTGTTCAGTAAGCTGGTGGTGTGAATCGCCAGGCGACTTGTTTTAGAGAAACCGACATTTGTATTCCAAAGTTGTTGTTCGGTAAATCGGGCGATGGCGTCTTCTGTTATCAGCTGATTTTGAATGAGTTTGATAGCAATGGCTTCTTTCGATAAAGAGTTGTTGGCCGCTTTTTGAGATTGGTACAAGCCCTCGACCAGCCGGTCTGAGTAATGTGTACCGTTAATTACAAATGCGGTAGCCGTAGACAGACTGTCGTCTATGATGGTTTTCGAATGCGCGAGTGCGGGTATAAACACGACGAGCATCAGACATTTCAAAACGTTCATTTCTTGATACCTCATTGCAGATACTACAGAAGCAAATGGTGAAGCTTTTACTTCACCATTTGTTTTTAACTGCACAATGCTATTTCAGGAATAAGCCTACTACGGGTTTAGCTTATACGCTGCGTTATTCAAAATATGCACAACCATAGCAATGGCATGAGGAATAGTAACTTTCGCTACTTGAAGTCGATCTGAGTGCTCGGTGCTGTTCAATACCAAGCCACCGTGAGCATAGGAAATTGCACCGCCTTCCGTCAGAAGTGGGCGAATGTCTGTCGCATTAGGTGCAAGCGGTGTGAAGGATTCAAGCGCTGCAGTGACATCATTGAAGTTGTTCAGATCTTCGGAGTCATAGTAGTCTGCCACCCATGACTCCCAGCCTGAGTGGTTTAAGTCTGACGTTGTCCAGGTGTGGTGTGGTTGAAGTAAGTCAGTTGTGTGCATGACAAAACCAAGCGTTTGTGCTGTCGGTTGGTTTTGGAATTGTTCATACCAGTATTGGCCTAAGTTATCGATCGGCTGGAAGGCTGCTTTTTCAAAGTCTTCGTACATGGATTTACTGGAATATCCATCGTGACGGTAGTTTGCTTCTGTGATTCCGTAGGAATTGTACTCCGAATCTTCTCGGCCAAACCAACCGCGCATACCGCCTCGGCCATCGTCCAGATGGTCACCGTAAAGCCAGCTTGCAGCAAGGTTGTCTACAGTGCCCCATACGGTCAGCTTGTCGTAGTTGTAGCCACCTAAGTCGTTGCCGTGAACGTCCGAACCTTGTGTGTGATTCTGGAAATGCCAATACGAGGTGTACTTCACGATGGATGAGCCAAGCCCCCAAACCGGCGCTTCAACACAGTCGCCAGTGACTGCACCACAGATGAAGGTGTCTTCAAAGTCGTCTACATCGAATGCGCCCTGGCCAATGATTTCAGCAAACGAATCCACAGTGTAGCCTGCGGCTAACAGTGCTTCATTCAGGCGATTAAATTCAGTGGTTTCGGGGTGTTGTTGCATGTATTTAACTGCGTCAATCGCAATTTGTTTGTGGGTTGCTTTGGTGTATGCCTCTGCAGTAAGCGGAGCCAATAATGCCACAGCGGGGACTAATGCAAGGATGGATTTCGAGAGTTTCATAGTAGTTTCTTCCGTTATTATTTTTATTTGAATGATCGTTTAGTAATGTTAATTCGGCGTGACAGTCATATGAAAGGTTCACAAACACCTAAAAAGGATCACTAAAGACGAGGGTTACAATTCTTATGAGCATTTACTCGGATTGTTGGTGGGCCGTATTTTGAAGGGGCATCGACGTATATCAATAAAACCGGTGATTTTTGAATTTTTTAATGGTGCTTTGAGCTGTGTGGGTATGGATTCATGGGCTGCTGGTAAAGTTGCGGGCATTATCAAGCGTTAGGGTTATAAGAATGAAAGAACTAAGGATAGGCATTGTGACCGTCAGTGATCGAGCCAGTGCGGGTATTTATGAAGATGTTTCAGGCAAAGCGATCATTGCGACATTAAATGATTACCTGACATCTGCCTGGGAGCCTGTTTATGTGGTGATTCCGGATGAGCAGGAAGTGATAGAAGAAACCTTAAAGGACATGACGGACATTCAAGGTTGTTGTTTGGTCGTCACAACAGGTGGTACAGGGCCGGCAAAAAGGGATGTGACACCAGAAGCAACAGAAGCTGTGTGTGACCGTATGATGCCAGGCTTTGGTGAGCTAATGCGGGCTGAATCTTTGAAGTTTGTACCCACGGCGATTCTATCTCGCCAGACGGCTGGGTTAAGAGGCGATAGCCTGATTGTGAATTTACCAGGTAAGCCAAAATCCATTCGAGAGTGTCTGGATGCTGTTTTTCCGGCGATACCGTACTGCATTGATTTGATGGAAGGCCCCTTCATGGAGTGTGATGAGGCGGTAATAAAACCGTTTCGGCCCAAAGCGAAATAAACGTTGCTTTTGTTCAGAGATATTGTTGTTGCTCAGAAGCACTGGAGTAGCTTTGTATATAGAACATCTTGCCCAGAGATTTTACGCTTAAAGTAGTAAATTAGTTAATTCAAAAGTATTGGATTTACCTTACAATTCCTCACTGTTGATCGAACCGTCGGTTTGACTCAAGTTTTCTTGGAGCGAAACAGTGAGGAAATTCAGTTTAGTATTGTTGATGTTGTTTACCTTGGATGCCTACTCAGTATCTTCGGTCTCGTTTGGTAAATCGAAAAGAATTCTGGCGGATGTGTATGCCGATTACCAAAAAACGTTTTATTGTGAATGCGACTATTCTCGGCAAGGTAAAAAATTAGTACCTGAACTTGATAGTTGTGGTTATAAAGTTCGTAAACAGCAAAAGCGTGCTCAACGCATTGAATGGGAGCATGTTGTCCCGGCGTGGTATTTTGGACACCAAATGCAGTGTTGGCAAAATGGAGGCAGAAAAGCTTGCAAGAAAGATGATGCGTTTCGGGCAATGGAAGCTGATATGCATAATTTGGTGCCGGCTGTAGGGGAGGTGAACGGAGATCGCTCTAATTATCGGTTTAGTGAGTGGAATGCCAAACCTTACCAATATGGCGCTTGCAAAGTTTACGTCGACTTTAAAGGACGAAAAGTTCAGCCTCCGAGCGCCTCTAAAGGTGCCATTGCAAGAACGTATTTCTATATGGCTGACCAATATAATTTAAAGCTTTCCAAGCAGGATAAGCGATTATTTGATGTTTGGAACAGACAAAATCCGCCTGGTGCTTGGGAGTGTGAGAAAACCAAACGCATTGCCGAAATTCAGGGCAATGATAATGAGTTCGTTAGTGCTATGTGTAAGTAATACGCCATAGCTGACGTTGTGATTAGTTGAAGATTACTTCCGCTTTGGCTGTCAAAGCAGACATATAGCATGCCTTGGTAATTGGCGAACTTAAGCGAGTTCTACTTGGAAGTCATTTTCCGAGCACATTTAACCAACTTAAGTATCTTTTATACTTTGTTCACAAACCTCTAGCTTATCTTCAAGTTCAGAGATCATTGGCTCTAATGTATTCAATACTAACTTTAGGGAATCAAATTCACTTGGAAAACTATTAGTTAGGTTATCAATTGTAAAAGGAAATATTCCTCTGAAAGCTCTAGTGAGTATTTCATTACATAACTCTATAGTTGTAGCTCCAGAATAACCTGATTCGCCTAATTCAGGTCTAAGGCCATGTGCTTTTCTATCTGCTTTTGATATATCCCAATAACGGTCTTTACAAATGCCAACCCTGTCATAAATCTCTCTTAAACGCATGGAAATGATGTCATTGCTTGCCGACAAGCTAAGTTCAGCAAGAGATGTAACTTGAACATTTGTAAGGTTTGCAGCTTCGATAGCACCGCTTTGAAAACCCGACTCTGAAAGCAAAATACCTCTATCAACACCTGAGTCCGCTACAATTTCGCGTAGAGCTAAGACATGAAGTTTAGAAACCGGTTTTTTCCAATACTTACATTCAACAATCCAAGTAACATCAAAACCGGCATGATGAGAAGTAACCAATACATCAATATCGTGTTCAGTTCTAACACCTTTAATCGTTTTATCTGTTGTAGCCTCTAAGCCTAGCGACCTAAAAAAGGAAGCTGCTTCTTCTTGATAATCTTTCCAGTCTGTTGCCATATATCTCTAATTTGATTGAAGTCATACATATCCGCTTATTTGAGCGCAGCTAAGAAGATTCCTAAGTAATTTCATAATCAAACCACCCGTGGTACTTTGCTTCAAGTAAATCAGCAATTGCAAAGTATAGATCTACACCCTTAATTTTTACTGGAAGCTTTTCTAAAGCAGGAGAGATTTCCTTTAAGACCTTCCGTGGTTCAACAAAACGCCGTATTACTTTTAGTGTTTTCTCTTTATTTTCTACCGATACAATAGAGATGCAGTTACGCCTATATTTACCAAGCTCTTCTAAACTAATACCTTGATGATACGCCCATATATGAGACTCGGGACCAATGTATGAACCAAAACCTATAACTTCGAGATTTGACTTAACCACGAGATGACCGGAACAACCGATCCAACCAATTGGAAAATAGTAAGCCTGATTATTTTCTAAAACCTCATCTATCGAATAACCACTCTCTCTAGGATCAAATTCGAAGCCCTTAAGGAGCTTTGCTTCAGCAGCCCTTAGTAGTTCATCATTCTGATCGGATATAGGAGTATAGTGATATTCAGAAATCAGAGACTTTAGGTACGCGGCGTACTCAACATCTTTTCTCATTTTTTCCTGGCAATCAAAATGAAAACCTTTTTCGCCACACGAACAATAACCTGGACCAAAGATTTCTTCATCTCCCTCAACCGACTCGATATACCACTGCTCGAACTCTGACATGCTTTATTTCACTTAACGCCTGCCGCAACCTACCGCCAAAACGGTCACTTGTTACACGCACTTTTCATTCACAACTCTGAACGCCCACTCCGAAAAAGACCTTTCATATGCATATCTTTTTAAAATTGGATCATCAAATTCTTTAATTTCAATATTGGCTTTTTTTTCTTCTTTAAAATCAATAAAACTCGATAAGAGTTGACTAGTAATTTCATTCAGGTGCTGTTCGTTATCAACCAACAAAAATGGTAATTCAATGATCGGAGGTTTAATTTGAGTTTCAATTGGAAACGAGTAGCTTTTCTCTGAAGGAAATTCTACCTCCAAAGCTCTGATATGCTTGAACAGAGAAAATTCAATTGATCCCTTTTCAAAGTAGAATAGATCACAGTAGATATCAGAGTTATAGCCGTCATTAGCATCAGGGTGGGTTACATACTCAATTCTTGGAAAAGGGAACTCTAGGTTCTCACTTCGAAATCTCACAATAAGTATTTTATGTAATGGAATAGACTTGTATTTAAGTAGGTAATAAAATTTATCAGGTTTCTCAAATAACCCTTCTTCCCACCAAAACTTTCCGCCAGATTCCTCATCGCCATCAATTTCCATTGTGTAATCAGGGTCAATGTCATAAAACGCTTTGCTTAAACCATCATATTTCCAGTTATTATAATCAAGCAATATATCTGAAAAACGGTCAGACGCCTTTTTTGTAAGTCCAAACCTTTCGCGCCACATCGCTTCAATTTCATAAGGAGTAGCGCAACTAGTTTTAGGAGTATTCGAGTCTTGTAATCGAGAATACACAACACCAGCTCTTACAGTTGAGCCTTTTTTAGTCTCATCTTTAGTCAAGTAATAAGGCTTTTTGGCTGCATTAGCGATTGTAAGAATATCTATTTCTTTTCCATCAATAAATACGGTATCAAGCTTTAGTTCTGGTATTTTGTAATTAGCAAAGCTTTTAGTTCTCAAAAAATTGAGAATATCCGCTTGGGAGTAGCGGACATTATCATTGTTAAGACCAATTATTTCGTAATCGTCAGTAACACCAAAAATGATATACCTTTCACCCTCATAGATAATATTTGCCATGCATAAAATATCATGAAGAAGATCAAGAAGATTAGAATGGTGCTGTTGTTTAAAGTCCCACCAATCTCCTTCTTTTTTTTCAAGCACTAATTGTCTAATTAGTTCTAACATATCTCTCCGATCTTAGGCATGTAACGAGGCTGTAGAGAAACCCCAGCCTACTTTTTTAGTCCGTTTTGAACGCTTTTTTCGGCCTCAAATATGCCCTTTTCTTAAAAAATACATCCATTTATTGAATAAAAACAAATTTAGAGCACTCTCCTTACGAGAGATATTTTAGATTCAAGGTTTTCCTACAGCCTAAACACCGCCAGAATAATCAAGGAGCGATAGCGACGTGTCCATCACAGCGAGCATTGCAGGCTTGGTTATGTATTTTTACCGTATGCCTTTGATTTTATGACTTATCTTCATAGTCTCGCAAACGCTCTTTTACAATCTTTTCCAGTTCTTCCTCTGTATGAGTTTGATAACTTCCAAGTTCTGGAGTGAAATAAAATAGATCATTTAGTATAGCGAAGCTACATTTACGTACTGCTAAATTCGTCGACTGTTTTTCAAGTTCAATTAATATCTCTAAAGCTCCTAAAATGGCTGGATAATAAGTGCCAGCATGATTATTACCGACAGCAAAAAGAACTTTATTATCTAACCCATGGACTGCTCTCGACTCGTCATTTCGACTCAGGAGAATTAAAGCTTCTACTAACTCGTCAGGATCGAAATGTTCGGGCCCTGAGTATTTTACCCAGTCTATATTTCTGACTTTTTCTTCCATTAAATCAGCCACTTCAAACTCTTTTTTCGTCTTTTACAGCATTCAAAATTAAAATATATTTTATTTCAATACCTACGTTACAGTCACTATCTTACCAACTGAAAATGCGACATAAAGTCGTATTTCTGGAAATATTCTTACTGTGGTTAATGAGCGGGTAGCAAAGTCTGCTTTCTATTTGATAGAAGACGCCAGAAACATTCAGGTTTTTTGTCAGCTTTGGGGCAGAAGCGGAAGTTTTGAGATGGCAGTAGGACGACCGCCAAGGACATAGGCGGTCTTATTAAGTCGAAATTAAGCAAACTAACCTGTCAGATTAGTTCTGAGTATTTTACAATCAATGCGCCTTCAGACGAAGGCGCAGCTCTGGCTTACGATATCTGAGCTATTGTTATTCAGGTTTGGCCTGAAATCATACAACTCATTGATTTGTTAGATATTGGTGCTGAGGATTAATTGGTTTGCACGACGCATGACTTTGTTTGCTGTTCTGACTTGACGCTTTTTAATTAGCTCATCGGCAAGGCTTAGGTACTTGTTTGCCATGTTCTTACGTACTTTCAGAAGAGGGTTGAAATCCGCAGGCAGCTCTTTCGACAACGATTCTACTTCTTTATAAACCTTGTCCATATTTTCAACCGTCCGGCTGGTTTCTACCCTTTGATTGAAACTCTCGAAGCTGTCTTGGTACAGAACAGTCGCCGCTTGATAAGGGTATTCGGTCTCGTTTCCTGACGAAATGGCCTCTTGATATTTAGCAAGCGCGGTGACTGCTTCTTTAAGCTGTTGACCAAGGCTAATGAACTCTTGGGTTTCTTCGATGTTTTTAAAGAAAACATTACCTACGTTAATAAGATCTTCTAGCTGAACTGCATCATGCGATTTTATTGCTGCAGTGAAGTTAGCTTTATAGGTTGAGATTTCTTGATCAGTGGGTCTTGGGTTATAGGTGTTCTCAATATACTTGAGGGCATGGAGCAATTGATAGACATCATTTTCGTCCTCGGATTTTTTGTAATTGCCTTTACGTAACAGAGCATGAAGGCGTTCATCCAGGGCTTCCATTGCGGTTTGTTTGCCACGTTGAACAGAAATGGCTTGTTTGGCCAGTGAGTGTGAGTCCGGGTATAAGTCTACAATTTCATTCAGCAGTTCTTCTGCTTTAGGGTAATTAGGGTAAGTGTTTTCGCGGTCATTGAGCGCCAGGTCTACTTTCTTTTCGTAGGCATTTAAAAGTGCAGTGCGATGCTTTCTGATTAGTCCTTGCTTTTCGATAGCAGATGCGTCGTTGAGCTTAGGCAGTTCCATAAAGAATTGCTCAGCAGGCATATTACTCAGTGCATTTATGCGGCTGTCGTGGTTGTTCAATGCGGTGATTTCTGAAACCGACTGATTAATCTGGACTTGTTGTTGAAATGCAAACCAGCCACTCACACCTATGATGCCCGAAATGCCAGCAGCGAGCGCGAGTTTTGGCCAAGGGTTGTGGGTGAGTGAGGCAAAAACAGATGAAACATCCTTGGTCCGGCTTTCTTTACTAAAACTCAGTGCTTTGTTCAGAGCCTTCCATTGCGAACCATTCAAGTGTTTCGGTTTAAGTGCTGTTTTCTTTTCGGTTTTGGCTTTGTCGGCTGGCAGGCGTTCAAAAGGGTGCTTGCTGGTCAGCAGTTCGTAAGCCACGCAAGCGAAAGAGAAGACGTCATCTTGAATGGAGGGCAGGTTACCCGCCAGTAGCTCGGGGCTGGCATAAGCAGGGGTGTAACCACCATTCGGAGCGGTGAGGTTCTTATTTTCAGCCGCGTATTTATCATGGTTCATTTGCAGTGCTTGGGCTACGCCGAAGTCCAGCAGCTTGATGTGGCCGTCACGAGTCAAAATGATGTTGGCTGGCTTCAGATCCGTATGAACAATGCCGGATTTATGAGCGTAGGAAAGCGCCGCCGACATTTGCTCTAACAGTTTAATGGCTCCATCCAGCTTAAGGCCTTTGGGTTTAGAGCGCTTGATGATCTGATCCAGGGTTTCGCCATCCAGGTATTCCATTACGAGGAAATGGATTTCTCCATCTGAATCAACGTCATAGACCCGAATAATATTTGGATGCGATAAACTGCGCGTTTTATCCGCTTCTTTAAGCAGTAATTGCAAGGCTTCTGGTTGGTCTACAAACTGATGCTGAAGTACTTTGATGGCAACGTAAGCGTCTTTGATCCCTGCTTGTTCAAGGAATAAGTCCTTAGCTCGGTAGATATCGCTCATGCCGCCGGAACCGATTTTATTTTCCAGCTGGTATCGGTCTTTGATGCATTTACCTTCCAGAGACATGCTGGCGCTCTGTTTTTTCTTGGTTCTGGAAAGGTCTATCTGTGTGCGATCAGCGGAGGTCGTCGGTTCAGCAGAGGTGGTGGTAGGTTCTGCTTTTTCTTCAGTGATTTGTTCTTTCTTTGTTTCTGGTGTTTTAGGGGAGCTTTCTTTTTTGCTCATAGCAATCGCGCCTTCCTTAGCTTACTTCTGTACTGATTAATCAGTCCTTGTTGAATTGTCTATTGTCGAGTTAATTAAGACAACTGAACACCCGTGGACTCAGGTTTGTGAGGTAGAACAACGTACATCATTCTTTCTCTTGATTTAATGAGCGGGAGTTTAACACCTCACTTTGCTTTGGTGCGATGCGAAAAGCAGTAACTTGAGAGAATATTTTTCTTTTGTGGATTGGGTCGCATCTTTCGGGTTGACCTGTAATACCATACAAACTAACCTGCCCGCAGGATAAATACCCTTAATACGCAAGTATTAGACGAGAGTGTCAAGTTGGGTGATTTCAAAGGATTGGAGTGGAACATAGGATATGTTGCTAGAGTTAACTGTGGTTAGCTACCACCGACTGTCTCCAAGACAGGTTGCGGTTAAAACGTTTGATCAAATGGGCGGAACTATTGGGCGATCTGAGTCGTCTGATTGGTATTTGCCTGACCCTGAACGGGTGGTTTCCGGTACCCATGCGCGCATCGAGCAGCGTGGTTCTTCTTTCTTTATTACCGATCTTTCTACTAATGGTTTGTTTGTTAATCGCTCTGTGGAGCCATTAGGCATTGATAATGCGCAAATCTTGAATGATGGTGACTTTCTTTCTTTAGGTGAATATGAGATAGAAGTCAGAGTCGTGTCTGAAAAATCGACTGCCACTGAGCCTGTTGTAGGTGCGTCTTCTGTAGAGTCTCGGGTTTCTTCTCAGTCAAATTTAAAGCCTGATGTTGGAATGGGTATTCCAATGTCCGATATTGCAGGTTTGCAAGTTGCCAGTAGTGGCAGTAGCAGTAGCCCAAGTGCAGTGGGTCAGGCTGGTGCTGTCAGCTCCGTGAGTACTGCTGATCATATAAGTACTGTAGGTCGGGTGGAATCGGTTCAGTCAGTGGATGCAGCGAGTGTTTCTTCTACCTTGGATGATCACTTTTTGCCTCCTTCGCCTGAAATGATTCCGGAAGAATGGGATAACGAGTGGTCTGGTATTGAAGAGCCTTCATTGGAACCAGCACCATTGGTGGGTTTAACAAATACAGCCAGTGGAAGTGTTTTGCCGGAGGCTGTTGTTCCTAATAGTGGTTCTTCGACCGCGCCTTCACTTGTCGGCTCGGTTAAAACGGCGCCTACAAGCCCAGCCGTAAATACAAGCCCAACCCCAGATAAGAGTGGCGCTTCAGCCCAGATGTCCGCAGGAGATATGGCTGCGTTCTTAAAAGGCTTGGGTGTATCAAGTCAAATGATTCCTGCGGATGCTTCTGATCAATGGTGGGAACAGTTGGGTGTTTCCTTTCAAGAGCTATTAATGGGCCTTATGGGGATTCTGAGGGCGCGCTCGACGGTTAAGAGTGAGTTTCGGGTTAATCAAACGACGTTCCAGCAAAAAGAAAACAATCCACTTAAATTTTCTGCCACTGTGGATGATGTTTTTCATAATCTGTTTAATCGTTCGGGTGCCAGTTTCTTACCGCCGCGACAGGCCATTAAAGATGCGTTCGATGATGTGAATCGTCACGAAGAGGCGATCATGGCTGGAGCAAAGGGTTCAATTGTGGGTGTGTTGAAACAGCTTTCACCTGAGTTTATTGAAAGTAAGGATTTCAGTTCTTCGTTTATGGATAAAATGACGCCAGCGCGTCGACAGGCGAGGTATTGGGAGATGTATAAAGACTTGTACAAAGATGTGCATGGCGATATGTCTCAGGAAGGAACGCGTGCGGTCAATGATGAATTTACCGCTGCTTATGAAGCTGCGTTAAAGAAATAGGTTTTATAAATGCCAATAAAGGCAATTCAATCACTTGATTCAGAGGAGGTAAAGCAATGAAGGGATTTACAAGGTTGCATAAGCTGAAGCTAATTGCAGTTTTAATGGTGTTTTTGTTGTCGGGGTGTCAAAGCTTTTATTCTGCGTTCCCGCCTTCCACTGATTTCCATTTTAAGGTTGCAAATCATGTTAACCCGGATCTGGACGGAAGACCTTCGCCGGTGGTAGTTAAGGTTTATGAGTTGGCGTCAAGAACTCGCTTCATGAATCAGGACTTCTTTGTTTTATATGATGCGCCTGAGTCCGTATTGGGCGTTGATTTACTTAGAAAGGAAGAACTTGAATTTCAGCCGGGAGATCGTTACGAGTTTGATATGTCGCTGTCTCCGGCGGCTCGTTATGTGGCGGTAGTGGTTGCGTACCGTGATATTGAAAAGGCACGCTGGAAGGCTGTGGTTGAAGTAGATCCGACGGATTACGACAATATGTATGTTTATATGGATGAGCTTGCTGTTTACATTCGTGAACATGATCTGGACATCAACCGAAACGAACCACAGCAAGTAGCGGATAAAGATACAAAGGATTCCGAATTACCACAAGGTGTCAAAGATGCAGCACAAGATGTGGCTGACGAAGTGGATGCGGATGATGTGGTTAAAAAGCCGACGGCCAAGGACGTAGCGTCAGAGGCAAAAGGGTTGATCAATAAGATCTAAGCAGTTTGGTAAGCAAGCGAAAAGGATGTCATAGATGAGTGATTTTAGCCGGGTTTCCTGGAATGAGGGGATGTTTTTACGACCTCAGCATTTCCAGCAGCAAGACCGATATTTTACCAATACACAAGCTCGTTTGCTTGCTCAGTTGAATGCCTATGGCTGGGGTGTTCATGATTATTCAATTGATGAGCAGTTCTTAAGGTTGGGTCAGTTCGGACTGGAATCCGTTAATGGTGTATTTGCTGATGGTACATTGATTCAGTTGCCTGAACTGGATGACTTGCCAAACGCGATTGATGTGCCAAAAGGGTGTAAGGATGAGCAGGTTTATCTTTGCTTGCCGATTGATAAACATTCAGGTGTTAACATCAGCAGTGATGACAGCACCTCGATTACCCGCTATAAATTTTTAGATCATGGCGTAGTTGATAACTCTATTGGCGGCAGTGCGTTTGAAACCATTCAGTTAGCAAAACTGAAAACACTGTTGAAATTAGAGTCTGAAGATCGTGCTGGCTATGTCTCAATTCCGGTTGCCCGTGTCATCGAGTTAACGGATGACGGTATTGTTCGTTTGGATAAGAAATTTATTCCTCCTCTGTTGAATATTCAGCAAAACAGTCGATTGATGGCACTGGTTCGTGAAACGATCGGAATGATTCGCCAAAGGGCGGAAGCGCTGGCTGCACGTATTTCTCAGGGACAAGGAAGAGCCAGTTCCATTGCCGATTTTTTAATGCTTCAGGTGCTCAATCGTTATGAGCCTCTTTTCAAACACGTTGTTTCCACTTCGGGGACGCACCCGGAAGATCTGTATATCCAGATGATTACCTTTGCGGGTGAGCTTGCGACTTTCACTGCCAAAGAAAAGAGAACGCCCGAGTTTGAGAAATACCAACACGACAACCTGACTTCTGTGTTTGGTAATGTGATGGTTGCGCTTAACCAAACCTTGAGTGTGGTGTTGGAGCAAACTGCTTTGGCCTTGCCGTTGGAGCAATCCAAGTTTGGTATTCATGTTGCGCCATTAACAGACAAGTCTTTGCTTGAGGATGCGCAGTTTGTCATTGCGGTTTCAGCCGCGCTGCCAAATGATGATATTCGCAAGCATCTACCTGCTCGTATCAAGATCGGTTCAGTTGAACAAATCAGAGATTTGGTAAATAACCAGCTACCAGGGATTCCGGTCACCGCTTTGCCGGTTGCGCCAAGGCAGGTTCCGTTTAACGCGGGATATCACTACTTTCAGCTGGATAAAACCAGTGATTACTGGCCTCGACTGGCCAACAGTGGTGGGATAGCACTTCATTTGTCCGGTAATTACCCCGGTTTAAAAATCGAGTTATGGGCGATTAAAGGCTAGCAACAGGGCTTCTGATTCCGTTAATTGGAAGAGGGCATCACGGGGTTAATCTATACGGTTTGCTTGCAGATGTTCAGGTTCCTGCTGATTATTTCAAGAATTCACAATATTGCGATGTACTTGCTAACAAGGATTTGTTGCAGATGACAGATAAAACCATTATGAAGCCTCGTCCCGGTGGGCGTGGTGCCAGTAAACCTGCGCCAGCAGATGGTGCCCCCAAGCCAGCGCAGCCAGTAGAAAATCCCGATAAGACGGTCATGTCATCGAATGACAATTCGGCAGCGATTCGGCAGAAAGCTCAAACGGTTGCCATAGGCGATAATGTGCTTGTTGATGAAGCAAGTACATTGTTTTCTCTGATTGCAAAAGTTCGAAATACGCCAAAACATCATGATGTGAATGCTCTAAAGCGTCAGTGTGTTGAACTAATAAAAAATTATGAGCAGGGTCTTCGTTACAAATCAGTCGATGGCGATCAAATTGAATCGGCTCGATATTGTTTGTGCTCATTTATTGATGAGGCGGTATTAAATACGCCTTGGGGTGAGCAAAGTGAGTGGGGCGCTGAGAGCTTACTTTCTACGTTTCATAATGAGACCTGGGGTGGTGAGTATTTTTATACATTGCTCCAGGCGTGTATAGCTTCACCCAGTGAACATCTATTGTTGCTGGAATTGCAGTATCTTTGTTTGTCGTTGGGTTTTAACGGAAAAATGCGCGTGGAAGAGCGTGGCTCCGAAAAGCTCGAAGAGTTCAGGGAGCAGGCGTATCGGGCGATTCGAACACAGCGTCAAGAGCATGAGCGAGAATTGTCGCCAGAGTGGCGTGTCAGTGTTGAGCATGGTTCTTTTGAGCAGAAAGGTTTTCCTCTTTGGGTGATTCTTGCCATGTTTGGCGCGATTTTGCTCTCTTCATATATGTTGTTTAGTTACAAAATTAACAGCTATTCAGACGGTGTATACCGGGAATTAAGCACTTTGGTGCCTTGGTCGCAACCTGAACCGCAAACGATGACAATTAAAGACAGAGACGAGTCTGTTCGTTTGCGCCAATTATTGCAGACCGAAATTCAGCGGGATTTGGTTGAGGTGTTTGAATTATCAGATCGCATTCGTATTCGCATCGGCTCTGAATTGTTGTTCAGTGGCGGTAATGCCGGGATCAAAGAAGATTTCGCTCCGGTTGTGGCTAAAATTGCCCGTTCGCTAGAGTCTATTGATGGCAAAGTGTTAATAACGGCGCACACGGACGACAAAACGATTTTCTCCAGTAAATACCCATCCAATTGGCATCTTTCTTTAGCCAGGGCTAATGCGATTTCAGATGCATTAGCTGATAAGACCGATTTGCGCGGACGTCTGTGGCCGGAAGGTCGGGGTGAAGCGGAACCGATTGTGCCAAATGATTCGGATGAAAACCGACGAATGAATCGTCGTATCGAAATTGACCTGCTGCCATAAGCTGTAAATAAAGGAATATAAAATGTCTCTCAAAGGATTTGCGAAACGTACTGGGTCATTGTTTAAGTCCCGGTGGGTTGTCACTACGATTGGTTTGATTGCATTGGCTGTCTTGCTTTGGTTTGGCGGCCCGTTAGTCGCGATTGCCGGGGTGGAGCCTTTGGCAAGCCCGGTTGTCCGCTTGCTTATTATCCTTCTGATCGCGATTGGCTGGGGTGTTAGCAACATGCTGACCAAAGCACGTCAGAAAAACCGGGATAAAGCGGCTGTAAATAGTCTGCTTAATGGTGATGAAGATGAGCAGCAGGATGTAATCGCTAAGCGTGATATTGAAATCTTACGCAAGCGTATGCAGCAGGCTTTGGAGATACTGAAAAGTTCAAGTTTCAGTAAAGGCCGCGATGTTAATCAGTTGCCGTGGTATATGCTGATCGGGCCTCCGGGGTCGGGTAAAACAACTGCATTGCATAATTCAGGGCTTGAGTTTCCGTTAAAAGAAAAAATGGGTGCCGATTCCATCGAAGGTATCGGCGGCACTCGTCAATGCGATTGGTGGTTTACCAATAAAGCGGTATTGATTGATACTGCCGGAAGATACACAACTCAAGACAGTCATTCGACTCAGGATTCACAAGCCTGGCAAGGGTTTTTGGGGTTGTTACGGAAGTATCGTCCTCAGCGTCCGATCAATGGTGTGCTGATGTTTGTCAGTATGGCTGACTTACTGACGCAAACCCGGACGGAGCGGAATATTCATGCTCGTGCCATTAAACAGCGGGTTCAGGAGCTGCAAAATCAGCTGGGCATGAGCTTTCCTGTCTATATTGTCTTTACCAAAGCGGATTTAATCGCCGGATTCAGTGAATTCTTTGATGACTTGTCTAAGGAAGAAATGGAACAAGTCTGGGGTATGACGTTTGGCGTGGAAGCAGAAGACCCGGAAAAAGGGGTTGTGGCTGAGTTTAACAAAGAGTTTCATTCGATTGTTCAGCGCTTGAATCAGCGTTTGAATTCCAGATTGCAGTTTGAGCATGATCTGGAACGCAGAACGCTTATTTATGAGTTTCCTAAGCAACTTCGCCTGCTGCAATCTGCGGCCGATGATTTCCTTAAAGAAATTTTCTCTCCCAATGCGTTTGAGCAGTCTCCAATGTTGCGAGGCGTTTACATCGCCAGTGCAACGCAGGAAGGTGTGCCAATTGACCGGGTGATGGCACAACTTGGCAATGGTTTTGGTTTGTCGGAGCCTGCATTGAGGCGACAAACGGGTGAAGGAAAAGGGTACTTTATTAAGCGTTTGCTCGAAGATGTGGTGTTTCCTGAGCAAAGTCTGGCTTCGGTAAATCAGTTTCATGAGCAAAAACATCGCTGGATTCGACAGGGGGCGTTGGCGGTGGCTTCGGTTACTTCGTTGGTGTTGCTTGGCAGTTGGTTCAATAGTTATCAATGGAATAAAGCCTTGACGGATGGCAGTGCTGAAGCCATATCTCACTACAAAGAGGTGTCTGGTGGCGAGCTGAGTGAAGATAATGATGTTGTGTCTTTGGCGACGGCTTTAACCATTCTTAGGGATATGCCTGCGGGCTTCACTAATCAGTTGCCTGAAGATGGCCCAAAAAACATGGGTCTGTATCAGGGGGATAAATTAGGGCAGCCAGCCAGTTCAGCTTATAAAAGAGCCCTTGACGGATATTTCACGAATTACCTTGTTAAGGCGTTGAAAACGGAAATGGTTGTGAATGCAGATCATCGTGATTATCTGTATGAAACTCTTAAATCTTACCTGATGCTGTTTCAGCCAGAGCATTTTGATAGTGAGCAAGTGAAGTCCTGGTTTGCCTTGTACTTTGATCGAAAATTACCTGGTGATATTAATAGTGATATCAGGCAGGAGTTGGCTGAGCATTTGGATAATTTGTTGCTACAAGGCTTCCGTGCGCAAATGGATCGTCAGTCTGTTGCAGATGCGCGAGAGTTGCTGATGGCAACGCCGCTGGCAGAGCGTGCATATCAGAGGTTGAAGCGTGAATTCACTAAGAGCCATATTCCTGATTTCAGACTGAACGATGTGTTGGGTTCTGACAGCTTGGGCGTCATTCGAAGAACCAGTGGCGCACCTTTGCATGAAGGTATTCCAGGGCTTTATACCTACAAGGGGTTTCATGGCATCTTCTTAGTTGAAAACGGACGCATTATTAAGCGCCTGATGGAAGATAGCTGGGTGTATGGCGATGAGCTTGATTTTGTAAATGATGAGGGTTCAAGCAGTCTTGCGGATCAGGTGCAAGAGAAGTACTTACGAGATTATGTGTATCAATGGCAGGAATTGCTAAACGATATTGAAGTAAGACCGGTGACCAATGTAGATCAGGGACTTTATATTACTAAGATCCTGGCAGGGCCTGAACAGCCGATCCAGAGCATCATCAATGGTGCGAAAGAGAATATGAGGCTGACTAAACTGCCTATTTCTGATAATGCGAAAGCCGCAGGTGAAGTGGCAGGTAATGCAGCGGAGATTGCTTTCTCTCAGAAGAAATCTCGCTTAAGCCGTCTGCTGCCGGATGAAATGCCTCAGGTGGACATTGACTTGCCGGGTAAAGAAGTAGAAAGCGTATTTAAGGATTATCTGAAGGTCGAAGCAGCTCAGCTGGATGAAATTTCTGTCTCCATGCGTAAGCTGTATCACTACATCGAGCAGTTATCAGCACCGGGCGCAATGCCTAGTCAGGCATATGTTCATCAGCTAAACAGTAAGAAAGGTGATGAGCTTAAAACTTCTTTGCGTCGCTTGAAAAAAGACTTACCGCATCCGTTTGCTGATTGGTTGTCTAACTTGTCGGGTCAAACTACGCAGATTTTTGCTCAAGGCACTAAAGAGCACATTAATGAAGCTTGGGAGACCATCGTATTGGCTGAATACCTTCGTGCTATTAAAGGTAAATATCCAATAAATAAGCGCAGCTCTAAGGACGTTAAACTTAAAGACTTTGAGAAGTTCTTTGGTTACGGAGGAACCATGGATAAATTCTTTAATGATTATCTGGCTCATTTTGTAAACACCAGAAAATCGCCTTGGACTTTTAAGCGCAATATCGGCCTTGATTCTAAAGTACTGGATACTTTCCAAAGAGCGCAGCGTATCCGTAAGGCTTTCTTTGAGCCGGGCAGTCGTACACTCAGAATTGAGTTTGGTTTAAAACCGGTTTTCCTGGATCGTCATATCACGCATTTCATGTTTGAAATGGACGGTCAGGAGTTGTCATATCGTCATGGGCCTACGCGTACTAAGCAGTTTGTGTGGCCTGGAGAAAGAGATCAGCTTCAAACCCGCATGATCTTTACGCCTCCAAATGGTGGTTTGCCTGTGAATACGACATTTGATGGTGCTTGGTCGTGGTTCCGCTTGTTGGATGATGCGGCTAAAAACAGGCCGAAAACCAAGAAAGATAAGATTTTGCACTTAGCGCTTCAGGGAAATAATGCTCGTATTGAGCTTCAACCGAACAGTGTGATAAGTCCTTTCTGGAACAAAGAGTTGGAGAAGTTCAGATGTCCGATGTCGCTATAAACTCAGGGGTTGGTATCTGTGGGAAAATACCCACCCGAGGAGACTTCTTATCTCAAGGTTTGCCTCTTGGTTTTCTCGAGAGTTGGAATGAGTGGCTGCAGGCGGTGCTTGCAGTCAGTCGCGAACAATTGGGCAATGCTTGGCTGGATCGTTATTTAACCAGCCCGATCTGGCATTTTGCGTTGTCTAGCCGGGTGTGTGGGGATTCTGCAATGGCAGGAACCTTTATTCCGAGTGTGGACCAGGTTGGGCGTCATTTCCCGTTTGCGATGGTAAAAGAAGTCGCTCAAACCCCAGTTCAGATGTGGGCTAACCAAGCATGGTCTGATGTGCTGGAGCCTTGGATTCTGGCAAGCCTGGAGGATGATTTCTATCTTGAGTCCTGGTTTGAGATGTTGAAAAAAGAGGATCTTCCTTGGCCCGATGCTTCGGCAATGACTGCATCGGTGGCTCGAAGTGAGCGTTCGGTAAGAGGCCAAATCATCGAGTCGGCTAAGGAAGAGGATCTAACGCCTTTAGGTTTGTTACATCAGAGCTATTGTGATCAGTTTGGTCGTTATTGTCTCTGGTGGACACAGGGCTCAGAAGAAGTTGCACCATGTTTGGTAGTCACGGACGGTTTGCCACAGGTCAGTCAATTCAGTGCCATGTTGGATGGTAACTGGGATCAGTGGGGATGGCAGAGAAAGCAGATTATTTGCTGAATATAACAAGATATAGGGAAGTAGATTGGTTATGCAGGTAGTTTCTCATGCGCAAACGCACGTTGGGTTGATTCGACAAGTGAACGAAGATGCTTGTTTAGAGTTGCCTGAACTTGGGATTTGGGCGGTTGCAGATGGAATGGGTGGTCATGCTGCTGGTGACGTAGCAAGTCAGTTGGTGGTTGATGCGGTTAAAACAGCAGTATTAAGTGTTAGAGATGGCGTAGTAACGAAAGAATTGCTCATTGAAACGCTTCAGGAAGCCAATGCGTCTCTACAGCGATACAGCCGAGATCAATTAGAAGGCAATACTGCTGGTACAACGGTGGTTGTTCTCTTTTTAGAAAAAACACAGTTTCATCTTTTGTGGGTCGGGGACAGCCGAGGGTATATTTTAAGAAATGAATTTCTTAAGCAAACTACCCGTGATCACAGCCAGGTAACTGAAATGGTTGAGCAGGGGTTGCTGACAGAAGAGGAGGCTGAGCACCACGAATGTGCAAATGTTATTACTCGGGCAATTGGCGTTGATACTGATGTAGAAGTCGATGTTATCAGTGGTGAGTGCTCTCCTGGCGATATTTTTCTGCTTTGTACGGATGGTTTGAATAAAGAAATTCCGGATGTGGAGATCAAGCGTTATCTGCAGGAAGCCGACGTTATGGAGGCGGGTATGGCATTGCTGCATTCAACCCTCGTATCCGGTGCCAGAGACAATGTAACTTACGTTATTGTTGAGGTAAAAGGCTTACAAGAAGATGAATTGGCTAACAATGAAACTGAGAAGACCATCCCAGTTTTGAATAAAACACTTTAAGACGGGGCACCTTCGATTGTAATTTAGATTCATTCGCTTAATATCGGCGATTCATTGCAGGAAGCAATGTTTTATTATTAGGTGAATGTAATGGAATACGAAGAACTACTCGACATAAGTGCTTTAATTGCACCAATCTCTGAAGAATCTCCTGTTGGGGTAGACCCCAGGGAAGATATCTCTCCGACTTCTCGTTATTTCACTTTAAAAGATTCCCGTAGTCAGGCTCGTGCAAATGAGCGAGCATCTTTGGTGGATGATGATTCCATGCAGGCTCTGGTCAACGACTGGCGTCCTATCTATGAGCAAGTGCCTGAAGCGCTCGCCTCAGAAGGTAAAGATTTGGAATATGTGGCTTGGCTGATTGAAGCTCTGTGTCGCATTCAAGGCTTTGCTGGCCTGGCTGTAGGTTTCCGTTTGGCGAGAGAATTAATTGATAAATACTGGGATGCTTTGTATCCACTGCCCGACGAAGATGGGCTTGAAACCCGTATTGCTCCCTTGATTGGCCTGAATGGTTATGAGGGCGAAGGCTCGCTGATTACGCCTATCGTGAGTATCCCGATTACAGAATTTAACGGTGAAGAATCTTTCGCAACCTGGCAGTACAGCAGAGCGGCTGAAATTGCCTTGTTGGACGAGGATAAGCAAAGGCAGAAAGCCGATTCAGGCATTGCTTCACTTGAGCAAATAGAGAATGCAGTAAAAACTACGCCTTCCGGTTTTTATGTCTCGTTGATGGCAGAGCTTGATAGCGCAATCGAAGAGTTTAGATTACTTTCGGATGTGATGGATGCTGCAATGGGTGGCGTACCTCAACCGACAAGCACCATCACTAAGAGTCTGGCAAAGTGCCATGAGGCTATTCGGTATCTGGCGGGTGACATCATTGATCAGGCGAGTGCGTCTGTTGAAAGCACCGATGAGTCTGATGAACAGGCGTTACCGTCCGGTGACTCTCAAGCCGTTGAGCAAAAGATACCTAAGAAACTGGAAACCCGAGAGCAAGCCGTTCGAATGCTGGAGGAGGTGTCTGAGTTTTTCCGAAAAACAGAACCCCATTCGCCGATGCCTTATGCGATTGATCAGGTGGTTCGATGGAGTGGTCTTGAGCTTCCAGAACTTTTGCAAGAGTTGATAGAAGACGGTAATTCCAGAAATAACTATTTTCGTCTGACCGGAATTCCGGTTGGGGATTAGAAAAACAAGCTTAATTTCTTAACTTAAAAGGATTTAAGCGTTTATTGAAAGGAGATCAATATGGAAAGTATTCACAATAAATTATCTCGGGTTCGTAAGCCTAGAGTTCACATTACATATGACGTAGAAACTGAAGGCGCAGCGGTTAAGAAAGAGTTGCCTTTTGTTGTCGGTGTAATGGGTGATTTCGCAGGTCAGAACACTGAGTCGCTTAAGCCTCTGAAAGAAAGACGTTTTGTGCAGATTGATCGGGACAATTTCGATGATGTACTTAAGCGCATGAATCCTAAGTTGACATTCAATGTAACGAATAAGCTGGCGGGTGATAATAGTCAGTTTGCTGTGGATCTGGAATTTAAGTCCATGCAGGATTTTGAGCCTGCAGCGATTGTTAAGCAGATTGAGCCACTGGACAAGCTAATGGCGACACGTAACAAGTTGCGTGACTTAATGACTAAAGTTGATCGCTCTGAAGATCTGGAAGATATTCTGGAGCGTGTACTGAATAACACGGACGATTTGCAACAATTGGCTAACGACCTAAGCGTAGAGGAAAACTAATATGAGCACGGAAGCAGTAGCAGATACTCTTGATGCAAGCACAGAAGAAGCCTCCTCACTTTTGGAGCAGGCGATTGGTGCAACCAAACAAACAGAAAACTCACGCGCAGAAGAGCTGTTGCGTACACTGACTGAAGAAGCATTAAACGGTACAGTTTCTTGGAACAAGAATCTTTCTGTTACTTTTAATGATGCTATCAGTAAGATTGATCGGCTGATCTCTGACCAGTTGTCAGAAGTTATGCACGCGCCTGAATTTCAAAAGTTAGAAGGCAGCTGGCGTGGTCTGAATCATTTGGTAATGAATTCAGAGACAAATGCGTCTCTTAAAATCCGAATGATCAGTCTGAGTAAGAAAGAATTGTATAAAGATCTGAGTAAAGCGGTTGAATTCGATCAGAGCCAGGTCTTTAAGAAGGTTTATGAGTCTGAATTCGGCACCCCAGGTGGCGAACCATATGGCACTCTGATCGGGGATTATGAGTTCACAAATCACCCGGAAGACATTGAAACATTGACCAACATGTCTAATGTTGCTGCATCTGGCTTCTGTCCGTTTATTTCTGCATCATCGCCTGCTTTATTCGGTTTTGATGAGTGGACTGAATTGTCTAAGCCTCGTGATCTTGAAAAAGTATTTGAGTCGCTTGAGTACACTAAATGGCGTTCGTTCCGTGAGAGCGATGATTCCCGCTTCGTCACCTTGACTATGCCTCGCGTACTTGCTCGCTTACCTTATGGTTCAGCCACTATGCCAGTGGAAGAGTTTGGTTTTGAAGAGTTTGAAGTTGATGAGAAAACTCAGGTGTCTATAACTGCAGATCACTCGGATTACTGCTGGATGAATGCATCCTATGTGATGGGTGCCCGAATGACAGATGCCTATTCCAAGTATGGCTTCTGTACTGCTATTCGTGGTGCTGAAGGTGGCGGTCGAGTCGATAACTTGCCTAGCCATATCTTTACAAGTGATGATGGTGACCCGGATCTGAAGTGTCCGACTGAAATTGGCATTACAGACCGTCGTGAAGCAGAACTTGGTAAGCTTGGTTTCCTTCCTTTGTGTCATTATAAAAATACAGATTATGCTGTGTTCTTTGGTGCTCAGACGACGCAAAAACCTAGACAGTACGACTCTCCTGAGGCGACAGCGAACGCGGCTATTTCTTCCCGTTTGCCTTACTTGATGGCAACGAGTCGTTTTGCGCATTACTTGAAAGTAATGGCAAGAGACAAGATTGGTAGCTTCATGGAAGCAGAAGATGTTGAATCCTGGTTGAATCGTTGGATCTTAAGCTATGTGAATGCTTCTGAAGGCGGTGGTCAGGAAATTCGTGCTAAATACCCACTGGCCGACGCCAAAGTGCAAGTTAAAGAAATTCCGGGTTCGCCTGGTTCTTACAACGCTGTTGCTTGGTTACGCCCATGGTTACAAATGGAAGAGTTAACTACCTCATTGCGTTTGGTAGCTAAAATTCCAGAAATCGGCGGCTAGTTTTATCGCTGATGCTGTTTACGGGTCAATTGTTCGGCCCGTAAACATCCTGAATACCAAACTCTCTGTCCGATTTGAAATCCTTATTTCACTGTACGTACAGAGGTCCCTGATGCTTTGACATCAGAATGTCACCAAAATGAATTTGGTGTTTGTAATGAATCTGGATTCAATCTCGAAGTTGGTTTGAACGCAGTGTTTGTTATAAAGGACAAGGATAAGTCTTAAGTAATGTTGAACGCTTTTAATTTTGTGAGTGGGGATGTATTTCAGGACGAATGTTTCGATCCTGATACCAAGCCAAAAAAACATGGCTTGCCTCGTTATGCAAATACAAACAAATTAGAGCGTTTTCTGGGTGAGAAGCAATCAGTAAGCGCCTTACTATACTGGCTGGAATACATTGAGCTTGACGAATCGGCTCGTTCAAAAGAAACCATCTTACCGTTAATTTCTCGTGCAATCGCTGACATTGATCGACTGATTAATCAGCAGGTTAATGAGATTATCCATCATAAAGAATTTCAGAAACTCGAAGCCAGTTGGCGAGGGGTTCTCTATTTATCAGAGCAAACTGAAGCCCATGACCGTGAACAAAAGGTTAAGTTAAAGCTTTTGCCGTTATCCTGGCGTGAATTGAGTAAAGACATCAGCCGTGCGATCGACTTTGATCAGAGTGAATTTTTTAAGCTGGTGTATGGCAGTGAATTTGATATAGCCGGCGGCGAACCTTTTGGCCTATTGGTGGGTGATTATCAAGTTACTCACCGGGCGCGTCCTGGTGTGGCTTCGAATGATATGGACATTCTTAAAGACATCGCCAGAACATCTGCGGCAGCATTTGCCCCTTTTGTTACTTCTGCAGATCCGTCTTTATTTGGCGTGGATCATTTCTCTGAACTGGGTCAGGTCTCAGATATCACGAACCACTTTCAGCAGGTTGAATACATTAAGTGGCGAGCACTGAGAAACATGGAAGACTCTAAGTTTCTGGGCATTGCCGTACCGCAAATATTGATGCGATCGCCTTATCTGGATAACGGTTCCAGAAAAGAAGGGTTCATTTTTAAAGAAAAGCTGGCAAAACCAGAAACCGATTACCTCTGGGGAAATTCGGCGTACGCTTTTGCCTCGGTACTTGTACGTGCTTTTACCGAATCCGGTTGGTTTGGTCAGATACGAGGTTTGAAGGCGGGGCAATATAATCATGGAATTGTTACTGATTTACCTGTTAGCCAGAAAGAAACCACCAAATACCAGCAAGACAGCAAGCCCTCTGTCAATGTATTAGTGGGTGACCGGCTAGAGTCTGAACTTTCAGACAACGGTTTTATTCCTTTATCCTCCGTTCCGTATTCAGAATATTGCGCTTATTTCAGTAATGCATCGGTGCAGCAACCTCCTGTATTTGATAAAGCTGTGGCTAATGTGAATGCCCGTTTATCTTCGATGCTGCAGTACATTATGTGCGTATCCCGGTTCGCACATTACATTAAGGTGATTGGAAGAGAGAAGGTAGGCAGTTTCCAGTCTGCACAATCTTGTGAGCGTGAGCTGCAAACGTGGTTACATGGATATACCACCGCTTCCGACAGTGCTTCAGAAGAAGTCAGAGCCAGATATCCGTTACACGAAGGTCGGATACAGGTCCGGGAAATTCGCGGGCAGCCAGGACGTTATTATTCAGTCATACAGCTGCAACCCCATTTTCAATTAGATCAAATGGTTTCGAGTATCAAACTTGTTACAGAATTGACGCCTAAGTATCAGTCAACAATTTAAGGAAAATCATGAAAAACATAAAGGAACTTATCCAACAAGGTAGTCTTGCTGAGGCTTGTGATGTTTTAGAAGCAAAGTTGAAAGACGATCCTTTGAATACTGACCAGAGAGCGGCTTACATCGAACTATTGTGCATTAAGGGTGATCTCGAAAAAGCAGATAATCAACTGGACATGATGGTTCGTCAGAACCCGGATTTCTTAGTGGGCGCAGTCAATCTTCGTCAGTTGATTCGTGCCATGCAGTCACGTATTGATTTTTATAATGGCGGAGACAGCGCGTCAATTTTCTTTGAGGCGGATTCTCAGTTAGAAACGTTGCTGAACCTTCGTTTAGCTTTAAAAGCGAATGACTTTGCTGAAGCTGAAAAGCTGGCAGGTCAACTGGAAGCATTGCGTGAACCTACTGCCATTCAAATTAATGGCGAAACTCAAACAGACGTTCGTGATTTGGATGACAGCCTGGGCGGTTTTATCGAGCTTTTCGGCACGGACGGTAAATATTATTTGGCGAAATTCTCAGACATCGAATTCCTCGAATTAAAGCAGCCTGAATCTATGATTGAGATGGTGCTTCGTCGAATCGAAGTGAGCATCAAGAATGGCCCAAGTGGCGAAGCTTTTCTTCCTATCGTTTATACAGAAAGTACTACCGAAGCTGAACGCTTGGGCCGTGAAAGCGATTGGAATGAATTAGCGCCCCAGTTATTTACCGGACTGGGACAGAAAATGTGGTTGGTCGGTGATCAGGCAATTTCTATAGCGGATGTTCGTAGTATCTCTGCTGTTGAAGTGACTGAAGAACAAGAAGAAATTGCTTAGTTTTATAGGTTAGGTCGTACGTGGATAAGAAACAGCCGCTTCAAATGTCAATCCTGGACCGACTCATCGATGAGTCGCCGGGATTCAGTGATTCTCCAAGAGCCAGGAGAGGTGCTGATATTAAGAAGCTTCGGCAGAGTGTTCGCAGGGATCTAGAGAACCTGTTGAACTCGAAAGTCCAGTGGCACGTTTGGCCTGAGGCGTATTCCGAGCTAGACCTTAGTCTTTTGAATTATGGTTTGCCTGACTTTTCCAGTATGGCTATGGATTCTTTAGATGGCAGGCAGGCTTTGTGTTATCGAATCGAACAAACTATCCGTCAGTTTGAGCCGCGCTTCATTGATGTGGATGTCACTCTGCTTGATGAAGAGCAGCCACTGGATCGAATTTTAAAAATACGAATAGATGCTTTGCTGTATGCGGACCCAATTCCGGAACCGATCACGTTCGATTCCGAAATTGAGCCTGTTCATTTAGGATTGAAAGTAAGGGATTCTCTGATATGAATGACGAATTTTTAAAGTACTACAACAGAGAGTTGACCTACATTCGACGGATGGGGGCTGAGTTTGCCGAACAATACCCCAAAATTGCCGGACGCCTAAGAATCAGCGATGAGAACATTGAAGATCCGCATGTTTCTCGTTTGGTTGAGTCATTTTCTTTGCTTACCGCTCAGATACGTCAGAAGCTGGATGATAGTTTTCCTGAGATGACGGATGCGTTATTGGGACAAATGTATCCTGATTATCAAGCTCCGATTCCTTCGATGTCTGTGGTGAAAATGACTACTCAAAACCTGTCGACTGATGGCTATAAATTACCGAAGGGCAGTCAAATTGAAACTCAGGTGAAGGGGCTGAAACCTTGTACTTTTGAAACTTGTTATGAAACCAAGTTATGGCCTGTGGAAGTGGCGAGTGCAGAATTTAAGAATGCACCGTTTAATGCCCCAAAACCCAAAAGCTTGACTCCGGCAAGAGCGGTTATCAAGCTAACACTTGCTTGTGAATTTGATAACACGGAGTTTGGTGAGCTGGGTCTGGATTCCTTGCGTTTTTACATCAACGGTCAGACTCACCAGGTGTATTCTCTGTATGAGTTAATTTGTCGTCATACCCTTGAAATTGGCATTGCGCCGACAGGACAGCCAGAAAACATCAGAACGCTTTTGCCGCGTCACATTAAGGCGGTTGGGTTTGATGATGAGCATCAGGTGTTGCCTTATTCTAAAAGAAGTGTGCCTGGCTATCGGTTATTGGCTGAGCAATTTCTTTTTCCTGAGAAATTTTTGTTTTTTGAACTGAGTGATCTGGACCCTGCCTGGGTTGGTGTTGAAGATAAACTCGATATTTATTTATACCTTGCTGAAGGCTCTGAAGAGCTGGAGCATCATGTAACCGCAGATAACTTGCTGCTGGGTTGCACACCTATCATTAATTTGTTTGAACAAAGCATGGAGCCTGTTCGACTGGAGACATCTCAGTACGAATATCGTCTAGCACCTCAATATCAAGATGCAGACATATGTGAAGTCATTGCCATTAAAGAAGTAAATGCTTTCGATGCTCATGGTGAAAAAATCAAGTTAAACCCGTTTTACGCGCAAGGGCATCCTAGCTACCTGGAGCAAGATGATGTTTTCTGGCATAGCCGGCGCGAGTTTGCTGATTGGGCCGGAGGTCATTCGGAATCCGGTACTGAGCTGTATTTATCCGTAGTAGACCGAAAGTTCAAAGGCGCAAGCATTCAGGAGCAAGAGAAAAACTGGGTGTTACAGACTCGGGCATTGTGCAGTAATCGTAACTTGCCTTCTCATTTGCCGTTCGGTGGGGGAGAACCCAAGATGGGCGTTAAAGAACATGCGGATCTTATTAAAGAAGTTCGCTGTTTAACGGCCCCGACAAACTCGGTTCGGCCTGCATTGCATGAAAATACTCGTTGGCAGTTAGTGAATCATTTAAGTTTGAACCACTTCACCGGGGATGATGCATTACAGCGATTGAAAGAGACGCTTAGATTGTACGACTTTAAGTGCTCTCCTGAAAATAAAGCACTTATTGATGGTATTTGTGGTTTATCGATAACGCCGGGATCGGCAAGAGTAAATCAAGATGGCCGAGTCGCAATTTGCAGCGGAAGTAATATTTTCATTGAGTTTACTGAGTCTGCATTCGCAGGCAGTGGAATTTATTTTTTCTCCTGCATTTTAGATGCGTTTTTCTCTCAGTACGCAGCGATTAACAGCTTTACACGACTCACGGTTAAGTTCAGGGGGCAAGATCGTCCTTACCATCAGTGGAATGCTCGCGTAGGGCGGAGACCCTTGCTATGAGCCTCGATTTGTTACTGGATGAGCCTTCCGAGTTTGATTTTTATCAGGCGGTTTATCAGATAGAGCGACAACTCACGTTGGAAGACAAAGAGTGGTTGTTTGTCGGTACTGACAGTTTCCCGGATAAAGAAATTGTTCGTTTTAAAAGTGAGCAGCACCTTGGTTTTCCTGGCCGTCCGATCAGTAAGGCGGAAGTTCGTTCTGAAGCAGACGGACTTACTTCGGTAGATATGCATGTCAGTTTTATGGGGCTGACCGGGCCAAGTGGTGTACTTCCAAGGCATTACAGTGAACTTATTTTAAAGTGCATTAAGAATCGCGATACGGCGATGCGAGACTTCTTTGATTTATTCAATCATCGCCTGATCTCTCTTAATTACCGGGCCTGGAAAAAGTACCGGATGGCGACCCACTATGAGCGGGGCGGAAAAGGGCTAACCGATCCATTCAGCAAAGCACTTATTGCTCTGACTGGCTCTACGGAGAGCTTGCACATTTATTATGGTGGGTTGCTTAATAAAGCCAATCGTTCTGCTGAAGGCCTCCGCTGTTTGTTGTTGGATTTTCTTGATTGCCCGGTTGTCGTTGAGGAGCTGCAAGGTAAGTGGGTGAAACTGGCGCCTGCGGACCAAACAAGGCTTGCGTCTCGTGATGAACCCGAGGGGCAATATGCGAGATTAGGCTGTGAAGCCACTGTAGGCTCAAGAATTTGGGACATTTCTTCCGGTATTAAAGTGATTGTATCTCCTAGTGAGTCTGAACAGGTTAAAAATTTACTTCCGGGATCACCAAGATACCGAAAACTGAAAATGCTCATTGAGAGCTATGTTGATAATGGATTAGAAGTGAAACTGGAAGTTAGAGCGAAATTAAACGATCTTCCGAACGCCGAGCTGAGTGTTGGGAAATCATCTTTAGGGCAATCAGCGCGATTGGCAAATCGCCCGATTAATAATCAACAGTATATGTCTATTTGAGAATCAAATAGAGGGTAAATAGTCAAAGAAGGGACGCAGTAATGACAACGACAACGCTTAAAAGCCTGGTTCAAAGGCTGAACTCACCTTGCCGTGAATCTCTGGAAGCAGCCACTGCTTTGTGTCAATCCAGAAGCCACTACACCGTTGAAATAGATCATTGGTTGTCGGCTATGTTTGACAAAGACTTAGGGGATTTAAGAATCATTTGTGGTTCTTTTGAAGTTAATCAGGATGAACTCATTTCCGAACTTCAAGGTGCTTTGGAATCATTAAAGTCCGGTAATAACACGTTGCCAAGTATTTCGATGCAGGTTATCAACTTGTTGAAGCAAACTTGGTTGAACACCAGTATTGCTTTTGGTGATGATCAGATTCGATCTGCGTATCTTTTGTATACCTTGTTGAAAGACGAAACCTTGTCTGTCTGGGTGTCTCGTCGTTCTCGTCAATTAGAAAAAATTGACCCTGACCAGCTATTACAGGCGTGGCCAAACCTGCAGAAAGACTCTGATGAGCAGGGTTCCACCGTTGCGCCGAAAACGGCAGTTTCTTCTGGTAAATCGGGTGCGTTGGATCAATTTACCATTGATCTTACTGCTCAGGCAAAGGAAGGGAAAATAGACCCTATACTTGGTCGTGATAATGAAATTCGTCAGATGGCTGACATTCTTACACGCAGAAGACAAAACAACCCGATTCTTACAGGTGAAGCTGGTGTTGGTAAAACAGCGGTGGTTGAGGGATTGGCATTACGAATTTCGCAAGGGGATGTGCCAGACAAGCTAAAAAATGTAGCAATCAAAGTACTTGATTTGGCGCTGCTTCAGGCTGGTGCGGGCATGAAAGGTGAGTTCGAAAACCGTCTCAAACAAGTAATTAACGAAGTGTCCAGTTCGCCAGTGCCGATTATTTTGTTCATTGACGAAGCGCATACCATGATTGGCAGTGGTGGCCAAGCAGGTCAAAATGATGCCGCGAACTTGTTGAAGCCAGCATTGGCAAGAGGTGAACTTCGTACCATTGCTGCGACAACATGGGCAGAGTACAAGAAATACTTTGAAAAAGATGCTGCATTAACACGACGTTTTCAGGTTGTAAAAGTAGAAGAGCCTTCACCGGAAAAAGCGGTGGTCATGATGCGCGGTTTGCTTCCTGTGATGGAAAATCATCATGCCGTTGCTATTTCTGATCAGGCATTACAGGCAGCAGTCTCTTTGTCTGATCGCTATATCAACGGGCGTCAACTTCCGGATAAGGCGGTTGGTCTTTTGGATACGGCATGTGCTCGTGTTGCCATGAGTCAGGATGCAACACCAGGGCTGGTTGAAGATAAGCAAAGAACATTACAACAAATCACCGCTGAGATTGATGTCCTCAAACGAGAGCAAAAAATTGGGGATGATCATGCTGAAAAGCTGGACGAGCTAGAGAGTGCATTTGCCTCCGCTGAAATTGAACTTGAAGCACTTACACAGCGTTGGAACAGTGAAAAGGCGTTGGTTGAGGAAGCTCAGAGTATTGCAGCTGAGTTACAGGCAGAGGATGTAGAGTCGGTTGACTCACTGATGAGTCGTCTGACAGAAATAAGATCTGAATTATCCGCTCAGGCTGAGCCTATGGTTCATTGGCAAGTAACAGATACTTTGGTGGCTGAAGTGGTGTCCGACTGGACGGGTATTCCATTGGGAAGAATGCAGGCGGATGAAATTGAAACAGTGCTTTCATTACAGTCTCATCTTGAAAAACGTGTTATCGGTCAGTCTCATGCTTTGGAATTGATTACCAAAACTGTTCAGACATCGAGAGCCCATTTAGGGGATGAAAATCGTCCCAATGGCGTGTTTTTACTGACCGGGCCAAGTGGTGTGGGTAAAACTGAAACTGCATTAGCCATTGCTGAGCAAGTTTACGGCAGTGAAGACAGTGTTACTGTCATTAATATGTCCGAATTTAAAGAAGAGCATAAGGTGTCATTACTGTTGGGTTCTCCTCCTGGTTATGTGGGGTATGGCGAAGGCGGTGTTTTGACGGAAGCCGTTCGTCGTAAACCATACAGTGTTGTATTGCTCGATGAGATGGAAAAAGCGCACCCAGGTGTGCAGGATATTTTTTATCAGGTGTTTGATAAAGGAACCATCAAAGACGGGGAGGGCCGAGACATCGACTTCCGAAATACCATCATAATAATGACTTCCAATGTTGGCACAGATACGACCATGAGGTTGTTTGAAGACCCTGATACGGCACCATCTCCTGCAGGGCTGGCGAAAGCACTTAAACCTGACTTGCTTGAAGTATTTAAGCCTGCGTTCTTAGGCCGTTTGAATGTAATTCCATATTTACCGCTTGATGAGGAGAAGCTGTCTTTGATTGCTAACCTCCAGTTGAAGCGTGTTGTGAAGCGTTTAGATAAGAATTATAAGATGAAATTCTCTTATTCAGATGAGGTTATCAGTAAGATTGTCGAACAGTGTACGGACGCAGATTCGGGTGCTCGTACGATTCACAACATTTTACAAAATCAGTTATTACCAGAATTATCAATTAAGGTTCTAGGAAGAATTGCTGAGATGAAGCCACTGAATGAGGCCTCCGTCACAATTGAAAATAATGATTTTGTGTATGACCTCACATAAGTGACTTTTGGTGCATCTTAGGTGTTGCGGAGTTAACTCGTAACTATATACTCCGAATCATCAAGATTGAGTCGGTCATGAATTTAGAACTGCCAGGAATGCAGTTTAATTTTGGAAAAGGAATTCTATAAAATGTTAACTGGTTCAAGGACTTAGTTGGCGATCTATAGGTTTTCGAAAACGGAATTTTTATGTCTGCTGGTAGTATTGGCAGGCTCATAACCTGGTCAAAACAGACCAAAAAAATATATGCATAAGGAGCATAGCATGCAATCAAATACGTACTTGAACTATGAAGGTATTAAAGGTGAAACGACTGCTGAGGAGTTTAAAGATCTAATTACTCTTCTATCCATGGATTGGGGGTCTCACCGTGAACTTTCATCATTTACTGGTACAGCTCAAGACCGTGAAGCAAGTTCTACTCGCCTAAGTGATATCGTTATCACTAAGCTACAGGACAAAGCTTCTCCGGATCTTTTCAAGGAAGCGACTATCGGTAAAGGTAAGAAAGCTGTATTCCACATCACTAAGCAAGGTGACAAGGTCGAAGAAATCATGAAGATCGAGTTAACTGACGCTATGGTAAGCAGCTACCAGATGTCTGTTCAGGGCGATCGTCCTATCGAAACTATCACTATCAGCTACACAGAGTTGATGATGACTGTGACTCCAACTGATGACAAGAACAACGTTTCTGCGCCATTGGTTTACGGTTACAGCGGTGTTAAAGGTCAGCAGATGTAATTCTTGCTGTATCTTATCTGGCGTCGTTCTGACGCCAGATCTTAAAATTTCTATGATCGGAACATCAAGCGATAGGATTTCGGGAGACCCGTTCATCATCGGTAATGAAGTAGAGGCGAATGGATGCTTAAAGCCACACAAGATGCGAATACCATCAAAATCACTACGCCGTTAGGCAAAGATACTTTTTATTTGACGAGTTTTAATTCGTTTGAGTGTATCTCTCAGCTTTTTCGGCATGAAGTTGTGATGTATACCAATGGTGTTGAAATTGATCCGAAAGCACTCATTGGGAAGTCTGTTACTGTTTCGTTATTGATGAATCAAGATGGCGCAGTGGTTGAACGCTTTTTTAATGGCATTGTTAGTGAGTTACGTTCGTTGGGGCAAAGAACCCCGAATGAAGCGGAAGGTAATCTTTATCGAGATTATGCTGCTACGGTGGTGCCTACATCTTGGCTAATGCTGCACCGAGTTAACTCCAGAATTTTTCAAAACCTAACTGTTAAAGACATTGTTTCCAAGCTATTTGGCGAACATAGTGTCAAGTTTATAGACAAACTAAAAAATACGTATCCTCCCTATGAGTACTGTGTTCAGTACGAAGAGTCTGATTGGGATTTTGTTTCTCGGCTGTTAGAACAAGAAGGTATTTTTTACTTCTTTGAGCATGCCAATGATAAACATTCGTTAGTGCTGGCAGATGATGTTTCTGCGTATGAGCCCTGCGATGAGAATAAAGTCAAACACTTTTCAGGAAGTCTCGCAGAGTCCCATATTAGTTTGTGGAATGCGGGTCTTAATATTACACCAGGAAAGTACACCCACAAAGGTTACGACCTTGAAAAGCCCCAAGCGCTACCAGAAGCAAGTCGAGCAGACGGGTCACTAATTTCAAATCAAGCTAATTACGAAGTCTTTGAGTATGAGGCGGAAAGTGAATTCAGCGATCGGTCACAAGCTATCGCAAATGTGCGCCTGGAAGGGCTGCAAAAAGATGTTCAAACACGACTTGGTGCAAGTAACTGTCGGTCTTTTATACCGGGAAGAACATTCGAGTTTTTAGATCATGAAGATAAAAGTGAAATTGGTAAAGGGTACTTACTGACTAAGGTTATACTTTCAGCTACTGTAGCCAACCAAACTGGGGCTAATCAAGGTGCTGAACAGTCTATTACCAATAGCTTTCAGTGTGTCCCCAAGGATGTGGCTTATCGTCCTGCTCCTTCTCTACCAAAGCCTATTATTCACGGTGTTCAAACAGCGGTTGTTACTGGCGAAAGTGGTGATGAAATACACATCGATAAATACGGCCGAGTTAAGGTCCAGTTTCATTGGGATCGTGAAGGTAAAAAAGACAGTAAAAGTTCCTGCTGGATTCGTGTGAGCCAAACTTGGGCGGGTAAACGTTGGGGAGCTTTTTTCTTCCCGAGAGTTGGTCAAGAAGTGTTGGTTGAGTTTTTGAACGGTGATCCGGATCAACCCATTATTATTGGTGCGGTATACAACGCAGATTTAATGCCTCCATACGACCTGCCTGCCAACAAAACACAAAGTGGTATTAAGACCAGATCTACAAAAACAGGATCTGATGCGAATTTTAATGAATTACGTTTTGAAGATGACAAAGGTAAAGAACTTGTCATGCTTCATGCCGAAAAAGATCATCACTTAAACGTTGAGAATGACCAAATCGACTGGGTAGGGAATGACCGAACTACCACAATAGATAATAACGACACAGTAACAATTGCCAAAGACAGAAATAGCAAAATTGATGGGTCGGATACTCTGAAAATTGCTAAGAAGTTAACCATTGATGCAGGCCAGGAAATCAGTCTCAAAACAGGTGGTGCTTCAATCACTATGAAAAGCGATGGCACCATTTCAATCAAAGGAAAGAATGTTACGGTTGAAGGTGCTCAAACGGCTGTCAAAGGCTCTCAGGTCACAATTAAAGGCGGCACGGTGGCTATTAACTAGCCATCAAATAAGGACGACGTCATGGAAATGCCTGACCAGAAAGGACTCGAACTAGCAGATGTTATGGGTAACCATTATCTGTTTTGCCACCAGTACGACTCAGCTATTGAAATTAACCCATCGAATTTGACCTTTGTATCTGACACTTACTATGGTCGACTATTCCTGCAGGAGCTGTGTCCTGTTGGAACATCAGGTAATGTTTTACGGCAGCTGTATATTTATGCCCGCCCATATTGTCATCAGCTTAGAATCAGAACTGATTGGGATGTGTTAACTCTGTTAACCCAAATGCTGAAATCAGGTGAGTTAAAAGTTTGGCGGTTGCGAAGCGCTTTATTGGACAATGCTCCGACGCACATTGGTTCAGATGCGCCTATGGCTGCAAGTGCGTCAACTTCTTCAAGCCTGCCTCCAGCTAAACCGGTTATCAAGCCAAGAAGAAGCCGAGAGGCCGAATCGGTGGGTGATGAGGGTATGGAGTTACCGCCTGTATCTAATTCGCTTTTTGATTCACCTGTTGTTCCAAACAAAGTTAATCTTTCTGGAGCTGCTTCTCGAGGTGAAATCCCTCATATTACTGAATTAAGAGGTTTGTTTACTCCTAATGCAAATGGTTCGAGGTCTCTTGAAGATATGATCAATTTTGTTGAAGATCGTGGTTCGTTCAACGGAAACTTGGTTGACTACGAGATTATAAGTTCTAACAGAATTATTGTAGATCATGGGGGCGGCCTAAAGGTTAATTACACATCCATGCCAGATCATTTATTCGATAAATACCACGGTAATGCTTCGGCATCATATAACAAGCAGGTGGAATTTTTTGAAAATGAGAGACTGGATTTCAATAGAATGTTTCTGAAAGAAAACCCTACGGTGTTTGTGAGGGAGAGCTTATTGAGTACTGACAGAGGTGCTTCAGTTGTATTCCATCATGAATATACTGAGATACAGGGTTTGTATAATCGTCTTAATGGTAGAACGGCCACTCCTCCAGAAATTAGAAATCAAATAGACGACTTACATGTAAAAGCAGTGAAATCTGGTGATAGCCTTTTAGGTAGAATGATTATTAGCGAGGGATTGTAATGTTTTCTTTACTTGAAAAGGCTAAAGCAGCACAGACTGAAATTGAGGAATATGGACTTCCTCTTTCATTTATCGAGCAGTTTGTGTTTGAGGAATTATTTGGCCGTGATACTAGTGATTACGTTTTGCTCGATATCCTGAGTCCAAAATTCATTAATGAAATTTTGGAGCGCGGCACGAAAATCATCAACTCTGAAAGGACGGGAAGAAAACTCTATAATCTTGGTCCAAAAGGTTCAGAACTCAAACCACCTTCTGCGGATCAATATTTAATTTTATTCATAAACTGGAAAGATGCGGGTTGGGTTGAAATATCTGAAGTTGAAAATAATGAGATCGATGTCAGTGTGAAATAAGTTGTTCCAAACACAAGAACACTAGGTGGAGCTGCATTAAAAACCGGAGGCGCTCGTCGTGGTGAAATTCCACATCAAACCAAATAACTGTGGATTGAAAATAAAAGTAGTCCACGAATTTTTGCACTAAGTATGGCGATAAATTAGCAGAAATATCTTTATCAGATTCAGAGGCTTAATTCCTTATTGATAATGTTATTGGCTAAAATCAGGTTTTGAGAAGGATGATAAAGGGCCTTTAATGGACTTTATATTAAGTGAAAATATTCAACTCTATCAAAAACGCATTAGTGGTGGGAGTGAGCCCGAAGTTCTTCCTGTAACATTAATTAAAAAATATGGGTAACTTTCAAAAAGAGCTTATAACGAGAAAACTTAACGACCTTGGGCTTAAAGTTAAAGATAAACGGAAGGGATAAATTACTTTCCAATAAGTTAATTATAAATTTGTAAATAAACAGGTTTAATCAATGGGAATGCCAGCTGCAACACTTTCACACTTTCATGTATGCCCTAGGTCAACAGGGCCAGTGCCACATGTTGGCGGACCTATCATTGCAGGTTCGGGCAATGTATTAATCGGTGGTTTACCGGCCGCACGTCAGGGCGATAAATTGGTTTGTGTGGGACCACCGGATACAATTTCGGCTGGCTCCGGAACCGTAAAGATTAATGGAAAGCCAGCGGCAAGAATGGGTGATAGCACTGCCCATGGTGGAAAAATCATACTTGGTAATCCTACTGTAACCATTGGGTAGTTTTAGATGTTAGACAGGGAAAGTCTACAAGAGCATTGCGAAGCCTTACTTCAGCAACGCTTATTTTTGCAACAAATGAAGCTGACTAAGTTGAGTCAGTTAAAGAAGCATGACGGTCGTGTAGTCGACTCTTTACGTTTGCTAAAACGATTTCTTCCTTTGAAAAAACCTTCTGTATCTTTAAGTTTAGTATTTGCTTCAAGCGATGAATGGTTACATATTGCCTCTGAGAATGAAGAATCGATTGATCAGGATTTTCTCATTTATCTGGCCGAGCTGAGTGTGGCTTTATCCGTTAACTCGGGTAAAAAGCTTGTTGATGCGTTGATTTTAAGCGACTCAATCAGTGCGACCAGAGTTGGGTTTGAGTTGGCTCTTAGGTGCAATGTTGAGGTTTCACAAGATGTCTATTATCAGTTAGACGCTGAACACCTTCATAATTATCTTATGTTCTTGGGCAAGTCGGCAAAGGTCGGTCAGCTGTCTTTCCTGAATGATTTGATTTCAAATCTGAACGTTGAGCATACTTTAAAGAACACTGCCAGGTTAAGTCGGTTACTTTTGGGGTACGACGAAAACGCATCTAATTTGGTGGTTCAGTTGATCGAGCATGATCAACTTACGGATGAGTCTTTGGCTGTGCTCTTAGCATTCATAACCGAAAATGAATTTCAGAGTCTGATCAAAGACTTATCCAACCGAAGTGATATTGAGACTTCGCTTGTTATCTCTGCTCTGACTCATTCCGCTAGCCCTCAGTACATTCCGTTCCTGGCGGAATTCTTATCAAGTGAGTCGATGCGGGAGTCCGTTTTGGAAGGGTTCGCCGTTCAACTTGGCGATGATCAATCCGCGCTTTTACCCTATGAATTGTTCCATCCATTACGTGAAGTTGCCTGGAGCTCAGTAGACAGTGAACAGCTTGAGAAAGATATTCTCGCTTGGTTCCACTCTGCTTCTAATAGTTGGCCTTCAAAAATGTTGGCGGGCGAAGAAAGATCCCTTCTGAATATTGAAAACACCTGGTTAACCGGAAACTCCATTCAGCGAAAGCATGCCAGTTTTTGCCTGGCCACTGAAAACCCTCATACACCGTTAAGATCAGAAATTTCATTATGGGGTGGGATTTCAGCATGAGATTTTGTGTACAACATAAAGCATTGGTTGTGGGCATGAGTCAGGACCCTCAGTTGGCGATGATGTTAGATGCAGTGTCTGTTTTCTCAGAACAGACAAGCGTCGGGAATGGCGAGACAAAAACGGCCTTGTGCTATCCCCTGGATGCGTTTGAGGACATAGGTGCTCGCTGTCTGGCCTTGATTCAAGACGCCTTTGAGCAGTTAGATGTATCCATAGGCAATAACCCTGTTTTGTTGATTACGCCGCAGTATGGGTTTCAGGATGAAGATACACTTACCTTATGGAGCCAACGATTGGCTCAAACGCAAACGGAGCTGTTTGGTCATCCTCTGAGTAAGATTTTTCCTTATGGGCGATCTTCTTTGGTGATGGCTTTGTCCTACGCGAGAGAGCTGCTCCAAAGCAACCCTGATCAGGTGGTTTGGTTTGTTTCGGTCGATAGCTTAGGGGACCGAGCTATTTTAGGCGATATGATGGCTCAAGGCATTTTGTCTAATGAGCAGGGCGATGGTGTTGTTGGTTCCGAAGGCGCAATGATTTTGGGAATAACCAGCTCAGACAAGGGCTTAGCTGTTTGTTGGTCTGGTTCAGATGCTTATTTGAAAACGTCCGGTAGTGACTCATTACATCATGATCAAGCAGTTGAATTGTTGTTTAGAAACGTGGTTGAGAAAGTAGGCCAGCCTTTAGACCAAATTTATTTACCTGATAACGGACAGGATCGCCTAACTAACGCCTGGCTACATCAATATCAAGTGTTGGCTCCCGTATTAACGAAGGAGACAGAATTACATTTTACCAGCGTTTTTACTGGTGAGCTGGGTTCAGTAGGGGGCTTGTATCGTTTTCTGAAAATTTATGAATCCTATCAGTTGGGAAGGATTGAAGGTACAACCTTGCAGTGTGAAATATCAGATAAGTTGTATCGTGCCGCTGCCTTATATCAGTGGCACAGCTGATTCAAATAAATAGGTTTCTTGAGATTTGCAAGTCATTTGAAATTAAAGAATATTTGAAATGAAAAATTCCTTAAAACAAGTACTTGGAATTTGATCGATCGTTGAGTTTATTCGTTCTTTGAATAATTAGTTTGAACCGAGTGTCTACCAGGTTCATATCAGGAAGTATTAAGGCATGGATGCAAGCCAAATGATAAAAATACACGCAGGTAACGGTGAAAATCTTTTCTTTTGTCGGGAAGATAAGCGTAGTGACTTAGGGTCTCAAAGAACCTTTACCGACGTCTCGTCGGCATACTCCCATTTGCTCCGTTTCGTGGGGTTCTCGCGGAACACAAACTTGCCTGGTTTGATTGATGTGCTTGAGATGTTTGGTTCCAATCAGGGACAAAATCTGCGATTGACTCTCAATACCCGATACACGCAAGAGGCGATTTGCCAGCAATTGGCGACTCTGCTGGCTCAGGGCGAGATCAGCATGTACGTTGAGCCTCCGGTGGAACCGACAATTGAACACGCCGGCGACACTCAGAAAGCAGTAGTCCGATCACCGTCCTTATCTAAAGGCGGACAGGCCGCTTCATCGGAAGATCCTGAAACTCTTGATAGTTCAAACACCGAATCTCAGGCGACTGCCAAGACTGGCACCAACGCTGCTGGCCAAAATGATCAGGCCAATAAAGATAAAATCTGCCAAAGTGATCCGGTGGCGATGTCCAGTGGTGAAGAGATTTTGGAGCTTTTGGATTTTGAGCTGGATGGCCCCATGCCGATTCGTTGGGTCAGGAGTTATCGTTCCAGCCAATGTCAGGAAAACATCGGCCTTGGCCATGGGTGGCGCAGTAACTTTCATATCCAGCTTGTGGAAGTCTTTGAAGAGCTGACGGATAAAGAAAAGCTCAATCAGAAAACCCCCGAACTGGAAACCCTGCTTCTTATTGACGAGGAAGGCAGAAGGCTGCCTTTCCTGCCTGTGCCGAAAGGCCAAACCAGCTATCAGCTCTCCGAAGGGCTGGCGCTCCACCATGAAGAAGGTGGCCGCTTCAGGCTGGTCAAACCGGACAACACCCATTGGACGTTCGTTCGACTCAATGGTACCTGGGTGTTGGATCGGGTCAGTGATATCCATGGCAATCAACATCGTCTGTTTTACAGCAGTGCCGGTCGTCTTACGCGCATTGACTTAAACCCGGCCAGTGGTATTGAAATCAGTTATGACCACAGTGGTCACCTCACTCAGATTGTGGCTGTTCGGCATACTGAGCAAGGCATACAGCGACATCCGACGCCCTTGGCTCAGT